>NZ_WHVL01000002.1 GCF_020622355.1 Vreelandella malpeensis | reverse complement strand
TGACAACGAATGAAAGAACCGGATACGCGCCGAGAACGCTCGGCAGAGACGCCACAGAACACGCCCAGCATGATGTACATTGATAGTTACGCCTGACGACCATAGCCTGCGTGAACCACCCGATCCCTTGCCGAACTCGGAAGTGAAACCGCAACGCGCCGATGGTAGTGTGGGGTCTCCCCATGCGAGAGTAGGTCATCGTCAGGCACCTCTCCGAAAAATCCCCCGTCTCTTCGAGGCGGGGATTTTTTTCGTGCCTGCAAAATGGCGCCAAGAAAAGCCCTGCCATCGGGGCAGGGCAGGGGCTTTCGGCCATCGCGTTAGCCGCAGAGCGCTTTCAGTGCCTCTACCAGGCCATCCATCTCGTCATCGGTCCCGATGGTGATGCGCAGGAAATTGGCGAGCGCAGGGGTATTGAAGTGCCGCACCAGGATGCCGCGCTCACGCAGTCCGGCGAAGAGTTGGGCGCCTTCGAAGCGGGGATGCTGGGCCAGTACGAAGTTTGCCTTCGAGGGCAGTACGCTGAAGCCCAGCGCCTCCAGACGCGATACGGTACGCTCGCGGGTCGCCATGACGTTATTGCGGCACGCATCGAAATGCGCCTTGTCCTCGAGCGCCGCGATACCCACTGCGCTCGCCAGGCGGTCGACGGGGTAAGAGTTGAACGAGTCTTTGACCCGCTCGAGCGCATCAATCAGCTCCACGGCGCCGATGGCGTAGCCCAGGCGCAGTCCCGCCAGGCTGCGCGACTTGGAGAAGGTGCCGGTGACCAGCAGATTGGGGTAGCGCTCGACCAGTGCCACGGCGCTTTCAGCTCCGAAATCGACGTAGGCCTCGTCGATCAGCACCACGCGATCTGTCACTCGCTCGAGCAGCGCCTCGAGAGCCTGCAGTGAGTGGGCGTGGCCGGTGGGCGCATTGGGATTGGCGAGGATCACGCCGCTGCGCTCCCCACTTGCGCTTAGCGCATCGAGATCGACCTGCCAATCGTCGTCGAGCGCATGCTTGCGCAGCTCGATGCCATACAGCCTGGCGTAGACCGGGTAGAAGCTGTAGGTGATGTCGGGCACGTCCAGCGGCGCCGCGTGGCAGAAGAACGCCTGAAATGCGAAGGCGAGCACCTCGTCGGAGCCGTTGCCCACGAAGGTCTGTTCAATGCCCACGCCCATCGTCTCGGCGAGCGTCTGGCGAAGCGCCCGTGAGGCGGGGTCCGGGTAGAGGCGCAGGTGATCGGTGGCATAATCGCGCAACGCCTGTGCCACGCCGGGTGCCGGCGGGTAGGGGTTCTCGTTGGTGTTGAGCTTAATGAGGCGCTCGGTGGGCTGCTCGCCGGGCACGTAGGGTGTCAGTGACCGAACGGCGGGGCTCCAAAGTTGGCTCATGTGCGGTAACCTGCTTGTCCTTGATCAGGGCGTTATGGTGGCCCCATGCCCTGTTGAGCGCAAGCGTCTCGGCGCGATTGCAGTCATGGGGGTGGGCGTCGCACCTTCAAGCAGTTATGCTGTCATAAGCGCGCAAAAGAATTGTATGTCCAACACGATAAGGAGACACCCAATGCAATTAAGGAGTTTGCTAGCCGGTTCGGCTATGTTGGCACTGCTGGCGGGCTGCGCAGCTGGCCAAACCGATCAGCAAGAGACGGCTCCCGGTGTGAGCGCGTCGCAGGCGAATTACCAGGGCACGCTGCCGTGTCGCAACTGTGACGGCATCGATCTGGACGTGACCCTCGAAGGCAGCGAAACCAGCGCCCCGCAGGAGCGGACCTTCGAACTGCAGGCGTCCTACCGCAACCACCCCCAGACCCCGCCGAACGAGAACTACGCCGGTAACTGGGAAGTGCTGACCGGTACGCCTTCAGACCCGGACGCCACCGTCTACGAGCTGACGCCCAATGGCGATGGCCAGATCTACTACTTCCAGAAAATCAGCGACCGTACGCTCGAGCTGATCGACCCCGAGCGTCGTCGTTTCGAGAACGGCGAGATGCTGCAACTGCAGCGTCAATAAGCGCGGGAAGGGTTCGAAAAGGCGGCCGCGGGCCGCCTTTTGCGTTTTTGCCTGAGAGCGAGGCAAGATCCCGGCGACATCGCCGGTCAGTGAAACAGGAGCAGAGCGCGTGGCAAAAGCGAAGAGCGCCTTCGTATGCACCGAGTGTGGTGCCGAGTACCGTAAGTGGCAGGGCCAGTGCTCGAGCTGCAACGAGTGGAACACCCTGACCGAGATCCGCCTGGCGAGCGCTCGACCCGGCGGCAGCGCCTCGTCCACCGGACGGGGGGGCTATGCAGGCGATCTCTCCCGGGACGTGGTCGACTTGAGCAACGTCGATTTGAGCGAGGTGCCGCGCCTGAGCTCGACCTTCGCCGAATTCGACCGCGTGCTCGGCGGTGGCCTGGTGCCAGGCTCAGCGGTGCTGCTCGGCGGCAACCCCGGGGCCGGCAAGTCGACGCTTTTGCTGCAGACCGCCTGCAAGCTCGCCCAGCAGCGGCGCATCCTCTACGTGACCGGGGAGGAGTCACTCTCCCAGGTGGCCATGCGCGCTCATCGGCTGCAGCTACCCACCCATGGACTGAAGATGCTGGCGGAAACCAGCGTGGAGACGATTCTCGCGGTGGCGGAGCGAGAAAAGCCCGAGATTCTGGTGATCGACTCCATCCAGACCATGCATCTCGAGGATATAAGCTCTGCTCCCGGAGGCGTGGCCCAGGTGCGCGAATCCGCCGCCGCGCTCACCCGCTTCGCCAAGCAGAGCAATACGGTATTATTGCTGGTAGGCCACGTCACCAAGGATGGCACCCTGGCCGGCCCCAAGGTGCTCGAGCACATGATCGACGCTTCGCTTCTGCTCGAAGGCGGCGCCGACTCGCGCTTTCGCACTCTGCGCGGCCAGAAAAACCGGTTCGGCGCGGTCAACGAGCTCGGCGTCTTCGCCATGCTCGAACAAGGCCTCAAGGAGGTGAAGAACCCCAGCGCCATCTTCCTTTCCCGCCAGGAAGAGCAGGCGCCGGGAAGCCTGGTCATGGTGGTATGGGAAGGTACCCGGCCGATTCTGGTGGAAGTCCAGGCGCTGGTGGACGAATCGGCGCTCGGCAATCCGCGCCGCGTGGCGGTCGGGCTCGACCAGAACCGCCTGGCGATGCTGCTCGCCGTGCTAAACCGCCACGGCGGGCTGTTCACCGGCGATCAGGACGTGTTCCTGAACGTGGTCGGCGGGGTCAAGGTGCTGGAAACCAGCGCCGACCTTGCCGTGCTGCTCGCCGTGGTCTCGAGCCTGCAGAACCGGGCGCTACCCAAGGAGCTGGTGGTGTTCGGCGAGGTAGGGCTTTCCGGCGAGATTCGTCCGGTGCCCAGCGGTCAGGAGCGCATCAGCGAGGCCGCCAAGCACGGCTTTCTGCGCGCCATCGTACCGCGTGCCAACGCCCCCAAGAAGGCACCTGCGGGCATGGAGGTCATCGCCGTGGACAAGCTGAGCGATGCCCTGGAAGCACTCTAGGCTGTACTAAGCTAATGATACTGAAAGCGTTAACGATACTGAAAGCCGGGGCGCGACACCCGGCGACGATCGCCCGCAGCGGCACTTCAGGCGATCCAGACCCCCAAGGAGAGACGCGATGAGTTCGATTCGACTGACCCAGTACAGCCACGGCGCCGGCTGCGGCTGCAAGATCGCACCGGACGTGCTGGACGGCATCCTGGCCAAGGCCGGCCCCAGCGCCGGGCACAAGCAGCTGGTGGTGGGCAACCAGGGGCGCGAGGATGCCGCCGTGTTCGATCTTGGCGACGGTCGCGGCATGATCTCGACCACCGACTTCTTTATGCCGATCGTAGACGACCCTTTCGACTTCGGACGCATCGCCGCCACCAACGCGATCAGCGACATCTACGCCATGGGCGGCACGCCGGTCATGGCGCTGAGCATCCTCGGCTGGCCGGTGGACAAACTCTCGCCGGACGTCGCCGGCGATGTGATCGCCGGCGCCCAGGGCGTGTGCCGCGAGCTCGGCGTGGCGCTGGCCGGCGGCCACTCCATTGACGCCCCGGAGCCGATCTTTGGCCTTGCCGTCAACGGCCTGATCCAGCTTGACCAGCTCAAGCTCAACAGCGGCGCCAAGCCCGGCGATCTGCTGTTTCTGACCAAACCCCTGGGCGTGGGGCTTCTGACCACCGCCGAGAAGCGCGGCCTGCTGGAGGCCGGCCACCACGGCCTGGCGCGGGAAACCATGCTCATGTCCAACCGCATCGGCGTAGAGCTTGCCAAGGTGAAAGGCTTGAATGCCATGACCGACGTGACCGGTTTCGGCCTGGCCGGTCATCTCAGCGAGATCTGCAGTGCCAGCCACCTCAAGGCCGAGGTCAATTTTCGCCGCCTGCCGCGGCTTTCTGAGGCCGAAGCGTATCGCCGCCAGGGCGCGGTGCCCGGCGGCACCGTGCGCAACCGCGACGCCCTGGGCGCACAGCTGCCGGCCATGGACGATGCTCACTGGCAGTGGCTGTGCGATCCGCAGACCTCCGGCGGGCTACTGCTCAGCGTCGATCCGGCCTGGGAGGACGATATTCAGCGTATCGGTCGCGAACACGGCCTGGCGCTTGCGCCTTTCGGCACCATGAAGCCGCGCCAGGGCGATGCGTTGATCGAGGTGATCGGCTAGATGCTTGCTGACGTACCCGCCTCTCTTGAACTGATTCGCCGCGGCACGCCCTTGATCGACGTGCGCGCGCCGGTCGAGTTCGATCAGGGCAGCCTGCCCGGCGCCGTCAACCTGCCGCTGATGATCGACGAAGAGCGCCATCAGGTCGGTATCGCCTACAAGGAGCAGGGCCAGGCAGCGGCCATCGCGCTTGGCGAGCACCTGGTCAGCGGTACCGTCAAGCAGGCACGTATCGAGGCTTGGCGAGGCTATCTCGAACGCTATCCGAACGCCGTGATCTACTGCTTTCGGGGCGGGCTGCGCTCGCAGATCACTCAGCGGTGGCTGGCACAGGCGGGGGTCGAGGTGCCGCGTATCGAGGGCGGCTGGAAGGCGATGCGGCGTGCGCTGTGCACGCGCATCGAGCAGGCCGCTGCCCAGCCGATGCTGGTGGTGGCCGGTCTCACCGGCACCGCCAAGACGGTGCTGATCAATCGCCTGGACAACGGTATCGATCTCGAGGCCTGCGCCAACCACAAGGGATCGGCCTTCGGGCGCCAGGTGGAGGCGCCTACCTCTCAGATCGACTTCGAGCACGCCCTTGGCAAGCGTTTGCTCGGCCAGAACGGCGCGCTGGTGATGGAGGACGAGTCGCGTCAGATCGGCAACGCCAACATTCCGCTGACCTTCTGGCACGCGCTCAGCGAAGCGCCGCGCATTCGCGTCGAGATGCCGCTGGATTGGCGCCTGGAGCAGCTGCGCTTCGATTACATCGAAGCCCTGCTGGCGGCGTTCGTGGCGCGTTTTGGCGCCGAGGAAGGGTTCCGGCGCATGCAGGATCAGCTCTCGAACAGCTTGAAGCGCCTGGCCAAGCGGCTCGGCAACGCCCGGCTGCAGCGCCTGCAGCGCATGCAGGCGCTGGCCTTCGCTGCCCACGCCCAGGGCGATGTTCAGGCCCACGAAGCGTGGCTCGCCCCGCTTTTGACCGAGTATTACGACCCGCTCTACCGTTATCATCTCGAGTGGCGCGACGACGCCCCCAAGGAGCTTCACGTGGGCGACTGGGAGAGCTGTCTGGAGGCCGCCCAAGCGTGGAGCGCCGCGGCCCGGGCTGAGCTGGCCTAGTGCCTTACGTCTGAGCGAGCCACTGGGTCATCACCCGGTCGAGCAGCGGCGCCAGCGCGTGAAATCGCCCGGGCGGCGTCAGAATGGCCGACGTCTCTTGCACGTAGCGCCGGGCGGCCGGCGAAGCGGGCAAGGCGGGAGGATGGGCGAAGAGCGCGGCGGTGCTATCGGCGGTGGCCTCGAGATGGCAAAGAAGCCCGACCACGCGCCCGGCGTCCCAGGCAAAGCCCTGAAGAGGGGCTGCGTCGCTGCCGCCCAGGGGCAGGGCGTCATCGGGCAGGCTGAACACGTAGCGGTGCCACATCAAGGCCTCGAAGCGCTCGGGCAGATCGAACGGGCTCTCTGGCGCCAGGGTCACCGCGTGCCAGCCGGTTTCGGGATAGGTGCCCGGGGCGATGACCGCCTCCAGCGCCTCGGCGATCCACAACGCTCCGAGGCCTACGCCCAGCACTGGGCGCTGTCCGTCCAAGTAACGGTTGATGAGCTTCTTCTCCGCCCTGGCCCAGGTGGGCGGTTCCTGGACGAATGCCTCCGGGCCGTCGAGCAGGATCAGCGCGTCGCACTCGCCCGGGCGCGGCGTCAGCTCGCCGTCGAAGAGATGAAAGATGGTGTAGCTGTGGCCCATGCTGACGAGCCAGTCGGTCAGGCGTGCGGGGCCGTGGTCAGGGCCGTGCTGTAGCAGATGGATATGCATGGTACTCTCCTCGCCGGCCGGTTTCGCGAAAGCTTTTCGCATTTGCAAGACGATAGTAACGCGTTTATTTCATCAACATAAAGGCTCAGGAAATCAATATGGTGGCCAAAGCCCCCGGATTCTACCAACGACTTCAAGCGCTGCCGTCGACCGCCCAACAAGCCTTCATGGCAGCGCTTTGCGAGCGCTTGATGCCCAACTATGCGCTTTTCGAGCAGACCACCGGCCAGGGTGACAGTCATACACTGAGGGTGGTACTCGATCTCGTGTGGGAGCGACTTACCGTGTCCGGCGCGAGCATCGACTTCGCCCGCCAGGCGGAGAAGCTCGCCGAATGCGAGCCGCCCGCCGACGACGAGAGTTTCGGCGCCCGGCGTGCCCTCGATGCGGTGGTCTCGATCACCGCGCTGCTCGATACGCTGCAGGGCGACGGCGGTGAGGCCGTGCTCGACGTTAGTCGCACCTCGCGCGCCGGCGTGCGCGCCTTCATCGAGCTCACTGAAGGCGAGGTGGACGCCCAGAAGCTCGCGCTGATCATTCGCGATCATCCGCTGATGGAGGACGAGAACGACTTCCAGGATGCGGTGCTCGACGCGGTCAGCGAGCCGCTCGACAAGGCCGCGTTCAAGGAGCTGCGTCGGCTGGGGCGCAACGGTGGCGTGAGCAATCTGGGGCTCAGTCTGGACGACGAGTAAGCCTCGAAAAGCAGGCGCGTCGTCACCGGCAGGCTAGAAGCGCACGCCTGCAGTGATCATCATGCCGGCGGTGCCGAACATGATCAGATCGGTTTCGACGCCGCGCCACTCAAGGCCGATGCTCGGCAGCGCCGCCGGAGCGATCTCGAGATGGTTGAAAGGGATCTTGTCGCGGTACTCGCCCTTGTAGCCCTTGAGCGCTCCGGCGGTCAGCTTGGCGCGAAGACGCACGCCGCTTTCGAGTGTGGTCAGCGGAAACTCGCGTCCGGCGTAGACATACCAGGTGGGTTGATCGAAGGAGTTCTTGAACCAAGCCGCGCCCGTCAGCCAGCGCTCGGGGTTGTGAAGCTCCACACTGATCAGGTTCTGCCGCTCGGTGTGCTCCGGGTCGGGGCTGAAGTGGCGGGTCAAGAGGCTGGTCTGCACCAGGCCGTGGTCGAAGGCCAAGGTAGGCGGCCAATCGGCCTGGGCCTTGGCGGCTAACGCAAGGCTCAGGGCCACGCCCAACGTTCCCGTCAGGCGCGAGCGTTTGAATTGCATGAAAAGCTCCAGAAACGCAAAAAGGGGAGAAGCCATCGTCGCGGTCGCGCCGATGGCCGAGGGCATGGCCCTCTTAGAGGCGCATCTCGATGCCGCGTTCCGCCATGAAGCGCTTCGCTTCGGGAATGGTGTATTCGCCGAAGTGGAAGATGCTCGCTGCCAGCACCGCATCGGCGCCGCCTTCGAGCACGCCGTCGACCAGGTGCTCGAGGCTGCCCACCCCGCCGGAGGCGATCACCGGTACGCTCACCGCCTCGGAAATCGCCCGGGTCACGCCCAGGTCGAAGCCGCTCTTGGTGCCGTCGCGGTCCATGCTGGTGAGCAGCAGCTCGCCGGCGCCCAGCGCCACCATCTTCTTCGCCCAATCGACGGCGTCGAGCCCCGTCGGACGGCGCCCGCCGTGGGTGAAGATCTCCCAGCGCGGCGGCTCGCCATCGGTAGAGACCTTCTTGGCGTCGATCGCCACCACGATGCACTGGCTGCCGAAGCGCTCGGCGGCCTCGAAGACGAAGTCCGGATTGGTCACCGCGGCGGTGTTGATCGACACCTTGTCGGCGCCGGCGTTGAGCATGGTGCGAATGTCCTCGCAGGTGCGGATACCGCCGCCCACGGTGAGCGGGATGAACACTTCGCCGGCGATGCGCTCGACCATCTCGACGGTGGTGGCGCGCTCGTCAGAGCTTGCGGTGATGTCGAGAAAGGTGATCTCGTCGGCGCCCTGCTGGTTGTAGCGTTTGGCCACCTCCACCGGGTCGCCGGCATCACGGATGCCAACAAAATTGACGCCCTTGACCACGCGACCGGCATCCACGTCGAGGCACGGGATGATGCGCTTGGCGAGCGTCATGCGCGGCCTCCGCGCAGCTCGTCGCTCAGGCGCTGGGCCTCGCGCACGTCGAGGCTGCCCTCGTAGATCGCGCGGCCGGTAATGGCGCCGAGGATGCCGCTATCCGCCACCTTGCAAAGCGCTTCGATGTCGTCGAGGTTGGTCACCCCGCCGGAGGCGATCACCGGAAGCCCGCCTTCGCGGGCAAGTGCGGCGGTTGCTTCGACGTTGACGCCCTGCATCATGCCATCTCTTGCGATGTCGGTGTAGACGATGCTCGAAACACCGTCATTCGCGAAGCGCTTGGCGAGCTCGATCGCCTTGACGCTGGAGACTTCCGCCCAACCGTCGGTGGCCACATAACCGTCTTTCGCATCGAGACCGACGATGATGTTGCCCGGGAACGCGCGGCACATCTCACCGACGAACTCAGGCTCCTTCACCGCCTTGGTGCCGATGATGACCCAAGAGACGCCGGCGCTCAGGTAGTGCTCGATGGTGTCAGCGCTTCGAATGCCGCCGCCGATCTGGATCGGCAGGTTCGGATAGGCGCGGGCGATGGCAGTGACCGCCTCGCCGTTGACCGGCTTGCCCTCGAAGGCGCCGTTCAAGTCGACCAGGTGCAGGCGGCGCGCGCCGGCCTCGACCCAGCGCCCGGCCATGGCGACCGGGTCGTCGCCGTAGGAGGTCGACTCCTCCATGCGGCCCTGCTTCAGGCGAACGCACTGGCCGTCTTTGAGATCAATGGCGGGAATGACTAGCATGAAAAATCCTCTCAGGGCGTCCAGGTAACGAAGTTTTCGAGCAGGCGAAGGCCGGCACGGGCGCTCTTTTCCGGGTGAAACTGCACGGCGAAGGTAGCATCGCGTCCGATCGCCACGTGGGCGTTGACCCGACCGTACTCGGTGGTGCCGTAGACCTCTGCGTCGTCGCTTGCATTGACGTAATAACCGTGGACGAAGTAGAAACGCTCGGCGTCGTCGATGCCTGCCCACAGCGGATGGTCGTGGTGCTGATGGAGCCGGTTCCAGCCCATGTGAGGCACCTTCAGGCGCTGGTCGTGCTCGTCACTCATGTCCAGCGGGAAACGATCGACGCTACCGCGGAAAAAGCCCAGACAGTCGACGCCGCCGTTCTCCTCGCTTTTTTCCATCAGCATCTGCTGACCCACGCAGATGCCGAGAAGCGGCTTTGCCTGACGGGTGAGAATGTCGTCGACCAGGCCCCGGAGTTCGGTACGCTCGAGTTCGCCTACGCAGTCGCGAATCGCGCCCTGGCCGGGCAGCACTACGCGGGTGGCGCCCAGAATGCGCCGGGGGTCGCGGGTGATGACGACGTTTTCATGGGTGACGTGTTCAAGCGCCTTGGCCACGGAATGCAGGTTGCCCATTCCGTAATCGATGACGGCGATGGTCATGTCGCGCTCCTTATGGTGAGTGGCGAACGGCTCGGCCTTTGTGCTGGCCTCACAGCGTTCCCTTGGTGGACGGCATCTGCCCGGCCATGCGCGGATCCTCGGCAAGCGCCATGCGCAGCGCCCGGCCAAAGGCCTTGAAGATGGTTTCCGCCTGGTGGTGGGCGTTATCACCCTTGAGGTTGTCGATGTGCAGCGTTACCCGGGCGTGGTTGACGAAGCCGTGGAAGAACTCGCTGAACAGCTGCGTATCCATGGTACCGATGGTGTCGCGGGTGAAGGTGGCGTTCATGAACAGCCCGGCGCGGCCGGAGAAATCCACCACCACGCGCGAAAGCGCTTCATCCAACGGCACGTAGGCGTGACCGTAGCGCACGATGCCGCGCTTGTCGCCCACCGCCTCGTTGAACGCCTGGCCGAGGGTGATGCCCAAGTCCTCGACGGTATGGTGATCGTCGATGTGCAGGTCACCCTTGACGTCCATGGTGATGTCGATCAACCCGTGGCGCGCGACCTGGTCGAGCATGTGATCCAGAAACGCCACGCCGGACTCGCCCTTCAGGTGGCCTTTGCCATCGAGGTCGATGCTGACGGTGATCTGCGTTTCGTTGGTGTCACGGCTGACCGTGGCAATTCGCGCTGACATGGGGCTTCTCCTGCGCTGGCGCGCACGTTGAGGTGGCAAGGCTCGCGGCCTCGGCCTGGACTTGTTCGACAAGCAAAGCCGCCATTATAGAGAATCGATGACCCCATCCGCTACAATGCGCGACATGTCGCTGCTTCACGAACGTACTGATCACGACCCGCGCCAAGCCCGGAGGATCTCGCCATGCCAGTGACGCTTGTGTATATCGACCACGCCCGCTGGAGCGCCGACGAGCACCTGCGTTTCGATCTGCAGCGCATTTTCGAGGACGCCCCGGTCGCGCGGCTGCCGGCCAATGGCGTGGCAGACTTCATCGAGCACCACCTGGCCCGGCGCCAGTTCTTCGCCTGCGCCCACTTCAACGAGCATCTGCTCGCGGCGGTGGTGATCAACGAGGCCGAGGACCGCGCTTGGTGGCTGTCCGAGCTTTGCGTACGCGCCAATACCCGCCGGCGTGGCGTGGGGTCGCGCCTTATGGCACTGTTGGCGGAACGCGCGAAGCAGGAGGGCAGGGCGCTGCGTATCGCCGTCGATACGCTACCGCTGGCCGATCAACTGCTGCTTTCCAAACTAGGGTACCGGCCCTTTTCCGGAGATACGCCAGGCGCCGACGGCGCCGGCGGCTATGTCGAGCTAGATCCACGCTGAGCGAGACTCACGCTGGGCACTACCCACAAGGGAAAGGGTGATGAAACAGTTATTGCGTATCCTGCTGGCCGTGGTCGGCATTCTGGCCATGGTGGCGGTGGCCGCCGTGGTGTATGTCACCACGTTTCTGGACCCCGAGGACTTCAAGCCGCGCCTGGTCGAGGTGGTCGAGGAGCAGACCGGGCTCGATCTGGCGCTGGAGGGGCCGATCACCTGGTCGTTCTATCCGCGCATCGGAGTCGGCGTCGAGCAGGCGCGTGCCTGGCTTCCCGAGCAAAGCCGCGACGATACCGCCTTCGCCGCCGTCGAGCGCGCCGAGGTGAGTGTAGCTTTCGCGCCGCTGCTGCGCGGCGAAATCGCCATCGATGGCCTGACCCTCGATGGCGTGCGCCTGAACCTGGAGCGCGACGCGCAAGGTGAAGGCAACTGGCAGGCACTGATGGACCGGCTGGCCGAGCACAACAATGAAAGTGCCGAAACCGTGCTGGCGCCAGCCAGCGCCGGTCCCAACGTCGATGCAGGCAACCTGTCGGTCGTGCTCAACATCGCAAGCGTCGAAGTACGCAACGCCGACATCCGCTTTCGCGACGAACTCGAGCAGGCGCTCTGGCGGCTTCAATCGCTCAATATCACCGGCAGCAACGTCAATCCGACCCGCTCGTTCCCGCTCAAGGCGATGTTCACCCTGACCAAGCACCATCGCCTGGACGCGGAGGCGCTCGAACGCGCGCCGGCGTTCACCAGCGAGGTGAACCTGGAAACCCGAGTGCGCCTGGGGCTGGGTGACGAGCGCGTCATTCTGGAGGGGCTGCAACTAGGCACTCGCTCGAGTACCGTCGAGGGCAGCGAACCCCAGCAGGTGAACCTCAAGGCGGCAGAAATGGTGGCCCGGCTCGGCGAGCGGCGCTTGAGCGTGACCGATGCCACCCTGGAAACCGGCTTGCGCCATCCGGAGAACTGGCAGGGGAGCCTGGCGCTTTCGCTGGCCTTCGGCCTGGAAGCCGACTGGGCAGCGCAGACCGCCCAGCTGCGCGACGCCCAGCTCACGGGCCCGGACGGATTGCGTCTGAGTGGGCATCTCAACGTCGAGCAGTTCCAGGACGCACCACGCTATCGGGGCCAGCTCAACGCCGCGCCGTTCAATCTGCGTCCTTGGCTCACGCGGTTCGGCCTCGAGCTCAACACCGCCAGCGAAGCGGCGCTGAGTGACGTCGCCATGACCAGTCCCGTGGAAGGGGATCTCGAACAGCTCGCCTTGCCGCAGCTCTCGCTGGTCTTGGATGACAGCACCTTTACAGGCTCTCTCTCCGGCGCCTTCGACGCCAGCGCGCTGGCCTTCGACCTGGCCGGCGATACGCTCGATCTGGATCGCTACCTTCCGGGGCCGGTGACTTCTCAGCAGGCCGGGCTCGGCCTGATCCGCCGTGCCATGGCCCAGGAAGAAGACGAGCACGAGCTGCTGCCCCAGGCGTGGCTTGCCGGCCTCGATTTGAGCGGCGATCTCGAGCTCGACGAGCTGGTGCTGGGCGGGCTGACCTTCTCCAATGCGCGCATGGCGCTGCGCGGCGAGCAGGGCCTGCATCGTCTGACCGACTTCGAGTCGCGCTTCTACAGCGGTACGCTCGCGGCCACCGGGGCCCTCGACGCCCGCGAGCCGGTGCTCGAGTGGCAACTCGCGCCGCGGGTCGAGAGTGTTCAGGTCGCCCCGCTGGTCGAGACCTTCAGCGAGGAAGCTTCGCCGATTCGCGGTCGCTTCAATCTGCAGGGCGAGCTCGCCACCCAAGGCAACACGCGCTCGGTGCTGACCCGTCACCTCCATGGCGAGCTCACCGCGCGACTCAACGACGGCGCGATTCTCGATACCAACGTCTCGCAGCAGATGTGCGAGCTCGCCGCCCAGCTCGACGGGCAGGGCACGCTGCGCGACTGGCAGCCGGACACCCGCTTCGATCAGTTCGGGGCCACCTTCGTCATCCAAGGCGGCGTGGTCACAAGCGACGACATGACGATCACGCTGCCCGGCATCGACATGGCCGGCGAAGGGCAAATCGATCTCGGCAGCAAGACGTTTGTCACCCGCGCCAATGCCCGCCTGGTCGACACCGCCGATCCCGCCTGCGAGGTCAACCCGCGCCTTCAGGCCCTGCCGCTGCCGGTGTTGTGCGAGGGCAATCTCGACGAGGACAAGTCGCAGTGGTGCCGCCTGGATCGCGATGCCTTCCAGGCTTCCATCGTGTCGCTGCTTCGTACCGAGGCTGGCGCCGAGGTCGAGGAACGTCTGGGCGATGCCTTGAACCGGCTCGACGAGCGCCTGGGCGATGACGCCGGGCGCAACCTGCGCGACGGTCTTCGCAGCCTGTTCGATTGACGGTGAGCCATTGTTGCGCGCCGGCCTTCGGGCCGGCGCTTTCGTTGGCGCCTCTTTTTATCCCTTGATAGGCCAGAACACACCATGCCCGATATGCCGACGCCGTGCCTGACGGCCTTCGAATTCCAACGCCGGCTGCTTGACTGGTTCGACCAGTACGGCCGCCATGACCTGCCCTGGCAGTCGCCGCGCAGCGCCTACCGGGTCTGGGTGTCGGAAATCATGCTGCAGCAGACCCAGGTCGCCACCGTGATTCCCTACTTCGAGCGCTTCATGGCACGCTTTCCCACGCTCGAGGCGCTGGCGCACGCCGACCAGGACGAGGTGCTGCACCTGTGGACCGGTCTCGGCTACTACGCTCGGGCACGCAACCTGCACAAGGCCGCGCAAACGGCGCTAGACGAGCACGGCGGCGAGCTGCCCACGCAAAGCGTCGAGGCGCTCACCGCGCTTCCGGGCATCGGTCGCTCCACCGCCGGGGCCATCATCGCCCAGAGTACCGGCGCGCGCGCCGCCATCCTCGATGGCAACGTCAAGCGCTCCATGACCCGCCTGCACGCCATCTCAGGCTGGCCCGGCAAGCCCGTCATCGAAAACAAGCTGTGGGCGCTCGCCGAATACTTCACCCCCGATGAGCGTCTTGCCGATTACACCCAGGCGATCATGGACTTCGGCGCCACGCTCTGCACCCGCGCCCGGCCGGACTGCGTGATCTGCCCGTTCAATGACGTATGCGCCGCCTATGAAGAAGGCGCGCCGCAGCGCTACCCCGAGTCCAAGCCGAAAAAGGCGCTGCCCACCCGCGAGACGCTGATGCTGGTGCTGCGCGATGGAGCGGGCCGCGTCTGGCTCGAGCAGCGCCCGCCTTCGGGACTCTGGGGCGGGCTCTGGAGCCTGCCCCAGTTCGATGACCGCGCAGCACTCGGCGATTGGCTGCAAGACGGCGTCGACAGCGCCGTCATCGAGCCGGCGCTGCCCGGCTTTACCCACACCTTCAGCCACTTTCGACTGGCGATCACCCCGCAGCCGGTACGCTGCGAAGGGCTTTCCGGGGTGCGCGAGAAAGGCATCTGGTTCGACCCTGCCGACCCGCCAACGCTGGGCCTGGCTGCGCCGGTGAAATCGTTGTTGGCGCAGCTGGCGCCATTTTCGCTTGATCCCACCCCCGGGCCCTAGCCCATACTCGGTGACGATTTCCCCCCGCAAAGGAGTATTCCCATGAGCAACACCGTTTTCTGTCGCAAGTATCAGCAGGAACTACCGGCGCTGGCTTTTCCCCCCTTGCCCGGCGAGAAGGGCCAGCAGATCCAGGCCACGGTCTCCCAGAAGGCCTGGCAGGAGTGGCAGGCGCTGCAGACCCGCCTGATCAACGAGAAGCACCTCAACATGCTCGAACCCGAGTCGCGCCAGTACCTGATGGCGCAGATGGAGCGCTTTCTGGACAACGAAACCACCGACCAGGCCGAAGGCTACGTACCCCCAAGCCAGGCCTGAGCCACGCCAGCCGGGCGTTTCGGCCCCCGGTGCACTTGGGGTAGGGTAGCCTTCGTTGCCCCTAACCACGTGACTAGAAAGAAAGTTTCACAAAGGTGTTGACGAAAAGCGGTCTTTTTAGTTTAATACGCACCGTTGGCAGCGGCCAGATAGCTCAGTTGGTAGAGCAGGGGATTGAAAATCCCCGTGTCGGCGGTTCGATTCCGTCTCTGGCCACCACACTGCTGGGGTATCGCCAAGTGGTAAGGCACCGGTTTTTGGTATCGGCATTCCCAGGTTCGAATCCTGGTACCCCAGCCATTGCCAACAAGATTTCTTGTTGACTGACTCGCTTGTCGAAAGCAGTCAAACGTTCAAGAAAACGCGATGCGCCGACATAGCTCAGTTGGTAGAGCAACTGACTTGTAATCAGTAGGTCCCGGGTTCGACTCCTGGTGTCGGCACCATAAAATGGTCAAAAGCAGAAGCGTTCAAGAACATGATCAAGCCGCCCTTTCAGGGCGGCTTTTTCGTATGTGCATTTCCCTTCATGTATTAAAGCTCTTCTCCAGGACTCTCGAAATTCAATGAGAATATAGAGGCTTAAATGGATTCCGTGGATGTGACTGCTTTGCTATGGCCGAAGGTAGGGTGGGCGGCCGCTATTCTTGCCTTTGTGGTCTTGTTGAAATGGGGGCTCAAGGATCTGTCGTCAAAGAGAACCCGGTCCAGTTCCCGAAGAAAAACGTCAAGATCTCAAGCGCTCTTGAAAAAGGGCGGGGCTTATAACAAGAAAAGCGCTTTGATGTCGCCCAGTGAGCAGGACGTCTACAGGGTGCTGGTCAATACGTATGGCGCAGAGTGTTATGTTTTCGCTCAGGTGCGAGTGGCCGATGTCATCGAACCCAATACCGAAAAGTATCGGCCCAAAAGTAGTCAGTACTTATCCTTGTTCAGGCAGATTTCCCAATGGCATTTCGACTATGTGATTTGCAGCAAGGACGATTTCAGCGTCTTGTATGTCATGGAACTCGATGATCCGAGCCATGAACGGCCGTATCGACAGAGAAGGGATAGAATCCTCGAGGCAGTATGCGCTGACGCGGGCATCGAATTGAAAAGAATGTGGCTGGATTATCGTTCCCGAAAGATCAAGGTCCATCGCAACTGCTAGACAATATGCGGCCCGAATATCGATTCGATGCCGCACCAGTCTGATCATACGTTCCAAGTACCTCGATACCGACAGTGCAACTCATAAACCGCTTCCGCCAGCTTCTCATCCGGCTCGCTGACCGCTACCCGTTGCGCTACCTGCTCGATGGTGAGCGTGACCATCGGCGAATTCTCGAGCTTCTCTTTTCATGTCAGCCGGTGAGCTGCTTCTAGGGGCGGGCGTAAACGCTCGGCCGCTCTATACTGACGAAAAGTCTGGAGTCGAGCTTGATCTGATCGCAGCGGTCGCCACAAAAAGCGCGCGTGCGTACGCGATCAGAATAGTCGAGAGGCTTTCGGCAAACAGGACGTTTACCTCAGCAAGTCTAAAAGGAAGTGAAAACCTCATGGCCCAGCAACATACCCCCGAAACGCTTATCCAGCGTAGTGTCGAGCTCGCGTTGAACAACGTCAAAGAGGGCGGAAAACCCTTTGCATGCATCGTCGTGGATCGACAGTCCGGCGAAATCGTGCATGAGGCGACCAATCAGGTGGCACAAAGCGGTGATCTCACCGCGCATGCCGAGATAACCGCCATCCGTGAGTTGGCCGCCCAGGGTAGAACCAACCTTAACGGATGCGACGTCTACATTACCGCCTACCCCTGCCCCATGTGCCTCGGGGCGCTGTACTACGCGTCCCCAGAGCAGGTGTACTTTGCCGCCACGCGCGAGCAGGAAGGCGAGCACTATGAAGATGGCGGCCGCTACATGACGCTGGCAACGTTTTATGAAGAGTTCGCTAAACCCATTGCCCAGCAGAACCTTTCTTTCACTCAGGTTGACGTCGAGGATCCCACGGCGCCGTTCCGGCTCTGGACGCACCGCTACGGCGGCTAAAAGAAACCCTGTCGTGGTCAGCGCGTGCTGGCCATGGTCTCTGGATATACTGGCAGGTCGGGTCAGCCCCTATCGTGAGGCTCAAGCGGATTCCATTCAGGCGTGCCGGTACGGTGATGGTGGCCGGTTTGGCCACCCGTTGGCACTCACGAATACCTCACGGCTCGCCGTTACCCGCTGCTGACACCCGCTCACGATACCGACCGTGCAATTCATGAACCGCACGAGCCAGCTTCTCATCCGGCCCGCTAACATGTACCTGCGGCGCTACCTGCTCGATGGTGAGCGGAGCGACCGGGGGATTCTCGAGCCCCCACGCCTTATGCCAACCGGCGAGTTGCTTTGAGGAGCTGGCGTAGACGATTGGCCCCAGGCCGGCCCAGGCGTGAGCGGCGGCGCACATGGGACAGTGCTCGCCGGAGGTGAAAACCGTGGCTTCCCGCCGTGCCTCGGCGTCCAGGTGTTGGGCAGCCCAGCGGGCGAGCTCGAACTCCGGGTGCTGGGTGGCATCGACGCTGTTGATGCGGTTTCGGGCTTCACAAAGCACGTGGCCTTGAGCGTCGGCGAGCACGGAGCCGAAGGGCTCGTCGCCGGCTTCCAGCGCCTGTTCGGCAAGGTCGACGGCGCGTTGAAGAAGCTGCTGGTGTCGTTCGGGCGTCACAGTGGTTACTCCACGGGGCATTACGTTGAGGGCGATGCGTTGGAGCAGATCAAACGCCGCCCGGTTCCTTGAGTATGAACGATCAAAACCATTGCCGCTTTCCTGTGCAGTCAGCTCAGTAGCGCTTTCTGCCAGACCGTAGCGGAATGCGGGCGCGGGCTTTAACTTCGGCGTTACGCCGCTGGAGGGAGTGCTGATGCTGGCTGCTGGCAGGAAGATAAATGATGCGAGGCGGCGCTACCGTTTGAAGCGGCGCGGGGGATCTTGCCGGCGGCGCTACTGGCGGCGCTTGCGAATGATCGGCACCGCCAGCGCGAGCAGAAAACACGCCACCGCCGGTGCCAGCACGTCCAGTACCGAGTCCAGATGCCAGCCGGTGTACACGCCTTCAAATATGCCGACCGGCTGGGTCTGGCCCCACTCCCAACCGCGCTGCACGGCGAGCTTGTATTCGTGCTGGGCGATCTCGCGGCCTAGAAACACCGCCACGGCGAGCGCGCCGGAGACCCATAGCGTGATGCGAGGCAGCAGGGCGAGCAGCAGCTGGATGCCAAGGCCGATCAGCGCATGTTCCAGATGGCTCATGTTCATGCGGTGCCTCCAGGGGCGAATCGAAACGGCCGCCCGAAGGCGGCCACGAGGAAGGGCTAGTGAAAGCGCGGCAACAGCCGATGCGCGGTGGCATCGAAAAAGCGCGCCATCCGCTCGACCAGTCCGGCGATGTAGGCGTTGCACAGAATCCAGGGAAGCGCGACCAGGGCGATGGCGAGTGCGCCGAAATAGACGTCACTGACCCAATGGCCGCCTACCAGAATACGCGGCAGGGTGACGAAAACCGCCAGCGCCACGGAAAGCGAAGCGATCAGACGGTCGGCGAAGCGCAGCATGAAGCTGGCGAACACCATGGCCAGCACCCCATGATCGCTCGGGAAGCTGTTCGAGGCGGTCGCCTTGGCGTTCAAGAAGGTGTAGTTGTTGAGGATGTTGACGTCATCGTGCCATACCGTGGGGCTGGGTCGGGCGGCGAGCAGATCCATATGCAGCATCTCGCCCAATAGCGCTCCGACCGCCGACATGATCAAACCAATCGCCAGCCACTTCGGCCAACTGCCGTTCTTGTCGCGCACCATGGCGAAGAACAACATGATCACCAGTACACCGAACATCACCTTGTCGAAGGCGCGGGTGTTGAGCAGCGCCATGGTTTCAACCCAGCGCGGGTACATGGGGCTGATGAACTGATTGAAGAAAAAGAATACGTCGTCGTCGAGCTTCGTCCAGAACAGCACCGACGGCAGCCACCAGCTGGCGATCAGGGCAAAGCCTAAAAAATTACATAAGAGAATTCGGCGAAGTTGCATGGCAATACCTGGGTTACAGCGTCAAGTGGATGGACCAGTCTAGTTCGTTAGCGGATTAATGAACAGTGTTCGCTATCGACGCATTACCTATCGCCCCGCCTGTTCTGATAGCCGTGACCGCTTGACGGTTGGCCAGAAGCGCCAACGCCACCCGAAGGTGGCGCTGGCGCTTGATTGAAAGGCGGGTTTATAGCGCTTCGATCTTGGCCTTCTGCTCCTGAAGAAGCTTTTTGGCGGACTGGAACTCGGCGAGCTTGCCGCGCTCTTTCTCGATGACGGCGGCCGGGGCCTTGGCGGTGAAGCCTTCGTTGGAAAGCTTTTTCTCGATGCCGCCGATCAGCTTGTCTTGCTTGTCGATCTCTTTCGTCAGGCGCGCAAGCTCCGCGTCCTTGTCGATCAGATCCGCCATCGGCACCAGCACTTCCATGTCGCCGACCAGTTGGGTGGCGCTAAGCGGCGCCTCATCCGGGTCGGCAAGCCAGGTCACGCTTTCGAGCTTGGCGAGCTTCGACAGGAACAGGCGGTTGTTCTCCAGGCGCTCGGCGTCTTCCGGGCGGCCTTTGGTGAGCAGCACGTCTAGCGGCTTGCCCGGGGCGATGTTCATCTCGGCACGGATGTTGCGCACGGCAATGATCACGCCCTTGAGCCACTCGATGTCGCGGCTCGCCTGCTCGTCGAGGCGACTCTCGTCGGCCTCCGGCCACGCCTGGGTCATGATCGAGGCGCCTTCACCCATGAAGGTGCCGGCCAAGGGCGAGACGCGCTGCCAGATCTCCTCCGTGATGTAGGGCATCATCGGGTGGGCCAGGCGCAGGGTGGCTTCGAGCACGCGCACCAGGGTGCGGCGGGTGCCACGCTTGGCCTCGAGGCTGGCGCTTTCGTCCCACAGCACCGGCTTGGAGAGCTCCAGGTACCAGTCGCAGTACTCGTTCCAGACGAACTCGTAGAGCGCCTGGGAGGCGTGGTCAAAGCGGTACTCCTCCATGGCGCGGGTCACCTGGGCCTCGGTCTTCTGCAGCTGAGAGATGATCCAGCGATCCGCCAGGGACAGTTCGACCGGCTCGCCCAGCGTCCCGCACTCCTCGCCTTCGGCGTTCATCAACACGTAGCGCGAGGCGTTCCACAGCTTGTTGCAGAAGTTGCGGTAGCCGTCCAGGCGATTCATGTCGAACTTGATGTCGCGCCCGGTGGTGGCCTGGGACAAAAACGTGAAGCGCAGCGCATCGGTACCGTGGGGCTCAATGCCGTCCTTGAACTCGTCCTTGGTGGCCTTGGCGATCGCCTTGGCCTTCTGCGGCTGCATCATGTTGCCGGTGCGCTTCTCCAGCAGCGCCTCCAGGCTGATGCCGTCGATCAAATCGATCGGGTCGAGCACGTTGCCTTTGGACTTGGACATCTTCTGGCCCTGGCCGTCGCGTACCAGGCCATGGACGTAGACGGTCTTGAAGGGCACTTCACCGGTGAACTTGAGCGTCATCATGATCATCCGGGCGACCCAGAAGAAGATGATGTCGAAACCGGTCACCAGCACGCTGGTGGGGTGGAAGGTGTCGAGTTCCGGCGTTTTCTCCGGCCAGCCAAGGGTACCGAAGGTCCAAAGTCCCGAGCTGAACCAGGTGTCCAGCACGTCCTCGTCCTGGGAGAGCGTTACTTCGTCGCCCAAACCGTGCTTCTCGCGAGCTTCCGCTTCGGAGCGCGCCACATAAACGTTGCCCTGCTCGTCGTACCAGGCGGGAATGCGGTGGCCCCACCAGAGCTGGCGCGAGATGCACCAGTCCTGCAGGTCGCGCATCCACGAGAAGTACATGTTCTCGTAGTTCTTCGGCACGAACTGGATGTCGCCTTTCTCGACCGCTTCGATCGCGGGCTTGGCCAGGCTTTCGACCGCCACGAACCACTGGTCGGTCAGAAGCGGCTCGATGACATCCCCGGAGCGGTCGCCATAGGGCAGGGTATTGTTGACGCTCTCCACCTCGACCAGAAGGCCAAGCGCGTCCATGTCGGCAACGATCTGCTGTCGCGCCTCGAAGCGGTCGAGTCCTGCGTACTTGGCGGGCAGGCTCGCATCCTCCTCGGGCTGGGGCTGGCCCTTGAGGTCGAAGATCTCGGCGCGCTCGAGGATCGCGGCGTCCTTGGAGAAGACGTTGATCAATAGATGCCCCTGGCGCTTGCCGACCTCGTAGTCGTTGAAGTCGTGGGCCGGGGTGATCTTGACGCAGCCCGAGCCTTTTTCCATGTCCGCGTGCTCATCGGCGACGATCGGAATGCGTCGGCCCACCAGCGGAAGCTCGATGAACTGGCCGACCAGCGAGGCGTAGCGCGCGTCCTCCGGGTTCACCGCCACGCCGGTATCGCCTAAAAGCGTTTCCGGCCGGGTGGTGGCGACGACGATATGATCCTTGCCGTCGGCGGTTTTCACGCCGTCGGCGAGCGGGTAGCGAAAATGCCAGAAGCTGCCCTGCTGCTCCTTGTTTTCGACCTCGAGATCGGAGATCGCGGTGTGCAGCGTCGGGTCCCAGTTGACCAGGCGCTTGCCGCGGTAGACGAGCTTCTCTTCGTGCAGGCGCACGAAGACTTCCTGCACCGCCTTGTAGAAGCCGTCGTCCATGGTGAAGCGCTCGCGGGACCAGTCGACGCTGGCGCCCATGCGGCGCAGCTGACGGGTGATGTGGCCGCCGGACTCTTCCTTCCACTCCCAGATCTTGTCGGTGAACGCCTCGCGGCCGAGGTCGTGACGCGTCTTGCCCTCTTCCGCAGCGACCTTACGCTCGACCAGCATCTGCGTCGCGATGCCGGCGTGGTCGGTGCCTACCTGCCACAGGGTGTTGTTGCCCTGCATCCGCTTCCAACGCGTCAGGGTATCCATGATGGTGTCCTGGAACGCGTGGCCCATGTGCAGACTTCCGGTCACGTTGGGCGGCGGAATCATGATGGAGAAGGGCGCGCCCTGGCCGGACGGCGCGAAGCGGTTATCCGCCTCCCAGCGCTCGTACCAGCGGGTTTCGATCTGTTCGGGTTGGTAGGTCTTTTCCATGGAGCGGCTCACCGACGACGATGCTTTCCGAGGAAAGCACGAAATTCAAAAGAGGTTCGAAAAATGGCGGCCAGTATAGCGCGATATGGGGGAGGGCGTCAGGCGCGAAGCTACCCGATCTTGTGCGGCACTACCTCATGGCCAAGCTCCTTGTAGCGCTGCCAGCAGGCGCGCTTGGTCACCAGCACCTGCTGGTGCTGATTGATGATTTCGGCAACGCGGGTGAAGCGCTCGATGCCGTCGGGGATGTCCGGATGCAGGTTCAAGAGCGCGGTCTCCTCGTTGGGCGTGGGCAGTTCGCCAAAGCCCAGCGTGATTGGGACGCTGTCGGCCAGGTCACTGCCTTCGATGGCGTGGGGCAGGTAGGCATCCTCGCGAAAGCTCCATAGCGCCTCGTCGGCCTGCTCGGCCAGGGCCTGATCTTCGCAGTGCAGGTGCAGCCGGTAGCCCTTGCGGTGGATGGTCTCGGCCAGCTTGCAGGCAAAGGCGAGCCGCGCCTCCAGGGTGGTGTCCTGAAGAATGTAGAAGTCGATTCGCGCCATGAGTCTGCCTTACGCTATGAGAAGCAGCGTTATGAAAAGCAACGCTATGAAAAAAGCCGCCGCCGGAAGGCGGCGGCGGAGGCGATCACACCAGCCGGGTCAGCCAGCCGTGCTTGTCCTCGCTGCGACCGTACTGGATGTCGAGCAGCGTCTTGCGAATGCGCATGGCCACATCACTACCCCCGTCGCCCTGAACGCGGATGCGCTCGTTCTCGGTGACCAGCTCGCCCACCGGGGTGATGACCGCCGCCGTGCCGCAGGCGAACACTTCGGTGATCTCGCCGTTGGCCGCACCCTCGCGCCACTCGTCGATGCTGATGGGACGCTCTTCCGGGGTCAGGCCGATGTCTTTCGCCAGCGTCAGTACCGAGTTGCGGGTCACGCCTTCGAGGATGGTGTCGGTCAGGCGCGGGGTGACCAGGCGCCCGTCCTTGTAGACGAAGAACAGGTTCATGCCGCCGAGCTCTTCGATCCACTTGTTCTCGGCGGCGTCCAGGAACGCCACCTGGCCGCAGCCGTGGCTTTCGGCCTCTTTCTGCGCGGCCAGGGAGGCGGCGTAGTTGCCACCGCACTTGGCAAAGCCAGTGCCGCCGGCGGCGGCGCGCTTGTAGGTCGACGAGAGCCAGATCGACACCGGCGAGATACCGCCCTTGAAGTAGGAGGCCGCCGGCGAGGCGATGACGTAGTAGTCCACCTCGTGGGCTGGGCGTACGCCGAGAAAGGCTTCCGAGGCGATCATGAACGGGCGCAGGTAGAGGCTGCACTCGTCGGCGTCGCTGTGCGGCGTGGGCACCCAGGCGTGATCCTGGGCGAGCAGCGCCTGGATCGAGCCGATGAAATCCTCGTCACTGAGTTCCGGCAGGGCGAGCCGACGGGCGCTACGGCGCAGGCGCTCGGCGTTCTTCTGTGGGCGGAAGGTCCAGATGGAGCCATCCTCGTGGCGGTAGGCCTTGATACCCTCGAAGATCTCCTGGCCGTAGTGGAGCACCGCGGCGGCCGGGTCAAGTGTCAGCGGCCCGTAGGGGCGCACCTGATGGCCGTGCCAGTCGGCGTCCACGGTCCAGCGGATATTGACCATGTGGTCGGTGAAGTGACGGCCAAAGCCTGGGTTTTGCAGGATGCTCTCGCGAATGTTCTCCGCCGTGGGCAGGTTGGAGGGCAGGATATCGAAACGGTTGGCTGAGCTGGCGCTGGGCACGGCGTATGGTCTCCGCAAAAAATACCCCCGCAGGGGGTGACATCAAAAGGGGAAAGACGCCCGCGCGTGCGGGCGTCTCATGACGTTCAGATTTAACGGTTGTGCTGGCGAAAGGCAACCGTTAACCGGCCAAGGCGGCTATTTTGTCTCGGTTTCCACCTCGGCGTCGGCTTCGCGATCCAGCAGGTACTGGGTTAGAAGCCCCACCGGGCGGCCAGTGGCGCCTTTCTGCTTGCCGGAATGCCAGGCGGTACCGGCGATATCCAGGTGCGCCCAGGGGAAGTGCTCGGCGAAGCGCGACAGAAAGCACGCCGCGGTGATGGTCCCCGCCGGGCGCCCGCCGATGTTGGCGAGGTCCGCGAAGTTGGAGTCGAGCTGCTCCTGGTACTCGTCCCACAGCGGCAGGTGCCAGGCGCGGTCCCAGGCGGATTCGCCGGCATCGAGCACATCGAGGGCCAGATCGTCGTCGTTGGAAAGCAGGCCGGTGGCGTGGTGGCCGAGTGCCACGATGGCAGCACCTGTGAGCGTGGCGATGTCGATGACGCTGGCAGGCGCAAAGCGCTCGGCATAGGTCAGCGCGTCACACAGCACCAGCCGCCCCTCGGCATCGGTGTTGAGCACTTCCACCGTCAAGCCTTTCAGGGTCTTTATGATGTCGCCGGGCTTGGTGGCGGCGCCATCGGGCATGTTCTCGGCGGCGGCGACGATGAACACCGCGTTGATCTTCGGCTTGATCGCTAGCACCGCCTGGACGGTACCGAACACGCCGGCGGCGCCCCCCATGTCGAACTTCATCTCGTCCATGCCTTCGCCGGGCTTGAGCGAAATGCCGCCGGTATCGAAGGTGATGCCCTTGCCCACCAGCACGTGGGGGGCCTCACTCGGGTTCTCGGCGCCCTGGTACTGCATGACGATCAGTCGCGACGGCTCGGCGCTGCCCCGGCCCACGCTGAGCAGTGAGCCCGCGCCGAGCGCCTCGAGCGCTTGTTCGTCGAGAACCTCCACCGCAAGCGCTCCTTTAGAGGCGTTACCCAGCGCCTCGGCCTGCTCGGCCAGGTAGCGCGGCGTGCAGACATTGCCCGGCAGGTTGCCCAGGGTGCGCGCCAGGTTGATGCCCTGGCCGATGGCAACGCCGACCCGCGCGCCCTGCTGGGCGGCGCTGGCCTGGGCGGCGTCGCTGACGATCAGGGTGATCTTCTCGAGCGCCGGCTTGGGCGCCGGGGCGGACTTGAAGCGGTCGAAGCGGTAGACCGCGCGCTCGGCGGCTTCCAGGGTCTTGCGCGCCTTCCAGGCGGTGTCGCGCTCGAGCGGCACGTCGGTGAAGGCGACACTGGCCTCGTCGACGGGAAGCTTTACGAGCGCCGCCATGGCCGCGTCCAGCGCCTTGATCAGCGCCGCTTCCTGGCACTTCTCGCGGGTGCCCAGGCCCACCAGCAAAAGGCGCTCGGCACCCAGGCCCGGGGCGAAGGGAATCAGTTGGGTGTTGCCCAGCGCGGCGTCGAAGTCGCCGCGTTCGAGCAGTTGTCCGATCAGCCGCTCGCTCGCGTCGTCCAATTTCGCCACGGCGGGCAATAACTCGCTATCTTTATAGACGGGCAGGACGAGGCA
Organism: Vreelandella malpeensis; assembly: GCF_020622355.1. Lineage (GTDB taxonomy): Bacteria > Pseudomonadota > Gammaproteobacteria > Pseudomonadales > Halomonadaceae > Vreelandella > Vreelandella malpeensis. The sequence continues at coordinate 605,869 of NZ_WHVL01000002.1, read as the reverse complement.
TGCCGTTTCGGCTTTGGCAGGATTGGCGGTCTGAACGGAAAATTCCATGACGTCTCCAACAAGACAAGCATCGAGTGATTCGGGATAATATCGCGATCATTAGGTGGATCAGTGTACCCAAGCCATGAGCGCATTGCATGGCGACCTGCAGGATTAGCCGGAGAGCGCGTTGATTTTATTTCGGTACTTGACTCGAGAAGTGTTGCTCACGATGTCGGCGGTCGCCGGTATCCTGATGCTGGTGATCATGGGAAGCCGCTTCATCCGCTACTTCGCTTCCGCGGCGGAGGGCGATTTTCCTGTCACCATCTTGGGCAGCCTGATGTTCTACCACCTGCCGGGGTTCATGGAGCTGATCCTGCCGCTGGCGTTTTTCCTGGGCATCCTGCTCGCCTACGGGCAGCTCTACATGAACAGCGAAATCACCGTGATGGTCGCCTGCGGCATGAGCCCCACGCGGCTTCTGCGCGTCACACTCTTGCCGGCCTCCATTGTCGCCGTCATGGTAGGGCTTTGCAGCCTGTGGCTGACCCCGGCCGGGGCGCTTCTCAACGAGGCGACCATCGAGGAACAGCAGAGCCGGCTCGACGTCTCGGTGCTGGCGCCCGGGCGTTTTCAATCCTTCGGCAGCGGCCGCACCGCCTATATCAGCGACTTCAGCAGCGACGGCACCGAGATGCAGGAAGTGCTGGTACACGAGCAGGCCGACCCGGACAGTGACAACACCCATAGCTACGTGACGCGGGCGCGCACCGGGCACCAGGAAACCCGCGTCGAGACCGGCAGCCGCTTTCTGATTCTCGAGGAGGGCGAGCGCTACGGCGTAACGCCGGGGCGCCGCGAGGCCGAGCGTCTTACCTTCGAGCGCTACACCCTGCGCCTGGGCTTGAGCCGTAATCGTCAGGAGCTCGATTCGCTCGAGTTCGCCACCACCGCCGAGCTCTGGAACGACCCCGACCCACGCGCCCAGGCGCAGTTCCAGTGGCGCGCGGGGCTACCGCTGATGGTCTTCATCCTGGCGCTGCTCGCCCAGCCGCTGTCACGGGTCAACCCGCGCCAGGGGCGTTTCGCCAAGCTGCTGCCGGCGGTGTTTCTCTACGTGGCGTACTTGAGCCTGCTGCTGGCCGCCGTGGACGCCATCGGCGGCGGTTCGCTGCCAAGCGCGGTCGGCGTGTGGCCGGTGCACGGACTCTTCTTGGTGCTGGGAGGCCTTCTGATCTGGCGCTCGCAACGTAAGGGAATGCGTTAATGCTTAATGTACTGACCGTGGCGGATCGCCTGGACCGCTACATCGCGCGTAATGTCCTCGGGGCGATCATCGTCGTGCAGTTCGTGCTGCTGGGACTCGATATCACCATCGCCTACATCGGTGATCTGGGTGATACCCAAGGCAACTACTCGGCGCTCGACGTGCTGCTGTATCTATTGATGCGCCTGCCCTGGCGGTTCTACCAGTATGCGCCGGTGGCGGTGCTGATCGGCGCGCTGATCGGCATGGGTACCATGGCGTCCAGCAACGAGCTTACGGTGATGCGCGCCGCCGGGCGCTCGCTGGCGCGCATCGTGTGGGGCGTCATGAAGCCGGTGCTGCTGGTGGTGGCGGTGGTGCTGCTGGTGGCCGAGTTCGTGAGCCCCAGGACCGAACAGTTCGCCGAGGCCTGGCGGCTCGAGCAGCGCCAGGGCGAGAGCGCCATGCTCCAAAGCCGCAGTGGCTGGCAGTTCGAGGGCGACAGCGTCTACCGGTTCGGCGCCATTCGCGCCGACAACGTGGTGCTCGACCTGACTCGCTACCGTTTCGACGAGCGCCGCCTGGTGGAAGCGACCCGAGCCGCCCGGGCCCACTGGGAGGAGGGGCGCTGGCAGCTCGAGAACGTCAACACCACGCGCATCTACGAGGATCATACCGAGTCGGAGCACCAGGCTCGGATGGTGTGGGAAACCGATCTCACCCCGACCCAGCTCGAACGGCTCCTGCGCGATATCGAAAGCCAGGCGCCCAGCGAGCTGTGGGCCTACGCTCACTACCTGCAGGCACAGGGACAAAGCGCCGCGCAGCCGCTTCTCTATTTCTGGCAGAAGGTGCTGATGCCGTTCACCATGGCGTCTTTGGTCCTCATCGCTGCCTCTTTCGTGTTCGGACCGCTGCGCAGCGTGGCCGCCGGCACCCGGGTGTTCTACGGCGTGGTGACGGGGCTGGTATTCAAGTACATCCAGGATCTCCTGGCGCCGGCCTCGACCATCTTCGGCTTCTCGCCGGTCTGGGCGGTGCTGGTTCCCACCCTGGTGTGCGCGCTGGTCGGCATTCACTTCCTGCGCCGCAACGGCTGATCACTCGTTATCTCGTCATTGGGTCGCTCATGTAGCGGCCTTTTTGTTGCTATTCCCGCACGCGGTAAAAATGCCAAGCGTTTGTCCTGCGACGATAAATCATGGTGTCACCGAAAATCGATTGCAAAGGGGATTCGTTTCTACTTGATAAGATGTATGCGAATCATTTACATTCACCGCATGGATTTCATGAGGTAATGTCATGTACGTATGTGTGTGCAAAGGTGTGACCGACCATCGAATTCGCCGCGAAGTGAGCGAAGGCGCGCGCAGCTGGCGCGAAGTTCGCGAGGCGACGGGCTGCGCTACCCAGTGCGGCAAGTGTGCCTGTCTTGGCAAGTCGATTACCCGCGAAGCCGTGCAGGAGGTTCGTGCCCAGGCAGACATGGGACTCGCTTACGCCGTATGACGCGAATCACTATTGTTTGAGTTGCTTTTAACAAGCAACTGATTTTCTTGTGTTTTTTGATGCCTGCTCTATACTTTCAGTCACCCCGCGGCGGGTTCTGCGAAGCCCCGCTGCTTTATCGACGTAACTGCTTGATTGTCCGAATAACCTGCTGCGACAACAATGGCAGTACTACAACGGCAGTACTACAACGAAGGTGACGTATGAAAGGCGATCCCAAGGTCATTGAGCATCTCAATATCGCACTCGGTAACGAACTGGTCGCGATCAATCAGTACTTCCTGCACGCCAAGATGTACAAGGACTGGGGCCTCAAGGCGCTGGCCAAGTGGGAGTACGATGAGTCCATCGAAGAGATGCAGCACGCCGACAAGATCATCGAGCGTATCCTGTTTCTCGAAGGCATTCCCAACCTGCAGGACCTGGGCAAGCTGCACATCGGCGAGAACGTCAAGGAAATGCTCGAGTGCGATCTCAAGATCGAGCACGACGGCCGCAACGACTACATCGAAGCGATCACCTACTGTGAAAGCGTCAAGGATTACGTGACCCGGGATATGCTGCGCGACCTGCTGGCGGACGAAGAAGAGCATATCGATCACATCGAGACCGAGCTCAGCCTGATCGACAAGGTCGGTATTCAGAACTACATGCAGCGCCAGATGCACGTGGCCGGCGACCAGTCTTACGAATGAGTCGTTAAGTACCTGAACGACGAAAACCCCGAACCTGGTTCGGGGTTTTTTTTCGTGCGCGGCCAAGGCTTACTTGGCCGGGTCGACCTGATCGGTCTGCGCGCCGGAGTTCGGCTTGGCGCCGCCCAACGAGGGCTCTTGGCCCAGCGGTTCCGGGGTGTTCTTGATCGAGTACTGGCTGCGGCCATCCAGCGACGGGCCTTCGCCCCAGCGCCCCTTGGGCGCGTCCTTGTCTAGCAGGGTATTGAGGTAGTAGTAGGAGTGCTCCGTTGCCTCGTGCTCTTCGGGCGTCGAGTTGGGAATTGGCAACTGCGCCTGCATACCGCCGAGCTCCTCGATGATTGCCAGCCACTGCTGCTGGTGATAGGTGTCCCGGGCAATCAGAAACGATAGGAAGTCCTTCATGCCGTGGTCGTCGGTCCAGTTGTAGAGGCGCGTCGCCAGCACGCGACCGCCGGACTCCGCCGCCACGTTGGCCATCATGTCGGCACCGATGTTGCCGGTGGCGTAGACGTGGCTCATGTCGAAGGGCACGCCGTTGGCGTTGACCGGCATCGCGGAAAGCCCCGAAGAGAGCAGGTGGCGCGGATTGGCGCCACCCAGGATGGCGTTCATGACCGGATCCTTGGCGGTTTCTTCCTGGTAGGAAACCGGCGCGCCTTCCAGGTTCAGCGCCACCGCGTGGCCGAGCATCTCGATGTGCGACAGCTCTTCGGTGGCGGTGGACATCAGCATGTCGCGGATACGGTCATCGCCGCGCGCGCCCATCGCCTGGAAGAAGTACTGCATGGCCACGCGGATTTCGCCCTCGATGCCGCCGATCGCCTGTTGCAGCAGCATGGCGAACTGGGGGTTGGGCTTGTCGACCTTGACCGGATATTGAAGCTTTGATGAGTGATGAAACATTTTACTCTCCATAGTAACGGGCCGAGGCGCGCCTCGGGTGTCACTTCTCCAGCCGGAGAAGCCATTGACGTTAGCGTTTCGTCAGAAGCGAGCACTCGCTTCACTCTCGATACTGGCAGGTGGACTAGAAAGAATTAATAACCTGCATCAAGCGGAAATCGGTGGGAAGAAATTATGCGTTTGCTTAATCGCCTTGGCCGACTACTCATGATGTAAGTAAAGACACACATGCCGGATACTTAATAAAAATGAGGTATCGAGAAGTGCCTAGTTTGACGTGCGTAGCTTGGCAAACGCGTCAACGTGAATAAAAAGACGGGGATGGGCAGAGAATACCGCTTGAAGACCTGGATACCGCGTAGCGCTGAATGAAGAAAATGGCCCATCATGCGGTGAAAAGAGACTGCCCGGCGCGGGGCCGGGCAGAACAGAGCAGTACTATGGAGATCAGCGTTCGCTGGCAGCGAAACCGGCCAGCCCTTGCCCCGTCTGGGGTACCGGCTCGTCCACGGTGAAGGTGGCGCGACTCAAGCGACGCACCCGCTTCATGAACAGCGCGATGCAGATCAGGGTGCCGAGTGCGGCGACCACGTAGCTCATCTGCAGCGGCAAGCCGAAGCCGATCGGCGCGAAGGCCAGGTACGTGAAGGTCGCCATGGTCATGAATACCGCCGGAATGGCCGTGATCAGGTAGGGCTTGCGCGACAGCACCAGGTACATGGTGGCGACCCACAGTGCGATGACTGCGGTGGTCTGGTTCGCCCAGGAGAAGTAGCGCCACAAGAGCGTGAAGTCCATGTGGGTCAGCGCGTAGGAGATCACGAACAGCGGCAGGGCGATCATCAGGCGCTTGGCGATCGGCTTCTGGGCGATCTTCAGGTAATCCGCGATGATCATCCGGGCGCTACGAAACGCCGTATCGCCGGAGGTGATCGGCAGAACGATGACGCCGAGGATGGCGAGCGTACCGCCTACCGCGCCCAGCATGGTCACGGAGACTTCGCTCACCACTGCGGCGGGGCCACCCGCGGCCAGCACGTCGGACAGCGACTGGTCGCCGTAGAACAGGCTCATGGCGGCGGCGGCCCAGATCATCGCGATCACGCCTTCGGTGATCATCATGCCGTAGAAGATACGCCGGCCGCTGGTTTCGTTCTCCGTGGTGCGCGAAATGATCGGGGTTTGCGTGGCGTGAAAGCCGGAAAGCGCGCCGCAGGAGATGGTCAGAAACAGCAGCGGGAAGATCGGCGCGCCATCCGGGTGCATGTTCTGGAACGAAAGCTCAGGGATAGGCGCGCCGGTGACGACCAGGCCGATACCGATACCGGCGGCGCTGAACAGCAAGAGCGCCCCGAAGTAGGGGTAGATGCGCCCGATCACCTTGTCGATCGGCAACAGCGTGGCGATCAGGTAGTAGGCGAAGATGACCAGGGTGATGGCGAGCAGTGACAGGGACGTCATGTTGGCCAGAAGCGTGGCCGGCGAAGTAACGAACACCGTGCCCACCAGCAGCAAAAGCAGCAGCGCGAAACCGTTGACCACGTGCTTCATCGCCTTGCCCAGGAACTTGCCCGCGAGCTGCGGCAGGTGCGCCCCGTGGTTGCGAATCGAGATCATGCCGGTGAGGTAGTCGTGTACGGCACCCGCGAAGATGCAGCCCACCACGATCCACACGAAGGCCACGGGGCCGTAAAGCGCACCGAGTATGGGGCCGAAAATCGGGCCGACACCGGCGATGTTGAGTAGCTGGATCAGCGAGTTTCGCGTGGTGTTCATCGGCACGTAGTCGATGTCGTCACGCATGCTGAAGGCGGGGGTCGGGCGCTTGCGATCGGCCACGAACACCCGATCCACGAACTTGCCGTAGGTGAAGTAACCCACGATCAAAAGCAGTATGGAGGCGATGAAGGTAATCATTGAGATACTCGATGTAGGTTAGTCAGAGAAGATAACCACTTGCCAGCGCTAGGACAGACGCCTGGCGACACTCGCCGAATGTACCGATTCACGCCAAGATTCGCTCTACGACTTTAGTTTCCTCAGGACGATCCTGTGGCCACAAACGCAAGACGGGCAGCGCGTGGCTGCCCGTCTCGAGGGTGCGATGCCGACAACGACTCAGGAGGCGGGGGTCACGCCGCACAGCATGCGCGCGCCGCCGCCGCCCAGGTGCGGTTCGTCCGCGTAGGTGTCACCGCCTTCGTGGATGATCAGGGCGCGGTCGGTCATGTCCTCCATGCTCAAGCGCGGCGCGAGTACCGGCAGGTTGGCTTCGCCGTCCTCATTGACGGTGAGTACCGGCAAGTCGCCCAGGTGGCCTTCACCATAGGGGCCCTGGTGGGTCTCGGTGCCCTCCGGGTCGTAGTGGCCACCGGCGGCCTGAGCGGCGGCCATTTCACCGTCGTCGTCCTCGGCCGGCTCGCAGCTCGGGTTCTGGTGCAGGTGAAAGCCGTAGATGCCGGGCTCGAGACCAGTGACGGACGGGGTAAGCATCACGCCGCCGAACTCCGAGCTCTCGATGGTCACGGTGCCCATCGCTTCGCCCACGCCGTCGGCGGTGACGTCGTGCATGTTGACCTCGAGCGAATCGCTGCTCTGGGCATGGGCGGTGGTGGCCAGCAACAGCGCCGCGGTGATGGCAGTCAAGGGAGTGGCTAAACGCATCGTCTGTTCTCCTTAATCCTGTTCCATGGAAGCCCCGAAAGGGTGCCCTTGAAAGGTAGCTGCTCGAGCCAGGCTATGCCACCGTCGCCGAACGCTTCTCGTCGGGTGACAAGCGCGCTTGAAGCCGCGACAATGGCGCCAGTTTTCAACGAGGCTGGCAATGACGCCCCTACGCATTCTCTTTCAGGACGAACACCTGGTCGTGCTCTACAAGCCCGCCGGGCTGCTGGTGCATCGCTCGAAGCTCGCCCGCGGCGAGACCACCTTCCTCGTTCAGCAACTGCGCGATCAGCTCGGCCAGCGTGTCTACCCGGTGCATCGGCTGGACCGCCCTACCGCGGGCGTGATGGTGATGGCGCTGTCGTCCTCGGCGGCGGCACGGCTGAGCCAGGCCTTCAGCGAGCGTGAGGTGGACAAGCATTATCTTGCGGTGGTGCGTGGCAAGGCGCCGGAAGCGGAAACCCTCGACTACCCGCTGCGTGAGGAGGACGGCAGCCGCCCCAAGGCGGAAATGCCGGCGATGCCCGCGCGTACCGACATTCAGCGCCTGGACAGCGTGGAGCTGCCGGTTCAGGTCGACCGCTACCCGGTGGCACGCTATTCGCTGGTGCGGGCACACCCGCAGACCGGGCGCCGCCACCAGATTCGTCGCCACCTTTCCCGGCGCGGCTACCCGATCATCGGCGACGCCAAGCACGGCAAGAGCGTGCACAACCGCTTCTTCGCCGAGCATCTCGCCGCCCCGAGACTGCTGCTGGCGGCCATCCACCTGGTCTTCGACCATCCGTGTCGCGATCAGCGCCTGGAGGTGAGCGGCGCGCTCGACCCGGTTCTGACGGCGCTGTTCGAGCGCCTGGGCTGGGTCGGCCACCTGCCGCAGGACCAGGTGACACTGACGCCCCGGGACGCGGCTCGTTCACGCGACCCCGCTACAGGAGAAAGACACCCTTGACCGAGTCATCCGATTACGACTTTCGCTTCGGCGGCATTCGTCGCCTTTACGGCCAGCGCGCGGCGAGTGCCTTTCGTCAGGCGCACGTGGTGGTGGTGGGCGTGGGTGGGGTGGGCAGCTGGGCGGCGGAGGCACTGGCGCGCTCAGGAATAGGCAAGCTCACGCTGATCGATCTCGACGACGTCTGCACCTCCAACGTCAATCGCCAACTGCACGCCCTCGATGGCACCATCGGTAAGCCCAAGGTCGAGGTGCTCGCTGAGCGCTGCCGGTTGATCAACCCTGGGATCGAGATCGTCGCCGACGCTGCTTTCGTCACGCCGACAAATCTGAATGTTCGCATTCCAGAGAGCGCCGACTACGTGGTCGACGCCATCGACAGCGTGATCGCCAAGGCCGCGCTGATCAGCTGGTGCAAGCGCCAGAAGCTTCCGATCATCGTGACCGGCGCAGCCGGCGGGCAAACCGACCCGACTCGCATTCAAGTTGCGGATCTGACCCGCACCGAGCACGACCCGCTACTGGCCAAGGTGCGCTCGCGCCTTCGCCGCGACTACGGCTTCTCGCGTAATCCCAAGCGCCGCTTCTCGGTGGCCTGCGTCTTCTCCGACGAGCAGCTGGTCTATCCGGGCAGCGACGGTGAAGTGTGCCTGCAAAAACCCGGTAGTGGTGAGGCCACCCGGCTCGACTGCGCCTCGGGCTTCGGTGCGGCCACCTTCGTCACCGGCACCTTCGGCTTCGTCGCCGCCTCTAAAGTGCTCGAGCGCCTGGCCAGAAAAGCGGCACAACCCGACGCCTCCTCAGAGGAGAATGCACCATGACCCCCGCCCCCGGCATCTACCGCCACTATAAAGGTGCGCTGTACGAAGTCACCGGCACCGCCCTTCACAGCGAAAGCGAAGAACCGCTCGTCGTCTATCGCGCGCTCTACGGCGACTACGGCCTATGGGTACGCCCGCTGGCCATGTTCATGGAAAGCGTGTCGGTCGACGGCCAGCATCAGCTGCGCTTTGCGCTGGAAAAAAAGTTTTGATCAGATGTCATGTCTCTTTATCTTTCATGATCTGCTAGATGGTTTTCCTTTCACATGAAGATCGGGCGTAAGAGGTTTTTATAGCGCCCGGTACTATGGTTATAGCGACACTCCCCCTCATGCTAGTCTAAGCCCACCGTCCCGATCCGCACGAGGCCGCTTAATGAACACATTCGCTCGCTCCACCAGCACCGGCGCCGGCTCGCCCGAGGTGGCGGGGTTCTATGATCCGCGTACCGGCAGCATCCAGTACATCGTCAGCGATCCGGCCACCCGTGCCTGCGCGATCATCGATCCGGTGCTGGATTTCGACGAGAAGTCCGGCGCCACCGCTACCCACCACGCCGACGAGCTCCTGGCTTACGTGGCCAGGCATCAACTGCGCGTCGAGTGGATTCTGGATACCCACCCTCACGCGGATCACTTCTCCGCGGCGCAGTACCTGAAGGCGAAGACTGGCGCGCCGACGGCCATCGGCGAGCACGTGACCGAAGTGCAGGCGCTGTGGAAGGAGATCTACCATTGGCCGGAAATGCCGGCAGATGGGCGCCAGTGGGACCGGCTCTTCGCCGAGGGCGACACCTTCGAGATCGGTGGGCTAAAGGCCCGGGTAATGCATTCGCCGGGCCATACGCTGGCCTCGATCACCTACGTGGTGGGCGATGCGGCGTTCATTCACGATACGCTGTTCCAGCCGGACACCGGCAGCGCCCGGGCGGATTTTCCCGGGGGCGATGCGCGAGCGCTCTGGCACTCCATCCAGGCGATCCTGGCCCTGCCCGGCGAAACGCGTCTGTTTACCGGGCACGACTACATGCCCGGCGGCCGGGCGCCGCAGTGGGAGAGCCGCGTGGCCGAGCAGCGCGCGAACAACCCGCACCTGAGCGACAACCGCGAGGCGGCGTTCGTCGAGCTCAGACTGGCGCGGGACAAGACGCTGCCCATGCCGAAACTGATCCTCCATGCGCTGCAAGTGAACGTCCAAGGTGGGCGGCTGCCTCCGCCGGAAGCCAACGGCCAGCGCTACTTGAAAATTCCTCTTGATGCCCTGGCAGGCGCTGTCTGGGAGTAGGGTATCTATAGCATGCCATGACCGCATCTTCGGATGCGGTTTTTTTGTTGCTTTAGAAAACGTAAACCCTGGATAAAGAAACGACCGAGTGACCTTGTAGACCGTTTTTTATAGCGCTCTGAAGTATTGAAGTTGAGTGTTAAAAGTAACTTTTGAACGTAATAAAACGCCACCTTGATTGACGTTTAAAAAGTCAAAAGGCGCTATTGGTTTTCTGGTTCAACGCTTTAGAATCTCGGTCGTCATTGCAGTTCGTTTGAAACTCGCAATGCGCGAAAACGGGCGGTCCGCGGGTCAAGGCGTGTGGATAGTTGGACTGACGAAGTGTCCCGATAGAGGGCGCGATGAAACCGCCCTGACGGGGGACGAACGCCTGTCGCGCGATGTCCGGCAGGCGGAGAAACAGCGTCGGCGTGTGTTGCCAGAGTTCGCAGTAGCCGCACAGCACGTGCCAGTTCGATAGATCCTCAGCGCCGGCGGTTTGATGATGCTTTGCAGTGCCATGGTGCGACGCTGCGTGGTCGTGCTGAGCGTGATGGTGGCCCGTGTCCTGATGTGCAGAACCGTGATGGCCGGCCTGAAACTGCGAGATCAGCGGGCCGACGAACAGCAGCGTCATGGCCAGACACGCCAGCGCCAAGCAATAGCGCTGCGAGCGTGGTGGACAGAGGAGCGGCATCGGCACGTGGTGAGCTCCGGCAGTGACAGGAAAGCGCCAGTCTAGCATCCGGTTGCCATCGGGCGTGAAAGGCGTCGGCGGCATATCGCCGCGGCGAGCGTATCGATGTCAGCGATAACGTCATGTCGTGAAAGCCGATCGTTTAATACCGTTTTATTTGCTGCGTCCGGTGAACATTCATCGCGCTAATGCGTTCAACCGTCAATAACGAGGGAATCATGGGATCGATGCAAGGTAACTCGTCGCCCAGACGAACGGGCAAACTTCTGTTTGCACTGTTCATGCGCATGCACTTTTATATCGGGCTGTTGATTGGGCCGTTCATTCTCGTCGCCGCGCTCAGCGGCATCGTGTACGTGATGACGCCCGCGGTGGAAGAGTGGCTCTACCGCGACGCCCTCACGGCCAGCAGCCAGGAGGCCGGGGAGCCGCTGGCGCGTCAGATCCAGGCGGCGCAGGTGGCCTCTGGCCAGGCCGGGCTTCCGGCGGCGGTGCGTCCGGCGCCGGAGGCGGGCGGCACCACCCGCGTCATGTTCGCCGACCCGTCGCTTGGCCCCTCGGAGCACCGTGCCCTTTTCATCGACCCGGCGACGCTCGAGGTGCGCGGCGACATGACGGTGTATGGCACCAGTGGCATCCTGCCGTTTCGTACCGCAATCGATCACTTTCACCGCGGGCTGATGCTGGGCGATGTCGGCCGATTGTACAGCGAGCTGGCGGCCTCCTGGCTTTGGGTCATCGCGCTACTGGGGCTGGTGCTCTGGGTCGCCCGGCGCCGGGCGCTCAAGGGCGCCAGCCCGCGCATGGCGCGGCGGCGTCACCACGCCACGGTAGGCGTTCTGGCGCTCGTCGGGCTGTTGTTCTTCTCCGCGACCGGGCTGACCTGGTCCCAGTGGGCCGGAGGCAATATCGCCGAGCTGCGTAACGCCTGGGGCTGGGGCACGCCGAGCGTTTCGACCCAGCTCGAGGTGCCGGCTGAGCCCGCCAACGCCGACCCCCACGCCGATCACGGAATGAGCCACGCCCCAGTCGCAGGGGTTGCCAGCCGCGAAGGGTTCGACCAGGCGCTGGCGGTAGCACGCGGTGCGGGTCTCATGGCCGAACGTATCCAGATCGAGCCGCCGATGAGCCGCGATCGCGCCTGGCGGGTGGCGGAAATCGACCGCCGCTGGCCGACCCAGGTCGATCAGGTCGCGCTCGACCCTGCCGACATGCGCGTTCTCGACCAGACCGACTTCACCACCTTTCCGCTGGCGGCAAAACTCACGCGCTGGGGGATCGACCTGCACATGGGCGTGCTGTTCGGGCTCGTCAACCAGCTGGTGCTGGCACTGTTTGCCGCCGCGCTTGTGTTTCTGGTGGTGTGGGGGTATCGCATGTGGTGGCAGCGCGTCAGAAGCACGACGGTCAACCAGGCTCAGACCGTGACCGCGCTGTTCATCATGTTGCCGCGCGTGGCACAACTGAGCCTGATCATGCTTCTGGTGCTGTTAGGGCTCGCCCTGCCGGTGATGGGGGCAAGTCTCGTCGTCATCGTGGCGATCGATGTGCTGCGCTGGGCGCTTGCCCGGTGATCGTTGGCCACGGGCGCAGGCAAGATATCGTGACGGTCGCACTTGCCGGTCGTCACTGAGCGCGCAGGGTGATTCGGGTCAGCTCCGAGGGTTTGCCCAGGCGCAGGGCGAAGCCGGGCCACAGGCCGGTGCCGCTGTTCAGGTAGAGCGTCATGCCGTCGAGTGCGTAAATACCCGACACGAACCCTTCGTTGGCGCGCGCCACGATACGATCGAAACCCACCAGCATGCCGCCGTGGGTATGGCCGGAAAGCTGCAGGTCGACCCCCTGGGCCGCCGCCGCGCGGGCGTTGCGAGGCTGGTGATTGAGCAGCACGACCGGCGCGTCGTCCGGCGCGCCTTCGAGCGCGGCGGCCAGGTTCGGGGCCGGGTAGTCGTGGCGAGCGGCGGAGGCATCCGTTACCCCGGCCAGCACCAGGGCACTGCCGTCGCGCTCCACCACGATGTGCTGGTTGGCCAGTATCTGCATGCCGAGCGCCTGGTAGTGGTTCATCCAGGTATCGTAACCGAAGTAGTACTCGTGGTTGCCGGGGCTTGCGAAAACGCCATCCGGCGCGCTCAGCGCAGCGAGCGGCGCCACGTCGTCGCGGCGGGCATCGAGGGTGCCGTCGATCAGGTCGCCGGTGATCAAGATGGCATCCGGCGCCAGCTGGTTGGTCTTGGTGACGACCGTTTCCGCCCACGGGGCCTGGAAGAGCCTGCTCAAGTGAAGATCGGTCAGGTGGACGATCTGGTAGCCGTCGAAGGCGGCCGGCAACCCCGCGATGGAAATCTCGACCTCCTTCAAGGGCGGAACGCGCGCCGCCTGGCTCACGGCGAAAACGCCCATCGCCAGCGCGACGATGGCCAGCCCATGGCGAAGCGGTGCGACAATCGCCAGTCGGCGGCGCTTGCACAAGGCGAGCAACGCGGTCGCGATATCGACCACGACCAGCATCAGCGCCAGGAAGATCATCGCCCCGAACACGGCGTTGACGGCCAGCACCACCTCCCGCGGCACTTCCGGCGAGAACATGCTGCCGAAGGCGAGCCGGGTCAGCAGGTGGTGCTGGGAAACCAGCAGCAGCGCTGCGCCGAGCAGCGCCTTGAGCCAGCGGGGCCAGACAAGCGGCCAGAGGTAACGGGCGATCACGATCAGGCAGGGCAGTGCGAGAAGCAGATGAAACATCGAAGAGCTCGTGGCAGCGGGGCGAAGCGCCAAGCAAACCACGAAATCAACTGCTTAGCAAAAGCCCCGACGAGCGGAGCGATGAAACTTGCATCACGGCAGCGCGGCCGAGTGCAGCTTGAGATTCAAGAGCGTCGCGGCGCTCTGGCCCGCTACCGCGCCCAGCACCACGGCGCTCAATAGACCGTTGCCCGAAAGATAGCCGCTGTCCCCCGCGCCCGAGACCCCGCGAGCGGCGCCCCCGGCGGCGAACAGGTTGGGCAGCGCCTTACCCTCGAGATCCAGCACCCGTGCCTGGGTGTTCACTTCGAGCCCGCCCTGGGTATGAAATAGCGCCCCGGTGACGCGAACGGCGTAGTAGGGCGGTTGGAGCTGGTGGGCGCGCTCGAAGGTACGGCCGAAGGTGTCCGGCGTCTGCGCGCTCGTATGCTGCTGCATGGCGTCGAACGTCGCCTCCAGCGTCTCGAGAGGCAGGTTCGCGCCGTCGGCCAGTGCCTCCAGGGTCTCGAAGCGGCGCACCGCGCCAGCCCCGAAGGCGTTGCGGTAATCCTCGAACTCGAGCGCGTTCTGGTGGATACGCTCGTCATACAGGTTCCAGGCGATCTGCTCCGGCTGGGCGAGCACCCTGGCCGCCTGTTCCGAGTAGCCGCCGTGCTCGTTGGAGAAGCGCTCGCCGTGCAGGTTGACCTGAATCCCGCCCTGCATCATCAGCGCCCAGCTGATCAATACCTGGTGAGGAGTCGCCAGCGACCCGTGGCCCTGGCAGGCGCCCAGGTCTCTTGTGCTTGCGCCCATCGCCTCGCCCCACAGGAGGGCGTCCCCCTGGTTGCCTTCGTGACCATAGTAGAGCGCCTCACCCAGCGATGGGATGTGACGCCGCACGAGTTCGGGGTTGCCGCCAAAGCCGTTGCAGGCCAGGAGCACGGCGTCGCAACCGATGCGCTCGCGGCTGCCGTCCGGGCGTTCGAGCGCCACGCCGCGCACTTGCCGAGTATCGTCCACGTAGAGATCCACCACCCGCGTCTGAGTCAGGATATCCACACCCATGCGCTCGGCGGCGTTCAACAGTGCCCCCATCAGCTCTTCGCCGGTGCGGCGGGGCGTGGCATGCATGCGCAGTCGCCGATGTCCGGGGTAGAGAAAGCCTTCGACCAGCTCGAACGCCACGCCATGCTCGTCCGCCAGCCATTCGATGGTCGATCCCGATTCGCGGGCCAGCAGCGCGACGATGGCCGGGTCCGCCTGGAAGCCGTTCTTGCGCTGGATGTCCTCGGCCATGATCTCGGGACTGTCCTCGATTCCCAGCGCCTGCTGAAAGCGGGTGCCGGCGGCGGGAATGAAACCCGATGACATCGCCGTGCTGCCTCGGGGCAGCGCATCGCGTTCGAGCACGGCAGGCTCGATGCCTGCATCGCGTGCCTTGAGTGCGGCCACCAGTCCACAGGCGCCAGCGCCGATGATCAGAAGCGGAAGATGGACCTCGAACGTCTCTGTCTCGCTATAGGGGTGAATGGCCATCAGCGGGTTCCTTTGTCGTCGCTGGCACGAGCCGCCTTGAACGCGTCGAGTATCTCGCCCGCAGGTGCTTGCCAGACCTCCTCATGCCTGGCGATGTGCGCGAGCACTTCTTCGAGGCATGCGATGCGGTGCGGCTGGCCGACGAGCCAGGGGTGCAGGTTCAGCGCGAAGAGCCGCCCACCCGCCGTGCGGGACTCCTCGAGCAGAAAGTCGAAGGCGTCCTTGACCTGCGCGACCCAGGCATCCTCCGAATGCAGGTTCTGGCTCATCACGAACTGATCCTCGATCTCGGTGGAAAGCCCCATCATGGTGAGCGCCCCCGAGGCGGTCTTGAAGGCGTAGGGCAACTCGTCGTTCACCCAGTCGGCGCAGTACTCGATGCCGTTCTTTACCAGCAAATCCGGCGTGTTGAAGCTCTGGTGCTTCGCCGGGCTGAGCCAGCCGCGAATGGTTTGGCCGGTCACGCGGCGAAGGGTGTCTACCGACCGCGCGACCAGCTCGGCCTCTTCCTCGATCGGCTGGCCACCGTAGTGCAGATGATCCATGTTCCAGCCGTGGGCAATGAATTCGCCGCCGTGTTCTTGGAGACGCTTGACCAGATAAGGTGTCTGCTCGGCGAGCTGGGCGTTGATCGCGTAGGTCGGCGTGATGCCATACTTTTCGAGGGCCTTCAGCACCCGATAGATGCCGACCCGGTTGCCGTAGTCGCGCAGCGAGAAGTGGCGCAGATCCGGGTAGGGCATGGTCATGCCGTTGGGCACCTTGAAGGGCACGCCGCGCTGGTCGAGCGGGTAGAACTGCAGCGACACGTTGATCCACACCGCCAGCCTCTTGCCACCGGGCCAGGTAACAGGGGCTCGCTCGTCGAGCATCGACCAGTCATAGCGGTCGTGGTCGTAGCCGTAACGGCGCAGGGGGTAGTTCAGGTAATCGTTGTCGAGCGCCATGGTATCAACTCTCCCCTGGTGCGGTGGCGGCCTGCGCCTGCATGCTTTCAAGCGCGGCATCGAAATGGTGCGCCCGGTAGTACTCGGCGATCTCCCGGCCGGTAGCAACCCACACGTCCGAATGGCCGGTGATGTACTCGAGGGCCTCCTCGAACGCCTTGATGCGGTGCGGGCAGCTCACCTGATAGTTGTGGGTAGGGATGCACATCACCGTGCCGGACTCCGCGCCCTCCTGGTACAGGCGGTCGAAGTGGCGCTTGAGCATGGTGGCGTACTGGCGCGGCTCGACCTTGTTTACCGCGTAGACGATGGTGTCGTTCATCTCGAGCGAGTAGGGCAGGGAAATGAAGCGCTTGCCAGAGCGCACGCGAACCGGCGTGGGCTGGTCGTCGTGGAAAAGATCGCAGGTGTAGAGTCCGCCGCGCTCACCGAAGAGCTCCTCGCCCACTTCGGCGAACAGGTCCAGGGTGTGCTCGGAGTGCGAGAGCGCCGGGGCGAGATAGCCCGCGCAGGCTTGCCCCGTGTGGCGATGAATGGTCTCCATGCTGTCACGGATCATCGCGCGCTCCTGGGCCTCACTCAGGCCATAGGTGTAGCGCGTGTTGTAGATGCCGTGGCTGAAGAACTCCCAGTCGCGCTCCCGGCACATCTGAATGATCTCCGGGTGATGCTCGCAAAGCGCCGTCGACAGCGACACCGACCCGCGCACGCCGTACTTGTCCAAAAGCCGCAGCTGGCGCTGGTGACCGACCCGATTGCCGTAGTCGCGAATGCTGAAGCCGGGCACCGACGGGTGCGGGTGCGGCCAGGGCTTGCGGCTCGGGTTCTGGGGCGGGTCGAGCTCGTAGTACTCGATGTTGGGCGCGACCCAGAAGGCGACTTTCGCGCCTCCCGGCCAGGTGATCTTGGGGCGCTGGTCATAGGCCCAGTAGTCGTATACGCCGAGGGACTCTTTCATCGCGGGCTCCTTACGCCTTGTGGTCGAGCCACGCCAGGACATCCTTCACGGGCAGCACGTCGGCGTACTTCAGGTGCAGGTCGGTCAGGTTGGCGTAGTGGTAGCTTTCGTGCTTGTCCGCCACGCACTCCATCGGCACGATGGTGCGATAGCCCCGGGACAGGCTCTCCACCGCCGTGGCGCGAATGCAGCCCGAGGTCGAGCCGCCGGTGATTATCACGGTATCCACCTGATGCCAGACCAGCAGCGATTGCAGGGGCGTCTCGAAGAACGCCGAAGGCATGCGCTTGGTGTAGATCACGTCACGAGCGCGATCGATCTCGGCGCGTTCGTCGAACTCGGCGCGTTCGGAGCCGTACTTGATGTTCTGCAGCGAGTCCGGGGTATCGGTGCGCGTGCCCCACACGCCGGCGTCCTCGGCGGAGTCGAGAAACGCCACGTGGGTCCAGACCACCGGCCAGCCCTTGGCGCGAAAGCCACGCGCCAGCTGGTTGGTGTACTCGAGCTGCTTCGGGTCGGTCTCGTAGGCGGTCTTGTAAAGGTCGGTACGGGTATAGGCCTTCTGGGGGTCCACGTTGACCAGCACCGCCTTGTTGCCGAAGCCGAAGGGCACCCGCTGGGGGTTGGCCATCACCTCGAAAAAGAGCTCCTTGGCCGTTTTGTCGGTGGTCTGCATGGGGTCTCCTGTAGTCTCGTTGTTTGATCGGTGCCGGGTCGTGGCCTAGCGCTCGTCGTATTGCTGGCCGAGTTCGAGCAGCGCCTGGGTGCCCAGGTAGTCGTTGAGCTGTTTGAAATCGAGCATCTGCTCGCGGAAGGCGTCGGTGGAGCCTTCTTGTTTCAGCGTGGCGAAAAAGCGGCTCGCCATGTGGGTGAAGGCCCGTACCAACGCACCGGGGAAGATCACCAGGGAGAAGCCCAGCGCCTCGAGCGCCTGGGCGTTCTGAAGCGGGGTGTCGCCGCCTTCGACCATGTTGGCCATGATCGGCACCTTGCCCTTGAAGCGGGCCATGATCTTCTCGATATCTTCGTCGGTGCGAATGCCCTCGATGAAGAGCATGTCCACACCCGCCTCATGATAGGCCTGGGCGCGGTCGAGAGCGCGATCCGTCCCTTCCACGGCCACGGCATCGGTGCGCCCGATGATCAGCGTGTTCTCGCTCTCTCTGGCATCCAGGGCGGCCTTGAGCTTGCCCACCATCTCGCCCTGGGAGACCAGGGTCTTGCCACGCAGGTGGCCGCAGCGCTTTGGATAGGTCTGATCCTCGAGCTGAATGGCGTTGGCGCCGGCGCGCTCCAGAAAGTTCACGCTTCGCATCACGTTCATGGCGTTGCCGAAGCCGGTATCGCAATCCACCACCACCGACAGGTTCGTGCGTTCGCGAATGTGGGACATCGCACTGGTGATCTCGGTGATGCTCAAAAGGCCGATATCCGGGCGGCCCAGCTGGGTATAGGCCAAGCTCGCGCCCGACAGGTACACGGTGTCGAAGCCGGCCTGTTCGGCCAGCGACGCGCCCAGGGCGTCATACACCCCCGGGGCGACCACGATGGAGGGGTCCTGCAGGTAGCCTTTCAGGTTCGAAGGCGTATGGGAGGCGGTGTGTCGGCGTTTCATAAGGCTCTCTTTGTGATGGTTAAGCGCCCGGTGAGGGCGTGGCGGCGCTCGTGACGAGCGCCAGATCGTTCCAGACGTCCTGACGGGTGATCCGCCCATTCGCAAGCTCGAAGCGATCGATGAAGCGCACCCCGTCGGTGGTGGTGCCGTCGAGCCAGGTCACGGCGAGCTCACCGTGACAGACCACGATGGACGCCTCGGCAGTGACGCAGTGATCGACCGCATGGAACGTCTTGCGTACGCTCTGGTAACGGGTACGCGCCCAGCTCATCACGTCGTTCAGGTCATGAAAGGGCGGCGCACCGGGAAACCGCATCTCCACTGCCTGAGCCAGATAACCCTCGGCCTTGGCAAGATCGCGCCTTTCCATGGCGGCGAGAAAATCGCGGACCCGTGCCTTGTCGCTCGCGCGGTGTTGGTCGGCCTCATGGTTCATGGCGAACCTCTCTTGTAATGGCGGGTTAGGCGAATGTCGGTGCCGTCGGTGATAATGGTTCGGCGCTCAGAGTCTTAAAAAAAGAACTCTGATATGTATTATATTTGATACATTTTTATGTCTACCTTATGGGCGGCGTCAAGGGAAGCGTGAATTTTTATAAGACGTAGGAGAGAACAGATGAGCCAGGGAGTGAGCCAGCGCCATGGCAGTGCAGTGGGGGGAACGAAGTCGCATCGCATCTATCTGCTGCTCAAGGATGCGATCCTGAGTGGGCGGCTGTCGGCGGGTAGCAAGCTGCCCGGCGAGAACAAGCTGGCCGAGCAGCACGGTGTCTCGAGGGTGACGGTACGCCGCGCCATTCAAGCGCTGGATGCGGCGGGTCTTGTACGGCGCCAGGCCGGCGTGGGAACGGTGGTACTCGAACAGCCGCTTGACGCCACGGTGATGACGGCCAGCGTCTCGAATCTGATGCCCAACATGCGCAAGATGAGCCAAGCCTCTCAGGTACGGCTTCTGGAGTTCGGCTACGGGCCGCCGCCAGCGCCGGTGGGCGAGCGTCTGGGCATGGCCCCGGGTAGCCGGGCACAACGCTCGGTGCGGGTGCGCATGATCGACGAGAAACCGTTCTCTTATCTGGTGACTCACGTGCCCGAGTCCATCGCCCTGCATTACGACGAGATGGATCTGGCCAATACGCCTTTGTTCGAGCTGCTCGAGCGCAGCGGCGTCAAGGTGGATCATGCCTCCCAGTCCATTTCCGCCACCCTGGCAGGACACGAGATCGCCCAGGCGCTTGAGGTATCGGTCGGCTCTCCCCTGATCGCGCTGACCCGTGTGGTCTTCGATGAACAGGGGCTGGGCGTCGAGCATCTCGAGGCGTTCTATCGCCCCGACCGCTACCGGTTCCAGATCGACCTGGAGCGCAACGGCGATGACAGCTCGCGCTATTGGGAGCCGAGAGTCGGGGGGGCGCCCGCCGATGGCGTGTCGTGACTCGCTCCATATGTATTAAATTTAATACAGATTTAAAAAAACAAAAAATACATTTGACCCGTCGGTAGCAACTGCGCTAGTTGTATGGGGGTGACAGGGGAGGCAGCCTCGCTCCCAGACAGGCCCAACGATACGCCAAGATCAATAAACGATACGCCCATATCAATAAAAGTGTGCCCGCAGCGGCACAGGCCGGGACAGCGAACGATGAGTACCCCGACAACGCTATTCGACAAGGTGTGGCGCGCCCACGAGGTGCACCGCAGTGAAAGCGGCCAGAGCCTTCTATGGATCGACCGCCACTTCGTGCACGAAGGCTCCTTCCACGCTTTCAACAAGCTGGCCGAGCGTGAACTGCCCGTGGCCCGCCCCGCGCTGACCTTCGGCATCGCCGACCATTACGTGCCGACCCGGTCGCGAAGCCTCGAGCAGGTCGACGATGCCAAGGTGCGCTCGATGATCGAGCAGCTCACCGACAATACAACGCGCCACGGCGTGACCCTTTTCGGTCTTGACGACCCGCGCCAGGGTATCGTCCACGTCATGGGGCCCGAGCAGGGGCTGACCCTACCGGGGCTGATCATGGTCTGTGGCGACAGCCATACCGCGACCCATGGCGCCTTTGGCAGCATCGCCTTCGGCATCGGTGCCTCGGAAGTCGCCCACGTGCTGGCCACCCAGACCCTCTGGCAGACCAAACCCAAGGTCATGCGCATCACCCTCGAGGGGCGCCTTGCCCCGGGCGTGACCGCCAAGGACATCGCCTTGACCTGGATCGCCCGGCTGGGCGCCGACGGCGCTCGCGGCTATGCCATCGAGTACGCCGGGGAGGCGATTCGCGCGCTCTCCATGGAAGCGCGACTCACCCTTTGCAACCTCTCCATCGAAGGCGGTGGGCGCTGCGGCATGATCGCCCCGGACCAGACCACCTTCGACTACCTGAAGGATCGCTCTTATAGCCCCAAGGGAGAAGCGTTCACCAAGGCCTGTGCCTACTGGTCCACGCTTGCAAGCGATCCCGGCGCCACCTTCGATCTCGAGATCGCCATCGATGCCGCCGAGATCACTCCGACCGTGACCTGGGGCGTCTCCCCGGAGGAGGCGCTGCCGATCGACCGCTGCGTGCCGGTGCCGGAGGACAGCGAAGACCGTGCCAGGGCGCGCCAGATTCGCGATAGCCTCGATTACATGGGGCTCACGCCCGGACAGAAGCTGACCGACATCGCCATCGACCGGGTCTTCATCGGGTCCTGCACCAATGCACGAATCGAGGATCTGCGCGCGGCGGCGGCGGTGCTGAGCGGTCGCAAGAGCCGGGTGCCGGGGATCGTATCCCCAGGCTCCACCCAGGTGAAGCGCCAGGCCGAGGCCGAAGGGCTCGACCGTATCTTCGTCGAGGCGGGACTCGAGTGGCGCCACTCGGGCTGCTCCATGTGCGTGGGGATGAACGGCGACACGGTGCCCAAGGGCGAGCGCTGTGCCTCCACCACCAATCGCAACTTCAAGGGTCGCCAGGGGCCGGGCGCACGCACCCATCTGATGTCCCCGGCCATGGTGGCCGCCGCCGCCGTGGAAGGCCGGTTGAGCGACGTGCGCGCGCTGGTCGCGACGAGCCTATCCTCGGGAGACACCCCATGAAACCCCTCGATATTCTGACCGCCCCGGGCATCGGCCTGGCCGTGGCCAATGTGGACACGGATCAGTTGATTCCCGCGCGCTTCATGAAGGAGCCGCGAAGCGTGGGCTACGGGCAGTTTCTGCTGTTCGATGTGCGCAGGGATGCCGAGGGCGGGCTCGATGTGGACTTCGCCCTCAACAAGCCCGGCGCCGAGCGCGCTGAGGTGCTGGTGAGCCGGCGTAACTTCGGCGCGGGCTCCTCCCGGGAGGCGGCAGTCTATGCCTTGGTCGACGGCGGTTTTCGCTGCGTCATTGCGCCGAGTTTCGGCGATATCTTCGCCTCCAATGCGGTCAACAACGGCCTGCTGCCGGCGGTGGTGGAAGAGGACGACGCCGAGCGGCTGCTCGCGGCGCTGGTAGACGTTCAGGGCATCGAGGTCGACCTGGTCGAGCAGCGCCTTCGCGCAGCGGAAGTTGAGGTCGGTTTCAGCATCAATCCGGTATGGCGCACCAAGCTCCTCAACGGCTGGGACGACATCGACATGACCCGCCAGCATCAAGGCGAGATCGATGCGTTCGCCACGCGCTACGCCGAGCGGTTCCCTTGGGCGCGGGCGCCCGGTGCCGAGCTGATCGGCAAGGGGTGAACGGCACGGCAAACGGCCCCCGGTTTCATTGACCAGCCCGTTTTCATCAATAAAGAATCACGCAAACAAGAAGCGACGCACGCCTTTTCGCGATATCACGACAACAAGCGCTTTCAAAGACAACATCGTGCAGGAGACCCTCCATGAAAAAAACAACCCTGACCCTCGGCGTGCTGACCGCACTGGGTGCTACCCAGGCCTTCGCCCTCGACCAGATCACCGCGGTTCACGCCTTCCCCCCGTCGCTGATCTACACCCAGAGCTTTCTCGAGTTCGTGGACAAGGTGAACGAGCGCGGTGAAGGGGTGGTGCAGATCAACGTGCGTGGCGGCCCCGAGGTCATCGGTCTTTCCGAGCAGCCCGACGCGGTACGTAACGGCGTGGTGGACATGGCCTACACCGCAGCGAGTTTCTACGCCGGTACCGTGCCCGAGCGCGACGCCATGGTCGCCTCGAACACCAATGCCATCTACGCGCGGGAAAACGGCGGCCTCGATCTGCTCAACGACATTCACCAGCAGAAGATGGGCACCTACTACCTGGGCTGGTTCGACAGCGGCGTGAGCTACAACCTCTACACCATCGAAGAGCCCAAGCTCGACGGCGAGGGCAACCTGAGCATCTCGGGGCTGCGCCTGCGCAGCAACCCGGTCTACGACGCCTTCTTCCAGGACTACCTCGGCGCCCAACCGATCAGCCTGCCCACCACCGACGTCTACTCGGCGCTGGAGCGCAGCGTGGTCAACGCCACCGGCTGGACCCAGATCGGCCTTCAAGATCTCAACTGGGACAGTTTCCTCAACTACCGTATCGACCCTGCCTTCTTCTCCACCGACATGGGCGTGATCGTCAACCTGGACAAGTGGAACCAGTTGAGCCCCGAAGCCCAGCAGATCCTTCAGGACGTGGCGATCGAGCACGAGCGCGACAGCGCCGAGCACCTCGATGATCTCGCCGTGGAGCAGCAGGCCGCCCTCGAGGAGAACGGCATGAACGTGGTGACCCTGGAAGGCGAGGCCGCCATGCGCTACGCCGAGGCCGCCCGGGAAGCCACCTGGGCGCGCATGCGTACCCAGATGGAGCGCCACCCCTCAGGGCTCACCCACTACGACGAGCTGATCGAGAAGTTCAACGATCTGTAACGCGCGAAGCGCAAGGCGTTGCCTTGCGCTTTTCTTGTGACGCACTCGCTGCCCAGGGTTTTCTATGCGCTACGTACGACGCGGCTATCTTTGGCTCTTGAACGGTATGGCCCTGCTCGCCGCCATCATGCTGGTATGGCTGATGGTGGCGGTGGTGCTGTCGGTGGTGATCCGTAACCTCGGGCTTCAGCCCTCGGCCTGGTTCTTTCTCTCCACCGAGTACGCCATGTTCTATCTCACCTTGCTGGGTGCGCCGTGGCTGGTGCGCCAGCGGGGGCACGTGCATATCGAACTGCTCACCTCCGTTCTATCGCCGTCGGTATTGAACGTTCTCAGTCGGGCGGTGGCGCTTTTGTGCGTACTGGTCAGCCTGGTGCTGGCCTGGAAGGGGCTGGATCTTTTCATGATGAACATCGAGCGCAGCGACTATGACGTGCGCGCGTATTTCGTGCCCAAGTGGATACTCACCATCGTCTTTCCGGTCAGTTTCACCCTGATGGCGGTGGAGTTCGGCCGCTTCGTCGTCGGTCGGGAGATTCTTCACAGTGGCGAAGCGGGGATCAAAGAATAATGGAATGGTATCTGGCTCTGGCGTTTCTACTCTCGCTGATTCTTTTCTTCATGGCGGTGGGCACGCCCATTGCGCTCGCCTTTCTCGCCGCCAACGTGATCGGCGCCTGGCACTTCATGGGCGGCCAGGCGGGCATCATGCAGATGCTCAACAACGGCTTCGGGGCGCTGTCGAGCTTCAACCTCGTGCCGATTCCGCTGTTTCTGCTGATGGGCGAGCTCTTCTTTCGCACCGGGCTCGGCATGAAGATGTTCAACGCCGTGGATCGGCTGATGGGCAAGGTACCCGGACGGCTCTCCTACGTCACCGTGGTCGGCGGCACCGCGTTTTCCACCCTGAGCGGCTCCTCCATGGGATCGACGGCACTGATGGGATCGCTGCTGGTGCCGGAGATGCAGCGCCGGGGCTACAAGAAGAAGATGGCGATCGGGCCCATCCTGGGCACCGGTGGGCTTGCGATCATCATTCCGCCCTCGGCGCTGGCAGTGCTGCTGGCCACGCTCGCCAAGATCGACATCGGGGCGCTGTTGATCGCCGGTATCCTCCCGGGATTGACGCTTGCCGGCTTCTACATGATCACCATCTTCATTCAGACCAGGCGTGACCCGGAGGCCGCTCCGGCCTACGAGCTCGAGCCCGTGCCGCTTGCCGCCAAGCTCAAGCTGATCGTCACCGACATCGTGCCCATGCTGAGCGTGATGGTGATCATCGTCGCGCTCATGCTGGTCGGCTTCGCCACACCCTCTGAAGCCGCCGCCTTCGGGGCGCTGGGAGTCATCATCTTGGGCTTCGCGTTTCGCTGCATGACCTGGGCGGCTTTCACCCAGTCCGTGGTAGGCGCGCTCAAGGTCACCCTGATGGCGTACCTGATCGTGTTCGGCTCTGCCACCTTCAGCCAGCTGCTCGGGTTTTCCGGCGCCTCCGGCGGGCTGATCCGCTGGGCCACCGGGTTCGATCTCTCACCGCTTCTGATGCTGATAGCGATGTTCGCGGTGCTCCTGGTGCTGGGCACCTTCATGGAGCAGATATCGATCATGATGCTGACCGTGCCGATCTTCTTCCCGCTTGCCCAGGCGCTCGGGTTCGATCTGATCTGGTTCGGCGTGATCGTGCTGCTGGCGCTGGAGATCAGCTTTTCCACACCGCCTCTGGGGCTTCTGCTCTTCGTGATGAAGGGGGTGGCGCCCCCCGGAACCACCATGCGCGAGATCTATTCGGCCGCCATTCCTTACATCTTCTGTTCAATGCTGCTGGTGGCGCTGCTGGTCGTCTTCCCGAGTCTTGCCACCTGGCTGCCTCGAATGCTTTAGAAGTGAAACCGAGAGAGGCGTCAGCCTCTCTTTTTTGTAGTGATGTCTTTACCGGAGAAGGTGTCACGGTGCTTGTTTCGCTCTTCGCGTTTGCCAGCGATCCCAGGGCGGCACGTCGCCCATCTCTTCGAACAGGTGCGCCAGGAAAGCACTGACCTTGGGGGCGGTCAGTCGTCGCTGGCCGTACAGGACATGGATGTCGCGCCGGATGGGGGCCACTTCGCCACGCCACGCCTCGAGCACGGGCAACAGCGCTTGACGGGCGAGCTCGTCGGCGATCAGCCAGGTAGGAAACATCACCAGGCCCTGGCCCATCAGCGCGGCCTGCAGCAGGCTCTCGGCGCTGTTGCTGTAAAGCGGACCGTCCACCTTGCAGATCAAGGGAATGTCCAGCCCCGGCTGGTCGAAGTACCAGCGCTGACGACCCATTTCACCCTGGTAGAGCAGGCAGTCGTGCTGGCAAAGCGACTCGGGCGTCTGCGGGGTTCCGTAGCGCTCGAGGTAGGCGGGAGCGGCCGCCACCACGTAGTTCATGGGCGCCAGACGCCTTGCCACCAGCGTGGTGTCCGAAAGCTCGCCGACCCGGAAGGTGATATCGATACTCTCTTTTACCGGGTCGGTCAGTCGGTCGGTCAGCATCAGCTCTGCCTTGATGGCGGGGTGGCGGCGCTGAAAACGGTGCAGGATCGGCACGATCTGGCGCTGACCGAAGGCCACCGGCGCGTTGATGCGCAAAAGCCCGGAAGGCTCGCTGTCCGGCGCTTGCAGAGCTTCCGTCGCCAGGTCGAGCTGGTCGAGAATTTCACGGATATTGCGGTAATAGCGCTCGCCGGCCTCGGTCAGGGTCACCGCGCGCGTGTGGCGATAAAGCAGCTGCTGACCCAGCGACTCTTCCAGCGCCGTGATCTGACGTGAAATGGACGAAACCGCGCGGTGAAAGTGGTGCGCGGTCGCCGTGAAGCTTCCGGTGGCGGCGACGCGCTCGAACACGCGCAGGGCATTGAGATCCATCGAGTTGCACCTGATGCAATAAATATTTGCGATTTTTCCAATTGTAGCAACTGATGCCTCTTACCAGAATGAATGCTATCGCTCGCGGTGAACAAGGTCGCAAGATCTTGAGAAAGGCGGGCAGTACACGTTCATCGAAGGAGGCATCATGCGTACAGGCAACGCGCTCGTGGTAGGCGCCACGGGCATTACCGGCGGTAATCTGGCAAGCTATCTCAACGCCAGCGGCTGGACCGTTTACGGGCTATCGCGTCGTGCGACCGAGCAAAGCGGCGTCATTCCCGTCACGGCGGACCTGCTCGATCGTGACGCAACCGAAAAGGCCCTGGCCGATCTGCCCATTACCCACGTGTTCTACTGCACCTGGATCAAGCGGGACAGCGAAAAGGAGAACGTCAAGGCCAACGGCGCCATGATGCAGAACCTGCTCGACGCCCTGCAGAGCAGAAAGATCCAGCACGTTTCACTGGTTACCGGCACCAAGCAGTACCTGGGCTCTTTCGAGAGCTATGGCAGCGGTAAGGTAGAGACGCCGTTTCGCGAGTCCGCACCGCGCGTGCCCGGCGACAACTTCTACTACGCCTTGGAAGACACCTTGTTCGCTGCCGCCGAGCGCGACGGATTCAGCTGGAACGTACACCGCCCGCACACGGTGATCGGCTATGCCGTCGGCAACGCCATGAACATGGGCACGACGCTGGCCGTCTATGCCTCGATCTGCAAGGAAACCGGCCAGCCGTTCACCTTCCCGGGCTCGCAGACCCAGTGGAACGCGCTGACCGATTTGACCGACGCGCTGGTACTGGCGCGCCAGATGGAGTGGGCGGCCACCACGCCGGGCGCGCACAACGAAGCGTTCAACACCGTCAACGGCGACATCTTCCGTTGGCGCCGGATGTGGCAGGAAATCGGTGAGTTCTTCGAGCTGGACGTGGCCGAATGCCCCGACACGCCAACGCCGCTGGAAGAGCAGATGAAGGATAGTGCCGGTGTCTGGCGCCAGATCGCCGAGAAGCACGATTTGGCCGAGCCGGAGGTCACCAAGCTCGTCTCCTGGTGGCACTCGGATGCCGATCTGGGCCGCGAGCAGGAGTGTGTCAACGACGTGACCAAGATGCGCGAGTTCGGCTTCGACCATTTTCGCGAAACCCGCGCCGCGTTTTTCGATCTGTTCACTCGCCTGCGCGCCGAGCGCCTCATTCCCTGAGCTTTATCGGTGCACGAAGAAGGGGCCATCTGGCCCCTTCTTCGTTTTTTGGGTCAATCCCCAATATACGATAATGATCGTAATGAACGCGGCGTTGAAGCCGCGTACTTACTCCCAGGCCGGAAACGGATCCGGCAGTTTCTTCCAGGCTTCGATGCCTTCGAGAACGTCCTCTTCGCTTAGAAGGCACTCGTCGAGCGCGGCGCGCATGCGGGCCTGATCCATGTTCTGGCCGATGAACACCAGCTCCTGGCGCATGTCGCCGAAGGGGTCGACCCATTTCTCTTCGATGAACGCGCGATACTCCGGGTCGGTGGGCCAGCGCGATTCGGGGATCGCTTTCCAGAACATGCCTGCCACACCGTGATGGGCAATGCCGCCGGCCTGACTCCATTGGCCGGCCCACTGCGGGCGGCTGGCCAGCCAGAAGAAGCCCTTGGAGCGCAGAAGCCCCTTGCCGAACCACTCCGAGTGCAAAAGCTCATGGAACTTGGCCGGGTGGAAGGGGCGGCGCGCATGGTAGGCGAAGCTCGAAATTCCGTACTCTTCGGTTTCCGGCACGTGCTCGCCGCGCATCTCCTTGAGCCAGCCTGGCGAGCGCTGGGCGCGCTCGAAGTCGAAGCGGCCGGTATCGAGCACCCTGTCCAGCGCGACGTTGCCTTGGCGGATCGGCACGATCTCGGCGTCGGGGTTGAGCGAAGTGAGCACCGCCTTGAGCGACGCGAGCTCGGATTCGCTCATCAGATCGGTCTTGCTGACCAGCAGCACGTCGCAGAACTCGATCTGGTCGACCAGCAGGTCTGCCACGTTGCGTTCGTCCTCATCCCCCAGGCTCTCGCCGGCCTCGGCCAGGCTCTGGGCGTCGCGATACTGGGTCAGGAAGTTGGCGCCGTCGACCACGGTCACCAGCGTATCCAGCCGCGCCACCTGTGAGAGGCTTTCGCCCTCTTCATCCTCGAAGGTGAAGGTCTCGGCGACCGGCAGCGGCTCGGAGATTCCGGTGGATTCGATCACCAGGTAATCGAAGCGGCCTTCGCGGGCGAGCTTGCCCACCTCGACCAGCAGGTCTTCGCGCAGCGTGCAGCAGATGCAGCCGTTGCTCATCTCGACGAGACGCTCATCAAAGCGATTGAGCGCCACCTCGTTTTCGAACATCGATTCGCCCGGCCCGCCGCGTACCAGTGCCGCGTCGATATTGACTTCGCTCATGTCGTTGACGATCACCGCTACGCGGCGCCCTTCGCGGTTGGCCAGTATGTGGTTGAGCACGGTGGTTTTACCGGCGCCCAGAAAGCCGGACAGTACGGTGACCGGCAGAGGCTTGAACTCAGACATGCGATCCATCTCTTTTGTGTGTTATGTAATAATATAACAATAAGAGATTGTGAAAAAGATCTTCTTGCCAAGCCGGCAGTAGCCGGCTTCTGAATGGCAGTGAGCGTTGGCTATTTTCTTTAAGGTTGCGTTGGCCTTTAGCGACGATGGCAGACGGCATTCATGAGCCGTCGTTCAAGCGGTTCGCCAGGTTTTCCGTCAGTTGAAGAATCAATTGGCGGTCTCTTTGATCGAGAGGCAAAAGCAGCGACCTTATACGCCGCGTCTGATCGTCTATTTGCGTGCTGGCTTCCCCCAGGAGCTCGGCGGTTTCGCAATCGAAGATCTGGGCAAGCTCCATGAGCCGAATGATGTTGGGAATGACACGCCCTCTTTCGATGCGTGAAACCGCTTCGTTTCCAATGCCCAGCCGTTCCGCCACTTCTTCCTGCGTCATCTGGCAACGGGTACGCTGCTTGGCGATAGCACCACCAATGTTCCCAGCGATACGCTGCTGTTCGTTTTTTTTCACCTGGGCCTCCCTGTAAAGGGAAATGGTTGGGGAGCGGCCTATGGACATGAAGGACTGTTCAGGTTGAAGATCGACTTTAAAAGTTGATAATATAAAATTAGGTATAGTGAGAGGCTTATAACGATATAGAAGAAACCGCCAACAGCGGTTTTATTTAGTTTGCTCATTTAATTAATGTAATTCTCGTTGACCGGAACGAATAAGAGCGAAAATCTGGAGTGTCGGAAAATTTCCGTCGGACAATAACGGCGCTGTCATGAATGGCCCCGTTGCTGGTGGTGGGTAGTGTGACCTGCAAAACGTCACGTTACCGGTCACACGGTAGATAAGCGCGCAATAGAGAGAAGACCCTGCGCGGCACGCTGCACTTTAAAGGGAAACGCTACGACGAATGACGTTGTAACCACTCGGATATGTGTGATTAGCGGCTCCAATGCCGCATCGATCGAGTCACGCTCGAGATCGATACCGCCTTGGAACACTGGATTAAACTTAGTTAACTGACCCCATTCGAGGCGCTTGATACCATGTTTCCCGACCCTGCACAAGATATATTGCAGAAGCTTTCGAAAAGCTTTGCCAGCCGTCATCGGGAAGAGTTCTTTCAGCACCTGACATGTTCGTTGGCCACGCTGCTTAAGGTCGACCATGTCGTGATCGCACGTATTGACTCACATCAAAGTTTCGTCACGCCCCTGGCCTTTTACTCGAACGGCCAGTGGCGAGAGCAAGCACCTTATCCGATCAAGGAGACCCCGGCCGCTCAGCTCGACACGCATGCGGAGCTGTTCGTCGATGGCGGGGCGCGAGAGCGCTTCCCGCACGATAGCCAACTGGCGGCGCTGTCTGTCGAGGGCTATCTGGGGGTTCCCATGCGCGATGCTGATACTCGCCGACTCGGCTTCATCGCGCTGATGCATTCGGCGACGTTGACCCTGCCTTCCTTCGCTCTCGATCTTCTGCGTATCGTCGCCTGGCTGGCGGGGGCCGAGCTTTCACGCCAGTTGATCGGCGCCAGCGCGAACACCCATATCGCTCGCCAGCGTCGGGCGTTGCGACTGTTGAGCGAAAGCGGCGAGGCGGTCGTCAACGCCCAGGATGAAATCGCGATGATGCAAAGCTGCTGCGACGTCGCCGTCGAGACCGGCGGTTACGCCGCCGCCTGGATCAGCCGGCCCGGTGAGCCCGGCCAGGCCGATTCGCTCAAGGTGAAGGCGATGTCCGACCGCGATGGCGAGGAGATTGCCTGGTGCAGCCCGCGCCAGCTGATGATCAAGCGCTACAGCCGCATGCTGGCTCGCGCGGCGTTCGAGCAAGGCCAACCCGTCATCCTTGGCCAGAAGCAGGATGCCCGTGGCGTCAGCGCGTCTCTCAAGCAGACGCTCTTGATGCTGGGGGTGAAGACTTTCATCGCGCTGCCGCTGATGTTCCGTGAGCAGCCGCTGGGCGTGCTCAGCTGCTACCACGCCCAGGAGGAGGACATTTCCGAGCGCGAGCGCGAGGTGCTGGGCGAACTGGCCAGCGATATCGCTTTCGGCCTCGACAGCATGGTGCGCCGACAGACCGAGCAGCGTATCCAGCATGCGGTCACCCAGGTCGCCACGGCGGTTTCGGCCGATCACGGCGAAGCCTTTCTTTCCCGGTTGACCGCACACATGGCTGACGCACTCGCCGCCGAGATCGGGTTCATCGCCATGCTTGACGAACACGATCCGGGGATCGCGTCGATGGTCTCGCTGCACGTGCGCGGGAAACGCCAGCCCGGCGTACGTTATCGCCTTGCCAGCGTCCCCTGCGAAAAAGTTGTCAGGGAGCGGGAGTGCGTGGTGCTCAAAGACGCCCATATCCAGATGCCGGCGGAGGCCGAGGGGACGCTGGACTGGGTAAACGGCTATATCGGCCGCCGCCTGGACGATGCCCAAGGCAACCCGATCGGCGTCGTCGGCGTGATGTTCGAACAGCCCTTGACCCAGACCCGCATCGCCCGCGCGGTGTTGCAGATCTTCGCTGCGCGCGTCGGGGCCGAGCTTTGGCGCCAGCAGAACGAGGCGCGTATCCGCGAGCTTGCCTATCGCGACGAAGGCACGCGGCTGCCCAATCGGGCGGCGCTTATGCGCCACCTGACCCAGCATGTCGACGCGACGCCCAGCACACCCCTGGCGCTTTTACTACTGGGGCTCAACCACTTCAAGGAAGTGAACGACACCGCCGGCCACTATGTGGGCGATCGGGTACTGCAGGAAGTGGCCCGGCGCTTTGGCGAGGTGCTGGGCGAAGAGCACTACCTGGCACGCCTGGGTGGCGACGAGTTCGTGGTCCTGGCGTGCGGCATGGGCGAGGAGGCGGCGCTTGCGCTGGCGGCGCGCCTGCAGGCGTCACTCGCCCCGCCCATCGTGATCGAGCAGCACTCGGCGGAGATGAGCGCAGGCGTCGGAGTATCGCTCTATCCGGGCCAGGCGAGCACGGCACCCCGGCTGCTCCGGTACGCCGATATCGCCATGTATCAGACCAAGCGCCAGCCGCTGAGCGTGAGCCTGTTCGAGCCCTGGATGGAGCAGCGGCTGCGCGAGAAGCTCCACATGGCCAAGCGGCTGGGCAGCGCCATTGCCGAGAAGCGTCTCGAACTGCACTACCAGCCCCAGGTCGACCTGCGAACCGGCGCGCTGATCGGCGCCGAGGCGCTCGCCCGCTGGCACGACGACGAGCTCGGCCGTGTCTCGCCCGGCGAGTTCATTCCGCTCGCCGAGGAGCGCGGCATGATGGTGGCGCTCGGCCGCTGCGTGATCGAGAAGGCTTGCCGGCAACTGGCCGCCTGGCAGGCCCAGGGCCTCGAGCTCACCGGGCAGTTGGCGATCAACGTGGCGGCGGATCAGTTCGATGACAACGACTTGATCGAGGCGCTGTTCGAGAACTGCACCGCCTATGCCATCCCGCCCTCGGCGCTCAGCCTGGAGCTGACCGAAAGCGGCGTCATGGTCAACCCGGAGCAGGCCGTTGCCATGACCCGGCACTGCAAGGAGCAGGGCGTGGGGCTTGCCATCGACGACTTCGGTACCGGCTACTCGTCGCTTGCCTACCTCAAGCGCTTTGCCGTGGACAAGATCAAGATCGACATCTCCTTCATCCGCGACATGCTCACCAGCGAGAACGACCGCGTGATCGTCGCCACCATCATCGCCATGGCCCACACCCTGGGGCTTGCCACCATCGCCGAGGGCATCGAGCGCACCGAGCAGATCGCCCCCCTGATCGCGATGGGGTGTACCCAAGGTCAGGGATATCTCTTCGACCGTCCCCTCACTGCCGATCAGTTCGCCCGGCGCTGGTTGGAAGCTCCGGCGTCTACCCGATAGCCTTGACCGGCAGGTCTTGCCGAAATGCGATGCCAACATGCGACGTCCGTCGCCAAGGTGAGAGTAGACCTCGCCTGGCGAGCGGATGGCCCAGGCGTTGCCATCCGCCTGCGCCATCGCCTAGTCTGAAAGGCGCCCGCCCGAGGGCGCTTTTTCAAGGAGACGAGTCATGTTGGCAGGCGAGCCCGCAGATAACAGCCACCTGCAGGCGGTGACGCTACCGCACCTGGTGGTGTTCACCGGTTCCGGCATCAGCGTCGAGAGCGGTATCAAGACCTTTCGCGCCAGCGACGGCCTGTGGGAGGAGCATCCGGTCGAGAAGGTGGCCACGTTTGATGGCTTTCGCGACGACCCCGAGCGGGTGCTCGACTTCTACAATCAGCGCCGCGAGCAGATTCGCCGCGCCCGGCCCAACGCCGCCCACAAGGCGCTGGCCGCCCTCGAGCAGGACGGCTTCACGGTGTCGATCATCACCCAGAATATCGACGACCTGCACGAACGGGCGGGCTCGAAAAACGTGCTGCACCTGCACGGCGAGATCCTGAAGGCGCGCTCCAGCGTGGATGCGCGCCTTCGCTACCCCATCAAGGGTGACATTCGGCTGGGCGACGTATGCGACAAGGGCAGCCAGCTGCGCCCGGACGTGGTCTGGTTCGGCGAATCGGTGCCGCTGTTCGATCAGGCCTGCACGCTTGCAAGCCAGGCGGACTTCTTTTTAGTGGTGGGTACGTCGCTTGCGGTGATGCCCGCTGCCTCCCTTCTGTCCTACGTCGGGGTAGACACGCCCTGCGCGCTGGTCGACCCGGATGCGGACAGCCTGACCCCGCCGGGGGTGCTGGCGATCAACACCACCGCCGGCGAAGGCGTACCGGCGCTGGTCCACCAATGGCGCCGACAGCGAAGCTTCGCGCTCGACTGATCAGCTCGCCTCGATCGCCAGCGAAAGGGCGCTCTGGCGCCGGGCCTGCGTTACACGAACCAGCGCGGCGGCGCTATCGTCCGGCATTTCCCGGGTTTCCGCATGCAGGCCCAGCTTGTCGAACAGCGCCCGATCCCGCTCGGCCTGGGGATTGTCGGTGGTGAGCAGCTTGTCACCGTAGAAGATCGAATTGGCACCGGCCATGAAAGCGAGCGCCTGGGTGGATTCGCTCATCTGCTCGCGACCAGCGGAGAGACGCACATGGCTTTGCGGCATCACGATGCGCGCCACGGCAATCACGCGAATGAAAGCGAGCGGATCCAGGTCGTCGACGTTTTCAAGCGGCGTGCCGGGTACTTTCACCAGCTGGTTGATCGGCACCGATTCCGGGTGCGGATCGAGCCTTGCCAGCTCGCGCAGTAGCGCGCTTCGATCGGAAAGTCCTTCACCCATGCCGACGATACCACCGGAGCATACCTTCATGCCCGCCTGTCGCACGCTTGCCAGCGTGTCGAGCCGGTCGCCGTAGCTTCGCGTAGTGATGATCTCGCCGTAATACGCCGGCGAGGTATCCAGGTTATGGTTGTAGTAGTCGAGCCCCGCCTCGGCCAGGCGGTTTGCCTGGCGATCGTCGACCATGCCCAGGGTCATGCAGGTTTCCAGCCCCAGCGCCTTCACCTGACGCACCATCTCCTCGGCGACCGCCAGGTCCTTTTCCTGCGGACTGCGCCATGCCGCCCCCATGCAGAACCGGCTGGCGCCGGCTGCTTTCGCTGCCCGTGCCTGTTCGACCACCTTGGCCACTGCCATGAGTTTCTCCTTGCCCAGGCCGGTGTTGTAATGGCCGGACTGCGGACAGTACTTGCAGTCCTCGGGACAGGCGCCGGTCTTGATCGACAAGAGCGTCGAGATCTGCACGGCGTTGGCGTCGAAATGGGCGCGATGAACACTTTGGGCTTGGAATAGCAGGTCGTTGAAGGGCAGGGCGAAAAAAGCGTCGATCTCCTCGACGCTCCAGTCGTGGCGGGGTGTTGAAGAAGTCACAGGTAAACCTTTTATGATGTTGAGGTTTACCAAACTCTATCGGGAACGGGTTTTTTATGTCAACTATTTGTAGATGAAAGGTTGACAGCTTAAGGTGTTCGTCATGAATTGGACGCTGCATTATACTCGGCGCCCTTTGTCCGTTGAGGTAGGCCGATGTCTTCTTCCGATACGTCCGTCGAGCATGATGCGCCATCAGGCCCGACTCGGCGCGAGTTCAAGGCGCGCGGCAGCTTCGTGATTCGCTGCCCGGGCTGCAACCTGCCCAAGCTCAACTGCCTATGCCCCTACCGGGCGAGTGCCGAGAGCGTGGCCCAAGTATGGCTGATCACTCATTCGCTTGAGCACATGAAGCCCACCAATACCGGGCGGCTGATTCGCGACGTGCTGTCGGATACCCGTGTATTCACCTGGTCGCGCACCGAGCTCGACCCCGAGCTTGCGGCTCTGCTGCAGGATGCGCGGTACGCACCGTTTCTGATCTTCCCCGACGACCAGCCGGACTACGCCGAGCGCGTGGTCGACATCGACGCGGTGCACGCGGCCAAGGCGAGCGAGCGGATCCCGGTGTTCGTCATTCTCGACGGTACCTGGCGTCAGGCGCGACGCATGTTTCGCAAGAGCCCCTATCTGGATGACCTGCCGATACTGGCGCTGCGCACCGAGCGAGAGACCCGCTACCGACTGAGAAAGCCCGCCTCGAAAGCGCACCTGTGCACCGCCGAAGTGGCCATCGAACTGCTGCGCCAGGGCGGAGACGAGATGGCGGCGAGCGTGCTAGACGACTACTTCGACGTGTTCAACGAAAGCTACGCGGCGAGTCGTTTCTACACACGGATCGACGCGCCCACGCCCGCCATGCAGCGGCTGCTGGCGCGGCGGAGTGGCGATTAGGCCTTGGCGTCCGTGGGCAGCCAGCGGCGCAGCACCTTACGCACCCAGTACCAGCGGTTGATGAGCAGCGCCAGGAAGATCAGGCTGCAGCCGGTAAGCTGAAGGGCGGTCATGCTTTCACCGAACCACCAGGCGGCGATCAGCGCGGTCCACACCGCCTCGAGCATCAGGATCACCGAGGCGTGGCTCGGCGTGGTCATGCCCTGTGCCTTGATCTGCAGGAAGTAGCGCAGCGAGCTCGACAGCACCACGCTTGCCAGCAGCCAGCCGAGAATGGCGGACTCGACTGCCACGGGGGCGCGCTCGAACAACAGCGACAAAAGCGTCAGCACCGTGCCCACCGCCAGCAGCTGAAGCGTGGTCAACGGCAGTGCCGGGACGTTGCGCACCACGCGGGTATTGACGTTGATCAGAAGCGCGAAGCCGAGGGCAGCGCACACCATCAGAAGCTGGCTGATCTCGACGCGAAAGCCCGCGTTGAGCGACAAGAGCCCGAAGCCCGTCAGCGCCACGGGTAGCGCGACCCAGGTGGTGCGCGGCGGCGTTTCGCCGAACAGCATGCCGATCACCGGCACCATCAGAATGCCGAGGCTCGTGATGAAGGCGCTCTCGCCCAAGTGCTGGGAGTAGTGCAGCCCCATGATCCAGAACCCGGTGGCCACGCTGAACAAAAGCCCCACCAGAAGGCCCCGGCGTACGCGGCGCGCGGGCAGGCGGCGCAGCGCCGGCCAGGCAAAGCCCAGCAGGATGGCGCCGGCGAGCAAAAAGCGGGTGCCGATGAACAGCAGCGGCGGCATGCCCACCAGGGCTTCCTTGGAGAATATCCAGCCGCCGGCGGCCATCAGCGTGACCAGCAGCAGCAGGGCATCCGCCTGCCAGGGGGCGCGGGCGATCCGGTTCATGCGCCGCTGCCGAACAGCGCCCCGGCGATGCGAAAGCCCGCCACCCAGGTACCGATCGCCGAGCCGAGGGTGGCCAGGATGAACACCAGGAGCGTGCGCGACACGCGGTTCTTCCACCACCCCTTGAGCGCGGTGACGTCGTGCCTGAGCGAAGAAAAGTCACGCACCTTGGGCTTGCGCATGTAGAGCTCCACCCCGGCGGCGACGAAGCCTGCGCCGATGGTCGGGTTGAGCGAGGTAAGCGGGGCGGCGAAGAAGGTGGCGATCACCGTGACCGGATGGGCCAGCGCCAGCAGCGTCGCTCCGCCGGCCAGGATGCCGTTGATCAGAAACCACTCCAGCACCAGCTGCCAGCCAAGCTCGGTATTGCGCGAGAACCCGATGGCGAAGCCGGTGATGACCAGCGCGGTGATCACCCAGGGCAGCGCCTTCCAGAGTTTCGACGCCGGCGGGGTGTGCTCGAGCGCCTCGCGCTCGACGACCGGGTCCTCGGGCAGCGGCGCCTCGAGGTGTTCGGCGGTCCCCTTGAGGTGCCCCGCGCCCAACACCACCAGCACGTTCTTGAAGCGCCCGGGGGGGGCCTGCTCGCAAAGGCGAAGCGCCATGTAGCGGTCACGCTCGCGAATCAGAGGCGTGTAGAGAGTCTCGGACTCGGCGGCGAACTCGCTGAAGGTCGCCTCCAGCATATCCCCTTCCTTGAGTTTCTCGATCTCCTCCTTGGAGACGTCCTGGCGCGACAGGACGCTGCCGATCAACCCGCTGAACAGCGAAAAGCGCTGCCACCAGGGCACGTTGCGATAGATGCGCTTCAAGGTCACGCCCACGTCGCGGTCGATCAGCAGCAGGGGCAGCTCTTGGGCGAGACAGGACTCGACCGCCGCGCGCATCTCTGCGCCGGGCTGGATGCCGGACTGCTCGGCGATGCGCTGTTGAAAGGCGCCGAGTGCCAGGCTCGCCGCGACCATGCCCGCCTTGCCCTGCTTGAAGACCTGGAAAAGGTCCTGCTCGCCCATGGCGTCGGGGTTGGTCATGCTGTCGTGGCGGGCGTCGCATAGCTCGATGGCCGCCGCGTCGAAGGCGCCGCTTGCCAGCAGGCGCGTGACGTCCTCGGCGCTTTCGGCGGAAACGTGGGCGGTGCCCAGCAGGGTGTAGCGGGTATCGCCGATCTGAATGACCTTCAGCGGGCCGCTGGTGGCGGGAAGCGTCTCGAGGGAGGCGGCATCCGGTGAAGAGGCGTCGTCCTGCATCATGGTGTTTACTCGCAGATGATCACGTCCGGCGCCGCCTCAGCGGCGCCAGAACGCGGGGGTGAAGAGAACCAGTACGGTGAATATCTCGAGGCGACCCAGCAGCATCGCCAGCACCAGGATCCACTTGGCGAGATTCGGCATGTCGCCGTAGTGTTCGCTGGCCTCGCCCAGGGCCGGGCCCAGGTTGTTGAGCGCCGAGCCCACCGTGGACCAGGCGGTGATCTGGTCGACGCCAGTGGCCATCACGCCCACCAGCATCAAAAAAAACAGCATCACGTAGGCGGAGAAGAAGCCCCACACCGCCTGGGCGATGCTATCGGGTACGCTCACCTTGCCGACCTTGACCGCGATCACCGCGTTGGGGTGGATCAGGCGCATCACCTCGCGCATGCCCTGCTTGAGAATCAGGATGATACGGATGACCTTCATGCCACCGGCGGTGGAGCCAGAGCAGCCGCCGACGAAGGCGGCGATGAACAAAAGAAACGGAAGCGCACCGGGCCAGGCGGAGAAATCCGCTACTGCGAAGCCTGCGGTGGTCGCCACCGATACCACTTCAAACAGTGCGTGGCGCAGCCCGTGCAGGGTGTCGTAGGTGCCGGTGAACCAGAGCGTGGCGGTGGCGATGGTGATCAGGCCCGCCAGAAACAGCATCAGAAAGCGCGCTTCCGGGTCCTGAAAATAGTGCATCAGGCGTTTCTCCCGCCAGGCGATGAAGTGCAGGCTGAAACTGAACGCCGAGATCAGCATGAACGCCACGCAGATCAGCTCG
Organism: Vreelandella malpeensis; assembly: GCF_020622355.1. GTDB lineage: Bacteria > Pseudomonadota > Gammaproteobacteria > Pseudomonadales > Halomonadaceae > Vreelandella > Vreelandella malpeensis. Next base: position 567,434 of record NZ_WHVL01000002.1, on the reverse strand, counting down.
ATGGCGGGGCTGTTGAAGTAGCCGATGCTGGCGTCGTGGGTCGAGAAGCCGCCGTTGGCGACCGTCGAGAAGCTGTGGCCCAAAGCGTCGAACCAGCTCATGCCCGCCAGCATATAGGCGATCAGACAGGCCACGGTCAGGGTAGCGTAGATGTACCAGAGGGCCTTGGCGGTCTCGGTGATGCGCGGGGTAAGCTTGGAGTCCTTGAGCGGGCCCGGAATCTCGGTGCGATACAGCGCCATGCCGCCGACGCCCAGGGTCGGCAGGATCGCCACCGCCAGCACCACGATGCCCATGCCGCCAAGCCACTGCAGCTGCTGGCGGTAGTAGCGAATCGATTCCGGCAGAAAGTCGATGCCGGTAATCACCGTGGCCCCGGTGGTGGTCAGCCCGGAAAACGACTCGAACACCGCGTCGGTGAAGTGCAGCGCATCCTCGCCGAACAGCATCAACGGAATGGAGCCGAATAACGCCAGCACCGTCCAGAACATCGCCGCGATGATGAAGCCGTCGCGAATGCGCAGCTCTCTGCGCTCGCGGCGGTTAGGCAGGTAGAGCAAAAGCCCGGTCATCACCGTGATCGCGATGCCGCTGGCGAAGGCGTACCAGACGCCATCGCGAAACCACAGCGACATCAGCATGGGCGGCAGCATCGTGAGACTGAACAGCATGAGCAAAAGCCCCAGAATGCGAAGGATGACGCGCAGGCTCATGGAATTGAACGGCTCCTGAAAGAGTGGGGAACGAGATCAAATGCGCTCAAAAGAACGTCAGCCCGACCTGGAAGAGTCGCTCGACGTCGCGAATCCGGCGCTTGTCGATCACGAACAGGATCACGTGATCGCCACTCTCCACCACCGCGTCACCATGGGCGATGATCACCTCCTTGCCGCGTACCATCGCCCCGATGGTGGTGCCTTCGGGCAGCTCGATGTCGCGCACCGCCCGGCCCACCACTTTGGAGGAGTTCCTGTCGCCGTGGGCGATCGCCTCGATCGCCTCGGCGGCGCCGCGCCTGAGCGAGTGCACGTTGACGATGTCGCCCCGGCGCACGTGGGTCAAAAGACTGCCAATGGTCGCCTGCTGGGGCGAGATCGCGATATCGATCTCGCCGCCCTGGACCAGATCCACGTAGGCGGCGTTGTTGATCAGCGTCAGCACCTTCTTGGCCCCCAGTCGCTTGGCCAGCAGCGACGACATGATGTTGACCTCGTCGTCGTTGGTCAGCGCGCAGAAGATGTCGCAATCCTCGATGTTCTCCTCTTCCAGCAGCCGCTTGCTGGTGGCGCTTCCGTGCAGCACCACGGTACGGTCGAGACGCTCGGAGAGCGTGGTGCAGCGCTCGAGGCTGTGCTCGATGATCTTGACCTGGTGGCTGTGCTCGAGATGCTCGGCCAGGCGCTCGCCGATGTTGCCGCCGCCGGCGATCACCACCCGGCGAAAGCCGCGCTCGACTCGCCTTAGCTCGCTCATCACCGCGCGGATATCGCGCCGCGCGGCGAGAAAGAACACCTCGTCGTCGGCCTCGATGACGGTATCGCCGCGCGGGATGATCGGCCGATTGCGGCGGTAGATCGCCGCCACGCGGGTGTCGACATTGGGCATATGACGGCCCAGAAAGGCAAGATCCTGGCCCACCAGCGGGCCGCCGTAGAACGCCTTGACCGCGACGAGTTGAACGAGCCCGCCGGCGAACTCGAGCACCTGAAGCGCCCCTGGGTGTTCGATCAGCCGGCGCACGTGGTCGGTGACCACCTGCTCGGGGCTGATCAGCACGTCGATGGGAATCGCCTCGTGGGCAAACAGGCCCTTGCGGGTGAGATAGGGCGTGGCGCGCACGCGGGCGATCTTGGTGGGGGTGCGAAACAGCGTGTGGGCGACCTGGCAGGCGATCATGTTGACTTCGTCGGAGTTGGTGACGGCGATCAGCATGTCGGCGTCCTCGCAGCCGGCCTGGCGCAGCACGATGGGGTAGGAGCCAGCGCCGGTGACGGTGCGAATATCGAGCTTGGTATGCAACTCACGCAGCTTGGCCGCGTCGGTGTCGACCACGGTGATGTCGTTCTCTTCGCGCGCGAGGTGTTCGGCCAGGGTCCCGCCGACCTGGCCGGCGCCGAGAATGATGATTTTCATGGCTGAATCGAATCCGTTGGAAGCGCCGGCGCGTTCGAATCGAAAACAGGAAGGGCGCTGCAATAAAGACGGCGGCCAGTGTAAACCAGCCGCCGTCGAAAAGCAGTGGTGAATTATTCGAGCGTGAAGCCGACCTTCACCGTCACCTGCCAATGGGCGACTCGGCCGTTCTCGATGTGGCCGCGGGTGTCGGTGATCTCGAGCCAGCGCATGTGGTCGATGCTCTTCGATGCCTTGGCCAGCGCATTCTGGACGGCATCTTCGATGCTGGTCTCGGAAGAGCCGGTGATTTCTACGTGCTTGTAGACATGATCGCTCATGGGATCTTCATCCTTGTCGTGAAGTGGCTGTTCGACGCCCTCACTGCGTCGGGCGCTTTTCCAGTCTGGCATAAAAAAAGCCGTCGTGGCTGTTTTGTTGCGAAAACAGCTGCCGCCCGTGGCCGCTGGCCACGCCCCAGGCCACGTCTGTGGGCGTGGTGACGCGCGCATCCTGAGTGCGCTCGACGAAGGCGTCGATCTGGCGCGCGTTCTCCTCGGGCAGCACCGAGCAGGTGGCGTACAAGAGCGTTCCGCCCGGGCGCAAAAGCCCCCAGAGATTGTCGAGCAGCGCGCTCTGGAGCTTGGCGAGCTTCTTGATGTCGCTTGGCCGGCGCAGTGCCTTGATGTCCGGATGGCGGCGGATCACCCCGGTGCCGGAGCAGGGCGCGTCGAGCAGGATGGCGTCGAACAGCGTGCCGTTCCACCAGTCGCGCTCGGCGGCGTCGGCGTGGACCAGGCGAGCCTCGAGGTTGAGGCGGGTCAGAGTGTCGTCGACCCGGGCGAGGCGCTGGTTGTCGCTATCCAGCGCCGTCAGGGCGATGTCGAACTGCTCGAGCAGGTGCGCCGTCTTGCCGCCGGGGGCGGCGCAGGCGTCCAGCACGTGGGCGCCCGGGCGCGGGGCCAGCACCGGGCCGAGCAGCGTCGCGCAGAGCTGGGCCGCCTCGTCCTGCACGCTGACCAGACCGTCGCCGAAGCCCGGCAGGGCGCTGACGTCGTAGGGTGTCTCCAGGGTGATGCCGTCCGGGGCGTGGGCACACAGGCGCGCCTCGATGCCGAGATCCATCAGTTTGGCCAGGTACGCCTCGCGATCGCCCAGGCGCTGGTTGACCCGCAGCGTCATCGGCCCGGGCTGATTGTTGGCCTCCACCACGTCGGGCCACTGCTCGGGCCAGGCCTTGCGCAGCGCGTCCAGAAGCCACTGCGGGTGTGAAAGCCGGGCGCTTTCATCGCGGTCCACTTCGGCTTCGAGCTCAGCGTGCTCGCGTTGCAGCCGCCGCAGGCAACCGTTGAGCACTCGCGTGGCCCACTCCTTCTTGAGCAGGCGCGCCGCACCTGCGGTCTCGCCCACTGCCGCGTGGGGCGGAATGCGCATGTAGAGCAACTGGTAGATGCCGACCAGCAGCAGCGCGTGAACGTCACGGTCGCGCTTCTTGAGCGGCTGCTTGAGCAGGCGCGCGGCGAGCGCCTCGAGGCGCGGCAGGCGCCGGCAGGTACCGAAACAGAGCTCCTTGAGCAGGCCGCGATCGCGGGCGATCACGCTGTGCTCGTCAAGACCTGCAAGCGAGCCTTGCTCGTTCAGCACCGGCACCAGCGCGCGGGCCGCGGCGGCGCGCACTTCCTGGCCGCTGCCTTCCTGGGGACGACGCGCACTCATGACGCTTCTCCTTCGCTCGTACGACCCAGCCGACTGCCGGGTACAAGCCCCGCATGGCGCGAGTTGAGCAGAGCGCTGACCGGTAAAACCTTGCCGCCGGGCAGTTGAGCCTGACTCACGCGCAGCACCTCGTCGCCACGCTCGCCGCAGGCGATACGCAGCGCCCCGTCGCCGTGATCGAGCAGCGTGCCCGGCGCGGCGCTGGCCTGCCCGGTCGCCTCGGCGCTTGCCATGTGCAGGCGCAGGCGGTCGTCACCCAGGGCGCACCAGGCCACAGGCCAGGGGTTGAAGGCGCGGATGCGTCGCGCAAGCGTCTCGGCGCCCTGGCGAAAGTCGAGCTCTGCCTCGGCCTTGCTGAGCTTGGCCGCGTAGGTCACACCCTGTGCAGGCTGAGGAGTGGCCGTCACCGTGCCGGCGGCGAAGGCGTCGAGCACTTCGATCAGCGCCCGGGGGCCTTCTTCGGCCAGCTGGTCGTGGAGCGCGCCGCCGGTGGTGTGCACGGTGATCGGCGTTGATCGCTCGAGCAGCATGTCGCCGGTGTCAAGCCCCGCATCCATCTGCATGATGGTCACCCCGGAGGCGGCGTCGCCGGCCTCGATGGCGCGCTGGATGGGGGCGGCGCCGCGCCAGCGCGGCAAGAGCGAGGCGTGCACGTTGATGCAGCCAAGGCGCGGGGTGTCGAGTACCGCTTGGGGCAGCAGAAGCCCGTAGGCAACCACCACCATGATGTCCGCTTCGAGCCCGGCAAGCACCGCCTGGGCGGCGGGCTCCTTCAGGCTTGGCGGTTGGTGGACCGTGAGGCCGTGTTCGAGCGCCAGCTGCTTGACCGGGCTCGGGGTGAGCTTGCGCCCGCGCCCGGCGGGGCGGTCGGGCTGGGTGTAGACGCCCACCACCTGGTGGCGGCTTTCCAGCAGGGCGGCAAGGTGGGACCGGGCGAACTCCGGGGTACCTGCAAAGACGACGCGCAGTGACGACATGTGACTACCTGTTCGAAGGACGTTTGAGTAGGGGATAAGCAACGCAAAAGCCGCCCGAAGGCGGCTTGTCGATCGCTCAGGCGTCCTGCATCAGCTTGTGGCGCTTTTGCATCTTCTTCTGGATGCGCTCGCGCTTCAGGGGCGAGAGGTAGTCGACGAACAGCACCCCCTCGAGGTGATCGTACTCGTGCTGGATGCAGTGAGCGAGAAGACCTTCGGCCTCGAGCTCGAAGGCCTCGCCGTGGCGATCCAGCGCCTCGAGCTTGACCTTCAGAAAGCGCGGCACCTCGGCGTACTGCTCGGGAATCGACAGGCAGCCTTCCGAGAGCGGGGCCTTCTCCTCGCCGATGGGCGTGTAGCGCGGGTTGATCATCACCAGAGGCTCGTTGCCGTTTTCCGAGACGTCCATCACCACCACGCGGCGGTGAACGTCGATCTGAGTGGCGGCAAGGCCGATGCCGCGGGCGTCGTACATGGTCTCCAGCATGTCGTCGACGAGCTGGCGGATGTCGTCGTCGACGGTCTCTACCGGTTGCGCCTTGGTCCGCAGGCGTTCATCGGGAAATTCGAGAATGGGACGTTTGGCCATGGCGTTGCAATCACCGTTATCAAAGCGTGGATTCTGAAAGTCTGGGTGGCGGCCGGCGTACGCGCCGGGATCGCGTGCCGGCCTAAGTTGGGTTGGCGCGGCGATGTGCTTTACTATAGGTCATCATACCACGCCGACGGCACTTCTGGGCATGCGCGCAGCGGGCCTGGCGCCGCTTTCAAGGTTTTCGGGGAGATCCTATGGCCGTCAAGAAGTCCCTGCGTCATGGCGCGCTCGCGGCGCTGCTGGGGGTTATGCTTTCGGGCAGCCTCGCCCAGGCCTGGGAGCGCGTGCGCGACGACGCCCCGGAGCGCTACGTGGTGGTGCGTGGTGACACCCTGTGGGACATCGCCGCGCGCTTTCTCGACGCCCCCTGGCAGTGGCCCGCGCTATGGCGGGACAACCCGCAGATCGACAACCCGCACCTCATCTATCCCGGCGATACGCTGGTACTGGGCAACTGCGCCGGCGCCCCGTGCCTTGCGCTCGAGCGCGGGCGCCCGGTGGTGAAGCTCTCGCCCCAGGTGCGACGTATCCCGACCCGCGAGGCGATCGCGCCACTGCCTCGCGAGGTGGTCGCGGCGTTTCTGCGCGAGCACCGCTTTCAGGCCCAAGGCGAAGCGCTTGATGAGCTCGGCTACGTGATCGGCGGCGAGAATCGGCGTCTGATCAGCGGCGCCGGCGACACGCTCTATGTGCGCGGCGTGATTCCCGTAGAGACGCCGCTGGGCTTCTACCGCCCGGGGGAGGTGTATCTGGGCGCCGATGGCACGCCGCTCGGTCGCGAGCTGGTCTACGTCGGTGAGGGGCGGCGTCTAGACCAGCAGGGCGATATCGCCCGGGTCGAGGTGCTGCGCGCCCAGCAGGAGGTGCGCAACGACGACATTTTGCTGCCGTTGGAGGTTGCCTTCGACGAGGATTTCCAGCCTCGCGCGCCTCAGACAGCGGTGGCCGGTCACATCATCGCCGCCCCCGGTGGGGTGCGCTTCATCGGCCGGCTGCAGGTGGTCGCACTCGATCTCGGCACCGAGGATGGCCTGCAGCCCGGTCACGTGCTCGAGGTGAACCAGCAGGGCGAGGTGGTCAGCGACCCGCGCACAGGCGAGCGTCTGCAGCTGCCCGGCACACAAGGCGGCATGGTCATGGTGTTCAAGCCCTACAGCGCCATGAGCTACGCCCTGGTGATGCGGGTGTCCAACGTGCTGGCGGTTGGCGACGAGGTGCGCTCGCCGTCTCGCTAGCGCCACCGACGATGCATCATCGACGAAGTATCATCGACGCTAGGCAGGGAGTGGAAAATGGACGAGAACGCATGGCTCGCCGTTGAGGCGCTTCCCGGCATGGGCGCTCACCGTATCGCCGCACTCGCCAGGCGCCGCCTCGACTGGCCGCTGGGATGGCTCGCGGCACTCCCTGGCCCTGCGGCCAGCGTCTTGCGGCTGTGGCTCGATCACCCGGCCAAGAGTCCGCTTCAAGCGCGTATCGACGCCACCCGGCGCTGGCGCGAAGGGGGCGCTGATCGCCATGTCCTGCACCCAGGCCACCCCGCCTGGCCCGCGCTTCTCGACGAGCTGCCAGACCCGCCGCCGGTACTCTGGGCGCTGGGAGATCTAGCCGCGCTTCAAGGCCCGAGCCTGGCGGTGGTCGGCACCCGCCGGCCGACCGCCGAAGGCGCCGGCAACGCCCGGGGGTTTGCCGGCGAGCTTTCCCGACGCGGCTGGTGCGTGGTCAGCGGCATGGCGCTCGGCGTGGACGCGCTCGCCCAGACGGCGGCGCTCGACGAAGGTGGCGCCACGGTGGCGGTGCTAGGCTCCGGGGTGGACGTGATCTATCCGGCCCGCCATCGCACCCTCTACGAGCGCCTCGCCCACGCCCCGCGTGCGCTGATTCTCGCCGAACACCCGCCGGGCACCCAGGCACACCCGGCCTTCTTTCCGCGCCGCAACCGCATCGTCACCGGCCTTTCGCTCGGCACCCTGGTGATCGAGGCGACGGAGAAGAGCGGCACCCTGGTCAGCGCGCGGCTGGCGCTCGAGCAGGGGCGCGAGCTGTTTGCCGTGCCGGGCTCGATCCACAACGTTCAGGCCACAGGCTGCCTGTCGCTGCTCAAGAGCGGCGCCACCCTGGCCCGTCACGTCGACGACATCATCGCGGAGCTTGGCCACTGGGCACCGGCGTTTCTGCCCACGGCGCCGTCGACATCGTCGCCAACGGCGCCTGACGGCGAGCCCGACGACGCGCCGCCTGGGCTTCTCGGTGCGCTCACCTCGACTCCCACGCCGATCGATCTGCTGGTCCAGCGCACCGGCCTGAGCGTGGCCGAGTGCCAGCGCGAGCTTCTGATGCTCGAGCTCGACGGCGCCGTTGCCCAGCAGGCGGGCGGCTGGGTGCGGCGGCACTGAGCCGTGATAAAATGATCCACATGGCGCGCGTTTCGCGCCGACGCCAAGGAGGTCTCGATGACGGCGACGACAGAACTTCAACACGTGGTACGCGCCCTTCACAAAGGCTGCGTGGTGGGTTGTCCCACCGAAGCGGTGTGGGGGTTGAGCTGCGACCCGGACAACGAACAGGCGCTGACCCAGCTAATGCGCTTGAAGGAGCGCGACCCGGCCAAGGGGGTGATCCTGGTGGCCGCCAGCATGCAGCAGTTCGGTCCGTGGCTTTCGGGGCTGGCGCTCGAGCTGCACGCCCGGCTCGCCACCAGCTGGCCAGGGCCCAACACGTGGCTGGTGCCGGACAACGGCCGCAGCCACGCCCTGGTGCGCGGCGCCCATCGCAGCGTGGCGTTGCGGGTCACCGACCACCCGCTCATGGCCGCCCTCTGCGAGGCCTTCGGCGGGCCCCTGGTCTCCACCTCCGCCAACCGTTCGAGCGAACCGCCGGCCATGAGCGCCGAGGAGGTCGAGCGCCTCTTCGGCGATGACCTGGGCGCCATCGCCCCCGGTGAGCTTGGCGGCCAGGCCCGGCCCAGCACCATTCGTGACCTGCTTACCGGCAAGGTGCTGCGCGCCTGACATGACCGCCTTTCTGCGCGACGCCATGACGGCGCGCCTGGGCCGGGCGCGCGTCGAGCGCTACCCCGGCCCCTTTCCTCAGGACGAGCTGGTGCGCAACCTGCACGGCGACTTCACGCCGATGATGTGCGGCGGCATCAGCGCGCTGCTGCTGCAGATGCTCCATCCGCTGGCGCTCGCCGGCGTCTGGGACCACTCCCACTTTCGCCACGACATGGTAGGACGCCTGCGGCGCACCAGCGACTTCATCGCCACCACCAGCTTCGGCACCTTCGACGAGGCCGAGGCGGCGATCGAGCGGGTGCGCCGGGTGCATGCCCGGGTGCGTGGCGAAGCTGCCAACGGCGAGCCCTACGCCGCCGACGATCCGGCGCTTCTCACCTGGGTGCACGTGGCCGAGATGAGCCGCTTCATGGCCGCGCACCTGCGCTATCGCAACCCGCGGCTTTCGCGGGCCGAGCAGGACCGCTACTTCTTCGAGACCGCCTGCATCGCCGAGGCCCTCGGCGCCCGCGACGTGCCGGATAGCGCGGCGGCCATCGACGCCTATCTCGAGGCGCAGCGACCCCGGCTGGTGTGTGATGCGCGCACCCGCGAGGTGGTCGCGCTGCTGCTGGCGGCGCCGCCGCGCCATCTCCTGCTGCGCCCGGCCGGCGCTTTGTTCATGCGCGCCGGCATCGATCTGTTGCCCAGGTGGGCGGCGGCGCAGCTGGACCTTGCCATGTCGATGCCGACGCGTCGGCTGGTGCGCGCCGGTATCAAGAGCGCGATGCCGATGATCAGCCGCGCGGTACGAAGCGGCGCCTATCGCCGCGCGCTGGCCCGTTATCAGGCGCCGTCCTGAGCCGGGCCTTCACGCCTTTCGCTTTACCCCTTACCATCAACGCCTACCCTCAAGGCAACGTTTTGGAGAGACAGTGGCCCACGAGCACCTGAACGACGTCAAGACCTACCTGCTGGATCTGCAGGATCGCCTGTGCGAGGCGCTGGCTAGAGCCGATGGCCGCGCCACCTTCCGCGAGGACAGCTGGCAGCGCGAGGAGGGCGGCGGCGGACGCTCCCGGGTGATCGAGGAGGGCGCACTGTTCGAGAAGGGCGGGGTCAACTTCTCCCACGTCTTCGGCCAGACGCTGCCGCCGTCCGCCACCGCTTCGCGCCCGGAACTCGCCGGACGCAGCTTTCACGCGGTCGGGGTTTCCTGGGTGCTGCACCCGGAGAACCCGCACGTGCCGACCAGCCACGGCAACGTGCGCTTTTTCATCGCCGAGAAGGAGGGCGAGGCGCCGGTGTGGTGGTTCGGCGGCGGCTTCGATCTGACCCCGTTCTACCCGGTGTTCGAGGATGCGGTGCACTGGCACCGGGTGGCCCGCGACGCCTGTACGCCCTTCGGCGACGACGTCTACCCGCGCTACAAGGCGTGGTGCGATGACTACTTCTACCTCAAGCACCGCGACGAAACCCGGGGCGTGGGCGGGCTGTTCTTCGATGACCTGAACGAGGCGGGCTTCGAATCTTCCTTCGCCTTCCAGCGCGCCGTGGGTGACAGCTTCCTCGACGCCTACCTGCCGATCGTCGAGCGTCGCCGCGACACGCCCTGGGGTGATCGCGAGCGCGATTTCCAGCTCTACCGGCGCGGACGCTACGTCGAGTTCAACCTGGTGTGGGACCGGGGCACCCTGTTCGGGCTGCAAAGCGGTGGGCGCACCGAATCGATCTTGATGTCGATGCCGCCGCTGGCCCGCTGGGAGTACGCCTATACCCCCGGCGCCGGAAGCCCTGAAGCGCACCTCGACGAGTATCTGGTCGCGCGGGACTGGCTGGGCGAGGCGAAGCGGCTGGGAGTGGCGCCATGAGCGATCATTACTGCGTGCTGGGCAACCCCGTCGAGCACTCGAAGTCCCCCCTGATCCACCAGCGCTTCGGCGAGCAGACCGGCCAGGAGATCGTCTACACCGCCGAGCTTGCCCCGCTCGACGGCTTCGTCGCCACCTGGCGGGCCTTCTGCGAAGGCGGCGGGCGGGGCGCCAACGTCACCGTGCCCTTCAAGGAGCAGGCCTTCGCGCTGTGCGACACGCTGAGCGAGCGGGCGCGCCGCGCCGGTGCGGTCAACACGCTGATCAATGGTCAGAACGGCCGCGTCTACGGCGACAACACCGATGGCGTGGGGCTGTTGCGCGACCTGGACGCTCACCACATCCCGTTGAAGGGAGTGCGCATCCTGGTGCTGGGCGCCGGCGGCGCGGTGCGCGGGGTGCTCGCGCCGCTCTTGGAAAGGGGGCCGCGCGAGGTGGTGATCATCAACCGTACCGGCGCCAAGGCCGCCGCACTGGCGCGTGACTTCGCCGATCTGGGCGCGGTCGTCGGCGGGGGATATGACGCCCTGGAGGGGCCGTTCGATCTGGTCATCAACGGCACCAGCGCAAGCCTTGCCGGCGAGCTTCCGCCGTTGCCGGAGGCGCTGTTCACCCCCGGCGGCTTCGCCTACGACATGATGTACGCAGCCGAACCCACGGTGTTTCTGCGCTGGGCGCAAGATCACGGTGCCACCCCGGTGGATGGCCTGGGGATGCTGGTGGAGCAGGCGGCGGAGGCGTTCTTCTTGTGGCGCCGCGTGCGCCCGGACACCGGGCCGGTGCGCGCGCTGTTGAGACGCGCGCTCACCGGCTAGGAGGGGTCAGGGGCGCGGGCAGTTCGGCGTGCGGCCCTGGCCTCTGGCCTGTTCATAGGTGGCCATCGCCTGGTCCATGCCGGCCTGCAGGCCGTCGATGCGCTGATCCTGGCTCGGGTGGGTCGACATCCATGCCGGCGGCGCACCGCCGGTGGAGGCGGCCTGCATGTTCTGCCACAGCGTGACGCTTTCGCGCGGGTCGAAGCCGGCCTGGGCCATCAGGTTCTGGCCAATGGTGTCCGCCTCGCTTTCGTGGCGGCGCGAGAAGGGCAGCGCGATGCCGTACTGCGCGCCCATGCCGAGCACGCCCATCAGCTGCTGGCCGCCGGGCGACTGCATGCCCGAGGCGCTGGAGATCACCGAAAGCCCCAGGGAGGTCGCGTTCTGGGTGGAGGCGCGCTCGTTGGCATGGTTGGCCAGCACATGGCCGATCTCGTGGCCGATCACCGAGGCGAGCTGGTCCTGGTTGGTGGCGATGTCCAGCATGCCGGTATTCACCCCCATGTAACCGCCGGGCAGGGCGAAGGCGTTGGGCTGATCGGACTTGAACACCCGCACCTGCCAATCCTGGTTGCGCTGACGTTCCGGCAGCACGTCGACGATGGCATCGGTGATGCACTGCACGTAGCGCAGGCTCGCCTGGTCGCCCATCGGCACGTCCTGCTGGTACTGGGCAAAGGCCTGCTGGCCCATCTGGTTGAGCTCGGCGTCCGAGAGCAGCAGAAGCTGCGAGCGTCCGGTGGGCGAGGTGGCACACGCCGCAAGTGAGGCGCACAGGGCGGTAACGGCGAAGGGGCGAAGCCAGCGCATGATCGGTTCCTTATCGGCAGAAGCCGTGTTCGAGATGACGGTCCAATGTCGGTATTTTTAGCATAACTCAACGAGAGGGCAAGGATGGACGCCGAATTAACCCAACGACTCACCCGGCTGCTCGACCACGTCGAGCACTGGCTTCCCCCGGCGCCCACGCCGGTGGACTGGGAAACCCATACCGCCGCGCTGTGGCAGCGCCATCCGCTCGGCGGCCACTTGGTGCCGGTACCGGTGCGTGATACCACCACGCTCGATGACCTGCTCGGTATCGAGCGCCAGAAAAAGGCGCTCGTCGACAATACCCGGGCGTTTTTGAAGGGACTGCCCGCCAACCACGCGCTGCTGTGGGGCTCGCGCGGCAGCGGCAAGTCGTCGGTGGTGCGTGCCTTGATCAATACTCTGGGCCATGAGGGCCTGCGGCTGATCCAGGTGGACCGCCACGACCTGGCGAGTCTTCCCCGGCTGGTCGAGACGCTTCGCCACGCACCCCAGCGCTTTGTGGTTTACTGCGACGATCTCTCCTTCGAGGGCAATGACGATGCCTACAAGGCGCTCAAGAGCGTGCTCGATGGAACGCTCACCGGCCCGCCGGAGAACGTTTTGATCTACGCCACCTCGAACCGTCGCCACCTGCTGCCGGAGTCGATGGCAGACAACGAAGGCTCCAGGCTGGTCGGCGAGGAGCTGCATCACGGCGACGCCGTGGAGGAGAAGATTTCGCTGTCGGACCGCTTCGGGCTGTGGCTCGGCTTTCACCCCTTCGACCAGGCCACCTATCTCGAAGTGTGTGCCCATTGGGTCACAAGCCTGGGCGGTGAGGGCGCCTGGGAGGAGGCCGCCCGGGAGGAGGCGGTTCGCTTTGCCACGCTTCGCGGCGGGCGCAGCGGGCGTACCGCCTGGCAGTTCGCCGCCCAGTGGGTCGGGCGGCGTGGCCTTTAACGTACCGGCGTGAGCTGACCGTCCTCGCCGACGTTGAGGCGCAGGGTGGGCGTGAGCAAGCCGGCGGGCAGCGTCATGCCGAGCCCGCGCAGATTCCCCGGGGTGATCGCCAATTCGCTGCCGGCGGGCAGCGAGCCGTTCGACGCCAGCTGCCGGGCCAGGTCGATCATCGGGCTCAGGCGCTGCGGGTCGGTGGCCAGCACGTCGAAGGAGACCGGCAGGCGCAGGTTGGCGCCGTCACCCGGCGTGAGCGAGACGTCTTCGTTGTAGCGCCCGGAGACCGGGTCGACGCCGGGCATGTCCAGCGTCCAGTTGAAGCCGGCCATGTTCACCGCCGGCATGCCCGCCGGAAGCCCCAGCCCCAGTGCCATGGTGGCCTGCACCGGCAGGCTTCCCGCGCCCAGACTCGAGGCGATCAGGCTGGTCAGGTCGGTGGTGTCGAGCCCCGCATTCAGGTTGTAGGGGCCGATGCGCACGTTCTCGACCCCCAGCGAAGTCACCGCCAGGCGAAAGGCGAACAGCCCGGTCTGTGGCAGGGCCAGGCAGCCCGACAGAAGGCTCGCCATGGCAAGCAGCGTCAACCAGCGCCAGCGGCGCGCAAGAGTCAGCATGAACGTCCCTCCAATCGGGGCGAAAGATGAGGCCAAAGGTCAAAACGCGGCTATTTGAGAGAGGAGCGGACGCGTTGTCAACTGGTTTGAGTGTCGCGCGGCTCAGATGTCGACGCGCGCCTGCCAGACCAGGCTTTCGGTCGGGCCCTGCGCCAGGTCGGCGCAGGTATCGACGCGCAGGATCGAACGGGCCCGACAGTGCACGGTGGCGTGGTAGGGCGGGGTATCGAGCTGCCAGCGCATGATGCGTTCGCGCTCGTCGCCATGGTCGTCGATCAAGGTCGGCGCCGTCAGGGCGTGGGCCTGTTCCAGGTGTTCGAGCAGCGCCACTTCGGCGCACTGCTGAGCGGGGGAGAGCGAGGAGTTGCCGCGGTAGCCGGGCAGGTAGCGCTGGCCTGATGCCTCGCTTTGCAAGAACGCGAGCGCTTGATCCGGCGCGATGCGTCCGTACTTGCGTACCGGCGAGAGCACGATGAGGCTCGCCGCCAGGCGGCAGCCGCCCAGATGGCTGCTCTCCCATACTTCGAAGGGGAGCTCATGCTCGGCAACGGCCTGAGCCAGTGCCTTGAAGGTCTGGTAGCCGTACTTGGCGCAGCACTTGTCTTTCTTGGCATGCGTGCAGCACAGGATCAGGTCGTGAGCGAGTCTCGGCTCTTCCCAGCGGGCCAGTGAGTTTCCCGTCTGCCAAGCGTCGAGAAACTCGCCAAGCGCGTCTCTTGCCACCGTGAAACGACGCCGTTCCGGCATCAAGAATATTCGATGCCGAGTGGCCTCCATGCCAGGCTGCTGGATCAGGTTCACCCGCCGCCCCGCCGCGGCGATAGCATCCAGCGTGACGCCGATTTCCGAGGGCATGTCGCTTGCGTGGCGAAGATTTCGCTGCCACTTCGCCCGAGGCCAGCTGACAAGCAGGTGCCGTTCGACGTGGGCAGCACTGCCCGGCAACGGATCGTTCTGCTCGCGGCTCAGCTGGGCGCAAAAGACAGGTGGCATGTGCATCTCACGTGACGCTCGAAAGCGCGGAGGAAACGGTGGTGCGGGGGTGTTCGAAACGACGCGGCAGGCAGACCGGCCGTCCGCTTTCGGGGTCCAGCATCACTTGCGCGTCGAGTTCGAAGACCCGCTGCAGGGTATCGGCGGTAAAGACCTCTGCGGGGGCGCCGTCGGCCACGATGCGCCCCTCGCGCAGCATCACCAGATGATCGGCGTAGGCCGCCGCCAGGTTGAGGTCATGCAGCACCAGCAGAAGTGTATGGCCGCGTTCGTGGGCCAGACGCGAGAGCAGCTCCATGAGCTCTACCTGCACCTTCAAATCGAGAAAGGTGGTGGGCTCGTCGAGCAGGATCACGTCGGTCTGCTGGGCCAGCACCATGGCGATCCAGCAGCGCTGACGCTGCCCGCCGGACAGGGCATCCACCGGGCGGTCGGCGAACTCGCTCACCCGGGTGTAGTCCATCGCCTCGCGGATGGCCTGGGCATCGCGTCGAGCGTCCTTATGCCACCACCTTTGATGGGGAAAGCGGCCCATGCCCACCAGTTGTTCGACGGTCAGCCCCTCCGGGGCCGCAGGCCCCTGAGGAAGAAGGCCCAGCCGCCGAGCCACGTCCCGGGTGGCGCACCGGTGGATATCCTTGCCATCCAGATGGACGTGGCCCGCCTGGGGCGCGAGGGTGCGCGCCAGGGTCTTGAGCAGCGTCGACTTGCCGCTGCCGTTGGGGCCGAGCAGCACCGTGAGCTTGCCTTCGGCCACGGCGATGTCGACGCCATCGAGCACCGTGCGGGTTTCATAGCCCGCGCTCAGTGCCTCACCCACGAGGCGAGGGGATCGAGAGTTCGTGTCGGACATCGACGAGCCTGCCAGGAATCAAACACGCACCGTAGGATAAAACGTTCTCATTTACAACGTCCTCTCGTCGTCGGAGCGCTGATGGCCGATCCGATATCTCGAACGCGGCGTTGCTCAAGCATGGACCTCCGACTGACACATATGCATAATATAATCATTATCATTTGTTTATGATAATCGATATTTATCAGGGGTAGCTCGTGAATTTTCAAGAGGATAAGAAGAAGATGCGCTGTCAACATCATCGCGCGCGCTGGCAAACCGCCACTCTGGTTGGCCTGATGGCCGCTTCCCAGGCTCAGGCTCAGGAGCAATCGAGACCGACCGGCGACGTGAACCGCGACCAGGTCGAACAGCCCGTGGTCGTCACTGCCTCGAGAACCAGTGCCACCAAGGAGGACTCCCCCCAGACGGTACGCGTCATCACCTCCGAGGAGATCGAGCAGCAGCTCCAGCTCACCAGCGACTCCTCGCAGATACTCAGCAATCTGCTGCCGTCCTACTCCCCCAGCCGCCAGAAGATGAGTGGCAGTGGCGAGACCCTGCGCGGACGCAGGCCGCTGATCCTGATCGACGGCATCCCGCAGTCCAATCCGCTGCGTCCGACCGGTCGCGAGGCGCACACCATCGATTTCTCCATGGTCGAGCAGATCGAGGTGATCCAGGGTGCCAACGCCACCAATGGCATCGGCGCCGAAGGGGGTGTCATCAACCTGGTGACCCGACGCCCCGAACCTGGCTCCTTCAACCAGCATGTCGAAGCCCAGGTCACCACGCCGACCCGCGAGCTGGACGGCGACACGCTCAGCTATCGCACCACCTACGGCGTCAGCGGCAACAGCGGCGATGTGGACTACCTGTTCTCGGCGAGCTTCGAGGACCAGGGCCTGTTCCTGGACGGCAACGGCGACGCGGTCGGCGTGGACAATACCCAAGGCGATCTGATGGATGCCCGCTCCTTCGATATCCTCGGCAAGCTCGCCTACTGGTTCGATGACGACCAGCGCCTGCAATTCACCCTCAATCACTACGACATCGAAGGCCATAATGGTTACCTGAGCGTCACCGGCGATCGGGACAATGGCGTGGTGACCACCTCCCGACGCGGCACGCCAGAAGGCGACGCCCCCTACAATCGGGTATGGACGACCGGCCTGAGCTACGACCACTATGACCTGGCCGGCATGCACCTGAGCGCTCAGGTGTACTATCAGGACTACAAGGCGCTGTTCGGCGCGGACAACTCGGCCACCTTCCAGGACCCCGCCTTCGCGCCGGCTGGCACGCTCTTCGATCAGACCCTGGCGACAACCTCGAAGTACGGTACCAAGGTGTCCCTGAGCCGTGATGACCTGCTCGACGAGCGACTGAAGCTGACCGGCGGCTTCGACACCTTGTTCGATGATACCGAGCAGTACCTGTACCAGACCGACCGCACCTACGTGCCGCCGGCCAGTTACATCGATCTTTCACCCTTCCTGCAGGCGGAGTTCGCGCCGGTGGATTCGCTGCTCTTGTCGGCGGGAGTGCGCTACGAGTACGCCAAGCTCGATATCGACGATTACCAGACGCTCTATACCCGTAACGCGGTGGACGTGGAAGGGGGCTCGCCGAGCTTCAACGAGACGCTCTACAACCTGGGAGCGGTGTGGAAGCCCGTCGAGCACTGGAGCCTGTTCGCCAACTACTCGGAAGGCTTCACCATTCCGGACGTGGGCCGGGCGCTTCGCAGCATACAGCGGCCAGGGCAGTCCGTGGACAGTATCGAGAACCTGCGCCCCATCGTCACCGACAATGTCGAGACCGGCCTTCGCTACGACGATGGGCGCCTTGCGGCGGAGCTGAACTACTATATCTCCTCGTCGGACTTCGGCAGCCGACTCGTCGAGCGCGACGACGCCTTCTTCATGGCCCGCCAGGAAACCGAGATCAAGGGCCTGGAGGCAGCGGTCGGCTACCGCTTCACCGACCAGCACGCCGGACGGCTCTCGTACTCACGCATGCGCGGACGCTACGACAGCAACGACGACGGCCACCTGGACGCCTCGCTTTCCGGCATCGACGTCGCCCCGGATCGCATGGTGGCGAGCGTCTCCTCCGACTGGACCGATAACCTCTCGACCTTCGTGCAAGCGAACTACGCCATGGACATGAGCTTCGACGAGCCCGAGCGTGAGTTCGACGGCTACCTGCTGATGGACGCCGCCGTCGGCTATCGCCTGCCCGTGGGTCAGATGAACGTGGGTATCTCCAACGTGCTCGACGAACAGTACGTCACCTACTACTCGCAGAGCGCGCTGGTGAACGACGAACGCTACTTCGCCGGGCGCGGACGCACCCTGACGCTGGGCTACCGCCTGGACTTCTAGCGGGTCGGGCGCGTTCGAAACAGCAGATAGACGAAAAACGGTGCCCCGATGCCCGCCACGAAAATGCCGGCGGGCAGATCCTTGGGCAGGAAGGCGACTCGGCCAAGAAGGTCGGCGTGAAGCACGATCATCGCCCCGACCAGTGCCGACGCCGGAACGAGTCGCGCCGCACTGCGCCCCACCAGCCTTGCCGCCAGGTGGGGCGCGATCAATCCAACGAACGAAAGCCCGCCGGCAAAGGCGACCGCCGCGCCGGCCAGCGCCACGCTGCATCCCAGCAGCACCAGCCGGCTTCTCAACACCGCCACGCCGAGCCCGGTGGCCACGCCATCGCCCAGTGCCAGCGCGTCCATGTGTCGGGCAAGCCCCAGACTCACGGGCAGCACCGCGGCAAGCCAGAGCGTCATCTGTCCCACTGCCGGCCACTGCGCGGCATAGAGACTCCCGGTCAGCCATACGTAGGCCGTCATGGCGGCGGTATCGTCGCTGAGCACGATCAACAGTGTGGTACCGGCGCTTGCCGCCGCCGCGAAGCCGATGCCCACCAGCACCAGGCGAATGGGGGAGAGCCCGTTGCGCCAGGCCAGGGCGAACACGACCAGCGCCGATGCCAGCGCCCCCGACAGGGCGGCGAGGGGCAGCCAGGCCACACTCAGGGTCGAGCCCGCCAGCGCCAGAAAGGCGACCGCGGCGAAGGCAGCGCCACTGGTGACGCCGATCACGTCCGGTGAGGCAAGGGGGTTGCGCACCAGCGCTTGCAGCAGCGCGCCCGCCACGGCCAGCGCCGCACCCACCGTCACGGCGAGGGCGATGCGCGGCAGGCGCAGCTCCCAGACGATGAACGCGATATCGCTGTCGGCCGGGGCGAGCAGGGCGTGCCAGACCGCCCCGGGCGAGGTCGCAAAGCTCCCCAGGCATAGCGAGAGCGCCACGCTTGCCACCAGGGCGAGCACCAGCAGCGTGAACCGCCCGGCGATCATCCGTTCACCTTGCGTCGGGCGAGGTAAATGAAGAATGGCGTACCGACCAGCGCGGTCATCACGCCGACGGGGATTTCCTGGGGCGGCATGACGAAGCGCGCCGCCACGTCTGCCACCAGCAGCAGTACGGCCCCGAGCAGCGCGCAGCCGGGCAGCAGCCAGCGATGATCGACGCCGAACACCGCGCGCGCCATGTGCGGCACGATCAACCCCACGAAGCCGATCATGCCCGCCAGCGCCACGGCACTTGCCGCCAGCACGACCACCACCAGCCCCAGCGCCAGCTTGACCCAGGCGACGCTGAGCCCGAGCCCTGCCACTGCCTCGTCCCCCAGCAGCAGGGCATTGGCGTGACGCACCAGCGCCATGCAGCCGATGGTGGCGCCGAGGTACAGCGGCAGCAGCGGTATGACCAGTGACATTTCTCGCCCGGAGACCGATCCCGCCAGCCAATAGAGCACGCTCTCGAAGCTTTGCTGGTCGATGACCAGAAGTCCCTGGCTCAAGGAGACGAACAGCGCCGTGACCGCCACCCCGGCGAGCACCACCCGCAGCGAAGCGGCCTGGCCCTGAGTGCCGCCGCACAGAAGCACCACCAGCGCCGCCGCCACGCAGGCGCCCGTCAGTGCCGCGCCCACGAGATGGGCCGGGGTGGTGGCGGGCAACAGCGCGACGGCCACGACCACGAAGAACATGGCACCGGCGTTGATGCCGAGAATGCCCGGCGAGGCCAGGGGATTGTGCGTCAGGGTCTGCATCAGGGCGCCGGCGACGGCCAGGCTTGCGCCGACCAGCGCAGCGATGCTCGCCCGGGGCAGGCGCTCGGTTATCACTACCAGATGCGCGATTCTCGTCGGGTCGTGGTCGAAAAGCGCGGTGTACAGGGTGGCGAGAGGCATCCGTGTCGTCCCGAGCCACAGGCTCATCACGAAGGCCGCCACCAGCAGTGCCGTGCCCAGCACGATCCCCATCGCCCGGGTGAACGTGCCGGTCAGCATGCCTTTCGCCCCTCGCCGATGGGCGCATCGCTCTCGGCCCCGGACGAGCAGGCGCTCGAGGGCGCGGTGTCCGACAGGGCGGGGCCATGATCCGTCAGCGCGTAGTGGCGATACACGTCGTCCAGCATCGCGTTGGCCGCGAGGATGCCGCCACCCATCATCCAGGCGATCGGGTCGACCTCGAAGACGCGCCCGCCTTGGGCAGCGTCGAGGCGCTGCCACAGCGGGTGAGAGGTCCAGGCGCGGTAGTTGTTCATGATGGCGTCATCGGGCTCGAGCAGCACGAAAAGCACGTCGGCGTTCAGCACGGGAATGCTCTCCTTGCTGGTGAGCTTCATGCCCCAGCCATGGGTGCGCAGGGCCTCGGGCTGCTCGAAGCCCAGCTCGTCGAGGATCGAGCCTGCAAAGCCCCCGGTGTAGATCCGCGCGTGATCGCTCTTGAACCGCACCACCGCCACGCGGTGGGGCCAGGCGTCGCCGAGGCCGAGCGCCACCTGGCGGCGAAAGTCGTCGACCCGGGCCTGCCACTGGTCGAGCAGGCGTTCGGCCCGGGCCTCTCGGTGAGTGGCGCTCGCCACGCGGCGCAAGGTGGTCTTGAAGTCATAGACGGTCTCGACGACGCTGCTCGGCGCGATGACGTCGAGCAGCGGCTCGATACGCTCGTGGCGAAAGCGCGACGCGATGATGGCATCCGGCGCCAGCCAGGCGATCTTTTCCAGGTTGGGCTGGGTTTCCAGTCCCACGTGCTCGACCCCGGCCAGTGCCTCGCGCAGGTAAGGGTACATCGGCGGCTCGAGCCAGGCGTCCACCACGCCGACCGGGGTGACGCCAAGGGCGACGGCGCTGTCCGTCGCACCCTGGTAGAGCGTGACGATGCGCGGGGACGGATTATTGGCAAGTGCAGGACCAACGAGCAGTGACAGCAGAAGGGCGGCGAACCATGACGCTCGCTCGCCGGTCAAGCGCGTTCGGCGCCCGGACATCATGCAGCGGTCGACGCCCGGGAGCTCGACGCCCAGGAGCATAGCCGGCAGCCTCCAGCCGAATTCGAAAAGAGCGCGATGATGGCACGACGCTCCATTGAGTGCAAATCGTTATCACTCGTATCGAGAGACAAAAAAATGCCCGGCGACGTTGCACCGGGCGTTTCATCGATAAAGCCGCTCGCTTGAGCGTCTCCTAGCGGCGCTTCTGGCGCGCTTCCTTGGTGCGGTTGAGCTCGCGCTTTTTCGCCTTCTCCTTGTCGCTGGCGCCCGCCATGTTATCGAACGGGTTGTCGCCGGAGCGGAACTCGAAGCGCATGGGGGTACCGCGCACCTTGAGTACCTTGCGGAAGGTGTTGGTCAGGTAGCGCCGGTAGGCTTCCGGCAGGGAGCTTGTCTGGTTGCCGTGGACCACGATGATCGGCGGGTTGCTGCCCCCCTGGTGGGCCATGCGCAGCTTGATGCGTCGACCGTTGACCATGGGCGGCGGATGCTGGCTTACCGCGTCCTGCAACAGCGTGGTTAGGCGGTTGGTCGACCAGTGGGCGTTGGCGGCCTCGAACGCGCGCTCGATGGAGGGGTAGAGATCGCCCACGGCGGTGCCGTGTAGCGCCGAGATGAAGTGCAGCTCGGCGTAGTCGGCGAAGCCCAGGCGGCGCTTGATCTCGGCGCGCATCTTCTCCTTGGCCTCGGTCTCGAGCCCATCCCACTTGTTGACCGCCAGCACCAGCGCGCGGCCGGTGGTCAGCACGTAGTCCAGCAGGTGCAGGTCCTGCTCGACGAGCCCGCTTCGCGCGTCCAGCACCATGATCGCGACATGGCACTCCTTGATCGCGTCCAGCGTCTTGATGATCGAGAACTTCTCCGCCACCTCGCGCACGTTCTTGCGCCGGCGCACGCCGGCGGTGTCGATCAGCACGAAGGGCTTGCCGCGCCGCTCGAAGGGGATCTCGATGGCATCGCGGGTGGTGCCCGCCTCGTCGAACACCACCACGCGGTCCTCGCCGAGCAGGCGGTTGACCAGGGTCGACTTGCCGACGTTGGGGCGCCCGATCACGCCGATGCGAATGCCCTTGGAGCCGGTATCCGCCGGAATGTCGGCGTCACGCTCGGGGAAGGGCTCGAGCACGAGGTCAATCAACTGCGAGACGTTGCGCCCGTGAGCCGCGGCGATCGGCCAGGGATCGCCCAGGCCGAGTCCCCAGAAGTCGCCCATGGCCGAGTGCTCTTCCAGGCCGTCGGTCTTGTTGACCACCAGCCAGGTCTTCTTCTGGTTGACGCGCAGGTGATTGGCGATCGCCTCGTCGGCGACGTTGAGCCCGGCGCGAGCGTCGACCAGAAACAGCACGATATCGGCCTCGTCGATGGCGGCCAGCGACTGCTCCGCCATGGCCGCATCGATGCCCTCCTCGTCGCCGCTGATACCGCCGGTATCGATGACCGTGTAGGCCTTGTTACCGAGCAGTCCGTTGCCGTACTTGCGGTCGCGGGTCAGGCCGGGGAAGTCGGCGACCAGCGCGTCTCGCGAGCGCGTCAGACGGTTGAACAGGGTCGATTTACCTACATTGGGTCGACCCACTAGAGCAATGACGGGTGTCATGGAGAAATTTCCAACGTTTGCAGCCGGCCGTTGTTGGCCTGTACGTGAAGGGTTCTGCCTTCGCTGACCGGGCGCAGGCTGATGCCGGACTTGTGGATCCGGGTACGGCCGACGATCTGGCCCTCGCGGGCGTCGATCAGGTGCAGGTAGCCCTCGAAGTCACCGACCGCCAGGCGTCCGTCGGCAAAGGCCGGAGCAGTCAGCCAGCGATCCTCGAGGTCGTTGTTGCGCCAGAGTTCCTGGCCGCTGGAAGCGTCCAGGGCCACGACCTGGCTGTCGTCGGTGATCACGAACAGCGTGTTGCCGACCAGCACCGGGGTGTGACGGCTGGAGAGGTTGGTCTCCCACAGCACGCCGCCCTGGGTCGCTTCCAGCGCGACCACGCGGCCGTTGTAGCTGGTCACGAACAGGCGGCCGTCTGGGCTCAGTACCGGCTGGCCGGCGAGGTCGACGAGGCGCTCGACTTCGCTGCGACCGCGTGGGGTGGCGATCTGCTGCTCCCACAGCGGCTGGCCACTGCGGTTGTCGAGGGTGGCGAGGCGCCCGTTGGCCAGGCCCACGAAGGTGACCGGGTCGATCACCATGGGCGTGCCACTGCCACGCAGAGTCAAGGCCGGCTGGGAACTGGTGTAGACCCAGCGCTCGGCGCCGCTGGCGCGATCAAGCGCCGTCACCTGGCCGTCGATGCTCTGCACGATCAGAAGCTGCTGATTGGCCTGAGGGGCGGCCAGTACTTCGCTGGAAACCCGCGAGCGCCAGTTGACGCTGCCGTCGCTTTGATCGATCGAGATGACTTCGCCGTTGCGCGTGCCTAGATAGAGCTGGCCGGCAATAGCGTTGAGCGCGCTGGAGAGCGGCGTGTCGAGGTCGATGCGCCACTGGCGGTTGCCGTTTTGCGCGTTGAACGCCATCACCACGCCCTGGGCATCGGCGGCGAACACGGTGTTGCCTTCCCGGGCGGGCTCGATGGGATAGCGGGCGCGGCCCAGGCCGTCGCCAACGCTTTCCCGCCAGACGCTGTCGATGGAGGTGGTCGCCTCGAAGCTTTTGAGCTCCTTGGGGGTGTAGGCGGGCTCGCCCTTGCTGGCGCAGCCGGCGAGCAGCGCCAGCGCGGCGGCACCCAGCGTGACGCGCAACCAGGCCTTGGCGAAGGTCGGTTTTGAAGCCGGTTTCAAGGACGTGGAGTAGGATAAACGGTGTGTCATCAGGAGGTCGCCTCCTCGGCGCCAAGGTCGTCTAACTTCAGCTGCAGGCCATAAAGCGACTGGCTCTGCTCGTCGGCGGCCAGCGCCTCTTGCCACGCCTGCCGGGCGTTGTCGGTGTCGCCGAGTGCGGCGTAGGCATCGCCGCGCACGTCCAGGCGCTGGGCGGTGAGCGCATCGACGAAGGGCTCGTCGAGAAGCTCGAGAGCGCGTTCGGGGTTGCCGTCGGCGATCTCCACCCGGGCCAGACGCAGCCAGGCCAGGCTCTTGATGTAGTCGCGCTTGGAGTCGGTGGCGCGCTCGAGGGCCTCGCGGGCGCCGTCCAGGTCCTCCTGGCCCACGGCCAGACGCGCCTGCATCAGAAGCGCCAGGTCGGCGTAGAGCGTACCGCCGTGATCGTCGCCGATCTCGTCGACCAGGCGCTTGGCGGTATCGTACTGCTCGGCGTCGAGCGTCGGCGCCGCGCTCAGGTTGATCAACTGCTGGTAGCGCACCGACGCCGCCGCTGACTGGCCTTCCCGGTAGTCCTGCCAGGCGTGCCAGCCGAACACGCCCGCCGCGGCGATCACCACGCCTGCGATCAGCGAGGTGCCGTTTTCCTTCCACCAGCGCTTGATCACGTCAAGCTGCTCTTCTTCGCTTCTCAGATCCGCCACGGGCGGGCCTCCTTGTACGGGCACCGGCGCAAGGCCGGTGCGTCTTGGTCAATGCCGCAGGCGTCGCCTGGGGGGTTATCGGGTCAGCAGCTCGGGCAAGATCGTGGCAAGCTCGCGCTGATTGATCTGGCGCTGTTCGCGGTCGTCGCGCAGAAACTTCACCGTGACCGATCCGCTGGCGACTTCGTCCTCGCCGAGCAGCAGGGCGATACGCGCCGAGCTCTTGTCCGCCTTCTTCATGCGGCTCTTGAAACTGCCGCCACCGCAGTGAAGTGTGAGCGCAAGCTCGGGCAGCTCGCTGCGCAGCCGTTCGGCCAGGGTCAGCGCCTCGGTGGTGGCACTATCGTCCAGCGCCAGCAGGTAGACGTCGCTTCCACCGAGTGCTTCACTCGGCACGAGCGCCAGGGTGTCGAGCAGAAGGATCAGCCGCTCGATGCCCATGGCGAAGCCTACCGCCGGCGTGGGCTTGCCGCCGAGCTGCTCGACCAGGCCGTCGTAGCGACCGCCGGCGCACACCGTGCCCTGGCTGCCCAGCGCCGTGGTGGTCCACTCGAACACCGTGCGCGAGTAGTAGTCGAGCCCGCGCACCAGACGCGGATTGATCACGTACTGGACGCCGGCGGCCTCGAGCATGCGCTTGAGCGCTTCGAAGTGCTCGCGGGATTCATCGTCCAGGTGCTCCAGAAGCTGCGGGGCAGCATCGAGCATCGCGGCCATGTCCGGGTTCTTGGAGTCCAGGATGCGCAGCGGGTTGCTCTCGAGCCTGCGCAGCGAATCCTCGTCGAGCAGCGCCCGGTGCTCGTTGAAGTACGCCACCAGCGTCTCGCGGTAGGCAGCGCGTGCCTCGAGCGAGCCTAGTGAGTTGAGCTCCAGGGTGACGTGCTCGGAAAGCCCCAGCTCCTGCCACAGCCGCGCCGAGAGCAGGATCACCTCGGCATCGATGTCCGGGCCGTCGAAGCCGTAGGCCTCCACGCCCACCTGATGGAACTGGCGATAGCGACCCTTCTGCGGGCGCTCGTGGCGAAACATCGGGCCCTGGTACCAGAGCCGTTGGGTCTGGTTGTAGAGCAGGCCGTGCTCCATGGCGGCGCGCAGGCAGCTTGCCGTGCCTTCCGGGCGCAGGGTGAGGCTGTCGCCGTTACGGTCCTCGAAGGTGTACATCTCCTTCTCGACGATATCGGTCACTTCACCGATCGAGCGAGCGAACAGTGCCGTCTGCTCGACGATAGGCATGCGAATCTCGTCGAAGCCGTAGCGCTGCATGAGCGTGCGGACCTTGGCTTCAAAAAATTGCCAGCGAGGACTATCGCTGGGCAACAGGTCGTTCATTCCACGGATCGCTTGGATCTTCTTGGCACCGGACTTGCTCAATGCGAACTCCTTATCGGTCCGGGCGGTCTCGCTCGCCGCCCATCGTCCACGTCCTCACACGCTCTTGGTGATGAGGGCGTCCTGTTGCTGTTGCTTGAGGCGAATCTTCTCGCGAATCAATGCCTCGAGGTCGTCGACCAGGTGTTCGTTGCGCAGCTTGCTCGCGGGCTTGCCGTCGATGTAGACCAGGTTCGCAGGCGACCCGCCGGTCAGGCCGATGTCGGTCTCCTTGGCTTCGCCCGGGCCGTTGACCACGCAGCCGATCACCGAGACGTCCAGGGGCGTCATGACGTCCTCGAGGCGCTCCTCGAGCTGGTTCATGGTGCTGATGACGTCGAAGTTCTGGCGCGAGCAGCTGGGGCAGGCGATGAAGTTGATGCCCTTGGCGCGCAGCTTCAGGCTCTTGAGCATGTCGAAACCGACCTTGATCTCCTCGACCGGGTCGGCGGCGAGCGATACTCGAATGGTGTCTCCGATGCCGTCCATCAACAGCATTCCGAGGCCGATCGAGGACTTCACGGTGCCCGAGCGCAGTCCGCCGGCCTCGGTGATGCCTAAGTGCAGCGGCTGCTCGATGCGGGTGGCGAGATCGCGGTAGGCGGCGACCGCCATGAACACGTCAGAGGCCTTGACACTGACCTTGAATTCCTGGAAGTCGAGCCGATCGAGGTAGTCGATATGACGCATGGCGGACTCGACCAGCGCCGCCGGGGTCGGCTCGCCGTACTTCTTCTGCAGGTCCTTCTCGAGCGAGCCCGCGTTGACGCCGATGCGAATCGGAATGCCGTGGTCACGGGCGGCGCTGACCACTGCCTTGACGCGGTCCTCGCGGCCGATGTTGCCCGGGTTGATGCGCAGGCAGTCGACGCCGAGCTCGGCCACGCGCAGGGCGATCTTGTAGTCGAAGTGGATGTCCGCCACCAGCGGCACGTCGACCCGCGACTTGATGCGCCCGAAGGCCTCGGCGGCGTCCATGTCCGGCACCGAGACGCGCACGATGTCGGCTCCGGCCTTTTCCAGCTGCTGGATCTGGCCGACGGTGGCGTCCACGTCCAGCGTGTTGGTGTTGGTCATGCTCTGCACGGCGATGGGTGCATCGCCGCCGACCGCGACCTTGCCGACATGGATCTGACGGGAGGCGCGGCGTTTGATTGGAGAAGGGGCGTGCATAAGACGGGTCACTCTCCTAGAGTAAAGCGGGCGACGTTGTTGGCGCCGGCGCGCTGGGCGAGGTCGACGGTTTCGCCCTGGTAGATCAGCGCCACGCCGGTGGCGTTGCCGATGGTGAGTCGAAAGGGCGGTTCGCCCTCGACGGTGGCCGTGGTGCCCGGGGTCTGCAGACCCACGAACACGCGCTGGTTGGTGGCGTCGAAGATTTCGGTCCAGGACTGCTCGTTGAAGGTGATCTCGAGCGTGTTGGCACCAGCGGCACTTGCCTCGGAGGCCTCGGCGCTCAGCGCGGCGATGGTCGTGGCGGCTTCGATGGCCGCTTGTGACGGCGCGACGGGCGTGGGGTCGCTCGCGGCGATGTCAGCGGCACTTTGCTGGGCGGCGTCGCTGGGCGCGGGGGCGCTCACCGGCGTATCCGGCAGCGCCGAAGCGGTCTCATCCTCGGCGCCGGCCAGCTGGCTGCGCTCTTCTTCCGTCGGGGCCGCGCCCATGCTCGGCGGCTCGCTGCCGCCGCGACTTTGCCACCACATCACCGTCACGCCGATCAGTCCGACGATCACCAGTAGCGTCATCAGCTTGAACAGCCACGCGCCGACGCGCGACGGGGGGCGGGCGACCGAGACCGGGGCGATCTTGCGCTCGGTGTCGGCGGCAGCGAAGCGCGACGTGTAGGCATCGAGCACGAGGCGCTCGTCC
This sequence comes from Vreelandella malpeensis, assembly GCF_020622355.1. Classification (GTDB taxonomy): domain Bacteria; phylum Pseudomonadota; class Gammaproteobacteria; order Pseudomonadales; family Halomonadaceae; genus Vreelandella; species Vreelandella malpeensis. The sequence continues at coordinate 540,121 of NZ_WHVL01000002.1, read as the reverse complement.
AACCCCAAGTACTTGGCGTAAGCGCGCAGGTAGCCGCGGCGGTAGGCGGCTACGGGAATCTCGTCGTAGTGATCGCGCTCCAGCCCCTCCACCACCGCCGGGCGCAGGTTCAGCGCCCGGGCGGCGTCGGTGAGCGGCACGTTCAGGCGCTCGCGCTGCTGGTGCAGTAGCTCGCCCGGGGAAGCGTTGGTCGCAGTGGTCATCGTCTCGTCTAGATGTATGTCGCTCATGGCTGAGCATCCTTCAATAAATTAGGTGATCAGGGCGCTTGCGTATCCAGGGTTTCACGCCGGTACTCGGCGGCGGCGCGTTCGTCGCCACGGGCACTGGCGACGGTGGCCGCGAGCGCGAGTGCCTGCGGGTCGGGGCCGGCAAGCTCCAGGTAACTTTGAAGCGGTGCCCAGGCACGCTCGAAATTGCCCTGAGAAACTTCCAATTCGGCTAACATCAAATACCCGCGAGGGCTTCGCGGGTCGATACTCTGGGCGCGCGCGAAACGCTCGCGGGCGCGCTCGACGTCGTTCAGGGCCAGGTAGCACTGGCCAAGATTGGTGAACAGCTGGGCACGATTGGCGTACTGGGCATCCTGAGAGGCGACCTCCAGCTGCTCGCAGGCCTCGCGGTAGCGGGCCTGATCATACAAGAAGGCGGCGTAGTTGTTGCGCGCGCGAGTAAAGGAAGGGGCTGAGTTCACGGCCTGCTGAAAGTAGCGCGCGGCGAGCTGGTTCTCGCCCTGCTGCTGGTAGACCAGCGCCAGGCCTTGTAGCGCCTCGGCATGGCGGGGGTCGATCTCCAGTGCCCGGTCGAGGGCGTTGAGCGCGCGGGGCAGGTTGCCGCGCTCGAGGTAGGCCACACCCAGTTGACTGTAGGCGTCGGCGGCATCCTGGCCGGTCTCGCGCGAGGTAGGGGCTGAGGTAGCGCAGCCTGCGAGCATCAGGCTGCCCAACAGCACGGTCAGCACGGGTACTCTAAAGGGGGTCGTGCGCCTACCATAACCAATCATGTACGCCCTCTGCGTGAATGTTACCTGCGATCTTCTCTGCCGTTCGTCGGCGCCCGCCTGCGGGGCCGAATCATTATGCCAAGCCGAGGCAGCGTCCATCAAAGCGCTGTGTCGGATGGAAGTCAAGGCACGTCAGTCGGCGTCGAGCTGCACCGACTGAATGTAGCGTGCACTGCGCTTGGTGCGATCCTTGACCCTGCCCACCAGCTGCCCGCAGGCGGCATCGATGTCATCGCCCCGGGTCATGCGCACGGTGGCGTTGTAGCCCAGATCATAAAGCCACTGCTGAAAACGCATGACCTGGTTGCGCGAGGGTTTCTCGTAGCCGGAATTCGGGAACGGGTTGAACGGGATCAGGTTGATCTTGCAGGCCAGCTCCCTGAGCAGTTCGGCGAGCTGCTCGGCGTGCTCCTGCTGATCGTTGACATCCTTGATCAGGGTGTATTCGATGGTGACCTGGCGGTTCTCCGGCGCCTTGGCCAGATACCGGTGACAGGCATCCAGGAGCGCACGAATGTTGTACTTGCGGTTGATCGGCACCAGCTCGTTTCGAAGCTCGTCGGTGGCGGCGTGCAGCGAAATGGCCAGGCTCACGTCGATCTCGTCGCCGAGCTTGTCGAGCATCGGTACCACGCCGGACGTAGATAGCGTCACCCGGCGCTTGGAGAGGCCGTAGCCGTTGTCGTCGAGCATCAGCTTCATGGCCGGCACGACGTTGTCGAAATTGAGAAGCGGCTCGCCCATGCCCATCATCACCACGTTGGTGACCGGGCGATTGGCGGTATCGCGGCGCGGGCCGACGCTTCTCTGCGCCACCCACACCTGGCCGATGATCTCGGCGGCGGTGAGGTTGCGCTGAAAGCCCTGCTTGCCGGTGGAGCAGAAGCTGCAGTCCAGCGAGCAGCCCACTTGCGACGACACGCACAGCGTGCGCCGCTTGCCGTTTTCCGCGGGGATCAAGACCGTTTCCACGTAGCTGCCGTCTTCCACCTCGAGCACCCACTTGCGCGTGCCGTCACTGGAGGTGCCTTCATACACCACGCCGGGTCCGCGAATCTCGGCGACCCTGGCGAGCTTTTCACGCAGCGCCTTGGAGAGGTTGGTCATCGTCTCGAAGTCGTCGACGCCTTCCTGGTGAATCCACTTCATCACCTGGGCGGCGCGAAACTTCTTCTCGCCGATGGAGAGAAAGAACGCCTCCATCTGCGTCCGCGAAAGCCCGAGCAGGTTCGTGAGTTCCTTCGGGGTATCCGGGGTGACGTTCGCGGTCGTCGCGTCGGGGGTATGTTGGGCTACGGTGGTGGTCATGGCTCAGCGCTTGGAAAGGGCGGGGGGCGACCCCCCGCGAAAGTGGCCAGCAACGCGTATCAGACGCCGCTCTCAGCGCGGGCAGATCTCGTCGTTGCCGAAGAAGTAGCCGATTTCACGCTCGGCGCTCTCGGCGGAGTCGGAGCCGTGAACGGCGTTGGCGTCGATGGTCTCGGCGAAGTCGGCGCGGATGGTGCCCGGCGCGGCTTCCTTGGGGTTGGTCGCGCCCATCAGGTCACGGTTCTTGGCGATGGCGCCTTCGCCTTCCAGTACCTGGACGACAACCGGGCCGGAGGTCATGAAGCCGACCAGATCCTTGAAGAAGGGGCGCTCTTTGTGCTCGGCGTAGAAACCGCCGGCTTTCTCGTCGGAGAGGTGAACCATCTTGGCGGCCACGACCTGAAGGCCTGCCTTCTCGAAGCGGGCGATGATCTCGCCGATCGCGTTCTTGGCTACGGCATCAGGCTTGATGATGGAGAGAGTGCGTTCGGTCGCCATGGGTAGAGGACTCCTTGAAGGTCTAAAACGGAAAGGGCCGCTTCAACGACGAAGCGGCGCAAAGAAAGTGGTCGTTCAAATGGCCGGCGAGCGAGCGCCAAGGCCAAGTGGGCGCGATTATAGCGCCTCCCAGCGGGGATGAATACAGCGGGGCTATACCGTGAAGCTCTCGCCGCAGCCGCACTCGTCCTTGACGTTGGGGTTGTTGAAGCGGAAGTAGCGGTTAAGCCCTTCGCTGACGTAATCGACCTCGCTGCCGTCGAGCATCGCCAGCGCCTCGGCGTCGACATAGACGCAGGCGCCGTGCTCCTCGAAGCGAATCTCGTCCGGCTTCGCCTCGTCGGCGAAGTCCAGCACGTAGCTGTAGCCCGAGCAGCCGCTGGGCTTGACGGAAACGCGCAGGCCAAGCCCCTGGCCACGCTCGTCGAGCACATGGCGAATCTGCTTCGCGGCGTCTTGAGTGATGGTTAATGTTGCCATTGGCATGCTCCTTGAAAGTGTCGCCGTCAGCGCGTCGATACGCGCAGGCCTTGCACTGCGTGGCGTATCAGCGCCAGTGCATGATCGATCTCGGTATCGCGCGTGAAGCGCCCGAAGCTGAAGCGTAGCGACGAGTGGGCGCGCTCGCGCTCGACGCCGATGCCGAGCAGTACGTAAGAGGGTTCGACGCTTGCCGAGTTGCAGGCCGAGCCGGTGGAGATGGCCAGATCGCGCAGCGCCATCAACAGTGCCTCACCGTCCACGCCTTCAAAGGCGACGTTGACGATGTTGGGAACCGCGTGATCGGCGGGGGAGTTCAGCGCCACGCCGTCGAGCGTGGCGAGGCCGTCGACGAAGCGCTGGTGAAGGCTTGCGATGGCCACCTGGTCGGTCTGCCCTTCGCGCTGCATCAGCGCGAAGGCCTCGCCCATGCCGGCGATCTGGTGGGTCGGAAGCGTCCCCGAGCGCATGCCACGCTCGTGACCGCCACCGTGGATCAGCGCTTCAACGCGAATGTCCGGGTGGCGCTTCACGAAAAGCGCGCCCACGCCCTTCGGCCCGTAGGCCTTGTGGGCCGAAAGCGACATCAGGTCGACCTGCTGGGCCACGACGTCGAGCGCAATGCGTCCGACGGCCTGGGCGGCGTCGGTATGAAACGCCGCGCCGAACTCGTGCGCCACCCGGGCCAGCGCCTCGATGTCGTTGACACTGCCGAGCTCGTTGTTCACCGCCATCAGCGAGACCAGCGCGGTATCGTCGCGCAGCGCGTCGCGCAGATGCTCGGGGGTGATTCGCCCGTCCGGCCCCGGAGTGAGCCAGGTAACCTCGAAGCCTTCGCTCTCGAGCGCCTTGGCGGTATCCACCACCGCCTTGTGCTCGATGGTCGAGGTCACCAGGTGCAGGCCGCGCGCGCGATTGGCGCGCATGAAGCCGGTCAGGGCGAGGTTGTCGGCCTCGGTCGCGCCGCTGGTCCAGACGATCTCGCGCGGGTCGGCATTGATCGCATCCGCGACCTGGCGGCGCGCCTGCTCGACGGCCTGTTCCGCCTGCCAGCCCAGCATGTGACTGCGCGATGCCGGGTTGGCGAACAGCTGGTCCACCGTCAGGTAACGCTGCATGACCTCGGCCACGCGCGCATCGACCGGCGTGGTGGCGGCGTAATCCAGGTAGACGGGAAGCGAAGGAGCGGTCGTGGTCATGGTGTCCGGCGATGTTGGCTATCGAGAAGAGGAGGCGAGGATGCTCGCATCCACGCGGTGGCGCTGTCGGGTCGCGGTCTGCAGCACGTCCGGGCGCTTGGCCAACTGGCAAAGCGTGACGCCGTCCAGGAACCGGCGAATCTGCCCGGAAAGCTCGCACCAGAGATAGTGCGTCAGGCAGATATCGCCCTGTTGGCAATCCGACAAGCCCTGGCAGCGGGTGGCGTCGACGCGCTCGTCGACCGCGTCGATCACCTGGGAGACGCTGATCTCGGCGGGCGGGCGGGCCAGCAGGTAGCCGCCGCCGGGACCGCGCACGCTCTTCACCAATCCCGCCCGGCGCAGCCGCGAGAAGAGTTGCTCCAGGTAGGAGAGCGATATCTCCTGGCGTCTGGAGATATCGTTCAGGCAGGTCGGGCCGTGTTCGGCGTGAAGGGCCAGATCGAGCATCGCCGTCACCGCGTAACGGCCTTTGGTGGTCAAACGCATAGGGTATCCCGGTGCCAACCTTGAGCGCACTGACGAAAATGTGTGCTCATTATGGGAAATCCCGAGTACTTTGGTCAACTATTGCCGGCTCAATGCTTGCCCGCTCACTCCCTGGGCGGCGATACGTCCCGAGGCTCGCCCCGGACGGTGGCGTCGGTGGGGGGCATCTTCTGGCACCCGATATCGCGCTCGTCGAGCAGGCCGGCGAAGTCTTCGCTGTTGAGCTCGGGGAGCTGGCCTTCGCGGTAGCTGGCGTCGAGCTTTCTGAGCGTCTCGCACATGCGCTCCAGACGCCCGTCGACGGCGTGCATGTGATCGAGCATCGCCTGCATGGAGCGCGCCACCGGATCCGGCATGTCCTGGCTCACGCCGTAGGCGTCGAAACCGAACTTCTGGCAGATCGCCTCGCGCCGCGCCGGGTCGATGTCGAGCGGTACCTCCACGTCCGGCTCCGGGCGCTTGACCACCTTGCCGGGAATGCCCACCACGGTGGCGCCGGCCGGCACCTCCTTGGTGACCACGGCATTGGAGCCCACCTTGGCGCCAGCACCCACGGTGAACGGGCCGAGAATCTTGGCGCCGGCGCCGACGATCACGCCGTCGCCGAGCGTCGGGTGGCGTTTGCCCTTGTTCCAGCTGGTGCCGCCCAGGGTCACGCCCTGGTAGAGAGTGACGTTGTCGCCGACAATGGCGGTCTCGCCGATCACCACGCCCATGCCGTGGTCGATGAAAAAGCGCCGGCCGATGGTCGCGCCTGGGTGGATCTCGATGCCGGTCAGCCAGCGCCCGAAGGTCGAGATGCTGCGCGCCAGCCACTTGAGGTCCTTGTTCCATAGCCAGTGGGCGCCGCGATGCAGCAGCAGCGCGTGCAGCCCCGGGTAGTTGGTCAATACCTCGAGGAAGTTGCGCGCCGCGGGGTCGCGGTCGAACACGCTATTGATATCTTCACGCAGGCGTTCAAACATGCAGGGTCCTTCGTTTCAGCGATGACATCGTTTCAGTGACAGCATCGTTTCATTGACAACATGGCGCCTGGTTGACGACCGATGTCGGAGGGCGGCGGTGGTGGCGTAGTGGGGGCAGCGCCTCGAGAGTTCAAGCGCTCGTCATCCTGACGCCTTCATCTTAGCGCGCCTGGTCGTTCGACGCCTTCTCGGTGGCGGTGAGGATGCCGCGCAGAATGTTCATCTCCATCTTCTCCACCCGGGCGCGCAGGTACAGGCGCCGGAGCCTGGCCATCAGCTGGCGCGGCTTGGCGGGGTCGTGGAAGTCGATCGCGATCAGCGTGCGCTCCAGGTGCTCGAAGTAGCGCTCGAGCTCCTCGGCGGTGGCGAGCTCGTCATCGACCTCGACCTCAGTCGGCGCGGCCTGGTTGTCGAGCCAGGCCAGGCGGCACTCGTAGGCGACGACCTGCACCGCTGCGGCCAGGTTCAGCGAGCTGAACGCCTCGTTGGTGGGAATGTGCACGTGGGCGTGGCAGCGCTGGAGCTCCGCGTTGGTCAGCCCGCTGTCCTCTCGGCCGAATACCAGCGCCACCCGGGCGTTGTCCGCCCGGCACTCGCCGGCAAGCCGGGTGCCGAGCTCGCGCGGCGAGACCATCGGCCAGGGCAGGGTGCGCGAACGAGCGCTGGCGCCCACCGCCAGGGTGGCGTCCGATAGCGCCTCTTCCAGCGTTTCGACAACGCGCGCCTGGTGCAGCAGGTGGTCGGCGCCGGAGGCGCGCGAAATGCTCTCCTGGGTGACGACGTCGCAGCGCGGGGCGACCAGGCACAGGTCGGCAAGCCCCATGTTGTGCATGGCGCGGGCGACGGCGCCGATGTTGCCGGGATGACTGGTGCCGATCAGCACGATACGGATGCGCTCAAGCATGACAAGGCTCGGGTAGTGACGAAAAGGCGCAGTCTAGCATGAGTCGATAGCAAGCCCGAGGGGGCTCTGCTAGAATTGCGCGCCTAAGCGTCGCCGCCGTGCGTCGCGCCGTTCTTTAACATCACCGTGATAAGGTTTGATCATGAATCCGATGGTCCAGTTTACGCTGCGCGCCGCGCGCAGCGCCGCTGAACAGTTTCTGCGCGTTCGCGAGCGCATCGAGAACGCCCACGAAGAGTCCAACCTCGAGCGCCTGCTCGAGGACGCCGGGCGCAAGGCCGAAGCCACCATCGTGCACCAGCTCGAGCGCGGCTACCCGCACCACGGGGTGAGCGGTCGCTACACCGCGCACAAGGCGGGTGAAGGCGAAGGCGCCGAGATCGTCTGGAAGATCGAACCTTTTCACGGCTACTCCAACCTGACCGTGGCGGGACGTGGCTTCGCGATCTCGGTGGTGTGCCTGATCAAGGGCCGCCCGGAGCACGCGGTTATCGTCGCCCCCTTCGGCGACGACGAGTACATCGCCAGCCGCGGCAGCGGTGCCCAGCACAACGGCAAGCGCATGCGGGTCAGCAAGGCCACTGCACTCGCCGGCACTCGCCTGGCGATGAGCATGCCCGCCGCCTGGCTGCGCAGTGATCATTTGCCCACCTACCTCAGCGTTACCCAGCACATTGCCGCCCAAAGCGATACCCAAGTGGCCACCGGCAGCGGCTTGATGGACATCTGCGAGTTCGCCACCGGCCGCGTGGACAGCGTGTTCGTGCTGGGTCTTGACGAGCAGGACCTGCAGGTTGGGACGCTGTTGCTCAAGGAAGCCGGCGCGCTGATGGGCACTCCGAGTGGTCAGCCCGTGGTCAAGCCCGAAGGCCAGTTGATGGCCGCCGGCCCGCGTCTTTACAAGGCCCTGCTCAAGCAGCTCGCCCCTCTGTAATGCACGCTTGCCTGTTTTAATCCTGCGCCCTGCCATCATCGGTAGGGCGCTTTGCGTTAAAAACCCTCAAAACCGCTCATGCTCACTCGTCTGACATTGCAAATCCCGGGAGGGACTTTATGAATTTGTTATCGGCAATCGCCGTTTTCTGTGGATCGAATACAGGGGGGAGCCCGGCTTATGCTCATGGAGCGGCGAGCCTGGGCGCATGTTTCGCCGCCCACGATGTCGAGCTGGTGTTCGGCGGCACTCACAAGGGGTTGATGGGTATTCTGGCGGATTCCTTGCTCAAGGAGGGCGGACAGGGTGTCGGGGTCATCACCGAGCGCCTGTACGACAAGGGACATCTTCATTCCGGGTTGCAGCGACATGAGGTGGTGGCCACCATGCGCGAGCGAAAAGGCCGCATGGCTGAGCTTTCTGATGCGTTTATCGCGTTACCCGGCGGGATCGGAACGCTTGAGGAATTCATGGAAGTATGGACCTTGAACCAGCTGGGAGAGATTCAAAAGCCGCTCGGTCTTTACAATGTGAACGGATTTTTCGACCCCTTCATGGCGTTCATCGATCACATGATTGCCGAACGCTTCTTGCCCGCCGAACATCGCCATTCGATCGTGCTTGAAAGCGATCCAGAGGCCCTGCTCGAGGGCTTGAAAACATTCGAGCCGACCACTGTTCCAAAGTGGCTTCCGGGTCGCTAGTCACCGGGCAAGATCCATTTCATCCAGGCAATGGGTCAGTTGATCGGCAAAGCGAGCGGCGGCCACTGATAGCGTTCGACCTCGAAGCTGAGCGCAGATCAACGGCACGGTGGGTACGTCTCGTCGATCGATCGGCAGCGACACGATCGTGTTTTCCTCGAAGGCTCGGGTACTGCTGATACCGATTTGAAAACCGATGCTCTGGTGGTCCTGTAACAGGCCACGCATGAGTTCGAAAGAGTTCGTTTCGGCGGTGATTTGCGCCTTGTTGGTGCGTCTGACCAGCATCGGTTCCAACAATTCACGCACGCCCAACGAGGCGTCGGGCAGCACGAGAGGGTAGTTCAAGCATTCGCTCAAGCGGACGCTGTCCCGGGAGGCCAGAGGATGGCGGTTGGACATCAGCGCGATGACCGGCTGGGCGATCATGATCAATTGCAGCATCTCCGAGCTCATCTTGGGAAAGACCACGATGGCCAGTTCCGCTTCAAACGCCATCAGCGTTTTCAAGGCCTCCCCCCGGTCGGCGATACGTACCGTGAACGATACGCCAGGATGGCGTTGTCTGAAGGCTCGGATTTGGTGCGGTAGAAAGTCCATGGCCAGTGCCTGGCTTGCCACCAGTGATACATGCCCCTGACGCAGTCCTTTGAGCCCCTCTATTTCCGAACGTACCCGATCCAGGTCGGCAATGTGTCGGCGTACGTAGTCCAAAAAGATCTCCCCCGCGGCAGTGAGCCGCATCCCCTTGGCGTGTCGCTCGAAAATTTGCGTACCCAGTTCCTCTTCTATTTGCTGAATGCGTCTGTCGAGAGCGGAAGGCGTGATATAGAGCGACTCTGCCGCTCGCCGAATCGAGCCCGCCTTGACGACCGCATCGACATATTCGAATAGCCGTAGGTGCTTCATCGCGCTCTCCAAGCGTTGAGTTTTTTAGAACACTATCCGAATTTTTTAGCAATAGAAATCATCACTCGGTCGGCGCTAGTCTCGAATCACCTGCCCGGAGACTGATCATGACAGCTCGACCCAGTTCACAAACGTTTCTCATGGACCCGGTGTCCCTGGCCAAAGAGATACCCCCACCGTTACTGAGCACCTTACCGGCGCTCCCTCGCCCGATCACCCTCGACCTGGCCAGAAGCGCACTGCTGGTGGTGGACATGCAAAATGATTTTTGCCATCCGGACGGCTGGTTCGCCAGCAACGGCATCGATATTGCTTATTCACAGGCAATTACCTCAAGCGTTGCCGGCGTCATCGAAAGCGCCCGCGCATGCGAGGTGCCGGTCATTCACCTGCACTGGGGGGTGCGAGCGGATACCCACGAGCTCAGTAGCGCTCAAGTCATGTTCGGCCGTCAGTTTGGTCAGCGACCTGGCTACGGTGAGGCGACGCCAGCAGGGCATCCGGTACTGGTACGAGGAGGGTGGGGCGCTCAAGCCATCGATGCACTCGCTCCTTTGCCCGGCGACATCGTTGTCTACAAGAGCCGTTTCAGCGGTTTCTGGCATACGGAGCTGGACGCCATTCTGAGGCGACTGGATATCACGACGCTGTTGTTCGCCGGTATCAATACGGAGCGCTGCGTTCTGGCAACGCTTCAGGATGCCTCTTTCCTGGGTTACCACACGGTGGTGATGGAGGATGCGGTCGCCACCCCCTCGCCCGCTGCTTCAGAGGCAGCATTCACCCTGATTCGAATGCTCTACGGTTTTACGGCTTCAGGGCAGACGTTAATGCCCTGAAGCCTTGGTTCATCCACTTCCACCCACGCTGGAGATGTATTCATGCCCGCTATGACCGGTTGTCTAAAAACCGCTGCTCGGTGGCTCTTGGTGCCACTGCTTCCCGCTCTGTTCGCGCTACCTGCCCATTCGGATACCCCCTTGCGTATGGTGCTGAACTGGACCTATCAAGGGCCTCAAGCCTGGTTCTTCTTGGCGCAAGAGCGAGGCTACTTCGCCGAAGAGGGGCTCGATGTCCGTATCGATCAAGGATCCGGCTCGGGCGCTGCCGTCGGTAGCGTCGCCTCAGGAACCTACGATGTCGGGTTTGGCGATATCAACGCATTGATCAATTATGCCGCCCAACATCCTGACACGGCGCCGGTCGGCGTATACATGCTGTATACGCAGCCGCCGTTCACTATCGCCGTCGCTGCCGACAGCGATATTCATACGCCAGCGGATCTGGAAGGCCGCACCATTGCCGGTCCCGCCAATGATGGAGCGCTACGCCTTTTTCCGGCGTTTGCCTCACTGACGAACATCGATGTCGATAGCGTCGATGTCATGAACATCGAGCCTCGCCTTCGTGAACAAATGCTAAGCCGAGGACAGGTGGACGCGGTGTTCGGGTTCGTCAATACGATACGTTTCAACGCGATGCTTGCCGGTATCGACCCGGACGAGCGCTTGCGCTTCATACGTTACAGCGATTACGGCATGGATCTCTATTCCAATGCGCTCATCGTGTCGCGCCAACTTGTCGAGGACAACCCCGATGCCGTACGCGGTCTGGTGCGCGCAATCAACCGTGGCATCGCCGATGTATTGGCTGACCGCGAAGCGGGTATGGATGCAGTGATGGCGCAAGAGCCACTGATCAACCGAGACGTGGAAACCGCCCGCCTCGACGCCACGATCGATGATGAGATGCGCCACCCAGAGCTTGCTGATGTCGGGCTTGGAAATATCGATCCTCAGCGCATGCAAAAAGCGATCGAGATCGTGGTCGACGCGTATGGCCTGGAAAGTACGCCCTCCGTCGAGGCCATTTTCGATGCGCGTTATCTCCCTTCGGAAAACGAACGCATCTATTCCCTGGATTAATCTTGCGATCTCTATAAGGAATGCTCATGGATCTTCAGCTCACCAACAAAATCGTGGCGATCACGGGGCCGGTCAAAGGCATGGGAGAGGCCATTACCCGGGCGTTTGCGCAAGAAGGCGCACGCCTGGCGCTGTTGGCTCGAGACACCGAGGCGGTAGCCGCGTTGGAGGAGCAGCTTCGCCAGCAAGGCACCGAGGTTGTACTGGTGGCGTGCGACATCACCCAGCCCGAGCAGTGCGAGCAGGCCGTGGCCCATGTTCAAGAGGCCTTCGGTGATGTGCCGGATGTATTGATCAACGTGGCCGGCGGGTCAGGGCCGGTCGGGAAATCCGGGGCCGACACCACCGCCGAGGAGTTCGACGCCATCATCAGGCTCAACCTCGCGGGCTGCTTCAACACCATGAAAGCGGTGTTGCCGGGCATGATGTCCAGACGCAGCGGCAAGATCGTCAATGTCGGAGGCACGTTCGGCATGCGCGGAAAGGCCGGACGCATGGCGTATTCGGCCTCCAAATGGGGGCTGCGCGGAGTGACCAAAAGCATGGCGCTCGAGGCCGGACCCTATAACGTCAATATCAATATCGTCGCGCCGGGCATGGTCGATGGCGAGCGGTTTCGTACCAAGGTGTGTCCCGACATGGCGCGCCGGCTGGGCATCAGCGAAGAGGAAGCGGCCCAACAGCACGCGGCCGATTATGCCCTGCAGAGAATCTCGACCGGTCAGGACATTGCCGATGCCTGTCTTTTCATGGCAAGCGACCGTGCCCGTCAGATTACCGGCACCGACCTGCCCGTGGACGGCGGTTGGGCCGCTTTATAAGGAGAACAAACAATGCAAGCCGATCTCGTCATTATCAACGGTCAGGTAGTCAGTCACGAATCCACGTTTTTTGCAGCGATTGCGATCAAGGATGGGAAGATCATCGCCGTAGGGGACGCGTCGAGCATGCCGGATGCCAAGGACGTGCTGGATGCGAAGGGGATGCATCTGCTTCCCGGGGCCATCGACGTGCACGTTCATTTTCGCGAACCCGGGTATACCCATAAGGAAACCTGGGAAAGCGGGACCGCCGCGGCGGCCATGGGCGGTGTTACCACGGTTTTCGATATGCCCAATACGCATCCGCCCACGGCTACGCCGAAAGACTTTGCCGACAAGTTGGCCTTGGCGGAGCAACAGGCCTACGTCGATTTCGGCATATACGGGCTGATGGCAGAGGATAATGTCGATCAACTCGAAGCCCTGGCCGAAAGCGGCGTCATCGGATTCAAGTGTTTCATGGGCAATACCTTCGGCAACCTGCCCTCACCCTCGTCCGGGGCCATGCTGGAAGCCTTCGAGCGGGTGGCGCCTTACGGGTTGCGTACCTCCTTGCACGCTGAAACCGCCTCTATCATGGCTTGGCGTTACGAGCGCTTGCGGGCAGCCGGGCGCAACGATGCGTTGGCTCACGTGGCCGCTCGACCCGATGTAGTGGCGGTAGAGGCCGTGGCCCGGGCGGCGATTCTGGCGGAATGGGCCGGCGCGAGAATTCATGTGCTTCATGTGTCTTCCGCGGCAGAGCTTCGTCCCATACGTGAAGCCAAGCAGCGAGGCGTGGATATCACCAGCGAAACCTGTCCGCATTACCTCATGATGGATACCCGAGACTACGCAACGCTTGGCAGCTTGATGCGGGTGAACCCTCCCATACGAGAAGCCGAGGACAGCGAGGCGCTGTGGGCGGCACTACGTGATGGCACGATAGACATGATCGCCACCGACCACGCCCCGCATACGCCCCAAGAGCAATATAACGATGTGATCTGGGAGGCTGATTGCGGTTTTCCCGGGGTCGAGACACAAATGCCTCTAATGCTGACGGCGGTGAATGACGAGCGTATCACCCTTCAGGAGTACGTACGTGTCAGTGCCGTTGCGCCGGCCAAGGCTTGGGGGCTCTATCCTCGCAAGGGCGCTTTGATCGTCGGGGCGGATGCCGATATTGCCATTGTCGACTTGTCTCGCGAAGAGCGTATCGATCAAGAGACCCTGCACTCTCATCGTGCTCGGGCGACGCCCTTTCACGACTGGCCGGTCAAAGGCATGCCTGTCCACACCCTGGTGCGCGGGCGTTTCGCCATGCGCGACCGCCAACTGCAGGTCCAGAGCAAAGGGACCGGCCTGTCGGTGAAACGGGTTCAAAGCATGCCGGTCGCCCAGCTCCACAATACTCACAAGACCCTGGCTGCCGAAATCGCGAAGGCGTCTGTCGAGCAAGGAGAGACTGCACATGTTGACTGAGCAGCAGAGCACTCGCGCCACGCCCTCGTTTGATGTGGTGCCGGGCGAAGGCGGACGAGAAGCGATCAAGCTCGAAAAGGCCGAGGTCGTCTACGGGCGAGGTAAAAGGACGACCCAGGCACTGGCGCCGACGCAGCTCAGGGTGGAGAAGGGCGAGTTTGTCGCGTTGGTCGGGCCTTCCGGTTGCGGTAAATCCACCATCTTGAAACTTGTCAGCAACTTGTTGGCACCGTCGTCTGGCCATGTTCATGTGGGAGGGCGAGAGGTCGGAGCCAAACGGGTCGGGGTGGGGATGGCGTTCCAGAACCCCACCATGCTTCCGTGGTTGAGCGTGCGCGACAACGTCATGCTTCCTCTCAAGATCGTTCCTCCCTTTCGCTCGCGTTTTCGCAAGGCGCGCAAGGGCGAGTTCAGAGACCGAGCCGATGCGTTGCTGGAGAAGGTGGGTTTGAAAGGGTTCGGCGATAAACAGCCCTGGCAGCTGTCCGGGGGCATGCTGCAGCGAGCCTCCCTATGCCGCGCCTTGATTCACGAGCCAGAGCTCTTGTTGCTCGATGAGCCGTTCGGCGCGCTGGATCAATTCACTCGCGAAGAGCTCTGGGGGATCCTGCAAAACCTGTGGCTCGAGAGTAAGCCCACGGTCTTGCTCGTGACTCACGATTTGCGCGAGGCCGCGTTTTTAGGAACGCGGATATGCGTCATGAGCCCGCGCCCGGGCAAGATCATCGATGACCAGCCTGTGCCCATGGCACGTCCTCGTACGATTTCGATGACCTACGACCAGGATTTCGTGCGCCTGACACAACAATTGCGCGAACTCATCACTCATTCCCGGCCGGATGTTGCCTAGGAGAAATCCCATGGAGTTTGTCGAAAAGATACGCCAGAAGTTGGCGGCGGCCATGTTGATCCTGGGCGTCTTCGTTGTCTGGGAAATCGCCTGTCTGCTCATGGGCATTCCTGAAATAGTGCTGCCCCGGCCCACGGTCATCCTGGAAACCCTGTCGGCTCGCCTGCCTCAGTTGATGCCTCATGTCCTGCAGACATTGGGCACCACCCTGACGGGGTTCGTGATGGGGGTAACCGTGGGCATGCTGCTGGGGGCGATCGTGGGGTCATCCCGGGTTGCCTACGATACCGCTTATCCGTTGCTGGTCGGTTTCTCATCCATTCCAAAGGTCGCCGTCGTTCCCATTTTCGTGCTCTGGTTCGGCAGCGGTACGGTACCGGCGGTATTGACCTCATTCATCATCTGCATCTTTCCGGTCGTGGTGAACGTGGCGACCGGCCTGGCCACGACAGAGCCCGAGCTGGAGGACGTGCTGAAGTCGCTAGGCGCGAAAAAGCGGGAAATACTCTGGAATGTAGGCATCCCGCGTGCCATGCCCTACTTCTTCGCATCGCTCAAGGTCGCTATCACACTGGCCTTCGTGGGCACGGTACTGGCGGAAACCATCGCCTCCAACCGAGGTATCGGCAACGTCATGATGATTGCCACCTCCAGTTTCGATGTGCCCCTGGTGTTTTCCGGATTGTTTCTGCTCGCCTTGCTGGGCGTGGCGCTTTATTTGGTGTTTTCGTTGATCGAACGCCGGGTGGCGGGCTGGGCCATGCGCAAATCCGAATTGCCGACCCTATAACTTACAAGGAATGCCTGCATGATCTCTACTTACATGAGAAAGACCCTCGTGGTGGCCCTGGCGGCGTGGCCTGTGATGGCTCACGCCGAGCTTCAGCGCGTGAATTTTACGCTGGACTGGAGTGTTCAAGGCGTACATGCCTGGTACTTCCTGGCGCAGGAGCGTGGGTATTTCGAGGAAGAGGGGCTTGATGTGCGTATCGATCAAGGAGAAGGATCGGCCGCCACCGTCAGCCGGATCATGTCCGGCGCCTACGATGCCGGCTTTGGAGACATGAACGCAGTGATCCAGAACGCCGCTGAACGACCGGAAAGTGCGCCGGTCATGGTCTATCAACTTTACAACCAGCCGCCTTTTGCATTGTTGACCAAGGCAGATGGCCCCATTCAGCAACTCGATGATATCAAGGGAGCCGTACTCGGTGCCCCCGCCGGCAGCGCGTCAACCCGTCTTTTTCCCGCCATGGCGAGCGCCGCGGGTATCGATGTTGATGACGTGGAGATCATCAATATTGCGCCCAATCTCCAAGAGCAATTGTTGAACCGCGATGATGTCGATGGGTCGCTGGTGTTCACGGTCACCAGCTACATGAACCTGGTGGCTCAGGGCCACGATCCCGAGGCGGACTACCGCTGGTTTCCTTACGGCGACTATGGGGTAGAGGTCTACTCCAACGGAGTGATGGTCTCGCGCGCCATGATCGAGCAACGCCCGGAAGCCGTGGCGGGGCTGGTACGCGCCATCAATCGTGCGGTGCAAGAGATCATCGACGATCCTCACGCCGGCATCGATGCGCTGATGGCGCGGGAGGGGCTTTTGAACCAGCAGGCCGAAACACAGCGCCTGGCGTTTGCACTGGATAACCTGATCATTTCCGCAGAGTCTCGAGCGCTTGGGATCGGTGCCGTCGACGAAGAGCGCCTGGCCCGCTCGATCTCGACCATTGTCGATCTCTATGAGCTGGCCCAGACCCCCACGGTGGACGATGTATATTCCAGCGAGTTTCTGCCTCCCTTGACGATGCGGATGCCCTGACGTGGGGGTGATGCAAGCGTGGGCGCCTCAACGATCAATCTGCAGGAGCACTGGAATGGAGCATTATGCGTTCGCGGCCGCTGTGCGCGGCAGCGATTTCACGCTGGGCGGGCCTTGCCGAATCGGCGTCGAGGACGGTGTGATCAAGGCGGTCGATCAGCTGGATACCTCCCTGAGCGCTACCCCCCGGCGCATGGCCTTGCCGGCGCTGTCGAATGCGCACGATCATGGACGACCGCTTTCGTCGAGTTCCTTTGGCGCCGCAGGCAAGCCATTGGAGACCTGGCTACTGCGTCTGGCCGTCATGCCGTCGGTGGATCCCTATTTAGCTGCTTGCGCTGCTTTCGGGCGTGCCGCCGAGGGCGGGTGTGCCGCGGTCATGATGCATTGCACGCGACCTCAAGGGCTCGACGCCTTGCCCCTCGAGGTAAGAGCGGTCGCCAAGGCGGCCCGGGCGGTCGGAATACGTTTGACCTTTGCCGTCGGCATGCGAGATCGAAATCCGTTGATATACGGTCATGACGCACCCGTGAAGGCGCGCATGGGCGCCGCCGCCCAGGCCTGCGTCGAGCGTTATTTCCAGTTACCGACACTCACCCATCAAGAGCAGCTGCAACAAGTCGAAGAGGTCGCTCGGGCCGTGGATGACCTGGAGGTCGATATCCAGTTCGGACCGACCGGCGTTCAATGGTGCTCACAAGAATTGCTTGAAGGGATTGCAACGATGTCGGCCTCGACAGGACGACGCGTTCACATGCATCTGCTTGAAACCCGCCACCAGCGGGCATGGGCCGACGAGAAGTTCCCGCAAGGGATCGTACGTTACTTGAGCGACATTGGCTTGCTGTCCCCTCGCTTGACCCTTGCCCACTGTACATGGGCGCGCCCGGATGAACTCGAACTGATCGCCGAGTCCGGCGCTACGATCGCCATCAATACCAGCTCCAATCTTCATTTGCGCTCCGGACTTGCGCCGGTGGCCGCCATGTGGAAAGCCGGCTGCAACGTGGCCATGGGGGTGGACGGCTGTGCACTGGACGAAGACGATGACGCTATAAGAGAGCTGCGACTCAATACCCTGCTGCATGGCCCAACCGGTGTCTTCGAAGACACGACCCGACAGCGCATGCTGGCCGCCGCGACGACGCTGAGCCGCGCTTCGCTGGGGCATTCCGGCCAGGCGCTGCTCGCCCCCGGCCACCCGGCGGACTGGATGACACTGAATCTCGAGAAGCTCGACCCTGACCAGATCATGCCGCTGGACTGCCTGGATCTTTTCTTTTCTAGGGCGACCCGCCGACACTTGGATCGTCTGGTGGTCCGTGGGCGAAGCGTGATCGAGCAAGGAACATTGGTCACACTGAACCTGGAGGAGGTGCACGATGAACTGCGCGCCATGTACCGACAGGCCCTCCATCAACGTGGGGACCTGATCGACGCATGGCCCGATCTCGAGCAACAGGTAGCGGCGCATTACCGTGATCGAGCAGGATGCTGTTAACACTGGGGCCCCTGTCTATCGCCCCCTGTCTGTTGCTCAGTTGCACTCCTGTCTTCCCACCAATGAAAACACCCCGGAAGCGGACTTGACGTCTTCTTCCGGGGTGTCGTTTCAAGCCAAGATGTTGGCCGTGAAAAGCGCCTAGGGCAGCTCTTCCTCTTCTTCGTCGGCCGCTTTCTTGGTCGGGATCAGGTCTTCTCGGGTGAGCTTGAGCGGAATCAGCAGCGCCCCGGAGATGTAGATCGACGAGAAGGTACCCACACCGATACCGATCAAGAGCGCGATGGCGAAATTCTGGATCATGTCGCCGCCGAGGATCAAGAGCGCCACCAGCACCAGCATCGTGGTGCCGGAAGTGGCCAGGGTCCGGGAAAGAGTGGCGTTGATTGCCTCGTTGAAGATCATAGGCATGTCATCGATGCGTGAACCGCGAATCATTTCACGGATACGGTCATAAACGATGATGGTATCGTTCAACGAATAGCCGATGACCGCCAAGATGGCTGCTAGTACCGTGAGATCGAACTCAAGTCGAAACAGGGCGAAGACGCCTAGCACAATGACGACATCGTGAAGCTGTGCAATAACGGCACCGACCGCAAACTTGTACTGAAAGCGCAAGGCAACGTAAACCATGATCACGCCGAGTGCGACCAGCATGCCCAGACCGCTTTGATCGCGGAGTTGGTCACCGACCTGAGAGCCAACAAACTCAGCGCGAACCAAACTTACGCTATCGCCATTGGAACTCAGCAGGTTGACCACTTCATTACCGACTTCGGGATCGAAAGCCTGTTGGAGGCGAATCAATACCTCGGTGGAGGCGCCGAAGGTCTGTACCGAGACGTCCTGAAAGCCATTGCTTTCAAGCAACTGGCGGATGCTGTCGAGGGATGGCGCTGCTCCATAGCGCACTTCGATCAGTGTGCCGCCGGTAAAGTCCAGGCCGAGGTTGAGCTGCTGGAACAAAAGCGCACCAATCGATACAACGACCAGCAGGGCTGAGACCATGAACGCAATATTGCGTCGTCCCATAAAATCAATCTGTAGGTGTGTTAGGGGTTTCATGACCACCTCTTAAAGTCGGGGCGAAACGCAAGGTTCCTGGACATATCGATTAGATCCATAGCTTCTTGGCGGGGCGTCTGCCGTAGGTCAGATTGACCATGGCGCGCGTGACCATCAGCGCGGTGAACATCGATGTCAGGATGCCGATCGACAGCGTCACGGCGAACCCCTTCACCGGACCACTACCGATCGAGAACAGAATCACCGCCACCAGAAGCGTGGTAATGTTGGCATCGACGATCGAGGTGAAGGCGCGCTCGTAGCCGGCGTGGAGCGCCTGCTGGATCGACAGCCCGTTGCGTAATTCCTCGCGTATGCGCTCGAAGATCAACACGTTGGCGTCCACCGCCATACCCAGGGTCAAGACGATACCCGCGATACCCGGAAGCGTGAGGGTCGCCCCCAGCATCGACATCACCGCGACCAGCAGCGTCAGGTTGAGCCCCAGCGCGATGTTGGCGAAGATGCCGAACACCTTGTAGCGAGCAAGCATGAACAGTACGACGAGCAGCAGGCCGATCTGGACCGACAGCAGGCCTCTTTGAATGTTTTCAGCGCCCAGGCTCGGGCCGATGGTACGCTCCTGCACGAAGTAGATGGGCGCGGCGAGCGAGCCCGAGCGCAGCAGCAGGGCGAGCTCGGCGGCCTCGGTGGGCGAGTCCAGCCCGGTGATGCGGAAGCTGTTGCCCAGCGCGCTCTGGATGGTGGCCAGGCTGATCAGGCCGCGCTCGGTATAGGGCTCGCGCACGATGGTCTCTTCGCCGGTCTCCGGGTCGGTGACCACCGTGTCTTCGCTCTTGTGCTCGATGAACAGCACCGCCATGTTGCGCCCGATGTTGGTGCGCGTGGCACGGTTCATCAGCGTGCCGCCGGTGCCGTCGAGGTTGATATTGACCTGAGGGCGACCGTTCTCGTCGAAACTGTTGCTCGCGCTCGAGACGCTGTCGCCGGTGATGATCACGTCGCGCATCAGGTCGGCACTGCGGCCGCTGCCGTTACGAAACGCGAAGCTTTCGGTTTCCTGATCCGGCGTGTCGCCGCGGGCTTCCAGGCGGAACTCCAGGTTCGCGGTGGCGCCGACGATACGCTTGGCGGCCACGGTGTCCTGGATGCCGGGCAGCTCGACCACGATCTGGCTCGGGCCCTGGCGCTGTACCATGGGCTCGGCCACGCCCAGCTCGTTGACCCGGTTGCGCAGCGTGGTCAAGTTCTGGTTGACCGCGTAGTCCTGAATCTCGCTGACGATCTGGTCGCTCAGCGTCATGTCCAGGGACGCACTGCGTCCGCCGCCGCTGCTCTGGTAATCGAAGTCCGGAAAGTCGCGGCTGATCAGGCGGCGCGCCGCGTCTCGATCTTCGCTGTTGGCGAAGTCGATGGAGAGGGTCTGGCCGTCGATCTCGGTGTTGCGATAGCGGATGCGCTCGCCGCGCAGAAGCTCGCGCATGGCGCTGGCGTTGACTTCCAGGCGCTGGGTGATGGCGGCGTCCATGTCCACTTCGAGCAGAAAGTGCACGCCGCCGCGAAGGTCGAGGCCCAGCGTCATCGGTGAGGCGGAGAACGCCTGCAGCCAGCCCGGGGTGGCGTCGGCCAAGTTCAAGGCTACGGTGGCATCCGGGCCCAGCGTCTCGGCGGCGATGTCGCGCGCATTGAGCTGGTCGTCGTTGTTTTCCAGGCGAATCAGCCACAGGCCGTTCTCGAGATCGGCCCCTTTCACCTCGATGCCGTTATCGGCCAGCGCCTGCTGGACGCGGGAGACCTCGCGCTCGTCGAGGGCATCGCCCTGGGCGCTGCTTACCTGGATGGCGGGGTCGGCGGGAAATAGGTTGGGAAGCGAGTAGATAAGGCCGAACAGCAACACGACCAGTATCAAAAGGTACTTCCACAGGGGGTAACGGTTGAGCATGTAAGCCCTGCCTTCAATGACATACGGAATTGCCGTACGCGAGTGATCGCGTACGGCAACGTTGACCATCGTTTACCATCGCGCCCATGCCGGGTGGCGGGCACTGCGGCAGGGGAGCGCAAAGATCAGATGGACTTGATGGTACCCTTGGGCAGTACCGCGGCCACGGCGTTCTTCTGCACGTTCACTTCGGTGCCTTCGGAGACTTCCAGGGTCAGGAACTCGTCGGAGACTTTTGTGACGCGACCGACCAGACCGCCGCCGATGACGACTTCATCGCCCTTGTCGAGGCTCGTCACCAGCTGCTTGTGCTGCTTGGCGCGCTTGGCCTGCGGGCGCCACAGCAGGAAGTAGAAGATCAGTACGAAACCGACCAGCATGACGATTTGGGCAATGCCCCCGCCGGCGGCCGCTTCCTGGGCGTGGGCCGGTGAGATGAAGAAATCCAGCATCGAGCGAACTCCTGGTTGACGCAGTTAATGGGTAAGGGGTCGAGCCACGCGCCAAGGCGCGTGACGATCAATTCGCAAGGGGTGGTACGGGCAGGCCGCGCCGGGCGTAAAAGCCCTCCACAAAGGCGGTCAATGTACCCGCTTCGATTGCCGCG
Organism: Vreelandella malpeensis; assembly: GCF_020622355.1. Classification (GTDB taxonomy): domain Bacteria; phylum Pseudomonadota; class Gammaproteobacteria; order Pseudomonadales; family Halomonadaceae; genus Vreelandella; species Vreelandella malpeensis. The sequence continues at coordinate 518,764 of NZ_WHVL01000002.1, read as the reverse complement.
CGCAAATCCGCCATTACACGCTGATAATACCGCAGGTTGTGGATCGTATTGAGCATCGAGCCGAGCATCTCGTTACAGCGATCCAGGTGGTGCAGATAGCTTCTGGAGAAGTTCTGGCAGGTGTGGCAGTCGCAGCTTTCATCCAGTGGAGCGGTATCAAAGCGGTGCTTGGCGTTTCTGATCTTGACCGTGCCCTCCGGGGTGAACAGGTGGCCGTTGCGGGCATTGCGGGTCGGCATCACGCAGTCGAACATGTCCACGCCCCGGCGCACGCCTTCGACCAGGTCCTCCGGCTTGCCCACGCCCATCAGGTAACGCGGCTTGTCGTCCGGCATCCAGGTGGGCAGGTAGTCGAGCACCTTGATCATCTCCTCCTTCGGCTCGCCGACGGAAAGCCCCCCGATGGCCAGCCCATCGAAGCCGATCTCGAGCAGGCCCTTGAGCGAGCGCTCGCGAAGTTCCGGGTGCATGCCACCCTGGATGATGCCGAAAAGCGCCGAGGGGGAGTCGCCGTGGGCATCGCGAGAGCGTCTGGCCCAGCGAAGCGAGAGCTCCATGGACTTCTCGGCTTCTTGGTAGGTGGCCGGATAGGGGGTGCACTCATCGAAAATCATCACCACATCAGAACCGAGCGAGCGCTGCACCGCCATCGACTCCTCCGGGCCCATGAACACCTTGCTGCCGTCCACCGGCGAACGAAAGTGCACGCCCTGTTCGGTGATCTTGCGCATCTTGCCCAATGAAAAGACCTGGAAGCCGCCGGAGTCGGTGAGAATGGGTTTATCCCACTGGGCGAAGTCGTGCAGGTCGCCGTGGGCCTCGATCACCTCCACTCCCGGGCGCAGCCACAAATGAAACGTGTTGCCCAGAATGATCTCGGCGCCGATCTCCTTGACGGAGTCCGGCGTCATGCCCTTGACGGTGCCGTAGGTGCCCACCGGCATGAAGGCCGGGGTTTCCACGGTGCCGCGGGGAAAGTGCAGGCGGCCCCGGCGCGCACGGCCATCCTCGGCCAGGCGCTCGAAGCGCATGAAGCATTCGTTTCGCATATCCAGTACTCGTATCTCTATTTCGTCGGCGGCGTCAGCGGGTCAGGAACATCGCGTCGCCGTAGCTGAAGAAGGCGTAGCGCTCACTGACCGCTTCCTGGTAGGCGTGCATGATCTGCGCGTGACCCACGAAGGAGGCGACCAGCATCAGGAGCGTCGATTCCGGCAGGTGGAAGTTGGTGATCAGCGCATCCACGCAGCGCCACTCGAAGCCCGGGTAAATGAAGATATCGGTATCGCCCTGGTAGGGGGCGATCCGGCCGTCCGCGCTTTTCTGGCAGGCGCTTTCCAGGCAGCGCACGCTGGTGGTGCCCACGGCGATCACCCGCCGGCCTGCGGCCTGGGCGCGACGCACCTTCTGGCAGGTCTCGTCGGATACCTCGAACCACTCGCTGTGCATGTGGTGCTCGAGGATGTTGTCCACCCGCACCGGCTGGAAGGTGCCCGCGCCGACGTGCAGGGTGACGAAGGCGCTCTCGACACCTTTCTCGGTGAGCGCGTCGAGCAGCGGCTGGTCGAAGTGAAGCCCCGCCGTGGGGGCGGCCACCGCGCCGTCGCGGCGAGCGTAGACGGTCTGGTAGCGCTCGCGGTCGGAGTGCTCGTCGTCGCGGGTGATGTAGGGCGGCAGCGGCATGTGGCCGTGGGCTTCCAGAAGCTGGATCATCGGCGTCTCGCCGAGAAAGCGCAGCTCGAACAGCGCATCGCGCCGGCCTTCGACTACCGCGCGCACGTCGCCTTCGAAGATCAGCTCGGTGCCCGGCTTGGGCGACTTGCTCGAACGGATGTGCGCCAGCCCCCGATACTCGTCCAGCGGGCGCTCCAGCAGCATTTCTACCTTGCCGCCGCTCGCCTTGTGGCCGTGCAGGCGGGCGGGAATCACGCGGGTGTCGTTGAACACCAGCAGATCCCCCGGGGCGAGAAGCTCGAGAAGATCGGTGAACCGGCGATGATCGAGCGCCTCGCGCTCGCTATCCACGCACAGCAGGCGGCAGTCGCTGCGCTGCTCGGACGGGTAGCGAGCGATCAGCTCATCGGGTAGCTCGAAGTGGAAGTCCGCGCGCTGCATGGGGGAAGCTCTTTTCAGTGGTCAAACAGGCGGCCTAGGATAGCGCTTTCGCGCCATAAAGTCAGGCGATGCATTGACTTGGCGAGGGATGTTCGTATAATGCCGACCCATTGCCGGTGTGGCGGAATTGGTAGACGCAGCGGATTCAAAATCCGCCGCTGTAAAAGGCGTGCCAGTTCGAGTCTGGCCACCGGTACCATCTTTGAAGAAAAAAGGCGCTCAGGCGCCTTTTTTTGTGCCTGGCGTTCGGGTTCGGGGCGCTCGATTTTCGAGTTGGTCGCAATGTGGTCGCAGGATGGTCGTTGGCGGCTTTTCATGTACTATCGCCAAACACATCCCTGCAATCTTGTCCGGAGCAATCCATGAGCGTGACCTACCACGAAAGCAACACCCGCATGAGCCAGATCGCGATCCACAACGGTACCGTCTACCTCGCGGGTCAGGTGCCGGCAGACGCCACCGCCGACATGAAAGGCCAGACCGAGCAGGTGCTCACGCGCATCGACGAGCTGCTGGAAAAGGCCGGCTCTTCGAAGGCGCACCTGATCTCCGCCCAGGTGTGGGTGACCGACATGGCCGAGTTCGATCAGATGAACGTCGCCTGGGAAGCCTGGCTCGACGGCCACAATCCGCCGGTGCGCGCCGCCCTCGAGGCCAAGCTCGCCAAGCCCGAGTGGAAGGTCGAGATCATGGTCGTCGCCGCCAAGCCCTGAGCCTGGCAGCGCGGTCTCGTCGCGCGTACGCGACCAATCTCTGCGTCACAAGAACCCAGGCCTTGGCCTGGGTTCTTGTATTTCGGGGCAAGCCCGTTAAGCGTGCGCTTTGACTGCCTCCTCCAGCGGCGCCAGGCGGCCTGGCTCCAGCGCATCCGCCACGGCGGTGATGCGAATCACGTTGGCGAGCTTCGGGTGGGCGAGTCGCGCGACCAGTACGCCATCATTCAGCAGCGCTTGGTGCACGTCGGCGGCAAGCTCCGCGCTTGGCAGGCGTAGGCCGACGAAGTTGGTCGCACTCGGCAGCACGTCGGCGCCCAGGTCGCGAAAGTGCTCGGCGAGGCGCTCGCGGCGTGCCTTGACGTCGGCCACGTGCTGACGGACCTCGGCCATATCGTCGAGCACCACCTCGGCGGCGGCCAGCGACACCGCCGATACCGCGTAGTGAATACGCACTTTCATCATCATGGCCAGCACCGCAGGCTCGGCGATCGCGTAGCCTACCCGCAGCCCGGCCATGCCGTGCGCCTTGGAGAGGGTGCGCAGTCGAATCACGCCGGGCAGCGCCCGGGCGGCGAACCCGCTGCCCGCATCGTCACGAAAATCGCCGTAGGCTTCGTCGAGCAGCAGCCAGCAATCGTCCGGCAGCGCCTCGCGAAGCGTCAGGATCGCATCGTCGTCGTGCAGGTGGCCGCTCGGGTTGTCCGGGTTGGCCAGATACACGAGGCGAGCGTTCTCGCGGTGCGCCGCCGCCGCCAGCGCTTCGAGATCCGGGGCCAGCACCCCCGGCGCCTCGCGGTAGGCGGGCTCCACCAGTCGGCACCCCTGGCCGCGGGCGAAGTAGCCGAAAGTGGGATAGGTGCCCGCGGTGGCGATGACCGCATCCCCCGTCTCGCAGGTGGTGCGCAGCGCAAGCGCGATCAGGCTGTCTGCCCCGGCATCCACCAGCAGGTGGTCGAGCGGCGCTTTGAGCCGCGCGCTCAACCGGGTGCGAACCCCCATCGCCTCGGCATCGCCGTAGCGGTAGACCTGCTCGGTGAACGCATCGCCGAAATGCGTACGCAGCGCCCGGTGGGGCATGTCCAACCCCTCGTTGGAGCCCAGCTGGTGGGGCAGCGTGCGGTCAAGACGGCGCTCCAGCGCCTTGAGACCTGGAAAGGGGTTGGCCGGGCCGTCATCGGTCAGGTGGTCGGGGTAGCGGGGCATGGTGATTTCCTGCGGTTGAAGGTGCACGTCGGCCAACGCGAAAAGCGCAGCGGCGATAAAATGTCCCCTTAGTATCCAGTAGTCGTTCACTTACATAAAGCAGCGGCGATGGATGACGTCGGGGCAGGTGTCGAGGGCGCGCGGGTCTGGCAAGATAGCGCTTTCAGAGTTTCATCGATCAAGGACCCGCATGGCCCACCTGCTACGCATCGTGATGATTCATGGCCACCTGGACGGCGTGGTTGAGCTGAGTGTGGATGGCCACACCAACATCTGCGGCACCAACGCCTCGGGCAAGACCACGCTGCAACGCCTGGTGCCGGTGTTCTACGGCGAGCTGCCCAACAAGGTGGTGCCGCGCACGCGGCGCAAGTTCGATGCCTTCTACCTGCCGCACCGCAACAGCTACCTGGTGTACGAGTATCGCCGCGAAGCCGGCAGCCTCTGCCAGGCGGTCTTGACGCGCAGGCTGGAAGGCGGCGTCGAGTACCGCTTCGTGGCCGCACCCTACCGCCCCGAAGATTACCTCGTCGAAGGCGAAAACGGCATCGAGGCGCGGGAGTACGCCGACTGGGCGAGCGGCCTGCGGCGCAGCGGCACTAGCGTTTCCGCCAAGCTGTCCGCCACTTCCGAGTACCGCGCGGTGATCCAGAACGACTTCACGCCCACGCCAGGCATGGCGCTGCACGGCAACCGCAAGGAGGCGCTGAAGCTTCGCCAGCTCGCCGCCCAGTACAGCCTGGTGGCGCCGGAGAACCGCATTCGCCATATCGAGAAGCTGGTCTCGGCGGTGCACGCCAAAGAGGGCAAGATGGATACCCTCAAGACCATGCTGGCCGCGATCTTCGAAGAGGATGGCGTGGAGCTGCCGGTGACCCGCATCCGCGGCGCCAAGGCGCGGGAGTGGATCGACCAGATGCGCCAGTCGATGCGCCTGGCGCCGCTGCAGCGTGCGCTTGCACGCCTTGAAGGCATCGAGCGCGATCTTGCCCACCTCGACACCGCCCTGTGGCAGCTCAAGCCCCAGCTGGCGGCGGACCAGCACCGCGCCGAGCGCACCCTGGCGGAGGCCGAACAGACGCGCAGCGAACGCCAGCGCGACTTCGACATCGAGCGCCACCGCTTCGAGGCGGCCCGGGATGCCCTCAACGACCGCTTCAGCGAAGCCGACAGCGCCCTCAAGCAGGCCCAGCGGGAGCTCGACGACCTGCAGCAGCAGTTCGAGGCCTTCGAGGCCGCCGACATGCCGGCCCTTGAAGAGGCGCTCACCGCACTTCCCCAGGCCCGCGAACGCTACGAGCAGTACAAGCAACACCTGCGTGACCTTCAGGAGATGGTGCAGGCGAGCCAGGCGCAGAAGGAGGAGCGCCTGCGCGAGCTGGGCGACACCCTGGCCCGGCAGAGCGAAGAGACCCAGGCGCTGATCGATGCGCTGAATGATGAAAAGGCCACCCGGCGCGAACGCCATTGGGAAGCCAAGCAGCAGCGCGACGAGCGCTACCAGCGCGACCGCCAGGCGCTGGAGACCACGTATCAGGGGCGGCTGACCCACTTTGCCGAACAGCTGGCGGTGCTCAAGTCAGCACTCGACCACGGCGGCCCCACCACCGAAGAAAGCGAGGAAGCCGCCCTGGCCCAGAGCCGCGTCGACCGTGCCCAGGCCGAGCGCAACGCCGCCGCCAGCCAGCAGGAGAGCCTGCGCCAGGAGCTGAGCGATCTCAAGCGCGAGCGCGACGCCGTCGATCAGGCCCACCGCGAAGCGCGCCAGGCAGAGCAGCACGCCCAGGAGCACTGCCGCGAGCTCGAGCGCCAGCGCGACCCGGCCCAGGGCACGCTGCGTCACTTTCTGCGCTACCACGCCCCAGGCTGGGAGCAGCACTTGGGCAAGGTGATCGCCCCGGCACTGCTCGAGCGACGCGACCTGTCACCCACCCGCGTCGAGCCCGGCAGCGACGACCTGTTCGGCATCGCCCTCGATACCCTGGCGATCGACGCGCCGCCCTACGCCCAGGCGGAAGCCGAGCTGCTCGCCGCCATCGACGAGGCGGGGGAAGCCGTGCTGCGCGCCGAGGTCGCACTCGCCAGCGCCGAGAAGACGCTAAAGCGCCAGAACGAGAGGGTAGCGGCCGCCGAGCAGGCGCTCGCCCGGGTCCACCAGGCGGTGAAGCGTCATGACGAGGAGCTCGAGTACGCCGCCGAGGCTCTCCGGCAGTGCCAGGCCCGCCATGTGGAGGCCCAGCGCGAGCGCCAGCGCGCCCGCCAGGCGGCGCTGGACGAGCAGCAGGCGCTGCACCAGGCGCTAAAGGAGGAGCGCGACGAGGCGCTGGAGGCGCTGCATGGCGCGCTTCGCGCCGAACAGCTCGAACTCGAGGCCGATGCCCAGCACCAGCAGGCCAGCTTCGAGCGCCGACTCGAACAGTATCGCAAGTCCCTGGGCGTGCTCAAGGCCGACCACCAGCGCCAGTGCCGCGAGGTGGAAGCGGCCTTCGAGCAGGCGCTGGAAGAGCAGGGAGTCGACCCGGTCACCGTCAAGCAGACCAAGGCGCGCCTCAGCGAGCTCGAGGCCCACATTCGCACTACCCAAGCCCGCCAGGAGGAGCTCGAGCATTACCGCTATTTCATGCGCGTGAGCTGGGGCCAGCGCAAGCCGGAACTGACCGAGCAGGAGAGCCGCCTGACCCGCGAGGTGAGCGAGATCGAGCGCCAGCGCCAGGAGCAGCGCCAGACCTTCAAGGCCGCCAAGGCGGAGCACGAGCGCCACATGAGCGTTCTGAAAACCACTTGTGATGAGCAGACCGCGCTGCTCGACGAACTCAAGCCGCTGACCCGCCAGCTCGACGAGCTGGCGCTGCCTGCGGATGCCAAGGCACTGAGCGAGCCGCCGGGGGATGCCCGGGAGCGCATCACCCGCACCCGCCAGGCGCTCAAACAGCGTGAAGCAGAGCGTGACGCGCTGCGCAAGGGCTGCCAGGAGATCGAAGGCCAGCTTGTCAAGGGTGCCAGTGCAGGCTTCGTCGATGCCCTCGAGCGCGAGCGCGAAAGGCTCGATGACCCGGACGAACCCCGGGCGCTGCTGCCGCTTCTGGCTGGCATGCTCACGCTGCTGGAAGACCAGCAACAGCAGCTGGTGCAGCAGGGGCGCAACCTGAGCGATGACCTGGACAAGTTCTTCACCGTGTTCAGCGACCTGAACCGGCGCATCAGCGCCCAGAGCAAGCGCCTTTCCGACGAGGTGGCGGATGACCTGGCCCTCGACGGCATCAAGAAGGCCGAGGTGCGCATCCAGTCCACCATCGACGAGCTGGGCTTCTGGGAGCCGCTCAAGCGCTTCGCCCAGTGCTACAAGGAGTGGAAAAGCTCGCAGCAGCCGCTGCCCAGCGACGACTACCTCGACGCCCTGGGAGACGTCGCCGACCTGCTGCGCCACGACCAGCCCTACAGCTTCGAGAGCCTGCTGCGCCTGGAGCTGCACTTGAACGAAGGCGGCACGGATCTCGTCATCAGAAGCGACCGGCAGCTGCTCGAATCCTCCAGCCACGGCATGGCCTACCTGATTCTGTGCAAGTTCCTGCTCGCCTTCACAAGGCTTCTGCGCGGGCGCGCCGAGATCGCCATCCACTGGCCGATCGACGAGATCGGAACGCTCGCCTACCACAACGTCGAAAAACTGTTCGAGGCCTGCGACAGCAACCGCATCCACATCGTCGGCGCCTTCCCCAACCCGGAGTCCGACGTGCTGCTGCTTTTCCACAACCGCTACCTTATCGACCGCGATGCCATTGACCCCGGCGTGCGTCGGCTCAAGCGTATCGAACCGCGCCTTAGCCGCCTGGCCGAGCGGCTCAAAGCGAGAGATGAGGAGGTCAGCGCATGAGCGATGACGTTCAAACAAGCCCCGTCCACACCCCGCTCTTGAGCCACGGCCCGCTGTTGGAGCGGCTGCTGGCCGGCGAGTTCGTCTGCGCGGTGAGCGACGAGGCCGCCTTCAAGCGGCTGCAAGATGACGCCCTGCGCGAGGCTTTCGATGCCTACCTTCGCCCGCTCAACCGCCGCCTGGCCACCAACGACGACCAGAGCGTCTACTTTCTGGCCTGGCGCCAGCTGGACGACGCCGCCCGCGAACAGCTCACCCGCCAGCTCAGCGACACCGTGCACAGCCTGCTGCCGCTGCTGGAGTGGCTGCAGCTGGTACAGGAAGCGCTGGGTCGCGACAGCGTGCCGGCACCGGGCGATGTGCTCAAGCCCGGCGAGCTCCAGGCCAGGAGCGAAGACAACCCCAGTCTTCGCGAGCGCATCGAACGAGTGGCCGGCGATACCTTCTTCGGCTCCCAGAGCGACCAGCTCGACGCTCAGCTCAAGCAGGTGTTCAAGCGCCTGAAGGAGCACGGCTACCTGCTGCAGCCCCATGCCGAGCGCCAGGTGTATCTGGTGACCGGCAAGGTGGAGTACCTGCTCGACATCGTGCGTTTTATCCGCGACGAGGAGCGCCTGCCGGTACTGGACGACGCCGACGCCCAGGAGACGCTGCTGTGAGCGAACCCGCCACGCCCCCGGCGCTGGAGAGCCGGCTGATGACCCAGGGCGTCGAGCGGCTGGCGCTGCTCGGCAAGCACGCCGAGGCGCTGATGCAGGGCTACGTGGAAGACGAGGTGCCGCTTGGTGAGCTCAGCACCCAGGCACTGCGCAAGCTTCTGGCCGCGCGCATCCTGTGGCGCCCGGACGAGCAGGGCGGCGTCAAGCTGACTCCCAAGGTGCGCGAGCTGATCGCCGAGATGACCGCGGATGAAGCCCGCCGCCACGTCAACGCCGACGTGGCCGAGGCGCTGGAGCTGATTCGAAGCCTGGTCGGCGGCTACCGCGAGGCCAGCAGCCGGGCGGACTATTGGCACCAGGAGCGCCAGCTCACCCGCCTGCGCCAGGCGGTGGACGACATGAACGGGCGCTTTTTCGATGCCATCGACAGCCTCTGGCAGCGGCTCAACAGCGACTTCGGCTTCGTCAGCCAGCTAAGCGACAAGGTGCGCGAGAACGACCGCGCCCAGAAACAGGTGGTACGCCTGCTCGACGGCCTGGAGCTAGTCGACTTCAAGGAGCTGATCGACCTGGTCGGCAGCGACGGTACCCTGCGCAAGATCCTCATCAGCCAGCTTCAGCAGCAGACCAGCCAGCACTACACCAGCCTGCGCGAGGTGCAGCACCGCCTGATCGAACTGATGGCGCGCTTTCGCCAGATGCAGGCGCCCAGCCGCCTGGTGGCCGGCATGGCCGCATTTCTGCGCGAACGCCCGGACTTCACCCCGGGCCACTACACCGGGCGCGGAGAGGTGCCGGCGCTGTTCAACCGCGCCGCCGCCATGCCCATCGCCGGCGCCGCCGCGCTGGACCGCGCCCAGGACGTGGACGCGCTCGGCGCGCTGTTCAAAGCCATTCCCGCCCCGCGCCGCCCGGCCCAGGCCGCCACCGCCGCCAGCCCCGCCCACGCCCGGGAAGACGCCGCCGTGGCCGCCCGCCAGCAGGCGCTGAAGGAGGACGTGGAAACCTTCTACCTCGACGTGGTCGACGCCGCCGGCTCGGCGCCGGTCAGCGCGCTGCGCTACCTGGAAGAGAGCCCGCATGAGTGGAGCGACGAGATCTGGCTCTTCCAGGTGATCGCCGAGTACCAGGGCCTGCCGCGCAGCGAACAGCGCGCCTTCATCCTGCAGGCCGAAGAAGAGAAGGCCGGCGACTACAATGACGTACGCCTGATTCGCGACGTGGCGCTCACACTGGCGGCCGCGCCATGAACCTCACCGGCCGCGCCCGCACCGGGCTCAACGAGGTACAGCGCCTGCTTCGCCAGCAGCCGAGCGTGGAGCGCCCCCGGCGCCAGTGGGTGGGCGACGTGGTGGCCTGGTGCCGCGAACACGACATCGACCTGGGCCCGCGCCTGGGAAGCCAGGCGCTTCGCTTCGATGCCGCGCTGTTGGCCCAGATCGACTCGGTGCTGGAAAGCGCCCACTTGGCACCGCTCGGCCGCGCGCTGAGCGGCCTGCCCAGCGCCGCCCAGGCGAAGGAGGGCGTGGAGGAGGCCAAGGCCACCCGCGAAGGCCCCCGCGCCTGGCGCGTACTGCTCAACACCCCGCCCCGGCCCACGCAGGGGGTGGGCCGGGAGCCGCGCAGCATTCTGGATGTGGACCTGAGACACCTGACCCTGGCCGCCTTCGGCGCCCTCGTTCAAGTCGAAAACCTGGACAGCTTCTACACCTTCGACCCCGACATCCCCGCGCTCAAGGGCTTCGCCCAGCCGCTCATCGCCTACCGGGGCGACAGCCACTACGGCGGCGGCTTCGCCCACCTCGCCGACACCTGGCGCAAGACCCGCCGCCCGCACCTGTACCTGGGCGACTTCGACGCCAAGGGCGTCACGCTGGCACTCGACAGTGGCGCCACCCACCTGCTGCTCCCCGAGATCGAATGGCTCACCGAGCACGCCACCCCGCTACACCAGCCCGCCGAACAGCTCCCGTTCCAGCGGCGGTTGCGGCAACTGCATATGACGCTGGAACCGCAGCACCCGCTGGCGCCTTATTTAGTATTGCTGGAGAAGCAGCGCGGGCTTCGGCAGCAGTGGTTCGAGGGGGGGATGGTGGAGGTGAGGCTTGGGTGAGGTACGACTAGTGTCTGAGCTGGAGTGGTTGGCTCAACGAGCCCGCTACGTAGGGGGATGGCCGTGGGGCAATGCTGTAAGCAAGTGAATGAGCAAGAACAGAGACCGGGCACGCGAATCTTGTATATATAGCCGAAATTTTCTTTGCTTTTAACCAATTCAATGAGGTAGATTCGATTAAGGTGGCTACATAACCCATAATGAATGTGCTAGCACATTCATTATGGGTTATGTAGTCGACTGTATAATCACTGTAATGTGTTCAGACTACCTGAGAGATAATAGGAAGATTGAAGAGTGATACCAGAATTAAATCAATCAGGAGTTTTGCCTCCATTTATTCCAGATCAAGGGCCAACCGATCGCGCTGGTATGGCTCCGTATAAAGCGACAATTTCTGAATTTGTTCTTCGTTATGCTCATTCTCCTGAAAGGAGAGCTATACTTCGGGGATTACTAGAATATCGAAAAAAGCTTAGGAAAGTCGGTATTTTAGAAGGTTTCCAGTGGCTTGATGGTAGCTTTGTAGAGAACGTAGAGATAAGTCGCGGTCGGCCACCTGCTGATGTTGATCTAGTTACTTTTGCTTTCCGACCAACTAATGACTTAGATCAATGGCAAGGAATAGTGACTGGAAATACTGACCTTTTTCTTCCGAGCAAGTCGAAGGCACAATATCAATGTGATGCATATTTTGTGGATTTGAATACTCACCCTATACACGTTGTCAGCAATACTAGGTATTGGTTCGGGTTATTTTCACATCAACGCGATTCCTACCTATGGAAGGGCATGGTCGAAATACCTATTGCATGTGAGGATGACAACGCATTTGAAATTTTGGAAAGGGAGGAAGGTGATGCCTAAGAAGCTAAGTATCAATAGCCTGTCTTCTGAAATTGCAACACTTAATGAATTGCTTTCTAGTGCGCGCCAATCGGGAGATATCGTTGGCGAAATGCAACTTGAATACCGAATTACTGAGTTGTCGAATAAGTTAGAAACGCTCAAAGAGAAAATATTAACAGATAATAGTGCGAGTGTTGCTCTATTTTTCGGTGGTCAGCCTGTTCTTGGGTCAAAAGGGATTGCTGCAGAATTTGCTGGCGTTGCGTTAGAACAGTTTCAAAACTTAATCGCTAAAATTTTTGCTAATAGTGAAGTTGGCGATCTAGGTGAGAGAGGAAGGATTCCCTTTAAGGCTAATTCAGAATTGATGGTTACAGGTCTTGCGAGAGGTTCGTTCGGGTTTGTGCTTGATGAAATGAGCGAGCAAGTGCAGCTAGAATCGTCTGAGTTATCACATGTTATCGATAAGGCTGCTCTTTTACTTAGAGATTCAGCAGCCCAAGATGATGCCGTATTTGAGTCTTTATTGGAAGAGTTAGAGCCAAGAGTATTAATCGCACTACGTGATTTTTTTTCAAATTTAGATTCAAGCAAAGCCACAATCCGTATTGTAGAAAAAGAACTGGACTTCACCCTTGATGGTCCATCAATACAACGAGCTAAAATTAGAGCAGAAGCTACAAGTATTGATGAAGCCGTGACAGAAATTGAGGGTGTTCTAGTAGGTTTTTTACCTGAGCACCGGAAATTTGAATTGGCTGATAATGCTGGGAAGTTATTTTATGGTTCCGCCACAAAAGAAGCTGTAGAGCAGTTTGTAAAAGCTACCGAAAGTGTTCTCGGGAAAAAATGTCAAGTTAAAGTCACAATTAAAACTGTATCCCCTTTAAATAGACCGCCAAGGGAGGTTGTTCGTTTAATGGAGTTTCTTAAGTTTGGCGAGTAAGCATATAGCAAGCGGCTTCACACAGACGCCCAAATCTACGCTGCTTTTGTGGGCTCCACTGCGCTTCACTTTACCACAAAAGCCTCTCCGGTTTGGGCGCTGGTGAGCCGAGCGTTAAGCTCAAAACCGTGCGCTTTCTAATCTAGAGACTGCTCACGTTCGCTCATAAAGTCTGCAGTAACAATTGGCCCATGGAACCAGCTGTCCCATCTTCTTCCGCTGGGATAATCAAACGCGCGCGACCCAACGCGGTTACCTCGACATGAGTAACGTTCTCGGGTAACGCCATGGCTTCAGAAAAGCGTACCGTTTGACCGAGCTTATCCTTGAATACCGTTGCCTTTTCCATCGTCGCCTCCTCGTTATGGCTGCTGTCACGCGCTTCATGCAGTAGCATGAAGCCCAACGCTTGATCGCCTACAGGAGTATTCAAAATGCAAACCGTCAGAATCGACCTGGTCTCCGATGTCGCCTGCCCGTGGTGCGCCATCGGCTACTGCCGCCTGGAGCAGGCGCTGGAAACCCTGAAGGGCGAGATCGAGGTCGAACTTCACTGGCAGCCTTTCGAGCTCAACCGGGACATGCCGCCAGAAGGTGAGCCGATTCTCGAGCATCTGTGCCGCAAGTACGGCAAGGATGCGGCGGCGATGGAAGAGTCTCAGCGCGAGATCATGAAGGTGGCCGAGGAGCTTGGCTTGAACTTTCGCGGTGCGCTGGAGCGCCGGGCGAACAACACCTTCGCCGCCCACCGGGTGCTGGCCTGGGCCGCTACGCAAAACCAGGAAACGCCGCTGCAGCTGGCGCTGTTCGAGGCCTACTTCGGCGAGGCGAAGAACCCGGCAGACTCTGAAGTGCTACGCGAGAAGGCCGTTGAGGTGGGGCTTGATGGCGACACTGCCGAGGCCATCGCGCGCTCCGATCAGTACACCGAAGAAGTGCGTGCGGCGCAGCAGCGCTTCATGGACGCCGGCGTGAACGCGGTGCCGGGCTTCATTCTCGACGGGCGCTATCTGATTCCCGGCGCCCAGCCCGCCGAGGTGCTGGTCGATGCGCTACGCCAGGTGGCCGAGGAAAATGCCAGTCGGTGATGCCCTGTAAGTTCCAGCAAGAGCCAAGCGGGCAAGAAAAAGGGCGCTACGTACGTAGCGCCCTCGATCTTTCAAGTCTTACTCGCTCAACCCCACCTTCTCCATGAACGCCCGCGCATGCACATCTACCGCCTTGATGGCGCTCACGACCTGCTGCGGCTTCAGCTCGTAGGCCAGGTTGTGGCTCGATTCGCCTTCCTTCAGTGCCGCTTCCGCCACTCGATACAAGTCCTCGTCGCTGACGTCTTCGAGCTTGAGGGCTTTCAGCGTCACCGGCAGGCCCAGCGCCAGGTAGAGATCCAGGTACTCTTCCAGCTCCGCCTGGGGCGTTTGATCCAGGATCAGCTGGGCGACGGTGCCGAAGGCCACCTTCTCGCCGTGGGTCATGTCGTGAATATCGCCGTGAAGCGCCGTGAAGCCGTTGTGGATAGCGTGCGCCCCGGCCAGGCCGCCGCTTTCGAAGCCCAGGCCGCTGAGCAGCGTGTTGGCTTCCACCACCGCCTCGAACGACGGCGTGACGATCTGCGCCTGGTTGGCCTGGTAGGCGAGCAGGGCGTGCTCGAAGAGGACCTCTTCGCACTTCTCGCCGATGGTCGCGCCCAAAAGCGTAGCCTTGCCGCCGGCCATATTGTTGGCGTTGGCGCGGATGGCGGCGCGCGCCTCGACCCAGGTGGCCAGGGCGTCAGCGATGCCGGAGGCGAGAAAGCGCGGCGGCGCCTTGCAGATGATGCCGGTATCCACCAGCACCAGGTCCGGGTTCTTGGTGTAGAAGCGGTAGGATTCGAACTCGCCGTCGTCGCTGTAGATCACCGAAAGCGCGCTGGTCGGCGCATCGGTGGAGGCGGTGGTGGGCAGGACCGCGCAGGCGGCTTCGAGCTTCTCCGCCACGCCCTTGGCGGTGTCGATCGCCTTGCCGCCGCCGAAGCCGATCACCACCTCGGCCTTTTGCTTCTGGCCCAGTTTCACCAGCCGGTCGATCTCGCGACTGGAGGCTTCGCCTTCGAATACCGCGCGCTCGAAGCGTACATTGTCGCCTTCCAGACTCTTGCTGAGCGCCTCGCCGGCGATCTTCCACACCACGTCGTCGGCGATCAGCAGCGCCGATTGCCCGAGGTTCGAGACGTAGTGGCCGGCGCGGGCGATCACGCCTTCGCCTTGCACGTAGCGGCCGGGGCTGATGAAGACTTTCTCGTTGGTGGTCATGAGTGGTTCTCCTGATTGGAACGTGGATCGCTCCACCAGTGTAGTCACTCGCGCGGGCTTCGCCTTGACCCGGGGCAGGGAAGCGCGCCGGGCCAGGGGGTCGCGACCGGAGCACGCGCCGCCACCCGCTACTCGAGAAACGCCCGCAGCGTATCGCTCGCCTGCTCGATGGCCAGCACGCCGTCGAGGTGGCCGCGATCGCCTCGCAGGGGTTCGAGCGTTACCTCGTTGCCCGCTTCACGGATCAATTGGGCAGTGCGGCGCACGCCCTCCGATGAAAAGACCAGGTCGCGCTCGCTGTAGAGCATCAGCGTGGGCGCCTCGATCCGGGCCAGGCCTTCCTGGTAGGTATCGCCGCCGCCAGCGATGAAACTCTGGTTGGCGCGCACCAGGTAGAGCAGGTGGTTGGCATCCGCCACCTCGGCCCGGGCGGCGGCAAGCTCGTCGAGGGCCTGCTCGATGGCATAGCGGGCATCCAACTCCTGCGCCGGGTCGCGGGTTTCGTCCGCCCAGGCGCGATCGAAGGTGCGGTTGGCCCAGCGCCAGTGGTTGGCGTTCAGCGTGACCAGTTTCAGCGCCTCCTTCAGGCCCGCGAGCGGCGGCTCGGCGTCGTAGTAGTCACCCTCGTTCCAGCGCTCGTCCAGGCGAATCGGCGCGGCCCAGGTGCCCAGGGTGGCCAGAAGCCACGGGTCGGTGGCGCCGCTGCCGATCACGGGAATCAGCCGCTCGACCCGCTCCGGGTAGACGCTTGCCCACTCGATGGCCTGCAGTGCCCCCATCGAGGCGCCCATCACCGCGTACAGCGACTCGATCCCCTGACTTTCCAGCAGCGCCCGCTGCACCTCGACGAAATCGCGAATGCCCACCACCGGAAAATCCATGCCCCAGGGTTCGCCCGTCTCCGGGTTGAGCGTGGCCGGGCCGGTGGTGACCACGTTCGGGTCATGGGCGTTGAGGTTGACCAGCGTGTCGGAGGCGATGATGTAGAAACGGTCGGTATCCAGCGCCTTGCCGGGGCCGATGATGGCATCCCAGTAGCCGGGCAGCGCGTCCTCGTCGCTGTAACGCCCCGCCGCGTGGCTGGTGCCGGAGAAAAAATGCGTGATCAGGATGACGTTGTCTCGCGCGTCGTTGAGCTCGCCGTAGGATTCCCAGCCGACGTCCACCTGCGGGATCGTCTCGCCGCCCTGGGTGGTGAAGTTCTCGAGGCGAAAGCGCTGTTTCTCGACAATGCCGTCGAAGGCCGAAACCGGCGGGGCGGCCAGCAGGCCAAGGCTTGCTATCATGAGGGCGTAGCGCGAGGTGCGTTGCATGAGGCCTCCCGGCAGGGGCGTTGTGGTTGTCATGGGTCGTCGCGGCGGCTTTTTCAGCATAGCCAGCCCCCGGGAGTTTTGAACGACTTTCATACGCTGCCTCGCTGCGAGGTGAGCGCTGACCCACACGAGAACCCGTCATGAACCTGCTCTTTCTCGGCACCTCCGCCGGCACGCCCACCAAGCAGCGCAATTTCTCCGGGCTGGCGCTGCGCGAGCGCAGGGGCAAGGGGTGGTACCTGATCGACTGCGGCGAGGCCACCCAGCACCAGCTTCTGCATACGCCGCTGTCGCTACATGGGCTTCGCGCGATCCTGATCACCCACATGCACGGCGACCACTGCTACGGGCTGCCGGGGCTTCTGGCCAGCGCCTCGATGAACGGGCGGGTTGAGCCGCTTTTGATCGTCGCGCCCGAAGCGCTGAAGGCGTGGCTCTTGGCCACCTTCGAGGCTACCCAGGTGACGCTGTCATTCAGTCTGGCGTTCCAGTTCGTCGAGGCGCTGCCCTGCATCGATTTCGAAACGCTGGAGGTGAGCACGACGCGCCTTTCCCATGGGGTGGATTCCTACGCCTACAGCTTTACCGAAAAGCCGACGCCAGCCCTCGATACCGAGAAGTTGATCGCCCAAGGTGTTCCTCGCGGCCCGCTCTGGGGGCAGCTTTACAACGGTGAGAACGTCGAATGGAACGGCGAGATACTCGAAAGCAGGGCATATCTTCGCATGACACAGCCGCCGGGCAAGATTGTCGTAGCCGGAGACAACGACTGCCCGGCGCTTTTGGCGAGCGCCTGCGAGGGCGCCCAGGTGCTGGTGCACGAGGCCACCTACACCGCCGCCATGGCCGACAAGGCCGCCGAGGTGCGCCACAGCTACGCGGGCCAGGTCGCGGCCTTTGCCGAGTCCGTCGCGTTGCCTCATCTGGTACTGACCCACTTCAGCCCGCGCTATCAGTCTCGCGGCGAGGCGGCGTCGTCCATCGAGGCGATTCGCCAGGAGGCGCAAGAGGCCTATACCGGTACGCTCTATCTCGCGCGGGATTTCGCCGAGTTCAGCCTGGACAAGGCGGGGCGGCTCACCGAACTTTCCGCCGCCGGGGCGCCTAGCGCCACTTGAACGGATTCAGCCCGTTGGCCTGCTGCATCATCATGCGCTTGGCGAACGGCAGGCGTTCGGCCAGGTGCAGGCTCAAGTCGCCCAGCTGGCGCAGCGGTTTCACGCCGGTGAACAGGTGATGGAAGCTGTCGGTGGCGGCGATCATCGCCTGATTGGCGAGCCGGCGCTGCCATTCGAAGCGCTGAAGGGCGGAGGCATCGCCGGCGTCCGTATGGCTCAGGATCAGCTCGGCGAGGGTGTCGGCGTCGTGCAGGCCGATGTTCAGCCCCTGGCCCGCCAGTGGATGCACCACGTGGGCGGCGTCGCCGATCAGCGCCAGGCGCTTGGCGGTGTAGCGCTTGGCGTGCTGGCGCTTGATGGGAAAGCTCGCCCGGGCGTTGACCCGGGTGATGCCGCCCAGCCGCTTGGGAAAGGCGGCTTCGATGGCGGCTTTCAGGGCGTCGTCGTCCAGCGCCTCGCGGGCCTGGGTGGCGGCCTCCTTGTCGTACCACACAAGCGAGGCCCGGTGGCCGGGCAGCGGCAGCATGGCCAGCGGCCCGGTCGGGGTGAAGCACTGCCAGCTCACGTCCTGCTGGGGCAGGGCGGTCTCGACGTTCACGATCATCGCCCGCTGGTGGTAGTCGTGGGTCAGCACGCCGATGCCGGCAAGCTCTCTGAGCTGCGAGCGGGCACCGTCGGCGCCCACCACGAGCTCGGCACTCAGGGTCTGGCCGCTGTCGAGCTCCACCATGCGCGCGTCTACCCCGGCCAGGGTCGAGACTATCGTGGTGTCGGTGTAAAGCGTCACGCAGGGCATCGCTTCCAGGCGCTGCCACAGAGCGTGCTGCAGCGCCACGTTCTCGATGAACAGGCCGAACTGTTCGAGGTCGCTGTCGCGGGCGGAAAACAGGCTGTGCCCGGAGCCCTCCTGGTTCCATACCTCGATATGGCGAAACGCGCAGGTGCGCTCCAGGGGGAGGTCCGTGTGGCTCGCCGCGATGAAATCCAGCGAGCGCTTGTTCAGCGACGAGATGCGCAGGTCGAAGTCGCCCTCGGGGGCTTGCGGGGCGCTGCCGCGCTCGATGAGCCCCACGCGCCGGCCCGCCTGGCCCAGCCGCGCGGCCAGCGCCGCGCCCACCATACCGCCGCCTACAATGATGATGTCGTGATCGCGCTGCATGTCGGGCTCCTTTTTGCGCCGGGCTGGGCACGTTGTATGCCGCGCCATTGTCCTACAGTATCGTTGAGAGTTTAACCGGTTGCCCAGGGTGAGCGTTTGACGCAGATTAAAAACCACAGTGAAGTAGAAGCGGCGGGGGAGGCGCTGGCGGCGTTCGTGCTTCGCCACCCGCGCCTGTTCGTCATTACCGGGGCCGGGGTGAGCACCGACAGCGGCATCCCTGACTACCGCGATGCCAACGGCCAGTGGAAGCGCTCACCGCCGGTGCAGCACGGCGATTTCATGGCAAGCTTTGATGTGCGAAAGCGCTACTGGGCCCGGGCGCTGATCGGCTTCAAGGCCTTGGGCAGTGCCCAGGTGGGCGGGGCGCATCGCGTGCTGGCGGCGCTGGAGGCGCGCGGCTTCATCGAGATGCTGGTGACTCAGAACGTCGACCGGCTGCACCAGCGCGCGGGGTCGAAACGAGTGATCGACCTGCACGGGCGCGCCGATACGGTCAGCTGCATGCGCTGCGGCTACTCGATGATGCGCTACGCCATACACGCGGAGATGGCGCGCATGAACCCGCGTTTCGCCGCCATGGACGCCGCCCACGCTCCGGATGGCGATGCGGATCTGGAAACCGACTTCTCGAGTTTTCGCGTCTACGACTGCCCCCGCTGCGGCGGCGTGTTGAAGCCCGACGTGGTCTACTACGGCGATGTCGTCCCTCAGGAGCGCCGCCTCAAGGCGCAGGCCGCACTCGCCCGGGCAAGCGGGGTGCTCGCCGTGGGCACCTCGCTCATGGTGTTCTCCGGCTACCGCTTCTGCCGCGAGGCCCATGCCCTGGGGCTACCCGTGGCGTCGCTGTCGCTCGGCGTGACCCGGGCGGATCACCTGCTGTCCCACCAGTGGCGCGCGCCGCTCACCCCGGTACTGGCCCACGCCCTGGCCCGCCTGGATGAGCGCAACGCGGTGGCTGCACCCTAGCGCGCCTTCGAGACCCACGGGTTGTCGGTGATCCACAGCCGCCAGGGGGCGTCGCGGTCCGCCGGGGCGGCGTAGTCGATGCCCACCCGGGGGCCGCTGGAAATCGTGTTGGGGGCGTCACCTTTCACCACCCAGAGCTGGCTTGGGCGGGTCATGTCCTCGCCGTAAAGCGTCTTGTCTATCGCCAGCGCCCGGGTCAGCTTGCCTGGGCCGTTGGAGAGCTCGCGGTTTTTCACCGGGCGGAGGCGGCGCATGGCGTCCTCGTTGACGTGTGGTTCGACCGCGCGTACCAGCACTGCGCAGGGGCTGCCCTCGGGCTCGGTAACGATGTTCAGAAGCCAGTGCATGCCATACACCAGATAGACGTAGGCGTGGCCCGGCGGGCCGAACATCGCCCGGGTGCGCGGTGTCTCGCGGCGGTGGGCGTGGCAGGCGGTGTCCATCGCGCCGCGGTACGCCTCGGTCTCGACGATGGTGGCGGCGACGAGCTCGCCGTTCACCCGGCGCACTAGGCGACAGCCCAGAAGCGCCCGGGCGACGAGCAGGGTATCGCGGTCGAAGAACGCGCGCGGCAGCGGGGCGTGGTCGGAAAGGGGCATGATATCGCCTTATACTTGAGTCAGATGCTAGGGTATTAGCCCATGCCGAGGATTGAAAGCGGAGGCCACCGTGCTGACATTCGAACATGATTACACCACGCTTCCCGAGCCGCTCTGGGTCGCCTGCGACCCTGCCGGCGTCGCCACGCCTGCGCTGCTCGCCTTCAACGCGCCGCTCGCCCGGCGCCTCGGTGCCGACGCGATGCCGGACGACGCCACGCTCGCCGCGTGGTTCAGCGGCAACACGCCGCCGCCGGGGGCAAGGCCCGTGGCGCTGGGCTACGCCGGGCACCAGTTCGGCAACTTCGTGCCGCAGCTCGGCGATGGTCGGGCACTTTTGCTGGGCGAGGTGGTGGACGCCCAGGGCCAGCGCTTCGATATCCAGCTCAAGGGCAGCGGGCGCACGCCGTTCTCTCGCGGTGGCGATGGCCGCTCGCCGCTCGGGCCGGTGCTGCGTGAGTATCTGGTCAGCGAGTTCATGGCCGCCATGGGCGTGCCCACCACCCGGGCGCTGGCGGCGGTGGCCAGCGGCGAGCGCGTGGCGCGCCAGCTACCGGAGCCCGGCGCGGTGTTCACCCGCGTGGCGTCGAGCCATGTGCGCGTGGGCACCTTCCAGTTCGCTGCCCGCCACGGCGAGCAGACTACCCGGGCATTGGCGGACTACGTCATCGCCCGCCACTACCCCGAGGCGCGCAAGCAGGATGATCCGTATCTCGCGCTTCTGACAGGCGTCACCCGCCGCCAGGCCGAGCTGGTGGCGCGCTGGATGAGCCTGGGCTTCATCCACGGCGTGATGAACACCGACAACACCAGCATCAGCGGCGAGACCATCGACTACGGCCCCTGCGCCTTCATGGAGCAGTTCGACCCGCGCAAGGTGTTCAGCTCCATCGACGAGGGCGGGCGCTACGCCTTCGGCAATCAGCCGGCGGTTGCCCAGTGGAACCTGGCTCGCTTCGCCGAGACACTGTTGCCGCTGATGAACGTGCAGGGTGAAGAGGGCGTGGAGCTCGCCGTCGAGGTGATTCGCGGTTTCGAAAGCCACTTCGAGCAGACCCGCCAGGCGCTGCGCCGGGAAAAGCTCGGGCTCGAGGAGGCCGCCGGCGAGCAGGCGGATACGCTGATGGAGGCGCTCGAGGCGCTGATGCACCAGGGGCGCATGGATATGACCGCCACCTTCGATGCGCTGACGCTGTACGCAGGCACCTTCGACGAGCGCCACCGCGAGGCGCTGCTGGCGCTGACCGAGACGCCGGCTGCCCTCGGCGAGTGGCTCGAGCAGTGGCGCGAGGCCGCGCTTTTGCAGGACGCCGACCGCGTGGCCACCATGCGCCGGGCCAACCCGGTGGCAATTCCGCGCAACCACCGGGTGAAAGAGGTGATCGACGCCGCCTACGAGGGTGACTTCGCGCCGTTCCATGCGCTTCTGGCGGTGATCAGCGCACCCTTCGACGATACCGAGGAGGCGCGCTGGCTGGCCGCCCCCGCCACCCAGAGCGAGCAGGTGCTGCGCACTTTCTGCGGCACCTGATGGGAACCCGGGTGTGATAAACTGTGATTTTTTACAGTCTATCGCTTCTGTTTTCTGACCCCAGGACCAGGCGCCCGTGCGCAAGATCATTCACTGCGATTGCGACTGCTTCTACGCGGCGGTCGAGATGCGCGACAACCCGGCGCTCAAGGACATTCCCATCGCCATCGGCGGGAGCGTCGAGCAGCGCGGGGTGGTCGCCACCTGCAACTACCCGGCCCGGGCGTACGGTATTCATTCCGCCATGCCCATGGGCCAGGCGCTCAAGCGCTGCCCGCACCTCACGGTCGTGCGCGGCGACATGGCCAAGTACAAGGAGGTCGCCCGCCAGGTCTTCGCCATCTATCGCGAGTTGACCGAGCTGATCGAGCCGCTTTCCCTGGACGAAGCCTTTCTGGACGTCTCCGGGGTCACGCAGTTCAAGGGCAGCGCCACGCTGATGGCCCAGGCGATTCGCGACAAGGTGCACCGCGAAGTGGGTATCACTGTCTCCGCCGGAGTGGCGCCGAACAAGTTCCTGGCCAAGATCGCCAGCGACTGGAACAAGCCCGACGGGCTCTGCGTGATCGCACCGAGTGAGGTCGAAAGCTTCGTCGCTGCGCTTCCAGTGAAGAAGATTCACGGCGTGGGCCCGCGCACCGCCGAGAAGATGGCGAGCCTCGATATCCACACCTGCGCGGATCTGCGCGCGCGGCCCCTGACCGAGCTGGTCGAGCACTTTGGCCGCTTCGGCAAGCGTCTTTTCGAGCTGAGCCGGGGGCACGACGAGCGCCCGGTGAAGACCCACCGCGAGCGCAAGTCGATCAGCACCGAACAGACCTACTCGCGGGATCTACCGACGCTGGAGGCGTGCCGCCAGGAGCTGCCCGCGCTGCTCGAGGATCTGGAGCGGCGCTACGCCCGGCTCGACCCGCCGCCGGCGGTGAAGGGGCTGATGGTCAAGGTCAAGTTCAACGACTTTACCCAGACCACGGTGGAGCACGCCGACCCCGCGCCCAACATGGCCCAGTTCGAATCACTCTTGAACGTGGGTTGGGCAAGGGGCGCCCGTCCTGTGCGGCTTCTGGGCGTGGGCTATCGCCTGGCCGACGGTGCGCCGCAAACCCAGCTCGCGTTATTTTGATGTTCCGCCGACGTGGTCATTGACGCGGCTTCCGGCAGCGATTAAAACAGTTGTATGATCGATAGCGGCCTTATAACAACGACCCATGACATACCGAGCCCGCCCATGACCTCTTCGCGCCCTCCGCTCGTCTTCGCTCACGCCAACGGCTTTCCCGGTTCGAGCTACCGCAGCCTGCTTGCGCCGCTGGCCGAGCATTTCGATGTGCAGCCCATCGAACGGGTGGGCCATCACCCGCAGTACCCGGTCAATCGCAACTGGGCCAATCTGGTGGATGAGCTGCTTCATCACCATCTGCCCAAGGCTGGGCCGGTACTGGGCGTGGGGCACTCGCTCGGCGGCACACTGATGATGATGGCCGCGCTGCGCGAGCCGGAGCGCTTTCTGGGCCTGGTGATACTCGACCCGCCTTTGATGCTGGGCATGGACGCCTGGGCCATGAAGGCCGCCAAGCGTTTCGGCTTCGTCGATCGCATCACGCCGGCGGGCAAGACCCGGGGGCGGCGCAGCGTGTGGCCGAGCCGCGAGGCGATGGCCACCTCGCTCGGCCGCCGGGGGCTTTTTCGCGGCTTTACGCCGGAGGCGCTCAACGACTATGTTGAAACGGGCACCCGGCTGCTCGACGATGGCCAGGCGGAGCTGGTCTTCGAGCCGGAGGTCGAGGTGGCGATCTTTCGCAACCTGCCGGATCACCTCACGTCGCGCCTCAAGCGGCTGCGGGTGCCGGTGGAGATCGTCGCCGGCGAGCGCTCGGATCTGCTCACCGCTGCGCGCATTCGCCGTCTTGAGCGCCGAGGCCTGGCGCTTACCCGTGTTCCCGGCGGGCACATGTTCCCCATGGAACACCCCGGCGAAACCCGCGCCGCCATTCTGGCCGCCTGGCACCGGTTCCAGTCTCGCCAGGCACATCGATAAGGAGGCACGCCATGTATCTTTCCGTGCAGCTGAGCTACTACCCGCTGGCCGACGATTACAAGCCGGTGGTGAAAGAGGTCGTCAAACGCCTGGAAGCCACCGGCCTCGAGGTGCATCCCAACCGCATGAGCACCCAGGTGTTCGGCGAATTCGACGCGGTGATGAGCGCGCTCAACGATGTCATGAAGTGGTCCTTCGAGACCCACGGCAAGGCGGTGTTCACGGCGAATTTCCTCGAAGGGGACCGCCGCCCGCGGAAGTGAGTGCGCCAAACCTGCCGACATGAAAACGCCGCCCCGAGGGGCGGCGTTCTTGTTGGGCGGGTTCTTTGTCAGATCAACGACTCCAGGCACGCCTCGATGATGTCGAGGCCTTCGTCGAGCACGCTGTCCTCGATGGTCACCGGCATCAGAAAGCGGATGGTATTGGCGTACATGCCGCAGGAGAGCAGGATCAGCCCCTCTTCGCGCGCCTTCTTGCAAAGTGCGCCGGCCAGCTCCGGGTTCGGCGCGCGTTCACTCTTGCCCTTGTCGGTGACCAGCTCGAAGGCGGCCATCGCGCCCATGTGGCGGGCGTTGTCGACGCAGTCGAACTTCTGCTGCCACTCGCCAAAGCGTTGGCCGAGCTTCTCGCCCAGGGCCTGACTTCTCTCCAGGATGTTCTCCTGCTCGAACACCTCAAGCACGGCCAGCGCCGCCGCGCAGGCGGTGGGGCTGCCAGTGTAGGTACCGCCGAGGGAATTGGGGCCGGAGGCGTCCATGAGCTTGTCGGTGCCGACGATCGCCGAGATCGGCATGCCGTCCGCCATGCTTTTCGCCATGGTCATGATGTCCGGCTCCACGCCGCTGTGCTCGATGGCGAAGAGCTTGCCGGTGCGCCCGAAGCCGGACTGCACCTCGTCGACGATCATCAGGATGCCGAGTTCGTCGCAGATGTCGCGCACTCGCTTCAGAAACGAGGCGGGCGCGGGGTAGAAGCCGCCTTCGCCGAGTACCGGTTCGAGCACGATGGCGGCGGTATTGGTCGGGCCGGCGTCGGTCTTCAACGCCATCATCAGCCCCCGAATCGCCTCGTCTTCGCTGATGCCATGGTAGGGCACAGGATAAGGCGCGCGAAACACGGTGCCGGGCATTGGGCCGAAGTCGGTCTGGTACGGCGCGACCTTTCCGTTCATCGCCATGGTGAAGAAGGTGCGACCATGGTAGCCGCCGTCGAAGCAGATCACGTTGGGCCGCTTGGTGGCCGCCCGGGCGATCTTGACCGCGTTCTCCAGCGCCTCGGCGCCGGAGTTGGCGAGCATCACCTTGGCGTGGCCGCGTACCGGCACCACCTGGCTCAATTTCTCGGCGACCTTCACGTAGCCTTCATAGGGCATCACGGTCTGGCAGGTGTGCATGACCTTGTCGAGCTGCTCCTTGACCGCGGCGACCACCTTGGGGTGGCGGTGGCCGATGTTGAGCACGCCGATGCCGCCGGCGAAGTCGATAAAACGGTTGCCGTCGGCGTCCCAGATCTCGGCGTTCTCGGCCCGGGCGGCATAGGCGGTGGCGGGGCTTGCCGCACCCGCGGCCACGTATTTCTGCTTTAGCTTGTCGAGCTCGGCATTGGTCATGGCTTGCTCCTGTCGTGGGACGTGCGGCCTCGCGCCGTCCCTCATGGGTGTTGGTACCGTTAGCATGGTACCGTCAGCATAGTACCGTCAGCATAGTACGCAGGAGCGCGGTTGACATCCCGCCACCGCAGGGCGGTCAGGCGTTGGCCAGGTCGGCCCGGGAGTGAAGCTTTTCGCGCAGGGCGAGAAGTCGCGGGGTGAGGTCCTCGCCGAGCGAGTCGATGACCGGCCGGGCGTAGAAGTAGCCCTGCTGACGGGTGATGCCGACGCGAGCGAGCCACAGCGCCTCTGCTTCGGTCTCGATGCCTTCAGCGATCAGGCTGATGCCGAGCTCGCGACCCAGGGTGACCACCGCCTTCAAGAGCGCCTGGCGACGCGGGTCGCGGTCGCAGTTCATGACGATCTCGCGGTCGATCTTGAGCTTGTCCGGGGCGAGGTCGGTGAGCAGGTCCAGGTTGGCGTAGCCGTTGCCGAAGTCGTCCAGCGCGGTCTTGAATCCCATGCTCTTGTAGGCGTCGATGATGTCGGTCAGGTGCTGGCGGTCGTTGACCCGCTCGGTCTCGGTAATCTCGAACACCAGGCGGTTGATGGGCCAGCCCACACGCCGGGACACCTCGAGTGTTGCCTGGATGCAGGCGTGAGGCTCGTAGACCGCGTTGGGCAGGAAGTTGATCGAAAGATCGGTCTGCATGTTCAGGGCGCTGGCCATCTCGATCGCCTTTACCCGGCAGGCCTGGTCGAAACGGTACAGAAGCCCCTCGGTTACCTGAGAAAGGATACTGAAGGCCGACTCGCCGTTGACCCCACGCACCAGCGCCTCGTAAGTGGTGATCCTGGCGTGCGCCACGTCCACGATGGGCTGGAATGCCATGGTGAACTCGAACGGCAACTCGCCTTCGCAGCGATTGCAGTGCCCCTCTACCCGAGCGCAATTGCTCATGGAAACTCCTGGTTTTCAAGCCGATGTTGCTGGTTTTAATGGCGCATCTGGCGTGCGCCTGTGGGCTAGTCCTTTATGACTAGTCGACTCAGTCTAGTTGCCCGCCGCCAGCGCGTACATGGCACGCGTTATCCAGGCTCCGGGCTTTTAACAAATGTTTCCGTGCTTGCAATCAAAAAAAGCGCCCTGTAACGGGCGCAAGGGGAAGGTATGGCAAGGTATGCAACGGCAAATGGCTAGATGATGCCTGCCTCGCGAAGCGCCTGGCGCTGCTCCGGCGTGATGCCGATCTCCTCGAGTACGCCATCGGTGTGCTCACCGAGCAGCGGCGGGGCGGTGCCGGCAGTGACCTGGTGGCCGTCGATACGGATCGGGCAGGCGACAAGATCCACGCTGCCCGCCCGGGGATGGGGCAGGGTCTGCTTGAGCGTGCGCGCCTTGACGTGGGCGTCGTCGAAGACGCGGTCGAGGGTGTTGATCGGCCCGCAGGGCACGCCGACCGCCTCGAACGCGGCCAGCCACTCGTCAAGCGAGCGCTGCGCAAGAGCCGCTTCCAGCCTGGGTACCAGCTGCGCTCGGTTCGCCACCCGCGCGCCGTTGGTGGCAAAGCGCGCATCCTCGCAAAGCACCGGTTCTCCGATCACTTGGCAAAAGCGCTGGAACTGCGTGTCGTTGCCCACCGCGACGATGAGATGGCCATCGCGCGTGGCGAAGGCCTGGTAGGGCACGATGTTGGGGTGAGCGTTGCCCAGGCGCGTGGGTATCTGGCCGGAGGTGAGATAGTTGCTCGCCTGGTTGGCGAGCACCCCCACCTGCACGTCCATCAGCGAAAGATCGACATGGCAACCCTGGCCTGAATCACGCCGGGCATAGAGCGCAGCAAGGATGGCGTTGCTGGCATAAAGGCCGGTGAACAGGTCGGTGATTGCCACGCCCACCTTGACCGGCCCGCCGCCAGGGGCGCTGTCCGGTTGGCCGGTCAGGCTCATCAGGCCCCCCATGGCCTGGATCATGAAGTCGTAGCCGGCGCGATGGGCGTAGGGGCTATGTTGGCCGAAACCGGTGATCGAACAGTAGACGAGCCCCGGGTTGATCGCCTTCAGGCTTTCAAAATCCAGACCGTACTTCGCAAGCCCGCCGACCTTGAAGTTCTCGAGCAGCACGTCGGCGCCGCGGGCGAGCGTCTTGATCAGCGCCTGGCCTTCGGGTTTGGCCATGTCGACGGTGACCGAGCGCTTGCCACGGTTGGCGCACAGGTAGTAGGCGGACTCGAAGCTGTCGGCAAGCCCGTCTCCCAGCCCTTCTCCCGATCGCTCTCCCAGCCAGGGCGGGCCCCACTGGCGGGTATCGTCGCCCAGGCCCGGGCGCTCGATCTTGATCACCTCGGCGCCCATATCCGCCAGGAGCTGCCCGCACCAGGGGCCGGCGAGCACGCGGGAGAGATCGAGCACCTTGATGCCGGCAAGCGGCGTGGGCGTATCGCTCATGGGGCACCTCGTCGGGCGGGTTAGAAGAACGCCTGCAGACCGGTCTGGGCGCGACCCAGGATCAGCGCGTGCACGTCATGGGTACCCTCGTAGGTGTTGACCGACTCCAGGTTCACCATGTGGCGAATCACGCCGTACTCGTCGGATACGCCGTTGCCGCCGTGCATGTCGCGGGAAAGCCGGGCGATGTCCAGCGCCTTGCCGCAGTTGTTGCGCTTGATCAGCGACACCATTTCCGGGGTCCAGTTGCCCGCATCCATCAGCCGGCCGACCTGCAGCGCCGCCTGAAGACCGAGGGCGATCTCGGTCTGCATGTCGGCGAGCTTCTTCTGGATCAACTGGTTGGCGGCGAGCGGGCGGTTGAACTGCTTGCGATCCAGAGTGTACTGGCGCGCGGCGTGCCAGCAGAACTCGGCGGTGCCCATCACGCCCCAGGCGATGCCGTAGCGCGCCTTGTTGAGGCAACCAAACGGGCCTTTCAGGCCGCTGACGCCCGGCAACAGGTTCTCTTCCGGCACGAAGGCGCCATCGAGCACGATCTCGCCGGTGATCGAGGCGCGAAGCGATACCTTGCCCTCGATCTTCGGCGTGGAGAAGCCTTCCGTGCCGCGCTCGACGATGAAGCCCTTGATCTGGTCGTCATGAGCGGCGGATTTCGCCCATACCACGGCGAGATCGGCGATGGGGCTATTGGTGATCCACATCTTGGCCCCGGTCAGGCGGTAGCCGCCATCGACCTTCTCGGCGCGGGTGATCATCGAGCCCGGGTCGGAGCCGTGGTCCGGCTCGGTGAGCCCGAAGCAGCCGACCAGCTCGCCGGTGGCAAGTTTGGGCAGGTACTTCTGCTTCTGCTCTTCACTACCGTAGGTCTCGATCGGGTACATCACCAAGGAGGACTGCACGCTCATCGCCGAGCGGTAGCCGGAATCGACGCGCTCGACCTCGCGGGCGATCAGCCCGTAGGCCACGTGGTTGACGCCGGCGCCGCCGTACGCCTCAGAAACCGTCGCGCCGAGCAGGCCAAGCTCGCCCATCTCGGACATGATCTCGCGATCGAAGCGCTCCTCGCGGAAGGCGCCGAGCACGCGGGGCTGAAGGTTTTCCTGGCAGTAGTCCCGGGCGGCGTCGCGAATCTGGCGCTCCTCGTCGCTGAGCTGCTGTTCCAGAAGTAGCGGGTCGTCCCAGTTGAAGCGTGACATGGCGAAGGCTCCTGAGCGTGTTGGCTCGTAGCGTGGCGCCGCGCTTGCAACCGGTGAGCACGGCGAATAATGGAAGTCGGGGCGGTACAAGACCGCCTGGTTCAATCTATCGCCGTTATTTTAAAATATCTACATTTTTTTGAAACGCCGACGTTAGTCGATACCGCGTGCGCGCAACACGTCGGTAATGATGGGCACCGGGGTCATCAGATGCTCGCGCATCAGGACGGCGGCGCGTTCGGCGTCGCGGGCTAGGATCACCTCGACCAGCGCGGTGTGTTCGCGATGCTTGCGTTCGAGCGCCGGGGCGGACATCACCGTCTCCTGAAGCCATAGATGACGGTAGCGCTCTACCTGGTTGAACAGCGACTCGCGCATCTGCAGAAGATGAGGAGAGTTGCAGCCGCTGGCGATGGCGGTATGAAACGCCTGGTGGCGCGTATCCCACACGTCGAGCAGGTCCGTGGGCGTGTTGAGGCGGGTGATCTTGCCAAGGCGATGGGCGGTGGCCAGCACGCCAGCTTCCCAGTCGTCGTCGCCGCGCTCGATGGCAAGCCTCAGAATCAACCCCTCGAGCTGGGCGCGCGCATCGTAGATGTCGTTGAGCTCGGCCAGCGACATCGCGGCCACGCGGTAGCCGCGCTGACTGATGGCGACCACCAGGCGATCCGCCACCAGTTGGGAGAGCGCCTCGCGCAGCGGGCCGGTGCTCAGCCCGTAGCGCTCTTTCAGAAGGCTCATCAGCAGTTTTTCGCCGGCCTGGTAGCGGCCACGAATGATGTCGCGCTTGAGTTCTCGGTAGGCGCTGATGGCCAGGTTGGGGCGGGGCAGGGGCGAGGCCATCGACTCTCCTTGAGCGTCTCGATCGTGCATTAAAACGCTAAAATAGCGGACATTGTGGTCAGATGGGGGAGATTCTACAGAAATTCGCGCGACTTGGCCTGGGCAAGTGGTCCTCGAACAACGCCACCTGGCACCCGCCGAAGGGCGTTTTCGTCCTCTTGGCTATGGAACCATCGTCCCATTAACGTTTGATTTGAAACCGTGCTAACGTCGGTTAAACGCTCTCCGATACCCGGATGGTCGTTTTGCACCGCCTGGATCTGCAACGTCAACAACGATCTTTCAAGAACGTCAACAACGATCTTTCAAGACAGGGGCAATGCTCATGCGAACGCTGAACTATGCAGTAGCCACCACCATGCTGGCCCTGGCGCTACCCGCCAGCGCCCAGCAGCTCTCGATCGCCACCGGCGGCACCGGCGGGGTGTATTACCCCATCGGCGGGGGCTTGGCCGAAATGATCAACAACCATATCGAAGGTGCCCAGGCCACGGCGGAAGTCACTGGCGCCTCGGTCGAGAACATGGGCCTGATCATGCGCGGTGACGCGGATCTCGCCACGGCCCTGGCCGATACCGTCTACCAGGCCTACACCGGCACCGGTGACTTCGAAGGCCGCCAGGTCGAGAACACCCGGGCGCTGGCGTCGATCTACCCCAACGCCGTGCAGCTGGTGGTGCTGGCGGAATCCGACATTCAAGGCATCGAGGATCTGGCCGGCAAGCGCGTCTCGGTCGGCGCGCCGGGCAGCGGCACCGAGCTCAACGCCCGCGCCGTGCTCGAGTCCAACGGCGTAAGCTACGACGACTTCACCGCCCAGCGGCTCAACTTCAACGAGACCGCCGACGCCATTCGCGACGGCGACATCGATGCCGGCTTCTGGAGCGTCGGCCCGCCGACCAGCTCGATCATGAACCTGGCAGCCACCCGGGATATCCGCCTTATCGGCCTCTCCGACGAGGAGATTGCCAACGCCCAGGAAGAGGAGGCGGTGTTCGCGCCTTACGAGCTGGCGGCTGGCCTCTACGACGGCATGGACGAGGCGGTACAGACCATCGGTATTCCCAACGTGCTGGTGGTCAACGCCGACATGGACGAAGAGCTCGCCTACCAGCTCACGCAGCTTCTGTTCGAGCACATCGACGAGCTGATCGCGGTGCACCCGGCGGCCAACGACACCACCGTGGAGTTCACCATGGAGTCCACGCCGGTACCGCTGCACCCCGGCGCGATTCGCTACTTCGAGGAAGTCGGCGCCGAGATTCCGGACCGCCTGCGTCCTTGATTTTTGAGGAGGCGTTCTCATGCAGTGGTCGTTTCTGCCGCTGATGACGCTTTCACTGGTGATACCGCCCGCCGGCGCCTGGGAACAGGCGCCGGCGCATTTGCAGGTCACCCGCGAAAGCGGCGAGGTACTGCTCGACGAGCCGGCGCCGACGGGCAGCCGCTGGTGCATGACCTGGAATCACTCGGTGGCGCACTTCACCGTGCGCGACTGCTATGTGAACCGTGAAGGCACCATGGTGCTCGAGCGCAGCCACCAGCCGGACTTCGCCGCCGGTCTTGGCCATATCGAAGGTCGCGGCGTGCAGGTGTCCGACGGCGAAGGCGGCTACTGGATCGAAGAGATCATGGAGCCGGTACCGGGCAATCGCTACGCACTGCGCGTGGGCGCTCCTGCGGTGGATCACCGGCTGGCCTGGCCCGGTGGCGAGTACCCCACGGTGAGCCTTTCCGTGCGTGCCGCCGGCGAGCGGGTATATGTCGAGCTCACCTCGCCCTGACCCGTGCCAGCTATCACGCCGGCGCGAACTGAAAAAAAGACATTCCAATATCGACGTTTCATCACTTTAGCTTCCATTGCTCTCTTCGAGGTTCCCATGAGCGAATCCACTCAACCGCCGGTGGTCATCCCCGGGGCCAACGCGCGACAGCCGCGGCTGGTACTCAAGGTGATCACGCTGGTCGCGGTCGCCCTCTCGCTTTTCCAGCTCTACTCCGCGGGCATTCAGCCGCTGGGGCTTTTCTATCAGCGCAGCATCCACCTGGCGCTGATCATGCTGTTGGCCTTCTTGATGTTTCCCGTCTTCGGCCCTACCCGCAAACGCGGTGTACTGGGCTGGGCAATCGATGCGCTCTTCTTCGCTGGCGCCTTGATCACTGGCGGGTATCTGGTGCTGTATCTCGACGAGATCGTCAACCGTGCCGGTTTCTGGAACCAGACCGATATCACCGTGGCGATCATCGCCACGGTGACGGTGCTCGAGGCCAGCCGCCGGGCGGTGGGGCTCGGGATGACCATCATCGGCTTGATCGCGATCATCTACGCTCTGGCCGGTCCGCGGGGCGAACTGCCCTGGCTCGGTGAGTGGCTGCCGGGCATTCTCTCCCATCGCGGCTATACCCTGGATCGGGTGGCGGGACAGCTCTATCTCGGCCAGGAGGGCATCTTCGGGCTGCCGCTCGGGGTCGCCGCCACCTACATCTTCATCTTCGTGCTGTTCGGCGCCTTTCTGGAATGCACTGGAGCAGGACGGTTCTTCATCGACATGGCCTACGCCGCCACCGGTCGCCAGCGCGGCGGCCCGGCCAAGGCGGCCGTGCTCGCCTCGGCGGGCATGGGCTCGATCTCGGGCAGCGCCATCGCCAACGTGGTGACCACCGGCGCCTTCACCATTCCACTGATGAAAAAGCTCGGCTACAAGGCCAAGCAGGCCGGCGGCATCGAGGCCGCTGCCTCGACCGGCGGGCAGATCACCCCACCTCTGATGGGCGCCGGCGCCTTCTTGATCGCCGAATACACCAACACACCGTATCTCGAGATCGTCAAGATCAGCATCCTGCCGGCGATCATGTACTTCGCCACGGTCTACCTGTTCGTGCACATCATCGCGCTCAAGCAGGGCATGCAGGGCATGCCGCGCTCGGAGCTGCCGAAGATGCGCCAGGTGATGAAGGATGGCTGGCACTTCCTCTTGCCGCTGGCGGTACTGGTGTGGCTTCTGGTCATGAACCTGTCGCCGATGCGGGTGGGCTACTACGCGGTCATCACCATGGTCGCGGTGGCGGTGATCCGTTACGCCTTGTGGTACTTCTTCGTCGCTCCCCGTCAGGGGCAACCGGTTACCGCCGAGCGCACCGTGGGCGTCGTTAAAGCGGGGCTTGGAAAGCTCGTGGAAGGTCTCGAACTCGGCGCGCGCAACGCCGTGGCGGTCTCCATGGCCTGCGCCGTGGCCGGTATCATCGTCGGCGTGGTGGGGCTGACCGGCCTCGGGCTCAAGTTCTCCTCGATGATGCTCGCCTTCTCCGGCGGCAACCTGGTGCTGGCGCTGGTGATGGTGCTGTTGGCGAGCCTGGTGCTCGGCATGGGGCTGCCGGTCACCGCGAGCTACATCGTGCTGATCGTGCTGGTCGGGCCGGCCTTGACCAGCGAGTTCGGCGTGCCGCTTCTGATCGCGCACCTGGTGGTGTTCTGGTACTCCCAGGACTCCAACGTCACGCCACCGATAGCCCTTGCCGGTTTCGCCGGGGCGGCAATCGCCGGCAGCAAGCCGATGGAGACGAGCTTCCAGGCGTGGAAATTCGCCAAGGGGCTCTACCTGATTCCGCTGTTCATGGTGTTCAACCCGGAGATCATCATCGGCGGCCCGGTGCCGGTGGTGATCTGGAACGCGGTGATCGCGCTGTTCGCGCTATGTGCCTTCGCGGCTTCGCTCGAAGGCTACCTGTTCACGCGCATGTCACTGATTCCGCGCCTGGCCATCGGAGCGGCGATCTTCGGGGTCTTCTACCCGAACCTGTGGACCGAGATCGCCGGCGTGGTGGTAATGGCCGTGGTGATCGGTGCCAACTACCTGGCCAGCCGCCAGGAGGGGGCGGTCCCGACGCGCGCTTGACGCACTACTCAAGTGCGTATGCAACTACCCGAGTGCGTAGCCACGACGTACGCAGGCACAAAAAAGCCCGGAACAATGTTCCGGGCTTTTGCGTTCAAGGCCTGGGCGGGCGGTGATCAGAAGATCGATTCCGCCGCGCCGGAGCCTTGGGAGCCGCTCGCCTCTTCGAGCTCGCGACTGATGGTGCGGGTCTGGTAGGAGGGCAGGCGATCCTCGCGGAACAGCTCCGAGATCCCGCCGGACTGTTCGTCGTAGAGACGGCGGCCGCTGTCCGGGTCGACTCGGGCAGTGACCACCGTGGCGGGGCGCTCCGGTATGGCCGGCGGGGTGCCTTCCAGCGCCTGACCCATGAAGTCGATCCAGATCGGAAGCGCAGCGCTGGCGCCGTACTCGGCGGTGGTCTCGTTGCTGTCCTTGCCCACCCAGACGGTGGTCACCAGATCGCTGTTGAAGCCGGCGAACCAGGCATCGCGCTGGTTGTTGGTGGTGCCGGTCTTGCCGACGATATCGTCACGGTTCAGGCTCAGCGCGGCACGCCCGGTGCCGGAGGTAATGACGTCGCGCAGCATGTCGCGCAGGATGTAGACCGCCGCCGGGTCGGCCACCCGCTCGGCGACCGGGTACTCCTTGCCGTCGATCTCCACGCTCTGCTGGCCATCGGCACAGCTCGGGCAGGCGATGCGCGGTGTGGCTTCGTCGAGCACCTCGTTGTCGTCGTTGCGGGTGACGCGTTCGATGAACCAGGGCGAGACCTGGAAGCCGCCGTTGGCGATCACCGCGTAGGCGTTGGTCATCTCCATGGGCGTGAGGCTGGCGCTGCCCAGTGCCAGCGACAGGCCCCGGGGCAGGCGGTCGACGGAGAAGCCGAAGCCGGCCAGGTAGTCGATGGTCGGGTTGACGCCCATGGACTGCAGCACGCGAATGGTGACCAGGTTGCGCGAGCGGGCGAGCGCCGGGCGCAGGCGCATCGGGCCCTGGAAGTCGCGGCTGGAGTTGACCGGGCGCCACAGCGAGTTGCTGCCGTCGTCGACCACCAGCGGCGCATCGTTGACCACGCTCGCCGCGGTCATGCCGCCGTCGTCGAGGGCGGCCAGGTAGATGAACGGCTTGAAGATCGAGCCGGACTGGCGCTGGGCCTGGATGGCGCGGTTGAACTTGCTGGCATTGAAGTCGAAGCCGCCCTGCAGCGCCAGGATCGCGCCGGTGCGCGGGTCCTGGACCACCAGCGATCCTTCGACGTCCGGGCGCTGGGAAAGGCGCACCGAGCCGTCGTCGTTCTCGACGATGCGCACCAGGTCGCCGCGCACGGCGATCTGGTCGGCGCTCGACGGCTCGCCGCCACGGCTTCTCGGGTTCTGGTAGGCGCGCGCCCAGCTGAGCCCTTCCCAGGGAATGGTCTTGAGCTCGCGGTCGCGGGTCAGCACCTGCATCTCGCGGCCGCCGCTCTGGACCACGATGGCCGGGCGCAGCAGGCCGTAGTTAGGCGTGCGTTCGAGCACCTGCAGCCAGTTGGAGACGTCGCCGTCGATACCGGCGATCTCGGTCTGGCTGCGCTCGGCGGCCTGGCGTGCGGTCTGGCGGATTTCCGGCGACTCGGAAAGCTCCTCCTCGAGGCCCTGGGTCGTGGTCTGCTCCTGGGCTTCGACGAGACTTGCGGCGATGTCGCTCTGCTCGGCACCGCGCCAGCCGTGGCGCTGGTCGTAGGCGATCAGACCGCTCGCCAGCGCCTGACGGGCAGCGGGCTGGAGCTCGCTGTCGATGGTGGTGTAGATCCGGTAGCCGCCGGTGTAGGCGGTGTCACCAAAGCGCTCGACGGCGTACTGGCGGGCCATTTCCGAGACGTAGGAGGCGTCCACCTCGGTCTGGGTGTAGTGGCGGCGCGCCGTGACCGGCTCCTGCACCGCGGCGGCGTAGGTGTCGTTGTCGATGTAGCCGAGCTCGCGCATGCGAAACAGGATCCAGTTGCGGCGGATCAGGGAGCGCTCGGAATTGGCCAGCGGGTTGAACGCCGAGGGGGCCTTGGGCAGGCCCGCGATCATCGCGGTTTCTGCCAGAGTCAGCTCGGAGAGCGGCTTGTCGTAGTAGGTCTCGGCGGCGGTGGCGATTCCGTAGGCGCGGTTGCCGAGAAAGATCTTGTTGACGTAGAGCGAAAAGATCTGCTGCTTGGAAAGGACCTGCTCCATCTGCAGCGCCAGCAGGATCTCGCGAATCTTGCGGGTGAAGGTCTGGTCCAGCGTCAGCATGTAGTTACGTGCGACCTGCATGGTGATGGTGGAGCCACCGGACTGGATCGCGCCGCCGCTGCTGGCGAGCTCCACCGCGGCGCGGGCCAGGCCTCGCGGATCGACGCCTGCGTGCTCGAAGAAGCTGGCGTCCTCGGCGGCGATCAGGGCGTTGATCATGTCCTGGGGGATCTCATCGTAGTCCACCACCATGCGCCGCTCTTCGCCGAACTCGCCGATCAGGCGGCCGTCGCTGGTGAAGATGCGCAGTGGCGTATGAAGCTCGAAGTCCTGCAATTGGCGAACATCGGGAAGTCCCGGCGAGAAGTAGATGGCCGCTGCCACTACCGCCAGCACGATGGCGCCGGCAACGGCCACCACCAGCGAGAAGAGTGAAACGAGGAGGGTGCGAAGAAACGTCATGAACAGAGGGTATCCGTGAAGAGAGGATCAGTGCGGCGCTTTAGCGGCCACATTGCGCAATTGGTCACCATTATAAGAAGGCATGTCGACGGCCACCAGTATTGATATGACTAGATTGGCTTGACGGTGTGAGGCGCCTAAAAATAATGTAATCTCGCTATACGCATAAGACGATAATACCAAGCGAGACGCCATGCGCTTACTCAAGCCCGGCAAGGGACTGATCGGGGTGGACATCACGTCGGCCACCGTCAAGCTCCTCGAGCTCAAGCAGCTGGACAGCAGCTACCAGGTCGAGAGCTATGCCGTACGCCCGCTCAGAGAGGGCGCCGTGGTCGAACGGCGCATTCGCGATATCGTCGATGTGGCAAGGGTCTTGCGCAATGCCGTCGAGCACGCCCGTCCCTCCACCAAGAAGGCCGCCGTGGCCGTGCCGGCCAGCGCCGCCATCACCAAGACGCTGACCTTTCCCGCAAGCCTCGGTGAAGACGAGATCGAAGCGCGCATCGTCGAAGAGTCCGACCGCCACATTCCCTTTCCGTTCAACGAGGTGGCCTTCGACTTCCAGCCCCTGGGGCCTTCTTCCTTCGACGAGAGCCAGCAGCAGGTGGTCCTGGTGGCGTGTCGCCAGCGCGATGTCAGCCAGCTCACCGATACCCTTGTCCAGGCGGGGCTCGAGCCCGCCGCGGTGGATGTCGAGTCCTTCGCCGTCGAGCGCGCCTTCGCCGAGCTCAGGCGCCAGCTCAGCGGGGAGGATGCGCCGTCGGCCTGCGTGGGGCTGGTCGACCTGGGCGCTACCATGAACGCCTTTCACGTGCTGCGCGGCGGGCGCATCATCTACAGCCGCGACAGCGTCTACGGCGGCCGCCAGTTGACCGACGCCATTCGCGAACGCTACGCCCTCAGCGTCGAGGAAGCGGGGCTTGCCAAGAAGCGCGGCGGCCTGCCCGAGGATTACCAGGCAAGCGTGCTCGACCCCTTTCTGGATACCGTGGTCCAGCAGGTGCGCCGCTCGCTTCAGCTCTACTACACCGCCGGCCGCAAGCAGCGCGTCGAGCACATCGTGCTGGCCGGCGGCTCCAGCGTGATTCCGGGACTCGCCGAGCGCATCGCCGCCGAGAACGGCGTGACGGTAACGCTGGCCAATCCCTTCCACCGCATGAAGGTGAACCGGCGCCTCAACGTGCAGGGGCTGGCAAGCGACGCGCCGGCGATGCTGACCGCCGGGGGGCTGGCGATGAAGGTGAGCCAATGAGCATCAACATCAACCTGCTGCCCTGGCGCGATGTCCGCCGCGAAAGGCGCACACGACGCTTCTACGGCCTGGCGCTGCTGGCGCTATTGCTCGGCGTGCTGGTGGCGCTGGCGGTAGCGATGATCTACCAGCTGGAGCTCGACGAGCAGAAGCTGCGCACCGCCTACATCGCCCGCCATATCGAGACCCTGGAGCGCGAGATCGACGACGTGCAGCGCTACCAGACCGATGCCGAGCAGTTGGCGGCCCAGCTTGCGCTGTTCACGACCCTGCAGGAGGACCGCACCGATACGGTGGAGCTGTTCAACGCCCTGGCGGCGAGCCTGACCGACGGCGTGGTCTTTGAACAACTCGCCCGCACCGGCCATCAGGTCAGCGTGACCGCCATCGCCGACGACGAGCGCCAGGTGTCCGAGCAGCTGCGCCGCATCGCCCGCATGCCGGGACTCGGGGTGCCGGTGCTCTCCGAGGTGACCAGCGCCCCGGACCAGCAGGGGCGGCTGTTTCGCTTCGAGGTGACCCAGGCACTCGGCCCGGAAAACGGCGAGGAGAGTGCCCCATGATGACCCGCGATCAACTGGGCCGCGAGTGGCAGCGGCTCAAGGAAGTGGAGCTGCAAAGCCTCGATCTCAAGGAGGCAGGCGAGTGGCCGCCGCTTCTGCGCGCGCTGTGCGTGGCGCTGGTGTTCCTGCTCGCCTTCGGCGGTCTCGTCTGGTGGGAGGTCAGCGACAAGCGCGCCAAGCTCGCCGAGGAGAAGCGCCAGGAGGCACGCCTTCTCAGCGAGTACCGGGTGAAGGCGTCGGAAGTGGCGCTGCTGCCCAACGTGCAGAACCAGCTGATGGACCTGGAGGAGCAGATGGGACGCATGCGCGCCATGCTGCCCACCAGCGCCGAGATTCCCTCGCTTCTGGACAGCATCAGCGACGCTGCGGTGGACAACCGGCTGACCATCGAGGTGATTCGCCTGCGCGCCACGGTCAGCAACGAGCACTACATCGAGCATCCGCTGGATATCCAGGTGCGCGGCGGCTACCACCAGCTGGCAAGCTTCGCCGCCGATATCAGCCAGCTGGCGCGCATCGTTACCCAGCACGACCTGACCATCGCGCCGGTCGATGGCCAAGGCGACAGCCTGCGACTCTCGCTGGTCGCGCGTACCTACAGCTACCTCGACGACCCCGCAGGCGCGCAGGTGACGCCATGATGCCTGCTCGCCTGACCGTCCTGGGCGTCGTCGCGCTGCTCGCGGGTTGCAGCGACGCCGATCTCGACCAGCTCGACGCCACCCTGGCGGACATTCGCCGCGCCCCGACCCAGCAGGCGGCGCTTGCGATTGCGGCGATTCCGCCGCCGGTGGTGCTGAACTACCAATATAGCGACGCGCGCAGCCCGTTCTTGGCGCCTGGCCGCCCGACGCCCAGTGCGACAATCGCCACGGTCGCAAGCGCCCTGGCACCGGATACCCAGCGGCCCCTGGAGCCGCTCGAGGCCTTCGCGCTCCAGTCGCTGCGCCTGGTCGGCACCCTCGAGATGGGGGGGCAGCGTCTGGCGATGATCGCCACGCCCGACGGCAACGTGACCAGCGTGCGCGAAGGCAACCATCTGGGCGCCAACTACGGGGAGATCACCCGTATCACGCGCGACGAGGTGCGCCTTCTCGAGCGCGTCTTCGACGAGCGGGAGGGCTGGCGGGAGAGCCCGGCGGCACTCTCGCTTGCGCCCTGACAACCACCATCACGATCGATCGATGTCTACCCGGAAGCCTTGTCTATGGTCATCACCGCTCGCACCACCTTCGCGCTGTTTCTGATCGCCTGCTGGCCCGCCTGGGCCGGCGCCTCGGTGCTGACCGACCTCGAGGTGCGCGACGCCCCTCAGGGCGAGGTGGAGCTTCTGCTCTCCTTCGACGGCGCCCCGGGCGAGCTGACCGGCTACGCGCTCCAGGTGCCGCCGCGTCTGGCGCTGGACCTGGCCGAGACCCAGAATGGTCTGGCCCGGCGCGATCTGCCGGTGAACCGCAGCGGCATCGAGCGTATCACCGCCATCGAAGGCGGTGGGCGCACCCGCTTGATCGTCGACCTGCAAGGCGCCCACGGCTTTCGCTCGATTGCCGCGGACAATCGGCTGAGCGTGTTCTTGTCGCCGGAGGCGGGCGGCACCGCTCAGGCCGGCGCACCCGCACCGGCCTTCAGCACGGCAGCCGCTGCGCCTCGCGCGGCCTCGAACGTGGCATCGCCGGCGCCGGTCACCGGCCCTCTCATCGACAGCATCGATTTTCGCCGCGGTCCCAACGGCGGTGGGCGGCTGCTGGTCACCTTCAGCCAGAGCGGCGTGACGGCCAGCGTCCAGGAGGCCGACAACGGCGTGGTGATCGCCACCCTCGATGACGTGACGCTGCCCGCGAGCCTGGATCAGATTCTCGACACCACCGACTTCGCCACGCCCATCCAGCGCATCACGCCGCGCACCACGCCGCGCGGCGTGCAGCTCGAGATGCAGACCCAGGGCGCCTACGCCATGCTCTCCTCGCAAAGCGGACGGGTGCTGACGGTGGACGTGGAGCCCGCCGCCGAGCCCAGCGAGTCGCTCACCCAGCGCCCCGAGGAGCGCTTCACCGGCGATCGGCTGAGCCTCAACTTCCAAGACATCGAGGTGCGGGCGGTGCTGGCGACGCTGGCCCAGTTCACCGGCTTGAACCTGGTGGCCAGCGACAGCGTCACCGGCCGGGTGACGCTGAACTTGAACGACGTGCCCTGGGACCAGGCGCTGGCGCTGATCCTGCAAAGCCAGGGGCTGTCGAGCCGCGAGCAGGGCAACGTGATCGTGATCGCCCCGGCCGGGGAGCTTGCCGAGGTCGAGCGTCAGGAGATCGAGTCGCGCAACCAGCGCCAGACCCTGACGCCGCTGGTGACCGAGTTCATCGAAGTGCGCTACGCCCGCGCCGAGGATTTCGCCCAGCTGCTGCGCGGCGCCGAGGGCTTCGGGCTTCTGACCGAGCGGGGCCGGGTGAGCGTCGACCAGCGCACCAACACGCTGCTGGTGCAGGATACCGCCGAGCAGATCCGCGAGATCACCGCCACGCTCGATCGGCTCGACGTCGCCGTGCGCCAGGTGCAGATCGAGGCGCGCATCGTCATCGCCCGGGACACCGCCTCGCGGGAGCTCGGCATCAACTGGGGGCTTTCCAGCACGCGCGGGTTCGAACTCGTCGGTGACGGTAGTGGGCAATACCAGCGTCGCGACATCAATCCGGGCGGCATTAACCGCGCTCAAGGTGGACTCGCGGTCGATCTCGGTCCGGGCGCGGTGGCCGGTACCGGGTTCAGCTTCGGCTATCTGGCCGGCGATGTGCTGCTCGATCTCGAGCTCCGGGCGCTGGAGAGCGAGGGCAAGAGCCAGACGATCTCGCAGCCGCGCATCATTACCGCCAACCAGCGCACCGCGACCATTCGCCAGGGCGAGGAGCGGGCGTTCCAGAGTGTGGACGTGCAGGGCAACCCGGACACCCAGTTCAAGGAGGCGGAGCTTTCGCTTGAGGTCACCCCGCAGATCACCCCGGACAACCGCATCATCATGGACCTGGTGATCAAGAACGACAGCTTTCGTGAAAGCGAATTCGGTGGCGAGCCGCCCATCGACACCAACCAGATCGAGACCCAGGTGCTCGTCGACAATGGTCAAACCGTGGTGCTTGGCGGTATCTTGACTACCGAGCAGCTCAGTCAGATCGCCAAGACCCCGCTTCTGGGCGATCTGCCGATCCTGGGGCATCTGTTTCGCTACACCCAGGAGAGCAATGACAAGGTAGAGCTGTTAGTGTTCATTACTCCACGACTACTTGATGATGGCTTGGCGGTTCGTTGATGCAGGATTTACCCAACCTTTTTCTGATCGGCCCCATGGGGGCCGGCAAGAGCACCATCGGTCGGCTGCTGGCTGCGGAGCTCTCGCGCCGTTTCCATGACAGCGACCACGTCATACAGGAGCGCTGTGGCGCCGACATTCCCTGGATCTTCGACGTCGAGGGCGAGCCCGGCTTTCGCTTGCGCGAGGTGCAGACGATCGACGAACTCACCCGCCTTTCCGGCGTGGTGCTGGCCACCGGCGGCGGGGCGGTGCTACGTGAGGAGAATCGCCGGGCGCTGCGCGAGCGCGGCACCGTGGTCTATCTGTTCACCACCGTCGAACAGCAGCTGAAGCGTACCGCCCGCGACAAGAATCGCCCACTTCTGCAGCGTGTCGACCGCGAACAGGTGCTCAACGAGATGTTCACCCTCCGCGACCCGCTCTATCGTGCCACCGCCGACGTCATCGTGCGTACCGACCGGCGCAGCCCGCGCGCGGTGGTCAGCGACATCCTGCATCGCGCCCGGTGCCTGAACGACTCGCTCGACCGTCTCGATCCGCCCGATGCCCGGCCCTTTGGCTCCCAGGCATCCGACTCCAAGGTGTCCCCATGACCGCAAGCGCCACGCGCACCCTGAACGTCGCGCTCGGAGAGCGCAGCTATCCCATTCACATCGGCGCCGGCGTGATGCGCCGTCCGGATGCCCTGACACCTTACCTGGCGGGCAGCCAGGTGATGATCGTCACCAACGAGAGCGTGGCACCGCTGTATCTCGACGCGCTGCGCGCGGGGCTGCCCGAAAGTCTGGATGTGCGCACGCTGGTGCTGCCCGACGGCGAGATGTACAAGAACCTCGAGCAGGTCGAGCGCATCTGGGACGCGCTGCTCGGTGCCGGCTTCAACCGCCGCTGCACGCTGGTCGCGCTCGGGGGCGGCGTGATCGGCGACATGGTCGGCTTTGCCGCCGCTGCCTACCAGCGCGGTGTGGCGTTTATCCAGGTACCCACCACGCTGCTCTCCCAGGTCGACTCCTCGGTGGGCGGAAAGACCGGCGTCAACCATCCGTTGGGCAAGAACATGATCGGCGCCTTCCATCAGCCCAAGGCCGTGCTGATCGATACCGACACCCTGAAGACGCTGCCCGCCCGCGAGCTCTCGGCAGGTCTGGCCGAGGTGATCAAGTACGGCCTGATTCGCGACGAGGCGTTTCTTGGCTGGCTCGAGAACAACATGACCGCGCTGCGCTGCATCGATGCCGAGGCGGTCAGCGAGGCGATCGCCGTGAGCTGCCGAATCAAGGCCGATATCGTCGCCGAGGATGAGACCGAGCAGGGCGTACGCGCGCTCTTGAACCTGGGGCACACCTTCGGCCATGCCATCGAGGCGCATCAGGGTTACGGCAACTGGCTGCATGGCGAGGCGGTGGGTGCCGGCATGGCGATGGCCGCCGCGCTCTCTTGTAAGCTCGGCATGATCGATGTGTCGGCCCTTGCGCGCACAAGAGCGGTGATCGAAAGCGCCGGGCTGCCGCTGGCCGCGCCTGCCAACATGAGCCGCGAGGATTTTCTCGTTCGCATGCGCCTGGACAAGAAGAACGTCAATGCAAGGCTGCGCCTGATTCTGCTCGCGGCCATCGGTGAGGCGGTGATCGACGACCAGACGCCGCCGGCCATACTCGACGCGCTGCTCGACGACTACCCGCGCCGCTGAAACAGCTTCTGCATTCCCGCAACGTTACCCGCCTGATGGCGGGTAGCGTCGTTTCAGGGGCATGAAAGGCGCCTGCATGCAGTAATCGGTATGGCATATACGCTATCGGCATGGATTTTTAAGATGATGTTAGACTAAAGTCTATGTCTCTGTAGTGACGATGTGATCGAACAGTGTTCACTTTTTAAGTGGTTGACGCATCTATGTTTTTTTACGTAACCAAAGCGCAAATGCAGGATTTGACAAGGATTTTAGAAGGTTTCGTGCGGCGCGACGATTGCGCTGGCAGGGGGCAAATGGCTATGCTGAGCGGCCATTTTGAACGGGCAGCGACGCCATGAGGGCGAGAGCCTCGAGCGGGAAATGAGCCGATAAATAAAAAGAAAACCCGCCATTAAAGCATAATGATGCTGCCAGTAAAATACCTTGACTAGAGGCACGCCCATGAACAGAGGTCTTCATCAGCCTGGCGAGTTTCGTGACAACTGCGGTTTCGGGCTCATCGCCCATATGCAAGGGCAGGCCAGTCACGATCTCTTGAAGACAGCGATCGAATCGCTGACCTGCATGACCCACCGTGGCGGTATCGCCGCCGACGGCAAGACCGGCGACGGCTGCGGCCTGCTGCTCAAGATGCCGACGCGCTTCATGCGTGAAAGCGCCCGCGAGGCGCTGGACGCCACCCTCGGTGAGCACTTCGCCGTGGGCGTGATCTTCCTGCCCGCCGATGACGCGCGCGCCCGTCAGGCCCGCGAGACCCTGGAGCGCGAGCTGGCCGCGCGCGGCCTTGCGTGCGTTGGCTGGCGCGACGTGCCGACGGATCCGAGCGTCTGCGGGCCGATGGCGCTGGACTGTCTGCCCCGTATCGAGCAGGTCTTCGTCGAGCCCGGCAACCGCGACACCTTCACCGTGGATCTGTTCATGGCGCGCCGGCGCGCCGAGCAGGCGCTCAAGCAGGAGGAGGATTTCTACGTCGCCTCGCTCTCCTCCGAGGTCGTCTCCT
Organism: Vreelandella malpeensis; assembly: GCF_020622355.1. Classification (GTDB taxonomy): domain Bacteria; phylum Pseudomonadota; class Gammaproteobacteria; order Pseudomonadales; family Halomonadaceae; genus Vreelandella; species Vreelandella malpeensis. The sequence goes on along the minus strand of NZ_WHVL01000002.1, from coordinate 474,834 downwards.
ACAAGGGCCTGGTGATGCCGGAAGACCTGCCGGCGTTCTACAAGGACTTGAACGACGAGCGCCTGGAAACCGCCATCTGCGTGTTCCACCAGCGCTTCTCGACCAACACCGCGCCGCGGTGGCCGTTGGCCCAGCCGTTTCGCCTGCTCGCTCACAACGGCGAGATCAACACCATCGAGGCCAACCGCGGCTGGGCCAACTCCCGCAAGGCCAATTTCGTCAGCGACCGGCTGCCGGACATCGCCGAGCTCGACGAGATCGTCAACACCACCGGCTCCGACTCCTCGAGCATGGACAACATGCTCGAAGTGCTGCTCACCGGCGGCATGGAGCTTCACCGCGCGGTGCGCATGATGGTGCCGCCGGCGTGGCAGAACGTCGAGACCATGGACGCGGAGCTGCGCGCATTCTACGAGTACAACTCCATGCACATGGAGCCCTGGGACGGTCCCGCCGGCGTGGTCATGACCGATGGCCGCCAGGCGGTGTGCATGCTTGATCGTAACGGCCTGCGCCCGGCGCGCTGGGTGATGACCAAGAACGGCTACATTACGCTGGCCTCCGAAACCGGCACCTACGGCTACAAGCCGGAGGACGTGGTCGCCAAGGGCCGCGTAGGCCCGGGCCAGATGCTCGCCGTCGACACCCAGACCGGCGAAGTGCTGCACACCGACGACATCGATAGCCGGCTGAAGTCCGCCTACCCCTACAAGCGCTGGCTCAAGGAGCAGGCCAACTACCTCGAGTCCGCACTGACCGAGCTTGCTCGATTCCAGAACATGGACGGCGAGGCGCTGGGCGTGCAGCAGAAGATGTTCCAGGTGACCTTCGAGGAGCGTGATCAGGTGCTGCGCCCGCTGGCGGAGAGCGGCCAGGAAGCGGTCGGCTCGATGGGTGACGACACGCCGATGGCGGTGCTGTCGAGCCGTCCGCGCCTGCTCACCGACTACTTCCGCCAGAAGTTCGCCCAGGTGACCAACCCGCCGATCGACCCGCTGCGCGAGGCGATCGTGATGTCGCTGGAAACCTGCTGCGGCGCGGAGCTCAACGTCTTCAAGGCGACTCCGGAGCACGCCCATCGCCTGATCCTGACCACGCCGATCCTGTCGCCGCGCAAGTTCACCGCGCTGGTCAGCCAGGAGGACCCGGCATTTTCGAGCTGTACGCTGAGCCTGGGCTACGACCCGGAGACGACCAGCCTCAAGCAGGCGGTCGCCGCACTTGCCCAACGCGCCGAGCAGCGTGTGAAAGAGGGGTGCGTGCTGCTGGTGCTTTCTGACGCCGAGCTGCCCAAGGGCGAAGTGCCGATCCAGGCCGCGCTCGCCGTCGGCGCTGTGCACAGCCACCTGGGGCGGCTGGCCATGCGCCCGATGGCGAACATTATCGTCGAAACCGGCTACGCCCGCGACGCCCACCAGATGGCGGTGCTGTTCGGGGTGGGGGCGACCGCCGTCTACCCGTGGCTCGCCTATCAGGTGATGGCGGACATGCACCGCGTCGGCGAGCTGACCGGCAACCCGGCGGATACCCGCGAGAACTACCGCAAGGGCCTGCAGAAGGGGCTCTTCAAGATTCTCTCGAAGATGGGGATCTCGACGCTCGCCTCTTACCGCGGTTCGATGCTGTTCGAGGCGGTGGGACTGAATGACGAGATCATGGATACCTGCTTCGTGGGCATGGCCTCGCGCATCCAGGGCGCCGGTTTCAGCGAGCTGCAGATGCAGCAGACACTGCTGGCTCGGGACGCCTGGTCGCCGCGCAAGGGGCTCTCCCAGGGTGGTCAGCTCAAGTACGTGCACGGTCACGAGTACCACGCCTACAACCCGGACGTGGTGAAGACCCTGCAGGCCGCCGTGCAGGAAGGCAGCTACGCCAAGTGGAAGAAGTTCGCCCAGCTGGTCAACGAGCGCCCGGTGGCGACCATTCGCGATCTTCTGCAGGTGAAGCCAAAGGATGACGCCATCCCGCTCGACGAGGTCGAGTCCGTCGAGAGCCTGCTGCCGCGCTTCGACAGCGCCGGCATGTCCCTCGGGGCGCTGTCGCCGGAGGCCCACGAGGCGCTGGCCCAGGCGATGAACGAGGCCGGCGGTCGCTCCAACTCTGGCGAAGGCGGCGAAGACCATGCCCGCTACGGCACCATCCGAAGCTCCAAGATCAAGCAGATCGCCTCCGGCCGCTTCGGCGTCACGCCGTCGTACCTGGTCAACGCCGAGGTGCTGCAGATCAAGGTCGCCCAGGGCGCCAAGCCCGGCGAAGGCGGCCAGCTCCCCGGCGGCAAGGTCAACGCGCTGATCGCACGTCTTCGCTACGCAGTGCCCGGCGTGACGCTGATCTCGCCCCCACCGCACCACGACATCTACTCGATCGAGGACCTGGCCCAGCTGATCTTCGATTTGAAGCAGGTCAACCCCGAGGCCCAGGTATCGGTCAAACTGGTCTCCGAGCCCGGCATCGGCACCATCGCCACTGGCGTTGCCAAGGCCTACGCGGATTTGATCACGGTGTCCGGCTACGACGGTGGCACCGCCGCGAGCCCGCTGACCTCGATCAAGCACGCCGGCTCCCCCTGGGAACTCGGTCTTCCCGAGGTGCACCAGGCGCTGCGCATCAACGGGCTGCGCGACAAGATTCGCCTGCAGACCGACGGCGGCCTGAAGACCGGTCTCGACGTCATCAAGGCGGCGATTCTGGGCGCCGAGAGCTTCGGCTTCGGCACCGCCCCGATGGTCGCGCTCGGCTGCAAGTACCTGCGCATCTGCCACCTGAACAACTGCGCCACCGGTGTGGCGACGCAAGATGACTACCTGCGCGGCGAGCACTTCCGTGGCACCGTCGACATGGTCAAGAACTACTTCCGCTTCATCGCCGAAGAAGTGCGCGAGATCATGGCCCAGCTCGGCGTGCGAAAGCTCACCGACCTGATCGGTCGCACCGACCTGCTGGAGGCGATCGAGGGCCACACCGCCGCCCAGCGGGGGCTCGATCTCACGCCGCTGCTGAAAAACGATTTCGTTCCGGCGGATGCGCCGCAGTTCTGCACCGTCAGCCGCAACGTGCCCCACGACCCGGGCGCCAAGAACCAGGAAGTGCTCGAGGCGATCAACAGCGCCATCGAAAACCGCTCCGGCGGCGACTTCAGCTTCTCGATCACCAACTGTGATCGCAGCGTGGGTGCGCTCTCCTCAGGCGCCATCGCCAAGCGCTACGGCGAAGAGGGGCTGGAAGACGCCCCGATCACCGCGCGCTTCACCGGGGTAGCCGGGCAGAGCTTCGGGGTGTGGAACGCGCGTGGCTTGAACTTGTACCTCGAGGGCGACGCCAACGATTACGTCGGCAAGGGCATGAACGGCGGACGCATCGTCATCGTGCCACCGAAGGTCAGCGAGTTCGAAAGCCACAAGACGGCGATCGTCGGCAATACCTGCCTGTACGGCGCCACCGGTGGCACGCTGTTCGCCGCGGGCGTGGCCGGCGAGCGTTTCGGGGTGCGCAACTCCGGTGCCACTGCGGTCATCGAAGGCGCGGGTGATCACTGCTGCGAATACATGACCGGCGGGCTGGTCTGCGTGCTGGGTGAAACCGGCGTCAACTTCGGCGCGGGCATGACCGGGGGCTTTGCCTACGTGCTCGACGAACAGCGCGACTTCGTGGACAAGTACAACCATGAGCTGGTGGAGATCCACCGGGTGAACACCGAAGCGATGGAGGCCTACCGCCGCCACCTGCGCGAGATGATCGAGGCCTACGTGGCCGAGACGGGCTCACGCCGCGGCGCCGCCATTCTGGAAGACTTCAGCGACTACGTGCGTCACTTCTGGCTGGTCAAGCCGAAGGCGGCGAGCCTGGGTAGCCTGCTGGATCAATCTCGGCGTCAGCCGCAGTAAACCCGTGCCTACGCCGAGAGGAGAGAGATCATGGCCAACCGTTTGAGCAACGATTTTCAGTTCATCGACGTGGGTCGCAAAGACCCGCAGAAGAAGGAGGCGCACACCCGCGCCCGTGAATTCGCCGAAATCTACGAGCCGTTCAAGCCGACGGATGCGGCGAGCCAGGCACACCGCTGCCTGCACTGCGGCAACCCGTACTGCGAGTGGAAGTGCCCGGTGCACAACTACATTCCCAACTGGCTGCAGCTCGTCGTGGAAGGCAACATCATCGAAGCCGCCGAGCTTTCCCACAAGACCAACTCGCTGCCGGAGGTATGCGGACGCGTCTGTCCCCAGGACCGCCTGTGCGAGGGGGATTGCACCCTCAACGACGGCTTCGGTGCGGTCACCATCGGCTCGATCGAGAAGTACATCACCGACACGGCGTTCGCCATGGGCTGGCGTCCGGACATGTCCAAGGTGGTGTGGACCGACAAGAAGGTCGCGATCATCGGCGCCGGGCCTGCGGGCCTTGGGGCTGCTGATATCCTCGCCCGCAACGGCGTCAAGCCCGTGGTGTTCGACCGCCACCCGGAGATCGGCGGGCTTCTGACCTTCGGTATCCCCGAGTTCAAGCTCGAGAAGAACGTCATGGAGCGCCGCCGCGCGGTGTTCGAGGAGATGGGCGTCGAGTTTCGCCTGAACGTCGAGATCGGCGTGGACATCGAGTTCGATACCCTGGTGCAGGAGTATGATGCGGTGTTCCTCGGCATGGGCACTTACCAGTACATGGAAGGCGGCTTCCCGGGTGAAGATCTGCCCGGCGTCCACAAGGCGCTCGATTTCCTGATCGCCAACGTCAACCGCCGCCTGGGTTTCGAGAAGGACCCGGCGGACTACATCTCGATGGAAGGCAAGCGCGTGGTAGTGCTTGGCGGCGGTGACACCGCCATGGACTGCAACCGCACCTCGATTCGCCAGCGCGCGGCGAGCGTGACCTGCGCCTACCGCCGCGACGAGGAGAACATGCCGGGTTCGCGGCGCGAGGTGGCCAACGCCCGCGAAGAGGGCGTCGAGTTCCTGTTCAACCGCCAGCCCGTGGCGGTGGTCGGCGAAGGCAAGGTCGAGGGCGTGAAAGTGGTGCGCACCCGTCTTGGCGAGGCCGACGAGAACGGCCGCCGCCGCCCGGAGATCGTGCCCGGCTCCGAAGAGGTGATTCCGGTGGACGCCGTGGTGGTCGCTTTCGGTTTCCAGGCAAGCCCGATTCCCTGGTTCGAGGGCTCGAGCATCGAGGTGTGCGAGCGCAACCTGGTCAAGGCACCGGAGCACGGCCGCTTTGCCTTCCAGACCACCAACGAAAAGATCTTCGCCGGTGGCGACATGGTGCGCGGCTCGGATCTGGTGGTCACCGCCATCTACGAAGGCCGCCAGGCCGCCGAGGGCATGCTGGACTACCTGGGGGTGTAGCGCGCAGGCGGGGAGGGCGCGCCAGGCGCTCTTCCCGCTGCCGCCCGCCGGGCAGTTCAATTGAGCCCAAAGGCGTACTCTGCTATTCTGTCGTCCCATCCTGGTGTGGCTTTCTGCAACACCCCTTGATCACGTTTCTACAGGTTTTCCATGACACGATATATCTTCGTGACCGGCGGCGTTGTGTCCTCTCTTGGCAAGGGCATTGCGTCGGCCTCGCTGGCGGCGATTCTCGAGGCTCGCGGCCTCAAGGTCACCATGCTCAAGCTCGACCCGTACATCAACGTGGACCCGGGCACCATGAGCCCCTTCCAGCACGGCGAGGTGTTCGTCACCGAGGATGGCGCTGAAACGGACCTGGACCTGGGCCACTACGAGCGCTTCATTCGCACCAAGATGACCCAGGGCAACAACTTCACTACCGGCCGAGTCTACGAGCACGTGCTGCGCAAGGAGCGCCGCGGTGACTACCTGGGCGGAACGGTGCAGGTGATTCCGCACATCACCGACGAGATCAAGCAGCGCGTCTACGAAGGCGGCGAAGGCTTCGACGTGGCGCTGGTCGAGATCGGCGGCACCGTCGGCGACATCGAGTCGCTGCCGTTTCTGGAGTCGATCCGCCAGATCAGAAGCGAACTCGGCGCCAATCGGGCGCTGTTCATGCATCTGACCCTGGTCCCGTACATCAAGACCGCCGGCGAGACCAAGACCAAGCCGACCCAGCACAGCGTCAAGGAGCTGCGCTCGATCGGTATTCAGCCGGACATCCTGATCTGTCGCAGCGAAGTCGAGCTCGAGGAGAGCGAGCGGCGCAAGATCGCGCTGTTCACCAACGTCGAGGAGCGCGCGGTGGTGCCGCTGCAGGACGCGGACACCATCTACCGCATCCCGTTGATGCTCCACGAGCACGGCCTCGACGATATCGTCTGCGACAAGCTGCGCTTGGACGCGGCCCCGGCGGATCTCGACGAGTGGGTCAAGGTGCTCGACGCCAAGCTCAACCCGCTGAAGTCGGTGAGCATCGCCATGGTCGGCAAGTACATGGAGCTGCTCGACGCCTACAAGTCCCTCAACGAGGCGCTGATCCACGCCGGTATCCAGGGGCGCATCAAGGTCAACGTCGACTACATCGACTCCGAGGACATCGAACGCCACGGCACCGAGCGTCTGGCGGGCAAGGACGCGATTCTGGTACCCGGCGGCTTCGGCGAGCGCGGTGTGGAAGGCAAGATTCTGACCGCTCAGTTCGCCCGCGAGAACAACGTGCCTTATCTCGGCATTTGCTTGGGGATGCAGGTCGCGGTGATCGAGTTCGCTCGCAACGTGGCGGGCTGGACGGACGCCAACTCCACCGAGTTCACCCACGACACGAAACACCCGGTGGTCGGCCTGATCACCGAGTGGATCAATGCCGAGGGCAAGATCGAGCTGCGCGACGCGGCGTCCGATCTGGGCGGCACCATGCGCCTGGGCGGTCAGGTGTGCCACCTGAAATCGGGAAGCCGGGCGCGCGAGGCCTACGGTTCGGACGAGATCGTCGAGCGCCACCGCCACCGCTTCGAGGTGAACAATCAGTTCATCGACGAGCTGGAGAAGGCGGGCCTGGTGATTTCCGGCAAGAGCGTGGACCAGTCGCTGGTCGAGATGGTCGAGCTTGCCGACCACCCGTGGTACGTGGCGTGCCAGTTCCACCCGGAGTTCACCTCCACACCGCGCGACGGCCACCCGCTGTTCTCGGGCTTCGTCAACGCCGCCCTCGAGCACAAGGCGGTTCGCACCCGCGCCCACGCCGCACCCCACGAGTAAGGAGCGACGATGGCTGTCAACGAACGCCATATCGATATTGCCGGCCTGAAGGCCGGCAACTCCCTGCCGCTGATGCTGCTCGGCGGCATGAACGTGCTGGAGTCCGCCGAGCTTGCCTTCGAGGTGGCCGCCGCCTACGTTGAAGCGACCACGGCACTCGGCATGCCCTACGTCTTCAAGGCAAGCTTCGACAAGGCCAACCGCAGCTCGATCCACTCGTTTCGCGGGCCGGGCCTCGACAAGGGCCTGCAGATACTGGCCGACATCAAGGCGCGCCACGGCGTGCCGATCATCACCGACGTTCACGAGCCGCACCAGGCCGCCGCGGCGGCGGAGGTGGCGGACATCATCCAGCTGCCGGCGTTTCTCGCCCGCCAGACCGATCTGGTCGTCGCCATGGCCAAGACCGGGGCGGCGATCAACATCAAGAAGCCACAGTTTCTCGCTCCTCACGAGATGCGCCACATCATCACCAAGTTCATCGAGGCCGGCAACGACCGCCTGATGCTCTGCGAGCGCGGGTCGAGCTTTGGCTACAACAACCTGGTGGTGGACATGCTCGGCTTTGGCGACATGAAGGAGACCGGCTATCCGCTCTTTTTCGATGTCACCCATGCGCTTCAGCGCCCCGGCGGTCGCGCAGACAGCGCCGACGGGCGTCGCGCCCAAGTGGCGGAGCTTGCCCGCGCCGGTGTCGCCGTAGGCCTGGCCGGGCTCTTTCTGGAGGCGCACCCGGACCCGGACAACGCCAAGTGCGACGGGCCCTGTGCGCTGCCGCTCGATCAGCTCAAGCCGTTTCTGAGCCAGCTCGTCGAGCTCGACGCGCTGGTCAAGGGCTTCGAGCCGCTCGTCATTCGCTAGACACCGGCAAGGCGGCACCGACCATGAGCGGTGCCCACGGGAAACGCCGTCATTCATTGGATCGCACGTAGTAGACCGATAATCAAAAGGACGCTGTCATGACCAAGATTGTGGATATCACCGCCCTCGAAGTGCTCGATTCCCGCGGCAATCCCACCGTGAGTGCCACGGTGCGCCTGGAAAGCGGCGCGGTGGGCCAAGCCTGCGCGCCGAGCGGCGCCTCGACCGGCTCCCGCGAGGCCTTGGAGCTTCGCGATGGCGACAAGGCGCGCTATCTCGGCAAGGGCGTGCTGAAGGCGGTGGACGCGATCAACGGCAGCATCCGCGAGACACTGGTCGGCATGGACGCGCGCGACCAGCGTGGTCTGGATGACGCCATGCTCGAACTCGACGGTACCGATAACAAGGCGAACCTTGGCGCCAATGCGATCCTTGCGGTGTCGCTGGCGGCGGCCAAGGCGGCAGCGAATGCCAAGGGCGTGGCGCTCTACGCCCACATTGCCGAGCTTTTCGGCAAGCCCGGTCAGTACAGCATGCCGGTGCCGATGATGAACATCTTGAACGGCGGCGAGCACGCGGACAACAACGTCGATATTCAGGAGTTCATGGTCCAGCCGGTGGGCGCGGCCAACTTCCGCGAGGCGCTGCGCATGGGCGCCGAGATCTTCCACGCGCTTAAGAAGGTGCTCTCCGCCCGAGGTCTTTCCACCTCCGTGGGCGACGAGGGCGGCTTCGCGCCGAACCTTTCCTCCAACGCCGAGGCGCTTGCCGTCATCAAGCAGGCGGTGGGCGATGCAGGCTACACGCTCGGTGACGATGTGACCCTGGCGCTCGACTGCGCCTCTTCCGAGTTCTACAAGGATGGCCAGTACGACCTTTCCGGCGAAGGCCAGCGCTTCGACGCCCAGGGCTTCGTAGACTACCTGGCGGGACTTTGCGAGGAGTATCCGATCGTCTCCATCGAGGACGGCATGGACGAGTCCGACTGGGCGGGCTGGAAGGCGCTGACCGACAAGCTGGGTGACAAGGTACAGCTGGTCGGCGACGACCTGTTCGTCACCAACACCAAAATCCTCAAACGCGGCATCGACGAGAAGATCGGCAACTCCATCCTGATCAAGTTCAACCAGATCGGTTCGCTCTCGGAAACCCTGGACGCCATTCAGATGGCCCAGGAAGCCGGCTTCACTGCGGTGATCTCGCACCGCTCCGGCGAGACCGAGGACACCACCATCGCCGATCTGGCCGTGGGCACTGCTGCCGGCCAGATCAAGACCGGCTCGCTCTGTCGCTCCGATCGCGTCGCCAAGTACAACCGCCTGCTGATGATCGAAGCGGAGCTTGGCAACGTCGCCTACCCCGGACGCAAGGCCATCAAGGGGCAGTGACCCGTGTAAGCAATCGCTTAAAAAAATGTAAGACATCTCTTACTTGAGGCGAGGAAAATCGCTCTGGAAACGGTAATTCAAGACGGATTTTACCTCTAATTAAAACTCAAGTTTTTGATTTTAAAGCCATGCTGTATCGAAGGGTGAGCCGAAAGGCTCGCCCTTCGCACTCCTGGAGCTTTTTGCCAAAACGGCAATCTCTGTCACACTGCCCCAAGGACTAGGGGAGGCAAGGATGCTTTAGGCAGAAGAGAGTGATGTCAGGGTGCGCCGGGCGATGAAGTGATTTTGGCCCCGGCAGGGAAGGTCACCCAGGAGGTATGACACAGGGAGTGGTCAGAGGAAGTGCTTGGAGCGGGCGACCTACGGGTCGCCTTTTTTTATGCTCGTCGATACGAAAACTTTCAGTTGGTTATAAGTAAAATGCATTGTTATTCCTTTCCACTATTACTTACCATGACGCGCCTGGATTAGCGGGCTATCTACATAGCCTGTCCGTGGCACTGGCTTCAGTGCCGCTGTTTGCCACTAGGAGACGGTTTCCATGCCCTGGTTAGTAGCCATTAATGTATTGATTTTCGCGCTCGCCATCGTGGCGCTCGCGCGCTGGCAGCGAAGCGGCGCCAGCTTGTCCCGGGTGGTGCTGGCGGGCCTTGTGGTCGGGGTAGTGCTCGGTGCCCTGCTGCAGGCCCTCTACGCCGACGACACGGCGACGCTCACCGGCACCATCGACTGGGTCAATCTGGTCGGCGGCGGCTATGTGCAGCTCTTGAAGATGATCATCATGCCGCTGGTACTGGTGACGATCCTCTCGGCGGTCACCCGGCTGCATGATGCCAGCGCCCTGGGCAAGATCAGCGTCGGCGTGCTGGGGCTTCTGATGATCACCACGGCGATCTCGGCGATCATCGGCATCGGCATGACCCAGCTGTTCGGCCTTTCCGCCGAGGGACTCGTCCAGGGTGCGCGCGAGCTCGAGCGCGGCCAGGACATCATCGAGCGCAGCGCCCAGGTGGCGGATCTGACCGTGCCCCAGCTGCTGCTGTCGTTCATTCCCAGCAACCCCTTCCAGGACCTGGCCGGCGCTCGCCCCACCTCGATCATCAGCGTGGTGATTTTCGCGGCTTTTCTGGGCATGGCGGCGCTGGGCATCAAGCGCGAGAACCCCGTCCTCGGCGACAAACTGATCGATGGTATCGACGTGGTACAGAAGTGGATCATGCGTCTGGTGCGCATGGTGATTCGCCTGACCCCTTACGGCGTTCTGGCGCTGATGGCGAAGGTGGTGGCCACCTCGAACCTCGATGACATCCTCGGTCTTCTCGGTTTCGTGGTCGCCTCATATATCGGCCTGGCGCTGATCCTGGTGATGCACGCGCTGTTTCTCTCCGGGGCCGGCGTCAATCCGCTGCGCTACTTCAAGAAGGTGTGGCCGGTGCTGACGTTCGCGTTCACCTCGCGCTCGAGTGCGGCGACCATCCCGCTCAACATCGAAGCCCAGGTAGATCGCATCGGCGTGCCGCCGGCGATCGCCAACTTCGCCGCTTCCTTCGGCGCCACCATCGGCCAGAACGGCTGCGCGGGGCTGTATCCGGCAATGCTCGCCATGATGATCGCGCCCACCGTGGGCATCGATCCGCTCTCCTTCGAGTTCCTGGCGACCCTGGTGCTAGTGGTGACGTTGGCCTCTTTCGGCATTGCAGGCGTGGGTGGCGGGGCGACCTTCGCGGCGATCATCGTGCTCTCCACGCTCGATCTTCCCATTGCGCTGGCCGGGCTTCTGATCTCCATCGAGCCGCTGATCGACATGGGCCGCACGGCGATCAACGTCAACGGCTCGATGACCGCCGGCACGGTGACCAGCCGGCTGCTGGGCCAGCATGACGCGACGGTCTTCGCCGCCGAGTCCGACGAGCTGGGTGAGCCGCGAAGCGTCTAGCCGGCACGTTTTCATGCCATGAAAAAAGCCACCCGCGGGTGGCTTTTTCGTGTGTGCGTCGTGGTTCAGCGTTCGAGCTTCTCGAGCTTGCCGCTCTTGCCGTCCCACTCCTCGGCGTCCGGCAGGGCGTCCTTCTTCTCGTTGATGTTGGGCCACACTTCGGCAAGCTCGGCGTTGATCTCGATGAACTGCTGCTGGCCGTCCGGCAACTCGTCTTCGGAGAATATCGCCTCGGCGGGGCACTCCGGCTCGCACAGCGCGCAGTCGATGCACTCGTCCGGGTGGATGACCAGGAAGTTCGGGCCTTCGTAGAAGCAGTCGACCGGGCAGACTTCCACGCAGTCGGTGTATTTGCACTGGATGCAGTTTTCGGTAACGACGAACGTCATCGGTTGGATCCTCTTGCCTGGCCGCCGGCGGCCACGGTAGTCGTAAATGATTGCTAATCGCGTATGGTTATAAGCTAACCAGTTTTTATAAGATAAAGCGCATGGCGAGTATTCTAGAGGCGGCGCCTTGCGGCGGCAAGCGCGAACTCGCCCCTCACAAGAGCTCGTCGCGCCACCGGTAGAGCAGCGTGAGCGCCTCGCGAGGTGACAGCTCGTCCACCTCCAAGGTGGAAAGAGCCTCCACCACCGGATGCGGGCCGCTGGCGAACAGGTCGTTCTGCAGCGGTGCCGCCGGCGCAGTCGGCAGGCGCTGCTGCTCGTCGACATCGCGCTGCTCCAGCGTCACCAGCTTCTCGCGAGCACGAGCGATGACGCCGCCGGGGACGCCGGCGAGCTGGGCAACCTGAAGCCCGTAGCTCTGGCTCGCCGGGCCGTCCTCGATGCGGTGCATGAAAACGATACCGTCGCCGTGCTCGGTGGCCGTCAGGTGGATGTTCGCCACGCCGTCGCCGTGCTCGGCCAGGGCCGTCATCTCGAAGTAGTGGGTGGCGAACAGCGTCAGCGCACGGGTGCCGGCCAGGTGCTCGGCGCTGGCCCAGGCCAATGATAGCCCGTCGAAGGTGCTGGTGCCGCGGCCGATCTCGTCCATCAGCACCAGGCTCTGCTCGGTCGCGTTATGCAGGATGTTGGCGGTCTCGGTCATCTCCACCATGAAGGTGGAGCGCCCGCCGGCCAGATCGTCCGAGGAGCCGATGCGGGTGAAGATGCGATCGAGCGGGCCGATCTCGGCCTGTTGTGCCGGTACGAAGCTACCGCTGTGGGCGAGCAGGGCGATCAGCGCGGTCTGGCGCATGTAGGTCGATTTACCGCCCATGTTGGGGCCGGTGATCACCAGCATGTGGCGCCTGGGCGAGAGTTCGATGTCGTTGGGCACGAAGGGCGTGTGGCTGACGTGCTCGACCACCGGATGACGCCCGGCCATCACGTGGATGCCGGTGTCGGTGGTGAGCGTCGGGCGCACCCAGTCCAGCGCCTCGGCGCGCTCGGCGAAGGCGCACAGCACGTCGAGCTCGGAAAGCGCCTGAGACGTGCCCTGAAGCTCGCCCAGAATCCCGTTGAGGCTGCCCAGAAGCCGCTCGTAGAGCCACTTCTCGCGCGACAACGCTCGGGATTTCGCCGACAGCGCCTTGTCCTCGAATTCCTTGAGCTCGGGAATGATGAAGCGCTCGGCGTTTTTCAGCGTCTGCCGGCGGATGTACTCCGCCGGCGCCTGCTGGGCCTGGGCCCGGGGCAGCTCGATGAAGTAGCCATGCACGCGGTTGTAGCCAACCTTCAGGTTGGCAAGCCCGGTGCGCTCGCGCTCGCGCCGCTCGAGCTCGACCAGATAGTGACCGGCGTTTTCAGCCAGGCCCCGGTGCTCGTCGAGCTCGGCGTCGTAACCTTCGGCAATCACGCCGCCGTCGCGGATCACCACCGGCGGGTTGTCGACGATCGCCCGGCTCAGGGTGTCCGCCATTTCCGGGTAGGGGCGAATGTGCGGCTTGAGGGCATCGATGGCGCTGCCGCTCTCGACGTTCTCGAGCAGCGCCTGGAGCGCGGGCAGGGCGTTCAGCGCGTCACGCAGCTTGGCCAGGTCGCGCGGGCGGGCGCTGTAGAGAGCCACTCGCGCCAGGATGCGCTCGATGTCGCCAAGCTCGCCGAGCGCCTCGCGAAAGCCCAGATAGGCGCTGTCGAGGGTCAAGAGTGCCACGCCCGCCTGACGCGCCTGGACGATCTCGGTCTGGCGCAGCGGGCGGTTGAGCCAGCGCTTCAGAAGTCGTGAGCCCATGGGGGTCGCGCAGGTGTCGAGCACGCTCGCCAGGGTATTGTCGGCGGTGCCGCCGAGGTTGATGTCGATCTCGAGGTTGCGCCGGCTGGCAGCATCGATCACCACCGCGTCGTCGCGGTTCTCCACCGTAATCGCGGTGACGTGGGGCAGGCGCGAGCGCTGGGTGTCCCGGGCGTAGTCGATCAGCACGCCGGCGGCGATGAGTGCGCTGGTGAGGTGAGCGCAGCCGAAGCCGCGCAGATCCTGCACCTCGAACTGATCGCACAGGCTGCGCGTGGCGCTCTCGAGATCGAACAGCCACTCGCCCTGACGGCGCAGCGTGCGCTTTTGCGCCCAGGGCTCGGGCAGGGTGAGGTTTTCCGGTACCAGCAGCTCCGCCGGTGCCAGGCGGGTAAGCTCAGCGAGCATTTCCGCTTCGCTTTCGACCTCGAGCACGTTGAAGCGCCCGCTGGCGAGCTCGAGCCACGCCAGGCCGAAGCGCTCGCGGCCCGGGGCGAGGGCGACCAGCACGTTGTCGCGTCGGGCGTCGAGCAGTGCTTCGTCGTGCAGCGTGCCCGGGGTGACGATGCGCACTACCTGGCGCTCCACCGGGCCCTTGCTGGTGGCCGGATCGCCGATCTGCTCGCAGATCGCCACCGACTCGCCGGCAGCCACCAGCCGGGCGAGATAGCCCTCGGCACTGTGGTAGGGCACGCCGGCCATGGGGATCGGCTTGCCGCCGCTCTGGCCCCGGGCGGTCAGCGTGATGTCCAGAAGCCTCGCGGCGCGCTTGGCATCGTCGAAGAAAAGCTCGTAGAAATCCCCCATCCGGTAGAACAGCAGTACCTCGGGGTGGTCGCGTTTGATCTTCAGATATTGCGCCATCATGGGCGTGTGCGCGGGGCTTTGTGACATGGGCGTCCTGATCGAGTGTGGCCCGGGGCAGCGTTTGCACCTTGGCCGGTGTTCGAGTTCTATGGGCAAGTGAAACGCAGTATTCTACGCTGAACTGAGTACCTACATGAAGGAGTCTGCATGCCGAACGGCGCCTCTGGCCTGAAAAATCTCGATCTGGCGCTTTTGTCCCGGCGGCTGGGCAAACTGTGCCTTGCGCGCGGCGTGGCGCTGACCACCGCCGAATCCTGCACTGGCGGCGGCATTGCCTCGGCGATCACCGCCGCACCCGGAAGCTCCGGCTACTTCGGCTCGGGCGTGGTGACCTACTCCAATGCCGCCAAGACCCGGCTGCTCGGCGTGCCCGAGGCGCTGCTCGAGACCCACGGCGCGGTGAGCGAGGCGGTGGTCAACGCCATGGTGAAGGGGGCGTGTCGCGAAAGTGGCGCCACACTCGGCGTGGCGGTCAGCGGCGTGGCAGGCCCGGACGGCGGCAGTGACGACAAGCCTGTGGGTCTGGTGTGGCTTGCCATCGGTAACGAGACCCATCAGGAGGCGATGCGCTTCGTGTTCCCCGGCGATCGCCAGGCGGTGCGCGAACAGGCGGTGCGTGAGGCGCTGGTGGCGCTGATACTTCATCTTTCACGCTCCGACCACGACGCCCCCGACGAATAAATAGCGAGTTGGTGCTTTGTTTACCGGCCAACATTTGGCATAATACTGGGTAATTATACAGTCCATCGCGAGGAAGCTTCACATGGCTCAAGACGATAATCGCACCAAGGCGCTCAACGCCGCGCTCAGCCAGATCGACCGTCAGTTCGGCAAGGGCACCGTCATGCGCCTGGGCGATGCCCCGCGCGTGGTGATGCCGTCGGTCTCCACCGGCTCGCTGGGCCTGGATATCGCGCTTGGCATCGGCGGTCTGCCGTTTGGCCGGGTGGTCGAGATCTTTGGTCCGGAATCCTCGGGCAAGACAACGCTGACGCTTTCGGTGATCGCCCAGGCGCAGAAGCAGGGCAAGGTGTGCGCCTTCGTGGACGCCGAGCACGCGCTCGACCCGAGCTACGCCGAGAAGCTGGGCGTCAACCTGGACGACCTGCTGGTCTCTCAGCCGGACACCGGTGAACAGGCCCTCGAGATCACCGACATGCTGGTACGCTCCGGCGGGGTCGACGTGATCATCATCGACTCGGTGGCGGCCCTCACCCCGCGCGCCGAGATCGAAGGCGAGATGGGCGACTCCCACGTCGGCCTGCAGGCGCGCCTGATGTCCCAGGCGCTGCGCAAGATCACCGGCAACATCAAGAACGCCAACTGCCTGGTGGTGTTCATCAACCAGATCCGCATGAAGATCGGCGTGATGTTCGGCAGCCCCGAGACCACCACCGGCGGTAACGCCCTCAAGTTCTACTCGAGCGTTCGTCTGGACATTCGGCGTACCGGCTCGGTGAAGAGCGGCGATGAGGTCACCGGTAACGAGACCCGCGTGAAAGTGGTCAAGAACAAGGTGGCCCCGCCGTTCCGCCAGGCCGAGTTCCAGATCCTCTACGGCAAGGGTATCTACCACGCCGGCGAAGTGATCGATCTGGGCGTGCAGTGCAACCTGGTCGACAAGGCCGGCGCCTGGTACAGCTACAAGGGCAACAAGATCGGCCAGGGCAAGGCCAACGCCTCGCAGTTCCTCGAGGATAACCCGGCGATCATGGAAGAGATCGAAAGCCAGATCCGCGCCCAGCTCTTGGTACAGGCCGAGCCCAAGAAGGAAGAGGCGTCGGTGGCGGACGTTGACGCCGACGGTGACGACGATCTGCTTTGAGCCACGCCTTGCCGGAGTGACCCATGTTCGGCACTGAAAGCGCCACCCCACGCGGGGTGGCGATCCAGCTTCTGGCGCGGCGCGAGTACTCCCGCGCCGAGCTTGTCGATCGGCTCGTCAAGAAATCCTTCGAAGCCGACGACATCCAGGCCTGCCTCGATGCCCTCGAGGAGCAGGGCCTTCAATCGGATACCCGCTTTGCCGAGAGTTTCGTGCGTACGCGCATCCTGCGCGGCCAGGGCGTCATTCGCATCAAGCAGGAGCTCAGGCTTCGCGGCGTGAACGGCGAGATGCTGGCGGCGGCTATTGCCGAGGTCGAGCGCCAGGAGTGCATCGACTGGTTCGAACTCGCCGCCGAGGCCTGCCAGCGCCGTTTCGGCGAGTCCGTGGCCAACCTGCCCCCCAAGGAGCGCGCCCGCCGCGAGCGCTTTCTCGCCAATCGCGGCTTCGACTTCGATCAGATCCGCCACGCGCTCTCACCTCGGGACGCCTGATACCACTCAAAGCCTGCCCTCCTTTACCGTGACGCGATGCATCGTGGCTTTAGTCGCGTGACAACTTCGTTATAATGGATGTTTTGCGTGCCCCGAGGTAGCCGCAACAGCGCCGGGGGCATCACGCTTTATCGCCACGGAACCCCTATGAAAAGCGCAGAGATCAGGCAGGCCTTTCTTTCCTATTTCGAAGAACACGGGCATACCGTGGTTCCCTCGAGCTCGCTGGTGCCCGGCAACGACCCGACGCTCTTGTTCACCAACGCGGGCATGGTGCCGTTCAAGGACGTCTTTCTGGGTCGCGACCCGCGCCCCTACGTGCGCGCCACCTCGGCTCAGCGCTGCGTGCGCGCCGGCGGCAAGCACAACGACCTGGACAACGTCGGTTACACCGCGCGCCACCATACCTTCTTCGAGATGCTGGGCAACTTCAGCTTCGGCGACTACTTCAAGCGTGACGCCATCCGCTTCGCCTGGACCTTTCTGACCGAGACCCTGGGGCTGCCCAAGGAGAAGCTCTGGGTCACGGTGCATATAAGCGACGATGAGGCCGAGCGCATCTGGAAGGACGAAGTGGGCATCGACCCCGAGCGCTTCTCAAGGCTCGACGAGGACAACTTCTGGCAGATGGGCGATACCGGGCCCTGTGGGCCGAGCTCGGAGATCTTCTTCGACCACGGTGCCGACGTATGGGGCGGGCCGCCCGGAAGCCCGGAAGAGGACGGCGACCGCTACATCGAAATCTGGAACCTGGTTTTCATGCAGTTCGACCGCGACGCCGAGGGCAACCTCAATCCGCTACCCAAGCCCTCGATCGATACCGGTATGGGTCTCGAGCGCGTGGCAGCGGTGATGCAGGGCGTGCACTCCAACTACGAGATCGATCTGTTCCAGAACCTGCTCGCTGCGGCGGCGAAGGCCACCGGGCATGACGATCTCGAGGCGCCGTCACTACGCGTGATCGCCGATCATATCCGCTCCTGCGCCTTCCTGATCGCCGACGGCGTGCTGCCCTCCAACGAAGGCCGTGGCTACGTGCTGCGCCGGATCATTCGCCGCGCGGTGCGTCACGGCCACAAGCTCGGCGCCACCGGCACCTTCTTCCACGCGCTGGTCGAGGCGCTGGATCAGGAGATGGGCGACGCTTATCCGGAGCTTCGCCAGGCCCGAGAGCAGATCGCCCGCGTGCTGCTCAAGGAAGAGGAGCAGTTCGCCCGCACGCTGGATCACGGCATGGGCCTTCTTGACGAGGCACTGACGTCGCTCGAGGGCGATACTCTCGCCGGCGAGACCGTGTTCAAGCTCTACGACACCTACGGCTTCCCGTTCGATCTGACCGCCGACGTCTGCCGCGAGCGTGGCGTCAAACTCGACGAGGCAGGTTTCCAGCAGGCCCTCGAGGCCCAACGCGAGCGTGCCCGCGCCGCCAGCCAGTTCGGCGCCGACTACAGCGCCAACATCGAGCTCGAGGGCGCGACCGACTTCACCGGTTACGAGCAGTTGTCCGATGACGCCACGGTGATCGCGCTGGTCGACGGCGAAGGCAATGCGCTCGCGGCCCTCGAGGCGGGACAGAAGGGCACCGTGGTGCTGGATCGCACGCCGTTCTACGGCGAGTCCGGCGGCCAGGTGGGCGATACTGGCTACTTGCACGTCGAGGGCGGGCGCTTTCAGGTCACCGATACCCAGAAGCAGAGCGGGCACCACCTGCACCAGGGCGTGATGGTGGAAGGCACGCTGAGCGTGGGCGCCGGCGTGCGCGGCGAGGTCGACACGGGCCTTCGCGCCGCCACGGTGCGCAACCACTCCGCGACCCACCTGCTGCACGAGGCGCTGCGCCTGGTGCTGGGCGACCACGTCCAGCAGAAGGGATCGCTGGTCAACGCCGATCGGCTGCGCTTCGATTTCAGCCACTTCGAGGCGATGAGTGCCGAGCAGCTCGAGGAGGTCGAGCGGCTGGTCAACGAGCAGGTGCTGGCCAACGCCCCGACCCGGATCGAGCAGATGAGCCTCGACCAGGCCAAGGCCAAGGGAGCGGCGGCGCTGTTCGAGGCCAAGTACGCCGATAGCGTACGCGTGCTGACCATCGGTGCCGACGACTTCTCCATCGAGCTGTGCGGCGGTACCCACGTGGCGCGAAGCGGCGACATCGGCTGCTTTCATATCGTCAGTGAGGCGGGCACTGCCGCCGGCGTTCGGCGGATCGAGGCGATCACCGGCGAGAACGCGCTGGCGTACTTCCAGCAGCAGGAGGCCACGCTCATTCGTCTGGGCGCGCGGCTGAAGGCGAAGCCCGAGCAGGTGGAGGCGCGCGTCGAGTCGCTGTTCGAGCGCAACCGCAGCCTCGAGAAAGAGCTCGAGCAGCTCAAGGCGAAGCTCGCCAGCGCCGCCGGCAGCGACATGCTCGGTCATGCCCAGGAGATCGCCGGGGTGAAGCTTCTAGCCACTCAGCTCGAGGGTGTTTCCGGTAAGGACCTTCGCGGCATGCTCGACCAGCTCAAGCAGAAGCTCGGCTCCGGCGTGATCCTGCTGGCGGTGGCCGATCAGGCAGCGGGCAAGGTGAGCCTGATCGCCGGCGTCACCGACGATTTGACCGATCGGGTCAAGGCGGGTGAGCTGGTCAACTTCGTGGCCGCCCAGGTGGGCGGAAAAGGGGGCGGTCGGGCCGATATGGCCCAGGCCGGCGGCAGCCGTCCCGAGGCCCTGCCGGAAGCGCTGAAGGGCGTTCCGGCCTGGCTCGAAAACACGCTTCGCTGAGGCGACGGCCGATGGCATCCTGTGCCATCGGCCTTTTATTATCCGATCGGGAAGCGGCGGGGCCATGGTGGCCTGCAGGGCTCGCCGCGCTCGATCGATCCTTTGACTCCGAACGCATAGGGAAACCGGCATATGGCACTATACGTACAAAAGTTCGGCGGCACCTCGGTAGGTTCCGTCGACCGCATCAAGGCCGTGGCGGAAAAGGTGAAAGGCTTTCGCGACCAGGGTCACCAGGTAGTGGTGGTCGTCTCCGCCATGAGCGGCGAGACCAACCGCTTGACCGATATGGCTCACGCCCTGAACGAGGACCCTGCGCCGCGCGAGATGGACATGCTGCTCTCCACCGGCGAGCAGGTGACCATTTCGCTGCTGGCCATGGCGCTTCAACGGCTCGGTGTCAGCGCCACGTCCCACACCGGCGCCCAGGTGGGTATCCACACCGACAGCGCCTACACCAAGGCGCGTATCCAGCGCATCGAGACCGATGACCTGAAGTCCGACCTGGACGCGGGCAAGGTCGTGGTGGTGGCGGGCTTTCAAGGCGTGGACGAGAACGGCAACATCACCACGCTCGGCCGCGGCGGCTCGGATACCACCGGCGTTGCTTTGGCCGCCGCGCTCAATGCCGACGAGTGCCAGATCTACACCGATGTCGACGGTGTCTACACCACCGACCCGCGGGTGTGCTCGAAGGCCCAGCGCCTGGAAAGCATCACCGTCGAGGAGATGCTCGAGCTTGCGAGCCTCGGCTCCAAGGTGCTGCAGATCCGCGCGGTGGAGTTCGCCGGCAAGTACAACGTTCCTCTCCGGGTGCTGTCGAGCTTCCAAGACGGCCCCGGCACCCTGATTGTTGCAGACTCTGACCAAGACGAGGATTCCATGGAAGAACCGCTGATCTCCGGTATCGCCTTCACCAAGAACGAAGCCAAGCTGACGCTTTTGCATACCCCGGACGTACCCGGTGTCGCCTCGCGCATTCTCGGCCCCATCGCCGATGCCAACATCGAAGTCGACATGATCGTGCAGAACGTCGCTCCCGCCGGCGACTACACCGACTTCACCTTCACCGTCGCCAAGGGCGACTACAAGGCCACCAAGCGCCTTCTGGAAGAGAGCGTGATCCCGGATCTCGGCGGCGGGGAGCTTCGTGGCGACGACAACATCGCCAAGGTCTCGCTGGTCGGCGTGGGCATGCGCTCGCATGCGGGCGTGGCGTCCAAGATGTTCCGCGTGCTGGCCGACGAGAACGTCAACATCCGCATGGTCTCCACCTCGGAAATCAAGATTTCCGTGGTCATCGACGAGAAGCACATGGAATTGGCCGTCAACGCGCTGCACAAGGCATTCGGTCTGGATAAGGCAAATATAGAATCCGAATAACATTTGTGCTCTAAACCTTCTACGCTAAGAGGTAACTTGCTGCCCAAGGTGGTGAGCTAACTTGCAACGGAAGGTTCGAGTGTCAAGGCGCCAGAGGCAACAGTCGTTGGTGACGCGTGTCGCTTTGCCGCATAATAGGCGGCGGTGACGCCTCTGGCGGACACGAACCGTTGTACAAACGTCTGAGAAGGAGATCAGCCATGCTCATCCTAACGCGCCGCGTAGGCGAAACGCTGATGATCGGTGATGAGATCACCGTCACAGTGTTAGGTGTGAAAGGTAATCAAGTCAGGATCGGTGTGAACGCACCCAAGGATGTCGCTGTGCACCGCGAAGAGATCTATCAGCGGATCCAGCGCGAGCGTACTACCGAAAGCGAACCCGAATAAATGGCGGCTTATACCACGCTCACTACAGGGCGTTTAAGCGCTAACTCGAAGCCGGCGCGAAAAAATTTCTGCTTAGGCCTGGACAACGAACAGCATAATCGGTAATATTCGCGCCGTGCCGTTGAGGAGAGGTGGCCGAGTGGCTGAAGGCGCTCCCCTGCTAAGGGAGTATAGGGTTTATAGCCCTATCGAGGGTTCGAATCCCTCCCTCTCCGCCAACTGCCGTACTCATCGAAAGCACGAGTGGCTTTGGATGAAGCAAGTGAAACGTTTTGGATATGCGCCCGTAGCTCAGCTGGATAGAGTATCTGACTACGAATCAGAGGGTCGGAGGTTCGAATCCTCCCGGGCGCGCCATCCAGAGCCGGACACGCAGCAAGTCGCATGCAGCGACATGCAGCAGTAAGACAGACAGTTTGTACCCAAGCGCCCGTAGCTCAGCTGGATAGAGTATCTGACTACGAATCAGAGGGTCGGAGGTTCGAATCCTCCCGGGCGCGCCAAATTCCTGAGAACCCGCCTCGCTCGAGGCGGGTTTTCTGCGTTTATACATCGAACACGATCGCGTGTGTCATCGAGTTGATCTAGCAAGAGGGTGGCTCGCGCCCTCTGCGGTCGTTTGAAGCGCCCGCCACGCAAGTGGCCGGGCGCTTTTCTTGAGCCTGGCGAGGCTAGGGCGTCGCCACCAGAGCGTCGAGTAGCGCGTCCAGGTCGGTGATGCGTTTGACGCGCTGGAAGTGCTCCTCGGCCTCGTCGCTAGAGGGGCGCATCTGGGCCAGCCACTGCTTGACCAGCGATGCCACGATGCGCTCGGGCAGCGCCTCGCGCTGACGCGTCGCGTAATCCACGATGACCTCGGCGCGCATCTGCCAGGTGGTTTCGGGCAGGCGCTCGCCGGTATCGAGCCAGTGGCGAATGCGCGGAGCGAGCCACGGGTCGGCCAGGGCGCTGCGTCCAAGCATCACGTCCTGACAGCCCGAGAGCGTGCGCGCTTTCCAGTAATCCTCCAGCGTCCAGATATCGCCGTTGGCGACCACCGGCAGCGAGACGTTGGCGCGAATCCGGCCGATCCACTCCCAGTGCGCCGGCGGGCGATAGCCTTCATCGCGAGTGCGTCCATGTACCACCAGCCGCGCCGCGCCGCCGGCTTCGGCGGCCTGGGCGCAGGCGACGGCCAGGCGTCGATCCGAGAAGCCCAGGCGGATCTTGGCGGTGACGGGAATGCGGCCCTCTAAGGCCTCGAAAACCGCGCGAACGGCCTGGTAGACCCGCTCCGGGCGACGCAGTAGCGACGCGCCGCCATCGTGGCGATTGACCAGTTTGGCGGGGCAGCCGAAGTTCAGGTCCACGCTGATCGCGCCCAGCGCCGCCGCCTGACGTGCATTCTCGCCCAGCGCCTCGGGGGCCGAGCCGAGAAGCTGCAGGTGAACGGGCACGCCGCTGGGCGTGGCGACGCGCTCAAGGGCAAGCTCCGGACAGTGTTTGTAGAACACCCTGGGCGGCAAGCGAGCATCCACCACCCGCACGAACTCCGTCACCGCCCAGTCGAAGCCGCGCTGACGGGTGAGTAGATCGCGGGTGAGGGCGTCGATCACTCCTTCCATCGGCGCCAGGCCGATCTCCCCCTTTTGTAGTAAATTAACAACCATGACTTCCACTTTTGCGGCATTGCAATATATGCTTGATGTGGCAGGTTAGAGGATTGTCCTCACTGCGCCAAGCGCCTTTCGAGGCGTTTGGCGTGCCGATCGAATCGACCTAGCAGGGGAAATGTCATGCAGCAACATGATCTGCTTCGGGAAGGTCTCGTCCTGATGGGGTTAGGGATGGGGTTCGTGTTTGTTTTTCTTACTATTCTCGTGCTCAGCATGATGCTGATGTCGACCCTGGTCAATCGTTTTCAACCGCCTGCAGGTACCTCGTCAAACGCCGCGTCGCGCCCGGCGACCTCGACGCTCACGAGCCCGGACGATGAGACGCTGGCCGTCATTTCGGCGGCGGTGCACCGCTACCGCGGCGCATGTCGGTCCTGAAACTCGCAAGGTATAGCAAACTTTACAAAAGATCAGGCTTTATTTTGTAAAGTTTACTACAAAACAATATTGCTGATTGAGGCATGAAACATGAACGAGACACCACGCCCGCTGGGAATCACCGATGTCGTGCTGCGTGACGCCCATCAATCCCTGTTCGCGACGCGGCTGCGCCTGGACGACATGCTGCCCATCGCCGAGAAGCTCGATCGCATCGGCTTCTGGTCGCTGGAGACTTGGGGCGGCGCCACCTTCGATGCCTGCATTCGCTACCTGGGTGAAGACCCGTGGGAGCGCATTCGCGCGCTCAAGGAGGCGATGCCTAACACACGCCAGGCCATGCTGCTGCGCGGCCAGAACCTGTTGGGCTATCGCCACTACGCCGACGACGTGGTCGACGCCTTCGTCGAGCGCGCCAAGGTCAACGGCGTGGATGTGTTCCGCGTGTTCGACGCCATGAACGACCCGCGCAACCTCGAGCGTGCGATCACGGCGGTGCGGCGAGTGGGCGGTCATGCCCAGGGCACCATTTCCTATACCGTGAGCCCGGTGCATACGCTGGACACCTGGGTCGAGCTCGCCGAGACCATCGCCGCCATGGGCGCCGATTCGCTGGCGATCAAGGACATGGCGGGGCTTCTGACCCCCTATACCGCCTTCGAGCTCGTCAGCCGCCTCAAGAAGGCGCTTGGCATTCCGGTGCATCTGCACTGCCACGCGACCACCGGGCTTTCGACCTCGACCATCCTGAAAGCGGTCGAGGCGGGTGTGGACAACGTCGACACCGCGATCTCGTCGATGTCGATGACCTACGGCCACAGCCCGACCGAGTCGGTGGTGGCGATGCTCAAGGGCACCGATCGCGATACCGGACTCGATCTCGAGGCGCTCGAGGATATCGCTGGCTATTTCCGCGAGGTGCGCAAGAAGTACGCCGCCTTCGAGGGCTCGCTCAGGGGCATCGACTCGCGCATCCTGGTCGCCCAGGTGCCCGGCGGCATGCTCACCAACATGGAGGGCCAGCTCAAGGAGCAGGGCGCCGGTGACCGCCTCGACGAGGTGCTGGCCGAAATCCCGCGGGTGCGCGAGGATCTCGGCTTCATTCCGCTGGTCACGCCGACCTCCCAGATGGTCGGAACCCAGGCGGTGATGAACGTGATGATGGGCGAGCGCTACAAGTCGATCTCCAAGGAGGTGCAGGCGCTGCTCAAGGGCGAGTACGGCGCCGCGCCGGCGCCGTTCGATCGTGATCTGCAGGCGCGCGTGCTCGACGGGGCCGAGCCGATCACCGCGCGCCCGGCGGATACCCTCGCGCCGGAAATGGAGCGCCTGCAGCACGAGCTCGGCGAAAAGGCGAGTGCCGAGACCATTCGTCTGATGGATGGCGAGCAGCGCCTCGACGACGTGCTGACCTACGCACTCTTCCCGCAGATCGGCCTCAAGTTCCTGAAAAATCGTGACAACCCGGACGCCTTCGAGCCCGCACCCCAGGCCGCCACGCGTGACGCCGCCGTCAGCGAAAAGCCCGTAGCACCTGCCAGGGCCGCTGCGTCCCGGGGGCCGGAAACCTACACCGTCAGGCTCAACGGCAAGGCCTACGTGGTCGAGGTGGCCGAGGGCGGTGACATCTCTCAGGTGAGCGAGACCCCGGGCGCCGCCCCTGCGCCGACACCCGCCGCCGAGCCCGCCTCGAGCGGTGAAAGCGTGGCAGCCCCGCTTGCCGGCAACATCTTCAAGGTGAACGTGAAGGTGGGAGACCCGGTGGCCGAGGGCGACGTCGTGGTGATTCTCGAGGCGATGAAGATGGAGACCGAGGTGCGCGCCCAGAGTGCCGGCACGGTCTCCCGGGTCAACGTGAGCGAGGGTGACAGCGTCGCCGTGGGCGATTCGCTGGTCGAGCTGTGAGGGCGGGACTATGGAAAAGCTGATCACCCTCTGGGAAGGGTCGGGGCTCTACAACCTCACCCTCGGCCAGGCGGTCATGATGGCGGTGGCGCTGCTGCTCTTGTATCTCGCCATCTACAAGAGGTTCGAGCCGCTTCTGCTGGTGCCGATCGGCTTCGGCGGGCTGCTCGCCAACATTCCCGAGGCGGGGCTTGCCGTGTCGGCGCTGGACCAGGCCATCGACGTGGCGCGCCCGGCGGTGCTCGACGGCATCGGCGCAGCGCTCGGCGTGACGCTCGACCCGGCAGCGGGGCTCGAGGCGTCTCGCGAGGCGCTCAAGGCGCTCGCCCACAGCGCGCCGCCGGAGGCGCTTCGCGCCGCCCGCGACGTGGCGGTGGGCGCGGGCTACAGCAACGGCGTGCTCTACAGCTTCTACAGCGTGGCCATCGCCTCGGGCATCGCGCCTTTGGTCATCTTCATGGGCGTGGGCGCAATGACCGACTTCGGCCCGCTCTTGGCCAACCCGCGCACGCTGTTTCTGGGCGCGGCGGCGCAGTTCGGCATCTTTGCCACGCTGTTCGGCGCGGTGCTGCTCACCTCGATGGGCGTGATGGACTTCTCACTCAACCAGGCGGCGGCGATCGGCATCATAGGCGGGGCGGACGGGCCGACCTCGATCTACGTCTCGAGCATGCTGGCGCCGGAGCTTCTGGGGGCGATCGCCGTGGCGGCCTACGCCTACATGGCGCTGGTACCGCTGATCCAGCCGCCGATCATGCGTCTTCTGACCACCGAGAAGGAACGCAAGATCACCATGACCCAACTGCGCCCGGTCTCGAAGCTCGAGAAGATCGTGTTTCCGCTGGTGCTGCTGGTGCTGGTGGCGCTGTTTCTGCCCGACGCGGCGCCGCTTCTGGGCATGTTCTGTTTCGGTAACCTGATGCGCGAGTGTGGCGTGGTCGAGCGGCTGGCGGACACCGCCCAGAACGCGCTGATCAACATCGTCACCATCGTACTCGGGCTTTCGGTGGGCTCGAAGCTCATGGCCGAGAGCTTTCTGGCCGTCGAGACGCTGGGCATTCTGGGGCTGGGCATCGTCGCCTTCGGGATCGGTACCGCCGCCGGCGTGCTGATGGCCAAGCTCTTGAACCTGGTCAGCAAGATGCCGATCAACCCCTTGATCGGCGCGGCCGGCGTCTCCGCGGTGCCGATGGCGGCCCGGGTGGCCAACAAGGTGGGCCTCGAGGCGAACCCGCACAATTTCCTGCTGATGCACGCCATGGGGCCGAACGTGGCCGGCGTGATCGGCTCGGCGGTCGCCGCCGGGGTGATGATCAAGTACCTGGGGTAGCGGCGGTCTCGTCGCCTCGAACGCCTCGCCTCGTACGGGGCGTTTCAGTTTTCGATCCGACGAATGTCCAGGACGCCTTTTAGGCGGCTCTCGAGTGCGGTGAAGTCGGCCGCCTCGTCCGTGGGCCAGGCAAGGGTCAGGGCCACGCCCTGGCCATCGTAGTCGGCGTCAGTGATCGGCACGTCAAGCTGCGCGAAGTAGTCGCGGGCCAAAGCCTCCTGGGCGAAGTCGATCTTCAGTCGGTACGCCTCGCGCTCGACGATCTCGCAGGTCGGCAGCGTCTCCAAGGCCTTGTTCACCGCCAGGGCGTAGGCGCGGGCCAGCCCCCCGGTGCCAAGCTTGGTACCGCCGAAGTAGCGGATCACCACGCACCCCACCTCGCCGAGCCCGCTGCCCGCCAGCGCCTGGTACATCGGCCGCCCGGCGGTGCCACCGGGCTCGCCGTCGTCGGAAAAGCCGATGTGGGTCTGCTCACTCGGCGGGCCGGCGATGAAGGCGCTGCAGTGGTGGCTGGCGGCGGGGTGATCGCTGCGTGCCTGTCTCAGAAGAGCCTCGAAGGCGGCGACGGTGGGGGCATGGCAGAGCCAGGCGATGAACTGGCTCTTCTCGACGACGGTATCGACGCGGTGGTGTTCGTCCGGCGGCAGGTGCGGGGCTCGGTAACGCACGCGGGGCTCCCTGGGTGGCGGTCAGTGGCGCCGGGCGGGCCTCGGGGCTTCGACGCCCATCACCATGCCCAGCACCTGGATGTCGCCATTATGCAGGAAAACCGTCGGCAGCGTCTGGTCCTCCGGGCACAGGCGCACGCCCAGGCGGCTGATGGAGAGCTCTCTGAGCGCGACCTCGCGCTGGTTGATGGTTGCCGAGGCGATCTCGCGATGCGGGCCGCGCTGATGGCGGCGAAGCACGATGACGTCGCCGTCGAAGAGATTGTACTGGCGCATGCGATGACCCCGCACGCGTACCGCGTAGGTGTTGCGCCGCGTGATCTCGCGCTCGCCGTCCGGTGAACGCAGGCCGGCAGGGGGCGGCGCGGCGCGCAGCGTATTGGCGTTATCCGGCAGTCGGGGGGCGATCGTCATCGGTTCTCTCCAGCATGGCGCCCACTCCCTAGGCGTTGAATGAGGTTAACTAGTCAGTTCATGTCTATTCGTACAGTGGTTGGAGTATAAGCCTGTCTTTGCATACAGTGCTAGTGCCTGTATGTGAACTTTTTTAAGAAGCCCCTTTTTCGCTTGTGAGTCGTGCCGACACGCCGGCGCCCCGCGCTGGCGAAAAAGCCCCTTTTTGTGTACAGTGCGCGCGATACTCACTCCCCGGGAGACGTCTTTGAGCCTGCGCCTTCAAGCCCGCGAGCTTGCCTGCGAGCGCGATGACCGCGTGCTGTTTAAAGGACTCGACGTCACCCTCGACGCCGGCGAGATTCTTTGCGTCGAAGGCCCCAACGGCAGCGGCAAGACAACGCTTTTGAAGATCCTGTCCGGCCAGCTCGGCGACTATACCGGCGAGCTTCATTACCGGGGCGAGCCGCTGCGCCGTTGCCGCGAACGCTTTCTGGCCAACCTGCTCTACCTGGGGCACTCGGCGGGGGTCAAGGCGGGATTGACCGCGCTCGAGAACCTTGCCTGGTACCAGGCGCTCGCCGGCGACGCTTTCGACGAGGCGGCCTGCGAGCGCGCCCTCGAGGAGATCGGTTTGGCCGGGTTCGAGGACGTGCCGGTCGGGAAGCTCTCCGCCGGTCAGGCGCGCCGGGTGGCGCTTGCGCGACTGGCGCTGGGCTATCGCGAGCTGTGGATTCTCGACGAGCCGTTCACCGCCATCGACAAGCACGGGGTCGCGGGGCTAGAGCGCCGGCTGCTCGCCCACGCTGAGCGTGGCGGAAGCGTGGTAATCACCACCCACCACGCGCTGGGTGACATGGCCGGCATACGCCGGCTGGCGCTGGGCGAGCAGGGCCATCACGGGGAGGCGGCGTGAGCACGAGCGATGCGCCTGCGCCGCCGCCGGCAGGGCTCTGGGGAGCGTTCACGGCCACTTTGAAGCGCGATGTGACGCTGGCGCTGCGCCGGCGGGGCGACGTGCTCAATCCGCTGGTGTTCTATGCACTGGTCATCACGCTGTTTCCCATCGGCATCTCGCCGGACCCGGAGCGGCTGGCGCTGATCGCGCCGGGTCTTCTATGGGTGGCGGCGCTGCTGGCGGCGCTGCTTTCGCTGGATACGCTTTTTCGCGGCGACTTCGAGGATGGTACCCTCGAGCAACTGCTGCTCGCGCCCCAGCCGCTGACGGCGCTGGTGATGGCGAAGGTGAGCGTTCACTGGCTGCTCACGGGGCTTCCCCTTTCGCTGATGGCGCCGCTGCTCGGGGCGATGCTGGCGCTGCCGCCGGGAAGTTATATGGTGCTTGCGCTGTCGCTTGCGCTGGGCAGCGCGAGCCTGAGCCTGATCGGCGCCATCGGTGCGGCGCTCACGGTGGGGCTTGCCCGGGGCGGGGCGCTGTTGTCGCTCTTGATCCTGCCGCTCTACATTCCGGTGCTCATCTTCGGTACCGGCGCCGTCCAGGCGGCGGCCATGGGCGGCGCCGGGGCGTACCTGGCGATCCTCGGGGCGCTTCTGGCGTTGGCGCTGATGCTGGCGCCGCTGGCCATCGCCGTCTCGCTTCGTATCAGTATCAACGGTTGAGGACGCCTTCATGTGGGCCTTCATTCACAAGTTCGGATCCCCCAAGTGGTTCTACGCCATCAGCGCCCGGCTCGAGCCCTGGTGCTGGGCGCTGGCGGCGCTGGCGCTGGGCGTCGGCACACTGTGGGGGCTGGCGGTGGCGCCGGCGGACTACCAGCAGGGCGAGAGCTTTCGCATCATCTACGTGCACGTGCCGGCGGCGCTGCTCGCCCAGTCGATCTTCGTCGCCATGGCGCTTTCCGGGCTCGTCTTCATGGTCTGGAAGATCAAGGTGGCGGACATGGCGGCGACGGTGATGGCACCTTTCGGCGCCATGATGACCTTTGCAGCGCTGTTCTCCGGGGCGGTGTGGGGCATTCCTACCTGGGGCACTTGGTGGGAGTGGGACGCGCGGCTGACCTCGATGCTGATCCTGCTGTTTCTCTATCTGGGCGTGATCGCGCTGCGCGGCGCCTTCGCCCGGCGCGACAGCGGGGCGCGAGCCGCGTCGCTGCTCGCCCTGGTCGGGGTGATCAACATTCCGATCATCAAGTACTCCGTGGAGTGGTGGTATACCCTGCACCAGTCCGCCACCTTCACCCTGACCTCGCGCCCGGCCATGCCAGCCTCGATGTGGCTGCCGCTTCTGATCATGCTGGTCGGCTTCTACAGCTTCTTCACGGCGCTGACACTTGCGCGCACGCGCAGCGAGATAGTGAAGCGCGAAGGCGACAAGCGCTGGGTGCGCGCGCTGGTCGACAAGGAGCTCTGATGGCCTTCACGTCTTTGCAAGAGTTCTTCGCCATGGGCGGCCACGGCGTCTACGTCTGGGCTGCCTGGGGGGTGACCGCGGCGCTGTTCGCGGCAAGCCTTCTCCAGGCGCGCCTGGAGCGGCGCGCCCTGCTCAAGACACTGTCGCGCCGTGTGCGTCGCGATGCCCGGCGTCGCCAGACGACCGACCCCGCTCACTCTTCAAGGCCCATGGTGGACGATGACGCCTAAACGCAAGCAGCGGCTCTTCGCGCTTCTCGGGATCGTGGTACTCGCGGCCATCGCCGTGGGACTGACCCTCTTCGCGCTGCGCGCCAACATCAACCTGTTCTTCAGCCCGGTGCAGATTGCCCAAGGGCAGGCGCCGCTGGAGCGCCAGATCCGCGCCGGCGGGCTGGTCAAGGCGGGCTCCGTCGCCCGCGACCCGCAGAGCCTGGACGTCGCCTTCACGGTCACCGACTACGTGGAGGAGGTCGAGGTTGCCTACAGCGGCATACTGCCGGACCTGTTTCGCGAGGGGCAGGGCGTGGTGGTGGTCGGCGAACTCCAGAGCGATGGTCGGATCCGTGCCGACAAGGTGCTGGCCCGCCACGACGAGAACTACATGCCGCCGGAGGTGGCCCAGGCGCTGGAAGAGGCGGGCTACTCGCCGGCGGATTACCAGCAGAAGGCCGAGCAGGTGGTCAAGGAGCTGGAGGCCCGGGCGGGTTTCCAGCCAGACGAGAACTAGCGCGTATGGCGATCGAGATCATTCCGGAAGTGGGCCATTTCGCGCTGATGATGGCGCTGGTGATGGCGATCATCCAGGCCGTGGTGCCGCTGGCGGGCGTCGCGACGAGGCGCTCGCTGTGGATGGCCTATGGCGCGCCCATGGCGGCTGGGCAGTTCGTGTTTCTGGCCCTGGCCTACCTGTGCCTGAGCGCAAGCTACCTGCTGGACGACTTCAGC
This sequence comes from Vreelandella malpeensis, assembly GCF_020622355.1. GTDB lineage: Bacteria > Pseudomonadota > Gammaproteobacteria > Pseudomonadales > Halomonadaceae > Vreelandella > Vreelandella malpeensis. The sequence goes on along the minus strand of NZ_WHVL01000002.1, from coordinate 443,928 downwards.
GTCGCCAACGTGGCCAACAACTCCAACTCGCTGCTGCCCTGGTACTACAAGGCCAGCGCCGTGTGGGGCAACCACGAGGGGTCGGTGCTGTTGTGGAGCTTGATGCTCGCCGGCTGGGGCTTCGCCGCCTCGGCGTTCTCGACTTCGCTTCCGCGTGACATGGTGGCGCGGGTGCAGAGCGTCATGGCGATGGTCAGCGCGGGCTTTCTGCTGTTCATCCTGCTGACCTCCAACCCTTTCGAGCGGCTGTTGCCCAACGTGCCCGCCGACGGCGCCGACCTGAACCCGCTGCTGCAGGATTTCGGCCTGGTGGTCCACCCGCCGATGCTCTACATGGGCTACGTCGGCTTCTCGGTGGTGTTCGCCTTCGCCATCGCCGCGCTCATGGGCGGGCGGCTGGATGCGGCCTGGACCCGCTGGGCGCGGCCCTGGGCCAACGTCGCCTGGGCGTTTCTGACCGTCGGCATCGCACTCGGCAGCTGGTGGGCGTACTACGAGCTCGGCTGGGGCGGCTGGTGGTTCTGGGACCCGGTGGAGAACGCCTCGCTTCTGCCCTGGCTCACCGGCACGGCGCTCTTGCATTCGCTGGCGGTGACCGAAAAGCGAGGCTCCTTCAAGAGCTGGACGGTGCTGCTGGCCATTTCCACCTTTTCGCTGTCGCTGATGGGGACCTTTCTGGTGCGCTCCGGCGTGCTCACCTCGGTGCACGCCTTCGCCAACGATCCCTCCCGCGGGTTCTTCATCCTGGTGCTGCTCGGCGTGACGGTGACGCTATCGCTTCTGCTGTTCGCCCTGCGCGCGCCCCGGGTGAGCCATCGGGTGGGTTTTGGCTGGCTCTCGCGGGACTCCTTGCTTCTGGTCAACAACCTGCTGTTGGTGATCATGACCGTCACGGTGCTCCTGGGTACGCTCTACCCGCTGATCCTCGACTCGCTGAACCTGGGCAAGATCAGCGTGGGCCCGCCCTACTTCAACGCGCTGTTCGTGCCGCTCACGGTCTTGCTGTGCGCCTTCATGGGGCTCGGCCCCTCGGCGCGCTGGAAGCGCATGGGCGCCCGGGAGCTTACGACGAAGCTCTGGCTCGCCGGAGCCGGGGCCCTGGTGATCGGCGTGCTGGCGCCGCTGCTCTACGCCGGTCAGTGGAATCTGTGGGTGAGCCTGGGGCTGGTCGCGGCGCTGTGGATCGTGCTGCCGCTGGTGCGCGACGTGATCGACAAGTGCCGCCACGCGGGCTCTCTGGGGCGAGGGCTTGCAAGGCTCTCGCCGGCCTACTGGGGCATGGTGCTGGGGCATCTGGGCCTGGCGGTCACCCTCGTCGGCGTCACGGTGGTGTCGAACTACAACGTCGAGCGCAACGTGCGTATGGCGCCGGATGTCACCGTCGAGGTGGCCGGCTACCAGTTCACCATGCGTGAACTGACGAGTCGGCGCGGGCCGAACTTCCTTGCCGATACCTCGCTGATCGAGGTGCGCCGGGGAGGCGACGGGCGCACCTTCATGATGCACCCGGAAAAACGCCTCTACCTCGCCACAGGCATGCCCATGACCCAAGTGGCGCTGCGCCCGGGGCTTTTCCGCGATCTCTACGTGGCGATGGGGGAGGACCTGGGCGGCGGCAGCTACGCCATGCGCATCCAGTACAAGCCCTTCGTGCGCTGGCTGTGGCTCGGGGCGCTGTTGATGGCGGCGGGGGCGGTGCTGGCGGTGATCGACAAGCGCTACCGGCGAGTCGCCACGCGCCGGGGCGCCGCTACTCGGAGGGTGACGCCATGAAGCGCTGGCTCTTGCTGCTGCTGCCGCTGGGGTTCGTCGGCATTGCGCTGTTCTTCTACCAGGGCCTGGGGCGCGACCCCACCGCCCGCGATTCGGCGCTGATGGCGCGCGCGTTTCCCGCCTTCGAGGCCGTCACGCTCGAGGATGCGAACCGCCGTGTCGACGAAACGCTGCTGCGCGGCGAGGTGACCCTGGTCAACGTATGGGGCGAGTGGTGCCCGGCCTGCAAGCAGGAGATGCCCCAGCTTCTGGAGCTCGCCGACCACGGCATCCGAATGGTGGGCGTGAACTACCGCGACCGCCGCGAAAAGGGAAGGGCGTTTCTCGACGAGTACGGCGACCCGTTCGAGCTGAACATCTTCGACCCCGAGGGGAGCCTCGGCTTCGATCTCGGCGTCTACGGCGCCCCGGAAACGTTTCTGGTCGATGCCGACGGCGTGATCCGCTATCACCACAAGGGCTACATCGCACCGAGTGACGTGCAGGCGCGCATTCTGCCGGAGGTGGAAAAATGGCGTTGATGCGACTTCTGGCCCTGCTGGTGGGGCTTCTGGTGAACGTGGCGAGTTTGGCGGCCATCGAGGTGCGCTCCTTCGACGACCCGGTGCTCGAGCGCCGCTACGCGGACCTGACCGCCTCGATGCGCTGCCCGCTGTGCGAGAACCAGGCGATCGACGACTCCAACGCGCCGATCGCCGCCGACATGCGCCAGCGCGTGTTCGAGCTCCTCCAGGAGGGCCAGTCCGACAGCGAGATCGTCGATCACATGGTGACGCGCTTTGGCGAATACATCCTCTACAACCCGCGCCTGGAAAACCGCACCTACCTGCTATGGGGCGTGCCCATTGCTCTGGTGGTGCTGGCTACCCTCCTGGTGATCCTGCTGGTGCGTGCTCGGCGCCACGCCTCGAGCCAGGCGCTCAGCGACCAGGAGCGCGAACGGCTCGCGGCGCTGCTCAACCGCAAGAGGTCTTCATGACGCCGCTCTGGATCGCGATCGCCCTGACCGCGCTGCCCGCGCTCGGGTTTCTGCTCGCCCCGCTGTGGCGCGCCCGGCCGCTTTTTGATACCCAGCGTCGCTTCGAGCAGCAGGACAGCAGCGACGCGCAGAACGTGGCCATCTTCGAGCGCCGGCTTGAGTCTCTCGAGCGCGCCCGGGCGCGCGGCGAGATCGACGCGGCGCGCTTCGCCGAGGATCGCCTGGAACTCGAGCGCAGCCTGCTCGAGGACACCGCCGCCGCTCCCCGGCGCGCGCTCAAGGCGCCGAGCGCCGGTCGCCTGCTGGTGCCCGTGGTGATGGTGCTGGCCCTTGCGGCCTGCTTGCTCGGCTACCAGCGAAACGGTGCCGAGGGCGATCTTGCGCTCTACGCCATCAACCAGGACATGCTCGGCACGCCCGCGCCGGATATCGAAGCGTACCGGGCGCGCATCGAGCAGGAGGCCGAGCGCCAACCCGGCAATCCCAACGTCTGGGGAGCGCTGTTCTCGCTCTATCGCCAGGCCGGCGAGCTCGACCTAGCCGACGCTGCCCTGACGCGGCTGATCGAGATCGAGGGGCGCTCGCCTGCGCTGCTGGCAGAGCTCGCGGAGCTGCGCTTCTTCCAGGCCGGCCGCCGGCTCACTCCGGCCGTCCAGGCACTGGTCGACGAGGCCCAGGCGAAAGACCCGCGCCAGCCCAAGGTGTTGAGCCTGCTCGGTATCCACGCCTTCGATGAGGGCGATTTCGAACTCGCGATCGACCGCTGGCGCCGGGCCCTGGCGAGCCTCGAGGACGAGGCCACCATCGAGGCGCTGCGCGAGGGAATTCGCACCGCCCAGGCACGCCTGGAGGGCCGCGATGAGTGATGTCCGAGCGACGACCGTCCTTCCAGGGCTCGTCGCGTATCGACCCCTGTCCAGAAACCGGAGCTGAAGAGCCGCCATGCGCTTAACCTCCATCCGCCTCGTCGGGTTCAAGTCCTTCGTCGACCCCATCACGGTGCCTTTCGATGGCAACATGACCGCCATCGTCGGGCCCAACGGCTGCGGCAAGTCCAACATCATCGACGCGGTGCGCTGGGTGATGGGCGAATCCTCGGCCAAGACCCTGCGCGGGGAGTCGATGGCGGACGTCATCTTCAACGGCTCCACCGGGCGCAAGCCGGTCGGCCAGGCCTCCATCGAGCTCAAGTTCGACAACCGCGACGGCGCCATGGGCGGGGCCTACGCCCAGTATGCGGAGATCGTCGTCAAGCGTCTGGTCACCCGTGACGGCCAGTCCAACTACTTCTTCAACGGCCAGAAGTGCCGGCGTCGCGACATCGCCGACCTGTTCATGGGCACGGGGCTCGGCCCGCGCTCCTACGCGCTGATCGGCCAGGGGATGATCTCGCGGCTGATCGAGGCGCGCCCGGACGATCTGCGCGCCACCCTCGAGGAGGCCGCCGGCATCTCCAAGTACAAGGAGCGCCGCCGCGAGACCGAGAACCGCATGCGCCGTACCCAGGAGAATCTGGAGCGTCTGGACGACATTCGCGAGGAGCTCGACAAGCAGCTCGAACGCTTGAAGCGCCAGGCCGAGGCCGCCAAGCGCTACCAGACGCTCAAGGCCCAGGAGTACCAGCTCAAAGGCGAATTGGCGCTGATTCGCGGCCGTGCGCTGCGGGCCGAGCAGACCCGCGAGGAGGCCCGGGTACGCGAGCTCGAGATCGGCGTCGAGAAGGACGTGTTCGGCGTGCGTGCCTGCGAGACCCGCCTCGAACAGGCCCGCGAGCGCCACGACGAACTCGCCGAAGTGCTCGAGCGCTACCAGCAGCAGTTCTTCGAGACCACCACCCGCATCGCCCGACTGGAGCAGGATCAGGCCCACCGCAAGAGCCGCGAAAGCCAGCTCGCCGCCGACATCGCTACCGCCCGGCGCGATCTCGATGAGCAGCGCCGGGTCAGCGAAGGCGACCGCGAGCGCCAGGCCGCGATCGACGAGCGCTTCGAGACGCTCGCGCCGGACATGGAGGCGCTCGACGAGCAGCTCGTGATGCTGGAAGAGCGGCTTGCCCAGCTCGCGCCGGCGCTCGAGAGCGCCGAGCAGCACTTTGCCGACACCGATGCCCGCTGGCGCGATGCCGGTCGCGACGCCGAGCGCCGCCAGGACCAGATCAATGATCTCGAGCAGCGCATCAAGCGTCTGCAGGGCGAGCGCGCTCGCCGCGAGCAGCAGCGCGGCGAACTCGACGACAGCCGCGCGCTGCGCAACGAGCATGCCGCCTGCCGCGAGGAGCTTGAAAGCGCCGAGGCTCGCGCCGAGGCCTTCGAGATCGAGCGCGCCGCCGGCCAGGAGCGCTTCGCTACCGCCCGCGCCGCGCATCAGGCGGCGCTGGCCGAGCGCGATACCAAGCGCGCCGAGCTGAGCCGCCGTCAGGGCGAGCTTGCCTCGCTGAAGGCGCTGATCGACGCGGCGCTGGCGGATCACGACCCGGGCATTCACGAAGCCCTCGCCGCGCGCGGGCTCGAGAACGCGCCGCGTCTGGGCGAGACCCTGGCGGCCAAGCCGGGCTGGGAGCCGGTCATCTCCTGGCTGCTCGCCCCCTGGCTCAACGCGCGGCTGGTCGATGCGGCCACCCTGACGGCGCTGCCCGAGGCGCTGGCCACGGACTGGTGCCTGATCGCCCGTGACGGCGCGGCCCCGGTCGAGGGTGGCCGACTCGATGCGCAGGTCGAGGGCGCCGGGGCGCTGGGCGAGTGGCTGTCACGCATTCACGCCGTGGAGAGCGACGACGACGCCCTGGCGCGCATGGCGAGCCTCGCCCCCGGCGAAAGCGTGGTCAGCCGCCAGGGGCTCTGGTGCGGACGCGGCTGGCTGCACCAGAAGGCCAACGGCGAAGGCGTCGATACGCTGCTGGTGACCCGGCGCCGCTTCGACGAGCTGAGTATCGAGTGCGCAGCTCTGGAAGAGGCGCTCGACGCACTCGACGAGCGCTGCGAGCAGTTGGCGCTCGCTATCGAGACCCTCGAGACCGAGCGCGACGAGCGCAGCGCGGCAGAGCGCGAGCACGCAGGCCTGCGCCAGCAGCTCGCCATCCAGGAGCAGCGCCTGGCCCAGCGCCTCGAACACCTTCAGGGGCGCGCCGCCGAGATCGACGACGAGCTCGCCACCCTCAAGGAAGACGAGGCAGCGCTTATGCTCGGCCTCGAGGAGCAGCGCGAGCGCTGGGGCGAGGCGATGGCTTTGCTCGAGGAGGCGGCCACCGCGCGTGAGGAGTGCGTCGAGCAGCGCGACCGCGCCCGCGAGGAGCAGGAGCGCCTGACTCGTGAGCAGGCACCGCTCAAGGCCAGCCAGCAGGCGCTGGCGCTGGAGCGCGAGCGCCTGGCCGCCGAGCGCGACGGCCTGCGCGCCCAGCAGGCAAGGGCCGTCGAGAGCGAGGAGCGCCTTACGCTGCGCATCGAGGAACTCGAGGAGGCGCGCGAGGCGCTGATGGAGCCCGACGAGCTCGCCGCCGAAGAACTCGAGGAGCTGTTGCACGAGCGCGAGCAGCGCCAGGCCCGGCTCAGCGACACCCGCGAGCAGGCCCAGGCGCTCTCCGAACAGCTGCGCAGCGACGAGCTCGCCCGGCAGAACTTCGAGCGCACCCTGGAGCAGAGCCGCGAGCAGCTCCAGACCCGGCGCATGGAAGTGCAGGCGCTGAGCCTGAAGGCCTCCACCCAGGACGAGGCGCTGGCCGAGCTCGGCCATGACGTCGAGGCGCTGGCCGCCGGGCTCGCCAGTGACGCCGAGGAGCCGCGCTGGCAGGCGCTTCTGGAAAGTACCTCCGAGAAGATCAGAAAGCTCGGGGCGATCAACCTCGCGGCGATCGAGGAGTACGACCAGCAGGCGGAGCGGCGCGATTATCTCGAGGCCCAGCATGCCGAGCTCACCGAGGCGCTGGAAACCCTGGAGCGAGCGATCAAGCGCATCGACCAGGAGACCCGGGTGCGTTTTCGCGAGACCTTCGATCAGGTCAACGCCGGGCTGCAGGCGCTGTTTCCGCGCGTGTTCGGCGGGGGGGCTGCGTGGCTGACGCTGACCGGGGAGGATCTGCTCGAGACCGGCGTTGCTATCATGGCCCGCCCGCCGGGCAAGAAGAACAGCACCATCCACCTGCTCTCCGGCGGCGAGAAGGCGCTGACGGCGCTATCGCTGGTGTTCGCCATCTTCCAGCTCAACCCGGCGCCGTTCTGCATGCTCGACGAGGTGGACGCGCCGCTGGACGACGCCAACGTCGGCCGCTACGCCAAGCTCGTCAAGGAGATGTCGGAGACCGTGCAGTTCATCTATATCACCCACAACAAGATCGCCATGGAGGCCGCCGAGCGCCTGATGGGGGTGACCATGCAGGAGCCCGGCGTGTCACGTCTGGTCTCGGTGGGGGTCGACGAGGCGGCGGCGCTGGTCGACTAGCCTTCGCCGAGCTCGCGCATCAGGGCGTAGAGCTTGGACTTGGCCTCGAAACCGACGCCGGGAATGTCTGGCAGCGCCACGAAACCGTTTTCCACCGCGATTCCGTCGGCAAAGCCACCGAAGGGCTGGAACACGTCCGGGTAGGATTCGTTACCGCCGAGCTTGAGGCCGGCGGCGATGTTCAGCGACATCTGGTGGCCGCCGTGGGGCACCACGCGCCGGCTCGACCAGCCAAGTTCTTCCATCACCTCCAGCGTCTTCATGTACTCCACCAGCCCGTAGGAGAGGGCGCAGTCGAACTGCAGGTAGTCCCGGTCTGGCCGCATGCCGCCGTGGCGCAGCAGGTTGCGGGCATCCTGGTGGGAGAACAGGTTCTCTCCGGTGGCCATGGGGCCGTCGTAGTGCTCGGCGAGTTCGGCCTGCAGTGCGTAGTCTAGCGGGTCGCCGGCCTCCTCGTACCAGAAGAGATCGTAAGGCTTGAGTGCCCGGGCATAGGCGATCGCGGTCTTGAGATCGAAGCGGCCGTTGGCGTCCACCGCCAGGCGACGGCCGTCGCCCACTACCTCGAGCACCGCCTCGATGCGGCGCAGGTCCTCGTCCAAGGAGGTGGCGCCGATCTTCATCTTGACCACGTCATAGCCGCGATCCAGGTAGCTGCGCATTTCGTCCTGGAGTTTTTCGTTGCCCTTGCCCGGGTAGTAGTAGCCCCCGGCGGCGTAGACCCACACCTTGTCGTCGGCCTGACCATCGCGATAGCGCTCGGCGAGCAGCCGGTAGAGCGGCTTGCCGGCGATCTTGGCGACCGCGTCCCACACCGCCATGTCGATGGTGCCTACCGCCACGGAGCGTTCGCCGTGTCCGCCGGGCTTCTCGTTGCTCATCAAGGCTTTCCAGATGGCGAACGGGTCGAGGTTGTCGTTGGCTTCATCGACGAGGCTTGCCGGGTCCGCCTCGAGCACGCGGTCGATGAAACGATCGCGCATCAGTGCGCCCTGGCCGTAGCGGCCATTGGAATTGAAGCCGTAGCCGATGACGGGCTTGCCGTCGCGAATCACGTCGGTGATCACGGCGACCACCGAGCAGGTCATCTTGGAAAAATCGATATAGGCGTTGGCAATGGGCGAGGCGATGGAAACCGTCTTCTCGCGAATGTCCACAATGCGCATGGCGCGCTCCTTCATGTCGTTGGGGGAAACACGCACCACGATAGGCATGGCGAACCTCGGCGGCCAATGCTTATACTGGCCCATCCCATGCTAAAGAGGCATTGCCGTGGAGCTTTCCTGGCTCGAGGATTTCGCCGCTCTTGCCGAGCACAAGAGCTTCGTGCGCGCCGCGAAAGCGCGCCATGTCACCCAACCCGCCTTCAGCCGGCGCATTCGCGCGCTGGAGCAGTGGATGGGGGTGGCGCTGTTTGCGCGCACACCCCAGGGCACCACGCTCACCGAAGCGGGCCGCCAGGTGCAGGAGAGCGCCGCTCAGGCGAGCCAGGCGCTCTATGCGCTGCGCGCCCGGGCCCAGGAGGCGGCAGGGCATAGCCTGAAGACGCTGCAGTTCGCTGCCACTCATTCGCTGTCGTTCACCTTCTTCCCGCGCTGGATACGACGCATCGACGCCGCCCCTGTCGCGGCCATCCAGCTTCACTCGGATACCATGGCCGGCTGCGAGCGATTGTTGATGGAAGGCAAGGTGCACTTTCTTCTCAGCCATCGCGATCCTTTGGCGGCCTCACTTTTCCCTGACAAGTATTATGAGAGTTGTATCATCGGTGAAGATAAACTCGTTCCCTTGGTCGGAAGAGCATTAAGGCAGCAAGGTGATCGACCTTTTCCTTATCTTGCTTATTCCAGGTCGTCAGGATTGGGAAGGATCGTCGAGCAGCACGTCCATGAACAAGAAGTGCGCACCGGCATCTTGCCCGCACACTTCACCAGCCATCTTGCAGCGGTACTAATGTCGATGGCCCTGGAGGACAAGGGGGTGGCGTGGCTGCCGGAAAGTCTTGCAGAACAGGAGATTGAAGAAGGACGCCTGTTAAGAGCCTTTGGAGGCGGTAACGACATACCACTGGAGATACATATAGTGAAGCCGCGTTCACTGGCAAACGGGTTCGCCGACTCGTTCTGGTCGAAACTTTCAAGTTCCCGATAATAAGAGTTGCGATCACACTTTGATTGTGCTTGTTTTATGCTTCGACAAGGCTGTAAGATTTTGTCATATTGAGTTAACCCTTCTACAATTACCGCATTAGCGAAGTGCAAGACGAACTATAATTAGTAGCGGGTTAACGATTCAGGCTCGATTCACCCCTCATCGTTCGACGCAGCGGCCAACAGTAGATGCGTACGAGCGCTGGAAAAGAAGGCCAGGGGCATCATTGCAGGAAGGGGATCGAACCAATAAGAGGCCAGGATGGCACTTTTGGCAAAATCGTCTGTCCAAGCACTGGACTTTTCGTGCCGAGCTATAATTAACACTCGGTGCGCATGCGCACAATAAGCAATAGGTCGCCCTTTTTTTGTAGCAGCTGCACTATGCTTGGTGGTAAATATAGCCCCTGTACGGACGCGGATATCGCAAGCGTAGCGCCCTAACCGGTTAAATGACCCATGGAATGCTCGACATGGAATTAAGAGAGTGGTTAATCATTCTAGGATTGGCGTTGGTATCGCTTATCGTGGTCGACGGGGTTCGCAGGCTTCAGCGTCAGCGTCGGGTGCCGCGCCTCGACCAGGCGGTCGATAACCTGCCCAAGGCGTCTCGCCAGGAGCTCGACGACGAGGCTCGCGAGGCCGAGGTCAATTGGGAATTGCCCAATGGTGGCGCTCGGGTGGTCAAGCCCGCCGACTATAGCGGCCTTGGCAAAAAGCCCAAGCTCGAACGCCAGGAGCATCCCGGCCCATCCAGAGTCCTCTCCGATTTCCGTCGTTCGTTTTCCAAGGCGGCCGCCAGGTCCAAAAGCGCCATCGGCGGCCAGCGCATGGCCTATCAGGGCGCCTTCGAAGGTGATGCGCCGCCGGCCTTCAAGGCCAACTCTTCTCCCCGAGTACGCGATACCGAGCGTCTCGATAAAACCCGCGAAAAGCCTGCTGTCGAAAAAGCCCCTGTTGAAAAGGCCCCTGTTGAAAAGGCCCCCGTCGAAAAAGCGGCTGTCGAAAAGCCCGTTATCGAAGAGCGCCGCGAACCGAGCCTGTTCGCCGATGAACCCGTTTCCACTGCGCCTGTCGCCGAGCCCTCTCTCTCGGCGGTGGATACACCCGCCCTGCAGGCCAGCGCAGCCGAGACCCCCGACCCCGTAGTGAACGCCGCCCCGGACGAGCCCAAGCCTGTCGCGAGCGCAAGCGACGAGATTCAGCCGGCCGACAACATCTCGCCCGCAGCGAGCGAAGCCGCGCCCGAGGCGCCCGCTTCCCCGGTCGAGAGCGCGGAGCCGGTACTGCGCGCCGAGCCCGGCGATGCCGCTTTCACCAAGACCGGCAATGCACCCAAGCGTCGTCAATTGCGCTCCAACACCGCTGGCGAGCTCGGCGACGACGAAATCGACGAGTACAAGCTGGTGGATTTCGAAGGCATGGGCCGCTCCTTCAAGCGCCGCCTGATCGAGCGTCGCCAGGAGCGCGCCCGCAAGAAGGCCGAAAAGGCCGAGCGCGCCAAGGCGCTGGCCAAGCAGAAGGCCGAGCGCAAGGCGCTGGAAGCGGAGCAGCGCCGCGAGGCGAAGCAGGCCGCCGAGGCCGAGAAGGCGCGTCTGGCCCAAGAACACACCCGCGCTCGCGAAGTGCAGGCCGCCTCGGCTACCCGCTTCGAGGATGACGAACTCTACAGCGCCGAACCGTCGCTGAGCGCCCTGCGTCGGCGCAGCGAGCGTGATGAGCGTGACGTCTTCGACGCCGTCGATGATCATGATGAACGCTTCGATGAGCAGGAAAGCGCCTATTTCCAGGACAGCTCCCAGGACAGCGTGGTCCGAGTCCACCCCACGCTCGAGAAGGCCCTGCGCCACGACGTTTCCGGTACCCATGCCAAGGAGACGTTGACCCACGCCTCGGAAATGGTGGTCATCAGCGTGCTCTCCCGCGAGGAAGAGGGCTTCGACGGCAGCAAGCTGCTCGAGCTGATGATGGCCTGCGGCCTTCGCTACAGCCGCACCATGGGCGTGTTTCATCGCTTCGAGACCGAAAGCCACGACAGCGAGCTGCAGTTCTCGATGCTCAACGTGGTCAAGCCCGGCACCTTCCCCATCGAGGAGATGGGCGAGTTCGCCACTCCGGGCATTACCTTACTGATGCCGCTGCCCGGCGCGATCGACACCGCCGCCGCTTTCGAGGCGATGGTCGAGACGGCCATGGTGGTGGTGCGCCACATGGGCGGCGAGCTCAAGGACGAGAACCACAGCGTGATGACCGCCCAGACCATCGAGTTCGCCCGCCAGCGGGTCCACGAGTTCGAACGCCGCCATCGTCTGCAGCGCCATACTGCGCGCTGATCCCGCTCTCGCTTCCTGCACCCGCCTTTTCAGGCGGGTGTTTTCGTTATGAAAGCGCTAGGCTATAGGCACGCTTCACTACGTACTGTTTCACGGAACCCGATTGCATGAGCAAGCCCTCTTCCCGCGTGCTCGAAGAGCTCGCTACCCTGCGCGCCGAGCTCGACGACGCCAACCATCGCTACTACGTCCTCGACGAACCCGCGCTAACCGACGCCGATTACGACCGCAAGCTCCAGGCGCTCAAGAAGATCGAGGCCGAGTATCCCGAGCTCGTCACGCCGGAATCGCCGACCCAGCGGGTAGGCGCCGCCCCGGCGGAGGGATTTCCGGCGGTGGCCCACGCGATTCCCATGCTGTCGCTGGACAACGCCTTCAGCCGCGACGACATCCTCGCCTTCGCCGCGCGCGTGGCCGAACGCCTGGAAATCGAGGCCGACGACATCGCGTTCAGCTGCGAGCCCAAGCTCGACGGTGCCGCGGTGTCGCTGGTGTTCGAGCAGGGTGTGTTGACCAGCGGCGCCACCCGCGGTGACGGGCGCACCGGCGAGGGCATCACCTCGAATCTGCGCACCCTGCGCTCGATTCCGCTCAAGCTGCGCGGCCAGGACCAGGACGTGCCGGCGCTTCTTGAGGTGCGCGGCGAGGTGATCATGCGCCACGAAGGCTTCGAGGCGCTCAACGAGCGCGCCCGGGAAGAGGAGGGGCGAGTGTTCGCCAACCCGCGCAACGCCGCCGCCGGAAGCCTTCGCCAGCTCGACCCGCGCATCACCGCCCGACGACCGCTGGAGTTTCACGCCTATCAGGTGGCGCGGATCGAACCTGACGCCGGGGACGGCACCCACAGCGAGCTGATGAAGCGCCTGAAGACCCTCGGCTTTCGCTCGAGCACGGAGCTCGAGGTGCTCAAGGGGCCCGAGGCGGTGGCGGATTACTGCGACGCGCTCGGCGAGAAGCGCCTGGCGTTGGGCTTCGATATCGATGGCGTGGTGATCAAGGTCGACGACCTGCGCGCTCAGCGCGAGCTCGGCTTCGTGGCCCGCGCCCCGCGCTGGGCGGTGGCGTTCAAGTTTCCCGCCCAAGAGGAGGTCACCACCCTCGACGATGTCGAGTTCCAGGTCGGGCGCACCGGCGCCATCACTCCGGTCGCCCGGCTCGCGCCGGTCTCCGTGGCCGGGGTCACGGTCTCCAACGCCACGCTGCACAACGCCGACGAGATCGAACGGCTGGGCGTGATGATCGGCGACACCGTGGCGATTCGCCGGGCCGGTGACGTCATCCCCCAGGTGGTGCGTGTGGACACCACCAAGCGCCCGTCAAATGCGAAGGCGATCGAATTCCCCACCGCCTGTCCGGTCTGCGGCTCCGAGATCGAGCGCCTAGAGGGCGAGGCAGTGGCGCGCTGCTCCGGCGGGCTGGTCTGCGCCGCCCAGCGCAAGGAGGCGCTCAAGCACTTCGCCAGCCGCAAGGCGCTGGACGTCGACGGCCTGGGCGAGAAGCTGATCGATCAGCTCGTCGAGCGCGACTGGGTGAAGAGCCCGGCGGATCTGTTCGCGCTCACCGCCGAGCGGCTGGCCGAGCTTCCGCGCATGGGGCAGAAGTCGTCCCGGAACCTGGTCGAATCGTTGTCGCGCGCCAGGCAAACCACCCTCGCGCGCTTCGTCTATGCCCTCGGTATTCGCGAGGTGGGCGAGGCGACCGCCGCCAACCTCGCCGCCCACTTCGGCACCCTTGATGCGTTGATGGAAGCGGATCAGGCGGCGCTCGAAGCCGTCAACGATGTCGGCCCGATCGTTGCGGCGCATGTCGCCACCTTTTTTGATCAGCCGCGCAACCAGGCGACCATCCAGGCGCTGCGCGACGCCGAACTCACCTGGGAGGAGGCCCGTGTCGAGCGCGGCCCCACCCCCCTGGAAGGCCAGACTTGGGTGCTTACCGGAAGCCTTGATACCATGACCCGCGACGAGGGCAAGGCGCGCCTTCAGGCGCTGGGCGCCAAGGTCGCCGGCAGCGTGTCGAAAAAGACCGCCTGCGTGGTCGCGGGCGAGGCGGCGGGCAGCAAGCTCGCCAAGGCCGAGGAACTCGGCGTCGAGGTGCTCGACGAGGCCGCCTTCATCGACAAGCTCAAGCAATGGGAGCAGGGCGAATGAGCCGTTTCATCGAAGTGCCGGCGCGGATGCTGCCACCGGAAACCCTGAACGCGCTGCTCGAAGCTTTCGTGACCCGCCAGGGCTACGACACCACCGACACCAGCGGGGAGGGCATGCACGGCTGGGTCAGCGAGCTCAAGCGCCAGCTCGAGCGCGGCGAGCTTCTGATCGCCCATGACATCGAGCTCGAGCAGACCGAAGTGATGACCCTGGCCCAGTGGCGCGCCTTCGGCCGTGACCTGGCCGACGACGAGGAGGAGGGCGACTACTAGTCGCCGGCGCGAACCAGCGCGCTGATCAGCCGCCGCCCGGGGTGCAGGTGATCCGCCAGCGTCCACTCCAGCGGCAGCGGCTCGTCCAGCAGTTTTGAGGCGATCACCTCGGCGCACAGCGGAGCGCTGGCAAGCCCCCGGCTGCCGTGGGCGGCAGAAATCCAGAGCCCGGGATGATGGGCGCCGGGGGTGGAGAACCGGTATGAAGCGTCCTTGGCGAGTGCGGCGTAGTCGCTTGTCCACTGCGCGGCGACCGGCACGGGGCCGGCGTAGGGCGTCTTGTCCGGGCTCGCCGCGCGTACTGCCGCCCGTCCTTCCAGTCGCTCGGCGCTGAGCGGGCCGTCAGCCGCCTCCAGCGCCGCGACCCACTCGGGAAGCGCGGCGCGAAGCTCGTCGATGTTGCGCTGATGCTCCTCGTCGCGCAGCGCGTCTGTATCGTCGTTGGGCACGAAGCTCGCCCCGAAGCTCACGACCCCATCGAGCGGCGGCGCGACGTAGCCGCCGGCGCACACCACCGTTGTTGGCGCGTCGACCCCTTCCGGCAGGGCAAGCTCGCTGACCTGACCGCGTACCTTCTGAAAGGGCAGCGCCTCGCTCTGGGCGAACTGCGCCGCCGCGTGGGCGTTGGCGATCACCACCTGATCGGCGGTGAGCGTCTCGCCGTCGTCGAGATGCACGCGCCAGCCATCACTGCTCGCTTCAAGGCGCGTTGCCGTCGCCTTCATGAAACGAATACGCGGATGCGCCAGCAGCGCCTCGCACAGCGCCTTGGGGCATACCCAGCCCGCCTGAGGGTAGTAAAGCGCGTGGAGTGCTTTGCCTGGCACGCCGGTCAGGGGCGCAAGCGCTCCTTGCATTGCCCGCACCACGCCGTCGCCCAGCGGGTGGCGGGCCAGAAAGCGTTGCTGCCGGGCGGCTTCACGCTCGCTCGTCGCCAGCTGCAGCACGCCGCAGCGCGACCAGAGCGTTTCGCCCTGCTCGAGCCCGTCCAACCAGCGCGCGCTGTACAAAAGCCCTGCCAGATAGACGCGGCTCTGGTCGTTGGTCTCTGCGGCGAGCTTGGCATAGAGCGCGCCCTGGCGATTGCCCGAGGCCCCGGCGCCGGGTGCCTGGCGATCGAGCACCGTGACCGCCACCCCGCGCCGAGCCAGCGCCGCCGCGACGCTGGCACCGGCAAGCCCCGCGCCGATGACTGCCACGTGCTCGGCCTTGGCCGGAGTGGGTGGCGTGAACCAGGGCGTCCGGGCACGGCGAGCGTCAGAAGGGGGCGAGGCGATCTCGCCGACGAGCATTTCGCGCTTGCGCCCGAACCCCGGCACCTTGGCGATGGTGAACCCGGCGGCCTTCAGGCCGCGCTTGACGATGCCCGCGCAGGTGAAGGTGGCGAAGGTGGCGCCGGGGCGAGAGCGTGCCGCCATCGCCTCGAACAGTTCCGGCGACCACATGGCCGCGTTCTTCGACGGCGCGAACCCATCGAGGAACCAGGCGTCCACCCGCCCATCGAGCAAGCAAAGGCGCTCAACGGTGTCGCCGAAATGCAGATCCAGCGTCACCCGCTCGCCAAGGTGCAGCCGTTGGATGCCGGCGACCGGCTCCGGCCAGCGCTCGCAAAGCGCCCGCGCGTAGGCGTCAAGCGACGGCCAGGCTGCCAGGGCCCTGGCGAGCTCGGCGCGGCCCAGTGGGTACTTCTCGGTGGACAACAGGTGAAGGCGCGCGGTGTGCGGAGCGTGGGCCTCGAAGCAGGCCCAGGCGCTCAGCACGTTGAGCCCGGTGCCGAAGCCGGTCTCCCCGATCACGAAGGGCCGGGCATGCGTCCAGGCAGCGAAGCGCTCCGGCAGCCGGTTGGCGTTCAAGAAGACGTGCTCGGTCTCGGCGCGGCCATCCTCGCGGGAGAAGTAGACATCGCCGAACTGCGTGGAGTGCGGCGCGGCCTCCTCCCAGGTGAGTTCCGGGGCGGTGAGGGCTTCTAGAGGCGGCAGGGCGGGGCGGCGCTTGGTCACTCGGCATTCCTGGCTGGGGGTGCTGAAAGTGGTCAAAAAATGATCAATTCGTCGATGGGGGCGTTATCTCTCGCTTTGAGAAAAGCGTCCGCCGTGTTTTCACAGAGTTTTCCACAGCCTCTGTGCAAAACCCGGCGGTGCTGCACAGCGGCCTTTCAGTATCAAGGCCCTGCGTCAAGGCAGGACTTTCTTGAAAGGCTTGACCGTCACCTTGGCGTAGACACCGGCGGCGACGTAGGGGTCGATGTCCGCCCAGGCCTGAGCCTCTTCGAGGCTTGCGAACTCGGCGACCACCAGGCTTCCGCTGAAGCCGGTGTCGCCGGGTGTCTCGCTGTCGATCGCCGGGTGCGGACCGGCGAGCACCAGACGGCCCTCGTCGCGCAGCGCCTCGAGGCGCGCCAGATGGTCCGGGCGCGCGCTCATGCGCGCCTCGAGGCTGTCGGAAACGTCTTCACTGATGATGGCGTAGAGCATGGGTAACGTCCTCAGGAGCAAGCGGCAGGGCTTGCTCATCGTGGGGCCCGGTTGACCGGGTCGGGCGAAACGCGCACCATGGCGCGCCTAGCGTGAATGGGGAGCCGCCCTATTCTGACAAACTCCCCACACGACGTCATGCCCATGTTTCGACTTCCCGTCACCGTGTTGCCCGAGACCTTCGATGCCGATCATCGCTACCCGGTGGATCTGCACATGCACTCCACCGCCTCCGACGGAGCGCTGTCGCCTGGCGATCTCGTGGCGCTGTGCGCAAGCCGGGGGCTTTCGTTCATGGCGCTGACCGACCATGACACCATGGACGGGGTCGACGAGGCCGCCACTGCCGCCGAGCGTGCGGGGCTTTGTCTGCTGGCGGGGTGCGAGTTGTCCACACGCTGGCAGGGCATCGGTATCCACGTGGTGGCCTTGATGCCCGGCGGCGTGCAGGGGCCGCTGGTGGAGGGGCTCTTGCACCAGCGCAAGGCGCGCATCCAGCGCGCCGAGATCATCGCCGAGCGCCTGGAAAAGCTCGGGCTCGAGGATGCGCTTGCCAAAGCGCGTCTTCAGGCGGGCAGCGATCGCCCGCTGGGCCGCCCGGACTTCGCCCGTGCATTGGTGGCCGACGGCCTGGTGCCGGACTGGGCCAGCGCCTTCAAGCGCTATCTGGGCAGCGGCAAGAAGGGCGACGTGAAGGCCCAGTGGCCCGATATCAAGGAGGCGGTCGGCTGGGTGGTCGACGCCGGCGGGGTGGCGGTGATCGCTCACCCGCTCCTCTACGGGCTGACCCGACGCAAGCGCGGCCTGCTGATGGACGATTTTCGCGCCGCCGGCGGCCAGGCCGTCGAGCTGGTCAGCGGTCATCAGAACATGGACGCCACCCGGGACCTGGCCCGCCAGCTCGACGAGCGCGGACTGTTCGCCTCATTGGGCAGCGATTTCCACTTTCCCGGCAGCCACGCCGCCCCCGGCAGCATGAGCGACATCCCGCGCACCGCCGCCCGGCCGATCTGGCGGCACCCGCGGCTTCTCCATATGCAGGAGGCGCCTGCCGGACTGCTCGGCGCTGCGGGCTAGCCGCGCCGGCGCGTTCCTGGGCTATGCTTAACGGCGTCACCGGCGCAACGCCGCGTGGCGATGCATCAAGCCAAGGAGTCAGCGATGAGCCAATATTTCCAGATCCACCCGGAAAATCCGCAGAAGCGCCTGATCGATCAGGCCGTGTCGATCATTCGCCAGGGCGGGGTGATCGCCTACCCCACGGACTCGGGCTACGCCCTGGGCTGTCACCTCGGCGAGAAGAAGGCGATCGACAAGATCAAGTGGCTGCGCTCGCTCGACGACAAGCACAACTTCACCCTGGTGTGCTCGGATCTCTCCGAGATCGGTACCTACGCCAAGGTGGGCAACGCGGTGTTCCGTCTGCTCAAGGCCCACACCCCCGGCCCCTATACCTACATTCTCGAAGCGACCACCGAGGTGCCGCGCCTGTTGCTGCATCCCAAGCGGCGCTCGATCGGCGTGCGCGTGCCGGATCACCGCATTACCCACGCGCTGCTCGAGGCACTTGGCGAGCCCTTGATGAGCGTGACCCTGATCCCCGTCGACGAGACGCTGCCGATGAACGAGCCCGAAGAGATCCGCGAGCGCTTCGGCGCGCATCTGGATCTGGTCATCGACGGCGGCGCCTGTCATCTCGATCCCACCAGTGTCATCGACCTGCGCACCGCGCCGCCTACCATCGTGCGTGAAGGGCGCGGCGATACCACCCCTTTCGAGCGCTAGACCTGGGTAAGACGCCTATCGATGCCGGGGGTCACTCCCCGGTATCGACGTCCTGGCGCGCCTCTTTTGTCTTTTCGCGCGGATCGTCGCTGAACTCGTCGAGCCAGGTGCCGCAGCGCAGGCAGTAGCGGGCGCCCTTTTCGTGGCGATCGAGGCCGCAGCCGGGGCAGGCCTCTTCGGAGTATCGCTCTTCACGGATCGAGCGGATGACCTGGGCGGAGAACACCCCGGTGGGCACGGCGATGATCGAGTAGCCCAGCAGCATCAGGATCACCGTGATCGACTTGCCCAGCGGCGTGACCGGGACGATATCGCCATAGCCCACCGTGGTCATGCTGACGATCGCCCAGTAGATCGAGATCGGGATGCTGGTGAAGCCCGCCTCGTCGGACTCGATGGTGTACATCAAGGCGGCGAACAGCGTCACCACCATCAGGATACTGCTGAAAAACAGCAGTATCTGGCGCGAACTGCGCTTGAGCGCCTCGAGCAGCATCTGGCCTTCGCCGACGAACTCCATCATGCGCAGGATACGAAAGATACGCAGCACCCGCAGAAGGCGCACGATGACCAGGGCGTGAGCGCCGGGTACCAGCAGTACGAGCCAAGTGGGCAGAATGGCGATCAGGTCCACCACCCCGTAGAAACTCTTGAGATAGACGGTGGGGCGCTCCAGGCAGTAGAGCCGCACCAGCAGCTCGATGCTGAAGGCGGTGGTCAGCGTCCACTCCATGTAGAGAAAGATATCGCCATAGCGCTGGGCGTAGGTCTCGACGCTGCCCAGCAGAATCACCGCCACGCTGGTCAGGATGGCGACGATCAATACCAGGTCGAAGGCCTTGGCCCCGGGCGTGTCGGACTCGAAGATGATGTGAAAGAGCTGCGAGCGAATGCCCTCGGGCCCGGGGGCGAGGTGAAGACTCATGGTGGTTCCCTGACAGTGATAGGCCCGGTCAGCTTAGCGCGCTTTCGATGGCCAGGCGATGAGCAAGCGCCAGTGCGGCGTGGCCGAAGTGCGGGTCGGAGCCCCGGGTGTCGAAGGTGTCGAGCAGCGTTTGGGCGGTGGGGCGCAGCGTTTCATCGAGTTCGGAATGTGTGGTCAAGGCGGTGAAGGCACTTTTGGCGTCGGCCTGAAAGGTGTCGTCGGCGCTGTCCAGATGGGCATCGAGGGCGATGAGGCCGCGATGCAGCCACTGGCTCGGTGTGGTGGCGTCCGGCAGCGGCCACGCGCCGCGGCTCAGCTGGTTGCCGCGGGCCGCCTTGCTGGATTCGCTCGGGCGCAGCGGGATCGCCTCGGCCAGCGCCAGGGCCAGGGCCCAGAGTGATTCGGCGTTACCGGCCTTGAGTTCGAGCTCGAGCTCCTGGATCGTCGCGCGCGCCTCACCCGCGCGAATCTCGCCCTGGTCGAGCACGAGCTCGATGGTGCTACCCTGGTGCTCGACGAGCCAGCGCCGGCGGACAAAATCGGTGGCGAGTACCGGGGCAAGCTTGCCTAGTGCCTCATCGAGGGTGCCTTCGAAAGGCGGCAGGGCCGCGAGGGCATCGAGATCGAGCGCTCCGTTCACCGACCACTCCCACTCCTGGCGCGTGGAGAGCCCGCCGCCGCCCTGGCCTCTGGTCTTCACTGTCTGCAGGGTGCGATCGCCCTGACGGCGCAAGCGCAGGGCGATCCCTGCCCGGGAGAGCGCGCCATTCGGCGTATCGAAATAGGTGTTGGCGAGCGTCAGCGTTTCGGCGCTCTCCGCCAGCAGTGGATGGCGCTCCACTGCCTCCAGGGAGGTGGTGGGCAGGGCCAACTTGAGCTCGATCTCGAGCGGGTTTGCATTTTTCATGACATTGACCACCTTTAAATTATGACTGTTTGGTTAATTTTCGATGACATTGTGAACTTTTCATGACGGCGGCAGGCGCACTCTTTATACTGGCGCCGCCATTTTCAGGCATACCACCCTCAGGATGAAAGGCACCATGGCTACCTCCAATCCTTTTTCCGCCATGTTCGGACGCTCGCCGTTCCAACCGCTTCTGGCCCATATCGTCAAGGCCAACGAGTGCGCGGACCAGCTGCTGCCGTTCTTCGAGGCGTCGCTGGCCGGCGAGTGGGACAAGGCCGTCGAGATTCGCGAACGCGTCACTCAGCTCGAGCACGATGCCGACACCCTCAAGACCGAGCTGCGCCTCAATCTTCCCAACACCATGTTTCTGCCGGTGTCGCGCTCGGACCTTCTGGATCTGATCAGCGTGCAGGACAAGATCGCCAACAAGGTGCGCGACATCACCGGCATCATGCTCGGGCGCAAGATGCGCATGCCCGACGAGCTCGCCGAGCCGATGCGCGACTACATGATTACCAGCGTCGCCTGCGTCGCTCAGGCGCGTCAGGCCCTGGAGGAGCTCAAGGAGCTTCTGGAGTCCGGTTTCGGACGCAACGTCTCGGACGTGATGCAGAACATGATTCGCGAGTTGCATACCTTGGAGCATCAGGCGGACGACCAGCAGGTGGCGATCCGTCGCCAGTTGTTCGAGCTCGAAAGCGTGCTGCCCCCGGTTGACGTGATCTTTCTCTACAAGATCATCGAGTGGGTGGGTGAGGTATCCGACCGCGCGGAACGCGTGGGTAGTCGACTGCAGATCTTGACCGCACGCTAAGGGGAACGCATGCAGATTATTGCCCAATATGGCGACATCTTTATCATTCTGGCCTGTGTCTTCGGCTTCTTCATGGCCTGGGGGGTGGGTGCCAACGATGTCGCCAACGCCATGGGTACCTCGGTGGGATCGAAGGCGATCACCATCAAGCAGGCCATTATCATCGCGGTCATCTTCGAGTTCCTGGGCGCCTGGCTTGCCGGCGGAGAAGTCACCGCGACCATTCGCGGCGGCATTCTAGACCCGGGGCTGCTGGCATCACACCCCGAGCTTCTGGTGTACGGCATGCTCTCGGCGCTGCTGGCGGCGGGGTTCTGGCTGTTGATCGCCTCCGCGCGGGGCTGGCCGGTCTCCACCACCCATTCCGTCGTGGGGGCCATCGTCGGTTTCGGCGCCGTGGGCCTGGGCATGGATGCGGTGAACTGGGCAGGCGTGGGCACCATCGCCTCGAGCTGGCTCGTGTCTCCGCTGCTGGCGGGTATCATCTCCTTCGTGCTGTTCAAGTCGGTCCATCATTTGATCTTCGAAAACGAGGATCCCTTTGCCGCCGCCAAGCGCTACGTGCCGGGATACATCTTCCTGGTCGGTTTCATCGTGTCCATGGTCACGCTGACCAAAGGGCTCAGCCATGTGGGGCTGAACCTGACGTTTGGTCAGAGCTTCGCGCTCTCGATAGTACTGGGTCTCGTGATCACCGCGCTGGGTGTCACCATGCAGCGGCGCATCAAGTTCGAGAAAAACGCAAGCGATCATTTCGGCTACGCCAACGTCGAGCGCGTCTTCGGCGTGCTGATGGTATTCACTGCCTGTGCCATGGCCTTCGCCCATGGCTCCAACGACGTCGCCAACGCCGTGGGACCGCTGGCCGCCGTCATCAGCGTGGTGCAAAGCCAGGGCATGATCGACAGCGCCTCCCTCGTTCCCTGGTGGGTCTTGATCCTGGGCGGGGGCGGTATCGTGTTCGGTCTGGTTACCTACGGCCACAAGGTCATTGCCACGGTGGGGACCGGTATCACCGAACTCACCCCCAGCCGCGGGTTTGCGGCCACCTTGGCAGCGGCTACCACCGTGGTGCTGGCCTCCGGCACCGGGCTTCCGATCTCGACCACCCACACCCTGGTGGGGGCGGTGCTGGGCGTGGGTCTGGCTCGGGGCATGGCGGCGCTGAACCTTCGGGTCATCGGGACCATCGTCATGTCCTGGCTGATCACGCTTCCGGCCGGTGCCGGGCTTTCCATCATTTTCTTCTTCATGTTCAAGGGCATGTTCGGCTAGACGCCACGCCCCCGCGAGCGGCACCGCTGCGCTGCGCCTTCGGGCGAGACGCGCAAAACGGTGCCGCTCTTTTTTTTGCTCTGCTAAAGTAGGCGCTTGCTCGTCACCCACGCATCGTCCACTCACTCCTGCCGGAGAGCGGTTCTTGGATACACGCTTCCCCTTCGTCGACTGGTTTCGCAACGCCTCTCCCTACATCAACGCCCACCGGGGGCGAACCTTCGTCATTCTGATCGAGGGCGAGGCCATGGCCTCTGGCCACGGCGAGCAGCTGATCCAGGATCTGGCGCTGCTGCATACCCTGGGTGTGCGCCTGGTGGTGGCCTTCGGCATTCGCCCGCAGGTGCAGGCGGCGCTGAATGCCGCCGGCGTCGAGCCAGCGCGAGTCGACGGGCGCTGGGTGGCGGATTCCGCCGTCATGACTCACGTCGAGCAGGTGGCGTCTCACCAGCGGCTGTGGCTCGAGGCGCGGCTCTCACTCGGGCTTCCGAGCTCGCCCTTGCACGGGGTGGAGCTGAGCGTGGTCTCCGGCAACCTGGTGACCGCCAAGCCTTTGGGCGTGCGCGAAGGGGTGGACTTCGATCACAGCGGTGAGGTGCGCCGGGTGCGCGCCACCGCCATCAAGGAGCTGCTGGCCCAGGGGTCGCTGGTGCTGTTGCCGCCGCTCGGGTTCTCCAGCACCGGCGAGGTGTTCGACCTCGACGCCGCCGAGATCGCCCAGCACGCGGCGGTGGCGCTCAAGGCGGACAAGCTGATCCTGCTCGGCGACTCCGAGGGCCTGGCGGACGAGCAGGGCACGCTGCTGCGCCAGCTCACCCCGGCGGAGGCGGAGCCGCGCCTGGCCGCCGCGGCGCCTGGAAGCGAGCTTGCCCGCCACCTGAGCGCGGCGGCCAGCGCCGCGCGCCAGGGCGTGGCGCGCACGCACCTTCTATGCTGGCGCGATCACGATGCGCTGCTGGGCGAACTCTTCACTCGCGATGGCGTGGGCACCATGATCACCGAGCACCGCTACGAGCAGCTCAGGCCAGCCACCCTCAACGATGTGGGCGGGCTTCTGGAACTGCTCGAGCCGCTGGAGCGGCGCGGCATGCTGGTGGCGCGCTCCCGCGAGCGCCTCGAGCACGAGATCGATGACTACCTGGTGATCGAGCGCGACGGCATGGTGATCGGCTGCGCGGCGCTGCATGTCTTCGTTGACACCACGGTGGGCGAGCTTGCCTGCGTTGCGGTGCATGCAAGCTATCAGGGCGGCGAGCGGGGCGAGCGCCTGGTCGAGGCCATCGAGCGCCGCGCCCGCCAGCGCGGGCTGTCGGAGCTGTTCGTGCTGACCACTCATACCGCCCACTGGTTCGTGGAGCGCGGCTTCAAGAGCGCAAGCCTCGAGGAACTGCCTACCCTCAAGCGCGAGACCTACAACCACGCGCGCAAGTCCAAGGTGCTGGTGAAAATCCTCGGCTGACCTGCGACCCGAGACGGGGCGGTGCAAAAACTGGATAATGGGCGCCATTCGCCGGCCGGTGCCGGCACACCCATCATCCCGGACACCCGCTCTATGGAAATCAAGGTCAACTACCTCGACAATCTTCGCCAAGAGGCGAAGTTCGACGACTTCAGCGTCATCGCCGACCAGCCGATCCGCTACAAGGGTGACGGCTCCGCGCCCGGCCCCTTCGACTACTTTTTGGCGTCCTCCGCGCTGTGCGCGGCCTACTTCGTCAAGGTGTACTGCAACGCCCGGGACATCCCGACCGAGAACATCCGCCTTTCCCAGAACAACATCGTCGACCCGGAAGATCGCTACAAGCAGATCTTCAAGATCCAGGTGGAGCTTCCCGAGGACATTTCCGACAAGGATCGCCAGGGCATCCTGCGCTCCATCGACCGCTGCACGGTGAAGAAGGTGGTGCAGACCGGCCCGGAGTTCCAGATCGAGGTGGTCGAGAACATCGACGAGGACGCCCAGGCGCTCTTGATGGGAACGACCGACGGAGGCGAGACCTTCATCGAAGGCAAGGATGCGCCGCTGGAGCAGACCATCGCACGCATGAGCGGAATCCTTGCCGATCTCGGCATGAAGATCGAGATCGCCTCCTGGCGCAACATCGTGCCCCACGTCTGGTCGCTGCACGTTCGCGACGCCGCCTCGCCGATGTGCTTCACCAACGGCAAGGGCGCGACCAAGGAGAGCGCGCTGTGCTCGGCGCTGGGGGAGTTCATCGAGCGGCTGTCGTGCAACTTCTTCTACAACGACCAGTTCTTCGGCGAAGAGGTCGGCGATGCTGCCTTCGTCCACTACCCGAGCGAGAAGTGGTTCCAGCCGGGGCCAAACGACGAACTCCCCGAGGAGATCCTCGATGCACATACCCGGGCGATCTACGACCCGGAAGGCGAGCTGGCCGGATCGAATCTGTTCGATACCAACTCCGGGCGGCCGGATCGCGGCATCGTCTCGCTGCCGTTCACGCGCCAATCCGATGGCGAGACGGTCTACTTCCCGTCGAATCTGATCGAGAACCTGTTTTTGAGCAACGGCATGAGCGCCGGCAATACCCTGGCGGAAGCCCAGGTGCAGTGCCTATCGGAGATCTTCGAGCGTGCGGTCAAGCGCGAGATCCTCGAGCAGGAGCTTACGCTTCCCGACGTGCCGCTGGCGGTGATCGCCCGCTACCCGAGCATCCAGGAAGGCATCGCGGCGCTGGAGGCTCAGGGCTTCCCGGTGCTGGTCAAGGACGCCTCCCTGGGCGGGCAGTTTCCGGTGATGTGCGTGACGCTCATGAACCCGCGTACCGGCGGCGTGTTCGCCTCCTTCGGGGCGCACCCGAGTTTCGAGGTGGCACTCGAACGTAGCCTCACCGAGCTTCTCCAAGGGCGCAGCTTCGAGGGCTTGAACGACCTGCCGCTGCCGACCTTCAACTCCCAGACCGTCGCCGAGCCGAACAACTTCGTCGAGCACTTCATCGACTCCGTCGGCGTGGTCTCCTGGCGCTTCTTCAGCGCCCGCGCGGATTTCGAGTTCGCCGAGTGGGACTTCTCCGGCAGCACCGAGGAGGAGGTCGGCACCCTCATGAGCATCTTCGAGGAGCTCGGCGCCGAGGTATACATGGCGGTGCACGAGGATCTTGGTGCGCCGGTGTGCCGCATCCTGGTGCCGGGCTACTCCGAGGTCTACCCGATCGAGGATTTGATCTGGGACAACACCAACAAGGCGCTCGACTACCGCGAGGACATCCTCGAGCTGCACACCCTCGACGACGACCGGCTGACGGCTCTGGTCGAACGTCTGGAAGAGAGCCAGATGGACGATCATGCCGACATCATCACCTTGATCGGCATCGAGTTCGACGAGAACACCGTCTGGGGCCAGCTCACCATTCTCGAGCTGAAACTTCTGATCTTTCTGGCGCTGGGCCGCCTCGACGAGGCGCTGGAGTGCGTCGAGATGTTCCTGCAGTACAACGACAATACCGTCGAGCGGCGGCTCTTCTACCAGGCGGTACAGGCGGTGCTGGAGATTACCCTCGACGACGAACTCGAGCTCGACGACTATCTGCCCAACCTCACCCGCATGTTCGGGGAAGAGACCATGGCAGCGGTGGTCGGCTCCGTCGATGGCAGCGTGCGCTTTCATGGCCTTACGCCCACCAATTTGCAGCTCGACGGCCTGGAGCGCCACCAGCGCCTGATCCAGAGCTACCAAAAACTCCACGCCGCGCGCGCCGCCAAGGCGGGGCTTGAGTGAACCACCTCACGGGAAACGACATGACACCGACGCTTCTTCATACCTCCTTGATCGCCGGCGCCCTGGCGCTTTCACCCCAGGCCTTCGCCCAAAGCTCCGAACAGAGCCAGGAAGAGGTCAGAAAGCTCTATAGCGGGCGGATGATGCCCGACGAGCAGGTCGAGCTTTCCCGCCACATTGACCGGCTGTTCCCGACCCGTACGGTCGAGGCGGCGGCCGAGCCGCATCGTTTCGGGGAGCGCGAGGCGTCGCTCGAGAATTTCTCGCTGACCCGCGATGGCGTCACCTACGACATCCATGACTTCATGGCCCTCAACCGAGTGAGCGGTCTGATCGCGGTGCATGACAACGACGTGGTGTTCGAGCAGTACGCCCTCGGCAACACCGCGGATACTCCCTGGATGTCGATGTCGATCGCCAAGTCGATCTCCTCGACTCTGATCGGCGCCGCGCTCAACGACGGCCATATCGAAAGCCTCGACGATGCGGTCACCCGCTACGTGCCAGCCCTCGAGGGCAGCGTCTATGACGACGTCAGCGTCGAGCAGATCCTGCTGATGGCCTCCGGGGTCGCCTGGGACGAAACCTACGCCGACCCGGCCTCCGACCGCCGCCGGATGCTCGAAGTGCAGCTTGCCCAAAAGCCCGGGGCACTGCTCGACTTCATGGGCAGCCTCGAGCGCGCTGCCGAGCCTGGCACGGTGTGGAACTACAGCACCGGCGAGACCCAGATCCTGTCCGCGATCATCAACGGCGCGGTGGGCAAGAGCGCCGCCGAGTATCTTTCCGAGAAGATCTGGGCGGGGTTCGGCATGGAGACCGATGCGAAGTGGTGGCTCGACAGCGAAGAGGGCCAGGAGATCGGCGGCAGCGGCCTGCTGATCACTCTGCGCGACTACGCCCGCTTCGGCCAGTTCGTGCTGCAGGAGTACCGCACGCCGAACGTGCTGCCGGAAGGCTGGGTAGCGGAGTCGGCGCGGCCCCACGAGATCGGCGGAGAAGAGGTCGAGTACGGCTACTCCTGGTGGCCGGAAGGCGACAACGCCTTCTCGGCGGTGGGCATTTTCGGCCAGTGGGTGTTCATCGACCCGGACAACGACATGGTTATCGCCATGACCGGCGCCCAGCCCAAGGCTGAAGCCTTCGAGATCGTGCCGGTCACTCAGTTCTTCCACGCGCTGAGCGACCATCTGGCCCAGGGCACGCGCTGAGCTTTAGCCGAAGAACCAGTAGCACACGCCGGTCGCCGCGAGAATGCCCGCGGCATCGGCAACAAGCGCGCACCCCAGGCCGTGACGAATGCGGCGGATGCCCACAGCGCCGAAGTAGACCGCCAGCACGTAGAAGGTGGTCTCGGTGCTGCCCTGAAGGGTGGCGGCCAGCAGCCCCGGGAAGCTGTCCACCCCGAAGGTGTCCATGGTCTCGATCATCATCGCCCGAGCGCCGCCGCCGGACAGCGGCTTGATGAACGCCGTGGGCAAGGCGTCCACAAAACGCGTATCTCCCCCCAGGCCTTCCACCAGGTAGCGCACCCCGGCAAGCCCCGCATCCAGCACGCCGCTGGCCCTCAGTACCCCCACCGCCACCAGCATCGCGATCAGGTAGGGCAAGAGGGTCACGGTGAAGCTCACTCCCTCCTTGGCGCCTTCGATGAAGGCGTCGTACACCCTCACCCCGCGCAGCGCGCCGACGATCATAAACAGCATCACGATGCCGAAAAGCGTCAGGTTGCCTACCAGGGTGGAGGCCGCCGCCATCGCCTCGGCGGATAGCCCTGCCAGCGAGGTGATCAAGAGCCCCAGCCCCAGCGCCGCCACAGCGAAGTAACCAAGCACCACGGGATCGAACAGTTTCAAGCGCTGGACCAGCGCCACCGCCAGAAGCCCGGCGAAGCTCGAGGCGCTGGTGGCCAGCAATATGGGTAGAAACACCAAGGTGGGATCGGCCGCACCCTGTTGGGCGCGGTACATGAAAATGGTGACCGGCAGTAGCGTCAGCGACGACGTGTTGAGCACCAGAAACAGGATCTGGGCGTTGCTCGCGACTTCCTTGCTGGGGTTCAGGGTCTGGAGCGCATGCATCGCCTTGATGCCGATGGGGGTGGCGGCGTTGTCAAGGCCCAGCACGTTGGCGGCGAAATTCATGCTGATCAGCCCCATGGCCGGATGGCCACGGGGCACCTCCGGCATCAGCCGGGTGAACAGCGGGTCCAGTACCCGGCCCAGCAGGCGGATCATGCCGGCTTTCTCGGCGATCGACAAAAACCCCAGCCACAGCGTCATGGTACCCAAGAGCACCAGGATGATATCCACGCTCACCCGGGCCATGTCGAACAGCGATTGCACCAGGCGCGCGAAGATCTCGACATCGCCCCCTACCAGCCACTGCCAGAGCGAGGCCGCGAAGGCGGCGACGAAGAAACCTAACCAGATACCGTTGAGCATGCCGTGAGGCCCCGAGCCGAATCCATGACGAGAGCGGGCATCTTATCGGCTATGGGGTTCTCACAGTAGAGGCGAAAGCTCCTTGGACATCAGGGCTTTTCGACGCTGGGCCCTGATGCCGGGCTCAGGACCAGCACCCCGAGTGGCGGCAACGTGAGCGACAGACTTGCGCTCTGGCCGTGCAGCGGGGCATCCGTGGCGGTGATCGCGCCCAGGTTGCCGAGGTTGGAGCCGCCGTAGCACTCGGCGTCGCTGTTGAGCCGCTCGACCCACGTGCCCGCCCGGGGCACCCCCAGCCGGTAGCCGTGGCGCGGCACCGGGGTCAGGTTGGCGACGACCAGCGCGCACTCGTCGCCGCCGGTGCGCAGCCAGGCAAGCACGCTCTGGTCGGCGTCGTCGCTCACTACCCAAGTGAAGCAGCGCGGCTCACTCTCGTGGGCGTGAAGGGCGGGCAGCTCGGCGTAAAGACCATTCAGGTCGCCCACCAGCCGCTTGATACCTGCGTGGCGCGGCTCGTCGAGCAGCCCCCAGTCGAGCTCGCGGTCGTGGCTCCACTCCCGCCACTGGCCGAATTCACACCCCATGAACAAAAGCTTCTTGCCCGGATACGTCCACATCATGCCCAGGTAGGCGCGCAGGTTGGCGAACTGCTGCCAGGCGTCGCCGGGCATCTTGTTGATCAGCGAGCCCTTGCCGTGCACCACTTCGTCGTGGGAGATCGGCAGCACGTAGCGCTCTGAAAACGCGTACACCATCGGGAAGGTCATCTCCGAGTGGGCGTAGCGGCGGTAGATCGGGTCCTTGGCGATATAGGTCAGGGTGTCGTGCATCCAGCCCATGTTCCATTTGTAGGAGAAGCCCAGGCCCTGTTCGTCGACCGGTTTCGTCACTCCGGGCCAGGCGGTGGACTCCTCGGCGATCACCAGGGCCCCGGGCGCCTCCTCGGCGACTACCTCATTGAGGTGGCGCAGAAAGTCGATCGCCTCCAGGTTCTCGTGGCCGCCGAAGCGGTTGGGAATCCATTCGCCGTCGTTTCGCGAGTAGTTGCGGTAGAGCATCGAGGCCACGGCGTCGACCCGCAGCGCGTCCACGTGGAAATGAGTCAGCCAGTAAAGCGCCGAGGCGAGCAGGAAACCGTGTACTTCGCGCCGGTCCAGGTTGTAGATGTAAGTGTCCCAATCGCGGTGAAAGCCCTCGAAGGGGTGGGCGTACTCGTAGAGCG
The DNA here is from genome assembly GCF_020622355.1 of Vreelandella malpeensis. Lineage (GTDB taxonomy): Bacteria > Pseudomonadota > Gammaproteobacteria > Pseudomonadales > Halomonadaceae > Vreelandella > Vreelandella malpeensis. The sequence goes on along the minus strand of NZ_WHVL01000002.1, from coordinate 414,249 downwards.
CGGTGCCGTCGAAGCGGGCAAGGCCGTGGGGGTCGGTGGGAAAGTGCGCCGGCACCCAGTCAAGGATCACGCCGAGCCCCGCCTGGTGGCAAGCGTCGACAAAGAAGGCGAACTCCGCCGGGGTACCGAAGCGGGCGCTGGGGGCGAACTGACCGAGCGGCTGGTAACCCCAGGAGCCACCGAAGGGGTGCTCCATGATCGGCAGAAGCTCGATATGGGTGAAGCCGAGCGCGCTTACGTAGGGAATCAGGTGCTCGGCGAGATCCCGCCAGCTGTAGAGCGCGCCGTCGTCACCGCCGTGGCGCCGCCAGGAGCCGGCGTGCACCTCGTAGATGCTCATCGGCCGGTCGCTCGCCTGATGCGCTGCGCGCCCTTCGAGCCAGGCGTCGTCGTGCCAGGTGAAGGGCGTGGTGTCCGCCACCACCGAGGCGGTGGAGGGCGGGGGCTGGGTGGCCCGGGCCACCGGGTCGGCGCGCCGTCCAAGCCCGCCGTGCGCTTCCAGCAGCTCGTACTGGTAGGCGGCGCCGGGGGCGAGCCCGGGCAAAAACAGCTCCCAGACCCCGGCGGGATGGCGCAGGCGCATCATGTGACGCCGGCCGTTCCAGCCGTTGAAATCGCCGACTACCGAGACCCGCCGGGCGTTGGGCGCCCAGAGCGCGAAACGCACGCCACGAACGCCCTCAACGGTTATCGGCTGGGCACCCAGGCAGTGACCGAGGCGGCGGTGGTTGCCCTCGTTGATCAGGTAGAGATCCGTCTCGCCGAGCAGCAGGCCGAAGCGGTAGGGATCATCGGTCACCTGCTCGCCCTCGGGCCAGCGGATGCGCAGCCGGTAGGGCGCGGCGTGGGGCACCCGGGCGGCGAAGAGCCCCGGTATCTGCACCGCGCTCAGCACGGCGCGCACCTCGTCACGGTCGGCCTCGAGCACGTCCACGCCGATGGCGCCGGGCAGAAAGGCGCGCAGGTAAGGGCCGTCGGCGTCGGCGTGCGGGCCGAGCAGCGCGAAAGGGTCGCCGCAGGTGCCCTCGACCAGGGCGTGCGCGGTCTCCTCGTCGAGCCACAAGCGGCGGTCGACCAGCCGGCGGGTGAACTCACTCATGGGAGCCTCCCTGGTCGAGCTGGTCGACGAACCCGGCAAGCGCGTGCAGTGGCACGCCAAGCCACGCCGGGCGGTTGGCCGCCTCATAGGCGATCTCGTAGGCGGTCTTCTCGAGCACGAACAGGTCCACCGCCGCCGCGGGGCCGTTGGGCTTGGCCCAGTCGTGGGGGATCTCCAGCGTCGCCTGCCAGTAGGCGTTCAAGAACGCCTGGCGGCCGCGCAGCAGGTAGCGCTCCATCACCTGCGACGCGGTGGCGGTGTTCGCCTGCAGGTCGTGGGCGTGGGCCTGCTCCGCCATGGCGTAGGCGTAGTCGAAGGAGCGCAGCATGCCCGCCACGTCGCGCAGCGGGCTGTCCTTGGCGCGGCGTTCGGTGAGCGGCCGGGCCGGCTCGCCCTCGAAATCGATGATGTAGGCGTCGTCGTGGGCGACGAGTACCTGGCCCAGGTGCAGGTCGCCGTGGATGCGCGTCATCAAGCCGCCAAGCGACAGCTCGGCCATGGTGTCGATGGCGCCGGCCAGGGCCGAGCGCTTGGCCAGCACGCCCTCGATCAGCGCCCGCTGCGCCTCGTCATGGCTTGACTGGCGCTCGAGCAGCGCCAATGCCTCATCGACGCGCTCGCTCACCCGCGCCTTCCAGCGCGCCACTTGGGCGGCGTCGGCGATCTGCGGGGCGAAGTCCGCCTGCTCGGTGGGGGTGGCCAGCACTTCGTGCAGCTCGCCCAGGCGCCGACCCAGGGTCGCGGCGAACGCCTCGAGCTCCTCGAAGGCGCCGTAGCGTGGGGTCTCGCGCGAGGGATCCGAGGTCGGTTTCTCGAGGATCGCCTCGCGAATCGCTCGCTCGAGCGTGGTGCGCGTCCAGGACCAGGCGTCGCCCTGATTGTCGATGAAGCGCTGCAGCAGCATCAGCGTGCACGGCTCGTCGCCGTGCCAGCGCGTCACTTCGCCAAGCAGCTCGGCGGTATGGGCGAAGCCCTGCTCGCTCAGGTAGCGGCCCATCTCCGCTTCCGGATGAACGCCGTGCTCGAGGCGGCGAAAGAGCTTCAGGACCCACTGGTGGTTGATCACCACGGCGCTGTTGGACTGCTCGGCGCTCTGGTGGATCACCTCGAAAGTGTCCGGCCAGGGCTCGGCGCCGAGCGCGGGGGTGGCGGTGAAGCGGATCTCGCCCTCTGCGCTCTCGAGCACCCGGGACTGGCGGATCGCCTCCAGCACTCCAAGGGCGAAGGCGTCGAGGGTCAGCGCATCGGTCAGAAGCCCGACCTGGTGGAAACGGCGCACACGGGCGAGCGCGAGCTGCTGAGCCAGCGGGCCTGCCTGTTCGTCCTCGCCGAGAAAGGCTAGCGGCAGCTGGTAGCGCTCACTCGTGCCGCTGCAGTCGATGTCGAGCTCGCCCAGCAGCAGCGTGTGGCCGGCGTGCTCGAACTGGGCCGTGGGGTGCAGCGTAAGCGTATCGATGCGCGCCTGCTTGGCGGCGAACCAGCGCCGCTTCTCGACGTAGCGGGGCAGTGCCTCGTTTTCCAGCAGTGCCCGTGGGGTGCCTTGGAACACTTCGTTCAGGTGGCGCTTGATGATCAGCGTCACGTACTCCGGCATCGGTTCCGGCGCCGGGCTGTGCCAGGTCGGCATGGCGCTGGCAGGTGCCAGCAGAAACCAGAAGAAACCGTAGGGCGGCAGGGTGAGAAGATACGGCAGTTGCCCCACCGGCGGGAAGGCGCTGCCGCCGACCATCTCCACCGGCACCTGGCCTGCGAAGGCGGAAAGCTCGAGCTCCACCGCCTGGGCGGTGCTCGCCACGTTGGCCACGCACAGAAGGGTTTCGGTCTCGCCGTTGTCGAGGGTCATCTCGCGCAGGTAGGCGAGGATGTGACGGTTGGCCGGGTAGAGCGCGCGCATCGAGCCGCGGCTGAAGGCGCGGTGCTGGCCGCGTACCTTCAAGAGCCGGCGCATGGTGTTCAAAAGCGAGTGGACGTCGCGGGTCTGGGCCTCGACGTTGACGCTCTGGTAGCCGTAGAGCGGGTCCATGATCGGTGGCAGCACCAGGCTTGCCGGATCGGCCCGGGAGAAGCCGCCGTTGCGATCCAGCGACCACTGCATGGGCGTTCGCACGCCATCCCGATCGCCGAGATAGATGTTGTCGCCCATGCCGATCTCGTCGCCGTAGTAGAGCACCGGCGTGCCCGGCATCGAAAGCAACAGACTGTTGAGCAGCTCGATGCGTCGTCGGTCGCGCTCTAGCAGTGGCGCCAGACGGCGGCGAATCCCTAAGTTGATGCGTGCCCGGCGATCGGCGGCGTAGTGGTTCCAGAGGTAGTCGCGCTCCTTGTCGGTGACCATCTCGAGGGTCAGCTCGTCGTGGTTGCGCAGAAAGATCGCCCACTGGCAGGTCGGCGGGATGTCCGGGGTCTGGCGAAGAATATCGGTGATCGGGAAGCGGTCTTCCTGAGCCAGTGCCATGTACATGCGCGGCATCAAGGGGAAATGGAATGCCATGTGGCACTCGTCGCCGTCGCCGAAGTAGGGGCGGGTGTCCTCCGGCCACTGGTTGGCCTCGGCGAGCAACATGCGATCCGGGTAGCGTTCGTCGATCACCGCGCGGATCTTCTTGAGCACGTCGTGGGTTTCCGGCAGGTTCTCGTTATTGGTGCCTTCGCGCTCGACCAGGTACGGAATGGCGTCCAGGCGTAGCCCGTCTACCCCCATGTCGAGCCAGTAGGCCATCACCTTGAGGATCTCCTCGAGCACCACCGGGTTGTCGAAGTTGAGATCCGGCTGGTGGGAGTAGAAGCGGTGCCAGTAGTAGGCGCCGGCCACCGGGTCCCATGTCCAGTTGGAGGACTCGGTATCGAGGAAGATGATCCGCGTGCCCGGGTACTTGAGATCGGTGTCGGACCACACGTAGAAGTCGCGCTCCGGCGAGCCCGGCGGGGCGTTGCGGGCGCGCTGGAACCACGCGTGCTGGTCCGAGGTGTGGTTGATGACCAGTTCCGTGAGAACCCGCAGGCCCCGCGCGTGGGCTTCGTCGATGAAGCGCTGGGCATCCGCCAGGGTGCCGTAGTCCGGGCTCACGCCGATGTACTGGGCGATGTCGTAGCCGTCGTCGCGCCGGGGCGAGGGGTAGAACGGCAGTAGCCAGATCGTGTTCACCCCGAGGCTTTCGATGTAGTCGAGCTTGTCGATCAATCCCTTGAAGTCGCCGATGCCGTCGTCGTTGGCATCGAAGAACGACTTGACGTGGACCTGGTAGATCACCGCGTCCTTGTACCAGAGGGGGTCGTCGAGAAAGTCGATGGTCTCGACGGCGTGTCGTTCGCTGCTGGCATCCATCATCTCAGGTGCCCTCCCTGCAATCATCGGTGTAGGCGAATGGTGTTGGCCGGCGATGCGCTCACCGGCCATGGTCATTGATAGCCTGTTGTCATCACGGCGCGTTTTCCGGGCGCAGCCGCCACACGGCGAAGGGCCGCGCCGGCTCCAGGCGCAGCGACTGCCAGCGCCCCTGCCAGCGCACCCGGGTGCCGCTCATCAGCTCCTCGCCAAACAGCGTCGCGCCGTCATCGAGCTCGAAAAGCTCGAAGGGCAGCGCAAACGCAGCCTCGTGGGCGGCGAAGGGGTCGAGGTTGATGGCCACCAGCACCACGTTGGCGCGGCTCTCGGTGGCCTTGGAGAACAGCAGCAGCCGCTCGCTCTCGATGGTGTGAAAGCGAATCCCCAGGTGGGTCTGCAGCGCCGGGTTCTCGCGGCGGATACGGTTGAGCTCGGCGATCTCGAGGCTGATGTTGCCCGACGCCTGGTAGTCGCGCGGGCGAATCTCGTACTTCTCGGAATCCAGGTACTCCTCCTTGCCGGGCACCGGGGCGCTTTCACACAGCTCGAACCCCGAGTACATGCCCCAAAGCCCCGAGCCGAGCGCCGCCAGCGCCGCGCGCTGCAGAAAGCCGCTGCGCCCGCTGGTCTGCAGGAAGTAGGGGTTGATGTCCGGGGTATTGACGAAGAAGTTGGGCCGGTAGCCTTCACGCATCGGCGAGGCGTCGAGCTCGCTGAAGTACGCGGTGAGCTCCGCCTTGGTGTGGCGCCAGGTGAAGTAGGTGTAGCTCTGGCTGAAGCCCACCTTGCCCAGGCGCAGCATCATCGGCGGGCGGGTGAAAGCCTCGGCCAGAAACATTACCCCCGGATCCCGGGCGCGGATCTCCTGGATCAGCCACTCCCAGAAGGGCAGCGGCTTGGTGTGCGGGTTGTCGACGCGAAAGATGCGTACCCCCTCGTCGACCCAGCCCTGCACCACCTCCAGTAGCGCGAGCCACAGCCCGGGCACCGCTTCATCGGCGTAGAAGTCGACGTTGACGATGTCCTGGTACTTCTTGGGCGGGTTCTCGGCGTAGCGGATGGTGCCGTCCGGGCGCCAGGAGAACCAGCCCGGATGCTCAGCAAGCCAAGGGTGATCCGGCGAACACTGGATGGCGAAATCGAGCGCGATCTCGAGGCCATGGTCGGCTGCGGCGCGCACCAGCGCGCGAAAATCCTCGCGGCTGCCGAGCTCCGGGTGGATCGCCTCATGGCCACCTTCCGGGCTTCCGATCGCGTAGGGGCTACCGGGGTCGGTGGGGCCGGCCTCGAGGCTGTTGTTGGGCCCCTTGCGGTGCTTGCGCCCGATGGGGTGAATGGGCGGGAAATAGAGCACGTCGAAGCCCATGTCGCGAATCAGCGGCAGGCGACGCTGCACGTCATCGAAAGTGCCGTGACGGGCGGGGTCCGGCGTCTGCGAGCGGGGAAAGAGTTCGTACCAGCTGGCGAAGCGCGCCGCCAGGCGCTCCACCTCGAGCGGGTAGTCGGCCTGGGTGCGGCTCAGGTGGGGGCGCGAGTCGGCCTCGTGCATCAGCCGCGCGGTCTCGCCCTCCAGCAGCAGCGCCACCTGCGCGCCCTGATCCGTCGCCTGGGCCAGAGCGTCGAGGCACTTTGCAAGCCCTTGAGCGAGCCCGGCCTCGGCACGGGCTGCAGCGCGCTCGAGCAGCAGGCGGCCCTCCTCGAGCTCCAGGGCGATGGGCACGCTGGCGGCGTGCTTCTTGGAAAGCTCGTAGCGGTAGGTCTCGAAGACGTCCCACCACGCCTCGATGTAGAAGACATGGCGGCCCACCCGATCCGGCGTGAAATGCCCCTCCCAGCGGTCGAGCCCCAGCGGGCGTGCAAGCTGCATCGGAGCACGCCGCTTGATGCCCTGGTCGTCGATCCAGCCGATCTCGGCGGCCAGCACGTCGTGGCCGTCGGCGAAGATCGTCGCGCTGACGCGCACCGGTTCACCGACGGTGGCCTTGGCGGCGAAGCGGCCATCGTCGAGAGCCGGCGACACCGCCTCGATGGCGATGCGCGGGGCGTGAACGGCCCGGGTGAGGGCGGTGTTCTCATCGCGCGCTCGAGGTGGGGTCGAGGACATGGCTTCGCTCTCCGTGTAAAGGGGCATCTGCCCGGCTCAGTGGCCGCGCCCGCCGGGGCGCTTGACGAGTTCGAGCAGGACCAGCGAGTGGGCGGGCAGCGCATAGGATGTGCCCTCCAAAGGCGCTTCATCGTCCTCGAGCTCGGGGGCGGCGGTATCCAGCCGGCAGTGCCAGGCGCCCTGGTCGGCCTCGGGCAGGCTGAAGTCGCAGGTCTCCAAACCGGCATTGAGCAAGAGCAGCAGCGTGTCGTCGGCGCCGGCCCGGCGGATGCCGCTTGGCTGGGCGCGCCCGTCGAGCAGCAGCCCAAGGGCGCGCCGGCTTGAATCCTCCCAGCGCTCCACGCTCATCTCCTCGCCCTCCGGGGCGAGCCAGGTCACTTCCTTGAGGCCCATCGCTTCGTCGTACTCGCCGCTCAGGAATCGCCCGCGGCGCAGCATGGGGTAGCGCAAGCGCAGCGCGATCACCCGGCGCAAGTACTCGATCATGGCGTGGGCGTCGCCGTCGAGGTTCCAGTCGAGCCAGCTGATCTCGTTGTCCTGGCAGTAGGCGTTGTTGTTGCCCTGCTGGGTGCGCAGCAGCTCGTCGCCGGCCAGCAGCATCGGCGTGCCCTGGGAGAACAGCGTCGTGGCGATCAGGTTGCGGACCTGACGCAGGCGCAGCGCCTTGATATCCGGGTCGTCGGTCGGCCCTTCCACGCCGTGGTTGCAGGAGAGGTTGTGGCCGTGGCCGTCCTGGTTGTTCTCGCCGTTGGCCTCGTTGTGCTTGTCGTCGTAGGCGAGCAGGTCGTACAGCGTGAAGCCGTCATGGGCGGTGACGAAGTTGACCGAGGCGAAAGGGCGCCGCCCGCGCCGGTCGAAAATGTCCGCCGAGCCGGTCAGGCGGGCGGCGAGCTCGGGAAGCTTGCCCTCATCGCCGCGCCAGAAGCCGCGCACGCAGTCGCGATAGCGGTCGTTCCACTCCGCCCAGCCCGGCGGAAAACCGCCCACCTGGTAGCCGCCGGGGCCGCAGTCCCAGGATTCGGCAATCAGCTTGACGCGGCCGAGCACCGGGTCCTGGCGGCAGGCATCCAAGAAGCCGCCGCCTTCGTCGAAACCGTGGGGCTCGCGGCCCAGGATCGTCGCCAGGTCGAAGCGAAAGCCGTCGACGCGCATTTCGGTGGCCCAGTAGCGCAGCGAATCCGTGACTATCTGCAGCACTCGCTGGTGGCTCAGATTCAAGGTGTTACCGGTACCGGTGTCATCGATGTAGTAGCGCGGCTCCTCCGGCATCAGGCGGTAGTAGGAGGCGTTGTCGATGCCCTTGAGCGACAGCGTCGGGCCGAGCTCGTTGCCCTCGGCGGTGTGGTTGTAGACCACGTCGAGGATCACCTCGAGCTTGGCGGCATGAAAGCGCGCCACCATCTCCTTGAACTCGTTGACGTTGTCGCCGGCGAGATAGGACGAGTGAGGGGCGAAGAAGCCCAGCGTGTTGTAGCCCCAGTAGTTGTGCAAGCCCTGCTCCTGCAGGCGCTGGTCGTCAACGAAGGCGTGGATGGGCAAGAGTTCGATCGATGACACGCCGAGCGACTTCACGTACTCCACCACGTCGCTGACCATGAGGCCGGCGAAGGTGCCGCGCAACGGCTCGGGGACCGCAGGGTGGCGCATGGTGTAACCGCGCACGTGGGTCTCGTAGACGATGGTGCGGTCCCAGGGCAGTTGCACTTCCCGCGAGCGCCCCCAGGTAAAGGCCGGGTCGACCACCTTGCAGCGCGGCATGAAGGGGGCGCTGTCGCGCTCGTCGAAGCTGAGATCGCCCGCCTCGTGGCCGATGGTGTAGCCGAACAGCGCGTCGTCCCACTGGATCTCGCCGACGATCTGCTTGGCGTAGGGATCGAGCAGAAGCTTGTGATGGTTGAAGCGGTGGCCCTGCTCCGGCGCGTAGGGGCCGTGCACCCGGTAGCCGTAGAGCTGGCCCGGGCGGGCGTCCGGCAGGTAGCCGTGCCACACCTCGTCGGTGTACTCGGGAAGCTCGATGCGCTCGAGCTCCTGCTCGCCGGTGGCGTCGAACAGGCAGAGCTCCACCTTGGTGGCGTGGGCGGAGAACAGCGCGAAGTTCACCCCCAGCCCGTCCCAGGTCGCACCGAGGGGAAACGAGTGCCCCTCGTGAACGCGCGAACGGCGCATCACGCTGGGAGCCTCGTCGGCGGCAACGGCGCTGTCGTCGTGGGGGGTATCGCTTGTGGTCATCGCATTCATTCCTTGAGCATCTAGCTCGAATGGGGGGATCGGCGGCTACTTTTTGGTACTGGTGCGTCTTTTCGCGGCAGGCTTCGGCGTGGCAGTCTTGGGCGCGCGCTTGCCGGTGGCTTTCTTCTGCGCCGGTGGCTCGCGCTCGGCGGGCGGTTCCTCACCGGCCTCCTCGCGGGCCGCCGTCTCCGGGTCGTCCAGCGGCAGGCGGTTCTCGTCTATGCCGCGCTCGTCCTCTTCCAGGGGCAAGCCCTCCTCGAGCATCGGTGGTTCGTCCCGGGGCGGCGGCAGGTCGTCGTCGTACTCGTCGTCGGCGTGCTCGGCGGCGACGATCTTGCGCGCGCGTTCCCAGTGCTGCTGCTGCTGGCCCTCCGGGCGCCCCTCGGCTTCCCAGATGCTGTAGGCCAGCTGGCGGATGCGGTCTTCGTCGGTCATGTCGATTCTCCCTGTAGGGCGCGGCGGTCGGCGCGCGCCTCGCTCGTGAATACCTCGAAGGGCAGCGTGTGAAAAAGCTCGGCAAGCGCGACGGGCTCGCCGTCGGCGTCGAGGCTGCGTTCACTCAGCGCGCTTCGATAACGCCCCGGCGGCAGCGCAAGGCGGGTATCGGCCCAGCGCGCCGGGGCGATGGCGAGCACACCATCGCCTTCCAGCTCGTCTTTTAACAAAGGCGTGGCCAGGCGCGGTACCACCACCACGAGGCACTGCTCGCCCTGGCGTCGAACGAAGGCCACCACGCGCTCGGCGTGCTGGCCTTGCGCGTGAAGCGGCTGGTAGTCGCCGTCGAGAAACAGCGTCGGGTGACGCGCCCGCAGCGCCAGAAGCCTGACGGTCAACGCTTGCTTGACGCGCCCGTCGCGCCACTGCGCCAGCGCCTCGCTCATGGCCGGGGGGGCGAAGAGCGACGCTCGGCGTGCGGCGTAGTCCACCGGGCGGCGGTTGTCCGGGTCGACCAGGCTGAAGTCCCAGGCGTCGTTGCCTTGGTAGAGATCGGCTACGCCAGGCACGGTCATGCGCAACGTCGCCTGCACCAGCGCGTTGAGCGCGCCCGGGGCATCGAGCGCGCGGGCGGCGCGGTGCAGCGAATCGCGCAGCGCCGGGGTGGTGAGCACTCCTTCGAGAAACGCCCGGCAGGCGGTTTCGTACTGCTCGTCGGGCCACAGCCAGTGGGTACGCAGTTTGGCTTCGCGCAGCGCCTTCTGTTGCCACTGGGCCAGGCGCTCGGTGAATTCGCTCATGCCCGCGCTGTCCTGCGGGGCCAGCGTCGGCGGCCAGGCGCCGAGAATCAGCTGGTAGAGAATCAAGGCGTCGCCGGGGGAGGGGGCCGTGCCCTCGTCCAGCGACTGGCACAAGGGCGCCGCGTCGCACTGCCACCGGCTAACGGCATCGGCGAAGGCGTCGGCGGACTCGCTCAGCGCGGCGAGGCGTGCGCGCACGTCTTCGCCGCGCTTGTGATCGTGGGTGGCGGTGGTCACCAGAGCGTGCGGGAAGTCCCGGGCGCGGACGGCGTTGGCGGCGTGAAAGCGCTTTGGGGAGTGGCTGAAGTGCTCGCCGTGAAAGCCCACGTCGTTGCGCGAGATCAGCACGGCGCTGCGATAGCCCGCGGTATCCTCCACCGCCTTGGCGGCCACCGGCGAGGTGAGCTGCTGAAAGCGGGTGATGGCGCGCTGTCTCAAGACGCGCTCGTCATCCCGGCAGACGCTGGGTGCCTCGCCGCCGAGCCAGCGCTCGAGACGATCGAGGGTGGCGCGATCCGGCGGGCTCAGTGCGTGCCTGGCGCCCGTCATGGCCTGGCGGAAGAACGCCGCGTCCGCCTCGGGGCGGCCGGCATCGCCCGCGTAGCTTCGGTAGATGGGAAAATGCACCACCAGCGCCTTAAGCGCCCGCGCGATGGAGCCGAGCGTCACGTCGCGGCTTTCCAGACGGGCGCGGGCCACGGCGTGCAGCGCCCGGGCGCAGGCGGCGTACTCGCTGGCAAGCAGGGTCTCGAGAACCTCGCCTCGGGCCTGGCGTACCTCGGCGGAAAAGTCCGGGGCGCGACCGCTCACCTGGTGCCAGAGTGCCGCGAGCGGCGCCGCGCCCTGCGGGTCGTGCTGAATCCCCGCGACCTCGTTCATGAACTCGTAGCCGCTGGTGCCGTCCACCTGCCAATCCGTGGGCAGCGTTTCGCCGTCGCCGAGGATCTTCTCGACGTACAGCGCCACCCGGCTCGGGACGCCCTCCGGGCGCTCCGGCACCAGGGCATCCAGGCGCGCGCGCAGGTGGCGACAGTAGCCGCCGGGGTCGGCGAGCCCGTCCACGTGGTCGATGCGCAGCCCATCCACCAGCCCCTCACGGGCCAGGCGCAGGGGCAGCGCGTGGACCGCGTCGAACACCTCGGGCTGCTCGACGCGCAGCCCGCCGAGTTCGGTGACGTCGAAAAAGCGCCGCCAGTTGATCTCGTCGCTGGCGGTGCGCCAGAAGGCCAGCCGGTAGTGCTGGCGCGACAGCAGCGCGTGAAGCCGTGTGGCGCCGTGTTCGGAGGTGGCCTCGAACAGTTGCAGAGCGCTGGCCAGGGAGGCCTGGGCGCTGGGGTCCTCGAGCACCCGCTCGAGCTGGGAAAGCGCGGCAGGTGCCAGCGAGCAAGGGTCCGGCACCTGGGCCAGGGCCTCGAAGAACGCCGCCTGTTCGTGCAGCGCGTTGTGCTCGGCAAAGCGCAGGATGTCGCCGTAGTGGCGAGGGTCAATGGGAAAACGGTGCTCGTGATAGGCGACATGGAAGCCCACCGCGTCGAAGTCGAGCGCGAGCTCGCCGCTTTCAAGAGTCTCGGCATAGGGCGCGCCGAGAAACGGGGCGAGCAGCTTGCCGGCAAGCGTTGGGTCCGGTGCGTGCCAGTCGATATCGAAGAACGCGCCGTAGGGGCTCTGTTCGCCCCAGGTAAGCACGCTTTGCCACCACGGGTTTTCCGATCCGCCCACGGCGAGGTGATTGGGCACGATGTCCAGCACCAGCCCCATGCCTCGCGCCCGGAGTGCACTGACCAGCGCCGCCAGCGCCGTCTCGCCACCCAGTTCATCGTCGATGCGGGTCGGGTCGACGCCGTCGTAGCCGTGCCGGGAGCCCCGCCGCGAAGCCTGCAGCGGCGAGGCGTAGAGGTGGCTCACCCCGAGAGCGGCAAAGTCGTCCACCAGCGCTCGAGCATCATCGAGGGTGAAATCGCGGTGGAACTGCAGCCGGAGCGTGGCGCGAATCGCGTTCATGGGGTATCTCCGTCAAGCGCTTCGCGCCGGGTGCGCGTCAGCCGCTCGAGGCGCTGGCGGGTTTCGGGGCAGCCGAACAACGTCGCGCTATCCGCCGGCAGACGGCGGCGCCAGTTGGGGTGGCGCTCGTCGCTGTTGGGCAGGTTGGGCTGCTCCTCGAGCCCGAGAAGATCCTCGACGGGAATCAATACCAGCGGCACCGGGGTGGTCGCCAGGTGATCGAGACAGGCGTCGATCACTGTCGAGGCGGTCATGTCGGCGGCGTCGAGCCCGGTCGGCGGCGGCGGGCTGTGCAAGAGCCCGAGCGTATCGGCGAGCTGCCTGCGCGCCTTGCGGCGTGCGGCGGCTTCACCCGCTTCGCTCTGATCGGGTTTCAAGAGCCCCAGTCGGGCGCGCCACTCGATGTCGCGCCCCGCCCACCAGCCGGCCACCGTAGGCAGGTCGTGGGTCGTGGTGGTGGCCAGCGCCCGAGGCGACCAGCGTGGCCCGGACAGAAAACCGCCGTCTTCGTCCTGCTCGAACCACAGCACCTGCATGCCGAGCACGCCTCGCGCGGCGAGGGCATCGCGAAAGCTCGCCTCGACGGTGCCCAGGTCCTCGCCGATGACGATGGCCCGGTGCCGCCAGGACTCCAGTGCCACCAGGCGCAGTAGCGCCTCATACGGGTAGCGCAGGTAGCCACCATCGCTCGCCGACGCCCCCTGGGGCACCAGCCACAGCCTCGAGAGCCCCAGCACGTGGTCGATACGCAGCCCGCCGGCGTGGGCGAAGCCGGCGCGCAGCATGTCGATGAAGCTTTGAAACCCCGAGCGTGCAAGCCCCCAGGGCGAAAAGGCAGCGAGCCCCCAGTTCTGCCCCTCGGCGTTGAACAGATCCGGCGGCGCGCCGATGGAGAGGCCGTCGAGCATCTCCGCCGGGCGACTCCAGGTCTGGCTACCGGCGGGGTCGACGCCGACCGCGAGATCGGCGATCAGCCCTACCGCCATGCCCGCCTCGCGCGCCGCGCGCTGGGCGCGCTCGAGCCCGTCGGCGACGAGCCACTGGAGAAAGGCGTGAAAGCTCACTTCCAGCGTATGCGCCTGGGCAAAGGCCTCGACGGCGTCGCTCTGAGCGTCACGCAGCGGCTCGGGCCAGGCGTGCCAGTCGCTGGCGCCGCGGGTCTGCTGCAGCGCCTCGAAGCGGCAGTGGAGGGCAAGAGTTGTCCCCCCGGCGTGGCAGAACGCCTGGAAGCGTTCGCGCAGCGCTCGGGTGGCGTCGTCGTCGCGGGCGATGAAGTCGTCGAACAGAAAGCGCAGCCAGGCGAGCTTGCTGCGCGCCGCCGCCGGCCAGTCGACGAGGGGGTCGGCCTCGAATTCCGAGAGCGCTTCCTGCTGGGCGCTTTGCGCCTGGGCGCTGGCCACGGCCTCCTGGCCCAGGAGCGCCTCGGGCGCGCAGTGGAGCACGTTGCAGAGCAGCCGGCTCGACGGCGAGTAAGGGCTGTAGTGCTCGACGGCGGCGCTGAACATGGCGTGGGTGGGGCTGATCGCCAGAGCGTCGGCGCCGAGCTCGCCAAGCAGGCGTGCGCACTCGGCGAGTGCCTGGGTATCGCCTAGCCCGCCGTCACCCACGCGGCGCAGGGCATAGAGCTGAACCGCCGCGCCCCAGAGCCTGGCAGGCTCGGCGCCGGCCGCGTCCGCCGGGGTGAAACAGCGCGAAGGCGCCACCGCCAGCGTCAGCACGACCTGCTCGATCGCAAGCTCGTGGTAGCCGAAGGCCGCGATGGCCGGCACCCGACCCTGATCGTCGAGCTGACCCTGTCGGCGCTCGCCGTTCTCGAGCGTCAGGCTGAAGGGCGTGCCCGCCGGCAGCGGCGAAGGCAGGGCGATCGGGTGGCCGACGTCTGCCGTCACCAGCGACGGCCACTGCTGTGGCACAGACGCGGCGGCAAGCGTTTCGAGGCGGCGGCGGCTGTCGGCGATGGCCGCGGCGGATTCGGTGGGAAAGCCCAGATGGTTCAGCAGCCGGTGCTGGGCCGGGTCGGACAGCCGGCATGCGACGCCGTCGCTGTCCTCCCAGTCGAGCAGCAGCCCCGCCGCGCGGGAGAGGTCGTGCAGGGCGGTACTCATGAAAGGACTCCTCGCGCGTCAGACATCAGCCACGCCGCCGCCGCGCGCGCCGGTAGCCGGCCCGCCTCGGCGGACCGAGCGACTGCATCGCGGGATTCGAACAGGAGTGCCTGGCAGGACAGCCGTGCAAGCGTCTCGCTCACGGTCTCTGCATCGCTCAGGTTGACGGCGATCACCAGGTGCGTGTCGTCGCCGAGCTGCCAGCGGGCCAGTACCGCCTTGTCGCCCAGCACTTCGGCGCCCAGCGCCCGGGCGCCGTCGAGGCGCGGCACGATATGGCGGTGGCGCAGGGCGAGCAGGTGGCGATAGCGCTCGAGGATCTCGCGATGTGCCGGCACACCGCTCATGTCCGGATCGGGTATCGAGGCATCGAAGCTTTCCCTGGCGTTGGGGTCGGGAATGCGGGCGCGGGCCTGGTCATCCTTGAAGGCGGCGAAGTCGGCGAACTCCGCCCGGCGGCCTTCGCGCACCGCGTCGGCCAAGGTGTCGTCATGGTCGGTGAAGAACAGAAATGGACGCGTCGAGCCCCACTCCTCGCCCATGAACAGAAGCGGCACCATGGGGGAGAGCAGAAGCAGGAGCGTGGCCGCCGCCAGGGCGTCCGGGTCGGCGAGCACGCTCAGGCGCTCGCCGAGCGCGCGGTTGCCGATCTGGTCGTGGTTCTGCAAAAACGCCACGAAGGCGGTGGGCGGCAGATGGCCGCTTTGCTCGCCGCGCGCCGTGCCGTGGCGCGAGGGTTCGCCCTGGTAGACGAACCCTTCGCTCAAGCAGCGCGCCAGCCGTGGCGTGGGGTGCTCGGTAAAGTCTGCGTAGTAGCCTTCGTGCTCGTCGGTCAACAGCACGTGCATGACGTTGTGCCAGTCGTCGTTCCACTGCGCATCGAACAGCGCGGGCGCGAGCAGCGAAGCGTGATTGGCTTCGTTCTCGAGCACCAGGTGGACGTGGCGCCCGGCCGGCGTCGCGCGGCGAATCGTTTCGGCCAGCTCTTCCAGAAAATCCTGCTCGCCGATGGCGTGAACGGCGTCGAAGCGCAGCCCGTCAAGGCGGTACTCGAATAGCCACATCAAGGCGTTGTCGATGAAAAAGCGCCGCACCTGTGGCTTGCGAAAGTCGATCGCCGACCCCCAAGGGGTCTTTACGTCTTCACGAAAGAAGCACTTGGCGTAGGCGTGCAGGTAGTTGCCGTCCGGCCCGAAGTGGTTGTAGACCACGTCGAGAAACACCATCAGGCCCAGGCCGTGGGCTTCGTCGATGAGCGCTTTCAACTCGTCAGGGCTGCCGTAGCTTGCCTGCACCGCGTAGGGTAGCACGCCGTCATAGCCCCAGTTGCGGGCGCCGGGAAACGCCGCGATCGGCATCAGCTCGATGGCGGTGATGCCCAGCGCCTTGAGGCGAGCAAGCTGGATGGACACACCCTCGAAGCCGCCGAGGGCGCCGGCGTGAAGTTCGTACAGCACGGTCTCGTGCCAGGGCCGGCCCGGCCAGTCGGCATGGCGCCAGGCGTAGCGCTGCGGGTCGATCACGAGGCTCCAGCCGTGCACGCCGTCACTCTGAGCGCGCGCGGCCGGGTCGGGCACGTCGAGCGCGCCGTCCTGGGTGACGACTCGGTAGCGGTAGCGCGTGCCTTGGCCGCAGGCGGCGCTGATGCGAGCGCAGCCGTCGGCGTCGATCTCCATGGCGATGGGCTCGCGCCCGTCGAGCAGAAGCTCGACTCGCGTTGCGTCCGGCGCCCACAGGGTGAAGCGCGTGGACGCCGCGTCGATCACCCGGGCGCCGAACCATGGCATCTCGAGTGCCGCCGCCGCTGCGCTATTCATGCGCGCACCGCCGCGACCGCTTCGGCGTCGAGTGCCTGCTGGTAGAGCCGGGCGTAGGGCACGATGGACTGGCGCCAGTGATAGCGCCCGGTCATGGCGGCGCCACGCATGGCGTTGAACAGGTCTGTCGAGCGATGCACCGCGAAGGCGCGCTGGATGGCGCGCATGTAGCTTGCAAGCTGCATGTCGTCGAACAGAAAGCCGGTGACGCCATCCTCGATGGTGTCGGCGAGCCCGCCGGTGCGGTGGGCGATGGGCAGGGAGCCGAAGCGCTGGGCGTACATCTGGCTGAGCCCGCAGGGCTCGAAGCGCGACGGCATGAGCAGGAAGTCGCTGCCGGCGAACAGGCAGCGCGCCTGGTACTCGTCGAAGCCGATGTAGGCGGCCACCGACCCCGGCGAGCGCCGGGCGAGTGCCTTGAGCGCCTGTTCCACGTGATGCTCGCCGCTGCCCATGAAGACGATCTGGCCGCCGGCCTCGACGATCGCTCGAGTGGCTTCGATGGTCAGGTCCAGTCCTTTCTGGTGAACGAGACGCGAGATCACCACGAACAGCGGCCCCGCGCTGGGCGCAAGGCCGTAGCGGCGGCGTACGTAGTCGGCGTTGGCCTGCTTTCCGCGCCAGTCGTTGGAGGAGAACGCCTGGATCAGGTGGCTGTCGGTGCGCGGGTCCCAGGAGTCGTCGATGCCATTGGGAATGCCGCACAGCCGGCCTTGGTCCGCCTTGCGGCGTAACAGCCCGTCCAGCCCGCAGCCGAAGCGCGGGGTGGTGATCTCCTGGGCGTAGGTGGCACTGACCGTGGTCACCTGGGTGGCGTAGTTGATGCCCGCCTTCATGAAGGAGAGCTCGCCGTAGTACTCGACGCCGTCGATATGGAAGGCCTCATGGGGAATGCCCAGCGGCGCCAGGCGTGAAGCGGGGAAGAGGCCCTGGTAGGCGAGATTGTGGATGGTGAAGATGCACGGCGCGGGGGTCGCCTCGAAGTGCAGATAGGCGGGTGCCAGCCCGCAGGCCCAGTCGTTGAGGTGCAAGAGCGCCGGCTGCCAGTCGAGCCCCGCCTTGCCCTGGACGATATCCGCCGCGGCGCGCGAAAGACGCGCGAAGCGCACATCGTTGTCCGCCCAGCCCGCGTCCTGGCCGTCGCCGTAGCCGCTGGAGCCGCGCCCGTAGGGCGTGCCTTCGCGGTTATAGAGAGCATCGCACAAAAGCACGTAGACGATCAGGCCATCGCGGCAGGTGATTCTGCCGATGTCGCAGGCGGGCAGATCCGCGTAGGCCTTTACGCGGCCCACCGGGGTAATGGCGTGATCGCCGGTGAGCATCTCGCGGTAGGCGGGCATCAGAACGCGCACGTCGTGGTGCGCCGCCAGCGCCCGAGGGAGGGCGGAAGAGACATCGCCAAGCCCGCCCACCTTGATGAAGTCGCTCATCTCGGTGGTCACGAAAAGTACCGAGTGAGAGGGATGTTCGGCGTTAAAGGATGCACCTTGCGTGAGTCGCCCGAGTGCCGAATCGATGCTTTTAGAAACACTGCACGATGTCGAGTTGCGACGATTGGCCGTTGGTGAAGAAGTAAAAGAAGTCTTGATTTTATTATCTATTGTTTTTTTAACGATGCTTTTTTCAATCTTTGAAAGTGGCTCTTTAGATGCGCTCTTGCTGTCGGTTTCCCCGTCTAGCACCCCATCATCCATGCTCAACCTCCCCGGCCATCATGGTAACGATCATCGAAATGGATAACTCATGAAATAGAGCGGTACGTCCCTCACCGTCCGAGCCAAGGCGCGGCGCTTGAATCACTTTAGTTGAAAAAAGCCAAAGAGAAAGCGTTTGAACGAATCATAATAAAAGGCAAGAAATGCACTCTTTTAGTGCTTCTGGAGTTTTCTTTTTTGGATATAAAGTTTTGAATATAATTTGTATCTAAGATACATGGAGTTAATGAGTGTTTGTTAACGCGTGTTAAAAAGAGGTCCACTTTTAATTAAGTGCCGCGAATAAAAATGACATCTTGCCGAGAAGAGCAGGTAAGAAAAGGTCGTCCTGTCGACGACCCGGAAAGATCACCCCGAAAACGAGAGGAAGAAGAGAATCAGCGGGGGCGAAAGCAGCGAGAGAATGAAACCACTGACCACGGCGATGGGAACGCAGGCAACGCCGCCGTGCTGCTGGATGACCGGCAGGGTGAAGTCCATGGAGGTGGCGCCGCCGACGCCGATCGCCAGCGCCGCGTGACGATGGATGACCAGCGGGATCAGCATGAAGGCGAAAAGCTCGCGCGCCAGATCGTTGAAGAATGCCACCCCTCCCATCAAGGGGCCGAGCTGGTCGCCGATCAGAATCGCCGACAGTGAATACCAGCCGAAGCCCGACGCCATGGCGAGGCCTTCGGTGATGCTCAGCGACAGCAGCGGCGCTGCCGCGATCCCTGCCAGCAGCGAACTCGCCGCCAGCGTCACGGCAATGGCAAGCCCCAGGCGATTGAGCAGTATCTGGGAAAGCGCCATGCCGGAGTTGCGCAGCTGGCAGCCGATCAGCGCCAGCAGTGCATAGAGCACCCACTCCGCGAGCGTATCCGCAAGCGAGTAGACGCCGTGCCCGAGTAGTGGTCCGAGCGCGAGCCCCACGACCACACCCGCCACTACCGCCGCCAACAGCCCGAGCGAGCCGCGCATGGCAGCCAGCTTGCTGGTGGGCGCATCCTTTACCACCGGCGAGTCGCCGGCTCTCAGCGCCAGGCGTCGCGAGAGCCAGGCAAGCGCGGCCAGGTTGAAGAGCGTGGTCAAGGCGAACAGCACCAGTGCGTAGCCGCCGAGGCGCGAGAGCTGGCTCGAGAGATTCTCGAGCCCGGCGAGGCCCACGCCCATCAGCACCAGGATGACGTAGACCGAGGCGCTGACGGCGCGGTTGATGGTGTGCAAAATGCGCGGCGAGCGCACGCGCACAAGGTAGCCCCCGATCAGGGGCAGCAAGACGATGAGAAGACCGGTGAGCATCTAGGGGGAGGCACTTTCGCTTGGGTCGAACTGAGTCAACCGGAGGGTGGTGTCCCGGCGGCCGTCCTTGTAGTACTCGGCGGAGAGAATCAGGCCGGGCCAATCCGGATGGAAGTCGATCTGCAGGTGGCGGTCGGGCTTGTCCACGTCCTGCAGAATCACGCTATGGGTGTCGAACTCGCCGGCAGGAACGCTGACGCGCTGCACCTCGTCGTTATCGTAGTACTGGAAGTGCTCGTCGCGCCCGCGATGGTCGACGAACTCGATGGCGCAGGGCGCTGCTTGAGTGCAGCTTTCGCGGCCCGCGCGCCGCGATAGGTCGACGATCGCCGCCTGGCGGTCGAGGTGCGAAAGCTCGTCCTCTCCCAATTGATAGCGGTCACCGACACCCAGGAGCGAGTAGCTGCTCGAGTAGAGGAGCGAGCGGATCTGATCATCCTCCACGGCGAAGCGGCTGCGCTCCTCGCCACCCGCTACCGCGATCGAGAAGCGCATGTCGCTGGTCCAGTGCAGGCTTTCCTGGCTCAGGGTGTGGCGCACCGTGGCGCCGGGCCAGCCGCGAATTTCCAGCCGGTAGCGCGCTTCGAAGGGGCGCGGTGCATCGAACCCATCGGCCAGCGTCGTGACCGGTGCACCCAGGGGCAGGCAGCCAAGCAGGACTCCCAGGCCAAGCGTTCGATGGTTAGGCAAATTGATGGGCATGTGTCCTTGCTCCTTTCGAGTCACTCTTCCTTGTGAGCCGCTTGGCCGGCGATGGTTTCATGCCCGGGTGACCGGAGTGTTCAATAGCCGTCGTCGGGGTTGACCGTGGCCAGGGGCTCGTCGGCCTCGAAAGCATGAATGTAGGAGATCACCTGATCGATGGCATCCACCAACGGCGTCGGGGCGGCCATGTGCGGGGTGATGATAACACGCGGGTGACGCCACAGGGGGTGTGTCGCCGGCAGCGGTTCCTCGCCGAACACGTCGAGCAGCGCGCCTCGCAGGTGCCCCGTCGTCTGGCCATCGCCGAGGGCGGCCAGCAGGGCATCTTCGTCGATCAGGCTGCCGCGGCCCGGATTGATGACACTAGCACCCTTTGGCAGCCGAGCAAGGCGTTCGGCGTTCAGCAGGTGTTTCGTCGCGGCGGTGTCCGGCAGGATGGTCACCACGCTCTGCACCTGGCCGAGCAGCTCGTCGAGCCCTTCATCGCCGTGCAGGCAGCGAACGCCCTTGAGGCTCTTTGGCGAGCGGCTCCAGCCAATGACCGGAAAGCCCGCCTGATCGAGGGCGGTGGCCACGAATTGGCCGATGGCGCCAAGGCCCAGCACGCCCACCGGCCAGCGCGACTTCTCCACTACCGCGTGGGGGCGCCACTCGGCGCCTGCCTGCTGGGTCGCGTAATGATCGAGGCTGCGGTAGAAATGCAGCACGCCGTAGAGCACGTAGTCGGCCATCAGCTCGCCCATGCCGGCGTCGCGCAGCTTGACGATCGGCACGTCTCGCGGGCGCTTTGGCGAGGCGAGCAGATGATCGACGCCGGCGCCCAGGTTGATGATGCCCTTGAGACGTTGCTGCTCGGCCAGCAGGTGTTCCGGGGCCTTCCACACGGCGAGATAGTCGGCGCCCTGACGCTCGCTTGCCGGGGCGTCGCTGGTCAGTACCGTGGCGCCCGGGAGCGCGTCTGAAAGAGCGGCCTGCCACTGCGCCGCCTGATCGGTGTGTACCACTATCTTCATGGAAGGCTCCTGCTTCATGGAAGGCTCCTGTGAATCGCATGTTGCGGGTTACGGACTATCATGGGTTAAGTGGGCTAAAGGCTGCAAGGATGCCGCACGCCTGCCCGCTCATCCAAGGAAAAGGAGATCGATCATGGCAACTCGCAAGGCCCAGGTGGTCACGCGCAAGCGCAGCGGCAAGGGCTTTACCTATCAAACCGAGGACGGCGAGACACTCAAGGACAAACAGTGGCGCGCCTGGATCACGTCGCTTGCGATTCCGCCGGCCTGGCGCGACGTCGAGATCACCCTCGACGAGCGCCACCACATCCATGCCACCGGGCGCGACGATGCCGGGCGCAAGCAGTACGTCTACAACCCCAAGTGGCGCGAAAAGCGCGAGGCGCTGAAGTTCGACCGCATGATCGACTTCGCCCAGCGGCTCACGCCGATGCGCCGGGTCACCGGCCAGCACCTGCTCCAGGAGGGCTTGCCGCGGGAAAAGGTGCTGGCCTGCATGGTGCGCTTGATCGACAGCGCCTACTTTCGTCCGGGCAGCGAGCGCTACCGCGAGCAGAACGACTCCTATGGCCTGACCACCATGCGCTCGAAGCACCTGACCATCGACGGCGACGAGCTGATCTTCGACTACCGCGGCAAGAGCGGCCAGGACCAGCACCGGGTGGTCGAGGACGCACGGCTTGCAAGCGTGGTGGCGGAGCTCGACGAGACCCCGGGCTACGAGATCTTCAAGTACTTCGACGAGAACGGCCACAAGGTGCGCGTCGACAGTGCCGATCTCAACGACTACATCCACGAGGTGATGGGCGAGCAGTTCAGCGCCAAGGACTTTCGCACCTGGGCGGGTACCTCGATCGCCGCACTGGCGCTTGAGGAGCTGGGCATCGACGAGGACGAGAAGGTCAGTCAGAAGAACGTGCGCGAGGCCGTCGAGCGGGTGGCCAAGTCGCTCGGCAACACGCCGAGTATCGCCAAGGCAAGCTACATCGATCCGCGCGTGGTGGAGAGCTATCTCGACGGCCAGACGCTCGAGAACTTCCGTCAACTGGTCGAGGTCGAGCTCGATAAGGAAGATTTGACCGGTCCGGACGAGCGCGCCGTACTCGAACTGCTCAGAAGCCGCCTGAAGCGCAAGGGCTGACGCTTTCTACCCGCCGCGGCGGTTTTTGATAAAGGCTTTGACCAACGGCCAAGGGTCGGTGCTAGTATCGGCTCAAGACGGCAACGGCGGTGTTCGTGGAAACCTGCCGCCGTACGGGCCCAGCAAGCTGGTTTCTAGTGATCCAAAAGGGCGAATCGCTCGATGAATGAGGTTTCCCTGCCTTTCACTCGCGAAGAGTATGCAAGCCGCCTCTGGAAAGTGCGGGCGGAAATGGCCGGTCGCGGCATCGATGTGCTGATCGTCAGCGACCCTTCCAACATGGCCTGGCTGACCGGCTACGACGGCTGGTCGTTCTACGTGCATCAGTGCGTGCTGGTGGGCCTCGAGGGCGAGCCGGTCTGGTTCGGGCGGCGCATGGACGCCAACGGGGCGCTGCGCACCTGCTGGATTGATCCGGAGAACATCACCTACTACCCCGACTACTACGTCCAGAACCCGGACATGCACCCGATGGAGTATCTGGCCCAGTCGATCATGCCCCGGCGCGGCTGGCACACCGGGGTGGTGGGCATGGAGATGGACAACTACTACTTCTCCGCCAAGGCCTACCAGAGCCTTCTGCGCGAGTTGCCTCACGCCCGCTTCATGGACGCCAACGCCTTGGTCAATTGGTGCCGGGCGATCAAGTCGCCGCGGGAGATCGAGTACCTGCGCGTGGCCGGCAAGATCGTCGAGGGCATGCATTCGCGCATCCTCGAGGTGATCGAACCGGGCCTGCCCAAGAGCAAGCTGGTGTCCGAGATCTACCGAGTCGGCATCGAGGGCTTCGTCGATGAGAACGGGCGCGTGTTCGGCGGCGACTACCCGGCCATCGTGCCGATGCTGCCGACGGGCAAGGACGCCGCCGCGCCGCATTTGACCTGGGACGATACGCCGTTTCGCGAAGGCGAGGGCACGTTCTTCGAGATCGCCGGGGTGTTCAAGCGCTACCACGCGCCGCTATCGCGCACGGTGTTTCTGGGCACGCCGCCGGTCGACTTCATCCGCGCCGAGTCCGCGCTTCTGGAAGGCATCGAGAACGGCCTCGCCGTGGCCAGGCCCGGCAACCGTACCGCGGACATCGCCATGGCGCTGGGCGCGGCGATGGACAAGTACGGTTTCGATCGCGGCGGTGCGCGCTGCGGCTACTCCATCGGGCTCTCCTACCCGCCGGACTGGGGCGAGCGCACCATGAGCCTGCGCCCCTCGGACGAGACGATCCTTCAGCCCGGCATGGTGTTCCACTTCATGCCCGGGCTCTGGGTCGACGAGTGGGGCCTGGAGATCACCGAGAGCATTCTGATCACCGACGACGGCTGCGAGACGCTGGCGAATTTTCCGCGCCAGCTGTTCGTCAAGTAAGCGACCGAAGGATTTTCCATGACACTGCGACCGAGCCCGATCTCCGCCACCGTCGACTTCGACGCCGACGGCGTCCAGCACGGCTTTCTGAAGCTGCCGATCTCCACCGACGTCTCCGCCTGGGGGGCGGTGATGATTCCCGTCACCGTGGTAAAGAATGGCGAAGGCCCCACCGCGCTTCTGACCGGCGGCAACCACGGCGATGAATACGAGGGTATTACCGCGCTCTTGAAGCTCGCCAACGCCCTGACGGCCGAGGAAGTGACCGGGCGCGTGATCATCGTTCCCTGCATGAACACGCCGGCGGTGATGGCCGGCACGCGCACTTCGCCGCTGGACAAGGGTAACCTCAACCGAAGCTTTCCCGGCGACCCGGATGGCTCCGTCACCTCCCAGATCGCCGACTACTTCACCCGCGTGCTGGTGCCGATGAGCGATGTCGTGCTCGATCTGCACTCCGGCGGGCGCACGCTCGACATCCTGCCGTTTGCCGCCTCCCACGTGCTCGAGGACAAACAGCAGCAGAAGGCCGCGCTTGAAGGCGCCAAGGCCTTCGGCGCTCCCTACGCCATGGTGATGTTCGAGCTCGACGCCGAGCGGCTCTTCGATACCGCCTGCGAGCGCCAGGGCAAGGTGTTCGTCGCCACCGAGCTCGGCGGCGGCGGCACCTCGACCCCGCAAAGCATGGCGATTGCCGAGCAGGGCGTGCGCAATTTCCTGACTCATTACGGATTGGTGGCGGGCGAGGTGGCGATGCCGGAGGGCGGCCAGGTCTATCTCGATATGCCGGATGCCAGCTGCTACGTGCAAAGCCGCCACCAGGGCGTTCTAGAGCTGACCGTGGCGCTGGGGGAGGCGGTGACGAAGGGCCAGACCATCGCCTACGTCTTTGACATGTCGCGCACCGGCGCCGAGCCGGTGGCCTACCGGGCCGAGCGCGACGGTATCCTGATGGCCCGACGCGCGCCGTCGCTGATCAACATGGGCGATACGCTCGCGGTGATCGCCGATGTCGTCGACCGGCTCGAGGCCTGAGGGCGCGTGCTGAAACTCGACCGCTTCGATCTCAAGATCCTCGAGATCCTCTCCCGCGACGGGCGCATCACCAAGTCTCGCCTGGCCGAGGCGATCAACCTTTCGATCAGCCCCTGCTGGGAGCGGGTCAAGCGGCTCGAGAAGGCCGGCGTCATTCAGGGCTACAGTGCGCGCATCGACGCCCAGGCGCTGGTGCCGCGCACGCCGGTGTGGGTCCAGATCGAGCTCAAGGCGCACAACGCCGAGAGCTTTGCGCGCTTCGAGTCGCTGGTGATGCAGACGCCGGAGGTCACCGAGTGTGTGGCGGTCGGCGGCGGGGTGGACTACCTGGTCAAGTTCGAAGCGCGTTCGATCGACGGCTACCAGCGCCTCATGGATCGCTGGCTGGTCAGTGACGTCGGCATCGAGCGCTACTTCACCTATATCGTCACCAAGACGGTCAAGCAGAGCAGCGTCGATATTGAGGCGCTGGAGCTTCGCTAGTCGTCGAACAGCGAAAGCTGGATGACCGACGAGGCGTCGTGGCGGCCTTCGCGAACCCGGTTGCGACCGGCGCGCTTGGCGGCGTAGAGCGCTCGATCCGCTTCCAGGATCAGCGGCGTGAGCGCATCGCCATGCTCGAGGATGCCCACGCAGATGCCCACACTGACCGTCACGCAGGCATGCTCCGACTCGCGGTGGGCGAGATCCAGCGCCGCCACCGAGGCCCGGATGCGCTCGCCGAGTGCGGCGCTCGACAGGGCGTCGAGCCCGTTGCCGGTATGCAGCACCAGAAACTCCTCTCCCCCGTAGCGGCAGGCCGTGTCCTGCGGGCCGCAGGCGCTCTGGATCGCCTGGGCGACCTGCTTCAGGCAGTGATCCCCGGCGTCGTGGCCGTAGGTATCGTTGAAGGCCTTGAAGTGATCCACATCGATCAGGACGAGCGCGACGCGCTGGTCGCGCGCGCGACGGCGCAGGGCGAGCGCCGCCGCGTGGCGGCTCAGACCACGGCGGTTGGCAAGCCCCGTCAAGGGATCGATATGGGAGATCTTGTCCAGGTTCTCGTTGCGCTCGGCAAGCTCTGCGCGAAGGGTGTCGGTGTTGAGGTTCTGAAGATAGAGGCGCAGCGACTCCGTCGAAAAGCGGTAGTTCGCCATCAGCGTCAGCACCACGGTGGGTACGCCCACCACCAGATGATTGATCACGTACTCCGTATCCGCGCCCGGCAGGAGCCAGATGGTGGTGTAGAGGCATAGGCAGACGACGATCGAGGCGTAGACGCTCTGCTCGAAGGGGGGCGCCAGCACGATGGTCAAGACCAGCTGGAAGACGAGCCCCGCGTAGAAGTAGTGCAACACCCGAGGGTTGTCGGTCCCCAGCAGCACGATGCACCACACCAGGGTCGCGATACCCACCACGGCGATGCTGGCGAACTCCTTGTGGCGTATCGGCACCGGGCGCTGATAGTAAATCAGCAAAAATACCGCCAGCGGCCCTACCACGAAAAAGCGTATCAGAAGCGAGCGCAGCCCGATGTCCGGCAGCAAATACATGTCCACCGGAATATAGGAGAAGTAGAAAAGCGCCAGCAGAAAGGTCACCAGACGAAGGGTGGCAAGGCGCTGGTCGTGGCGGTCACGATCAAAGCGCGCCTTCGCGGTGGTGTCGCCAATGCGCTGCGCGAGCAGGTCGAAATACGAAAGTCGGTACACGGGGGGTTACCCTGGCTGGGTGTCCTTCGCCTTGACGTGATACCTGTTCCTTCAGGGTGTTTTCACGGCCAGGTTGCAGCGTCCGGCGGCCGGGGCGAATGAGCGCATGATAGTACTATTTCTGTGGCCGGTTCACTAAGAAAAGATTGGCGTTTTCGAAGGATTTTCAACGAATGTCGTCGAACCGGCGAGGTGCCTGGCAGGCTGGCAACGAAAAAAACGAATCCAGGCGGTGGCTTCGAAAAAAAATCACCACGTTGGCGCGGGGTTTTCGAAAACACTTCGGGTCGGCTCTTCGCTAAGCTGGCGGCATCGATTACCAGGCGCCCGGCAACGCCGTGGCGTTCGCCGCCTATACAGGAGTGAGCCATGACCCCGCTATCCAATGCGCTTTCCAGGCGTCTCGACGATCCGCGCCTCTTTCGCCAGTACGCCTACGTGAACGGCCAGTGGACCCATGGCGAGGGCGGTCGCGAAGAGGCTGTGCTCGACCCGGCCACCCAGGACACCATCGGCCATATTCCTCTTCTGGAAGCCCATCAGATCACCGCAGCCGTGGATGCCGCCGAGGTGGCCTTCGCCCAGTGGCGCCTGCTGCGCGCCGACGAGCGCTGCGAGCGCCTGCTCGCCTGGTATGACCTGATTCAGCAAAATCGTGAGGATCTGGCGCGCATCATGACCTTCGAGCAGGGCAAGCCGCTGCCGGACGCCCGGGGCGAGGTCGAGTACGGCGCAAGCTTCGTGCGCTGGTTCGCCGAAGAGGGCAAGCGTACCTACGGCGACACCATCCCGAGTCACATTCCCAACGCGAGTCTCGGCACGCTCAAGGAGCCGGTCGGGATCGCGGCTATGATCACGCCCTGGAACTTTCCGCTGGCGATGATCACCCGCAAGGCGGCGGCGGCACTCGCCGCGGGCTGCCCGGTAATCGTCAAGCCCGCCAATGAGACGCCGTTTTCGGCGCTGGCGCTGGCCGAGCTTGCCGAGCGTGCGGGCATTCCCGCAGGCATCTTCAACGTGGTGCTGGGCGAGCCCGCTGAGGTTTCGAAAATTCTCTGCAGCGAGCCGCGCATTCGGGCGCTGTCGTTCACCGGCTCCACCCGCGTCGGGCGGCTTCTGATCGAGCAGAGCGCCGGGACCGTCAAGCGTCTGTCGCTTGAGCTCGGCGGCAACGCGCCGTTCATCGTCGGCCCGGATATGGACCCGAAGGAAGCCGCGCTCGCTGCCGTGGCGGCGAAATTCCAGACAGCCGGGCAGGATTGTCTGGCCGCCAACCGGATCCTGGTACACGAATCGATCGTTGAGGCCTTCGTCGCCGCGTTTGCCGAGCGCATGGCCGCGCTGACCGTGGGCAACGGATTCGACGGCGAGGTGGACCTGGGCCCGCTGATTCACCGTCAGGCGGTGGAGAAGGCTGCCGCCATCGTCGATGACGCGATCTCTCGCGGCGCCACGCTGGTGGCCGGCGATCAGAGCCGCGCGCCGGGCCCGAACTTCTTCATGCCGGTACTGCTCACCAACGTGACGCCAACAATGAAAGTGTGGCGCGAGGAGAACTTCGCCCCGGTCGCCGGCATTACCGCCTACTCAAGCGACGACGAGGTGATCGCCATGGCCAACGACACCGAGTACGGCCTGGCGGCGTATATCTACACCCACGACATTCGCCGCATCTGGAAGCTGATGCGGGCGCTGGAGTACGGTATGGTCAGCGTCAACTCGGTCAAGATGACCGGTCCGCCGGTTCCCTTTGGCGGTGTCAAGCAGTCGGGCCTTGGCCGTGAGGGCGGCGCCACCGGTATCGACGAGTACCTGGAAACCAAGTACTACTGCCTGGGGGCGTTGGGCTCGGTGTCCGGCAGCTAGGCAAGCAGCACCCTATCCACGATGACAGGAAATGCCCCGCCCGACGGCGGGCGGGGCGCACGAACAGAAGGCAGCGTATGAGTCAGCATCAAGCGTTAATCGACCGCGACCGCAAGGTCACCTTTCACGCCTCGACCCACCTCAAGGACTTCGCCCACGGCGACGCTCCGGGGCGCGTGATCACCGGCGGCCAGGGCATCCATATCGTCGACAAGGACGGGCGGGAGTTCATCGACGGCTTCGCCGGGCTCTACTGCGTGAACATTGGCTACGGGCGCACCGAGATCGCCGAGGCGATCTACAAGCAGGCGCTGGAGCTCTCCTATTACCACACCTACGTGGGCCACTCCAACGAGCCGCAGATCGAGCTTTCCGAGCGTATCGTCAAGGCCGCGGGCATGAACATGTCCAAGGTCTACTACGGCATGTCGGGCAGTGATGCCAACGAGACCCAGCTCAAGATCGTGCGTTATTACAACAACGTGCTGGGCCGGCCGCAGAAGAAGAAGGTGATTTCGCGCATGCGCGGCTACCACGGCTCCGGCATCGCATCGGGCTCGCTCACCGGGCTCAAGGCGTTTCACGACCATTTCGACCTGCCGATCGACACCATCCGCCATACCGAGGCGCCGCACTATTATCTGCGCAGCGCGGAGCAGCACGGCATGACCGAGCCGGAATTCTCGGCGTTCTGCGCCGAGAAGCTCGAGGCGATGATTCTGGAGGAGGGCCCCGACACCGTAGCCGCTTTCATTGGCGAGCCGGTACTCGGCACCGGCGGTATCGTGCCGCCGCCGGAGGGCTACTGGGAAGCGATCCAGGCGGTTCTCAAGAAGTATGATGTGCTGTTGATCGCCGACGAAGTGGTGTGCGGCTTCGGGCGTACCGGGGCGGCCTTCGGCAGCCACTACTACGGCATCGAGCCGGATCTGGTCACCATCGCCAAGGGCCTGACCAGCGCCTACCAGCCGCTCTCCGGGGTGATCGTCGGCGACAAGGTGTGGAAAGTGCTTGAAGCCGGTACCGGCGAGTTTGGCCCTATCGGCCACGGCTGGACCTACTCCGGCCATGCGCTCGGCTGCGCGGCGGGGCTCGCCAATCTGGACATCATCGAGCGCGAGAACCTGGTGGGCAACGCCGCGGAAACCGGCAGCTACTTCCAGACCCAGCTGAAGAAGACCTTCGAGGGCCATCCACTCTTGGGCGACGTGCGCGGTGTGGGCTTGATGGCCGCGCTCGAGTTTTCGCCGGAGGCGAAAGAGCGCCTGCACTTCGACCCGGCGCTGAAGGTCGGTCCCCGAGTTGCCGCGGCAGCACTGGAGGAGAACTTGATCGCCCGGGCCATGCCCCAAGGGGATATTCTGGGCTTCGCGCCGCCCTTGACCATCAACCGCCAGGAAGTGGACGAGGTGATCGAGCGCACTCGCCGCGCCGTCGACCGCGTGACGGATGAGCTGACCCGTTCAGGGGATCTCAAGACCGGCAAGCAAGAAGCCGCGTTCACCGTCTGACGATCGACGCCGCGCCGCCGCCTTTGGGCGGCGGCGTTTTCGTTTGCGACCCGGGCAGCTACGCTAAAAGCACGAGAATTGATTTTCACCGCCTGCGAGGTGCACTCATGCAACCAGTACTGGCCTTTGACGTCTATGGCACGCTGATCGATACCCAAGGCGTCGAGCAAGAGCTCGAGCGCCGCCTGAAAGAGCCCGCCAAGGCGGGGGAGTTTGCCAAGCGCTGGCGAGAGAAGCAGCTGGAGTACAGCTTTCGCGCCGGGCTGATGGGGGCCTACGTGAGCTTTGCCGAATGCACCCACCGGGCGCTGGTCTTCACCGACCGGGCGCTGCAAACGGGACTTTCCGACAACGATTGCGATCATCTCCTGGCGCTCTATGGCGAGCTGCCCGCTTTCGAGGACGTGGCGCCGGCCCTTGAAGCCCTCGCACAGGCGGGCGTTCGCTGTGTGGCGTTCTCCAATGGCACCGAGGAGGCGGTCGCGGGGCTTCTAGGCCGGGCCGGGGTGGCCCGTCACCTGGCGGAAATCGTCAGCGTCGACGAGATAAAGCGCTTCAAGCCTGACCCGGCAGTGTACGCTTACCTGCGCACTCGGCTCGACAGCCGCCCGGAGCATACCTGGCTTATCTCCAGCAACCCGTTCGACGTGATCGGGGCCAAGCAGGCGGGTCTCAAGAGCGCCTGGGTGCGCCGGCGCTCGGATGCGCCCTTTGATCCTTGGGGAATCGAGCCGGACATGACCGTGCCCGACCTGCAGGCGTTCGCCGAACGCATGATGGGCTGAGATGGCGACCCCTTTCGGGGATCGCGGTTGACAAGCCGTGACGCCCCTCCTATAAACACGCAATGTCCCCCACACTCAGGCTCTCATGTTCCTGCTGATCGTTACCGCGACGCTTGCCATTGCCCTGTCGTTTCTGTGCTCCATTCTCGAAGCGGCGCTTCTCTCCATCACCCCGAGCTACATCGCCAGGCTCAAGGACGAGCATCCTCGGCTGCACGCCTCCCTCGACCGGCTCAAGACCCATATCGACCGGCCGCTGGCGGCGATTCTCACCCTCAATACCATCGCCCACACGGTCGGGGCGACCGCCGTCGGCGCCCAGGCGGCGACGGTGTTCGGCGACACCTCCATCGCCGTCGTCTCGGCGGTCATGACGCTTCTGATCCTGGTGCTCTCGGAGATCATTCCCAAGACCATCGGCGCCACTTACTGGAAGAGTATCGCGCCGTATCTACCGCGCCTTCTGAAGCCGATGATCATCGCGCTCTTGCCGTTCATCTGGCTGTCGGAGCAGATCACGCGGCGCCTAGGGCGCGCCGAGCACGACGTGGACCTGCGCGACGAGATCAAGGTGCTGGCGCGTACCGGCCTCGAGCAGCGCGTGCTGGATGAAGACGAGTCGCGCACCATCGTCAACGTGCTCAACCTGCACGAAATCAAGGTTTCCGGGGCCATGACGCCGCGCACAGTATGCGTGACGGTGGCGCCGAACATGACCGTGGCCGAGTTCGATGCCCGTCACGGCAAGGCATCGTTCACCCGCTTTCCGGTGATGGACGGTGGCGAGCAGCCTTTCGGCTACGTGCACAAGGCGGACGTCTATCACGCCGACGACGCCCGGACCATGCGCGATCTGATGCATCCGATCGGCCGAGTGGATGTGGCAGAGAACGTCGAGCGGGTATTCGTCGACATGCTCAAGGATCACTTGCACATGCGCGTGGTGTTCGACGATCACGGCACTTTCGTCGGACTCATCACCTTGGAGGACATTCTCGAGACCCTGCTGGGTCGAGATATCGTCGACGAGACCGATAGCGTGGTCAATTTGCGCCATCACGCCAAGCAGCGCTGGCTTTCACGCATCAAGCGCGACGAAAAGGGCGCCCCGGAAAGCTAGGCGGCGCGTTGGAACAAGAAAAAGACACGCAGTGTCTTAGCACCGAATGTTCTATAGTGAATTGCATAAAGGTGGTTTAAGGTATTAAAAATTCGATCACCCGAGAAGGAGGCACCATGTCACTACGCATCAACGCGGTCGTTCCCGATTTCGAGGCCGAAACCAGCCAGGGCAGCATTCGCTTCCACGACTGGATCGGCGATAGCTGGGCGATCCTGTTCTCGCACCCGAAGGACTTCACCCCGGTATGCACCACCGAGTTCGGCGCCGTGGCCAAGCTCGGCGATGAGTGGAAAAAGCGCGGTACCAAGGTGATCGGCGTCTCCGTGGATGGCGTCGAAGACCACAAGCGCTGGGCCGGTGACATCGAAACCTACAGTAAAAGCGCTGTCGACTTCCCGATCATCGCCGACGAAGGCCTCGAGGTTTCCAAGCTCTTCGACATGCTGCCGGAAGACGCCTACCTGCCCGATGGCCGCACGCCGGCGGACAGCGCTACGGTGCGTTCGGTGTTCATCATCGGCCCGGACAAGCAGTTGAAACTCTCCATGACCTATCCGATGACCGTGGGGCGTAACTTCGCCGAGATCCTGCGGGCGCTGGATGCGCTGCAAGCCACCGTCAAGCACGGCATCGCCACGCCGGCGGACTGGACCGTGGGCCAGGATGTGATCATCCCACCGAGCGTATCCAACGAGGACGCCAAGGCGAAGTTTGGTGAATTCGACGCGGTGCTGCCGTACCTGCGCAAGACCAAGTTGAAGTAAGCGTCGGTACTTCGGCGCTTGCGATACTCAAAAGGCGGCCTGCGGGCCGCCTTTTTCACGAGGTGCGGTCAGGCGGACTGCAGGGCGAGCTGGTCCACTGAATCGGACACTCCGCGGGCGCCGGAGAGAATCTCGTTGACGATGGTCTCGATTTCGCCGACGCTCGCCTGGCTGTGGCGCCCCTGTTCCACCACCTGCTGAACCGCGAGACTCGTGCGCTCGACCAGTTCACTGTTCTCCTTGAGCACCCGAGTGATTTCCTCCACCGCGTCGCTCGACCCCTTGGCCAGTTGTCGCACCTCGTGGGCTACCACAGCGAATCCCCGCCCCTGTTCGCCGGCCCGAGCGGCTTCCACTGCCGCATTCAATGAGAGCAGGTTGGTCTGGTTGGCGATTCTGGCAATCGAGGCGGTGATGCTGTTGATCGTCTGCGCCTGCTTGTTCAGTGCCGCCATCAAGGCTTGGGCGTTCTCCAGTGTCTTCGATGCCTTGCGCGACTCCTCGAGCACTCGGTGCAGATGAGCCAAACCGTTCTGGGCGATCTGCTCGGTCTGGCTGGAAGTGCTTTGGGCGGTCAACACCGCGCGCTTGGCGGCTTCGTTTTCCTCCACCGTCTGGGTGATGTCGGTGGCGAACTTGACGACCTTGATGACGCGGCCGCGGGCATCGAAGATCGGGTTGTAGGTCGCCTCGAGCCAGACACTGCGGCCGTGGTGGTCTCGACGCTCGAACTTGCCCTGCTTGAACTGGCCGTTTGCCAGTTCAAGCCAGAATTCGGTCAGCCTTGGGAGGAAATCCGGTTGGCAGAAAAGGCGGTGGTGCTGGCCGACGATCTCATCGCTTCTGTAGCCCATGGTGCGTTCGAAATTGCTGTTGGCGCTCAAGATAGTGCCGTCGGGGGCGAACTCGATCACGGCCATGGAGCTATTGAGCGCCTTGAGCACCGCACTGTGGTTCTCGGCGTCCTGATGCTGTTTCGAAATGTCGCTTGCGATCTTGACAATATTTACCACCTTGCGCCGACGGTTTCGCACCGGCAGATAGATCGCCTCGAGCCAGACATCTTCTCCCTGAGCATTGAGGCGCCGAAAACTTCCCTGTTTCGATTCACCCAGGGCCAGGGACGTCCAGAAGCGGCGATAATCCGGGGATTCGACCTCCTCCGCCGAGCAGAAGATGCGATGATGGTGACCGACAATGTCCTCGAGCGCATAGCCCATCTTCTCCAGAAACAGGGGACTGGCGTTTTCGATGATCCCTTCCGGGGAGAAGTGGATACTGGCGGTATGTTCCTGAAGCGCAACGGTCAAAAACGTATTCTTGAAGGTCAGCATCGGCGTGTTCTCGGTGAGCGATATGCTGTTAGGAATATAGGTTAATTTTGTACAAATATTTTTACATGTACACCAAGTGTATCATTTTTTGCAGAGAGAAATAGTGGAGGAAAGGGCGCTTTCAAAAGCCCAGAAAGCGCGCATCCTCGGCTACCGCGGAAGCGGTGTCCATTGAATATTGATCACCCCCCTCATAGCGCGGAGTAATGAGCCTGCTGACTCCTAGGGTGGATATCGACAAGCTAACTGTTTTACAATGCCGCCGGCTTGCGCTCTTGCGCGCCGTTTTTCCGCTTTTCATCGAAGATGCCTTCATGCCCTCGATTGCTTGGAAGATGCTTCCACCCTAGCGTTTTGCCCCCCACGAATGCGGTTTTACCGTCACGGCTTTTACTTTGCGCCGGCACGCTCTTTGCGTGGCGCATTTTCACGTTTTTCGACGTCAGGGTATCGGGTATGGCTTTTTTCGATCGGCAGGAATGGTTCTCGAACATCAAGGGTGATTCGCTTTCGGGCATGGTGGTGGCGCTGGCGCTGATCCCCGAAGCCATCGCGTTTTCCATTATCGCCGGGGTGGACCCCAAGGTGGGGCTCTACGCCTCGTTCTGCATCGCGGTGATCATCGCCTTCACCGGCGGGCGCCCGGGCATGATCTCGGCGGCCACCGGCGCCATGGCGCTCCTGATGGTCACGCTGGTGCGCGAACACGGCCTCGAGTACCTGTTCGCCGCGACCCTTTTGACCGGGGCGCTGCAGATAGCGGCGGGCTATCTCAAGCTTGCCGATTTGATGCGCTTCGTGTCGCGCTCGGTGGTGACCGGGTTCGTCAACGCGCTGGCGATCCTGATCTTCATGGCGCAGTTGCCGGAGCTTACCGGCGTCACCTGGCACGTCTACGCCATGACCGCAGCGGGGCTCGGCATCATCTACCTGTTCCCGTATTTGCCGCTGATCGGCAAGTCGCTGCCATCGCCCTTGGTCTGCATCGTGGTGCTCACCCTCGTTTATCTAGTGAGCGGCATGGAGATTCGCACCGTCGGCGACATGGGCGAGCTGCCCGATACGCTGCCGGTATTTCTGTGGCCGGATGTGCCCTTGAATCTCGAGACGCTCATGATCATCTTCCCCTACGCGATCATGCTCTGCGTGGTCGGCCTGCTCGAGTCGATGATGACCGCGACCATTGTCGATGACCTGACCGATACGCTAAGCGACAAGCATCGCGAGTGCAGGGGGCAGGGCATCGCCAATATCGGGGCCGGCCTGATGGGCGGCATGGCGGGCTGCGCGATGATCGGCCAATCGGTGATCAACATCAAGTCCGGCGGGCGCACGCGGCTTTCCACGCTGATCGCAGGGGTGGCGCTGCTGTTGATGGTGGTGTTTCTGTCCGATTGGGTGTCGCGGATCCCGATGGCGGCGCTGGTAGCGGTGATGATCGTGGTCTCGATCGGCACCTTCAACTGGGCGTCGATTCGTGATCTCAAACAACATCCGCTGAGTTCCAACCTGGTCATGCTGGCAACGGTCGCAGTCACGGTGAGTACCCATAACCTTGCGCTGGGTGTGTTCGTCGGAGTACTGCTGGCCGCGCTATTCTTCGCTCACAAGGTGGGCAAGATCCTGGCGGTATCGAGTGCAATGACGGGGCCCGGCGAGCGTACTTATCACGTGGAAGGCCAGGTGTTCTTCGCCTCCGCCGAAGGGTTCGCCGCAGCTTTCGATGCCAAGGAGCGTCTCGAACGGGTGGTCATCGATCTCACGACGGCGCACTTTTGGGATATCACTGCGGTCCAGACCCTTGATCGTGTGGTGATCAAGTTTCGCCGGCAAGGCATAGCGGTCGTACTCGTGGGGCTTGGCGAGGCGAGCGCCACGATCATCAACCGCTATGCGGTACACGACGATCCCAAGGCCCTCGAGACGTTGTCGAACGGCCACTGAGCAGAACGCTAGCGCGAGCGCGCCAGGCCTTGGCCGAGCCGGACGCCCAAGAGCCAAAGCACAAGGCTTGCCACGATGTAGGCCGCCGCCATTACTGTGTGGCGCTCCATCAGGTGCAGGGTTTCCAGGCTGAACAGGGAAAAGGTGGTGAAGCCGGCGCAGAACCCCGTCACCCAGAAGGATTGATGGCGTACCCAATGGCTCTGGGGGTCGCGCGTAGCGCGGGTGGCGAGCCACCCGATCAACCCGGACCCAAAGGCATTGACCAGCAGCGTCGCCCAGGGAAACGCTCCCCCGGCGGTGGCCAGCACCCCAACGGACACTGCGTAGCGACAAAGGCTGCCCAAGGCGGTGCCGGCGCCTACCGCGAGGTAGGTTCTGATTCCGGTCACGTCGTGCTTGCTCCGAGGTAGCCGCCCAGCCCGGCCAGCAGGGCGCCCAGCGTGAGTGTTCCCATCAGGTTGCTGAAGGCTGCCAGGCGATGTTGCGCTTGCCAGAGGGTAAGGGTTTGTAGGCTCAGAGAGGAGACGGTGGTGTAGCCGCCCAGCACTCCCCCCAACAGCAAGAGCCCGAGCGGGGAGTAGGACAAGGCGTCGCGCCCCAAGTGCCCGAGGGCAAACCCTGCCGCGAAGGCGCCGCTTGTGTTGACCGCAAGGGTCCCCCAAGGAAAGCGCTGGCCTGCGTACCGGGCGGCAAGACGCGTGACACCCAGCCGCGCCATGCCGCCGACAGCGGCCCCCAGGGCCACTAGCGCTGGCCCAATCAGCCCGTGATCCATCACTGTCTCGTGTCGTTGAATGATCGCGGCAGTATAGCAGCCTCGCCCGGCCCAGCCGGGAGAGGGCGATCAGGCGGTGGTGTCTTCAATGGCGCGCCGGGCGGGTTGGGGCTCGCATCGGGCGATGTTGATGCCGGATAGCAAAGCCTTGAGCGAGGCGCTGACCGTGTCGCTGTCCTCGGCCACGGCGCAGATCCGCTGACCGTCGATGTTGAGCTGCACGAAGGCGATGGCGTTGGCTTCGCTGTCGCCGCCGAGCGAGTGCTCGCTGTAGTCGACGATCGCCACGTTGACCCCCGAGTGCTTGCGCCAGGCGTCGGTGAAGGCAGACATTGCGCCGTTGCCGTTGCCCTCCAGGCGCAGGGTTTCCGCGCCCTCCCAAAGCGTCACCTCGATACCTTCGTGTTGTCCCTTCGAGAGGCGATAGTCGGCGAGCGCCAAGGGTGCTTGCTGACTGAAGTGCTCGAACATCACCTGGCGAATCATTTCGCTCGAGAGCTCACTGGCGCGCGCCTCGCTCTCTTTCTGCACATAAGGGGCCAGCGCCAGCATCATCCAGCGCGGCAGGTTGATGCCGTAGTCGCGCTCGAGCAAGAAGGCCATGCCGCCCTTGCCGGACTGGCTGTTGACGCGGATCACCGCCTGGTAGTCGCGGCCGATGTCGTGGGGGTCGATGGGCAGGTAGGCGACCTGCCACGGCTCGTCGGGCTTCTGGTGCTTGAGCGACTTGCGGATCGCGTCCTGGTGGCTGCCCGAGAACGCGGTATAGACCATCTCGCCGACCCAGGGGTGGCGCGGATGCATGGCGATGCCGGTGCACTCCTGCACCACCTGGATGATCTCGTCGGGGTTGGTCAGGTCGAGCTCGGGGTCGATGCCCTGGCTGTAGAGGTTCATCGCCAGGGTCACGATATCCATGTTGCCGGTACGCTCGCCATTGCCCAGGAGCGTACCCTCGACTCGCTCGGCGCCGGCCAGCAACGCAAGCTCCGCCGAGGCTACCGCGCCGCCGCGGTCGTTATGGGTATGAACCGAGACGATCACGCTGTCACGATTCTTGATGTGCTGGCAGAAATACTCGATCTGGTCGGCGTGGTGATGAGGGCCGGCAACCTCGACCGTGGTCGGCAGATTCAGGATGCACTTGTTGTCCGGCGTCGGTTGCCAGACGTCCATCACGGCTTCGCAGATCGCGATCGAGAAGTCGATCTCGGTGCTCGAGAAGCTTTCCGGCGTGTATTCGAAACACCACTCTACTTCGGGGTAGCGCTCGGCGTAGGTCTTCACCCAGGTGGCGCCCTGCACGGCGATATCGGTGATGCCGTCGCGGTCCATCTCGAATACCCGTTCGCGCTGAATGGTCGAGGTGGAGTTGTACAGGTGCACGATCGCGCGCTTGGCGCCTACCAGCGACTCGAAGGTCTTCTCAATCAGGTGCTCGCGGCACTGAACCAGCACGGCGATGGTGACGTCCTCGGGAATCTGCTGCTCTTCGATCAGCCAGCGCACGAAGTCGTAATCCGGCTGGCTCGCCGAGGGAAAGCCGACCATCACTTCCTTGATGCCGACCTTGACGATCTGGTGCCAGAAGCGTTTCTTCTGCTCGACGCTCATCGGCTCCAGCAGCGCCTGGTTGCCGTCGCGCAGGTCTTCGCTCACCCAGATCGGGGCGCGGTCGAGATCCTTGTCCGGCCAGGTGCGGTCGAAAGCGGGAACACGGGGGGCGGGGCGGTACTTGCGATGATCGAAGGCCATGGTCGTTTCCTGACGATGATTCGGGTGGGATAGGCCCGCCGATGATCGCTTGCCGGATCGACTCGCGCCGCGGCGGGGCTTGTCACGATAGCACCAGTATACGTCGGGCTTGGCAGAAGATTATTGCTAATACACAAATACATGAAAGATAATCGGCATTAAATAGCGCTGATTGTTCATTCGTTGGCAGGAGATGCCAGATGTTGCCCGTTCCGCTCGAGCTCGACCGCTTCGATCGTCACATTCTCGATGTGCTGCAGCAGGAAGGGCGCATCAGCAACCAGCTGCTGGCCGAGCGGATCGGGCTTTCGCCGTCGCCCTGCCTGCGCCGGGTGCGTGCCCTCGAGGAGCACGGCTTGATTGCGGGCTATCGCGCCGAAGTGGACGCGCGCCGGCTCGGGTTCGATCTGATGGTGCTCCTGCACATCTCGATGGACCAGCACACCGCCGAGCGCTTCGACAACTTCGAGCGCCAGGTGCGCGAGATTCCCAACGTCATCGAGTGCTTGATCATTACCGGGCAGGCGGCGGATTTCCAGCTCAAGATCCTGGTGCGCGACATGGACGACTACCAGCATCTGCTTTTGCACGTCATCAACCGCATCGAAGGCGTCACCGGCGCCCACACTAGCTTCGTGCTGCGTCGGGTGTTCGAGCACCGCCCCGTTCCCACGCGCAGCTGAACAGCGCATTCACGGCATCACGCCGTCTTCTAGAGAGGAGAGACCCATGAGCACTATCCAACGTCACGATACCAAGGCCCGCATGAGCCGTGCGGTGATCCACCAGGGCGTGGCCTACCTGTGCGGCCAGGTGGCGGGCCCCGAGGCGCGCCAGGGCGACATCACCGCCCAGACCACCAGCATGCTGTCGCGCGTGGACGCGCTGCTCGAGGAGATCGGTTCCAGCCGCGAGCAGCTTCTCAGCGCCACGGTCTACCTGAAGGATGGCGCCGATGTCACCGCCATGAACGCGGTCTGGGACGCCTGGGTGCCCGAGGGCCACGCGCCGGCACGTACCTGCGTCTGCGCGCCGCTGCCGTCCGACGAGCTCAAGGTGGAGATCACCGTGACCGCTGCCGTCGACGCCTGAGCGTGACGGGCGGCGTGCTCACTCAAGCGGAAAGCGAGTGTCGCGCAGGCTGTCCTTGATCTTCTTGAGATGGGGGAGGAAATCCTCGCCGCGACGCAGGGTCACGCCGGTGGCCAGCGCATCGATCAGGGTGAGCTGGATCACCCGTGAGGTCATCGGCATGTAATGGTCGGTGTCCTCGGGTGTCGCGACCTCGAGGGTGGCGGTGCACTCGTCGGCCAGCGGCGAGTCCGGGGCAGTGATGCCCAGCACCACCGCGCCCGCCGCCCGGGCGAGCCTGGCGATGTCGACCAGCTCCTTGGTGCGCCCGGTGTAGGAGATGATCACCACCACGTCGCCGGTATGGCAGGCCGCCGCCACCATGCGCTGCATGAGAACGTCGATGTAGGCCATCACCGGCAGGTTGAAGCGAAAGAACTTGTGCTGGGCATCCTGGGCCACGGCTCCGGAGGCGCCGAGGCCGAAGAAGTGGATGTGCTTGGCCTGGGTGAGGTAGTCGACCATGCGCTCGACGGCGGCCATGTCCACCTGGCGCTGGGCTTCGTCGAGTGCGGCGATGGTCGCGCCGAAGATCTTCTGGGTGTACTGGGTGGCGCTGTCGCCGGGCTCCACCGCCCGGGTGACGTAGGGCGTGCCACCGGCGAGGCTCTGGGCCAGCTTGATCTTGAAGTCCGGATAGCCCTTGGCGCCGAAGTTGCGACAGAAGCGGTTCACCGTGGGCTCGCTCACGCCCGCCGCCTGAGCAAGGCTTGCGATGCTCAGGCTCGTGGCTGCCGCCGGGTCGTCCAGGATGACGTTGGCCACCTTGTACTCGGAGCGGTTCAGATCGTCAAGCCGTTCGCGCAGGCGTTCAAGCAGATCGTGGGCCATCAAGACTCCAGGGCGTTGTTCATGGGCGGGAGCGCTTGCCAGCGAGTGCACCAGTCGTAGAACTCGTCGGCGGGCAACGGACGAGCGTAATGATACCCTTGCGCCGCCTCACAACCAATGGAGCGCAGGTAATCCGCCTGGGCCTTCGTCTCGATGCCTTCCGCCACCACGTCGCACCCCACTGCGTGGGCGAGCTGGGTGATCGCCAATGCCAGGTGACGATCGACCTCCTTGTGTTCGAGATCCATCACGAAGGCGCGGTCGATCTTGAGCGTCGAGAACGGCAGCGTCTTGATGTAGGCCAGCGACGAGTGACCGGTGCCGAAGTCGTCGATGGCCACGGCGATGTTCACCTGGGCCAGGCGCGCAAGCTGGGCGCGGGCGTTGTGCATGTCGCTCAGAATGCCCGATTCGGTGATCTCCAGCGACAGGAAGTAAGGGGGGATCCCATGCTCTTTGAGTCTAGCGAGCAGCTTGTCGGCGAAGTCGTGGCGGGCGAGCTGGCGAGCGGCGACGTTCACCGCGATATGGAAGGCATCGTCGAGCAGCCTTTTCTCGCGCCAGACGGCGATATGGCGCATCGCCTCGTCGAGCACCCATTCGCCGATCGACAGGATGTCGCCGCTGGCCTCGGCCAGCGGAATGAACTCCACCGGCGATACCGGACCGAGCGTCGGATGGTGCCAGCGCAGAAGCGCCTCGGCACCGATCACACGGTGGGTCGAAAGCGACAGCTTCGGTTGGAAGACCAGGCTCATCTCGCCGCGCTCGGCGGCCTGGCGAATCGACTGCTGCAGGTGCAGGCGATGGCGCTGGCGCGCCTCGAGCTCCTCGTTGTAGCTCTGCACGCGTACCGGGCCGTT
Source organism: Vreelandella malpeensis (assembly GCF_020622355.1). Taxonomy (GTDB): domain Bacteria; phylum Pseudomonadota; class Gammaproteobacteria; order Pseudomonadales; family Halomonadaceae; genus Vreelandella; species Vreelandella malpeensis. Next base: position 373,706 of record NZ_WHVL01000002.1, on the reverse strand, counting down.
CTTCTGCGGCAGCGCCAGGGCTGCCATGTGGACCAGCCGTTCAGGCTCGAAGGGCTCGGCGGCGGTACTGATGCCGATCCTGACTCCCAAGGGCAGCAGCAGGTTGTCCAGGGTCTGATCCTGGTTGAAGCACTCGAGCAGCGACATTGCCTGGAGGATGAGCTGCTCGGGGCTTACGACGGGCAGGATCACCAGCAGCTCGCTGCCGCCCCAGATGCCGAGCCTGGCGGTCTCGCCGAGCTTGTCGTAGAGCTGCTGGCTGACGTGCAGCATCAGCGCGTCGGCCACGGCGTAGCCATGAAAGCGTATCACCTCGTCGAGCTGGTCGATGGCGATGAACAAAAGGCCCGTAGGCGTGCCGTCGCTCGACGCCATGCGCAGCATCTGAGTCAGCGCCCGGCGGTTGGGCAGCTTGGTGAGGGTGTCCGTGCGCGACTCTCGGTCGAGGCTTTGGGCCTGTTCAACGGCCAGGCGTTCGAGGGTGGTCGCCTCGGCGTGGCGCTGCTGGTAGCGCTGTTCGAGCGCCAGGGCGTTGCGAATGCGCATGAGCACGTCATCGTGCTGGAACGGCTTGGTGATGAAGTCGCGCACGCCCATGCGCTGCGCACGGCGGCGCGTCTCGTCGTCGATCTGCGCGGTGAGCACGATGATCGGCGGTACGGCCTCGCCGAGTTGCGCGGCGAGCGCCTGCATGACCGCGTAGCCGTCGAGGTGCGGCATGCGAATATCCAGCAGGATCAGGTCCGGACACCGGGCCTGGCAATATCCCACCACGTCGCGCGGGTCGTGCAGGCCGTGCAGGTCATCGAAGCCGTGATCGTCGAGCAAATCCATCAGCAGCTCGACGTTGGCGACGTTGTCGTCGACCACCAACAGATGCTTGCGGGCGAGTTTCATGGGTCACATCCCTGTAGAGCGGGGAGAAGCGCCTCGAGCATGTGCGAGAGCTTGTCGATGTCGATCGGCTTGGTGAGGTAGTCGTTGAACCCGGCCGCCAGGCCCTTGTCGATATCCGCCGGCATGGCGTTGGCGGAAAGCGCCACGACCGGGGTAGCGTCGAGCCGGGCATTGCGGCGCAGCGCCTCGAGCGCCTGAAAACCGTTCATGCCCGGCAGGTGGATGTCCATGAGGATCAGATCCGGCGTGGCGTGACGCAGGATTTCCAGCGCCAGTTCGGCGCTGGTCACGCTTTGCAGCTCGATGTCTGTGAAATCGTCGATGATATCCTGCATCAGGCACTGATTGGCAGGATTGTCCTCGATGTACAGCAGCTGGCGACGCTTGCCTGCCGCCGGCGCCTCGGGGCGCTGCTTTGTGTCCTTCTCGTCGTGGGCGTGCTCGTCGGTCAGCGGCAGGGTGAACCAGAAGGTCGAGCCCTGGCCGGACGTGCTCTCGACACCGATCTCGCCCTGCATGCGGGTAACCAGCTCGCGAGTGATGGCAAGGCCGATGCCGGTACCCTCGATGGGGCCGTGCTCGGCGTCCAGACGGTTGAAGGGCTCGAACAGCTCGTGGCGGCGCTGCTCGTCGATGCCTAGGCCGGTATCCGTCACGCTGATGCGCAGCGCATCGCCCATTGGCGCGATGCTCAGCGCGATGCTGCCGCGCGGGCGGTTGTACTTGATCGCGTTGGAGAGCAGATTCAAGAACACCTGCTTGGTGCGCGTAGGATCGGCGGCGACTCGCCAGTCGCGGGCGACATGAGGGCGCGTGAGGGTGATGCCTGCCGCCTCGATGTTGGCCTCGAGCGTGTCGCAGGCGTCGTTGAGCACGGCGAGGATCGAGATCGGCTCGATGGCGAGCGTTAGATGCCCCGCCTCGATCCGGGCCAGATCGAGAATCTCGTTGATCAGGCTCAAAAGGTGCTGCCCACTGGTCTCGATCTGATGGACCTGGCGCTGCTGCCTGTCGTCGAGCGGGGCGCGGCGCCCCTTGGACAGCAGTTGGGCGAAGCCGATGATCGCGTTCAGGGGCGTGCGCAGTTCGTGGCTCATCGACGACAGAAACTCGCTCTTGGCCTGGCTTGCCTTCTCTGCCAGGTCGCGGGCGATGGCCAGGTCGCGGGTCACTTGCTCGCGCTCGGCCATCTGGCGGTAGAGGTTGATCAGCAGCGCGCAGGTGTCGGTGAACGGCTGCAGCCAGTCGAGCAGTGCCTGGTTGAGCGGCTGTTTGCTGTTGGCGATGGCGTACATGCCGATCAGTCGGTCACCACTGATGATCGGTACGCCCAGATAGTTGTCCAGGCGCGGGTGGCCGTGGGGAAAGTTGCGCTGGGCGCCAAGGCCGTAAACATCGTCGGTCATCACCACTTCGCCGTGGGCGTAGACGCGTCCCAGCAGCGTATCGGGCCTGGTCAGCGTCATGTCGCCGCTGCGCAGGCGGTCCATCAGCTCCCGGGACGAGTCGCTCCAGGAGAGGTCGGTGATGGCGTGGATCTTGAGCGTGTTGGTGGTATCGGTCGGCAGCACCTCACCGATCAGCGCGTAGTCGCTGTCGGTGAGCTCCCGCAGCGCCTCCATCAGGAAGGTCCAGAGGCCCTGGCCGGACATCAGCGCCTGGTAGTCGGTGATCCCCTGGTGAAGCACCTTCAACAGGCTCTGCTCCTTGATGATTCGCCGGTTGGCCGCGTAGATGCTGGTCAGGTCGGTCAGCACGCCGAGAAACTCGACCACCTCGCCCTGGTTGTCGTGGATGGCGTTGACCGCCAGGTGGACCGGCACCCGGTGCCCTTGCTTGTGCATCGCCTCGACCTCGCGGCCGCGGCCAATGACCGTCGGCGCACCGCCGGAAAGAAAGCGCGCGATGAACTGATCGTGCTCGACGGCGATATGCGGTGGCGTGAGCACAGCGATGTTCCGGTCGAGCAGCTCGTGGGCCTCGTAGCCCAGAAGGCTCAGCGCAAAGGGGTTGATCGCGATGATCCGCCCCTGGCGGTCGATGCGGATCTTGGCGGTGGCACTCTTGCTGAACAGCGCCTCGAAGCGCCGCGCGGTGCGGGTCAGCTCGGCCTGAAGCTTGCGCTGGCGCAGTATGTCGTCGACCTGGGCGGCGAGCTTTTCCAGCAGGCGCTTCTCGCGCGCATCGAAGGTGCGCGGGGCGGTGTCGATGACGCACAGCGTGCCCACGGCGATGCCGTCGAGCGGGCGCAGCGGATGGCCCGCGTAGAAGCGAATGCGTGGCTCGCCCAGCACCAGCGGGTTGTCGGCAAAGCGCGCGTCCTTCAAGGCATCCTCGACGACCAGCGCCGAGTCGAGGGCGAGCGCGTGGGCGCAGAAGGAGTCCTCGCGAGGCGTCTGATTCACCTCGAGCCCCGCGCGGGACTTGAACCACTGACGGTGCTCGTCGACCAGAGACACCAGCGCGATGGGCGCGGCGAAGATCTCGCAGACCAGATCGGTCAGGCGTTCCAGCGACTCGTCCGCGGGCGTGTCCATCACTTCCAGGCGTCGCAAGGCCGACAGGCGCTCCGGTTCTCGATCGGGTAGGGCGGCGGGTTGCATGGCGATCCTAGGAAAGTGGGCAATCTACTCAATATCGGTCTGTTTCAATCAAGCTTTAACGATCGAGCCGTTCGCGAGCGATTTTTTTGACACCGCGAGGATGACCCGTGGCGGGTGGTTCTAGTGACGGCGCGATTGGGCGATACTGGTCGACCGCGATCCACCCCAGCAACGCGAGGTGCCATGTCCCTTTCCACTGCGAAACTCGCGATCCTCTCTTCCATGGACGATGTCTCGCCCAGGCGCTGGAACGCCCTGGTCGACGACGAGCAGCCGTTTCTGCGCCACGCCTTTCTGGCCGCGCTCGAACATAGCGGCTCGGTCAGCGCGGCGACAGGCTGGCAGCCCCGGCAATTGACCCTGTGGCAAGGGGAGCACCTGCTGGCGGCGCTACCCTTGTACCTCAAGAGCCACTCCTATGGCGAGTACGTGTTTGACTGGGGGTGGGCGGAGGCCTTCGAGCGCGCCGGCGGAGATTACTACCCCAAGGCGCTGAGCGCGGTACCCTTTACCCCGGTGCCCGGCCAGCGCCTGCTGATCGCCCCGGACGTCGACCCGGGCGAGGCCTGTGCACGGCTTGGCGATGGCTGGAAGGCGCTGTGCGACGAGCTGGGGCTCTCGAGCTGGCACCTGCTGTTCGCACGTCCAGCCGAGGTGGCCGCCTGGCAGGCACAACGCCCGGAACTGATCGCCCGTGAAGGCGTTCAGTTCCAGTGGCACGATAACGACTACGGCGACTTCGAGGGATTCCTGGCCAGCCTGACCGCCAAACGGCGCAAGACGATCAAGCGCGAGCGCCGCCGGATGGCGGAGCAGGGCATCACCCTGCGCCGGCTCGAAGGCGAAGCGATCGACGCCTCGGCGATGGCGCACTTCTACCGCTGCTACGCGATCACCTATCACGAGCGCGGCCGCCCGCCGTATCTCAACCAGGCGTTTTTTGACGCCCTGCGCGTGACCATGCCCGCGTCGCTGGTGCTCGTCCAGGCGCTGGTCGACGGGCGGCCCGTGGCGGCGGCGCTCTACTTTCGCGGCGCCACCACGCTCTACGGGCGCTACTGGGGAAGCGAAGTCGTGGCCGACTGCCTGCACTTCGAGGCGTGCTACTACCAAGGCATCGAGTACTGCCTCGAGCAGGGACTGACGCTGTTCGATCCCGGTACTCAGGGCGAACACAAGCTGGTGCGCGGTTTCTCTCCCACGCCGACCCGTTCGCTTCATTATCTGGCACACCCCGGGCTTGCGACTGCGGTGGCGCGGTTCTGCGCCGAGGAGGCGCGCCAGGTGGCGGCCTATCGCGATGCCGCCTGCGCCGCACTGCCTTTCAAGGAGCGCGCGTGACGCAGCTCGCCGCCCGGCGCGCTTGATGGCATAATGCGCGCCGTTCACGCGCTGCGGTCAGGCGCCCGGCAACAGGACAAGACGATGCATCGTTGGCTAGTGATGGCCTTAGTGGGCATTCTGGGATTTTTGCAGTACCAGCTATGGCTGGGTAACGGCGGCTGGCAGGACCTGCAGCGCGTCGAGCGGCGCGTGGTCGTGCAGGACGAGGCCAACGCCCCCATGCGTGAGCGCAACGCTCGACTCGCCGCCGAGGTCACCGACCTCAAGAACGGGCTCGACGCCATCGAGGAGCGCGCGCGCAGCGACATGGGCATGGTGCGCAGCGACGAGCAGTTCTTCTGGGTGCCGGGAGTGGCGATCCAGAACGAGCTGATCGGCCTCAACGCCGCGCTGGTCACCCCGCCAACGCCAGGCTTGCCGAACGCCGACGAGCTCGCCGATGAGTGAGCGTCTCTGGCTGGTGGTGCCCGCGGCGGGCCAGGGTCGGCGCATGGGCGCCGACCGGCCCAAGCAGTATCTGCCGCTGGCCGGGCGACCGGTGCTGGCCCATACTCTGGCGCGCCTGCACGGCGCCTTCCCGACGGCGCGCCTGGCACTGTGCCTGGACGCCGACGATCGCTGGTTCGATCCCGCCTGGGTGCCGTTTGCGCACTGGCAGCGCATCGATGGCGGACGCGAGCGCATGGAGAGCGTGCGCAACGCCCTGGCCGCCATCGACGCCGCCGCCGATGACCTGGTGATGGTACACGACGTGGCGCGCCCCTGCGTGACCGTCGCCGACCTGCAGGCGCTGCACCTCGCCGCCGGCGCGCATCCGGACGGGGCGCTGTTAGCCATGCCCGTGGCGGATACCATGAAGCGCGAAGGCGGCGAGCGTCAGAGCGTGACCACCGAGCCCCGCGATGGGCTCTGGCACGCGCTCACGCCCCAGGGGTTTCGCTTCGCGCTGCTCGAGCACGCGCTTTCCCAGGCGGCGGCGCGCGGTATCGCCGTCACCGACGACGCCTCCGCTGTCGAGGCGCTGGGCGGGGCGCCCAAACTGGTCAGCGCCCGGCGCGACAACCTGAAAATCACGCATCCCGACGATCTTGCCCTGGCGGCGGCCATCCTGGCGCTGCAGGCAGGCGACGGCAAAGAAGAGTAGCCTCATGCGAATCGGCCATGGATTTGACGTACACCGCTTCGGGCCCGGCGACCACCTGATGGTCGGCGGCGTCCGGCTGCCTTTCGATCAGGGCTTCGTCGCCCATTCCGACGGCGACGTGCTGCTGCACGCGATCAGCGACGCGCTGCTCGGCGCCTTGGCGCTTGGCGACATCGGCCACCACTTCCCGGACACCGACCCAGCTTTTGAAGGGGCTGACAGCCGTGCGCTTCTGCGCCACGTCATGGCGCTGGTCCACGAGGCGGGGTTCGAGCTCGGCAACCTGGATGCCACGATCATGGCCCAGGCGCCCAAAATGGCCCCGCATATCGAGGCCATGCGCGCGGTGATCGCCGACGACATCGACGCCGCACTCGGCCAGGTGAACGTCAAGGCGACCACCACCGAGCGTCTGGGTTTCACCGGTCGCGGCGAGGGCATCGCCGCCGAGGCGGTGGTGCTGCTGGTGGCGCGATGAGCGTATCGCCCTGGACGCGCTCGCTCGATGCGCGCCTCAAACCGCCGCTGCCGGGCGAATACCGGCTTCAGCCAGAAGACTTCATCGTCGATGAGCAGCTCGATTTTACCCCGGAGGGCAGCGGCGAGCACCTGTGGCTGCGCCTCGAGAAGCGCCGCCAGACCACCCTCGAAGTGGTGAAGGCGCTGAGTCGGCTATGCGAGGTCGGCCAGCGCGACGTGGGCTACTCGGGCATGAAGGACCGCTTCGCGGTGACGCGCCAGTGGTTCAGCGTTCACTTGCCCGGGCGCAAGGCGCCCTCGGCGCTAGAAGCATCGCTTCGCGCGCTCGATCTGCGGCTCGTCGAGCAGGGCCGCCATCCGCGCAAGCTCAAACGTGGCGTACATCGCACCAACCGCTTTCGCCTGCGCCTTCGCGGCGAGGCGGTCGCGGCGGCCTCGTTCGAGGCGCGCTGGGAGGCGCTGTGCGCCGAGGGCGTGCCCAACTATTTCGGCCCCCAGCGCTTCGGCGCGGGCCGGCGCAACCTCGAGCGCGCCCGGGCGCTGCTGGAAAAGGGCTGGCGCAAGCGCGACGATCGCCAGGGCATGATGCTTTCCACCGCGCGCAGCTTTCTGTTTAATGAGGGGTTGAGCGCGCGCCTCGACGAAGGCACCTGGGCCACGCCGCTGGCCGGCGACACGCTGATGCTCGACGGCACCCAGAGCGTGTTCACCGCCGAGACGGTGGACGCTACGCTAGAGGCGCGCACGGCGTCACTCGACCTGCACCCGACCGGGCCCTTGTGGGGCGTGGGCGAGCAGGCGAGCGGGGCGGCGCTGGCACTCGAACGGATGCTTCAAGTGCGCCACCCGGCGCTGTGCGACGGGCTCGTTCGCGCCGGGGTGAGCAAGGCGCAACGCGCGCTTCGGGCGCGGGTGATCGAGCCGAGCTCGACCCGTGAAGGCGTCGACTCGGTAGTGCTCGAGTTCTCGCTGCCGCGCGGCAGCTTCGCGACCTCCCTGGTCGGTGAGCTGATCGCGCACCCGGACTTTTTCTGACCCAGGCTTCGAGCTTTCATCACGTCCAAGGAGAGGCGAATGCGGCGACTGCTGCTATCCAACGACGACGGCGTCCACGCGCCGGGACTGCGCGCTCTGTACGAGGGGCTTCTCGACCACGCTCACCTGCGCGTGGTGGCACCGGACCGTGACCGCAGCGGCGCGAGCAACTCGCTGACCCTGTCGCGGCCGCTGTCGCTGAGCGCGCTCGACAACGGCTTCTACAGCGTCGACGGCACACCGGCGGACTGCGTCTACCTGGGCGTCAACGGCGTCTGGGAGGAGCGTCCGGACCTGGTGATCTCGGGCATCAACCACTGCAGCAACCTCGGTGACGACGTGCTCTACTCCGGCACCGTGGCGGCGGCCATGGAGGGGCGCAACCTCGGCATGAGCGCGATCGCCATGTCGCTGTGCGGCGAACGCCACTTCGACACTGCTGCCCGGGTGGCGGCCACGCTGGTCGGCGCCTCGGGGACGCTGTCGCTGCCGCCGCGCACGCTGCTGAACGTCAACGTGCCGGATGTGCCCTGGAGCGAGCTTCAAGGGTTTCGCGTCACTCGGCTGGGCTATCGCGGCCCGGCGGAGAAGGCGGTACCCATCAAGGATCCGCGCGGTCGCACCCGCTACTGGATCGCCCCGGTGGCAGCCAACGCCGACGACGGGGAGGATACCGATTTCGCCGCCATCGAGGCGCGCTACGTCTCGATCACGCCGCTGCATACCGACCTCACGCTGCACACCGCGCAGCGCGACGTGCACGCATGGCTGGATGCTTTTGACTGAGCTCTCGCCTTATGATCGCCGCGGACGGGGAATGACCTCCCAGCGCACGCGCGATCGCATGATCGAGCGCTTGGTCCAGCAGGGGATCGGCGATAAAAGGGTGCTCGAGGTGATGGCCCGCGAGCCGCGTCACCTGTTCGTCGACGAGGCGCTGGCTCACCGCGCCTACGAGGATACGGCGCTGCCCATCGGGTTCGGCCAGACCCTGTCGCAGCCCTTGATCGTCGCGCGGATGACCGAACTCGTGCTGCGTGCACGGCCGCAGCGCGTGCTCGAGGTGGGCACCGGCTCCGGCTACCAGGCGTTGATACTGTCGCGGCTGGTGCCGGAACTCTATTCGGTGGAGCGCATCGTGACGCTGGCCGAGCGCGCCGCCGACCGGCTGTGGCGACTCGAGGCCGAGGTCGAGCTTGCCGTCGCCGACGGCGGTGAGGGGTGGCCCGAGGCGGGCAGCTTCGACGTGATACTGCTCACTGCCTGCGCGCGCACGCTGCCCGAGGCGCTGCTCGAGCAGCTTGGCCGCGATGGCGTGCTGATCGCGCCGCTGGCGTCGCCGGACGGCAGCCAGTGGCTGACCCAGATAAGACGGATCGGCGGGGCGTTCGAGAAGCGTCGCCTGGAGCCGGTCCGGTTCGTCCCTTTACTGCAAGGAGTGGTGGATTGAAGCATCGACGCTTGAGCATATTTCTGAAAGGCGCCGGCATGGGCGCCGCCGACGCGGTGCCTGGGGTCTCGGGCGGCACGATCGCCTTCATTACCGGCATCTACGAGGAGCTGCTCCTCACCATCAAGCAGTTCGGCCCCAGTGCCTGGCCTGCCTGGCGCCAGGGGGGACTGCGCGGGCTCGTCGTGCACCTCAATCTGGGGTTTCTGATTCCGCTGCTTGCCGGGGTGGCGTTGAGCCTCGTGAGCGTGGCGCACCTGGCGCTCTGGCTGATGGAGGCGCATCCGCTGCTGCTCGACGGATTCTTCTTCGGGCTGGTGGCCGCCTCGGGCCTGGTGGTGGGGCACGCCGGGGGGCGTCGCCGGTTCTGGCACCTGCTGCCGCTACTGGCAGGGCTGTTGCTCGCGCAGATGTTGCCCGGTCTGATGCCGCTGGTGCTGCTGGTGGGCAACGAGGCGGTGATCGTCGTCCTCGCCGGCGCCATCGCCATCAGCGCGATGCTGCTGCCCGGAGTGTCGGGCAGCTTCCTGCTGCTCACCATGGGGCTCTACGGCACCATCATGGGGGCTATCAAAAGCCTCGACATCGGTATTATCATGCTGTTCGGGATCGGTTGTCTGATTGGGCTGATGCTCTTTTCACGGCTTCTCTGGTGGCTCTTGAAGCGCCACCACGACAGTACCATGGCGCTGCTTCTAGGGTTCATCGTCGGCTCCTTGCCGATGCTCTGGCCCTGGCGCGAACTCACACGTTATCAGATGGGTCCCGAGGGCCAGGTGATTCCGCTGGCCCACCGCTATCTGCTGCCGGACGACTACGCTCGACTGACCGGTGACTCCGCCCAGTTGCTGGCGGTGGTGTCACTTATGGTCGTCGGCGCTCTGCTGGTAGTATTGCTCAATCGGCGTGCAGCCCGTCAGGCCACGCAGTTCGATACGTAGCGGCGTTTAAAGGAGTAAGGTTTGCATGCGTAAGGTTTTCACACTGTCTCTGGTCGCACTGGCCATCAGCGGCTGCGCCAACCAGCAGCCACACACGCCTCAGGTAAGGGATTTGAGCGAGGCCAAGCGCGCGGTGGAGAGCTCTGCGCAGTACACCGTCAAGCCTGGCGATACCCTTTACGGCATCGCCTGGCAGCACGATCTGGACTACCGGGAGCTGGCGGCGTTCAACAATATCGGTGCCCCCTACCAGATCCATCCCGGCCAGACCATCGCACTGCGCCAGGGCGCTGGCGGCGCCCCGGCGGGCGGGGCTGGCCAGAATGCACAGAATCCGCCTTCCCAGCGCCCGAGCGGCGCGGTGGCCACCGGGCTGAATCCTTCGGCAGTGGCGGTCGCCAGCAGTCAGGGCGCTCAGGCGAGCCAGCAAGGCGACCAGCAGATGGACTGGCTGCTCCCCGATGAGAGCGCCATCGAGCGCAACCAGCGCATCACTACCGAGCGCGCCCAGAGTGAGGGCGCGCCGCCGGAGCAGCGCGAGACACCTGTCGAACGCGAGCCGCGCCAGGTCGATGAGGTCGACGCCACTCCAGCCGCCTCGGTCGTCGATGTCTCCGAACCCGAGGCGCCGCGCGAGCCCGAGCCCGAGCCGACCCCTGTAGCCGAGCCGGAGCCGACGCCCCAGACCGCCCCCGCCCAGGCGAGTACTCCGGATCGCTCTTCGCGGACCTTTACCCCGGTCGACAATGTCCAATGGCAGTGGCCTACGGATGGCCAGGTCAGCGGCGCCTTCGGTGAGGGAGGAACCATCACCGCCGGGATTGATATCACCGGCCAAAAGGGGCAACCTGTGAAGGCAGCTGGTCCCGGCATCGTCGTCTACGCCGGCAGCGGTGTACGAGGTTACGGCAACCTCATACTACTGAAACATAACGACCAGTATCTGAGCGCCTATGCCCACAACGACAGCTTGCGGGTCAGCGAAAACGATGTGGTCGAAGCGGGAGAAGTCATTGCCACCATGGGCGATAGCGACACCGACAGCGTCAAACTGCATTTTGAGGTGCGCCGCGACGGCCAGCCTCAGAACCCCTTGGACTTTTTACCATCGCGCTAACGCGTTCTATATCCATAAAATCGGCTTGGAGAGGACGCTCGACGTCTCGAAAAGAACCCGGATATTTTGATTGGAGCGTCATATAACAATAACGGTGCACGCGCACATGCAGTGCGACCACCTTTGATTTTCTACATGGCGGTTGGCAAGACAACGGGGGTAAGACCATGAGTATACTGGAGAAGGACCTGCAGGAGGTTGACCTGGAGACCGCGGAAGAGGCACTGGATGACGCCGATGACACGGTCACCGAAGAGGAAGATGCCTTCGAGAAAGCGCTGGGGCGCGAGGATCGTCAGTCGACCCAGAGCCTGGATGCGACGCAAATCTATCTCAACGAGATCGGCTTCTCGCCGCTTCTGACGCCGGAGGAGGAGGTCTACTACGGTCGTCTGGCGCGCAAGGGTGACCCGCTCGGGCGCTCGCGCATGATCGAGTCGAACCTGCGCCTGGTGGTCAAGATCGCCCGACGCTATCTGAACCGCGGCCTGACGCTGCTCGATCTGATCGAGGAGGGCAACCTGGGCCTCATTCGCGCGGTGGAGAAGTTCGACCCCGAGCGCGGGTTTCGCTTTTCGACCTACGCCACCTGGTGGATTCGCCAGACCATCGAGCGGGCGCTGATGAACCAGACCCGCACGATTCGTCTGCCGATCCACGTGGTCAAGGAGCTCAACATCTACCTGCGCGCCGCGCGGGAACTGACCCAGAAGCTCGATCACGAGGCCACCGCCGAGGAGATCGCCGAGCACTTGGACAAGCCGGTGGACACCGTCAAGAAGATGCTGGGGCTCAACGAGCGGGTTTCGTCGGTCGACTACCCGATGGGGGGGGAGAGCGACAAGCCGCTGATCGACACCCTGGCGGACGATGACGTCGCCGGCCCCGAATCGTCGCTGGTCGACGGCGACGTGCGCGAGCACGTCGACCATTGGCTCGACGAGCTCAGCGAGAAGCAGCGCGAGGTGGTGGTACGCCGCTTTGGTTTGCGCGGCCATGAAGCGGCGACCCTTGAAGAGGTGGGCGCCGAGATCGGACTGACCCGTGAGCGGGTTCGCCAGATTCAGGTGGAAGCCTTAAAGAAGCTTCGTCGCTCGCTGGAAAAGCAAGGGCTGTCCCTCGACGCCATCTTCGAAAGCTGAGCTTCAGTGCCTTGCCTAGGCAAGGACGATGCACCGGATCGACGCCGGTGCGTCGTTTTCCAGTACCAAGCATCACCACAGAGCCCACTACGTGGGCATTTTTATACCCAAGCCATCAGTGACAGGCCGCCGCGGCCGGTCTGCTAAGCGAGAATCCGTCATGCGCCCGTTAGCGGCCCATATCGACCTGGACGCGCTGCGTCACAACTACCGTATCGCCGCCGACTGCGCGCCGCAAAGCCGATCCGTGGCGGTCATCAAGGCCGACGCCTACGGCCACGGGGCGTTGGCCTGCGCCCGGGCGCTCGAACCCCTCGCCCCGGCTCTGGCGGTCGCCTCGATCGAGGAGGCGCTCGCGCTTCGCGCCGGCGGTATCACCAAGCCCATCGTGCTGCTCGAGGGGTTTTTCGACGCCGATGAGCTTGCGCTCATCGATGAACACGGCTTCTGGGTCAGCGTGCACAGCGACTGGCAGGTCGAGGCACTGCTCGCCTTCACGCCCAGGCAGCCCATTCCGGTCTGGCTGAAGGTCGATTCCGGCATGCATCGGCTGGGCTTCGAGCCTGCTCGGGTGGCGCCGCTCTGGCATCGCCTGGCCGCCGCCTCCCAGGTCGGCGAACTTCACCTGATGAGCCACTTCGCTACCGCCGATGCCGGTGACAGCGGCTACTTCGAGACCCAGCTCGAGACCGTGAAGGCGCTCTCGCGCACCCTCGAAGCGCCACTTTGCCTGGCAAACTCCCCGGCGACGCTCGCTCACCGCACCGCCCACGGCGCCTGGAATCGCCCCGGGGTGATGCTCTACGGCAGCAACCCCCTGGAGGTGGACAACCCCATCGCGGCGTCGCTGCGTCCGGTGATGAGCCTGCGCTCGAAGATCATCAGCCTGCGCGAGATAGCCGCCGGCGAGCCGGTGGGCTATGGCGGGCGCTGGCGGGCCCCTCGGCCCTCGAAGATCGCGGTCGTGGCGGCAGGCTACGGCGACGGCGTCGATCGCCACGCCGCCGATGGCACGCCGGTGCTGGTCGATGGTCAGCGCTGCGCCATCGCCGGGCGCGTGTCGATGGACATGCTCACGGTAGACGTGACCGAGGTGGCCAGTGCTGCCATTGGCAGCGAAGTGGTGCTGTGGGGTGAAAGCGCCGGCGGCGCCAGGCTCTCGGTGGACGAGGTGGCCCGCCACTGCGATACGATCAGCTATACGCTGCTGACCGGCGTACTTCCCCGCGTGCCGCGCTATTATAGCGGCACTTGATTGAGACGGTTGCCCCCAACACGGTTGTCGGAATGTCGAAGAAACCCTTTCCCCGCTCGTTTGCCCACCCGCGCTACTGGCCGACCTGGCTCGCCATCGGCGCAATGTATGTCGCTGCCTGGCTGCCCTGGCAGCTGAAGCTCGCCGTCGGCCGCGGCCTTGGCCTTCTGGCCTGGCGGTTGGCCGGTCGCCGTCGGCGCATCACCGAGACCAACATCGCGCTGTGCTTTCCCGACAAGAGCTTTGAAGCCCAGCGTCGGCTGGTCAAGGAGACCTTTATCGCCAACGGCATCGGGCTGGTCGAGACCGCCACCGCCTGGTGTCGGCGCGCCGAGGGCTTTCGCCACCGGGTGGCCTACAACGGCCAGGAGCACCTGGCGCGTGCCAAGGCCCAGGGCAAAGGCGTGCTGGTGGTGGGGATCCACTTCTCGACGCTGGATCTCGGCGGGGCGCTGCACTCGCTGTTCTTCCCCGCGGACGTGGTCTACCGCCCGCACAACAATCCGCTGTTCGAGCGTTTCATGACCCGGGCGCGCTCGCGCATCTTCGGTCAGGCGATCGACCGTCACGACCTGCGTGGCGTGGTGCGCCGCATCAAGGCAGGGCACATCGTGTGGTACTCGCCGGACCAGGACTTCGGCCGCGATGTCAGCGTCTTCGCGCCGCTGTTCGACCAGCAGGCGGCGACCATTCGGCTGACCGCGAAGATCGCGCGCATGACCGGCGCGCCGGTGGTGCCCTTGATGTTCCACCGCAACCCGGACGATCGCACTTACACCATCGAGTGCCTGCCGGCCTTCGAGCACTTCCCGAGCAGCGACGAGGTGGCGGACGCCACCCGGGTCAACCAGTTCATCGAGCGGGCGATTCGCAAGCATCCGGAACAGTACCTGTGGCTGCATCGGCGCTTCAAGACGCGCCCGGAAGGGGAGCAGAGTCTTTACTGACCCACGAAAAAGCCGACGCATGCGTCGGCTTTTTCGTCTCGAGCGTTCGTTGCAAACGCCGGCCTAGTCCAGGTTACGCGAATAGAATATTTCCAGCATCTCCTTGCGCAGGCGGCTCTCGATGTCGCGGGCCTCCTCGAAGGTGATGTCGCGCCGCGAGGTGCCGAACAGGTAGTTGTCAAGCTCAAAGTCCTTGAGCAGCATCTTGGTGTGGAACATGTTGTCCTGATACACGTTCACATCCATCATCTGATACGCCTGCTTGGTATCGTCGGCCAGGTAGTCCTGGATCGAGGCGATATCGTGGTCGATGAACAGCTTCTTGCCATCCACGTCGCGGGTGAAGCCGCGCACCCGGTAGTCCATGGTGACGATGTCGGAATCGAAGCTGTGGATCAGGTAGTTCAGCGCCTTGAGCGGGCTGATGTGACCGCAGGTCGAGACATCGATGTCCAGGCGGAAGGTGCTGATGCCGTTGTCCGGGTGGGATTCCGGGTAGCTGTGTACCGTGACATGGCTCTTGTCCAGGTGCGCGACCACGGTTTCCGGCAAGGGGCCAGGGCCTGGCTTGGTCTGGCCGGGCAGCGGCTCGTCGAGCTCGTGCTCGGCGATCAGGATGGTCACGCTCGCCCCATGGGGCTCGTAGTCCTGGCGGGCGATGTTGAGCACGTGAGCCCCGATGATGTTGGTCACGTCCTTGAGGATCTGCGTCAAGCGCTCGGCGTTGTAGAGCTCGTCGATATAGTCGATATAAGCGGCGCGCTGCTCTTCGGTCTTGGCGTAGCAGATATCGTAGATGTTGAAGCTTAACGAGCTGGTGAGGTTGTTAAACCCGTGGAGTCGGAGATTGTCTGACACGTCCGCACCTCCCTATGGCAGTGAAAACACCCCGACGAGCCAGCGCCGGAACCGTGCGTACAAGAAGATCCCTCGGCATCGAGTGCGCGAGGGCGGGCGTATTATGCCCGCCTCAAGGGTGCGTTGCATCCTGCCCGGGCACTTTTTTGCCGGGGCGTCTTTTCAAGCGGCGTCCGCCTGGCGGATCTCGAAGGAGTGAGTCACGTCCACGCCCCCCTTGACCAGCATGATCGAAGCGCTGCAGTACTTCTCGGCGGAGAGCTCGACGGCGCGCTGCACCTGCTTCTCCTTGAGGTTGCGCCCGGTGACCACGAAGTGCACGTGGATCCTGGTGAAGACGGCGGGCACTTCATCGGCGCGCTCGGCGTCGATCTCGGCCACACAGTCACTCACCTCGGCCCGCGCCTTGTCGAGGATGTTCAGCACGTCGAACGCCGTGCAGCTGCCCATGCCCATCAACAGCATTTCCATCGGGCGTGGGCCGGTGTTGCGTCCGCCGTGATCGGGCGGTCCGTCGATCACCACGCTGTGGCCGCTGCCCGATTCCGCCACGAACTGGCGCCCGTCTGTCCATTTTACCCGTGCTTTCACGCGGCTCTCCTTCTCGTTGGGTGGGGTTGTGGATTCGCCTGGCAGTACGCCGGTGGTCGTGGCGCGCAGCATAGCACGCCCAGTCCTCGCAAGGCTCATGGCGCCTTTGCCGTCAGATGGCGCTCGAGCTGCTCGAGCCTGGCGGGCGTGCCCACGTCGACCCAGTGGCCGGCGAGCTGTTCGGCGCCCACCCGGCCATCAATGATCGCACGCTTGAGAAGCGGTGCCAGGGCGAAGGCGCCGGGGGAGCAGCCGGCGAACAGCGCTGGATCCAGCACCGCGATGCCGGAGTAGGTCAGCGCCGGCTTGTCGAGGCGCGCCAGGCCCTCCTCGATGGCAAAATCGCCCTCGGGGTGGTGGGGCGGGTTCTTGACCAGCAGCAGCCGGGCGAGCTGCCCGGGGGCGAGCGAGAGCGTGGGCAGCCGCTCGCACCATACATCGCCGTTGACCAGCAGAAAGGGTGTCTCGCCCAGCAGCGGCAGCGCTTTGAAGATACCGCCGCCGGTTTCCAGCGGCGTCTCTTCCACGCTGTAGCGCAGCGAAAGCCCGTAGCGGGCGCCGTCGCCAAGCGCCGCCATGATCTGCTCGCCGCGGTAGCTCACGTTGATCACCACCTCCTCGATGCCCGCCCGGCGCAGACGCTCCAGATGGTGCTCGATCAAGGCGCGACCGCCCACCCTCAACAGCGGCTTGGGGCAGTGGTCGGTGAGCGGGCGCATGCGCGTGCCGAGCCCCGCGGCGAGAATCATCGCCTTCATGAGGACTGCTCCAGCCGGGCGGTGATGGTCGGGCGCAGCGTTGTCGCTACCCAGCGGGCGAAGGCGGCATGATGCGGAAGGGCGGCCAGGCTGTCCTCCAGGTGGTCCAGAAAGTGCGGCAGCCGGGCGAGATAGCCGGACTTGTCGTCGCGCAGCGTCAGCCGGCAGAAGATGCCCAGCACCTTCAGCGAGCGCTGCGCGGCCAGGGCGCGGCAGTGGACGAGAAAGTCCGCCTCGCTGGTGCTCGCGCCCAGGCGCCCGTCGCGGCGCGCATGATGGTAGAAGTCCCCGGCCAGGGCGTCAAACTCGGCGGGGGTGAAACGCCAGTAACGCCCGCAGAGAATCGAGATCGGGTCGTAGGCGAGCGGGCCCGCCACCGCGTCCTGAAAATCGATCATGTAGAGGCGCTTGTCGTGGCGCATGAGGTTCATGGCGTCGAAATCGCGATGTACACTGACGACCGGCTGGGCCAGTGCCTTCGCCACCAGATCGTCGCACAGCGCGTCGAACGTCGTGGGCGGGGCGAGTTCGAGCCAGCGGCCGAGGCACCACTCGGGAAACAGTGCGAGCTCGCGGCGCAGCAGCGCCTCGTCGAAGGCGGGCAGCGCGCTCGGGTCAGTGGCGTTTTGCAGCCGGGCGACGAGCGTGAGCGCCTCCCGGGTGGCGGAAACGGCGTGGGCGGCGTCCTGGTACTCCTCCTGCAGCGGTCTGTCGCCCAGGTCCTCGAGCAGCAGAAAGCCCGCGTCCAGATCGGCCTGATGAATGACGGGTACCGGCAGGCCCGCCGCGCGCAGCCGCCGGCCGATAGTGACGAAGGGGGCCGAGTCCTCCTGATACGGCGGGGCGTCCATGACGATGCGGGTCTCGCCGCCAGGCAGCGTCAGGCGAAAGTAGCGGCGAAAACTGGCGTCGCCGCCGGCCGGGGCGAGCATGACGGCAGCGGGGTCGAGACCGCAGGCGTTCGCGGCCCAGCGGGTAAGAACGTCGATTCGGGTAGGGGACATGCAAGCTCCTGGCTGGTCGGGCATGATGCGAGCTGTATAATACCGATTCTGGATGCCAAGGATAACGAACATGGGCAAGCGATTTGCGCGAACCGCGCCGATGGGACACACGCTGCTGGGCGTGGTGGCGCTGACCTCGACTCACGCCTTCGCGCAGAGCGAGGCGCTGCCCTTCGAGGCGCTCGACTGGCAGCCCTACAGCCGAGAAGAGGCCGCCGGCCAGCTGTGCCGCGGGCGCTACGTGATGCCCGGCTACCGGCTGCCCGGCGAAGCCGACCCCGAGACGCTGTCGGTCGAGACCGCGAGCGCCGACTATGCCCAGGACGGCGAGGCGCTCCTGCGCGGCGATGTGGTGCTGCGCCGGGGCGACAGCGAGCTGCAGGCCGAGCAGGTGTTCTTGCCGGGCAGCCGCGAGCAGGTCGATGCCGAGGGGAATCTAGTGCTGCGCAACGGCCAGGCGCTGGTGCGCGGTGACCAGGCGATGCTGCGCCTGAACGAGGACCGTGCCACCGTCGACAACAGCCACTACGTGCTCTACGAGTCGCACCTGCGTGGCCAGGCCGCACAGCTCGAGCAGACCGGCGAGAACCAGTACCGTCTTCACAGCGCGAGCTTCACCACTTGCGATCCGGGCGAGAATACCTGGGAGCTGGTGAGCAGCGACATTCGCCTGAATCAGGCCGAGGGGTTCGGCACCGCGCGCAATGCCCGGCTCAAGGTCAAGGACGTGCCGGTCTTCTACTGGCCCTGGGTGCGCTTTCCGCTCGACGACCGGCGCCATACCGGCCTTCTGTGGCCGACGCTTGGCTTCTCCACCGACGGGCTCGACTACGCCCAGCCGTTCTACTGGAACATCGCCCCCAACCACGACGCCACCATCACGCCGCGCTTCATGAGCGACCGGGGGCTCTTGCTCAACGGCGAGTACCGCTACCTGTTCGAGCAGAGCCAGGGCATGATCGAGGGTGGCTACTTGGCAAACGATGGGGGCACCAGCACCGGCGACAACCGCTTCGAGGGCGAAGATCGCTGGTACATCGACGCCCAGCACCAAGGGCGAATGAACCCGCGCAGCAACTATGCGCTGCGCTATGGCGCGGCCAGCGACGGACGCTACTTCGACGACTTCGGTGCCGAGTTCGGGCGCAGCGACCGGGTCGCGATGGAACGGCTGGCGCAAATCGATTACCGCGGTGATCTCTGGCAGCTCGACGCTCGTGCCCAGGGTTTCCAGCGTCTGGAGGACCCGCTCAGCGACAGCGACAAGCCCTTCTACCGGCTGCCGAGTTTGACCGCCAATACCACCGACTGGCAGTTCGGTGGAGGCTTCTACGGCCAGTGGCGCTCCAACGCCACCTACTTCTGGCGCGACATCGACGAGACCCTGGTGCCCGAGCGCGAGGCCGCTACCGGCTCGCGGCTTCACCTGACCCCGGCACTGGGCTGGCGATTCGAGCGGCCCTGGGGCTACATCGAACCGCGCACCGAGCTCTGGAGCACCGCCTACGAGCTCGACTACGGCGCCCTCGAGACCGACCGCGCCACGTCCCCCACCCGCAACGTGGCGATCACCTCCATCGATGGCGGCCTGGTGTTCGAGCGCGAGCTCGACCTGGGCAGCCGCGGCTATCGCCAGACCCTGGAGCCACGGCTCAACTACGCGTTCGTGCCGCGCACCGATCAGACTCAGCTGCCGGAGTTCGACAGCCGCGAACGGGCGTTCTCCTGGGACCAGCTCTGGTCGCCGCACCGCTTCTCCGGCGCCGACCGGGTGGGCGATCTCAACCGGATTTCCTACGGAGTGCAATCGCGGCTGATCGAGGATGCCAACGGGCGCGACCGGCTCACCTTCGGCGTCGGCCAGAGCGCCTACTTCGCCGAGCGGCGCATCGATGCAGACGGCGACCCGGACACCCTGCCGGATCGCCCGGAGGAGAACCCCTTCGTCAACCCCCAGAGCCGTTATCAAGCCACGCGTGACCGCTCGCCGCTGGTCACCCGCCTCGATTGGCAGATCACCGATCGTTTCAGCACCGGCTACGAATGGCTCTACGACGACCAGCGCGAGCAGACCGAACGCTCCTCGGTCGACCTGCGCTACCGCCACCCCGAAGGCCATGTAGTGAACCTTGGCTACCGTTGGGAGATCGAAGGCTTCGATCCGGGCGTGATACCCGGTGACGACGGCTTTCGCGACTACAGTCGCGAGGAGTGGGATCTCTCGGTGGGCTACAAAGCCACCCCGCAGATCGACCTGATCGGTCGCTACCTGTACGACCAGACCAACGACCGGGCGCTGGAGCAGCTCGCCGGCATCCAGTGGAACGACTGTTGCTATGGCGTCCAGGTGGTCTGGCGCGAGTGGATCGACGACAACGATACCGCCCAGGTCGGCGATGATTTCAGCGATCGCGGTCTGTTTCTGCGCTTCGTCTTCCGCGGTCTCGGCGGCGTCGGGCAGGGCGCGAACACCTACTTCGACCAGGCGATCCCGGGCTACCGTCCCACCGCGCTGTAACATTTTCATCACGAGCCCCGCTGTCACTGGATGGCGATGACGAGAGAGTTTTCTATGACGATGCAACACAGCCTACCGCTACGAGCTCTGTCCAAGCGCGCCAGACGGTTATCCGTCGGTGCTACCCTGGCGCTGTGCCTGGGCGCGAGTGCGGCGATCGTGAGCGATGCCGTTCACGCCCAGACCTTCCAGTCCTCCCAGCGCCAGGCGCTGGATAGTGTGGCGGCGGTGGTCAACGACGGCGTGATCATGAAAAGCGAGCTCGAGGATCGGGTACGCCAGATCGAGCAGCAGGCCAATGCCCAGGGCGGCCAGTTGCCGCCGCGCCGCCAGCTCGAGGAGCAGGTGCTCGAGCGCATGGTGCTCGACGAGATCCAGCTGCAGATGGCTCGCCAGGCCAACCTGAGCGTCGACGACACCCAGCTCAACCGCCAGCTCAGAAGCATCGCCGAGTCCAACGGCATGACCCTCGATGCCTTCGCCGACGCCGTCGAGGCGGACGGCATGAGCCTGGCCGAGGTGCGCGAGGACGTGCGCCGCGAGATTCTCATGCGCCAGGTCCAGCAGCGCCAGGCCCAGCAGCGCGTCAACATCAGCGAGCGCGAGGTCGATCGTTTCCTCGAGCAGCAGGGCGGCCAGCAAGGCCAATCGTTCATCGAGGAGAGTCAGGCACGTCATATCCTCGTCGAGCTGACGCCCACGCGCAGCGAGGAGCAGGCCCGTGCGCGCGCCGACGAGGCCCGCGCCCGACTGCAGCAGGGCGAGGCGTTCGCCGCCGTGGCCCGCGAGTACAGCGACGACAGCGGCAGCGCCATGAACGGCGGCGAGCTTGGCTGGGTGCGCCCGGGCCAGACCGTACCCGCCTTCGAGGAGGCGATGAACGCGTTGAGCCCGGGCCAGGTCTCGGCGCCGGTGCGCTCCCAGTTCGGCTACCACATCATCGAGGTGGAGGACCGCCGCCGCCAGGACGTCACCAGCGAGAGCCGTCGCGAGCAGGTACGCCAGGCGATCTTCCAGCGTCGCGCCAACGAGGAGCTGCAGAGCTGGCAGCGCGAGATCCGCGAGCAGGCCTTCGTGGACATCCGCCTGTAATGAGCGCGGTGACGCCGCTGCTGATCACCACCGGCGAGCCGGCCGGCATCGGCCCGGAGCTCGTGCTGATGCTTGCCGCCGAAGGCCGGCTGGGAGCGGACGTCGTCGCGGTGGGTGATCCGACCATGCTGGCCGAGCGCGCCGCGCGGCTCGGCCTCGAGGTCGAGATCGTCGTCGCCGGCAGAGGCGAGCCCGCCGCGCACGGGGCGCACCTGGCGGTGATGCCGGTGGTGCTGCGCGCGCCATCGACCCCCGGCGTGTGCGATCCCGCCAATGCCGCCTACGTGATCGAGACGCTGGCTCTCGGCGTACGCGAATGCCTGGCGGGGCGGGCTGGAGGGATCGTCACCGCGCCGATCAGCAAGGCCGCGATCGTCGAGGGCGGCTACCCCGGCTTCACCGGCCACACCGAGTGGCTGCGCGATGCCTGCGGCGTCGACGAGGTGGTGATGCTGCTGGCGACCGAGTGCGCCCTGCACGCCCAGGCGCCGGACTGGCGCGCCAGCCGCGATCTTCGCGTGGCGCTGGCGAGTACCCACCTGCCGCTTCGCGAGGTGGCGGATGCGATCACTTTCGAGGGCCTGACGCGGGTGGCGCACATCCTGGCCCGTGACCTGACCCGCCAGTTCGGTATTGCGTGCCCGCGCATCGCCGTATGCGGGCTCAACCCGCATGCCGGCGAGGGCGGGCACCTGGGTCGCGAGGAGATCGATACCATCATTCCTGCCATCGAACACCTGCGCGGCGAGGGACTCGACGTGCGCGGCCCTTACCCTGCCGATACGCTGTTCACCCCGCGCCACCTCGCCGAGGTGGACGCGGTGCTGGCGATGTATCACGACCAGGGGCTTTCGGTGCTAAAGTATGCAGGGTTCGGTCAGGCCGCCAACATCACCCTGGGCCTTCCCCTGGTGCGCACCTCGGTGGACCACGGCACCGCGCTCGATCTGGCCGGCAAGGGCGTGGCCAGCGCCGAAAGCCTGGCGGTGGCGGTCAGCCTCGCTCGACGCCTGAGCGCGCGCGCCAAAGTGCCGTTGTCCTGATGCCGACACCCTTCGCTCTACGTTAAAGCCCATTCAAGGATCTTCGTTAGATGTCTCAAGCGCCCCTTCAACACCGCGCCCGAAAACGCTTCGGTCAGAACTTTCTTCGCGACCTCGGCATCATCTCGCGCATCATTCGCGCCATCGGGCCAGCGAAGGGCGACCGGCTGATCGAGATCGGCCCGGGCCAGGGAGCATTGACCGCGCCGCTTCTCGAGGCCACCGGCGAGCTTGAAGTGGTCGAGCTCGACCGCGACCTGATCCCGGGGCTGCGCGTGCAGTTCTTCAACTACCCCGGCTTCGTGATCCATGAAGGCGATGCGCTGAAGTTCGACTTCAAGGCGCTCAAGGGCGACGGCCCGGCGCTGCGCGTGGTGGGAAACCTGCCCTACAACATCTCCACGCCCCTGATCGTGCATCTGCTCGGCATGGGTACGGCGATTCGGGACATGCACTTCATGCTGCAAAAGGAGGTGGTCGAGCGCCTGGCCGCCGAGCCCGGCGGCACCGACTACGGGCGCTTCACGGTGATGGCGCAGTACTACTGCCAGGTGGAGCAACTGTTCATCGTGCCGCCGGAAGCCTTCGTGCCGCGGCCCAAGGTCGACTCCGCCATCGTGCGCCTGACCCCTTTCGATACGCTGCCGCATCCGGCGAGCGACCCGGCGCTGCTGTTCGAGCTGGTCAAGCTTGCCTTCGGCCAGCGGCGCAAGACCCTGCGCAACAATCTCAAGGGACGGGTGAGCAGCGAAACCCTCGAGGCGCTCGAGATCGACCCGGGACGTCGTCCTCAGACGCTGACGGTGGCGGAGTACGTCAAGATCGCCAACCACGTCGCCCAGGCAGAAGCGCTCGAGGCCGAGCGGGGAGAGCAAGGGTGAGCCAGCTTGCGATCGAGGTCAGCGTCACGCCGGAGTATCGCGCCGAGGAGTCCAGCGACAGCGAGGCGCGCTACGTGTTCAGCTACACCGTCACGGTGCATAACCAGAGCCCGCACAGTGTCCAGCTGATGGCGCGCTACTGGAAGATCACCCAAGGCAGTGGCGATGCCCAGGAGGTACGCGGAAAGGGCGTGGTCGGCCAGCAGCCGCTGATCGGCCCCGGCCAGCGCTTTCGCTATACCAGCCGGGCGATCCTGCAGACCCCGGTCGGGGTGATGGAGGGCGCCTATACGCTGCTCGACATCACTACCCAGCGCGCCTTCGACGTGCCGGTCGTCGCGTTTCGACTTGCCGCTCCCAGCAAGCTCCACTAGGCACACTTGAGCGCCTCGTCCAGGTGAACGCTCAGACGCAGGGCGAGCTGGACGATGGTCAGCGTCGGATTGGCGTGACCCGCGCTTGCGAACACGCTGGAGCCTGCCACGTACATGTTCTGCTGGGCGAACAGGCGGCAGTTGCGGTCCACTACGCCTTGTCGCGGGTCATCGCTCATGCGCGTTCCGCCCATGTGGTGGCGCCCGGCGATCTCGCCCTCCTCGGGAAGCTCGACGGGCTCGCGCACCAGCCAGTCGGCGAGCAGCACCCGGCCAATATCGCGCTCGAGCAGGTACTCTCCCAACAGCAGCAGGCTTTCGCGGATGGTGTGGCGATCCAGCGCCGACTGCTGCCACACCAGCCGGCTCTGCGGCACGCCGAGGGCGTCGCGGGTGCTTGCAAGCTCCACCGCGTTGGCGAAGCGTGGCTCCTGCTCCCAGGCGGCGCGCAGGTAGACGCCGTGCATCACGCGCCCCCGGGCTCGGCGCGCGGCGATCTCCGGCGCCAGCGCCGGGGCCTGGCGGCAAAGCGCCTCGACGAGCTCGGCAGTGGCCTCCGGCGCCATGCGATGCAGGCGCAGCCCGCAGTTGAGGATGCCGCGCTCGCCCATCGCGTCGGCGGTCGGCGAGAGGTAGACGTTGTAGTCGCGCTCAAGCCCGAAAACGGCGGGCTCGAACAGCAGCGCCTGGCCGATGGTGGCGTGGGGATGCTCCATCCAGTAGCGCCCGAGCGTGGTGTCGTCGGGTACCAGGCGCTGGCCGCTTTGCTGGTTGCACCACAGCAGCAGCCGCGAGTTCTCGATGCCGCCGCAGGCGAGCACGAAGGTACGCGCCCGCACCCGCTTGCGCCGGCCGTCGAAGTCGCTGAAGGTGGCTGCCTCGACGCGCTCGTCGCCCACCTCGAGTCCCACCAGGTTGGCGGTCAGGCAGTAGGTGAGCGTGTCGAGCCCGTTGAGGGTGGCCGCGAACTTGTCCTTCATGCGGGTGGGAGGCCCGAGCGAGAAGTGGATGCGGGAAAGCTGGGCGCCGTCGACGGGTACGTCGGCAGGGATCGTCTCCAGGTCCAGCAGCGCGGCGGCGGCGGTGAAGTAAGGATCCAGCGCCTCACGGCCGATCGGCCAGCGGGTCTCGGGAGCGGCGGGCCTGGCGGTGAAGTCGATGGCATCGAGCGGTCGGCACACGCCTCCCCAGTGATTGGTCGACCCACCCAGGTAGCGAAGCCGGGCGCTCTCCAGCGGCAGGTAGGTGTCGCCGACGTTCTCGCCGCGATAGAGCGCCTGAGAGCGCTCGCTGAAGGAAGCCTCGCCGCCTTCGCAGAGCAGCACCCGGTGGCCCTGCTGGGCGAGCGTCATGGCGACGGTGATCCCCGCCGCCCCGGCGCCGATCACGCAGCAGTCGAACGGCGCGTTCTCGTCCAGCGCATCGAAGGGCAGGTACATCAGCGCCGCCTGCCGGCAAGATCGCTTTCGCGCAACAGCCAGCCGCCGCTCAGACGTGGCCCCGGCTCGCTGCTCGCCAGGGCGTCGGGCACCGGTACCAGCGCAGCGCAGGTGCCCAGCGCAAGTGCCTTCAGCACGCTTCGACGCGCCGGATCCTGAGCGGTGGGTACGGGTATCGGTTGGGGTTTCGAGTCGTGGATGGGTAACATGAGGCCCGCTTCGTTCGTTGTAGGAGTTCGTCGTGCTGGGTCGCTTGCGCTATCGTGCCCGCTTCTCCTTTGTACCCAAACTGGTCGCCCTGGCGCCAGCAAAAGCGCTTTTATCCACTCATTTTTTAACGATCGACAGGTGTTGACATGACCACATACGCCATCGGCGACCTGCACGGCTGTCACGCGGAGTTCGTCGAACTGCTCGAGGCGCTCGACTTCAGCCCGGCCCGGGACACGCTCTGGCTGGTCGGTGACCTGATCAACCGCGGCCCCGGCTCGCTCGAATGCCTGCGGGAGGTGAAAGCCCTGGGGAACGCGGCGCATTGCGTGCTGGGCAACCACGACTTCCACCTTCTGGTAGCCGCTCGCGGCGGCGGTCGTCTCAAGCGTCGCGACACCCTGGAAGGCATTCTCGCCGCCCCGGAGCGCGAGACGCTGCTCGACTGGCTGCAGGCGCAGCCGCTGGCGGTGGCTGAGGGCAATACGCTGATGGCCCACGCCGGAGTGCTTCCGAGCTGGAGCCGGGAGGCGGCGCTGGGTTACAGCCGTGAAGTGGAGGCGGCGCTTGGCGGTGAGCACGCCGGTCGATTTCTCGAGGCGCTCTACGGCGACGAGCCGGCGCGCTTTCATGCCGACCTCGACGGCATGGATCGGCTGCGCGCGCTGGTCAACGTCTTCGCCCGCATGCGCTTCATTCGCGCCGACGAGACCCTCGATTTCGCCGCCAAGGAGGGCCTCGACAGCGCCCCGCATGGTTTCCATCCTTGGTTTCAGTATCCGCGCGGCGATACGCTGCGCCTGCTTTTCGGCCACTGGGCGGCGCTCGAGGGCGAGACGCCCGGTGCGCGCATCGATGTCCATGCCCTGGACACCGGCTGCGTGTGGGGCGGGGAGCTTACCGCGATGAACCTCGAGACCGGCGAGCGCACCTCGGTGCCGAGCCGCCAGGTGGGAGGCTGACATGGCTAAAGACGACGATGTGCTCGACGGCCTCGAGGTCTACCGAGTGGGCGGGGCAGTGCGCGACGAACTGCTCGGCTGGCCGGTGTTCGACAACGACTGGGTAGTGGTCGGCGCCACCGCAGAGGAAATGACTCGGCGCGGCTTCAAGCCCGTGGGCCGCGATTTTCCCGTTTTCCTGCACCCGCAAAGTCTCGAGGAGTACGCCCTGGCGCGCACCGAGCGCAAGGCCGGGCATGGCTACACCGGCTTCGAGGTGCACGCAAGTCCGGAGGTGACCCTCGAGGAGGATCTTTCCCGCCGGGATCTGACCATCAACGCCATTGCCCAGGCGCCGGAGGGCACGCTGGTCGACCCCTTCGACGGTCAGGCAGACATCGCCCGGCGCCTGCTGCGCCACGTCTCCTTGGCGTTTGCCGAGGACCCGCTGCGGGTGCTGCGCACCGCGCGCTTTCTGGCCCGCTACGCCGGGCTCGGCTTTCGCATCGCCGACGAGACCCTGGCGCTGATGCGAGCCATGAGTGCGCGAGGCGAGCTTGCGCACCTGGCCGCCGAACGGGTCTGGGTGGAGACCGAAAAGGCGCTCAAGGAGCCCACCCCGGAGCACTATTTTCATGCCCTGAAGGCGTGCGACGCGCTCGAGAGCTGGTGGCCGGGGCTCGCGGCACGCCTTGATGCGGCGCTGGCGCTTCTGCCCCGAGCGCCTTCGAGCCACGCGCCACTCGAGCACTGGCGCATGGCGCTCATGGCAAGCGCGCTGGACGAGGCCGGGCGCGAGGCGCTGATCGCGCGGCTGCGTCTGCCCAATGCCGTGGCCGCGCTGTGCCGCCAGGTGGCGCTGACCCGGGCGCTGGTGGCGACGCCGCTCGACGCCGAGGCGGTGTTTCACTGGCTCGAGCGGCTGGACGCCTTTCGCAAGCCCGAGCAGGTTAAAGCTCAGCTGGCGCTGGTGAAGACGCTCTCGCCGGAGCGGGCGCCGCCGCTTGCCCGAGCCTTCGAGAGCGTGCGCAAGGTGAATCCCCAGGTGTTGATGGCCGAAGGACTTTCCGGCGGCGAGCTCGGCCGCGCGCTGCGCACCCGGCGCGAGACGGCGGTGGTAGCGGCCGTCGAAGGAGGCTAATGGGGAAGGTCGCTAGGGCGAGAGCACGATGCCGCGCCAGCGAAACGCCACCGGCCAGAGGCGCTGGCCGCTGAAGTCGGCGCGCTCGAAGAGCGTCTTGTAGGGCGTCTGGCAGCAGGGGTGGCGCTGGTCGGGCAGAAGCTCCGCCAGCGGTGTGAGCACGAAGGCACAGGTGGTGATGTCCGGGCGCGGCAAGGTGATGCCGTCAACCTGAGCGCAGGTGTCGCCGACGCTCAGCAGGTCGATGTCCAGCGCCTTGGGGTGATGCCCGCCCGCCGGGGCGTCGGCGTGGCGCGCCTCCAGATCCTTGGCCCAGGCGGCGATTGCCCCCGGCGCCCAGTCGCTTTCAAAGGCCACCACGGCGTTATGGAAGTTGGTGGGACTGCTGATGCCGACCGGCTCGCTTTCGAACACCCGTGATACCTTGAGCGCGCCAAAAGTCGCCTCCAGAGCGTCGAGGCAAGCACCGAGGTGGATGTGCGGGTCGGCGTTGCTGCCAAGGCCGAGGCAGACCAGGTTCACGGCGTCTCGCCCGCCGGGCCGTCGGGCCACTCGCCGCGCTCGATCACCAGACCCACGCTTTGGGCGGCGGGCACGGCAGCGGGCTTGCGTACCGCCAGGCGCATCCAGGTGATGGGGAACTCGCGGCGCAGGCAGTCGCACAGGCGCTCGGCGAAGGTTTCGATCAGGGAGAACTGGTGTTCGTGCGCGAAGCGCTGGATTCGCTCGCTGATCGCGGCATAATTCAGGGTCAGGGCAAGATCGTCGGTGGCGGCCGCCGGGCGGATGTCGGTGGCCAGCGTCACGTCGAGGCGCAGCGACTGGGTGATGGTGCGCTCCCAGTCATACACGCCGATCACGGTGTCGATGTTCAAGCCTTCGATTAAAATACGGTCCATGCGTCTTACCCCCTCTCGATCAGGGAGCATTGTACGTGACCCACCCGACAAGCGATACACGACGGCGGTCAGGGCCGTGATGCAAGCGCTCGGCTGGATGCTGCTGGGCTACCTGAGCGGCAGCTGTCTGGCGGCCCCCTGGGTGTGCCGGCTGGCGGGCGTGGCCGACCCGCGCGGCAGCGGCTCCTGCAATCCGGGCGTGTCGAACGTGCTGCGTCTCTACGGGCCGCGCCTGGCCTTGGCGACGCTGGCCCTCGATGTGGCCAAGGCGATGCCTGCGGTGGCGGCGGCCAAGAGCCAGGGGCTGCCGATCTGGGTACAGGGGGCGGTGGGGCTGGCGGTGCTCCTGGGCCACAGCTACCCGCTGTGGCACGGGTTTCGCGGCGGCAAGGCGGTGGCCAGCGCCTTTGGCGTGCTGCTGGTGCTGGTGCCTTGGGTGGCGCTTTCAAGCTCCCTGCTCTGGGCGCTGTGTGCCTGGCGGCTGCGCACCGCTGCCGCGGCCTCGCTGATCAGCGCCGTGGCCGCGCCGCTGATCACGCTATGGCTCGCTGCTGACTATGTCCTGGTGGTGAGCGCCTTCACGCTTCTGGTCGGTCTGCGCCACGCACTCAACATCCGCCGGCTGCGTCGCGGCGAGGAGCCTGGGCTTTCCGATCGCTAGTCACTCGGCGGGCGGCGCCAACTGGTCCAGCGGCCAGCGGGGCGTGGCCTGCATCAGCCCTCGAGTGTCACGCTCGCCGGTGGCCAGGCGCTGGGCGCCCACGTAGGCGATCATGGCGCCGTTGTCGGTACAAAAGCGCGCGCGGGGGTAGAAGGTCTTCGCACCGCGCTTTTCGATCTCGACGGCCAGGCGCTCGCGCAGGCGCGTATTGGCGCTGACGCCGCCGGCCATCACCAGCCGCTTCAGGCCGGTCTCGTCGAGCGCCCGGCGACACTTGATCACCATGGTATCCACCACCGCCTCCTCGAAGGCGCGGGCGACGTCCGCGCGGGCCTGATCGTCGAGGACGCCATCGGCCTCGAGCTTCTTGAGCGTGGTCAGGGTGTGGGTCTTGAGCCCGGAAAAGCTGAAGTCGAGTCCGGGGCGGTCGGTCATCGGGCGCGGAAAGCGAAAGCGGGTCGGGTCGCCCTGCTCGGCGAGTTTCGCCACCCGTGGCCCCCCGGGGTAGGCCAGCCCCAGCATCTTGGCGGCCTTGTCGAAGGCCTCACCCGCAGCGTCGTCCACCGACTCGCCGAGCAGCCGGTAGCGCCCGAGCCCCGCGACTTCCACCAGCTGGGTGTGTCCGCCGGAGACCAGGAGCGCGACGAAGGGAAAGGCCGGGGCATTCTCCTCAAGCATCGGCGCGAGCAGATGCCCCTCCATGTGGTGTACGCCGAGCACCGGAACGCCCAGCGCCCAGGCCATGCCGTGGGCGGTACTCGCGCCCACCATCAGCGCGCCCACCAGCCCCGGGCCTGCGGTGTAGGCGATGCCGTCGAGGTCGCGCTTTTCAAGCCCGGCCTCACCCAGTACCTGGTCGATCAGCGGCAAGAGCTTGCGGGTATGGTCTCGCGAGGCGAGTTCCGGTACCACGCCGCCGTACTCGGCGTGCATCGCCACCTGACTATAGAGGGCGTCGGCCAGCAGTCCTTCACCCGCCGGAAGGCGGGTGTCGAAAAGCGCCACGCCAGTTTCGTCGCAGGAAGTTTCGATGCCGAGCACTCGCATAGGGAATCTCTGTAGAAGATGGTGAAAATGGCGTCGATTTTATCACGCCGAGAACGCTGGCGTGACACGCATTTGCCCGCCCGGCCGCGGTTGACGGTGCATAACGCTCGACTAGGTTTAGTGGAGATCGCCCACCGTTCAAGGAGAAGAGCGTAATGTGGAACCAGTTCAGCATGACCCGACGCCGGCTGCTCGGTGCCATGACCGCCCTGGCAGGGTCGGGGTTGATTCCCGGCGCCTACGCCGGGGAGGCTTCGGGCGAGAGCGATGCGGACGCCGCGAGCGAATCGCCCAGGCGCTGGTGCATCAGGAACGCCACCGTGCTGACCATGGAACCCGGCCGGCCGCCGCTCGAGAAAGCCGATGTCTGGGTGGTGGACGAGCGCATCGAGGCAATCGGCGAGAAGCTCGATAGCGAAGACAGCGAGATGATCAACGGGGAGGGCTGCATCGTCATGCCGGGGCTGGTCGATACCCACAACCACATGTGGCAGACCCAGATGCGCGGCATGTTCGGGCAAACCGAAGGCAGCCTGTTCTTCCCGCTGACCAACCGGCTGGGCGAGCATTTTCGGCCGGCGGATACCTGGGTAGGCGAGTACCTCGCGGCGATGGAGAACGTCGGCGCCGGCATCACTACCAGTGTCGATTTCTTTGACAATAATCGCGGCCCGGAGCATGCCCAGGCCGCGCTCGAGGCGCTGGCGGCCTCCCCCTTGCGCGCGCGGCTGATGTTCGGCAACGAGAGCAAGACGTCGGGCAATTCGATCGATCTGGAACACCTGCGCGAGCTGTACGACGGCTGGGAGCGCTACGCCGAGCGTGGGCGGCTCTCGCTGGGTCTGGCCTGGCGGCTACCGAGCGATCTGAGCGATCAGGACGCGATGGCCATGAAGCGTCGCGAGTTCGACGCCGCCCGCGAGATGGAGCTGCCGATCGCCGTGCATGTCAGCGGCGAGGAGCATCACGCCATGTTCCAGCGCCTCATCGACGGCGAGTTCCTGGTTCCCGAGCTTCAGGTGGTGCACGCAACGAATGCCCGCGAGGAGCATCTGGACGCCTTGCTCGAGGCCGGGTCGAGCCTTGCGCTCACGCCGATCACCGAGCACCGGGTGGGCTACGGTCTTACCCGGCTCTCTCATTTCGAGCGCCTCGAGCGGCTGGGGCTTGGCATCGACGGCAACGCCCTGGCCGGGCGCGGCGACATGTTCGAGGTGATGAAGCACGCCGCGCTGACCGAGCTCGGCGCAAGTGAAGACCAGACCGGTATCAACTGCGAGCGGATCGTGTCACTCGCCACCCGGATCGGTGCCGAGTCGATCGGTATGAGCGATCAGGTCGGTACGCTCACGCCGGGCAAGCAGGCGGACCTGATCATGCTCGATACCCGTCGAGCCAACCTGGGCATGCTGCCCACCGAGCCCTACGCCTTCGTGGTGTTCGCCGCGACGCCAGCCAACGTGTCGCTGGTCTCGGTAGGCGGGCACATCGCCAAGCGCGATGGGCAGCTCGTGGATATCGACGAGGACGAGCTCGCCTCGCGCATCGACGCGTCGCTATCGCACCTGCGTGACTACCTGTGAGCGCTGCCAGGCGGGGGCGTCGGTTGCAAAATGGCGCGGTCGCGACTAGACTACCTGGCGCTGTAAAAAATGGGTCGTACACTGTATCTGCAGACGTCGCTTTCGGCGTGGTATTAAGCGGTGTGCGCACTATCCGAACCAAGACTCCTTAAGGTAGGTGAGTGCTTAATGCCTTCTGTAAAAGTACGTGATAACGAGCCGTTTGACGTCGCCCTGCGTCGCTTCAAGCGTTCTTGCGAAAAAGCCGGCGTTCTTTCCGAAGTACGTCGTCGTGAGCATTACGAGAAGCCGACTGCCGAGCGCAAGCGCAAAGCGGCTGCGGCCGTGAAGCGTCACGCCAAGAAAGTCCAGCGTGAGCGCAAGCGTTTCGAACGGCTCTATTGATCCGTACCTAGAGACGCCTTTCGTGGGTGTCTCGAGAGGGATGCCAAGCGGCCGCCGTCAGGTGGCCGTTTGTTTTTAGACAGATCGTCTTGATAGATTGTAAGAAAGATAGATCGCCAAGAAAGATAGACAGCCGACGAGTGGTGTAACCCAAGCTTTTCTTGGGTTAGGCCATTAAGTCCTTGCGCGGAACCCACCATTCATGGCCGGACAGATCCCACAGCGCTTCATCGATGATCTTCTGGACCGCACCGACGTGGTCGAGGTGGTGGGCGAGCGCGTGCAGCTCAAGAAGGCCGGGCGCAACTACTCGGGTTTGTGCCCGTTCCATCAGGAAAAGACCCCCTCCTTCACGGTCAGCGCCGACAAGCAGTTCTACCACTGCTTTGGCTGCAGCGCCAACGGCAATGCCCTGCGCTTTCTGATGGAGTACGACAAGCTCTCGTTTCCCGAAGCGGTGGAGCAGCTCGCCGGCCGCCTCGGGCTCGACGTGCCCCGCGAAGGCGGCGACGACCCCAGGGCGCGCCAGCGCGAGCAGAAGCGCAAGGAGGCGGTAAGTCTTCTGGAATTGGCCGCGAGCTTCTACCGCGAGCGCATGAAGATGCAGGAGGGGGAGGCCGCCAGGCGCTATCTGGACGGGCGCGACCTGTCGAAAGAGGTGATCGCTACCTACGGCATCGGCTACGCGCCGGATGGCTGGGAGGCGCTCAAGCAGCACCTGAGCGCCAAGGGCGTGAGCGAGGAGGTGCAGGTCGAGTACGGCCTGCTGGTCCATCGCGAGGAGACCAATCGCACCTACGACCGCTTTCGCGACCGGGTGATGTTTCCCATTCGCGATCTGCGCGGGCGCACCATCGCCTTCGGCGGGCGCATCATGGGCGATGGCCAGCCGAAATACCTGAACTCCCCGGAAACGCCGGTCTTTCACAAGGGGCGCGAGCTCTACGGGCTCTACGAGGCGCGCCAGGCGGTCAGCAAGCTCGAGCAGTTGATCATGGTGGAGGGTTACATGGACGTGGTGGCGCTGGCCCAGTACGGCATCCACAACGCCGTGGCCACGCTCGGCACTGCGACCACGGAGGACCACCTGCACCGGCTGTTCCGTCTGGTCAACCGAGTGGTGTTCTGCTTCGACGGCGACCGCGCCGGACGCCAGGCGGCGAGCCGGGCTCTCGAGACGGCGCTGCCGCAGATGATCGATGGTCGCGAGGCGCGCTTTCTATTCCTGCCCGAAGGCGAAGACCCGGATTCGCTGGTGCGCCGCGAGGGCGAGCAGGCCTTTCAGGATCGCGTCACCTGCGCGATGCCGCTCTCCGAGTTCCTCTTCGAGCAGGCAGCTCAAGGACGCGACCTGAACACCGTGGAAGGGCGCGAGCGTTTTGCCAGCCAAGTGCTCCAGGCGCTCGAGCGGGTGCCCGAGGGCATGCTCAAGTCGCTGTTGCTCGAGGCGCTCGCCAAGCGAAGCGGGCTCTCGCGGGAAGAGCTCCAGGGGCTTCTCGCCCGGCGCGCCCCGGCGCCCGTGGTCGCGCCCGAAAGCGCTATGCCCTTGCCCGAACAGGCGCCGGTTCAGGCCGCGCGGACGACCAGGCCGAAGGCGCTCGGGCGGGTGCTTTCGAGCGTCGAGCGCATCGTCCAGCTGCTGCTTCACGAGCCGCGACTGGTGGAGTCGCTGCCGGAAGGCTTCGACTGGCTGCCGGACGATAGCGCCCACGGGCCGCTTTGCCGCGAACTCGTGGCGCTGTTGCGCGCCGGGCGCTACAAGAGCCCCCAGGTGGTACTGGCGCACTTTCAGGGAAGCGAGGAGGGCGAGGTGCTGGCCGAGCTGGCCCGGCGGGAGCTTCTGATCCCCGGTGCTACCCGTCAGGCGGAGCTTACGGGGCTCGTCGAGCATCTCGTCGGCAAGCAGCGCAAGCGCTCGCCGGAAGAGGAGTACAACGCGCTGCTGGCACTCGAGCGTTCGGGACAGAAGCTCGACAAGGCGCAGCGGCAACGTTTGGCAACGCTGGTGGTCGAACTCACTCGAATGCGTTGACACAGGCGCCAGCAACGGTGCCCGAGGCCAGGGGAAGGCGAATGGGGCGGCAGGCGGGGTTGAACTCCCGTCGGCCACCTCCATATAGGAAAGCATAGGGGCCTTGAAATGGCCTAACCGAATAACCTAACACACCTGAATCACGGCGCAAATACGTTTAGCTGGGAAAAGTGCAGCAAATTACGCTATAATGGGCGGCTTGTTGAGTTTCATCGATTCAGCGCCCCAGGTGTTTCATTCTTCTTCGTCGAGATAGGGTTTCTATGGCTGGAAATGCGCAGCAGCAGTCACGTCTGAAGGAGTTGATCGCGCGCGGCAAGGAGCAGGGTTACCTGACCTATGCCGAGGTCAACGACCATCTACCCGAGGATATCGCCGACCCGGATCAAGTGGAAGACATCATTGGCATGATCAACGACATGGGTATCAGTGTCGTTGAGGAAGCGCCGGATGAAGACACTTTGATGATGTCGGATCACTCCACGGACGAGTCCGCTGCGGAAGAGGCCGTCGCGGCCCTTGCCGCCGTGGAAAGTGACGTCGGTCGCACGACCGACCCGGTGCGCATGTACATGCGCGAAATGGGCACGGTCGAGCTTCTGACCCGCGAAGGCGAGATCGAGATCGCCAAGCGGATCGAAGAGGGTACCCGCGAGGTGATGTCGTCGCTCGCGTACCTGCCCGGTGCGGTCAGCTCCATTCTCGATGCCTACGATGCTACCCAGGACGAAGAAGCACCGGGTCGGCTGTCGGATCTGTTCTCAGGGTTCATCGACCCGGACGAAGGCATTCCTGGCGTTGCCGAAGCCGAAGTGGCCGAACCCGAGGTTGATACCGAGTTGTCCGATGACGACGACATCGACAGCGACGGTGACGACGACGAAGAGGACAACACCGCAAGCGAAGGTGGTCCGGACCCGGAAGAGGCGCGCGCGCGTTTCGAGCAGATTCGCGAGCAGAACGCTGCCGTGGCGGCGATGCTCGACAAGCACGGTCGCGGCAGCGCCGAACTCAAGTCCGAGCAGGCGCGTCTGGCGGAGCTGTTCTCGCCGATCAAGCTCGTGCCCAAGCACTTCGAGCGTCTGGTCGGCCAGGTGCGCATCAGCGTCGAGCAGGTGCGCAACCAGGAGAAGACGGTGATGCAGCTGTGCGTGAAGAAGGCCAAGGTGCCGCGCAAGCTGTTCATCAAGTCGTTTCCGGGCAACGAGTCCGACAAGAGCTGGCTCGATCGTTTCCAGCAGGAGCAGCCCAAGTACGCCGATCGCCTCGAGCCACTGCGTGCCGACATCGCTCGCTCTCAGCGCAAGATCGCCTTCGAGGAGGACATGGTGCAGCTCACCGTGACCGACCTCAAGGAAGTCAACCGCAAGCTCTCGATCGGCGAAGCCAAGGCGCGTCGCGCCAAAAAGGAGATGGTCGAGGCCAACCTGCGTCTGGTCATCTCGATCGCCAAGAAGTACACCAACCGCGGTCTGCAGTTCCTGGATCTCATCCAGGAGGGCAACATCGGCCTGATGAAGGCGGTGGACAAGTTCGAATACCGTCGCGGCTACAAGTTCTCGACCTACGCCACCTGGTGGATTCGCCAGGCGATCACCCGTTCGATCGCCGACCAGGCGCGCACCATTCGTATTCCGGTGCACATGATCGAGACGATCAACAAGCTCAACCGCGTGTCGCGCCAGATGCTCCAGGAAATGGGCCGCGAGCCGACCCCGGAAGAGCTCGGCGAGCGCCTCGAGATGCCGGAAGACAAGGTGCGCAAGGTACTCAAGATCGCCAAGGAGCCGATCTCCATGGAGACGCCGATCGGCGACGACGACGACTCGCACCTGGGCGACTTTATCGAGGACGGCACCATGCTGCTGCCGATCGATCTGGCTACCGGCGAAGGTCTGATCGAGGCGACCCGCAACGTGCTGGGTGGTCTGACCGCTCGTGAGGCCAAGGTACTGCGCATGCGTTTCGGCATCGACATGAACACCGACCACACCCTCGAGGAAGTGGGCAAGCAGTTCGATGTCACCCGCGAGCGTATCCGCCAGATCGAAGCCAAGGCACTGCGCAAATTGCGCCACCCCAGCCGCTCGGAGCCGCTGCGCTCGTTCCTGGATGAGTGAGTAGTGAATGATAAGTAGTGAATCGTGAGCCGCAAAAAACCCGCCGTTTGGAACGGCGGGTTTTTTTATGCGCGGGCGAGGCGTTTATAAGGTGTAGTAGGTCGGTGCGCCCGGCCCGACCGGCAGGCCGAAAACGAACACCCAGACGAAGAACAGCACGCTCCACCCCACCAGCATGAACAGCGTGTAGGGCAGCATCAGCGCGACCATGGTGCCGATGCCCATATCCTTCTGGTAGCGCGAGGCAACGGCCAGGATCAAGCCGAAATAGCTCATCATCGGTGTGATCAGGTTGGTGGTGGAGTCTCCGATCCGGTAGGCGGCCTGGATCACTTCCGGGGCGTAGCCCATCAGCATCAACATCGGCACGAAGATCGGCGCGGTCACCGCCCACTGGGCCGAGGCGCTACCCAGCGACAGGTTGATGAAAGCGCACATCAGGATGAACAGCGCAAAGAGCCCCGGGCCACTGAGCCCCAGCGAATCCAGCAGGCTGGCACCGGCTACCGCTGTCACGGTGCCGAAGTTGCTCCAGTTGAACAGCGCCACGAACTGCGCGGCGAAAAACACCAGCACGATATAAAGTCCCAGCCGGCTCATGCTCTTGGCCATGGCGTCGACCACGTCGCGGTCGGTGTGCATGGTGCCGGCCAGGCGCCCGTAGACGAAGCCGAGCAGCGTGAACGACACCGCCACGATCACCACGATCCCGCTCAGGAAGGGCGAGCCGCCGATGGTCCCGGTCTCCTGGTTGCGCAAGATGGCGTTTTCCGGCACCACCAGTACCAGCAGCACGGCGACGATGGCGAGCATCGCAAGGCCGGTGCCCTTCAGCGCGCGCTTTTCGATGGGCTCGAGCGTGACCATCTGCTGGTCATCGATCTCGTCGCTGGCCTGCGTCGCGTCGAACTTGCCGAGCTTGGGCTCGACGATGCGTTCGGTGACCAGCCCGCCGATCAGCGTGACGACGAAGGTGCTCACGAACATGAAGAACCAGTTGGCCTCGGCGCCCACGGTGTAGGCCGGGTCGAGCAGCTGTGCGGCCTCCTGGGTGATGCCTGAAAGCAGCGGGTCGACGGTGCCGATCAGCAGGTTGGCGCTGTAGCCACCGGAGACACCGCAAAACGCCGCCGCCAGCCCCGCCAGCGGGTGACGCCCCAGCGAGTGGAAGATCATCGCTGCCAGTGGAATCAGCACCACGTAGCCAAGCTCCGCGGCCATGTTGGAAAGAATGCCGGCGAACACGATGGCGTAGGTGACGATGCGCGGCGAGCGGTTGAGCACAAGTGAGCGCATGGTGGCCGAGATCAGCCCGGAGTGCTCGGCCACGCCCACGCCGAGCATGGCGACCAGCACGGTACCGAGCGGCGCGAAGCTGGTGAAGTTGGTGACCATCTCGGTGATCAGGCGGCGCAGGCCATCGGCGTTGAGCAGCGAGTTGACCGCGATCCACTCGCCCTCGTTGGCCGGGCGCGGGTCCGCTACCGAGACACCGAGCGCACCGGCGATGCCGCTGGCCAGCACCACCAGCACGCACAGGATGGCGAACAGGGTGACCGGGTGGGGCAGAAGGTTGCCAAGCCACTCCACGGTGTCGAGAAAGCGCGTGAAGGCGCCGCGCCGAGCGGGTTTGCCGGCGTTGTTGTGGTTATCCATGAGGCGTCGGTATCCATCGAGAGTCGAGAGGGTTGAAAAAGGGTGAGTCGAAGGACACTACGGACAAGCTCGGGGTGGCGCAAATCGCTTTACGCATAGGGGTATATAAAAAATGAAACGCCGCCCGGGAGGGGCGGCGCTGGGGTCGTGGTACCGGGGTGGCGTCAGAGCAGTGTCTGAGACGCCTTGCGCCTCAAGTGCATGCGTCGTGCCAGCAGCAGAAGTTCCAGGGTGGCGAACAGGATCAGGCTGTAGCCCAAAAGCTCGACGACCTCTTCGGCGGCATCCTTGAAATCGCGTACGTAGTTGTCCTCGAGTACCGCCTGCCAGAAGATGCTGCGCCCATAAAGGCGCGAGAACACATAGGTCGTCAGTACGCCGCCGGCGAACAGGCCGAAGGCGAAAGTGTTGCTGTAATGGCGAAACTCGTCGAGAAACGCGTGGCGCTTGATCACAATCCAGGCGATCGAGGGAATCACGATCAGCGCGACCAGAATCTTCCAGGTGTGGCGAGCAACGTACTCGTCCAGAAAGTAATCCTGCTCGCGCACCAGCGACGAGGCGATGAAGGCGAAGAGCAACAGCGTCACCGTCGGCCAAACCTTCAGGACATGGCGAACGTAAAGCAGCATCAGACAGCATGTGGCGAGCACGGCGGTCTGGGTCAGCTCGGTGAAGCCGTATTCGCTGAAGCGAAGCTCCGGCATGTAGAGCGCCTCCAGGTAGGCGCCCTGGGTGATCGCCGCGATGAACAGCACGTAAAGAATGGCGCGCATGAGTGTCGTCTTGAAGTCGATAGGCCAGTGGGGTGGGGGGAGTGACATCGAGTATCCTTGCTAACTATAGCGTAGGCTATAAACATTCATTGATGAATGTTGCATTATATCGCTCTTGAAGCGCGCCCGCACGCCGATATCGCTTTCCTTGCATGTCCCAAGGCGCGGCGAGGGCATGCCGCTTCCCGCAGCTACCGGCGTCCAGGCAGCTGCGCCTCGAGATGGGTGGCCAGGTAGTCGACCAACTGGCGAATCTTGGGAGAAAGATGGCGGTGGCGCGGATAGACCGCCCACACGGCGGTGTCGTGATGCTGGAACGGCTCGAGCACTGCGACCAGTTCCCCGCTTTCAAGGTAAGGAGCCACGTAGTAGTCCGGAAGCTGGGCAAGGCCCAGCCCCTTGAGCGCGGCATCGAGAAGGGCCGGGCCGGAGTTGCCGCTCCAGCGACCTTCGAGGCGCACTTCGCGGCGCTGGCCGTTGACCTCGAACAGCCAGAACGGCCGCGAGCCTAGAAGGCACGGGTGCTGGTTGAGCTCGGCAAGGGTGTGCGGCCGGGGCGCCTGGCGAAAATAGTCGCTGGCGCCCACGATGTACTCGCGGCGCTCGCAAAGACGCTTGGCGATCAGGCTCGAATCCTTCAGCACCCCCATGCGAATCGCGATATCGAATCCCTCGTCGATCAGTTCGACCGCGCGATTGGTGAAGTGCATGTGCACTTCGAGCTCTGGGTGCAGGCACTGGAAATCGTTGACCAGCGGCGCGACGAAGCGCTCGCCGAAGGTGGTGGCCGCCGTAAGCTTCAAAAGTCCGCTGGGCCGGGCCTGCAGCTCGTTGATCGCCTGTTCGGCGTCGCGCAGGCCATCGAACAGGTGGCGGCAGTGCTCGACGTAGATCGTCCCGGCATCGGTCAGGCGAATCTGACGCGTGGTGCGATAGAGAAGCTGTATGCCGAGCTGGTTCTCGAGCTGGCTCACCAGCCGGCTGGTATGCGAGGTGGACACTTTCAGGTGGCGCGCTGCGGCAGAGAAGCTGCCGAGCCTCACCACTTCGACAAAGGCCTCGATTCGGTCCCAACGCTGCATGCAGTTTCCTTTTCTACATCATCGCCTATGACGATAGAGGATTATTGCTGCTGGGCAATAATCTTGTGAGTGTATCCCTATTTATCCCCCTCCACTAGCTGACTACACTGTGCGCCATGCATAAGTCGTTTACGTTTTGAACAGGGAGATGAATCATGAAGTCACGTGCTGCAGTAGCGCTCGAGGCAGGCAAGCCGCTCGAGCTGGTGGAAATCGATGTCGAAGGCCCGAAAAAGGGTGAAGTGCTGGTGAAGATGGCCGCCACGAGCGTGTGCCATACAGACGCCTACACGCTCTCCGGCGCCGATCCGGAAGGGCTCTTCCCCTCGGTGCTGGGCCATGAAGGCGCAGGCGTCGTGCAGGAAGTGGGCGAGGGCGTCACCAGCCTGAAGCCTGGCGACCACGTTATTCCGCTTTACACCGCCGAATGCGGCAAGTGCAAGTTCTGCCTTTCCGGCAAGACCAACCTGTGTGGCAGCGTGCGCGCGACCCAGGGCAAGGGAGTGATGCCGGACGGTACCTCGCGCTTCTCGCTCGATGGCAAGATGCTCCATCACTACATGGGCACCTCCACCTTCAGCGAATACACCGTGCTGCCGGAGGTGTCGCTGGCGGTCGTCTCCAAAGAGGCGCCGATGGACAAGATCTGCCTGCTGGGCTGCGGCGTCACCACCGGTATCGGCGCGGTACTCAACACTGCCAAGGTCGAGCCGGGCGCGACCGTCGCCGTGTTCGGGCTCGGTGCCATCGGCCTTGCGGTCATCCAGGGCGCGGTAATGGCGAAGGCGGGCCGGATCATTGCCATCGACGTCAACGAAGACAAGTTCGAGCTCGCCAAGCAGTTCGGCGCCACCGACTTCGTCAACCCCAAGAAGTACTCGGACCCGATCCAGCAGGTCATCGTCGATTTGACCGACGGCGGCGTCGACTACTCCTTCGAGTGCATCGGCAACGTCAACGTCATGCGCTCGGCGCTGGAGTGCTGCCATAAGGGCTGGGGCGAGTCGATCGTCATCGGCGTGGCCGGTGCCGGCGAGGAGATCTCCACGCGTCCGTTCCAGCTGGTCACCGGCCGGGTCTGGAAAGGTTCCGCCTTCGGCGGCGTCAAGGGGCGCAGCGAGCTGCCGGGTTACGTGGAGCGCTACATGAACGGCGAGATCAACATCGACGACTTCATCACCCACGACATGCCCTTCGAGAAGATCAACGAAGCGTTCGATCTGCTCCACGAGGGCAAGAGC
Source organism: Vreelandella malpeensis (assembly GCF_020622355.1). Lineage (GTDB taxonomy): Bacteria > Pseudomonadota > Gammaproteobacteria > Pseudomonadales > Halomonadaceae > Vreelandella > Vreelandella malpeensis. Next base: position 333,020 of record NZ_WHVL01000002.1, on the reverse strand, counting down.
ATCCGCACCGTGCTGCACTACTGAGTACGCGTCGGATCGATTGACGCTATTTGGGTCGATTGACGTTATAGTGAACGTGAACCAAGAGCGCGGTGGGTCTTCCCACCGCGTTTGCATCTCAGGAGCCTACCCATGAGCATGAGCGAAACGCTGGAGCTATTGTCCGCCAACCGCAGTTTCGGCGGCTGGCACAAGCGCTACCGCCACTACTCCCGGGCGTTGGATTGCAACATGGTCTTCGCCGTCTACCTGCCGCCCCAGGCGGAAAACGAGCGCGTGCCGCTGCTGTGGTGGCTGTCAGGCCTCACCTGCAGCGACGAGAACTTCATGCAGAAGGCCGGCGCCCACCGCGTGGCCGCCGAGCTCGGCGTGGCGATCGTCTGTCCGGACACCAGCCCGCGCGGCACAGATCTGCCCGGCGAGCACGAAAGCTTCGACCTGGGCTCCGGCGCAGGCTTCTACGTCAACGCCACCCAGGCGCCCTGGAAAGGGCACTACCGCATGTACGACTACGTGGTCGAGGAGCTGCCGTCGGTGGTGCGCCAGCACTTCCCGGTCAACGGGCGCGAGTCGATCAGCGGCCACTCCATGGGCGGTCATGGCGCGCTCATTCTTGCCCTGCGCCATCCGGGGCGCTTCTGCTCGGTGTCGGCGTTCTCGCCCATCGTCAACCCGATGAACTGCCCCTGGGGGCAGAAGGCGTTCACCAGCTACCTGGGCGAGGATGAGTCCCGGTGGCGCCAGTACGATGCCTGCGAGCTGGTCGCCAACGGCGCTTCGCGCCAGCGCCTGTTCATCGATCAGGGCGACGCCGATCAGTTCCTGGAAGAGCAGCTCAAGCCCGAACGTCTGGAAGCCGTGTGCGAAGAGCACGATCATCCGCTGACGCTGCGTCGCCAGCCGGGTTACGATCACAGCTACTTCTTCATCGCCTCGTTCATCGAGGAGCATCTGCGCTATCATGCCCAACACCTCATGAAACGCTAGGGATACCGACATGCTCAACCGTGCGCTGCGCCATTACCTGCGTCTTGTCTGGCGCTTTGTCTGGCGTGGCGCACTCGCCTTCGTGGTTTTTTCGGTGGCGCTGGTGCTGCTTTTCAGCGTGGTGCCGCCGCCGGGGTCGATGGTCATGGTCGAGCGCAAGGTGCAAGGCCTTTTCCAGGGCGAGCCGATCACCATCACCCGGCAGTGGCGAAGCTTCGATGAGCTGTCGAGTAACGCTAAGCTCGCGGTGATCGCCGCGGAGGACCAGCGCTTTCCCTATCATCGTGGCTTCGATCTGGTCGAGCTCAAGCGCGCCTGGCAGGCAAGCCAGGACGGCTCGCGCCTGCGCGGGGCGAGCACCCTGAGTCAGCAGACCGCCAAGAACGTGTTCCTGTGGAGCGGGCGCAGCTGGTTTCGCAAGGGGCTCGAAGCGTGGTTCACGCTGTTGATCGAGACCTTCTGGAGCAAGTCGCGCATTCTCGAGGTGTACTTGAACGTCGCCGAGTGGGACACCGGCGTGTTCGGCCTGGAAGCCGCGGCGCAGCACTATTTCGGCGCCTCGGGAAGCGCCTTGACCGAACGCCAGGCAAGCCTTCTGGCGGCGATCCTGCCAAGCCCGCGCACCCGCAGCGCCGCGCGCCCGGACGCCCAGGTGGAACGGCGCAGCCAGTGGGTTCGTCAACAGATGCGCAACCTCGGCGGAGTGGGCTACCTTCAGCGTCTCTAAGCCGCCCACCGAAAGGTAGCCTTGCGGGGTAGCGGCCATCGTTTCATGCATTTTTACTTACCGTTACATAAAAATTTGAACCTGTGCTGAATGCCCGCGTCAGATTCACCACATTCATAACGCGCCAACGAGGTTTCTTATCATGCAACGTATGACTGCTTTGTTCTCAGCTGCCCTGCTTGCCACCGGTCTGATGGCGGGAACCGCCAATGCCCAGCAAGCTCAGGACCCGGCTCAAGATCCGATGGCCACCCAGCAAGCCCCGGCCCAGGATTTCAGCGATGAGCAGCTGCAGCAGTTCGCCGATGCTTCTCAAGAAATCGCCGTGATCTCGCAAGAGTACACACAGCGTCTGCAGGAAGCAGAAGACGAGGCGGCTCAACAGGAAGTACGCGCCGAAGCCAACGACCGCATGATCGAAGTGGTCGAGAACAGCGGCCTGGACGTCGATACCTTCAACGCCATCGGTCAATCCATCCAGCAGGATCCGGAAATGATGCAGCGCGTTCAGGAAATGGCCAACCAGTCCTGATCGTGACCATCCCTGATACTTCTCTTATGAGTACTGCTCTTGTTTGCGCAAGTCAGGCGCGTCGATAGCTTCAAGAGGTGTCAGGGTCTGTAATCTGTTCCATGAAGCCCGGTGTTTTCACCGGGCTTTTTCGTGTCCGGCCTTTACCGCTGGGCGGATTGCCGCCAAACTTCAAGGCTTTGACGACCGCTTCGCCAAGGAGACGACATGGACGTGGAGCTTTGGGAAATACGTCAGCACATGGGGCAGTTTCCACCTTTCGATGGCCTTTCCGACGAGCTGCTCGATGCGCTCGCCGAGGGCGTGGAGGTGCGCTACTTCAAGACTGGCACCGACATCCTCGTCCTCAACGACACAATCGATGAGCTTTGCTACATCCGCAGCGGTGCGGTGGAGGTGTATCGGCGCCGCGGCGAGCTCTACAACCGCCTGGTCGAGGGCGACATCTTCGGCCACTTCAGCCTGCTGCGAAACCACCGGGTGCGCTTTCCCGCGACGGCCATCGAGGATACGCTGATCTACTTCATCAGCGACGCGATGTTCCAGCGCCTGTGCGAGGAGGACGACGATTTCGCCGACTTCGTCGAGCTCGAGCGACCGCGCCTCGAAAGTGCCGCAGAGCTGCAGAAGAAGTCCAACGACATGATGGTCACGCGGATTCGCAAGCTGGTCTCACGCTATCCGGTGATGGTGGAGTCGACCATGAGCGTGCAGGAAGCCGCGCTGCAGGTGGGTAACGCCCAGGCCTCGGCGGTACTGGTGATCGACGAAGGCAGCGACAACCCCCGCTACAGCTTCAAGGACAGCGAGGGCAAAAGCTGGCAGATGTGCGGTATTCTGACCGACAGCGATTTTCGCAACCGCGTGGTCGCGAAGGGGTTGTCGCCGCAGACGCCGGTAGGCGAGGTGATTTCCCACGCGCTGATCACCATCCAGTCCGACGCCTCGATCTACGAGGCCATGCTCACCATGCTGCGCAACAACGTCCATCATCTGCCGGTACTCTACCGCCAGCGTCCGGTGGGCGTGGTGCATCTGTCGGACATCATTCGCTACGAGACCCACAGCGGCCTTTATCTGGTCAGCAACATCTTCAACCAGTCGAGTGCCTACGGGCTTGCGCGACTCTCCGCCGATGTGCGCGCGGCGTTTGTGCGCATGGTGCAGGAGGGCGCCAATTCGGTCATGCTCGGCAGCGCGCTCTCGACTATCGGGCGCAGCTTCACCCGGCGATTGCTCGAGCTCGCCGAGGCCGAGCTCGGCCCGCCGCCGGTGCCGTACTGCTTCATGGTCAACGGCTCGATGGCGCGCAACGAGCAGAGCATCGTCACCGATCAGGACAACGCCCTGATCCTTTCCGATGACTTCGACCCGGACACCCACGACGACTACTTCAAGGCGTTGGCCGCCTACGTCAGCGATGGCCTCGATGCCTGCGGTTACACCTACTGCAAGGGTGACATCATGGCGACCAACCCGCGCTGGCGCCAGCCGCTCAAGGTGTGGAAGGAGTATTTCGAGGAGTGGATCGCCAACCCGACGCCGGAGAAGCTGCTGCACAGCTCGATTTTCTTCGACTTGGACAGCGTCTACGGGGAGAGTCATTTCGTGGAGACGCTGCAGGATCTGATTGCCACCCGCGCGCCCCAGGCGCCGCTGTTTCTGGCTGCCATGGCCCGTAATGCGCTCAATCGCACGCCGCCGCTGGGATTCTTTCGCACCTTCGTGATGGAGAAGGACGGCAAGCACAACAACTCGATCAACTTGAAGCGCCGCGGCACTGCACCGATGGTGGACCTGATTCGCGTTCACGCGCTCGCCTGCGGCTCAAAGGCGCAAAACAGCTTTCGGCGCCTCGAGGACATCAACCACACCCAGCTGCTCGCCTCCGGGGTGAGCGACAAGCTGAGCTACGCCTTTGAATTCCTGTGCATGTCACGGCTTCGTCACCAGATGATCGACCTCGAGGAGGAGCGCACGCCGGACAACAACATCGAGCCCGAGAATGTCGAGGACAGCGAGCGCCACACGCTCAAGGACGCTTTCCAGGTGTTGAGCAACGCGCAGAAGTTTCTCAAGTTCCGCTATCCAGTTCCCAGTCAGCGATGAGGCGCCGTCAACGATGAGAAAAGCATGATGAAGGGAATACGTCCCCGCCAACGTATCACGCAGACCGACTGGGCGGGCTATCTGGCGCGTCGCGCCGACCACGCTCAGGATGACATGCTCGCGCGCTTTTTCCAGGCGCGCCTGCCGGCCCCGGACACACCTATCGCCGACGTGCCCATGGTGGCGCTCGACATGGAGACCACCGGGCTCGACGAGCGGCGCCACGCGATTGTCAGCATCGGGCTCGTCCATTTCACGCTCGCGCGCATTCCCCTCGCCACGCGGCGCTATTGGGTGGTCAAGCCGCCTCGGCCGCTGGAGGAGAGCTCCGTCGCCTACCATCACATCACCCACTCCGAGGTCGATCACGCGCCGGATCTCGATCTCATTCTTGAAGCGCTACTCGAGGAGCTGGCCGGACGCCTGGTGGTGGTGCATTTTCGCAACATCGAGCGCCCGTTTCTCGACGCCGCCGTCAAGGCTCGTCGAGGCGAAGGCGTACTGTTTCCCATGATCGACACGATGTCGCTCGAGGCCCGCCTGCACCGCCAGACGCTGTGGGCGCGCTTTCGCCGCTGGCTGGGGCGCCCGCCGGTGTCGATTCGCCTCGATGCGAGCCGCCAGCGCTACGGGCTTCCGAGCTACCAGGGGCATCACGCCCTGGTCGACGCACTGGCCACCGCCGAGCTCTTCCAGGCTCAAGTGGCGCATCACTACAGTCCCGAGACCCCACTCGAGCGCTTCTGGTGCTGACACTCTTGCACACATAAAAAACGGGCAGCTGGGCTGCCCGTTTTCGTATTGCCGTCTCGGTTACTGCGCGGTTCAGACCGCCTTGGGCTCGCTCATGAGACCCTTGACGATGGCGTAGCACGATACCAGCAGGATGAGGGTGAAGGGCAGGCCGGTGGACACCGCCATGCTCTGCAGCGCCGTCAGACCGCCACCGAGCAGCAGCGCGATGGCGATCGCCCCTTCGATCAGCGCCCAGAAGACCCGCTGCGGCTTCGGCGCATCCACCTTGCCGCCGGCCGTGATGGAGTCGATCACCAGCGATCCGGAGTCCGAAGAGGTCACGAAGAACACGACCACCAGCACGATACCGAGGAATGAGGTGATCTGGGACAGCGGCAACTGCTCAAGCATCACGAACAGCTGCAGGTCGACCCCCTGTTGGCGTACCGCGTCGATGCCCTGGCTCACGAACTGGTCGATCGCCGTGCCACCGAAGGCTGTCATCCACAATACCGAGACCAACGTTGGCACGATGAGCACCGAAATCAGGAACTCACGTACGGTACGGCCACGCGAAACTCGTGCGATGAACATGCCGACATAGGGCGACCAGGAGATCCACCACGCCCAGTAGAAGGCGGTCCAACCCTGAACGAAGCCGGTGTCTTCGCGGCCGAAGGGGTTGGAAAGTGCCGGCAAGTTGATGGCGTAGTGGTAGAGGTTCTCGAAGAAGCCGGTGGCGATGAACAGGGTCGGGCCCACGCCAATCACGAAGAACAGCAGCGCTGCGGCCAGCGCGATGTTGATCTTGGAAAGCAGCTGGACGCCCTTGTCGACGCCGGCAACGATCGAGCCGATCGCGATGATGGTGATGCCAATGATCAACAGGATCATGGTCACGTCGCTTTCCGGCGCGCCGAACAGGTAGGTCAGGCCCGCCGCTGCCTGGGTCGCGCCGAGACCCAGCGAGGTCGCGAGGCCAAACAGCGTGGCGAAGACCGCCAGAATGTCGATCACGTGGCCCGGCCAGCCCCATACCCGCTCGCCCAGGATCGGGTAGAACACCGAACGCATGGAGAGCGGCAGCCCCTTGTTGAAGGAGAACAGCGCCAGCGACAGCGCCACCACGGCGTAGATCGCCCAGGGGTGCAGGCCCCAGTGGTAGATGGTCGCCGCCATGCCCAGCGCCGTCGCCGCCGCCGCGTCACCCTCGGCGCCGCCGAGCGGAGCGCCAGCGGCACCCTCGAAGGAGGTGCCGAAGTGGGTCAGTGGCTCGTTGACGCCGAAGAACATGAGACCGATCCCCATGCCGGCGGCAAACAGCATCGAGAACCAGCCGGTATAGGTGTAGTCGGGCTTGGCGTTGGCGCCACCGATGCGGATCTTGCCTAATGGCGAGACGATCAATCCCAGGCAGAGAATCACGAAGACGTTAGCGGCCATCATGAAGAACCAGGCCAGGTTGCCGGTCAGAAACGCAAAGATGCTGTCGTAGACGTGGGCGATGTCATCCTGCAGCGCCAGGGTCAGGATGACGAACAGTGATACCACGATCGCCGAGATCGTGAATACCTTGCCGTGCAGATCGAGCTTGAACCCCATGGCTTCGCGGGTGAAGTTGTCCTGGCCGATGACGTAATCGGTATCGATGAGGTTGGCCGGACCATCCGGGGAGGGGATTCCCTCGCCGACCGGCTCATCCGGGGAGTGGTTGGACTTCTCGTTATCCACTGGGTCTTCTCCATTTTGAAACGAAAGCCCGAGGCTTGCCGCCGGTCGACAGGGTCGGCAAGTCTCGGGCACGCATGCGTTAAAAATAGCAAACGTCGCTGCTGGTTTGTACAAGTTTTGTTCGGTCTGTACAAAATAATTACAACCGTGCGCAGGGAGCCTTCATCCTGCGCTGGATGGGCTCGACATCAACCGTCGATCCACTGCTCGACGACATCCTGATTCTCCTCGACCCACTGTCTGGCGTTCTCGCGCGGGTCGCTGCCTTCTTCCTGGTTCATCAGCATCACTTCGCCCATCTGCTCCGGCGTCCACTCGAAGGCATCGAGAATGGCATAGGCTTCAGGCATATCATCGTCGAAACCGCTGCGCACCACGGTATGGATCTGCTCGGCGCCGCCGAAGACGTTCTCCGGGTCCTCGAGATACTTCAGGTCCCAGCGCGCGAACATCCAGTGCGGCGTCCAGCTGGTCACGACGATGTCTTCCTCGTTGTCGATCGCGTTGGAAAGCGCGGCCACCATGGTGGCGTCGCTGCCGCTGCGCAGACGCAAATCGAGGTCATAGGTATCCACGACTTCCTCGGCCAGACCCATCAGGCCCGCCCCCGGGTCGATACCGATGATCTCGCTGTCGAACAGCGCCGCGTTGTCGTTGAGATCGGCAATGGAGTCCACCTCGGTGTAGGCGGGCACCACCAGGCCGAGCTTGGTGCCGTCCAGGTTCGGTCCCAGGTCCTCGACGCTGTCACCGATGCGCTCCATGTACTCGGCGTGGGTAGTGGGCAGCCAGGCCGCAACGATCGCGTCGGCATCACCGGTGGAGAGCGCCTGGAACATGGCCGCCGCCGAGAGCGAAGTCAGGTTCACGTCGAAGCCGGCCTGCTCGAGCACGGCGGCCACCACGTTGGTGGACGCCACTTCCGAGGACCATTCGACGTAGGCGAGGTTGACCGTGCCCTTGTCCTGGGCTTGAGCGAAGCCGCCGGCGAGACCAGTCGTGGCGAGCAAGCCGAGAGAAGCGAGGCGAATCGACGCTTGGATACGTGTTTTCATGTGATGTTTCCCTTGTTGGTGATTGACACTCTTATGAATCAAGGCCGAGGCCTCGTGGTGCGACAAGCACGGCGGCCGAAACCGCCTGGCGCTTGCCGGACATGACGGCTCGTGCGACGCGTGTACCGCTCAAGCGTCTTCTCGAGCCCGCATGTTCGTCAACGGCGCGACTTGCGCAGCGACTGGGTCAAACGGTCGAGCAGCATGGCCAGAATGACTACCGCGATGCCAGCCTCGAAGCCATCGCCGGGGCGCAGGCGCTGGATGGCGCGCCACACTTCGCTGCCCAGCCCGTCGGCGCCGATCATCGCGGCGATCACGACCATCGAGAGCGCCAGCATGATGGTCTGGTTGATCCCCGCCATCACGGTAGGCAGCGACAGCGGCAGCTGCACCTTGAAGAGCTTCTGGCCGCGAGTAGCGCCATAGGCGTCGGCGGCCTCGATCAGCTCCGTCGGCACCTGGCGAATACCGAGGGTCGTGAAACGGATCGCCGGCGGCATGGAGAAGATCACGGTGGCGAAGATCGCCGATACCGCCCCGATACCGAAGAACGGAATGGCCGGAATCAGGTAGACGAAGGCCGGCATGGTCTGCATGAAGTCGAGCACCGGCATGATCACCCGATAGAGGCGCTCGGAGAGCGCCGCGACGATGCCGATCGGAAGCGCGATCACCACCGCGACCAGGGTGGCGATCACCACCAGCGTCAGGGTCTCGATCATCGGGTTCCAGAGGCCCAGGTTCCAGATCAGAGCCAGACCCGCCACGGCGCCGATCGCCAGGCGAACGCTCGCCAGGCGCCAGCACAATAGGGCGATCAACGCCATCAGCGCCCAGTCGGGTAGCCACATCAAGCCATCGTTCAAGCCGTCGATGCCGCTCTGGGTGAACCGGGAAATGCCCCGGGTGACGACCGAATACTCGCTGGTCAGCCAGCGCAGGCCGCTCTCGATCCAGCTGCCCAGGGGGATGCGTGGGATATCCATCAGTGCTCTTCTCCTGCTCGTGCCAGTTCGTGCAATACCGCGCCCTTGACGACGACGCCCAGCAGGCGCTGTTCGTCATCCACCACGGCAATGGGGTAGCTCTTTTCGCTGAACATGGCGAACAGGTTCTGAAGCGGCTCCTCCGGCGATACGCGACGAAAATCCTGGGTCAGATAGGCGGTGAGCTTGTCGGCGCGCTCCTCGATGGCGCGGCTGGCGGCATCCGCCTCCAGCAGGCCGAGCAGGCGGCGGTCGCGGTCGGTCACGTAGATGGAATCCAGGCTGTAGTCGCGCATGCGGTGCAGCGCGGTGCGCGGACCGTCGCTGTCGCGGGCGCTGGTGCGTACCGGGCGCATGGCGCTTTCGGCGGTCAGGATACGTGCGCGATCCACCCCTTCGATGAAGCGGCGCACGTAGTCGTCGGCCGGTTGGGTGAGAATCTCCTCGGGCGTGCCGATCTGAACCACTTCGCCATCCTTGAGCAGCACGATGCGATCCCCGATGGAGAGCGCTTCGTCCAGGTCGTGGGTGATGAAGACGGTAGTCTTCTGCATGCGGGTCTGAAGTTGCAGAAGCTCCTGCTGCATGTCCTTGCGAATCAAGGGGTCGAGTGCCGAGAACGCTTCGTCCATCAGCAACACGCTCGCATCGTTGGCCAGTGCCCGTGCAAGGCCCACGCGCTGCTGCATGCCGCCGGAAAGCTGATTGGGGTAGGCATCTTCCCAGCCGCCCAGACCCACCTGTTGCAGGGCACCGTGGGCGATCTCGCGCCGCTTGGCCTTGTCAATGCCGCGAATCTCGAGGCCGAACTCAGCATTTTGCTGAACCGTACGATGGGGGAACAGAGCGAAATTTTGAAAAACCATCGAGAAATGGCGCCGGCGACACTCCAGCAATGCCTTTTCGCCCAGGGTGGGAATGTTTTCCCCGTCGATGACGATGTCGCCTTCGGTGGAATCGATCAGTCGGTTAAGGCAGCGAATCAGCGTTGACTTGCCCGAACCCGACAACCCCATGATGACCAGAAGCTCTCCTTCGTAGACATCGAAGGAGATATTGGAAAGGCCAAGGGTCTGGCCGGTCTTTTCGAGAATTTCGGGGCGTTTGAGCCCTTGGTCACGTAGTTCTAGGGCCCTCTTGGGTTGCTTGCCGAACACCTTGCTCAAGCCGCGTACCTGAATCTTGACAGGACGTGTTTCTTCCATCGATGAAACCTTATGGTTGAATAATCTTGTTGCAGTCCTTTCAGCGTCCACGACCAGGCTTGCCCGTTAAGAGAGGCGTGGAAGGGCACATCACTGCAGTTAAATAATTAGAAATTAGCAATAAGCGCTGAATTTATTACCAATTATTATACATGAAGCTGGCCTATGTGTCACAACGCCCCTGGACAACGTAGTGAGCCAACGTTACATGTGTCATTTCTATCCCCTTCCGATATAGCGTAGGTTAAATCGACGTCAGTGCGACTTATTTTATAAGTCGTTGTTTTTATATTTTATTATTTGTTTTTTAAAGTTTTTGGCGCGAGAAGTGAATGCATTTATTCGACTTTTATGATCTTGAGAAATGGCCACGGAGTGGCCCAACAAGCCAGGCAGGCGCATCTCGAGACGTTCAATGAACCTAAAGGAGGCAGGTCTTATGGATAAGCAAGACAAACCGACGTTCAAGCGTAAACATCTCATCGCGCTGGGCATGTTGGCTACCGTGACCTCGCTCACACTGGCTGGTTGCGGCAACGACGACGAAGACGAGCTGCCGCCCGCTCAGCAGCCGGAAACCATGGAGCAGAGTGGCTCCATGGACGAGCCTGCCCTGAACGATGATCCCGCCATGACCGAACCCGCCCCGTCCGATCCCGCCCCGTCCGATCCCGCCCCGTCCGATCCCGCCATGAGCGATCCGGGCCTTGAAGATGACGCGGCGACCTCGCAGGAACCGATGCCAGGCGGTGAGCCGGGCATGACCACAGCCGAAGATCCGGAAGAGAATCCAGGATTCGGGGATGGTACCGAGCCGATGCCGGGTTCAGCGCCGGGCGATGCAGATGACGAAGAAACCACCACGAACTGATCGATTCACCCCGCTCCCTACGGTGATAGATCGGGCCAGCTGTCTGTTCCCTGCGGCTGCTCCACACGGTCTATCACCATTTCCCCCGCACCCTTGCGGGGGTTTTTTTGCCTTGTAGATACGCCGAGTCCATTGGCGACGTCGATCCCGCTGGTAAATCGGTGCTCAGCGCACTACGTTGAATAGGCTTGATCATGGCAATTCGCTGCATGGATCGTGACCACAACGTCAAGGAGAACGACATGGGTGACCAACGCAACAAGCGTTTCAAAGCGCTGCTGCTCAGCGTGATGATGGCTTTCGGCGCGCTTGCGCTCGCCGGCTGCGGAAACGACGACCCGCCCAATCCGGATGCCGCCCCCGAGGAAGAACAGCCCATGGGAACCGGCCCGATGTCCAACGACGACGCCGGCGAAACTCCGAGCGACGACATCTAGGCAAGGCGCTCTTGCGCGCTGGGCAGTCAGTGAAAAAGAGGGCCGGGAAGCACTGCTTCCCGGCCCTCTTTTTCACTTTTCACCTGATTTTCAAGGCTGTTCGTTGTCGTCTTCCAGGCGGCGATAGAGCGTGCGGCGGGCAATACCCAGAACCTCTGCGGTGCGGCGTTTGTTGCCTCCAGTCGCCTCGAGCACCTTCTTGATGTAGCGCTTTTCGACCTCTTCAAGGCTTGGCCAGCGCGCGGGTGCCGGCGCCGGCGCCTGGGTGCCGGCCAGCACTTCACCGCTAAGCGCTGGCATGAGCTCGGCGCTGGCCTGGGTGCTGACATGATCGCGCAGTCGCTCCGGCAGGTCGCCGTGTTGCAGAACGCCTTCCTCGCTCAGGGTCACCGCACGCATCACGGCGTTCTCGAGCTCGCGCACGTTGCCTGGGTAGGAGTAGCTCAACAGGGTGTTGAGTGCCTCGGGCTCGATCTGCTCGATCTGCTTGCCTTGAGCGTCGGCGTGCTTGTCGATCAACGCGAAGACCAGGTGCTCGATGTCGCTTCCGCGCTCGCGAAGCGGCGGTATCCGCAGCGAAAAGGTCTCCAGGCGGTAGAAGAGGTCGCTTCGAAAGTTCTGCTCCTCGATCTCCTTTTCGAGGTTCCTGTGGGTGGCGGCGATGATGCGCACATCCACCGGCTCCTCGCGCTCACCGCCCACCGGGCGCACCGTTTTCTCCTGCAGGGCGCGCAGCAGCTTGGCCTGCAGATTGATCGGCATTTCGCCGATCTCGTCGAGAAACAGGCTACCACCCTGAGCACTCTGGAAAAGGCCCTTGCGCGCTTCGTTGGCGCCGGTGAAGGCACCCTTCACGTGACCGAAGAACTCGCTTTCCATCAGGTCCGCAGGAATGCTGGCGCAGTTGACTGGCACGAAAGGCGCCTCGTGACGCGGGCTCTCCAGGTGAATGGCCCGGGCGAGCAACTCCTTGCCTGTGCCGCTTTCGCCGAGGATCAGGATCGGTGCGCTGCTCTTGGCCAGGCGCGAGGCGTCATGGAAAAGTGCCTGCATGGTCGGGCTCTTGCCGACGATACCGTGGAAGTGATGGAGCTCGTCATCGTGGGAGAGCGCCAGGCGCTGGCGCTCCAGCACGCGAAACACCGCCTCGCGAATGGCGTCGAGATCCAGCGGCTTGGTGAGGAAGTCGTCGGCACCGAGCTTCAGCGCCTCGACGGCCTGGTCGATGGTACCGAAGGCGGTAATCACGATGATCCCGAGCTCCGAGCCCTCCTGGCGAAGCTGCTGGAGCAGCTGGATACCGGTCATCCCAGGCAGGCGCACGTCGGTGATCATCATCGAGACCGCCGTATGGCTCAAAAGCGCGATGGCCTCCTCGGCGCTGGAGACGCCGAGGGTGGCGTAGCCGGCATCATGAAGCTCCTCTTCGAGAAGTTCGCGAATGGCGGGGTCGTCCTCGACGACCAGTAGCGGTAAAAGATGTTCCTGATCGGTCAAAGCGTTTTCCTCAAGCGGATGCGGTTTCACTCAAGGGGAGGGTGATCTCGAACCCCGCTCCCCCCAGGGCGCTGTCGAACACGCCAATCGTCCCGCCGTGATCATTGATGATGCGGTGTACCATCGAAAGCCCCAGGCCGCTGCCTTGGCCCACGGGCTTGGTGGTGAAGAACGGATCGAACACCTGGTGGTGGTGCGATGCCGGAATGCCCGGACCGTCGTCCTCCACGCACAAGGTGATTTCGCTACCCTCACGCTCGGCGCGTACCTTGATCACGTGCACGTCCGGGGCCTGGGCGGCGTTGCGCAGCAGGTTGGTGAGGACTTGCACGATCTGCTGGCCGTTGACCATCACCTCGAGCGCTGGTGTGGGCAGCTCGACCTCGAGCTGGATGCCGCGTGGTTCGAGCTCCTCCTCGACCAGCTCGCCTGCGCTTGCGACCAGATGATCGAGCGACTGGCGGCCCTTCTCGACGTTGTGCTGGCGGCCAAGCTCCATGAGCTGGCGCACGATCTCGACGATGCGCTCGACCTCGCCGCGGATGCGGCCAAGGCGGGCGCGCTCGTCGTCGCCGATCACGTCGCGCCTTGCCAGGCGCTGGGCCTGGCCATTGATCACCGTCAAGGGCGCGCCGATCTCGTGGGCCACGCCCGCGGCGAGCACGCCGAGCTCGGCGAGCTTCTTGGACTTGCGCAGGCGCTTCTCGAGCTCGATCTCGCGCCGACGGCGAGCGTCGATGTCGCGATCCTTCTCGGCCATGGCATCGAGCATGCCGTTCAAGCCGGAAGCCAGACGGCGATACTCCACCGGCCCCTCGACGCTTGCCCGCTGGCTGCGGTCGCCGTCTTCCACCAGCAGCATAACACGCAGCAGACGGTTCAACGGCCGTTCGATGTAGCGCCGAAAGCCCCACCAGATGCTCAGCACGATGCCACCGGCACCGATGATGAACACCAGCACGGCGACGATACTGATGAACCCGGTATAGTTTTCGATACCGGTATTGAGCCGATTGACCTGCAGCACCCCGTAGACGTTGCCATCCTGGGTACGCAGCGGGATCAGCGCCGAGTAGTAGGTCCAGCCATCGAGCTGGCGATAGTTGCTGTAAAGGTCATCGCGCTCGATGACGCTCTGGATTTCCGCAGGGCTGAACAGGTTCTTGCCAAGCCCCAGCCCGTAGATCTCGCGGCCCTGCACGTCGAACACGTAGGCGCCGTAGATGCGATGAAACGAGAACGCCGACTGCAAAGCCTCCTCGAGCGGCGCGGCGCTGTCACGAGCCACCGCATAGCTCAAGGAGGTGCTCAGCGCCCGGGTGATGATCTCCACTTCGGTCTCGAGCTTGGAGCGAACGTTGTCCTCCAGCGCCTTGATGGCCACGAAGCTGAACACCACCAAGGCGACGAACAGCGGCACGATAACCGTGAGAATCATTAAGTTGCGTAGGCGCATCGGGTATCCATGATCAATGAAACGAGAGCGTGGTGACTCACTCCACGGGACTCAGGCGGTAGAGGGCGCCCTCGTCGGCATCGGTCAGCAGGTAAATGTCGCCGTTCCCGCCCTGGCGCACGTCGCGAATCCGGCCAAGCTCGCCTTGGAGCAGGCGCTCGTGGGCCATCACCCGGCCCTCGTCGATGACGAAGCGCATCAGCTGCTCGCTGGCGAGCCCGCCGGCCAATAGATTACCCTGCCAGGCCGGGAAACGCTCGCCGCTCACTTCGGCCAGCCCCGAAGGGGCGAAGCGCCCCTGGAAATCGTGAGCCGGGTCGGTCATGCCGGGCAGGGAAGTCGCGCCGATCGGCTCGTTGGTGGCGTAGTCGTTGCCCAGCGTCACCTCCGGCCAGCCGTAGTTGTGTCCGGCCTCGATCAGGTTCAGCTCGTCGCCGGTGAGCGGGCCGTGCTCGGAGACCCAGGCCTCGCCGTTGTCGCGTACCACCATGCCCTGGATGTTGCGATTGCCGAGCGAATAGATCTCGTCGAGTGTCCCCGGCTCGCCTGCGAAAGGGTTGTCGTTCGGCGCCTCGCCGGTTTCGGTCAGGCGCAAAGTGGAGCCCGCGTGATCGCCGCCATCCTGGGCGCGGCCAGGGTTGGATCCCCGATCGCCCACGCTCATCAGCAGCGTGCCATCGCCAAGCCAAGCCAGTCGCGAGCCGTAGTGGCGCCCCGGCCCGGAGGCGCGATCCTGCTCGAACAGAAGCTCCGCATCGCCAAGCGCCTCACCTTCGAAGCGTACCCGGGAGAGCGCGGTACGGGTATTGCCGCCATCGGGCTTGCTCCAGGTGAAGTAGATCCAGTCATGCTCGCCGTCGCCGAAGGCGGGATGGAGCACCACATCGAGAAGCCCGCCCTGGCCGTGGCCGCTGACCTCGGGCAGCCCCTCGAGCACGCTCACATCACGACCGGACGCCTCGATGAGCTTGAGCCGGCCGGCGCGCTCGCTGACCAGATAGCGCCCGTCCGGCAGCAAGGCGACCGCCCAGGGGCGCTGCAGCCCGCTTGCCACGCGCTCGATCGAGAAAGTGGCTGCTTCACTCTCCACCCGGTCGACAATCGTCTCGGCGCTGGCGCCAGCGGCCAGCAGCAGGCCGCCGACCAGCGCAAGGCCTTGGCGGCGAGGGGCGAAGCACGGGCGTGTCAGGGTCGAGCAAAGGGTCGTGGCTGCGGGCATGACGGGAGTCTCCGAACGGGTCTTTGTCGATAGTTGTCGTCAACTTAGCAGTGACTACCCTCGGCCGGGTAGGTTCCACCACGGCTACATCATCAACGCAAGCAGCGCCGGCAGGTAGAAAAGTGCCAGCAGCGTCGAGCAGAACACCAGGCTCGCCACGTAGGCAGGCTCGCGCTGGGCACGTTGGGCGAACAGGTAGTTGAACACTGCCACCGGCATGCACATCTGCACCACCAGGATGCTCTGGGCCAGCGGCGGCAGCCCCAGCAACCCGGCCACGACCCAGGCCGTGCCGGCGGCCAGGGGAATGCGCAGCAGCGTGAAGCCGAGCCCCGAGCGCAGGCTCTTCACCTGGATGCTGGCAAGCGACACCCCGAGGGTGATCAGCATCAAGGGCACCGTGAAGCCGGACATCAGGTCCACCGTGTTGGCGATCCAGGCGGGCAGGGCGGTATCGGTCAACAGCAGCGTCATGCTGATCAGGATGGCGTAGACCGTCGGTGTCTTGACCAGCGTCTTGAGCGGGTTGCCCTGGCTCGAGAGCATGGCGCCGATGGTGAACTGGAAAAGCGACACGGTGACCATCACGGTGATGCCGTAGGCAAAGCCGGCGCTGCCGAAGGCGTAGAGCACCACCGGCAGGCCCATGTTGCCGGTATTGGGGTACATCATTGGCGCGAGGATCACCCGCCAGTCGCGGCGCAAGAGCCTTGCCATGGCAAAGGCGGCCACGCCCATCAGGCTGATCACCAGGGCCGTGGCCAGCATGGTCCGCCCGAAGGTGTGGGCATCGATGGAGGCGCCAGCGAGCGAGGCCAGTACCAGCGACGGCGTGCCGATATTGAAGACCAGCCGGGTCACGAACTCGATCGGGTAGGGGTGGCCTCGGCGAACCCAGACGAAACCGAGCCCGGCGCCAGCCAGCACCGGCGCCATCACGGCGAACAATTCAACGAGCATGAAACTTCCTTGGCGAGCGTACGCGGCTATTGTCGGCAATCCAGCGGCCGGCTGGCAAGCCGGGTCGCGTCACCGGGCCTGCCACGCGCGTGGCGCTTGCTCGCGCAGGAAGGCCAGCAGCGCCCCTATGCGCCGCGGCTGGCGCCCGAACGGGTAGAGCAGCGACACCGGCAGCGGCGCCGGCGCCCAGCCGGGCAGGCAGTGAACGAGATCGCCCGGGTGGTGTGCCTCGCGCCGCGCCACCAGCCAATGGGGCAGAAGTCCGATGCCCTGGCCGGAGGCGATAGCGTCGAGATGCAGCAGGGTCTGGTCGACCCGCAGCCGCGAGCGAGGCGGGGTGAACAGCACCTCCGGCGCCTGGGCGTGGGTGAGGGCTACGCCGCTTGCGGCGCTGTCCAGCAGGTCGATCCAGGCGTGGCGATGCAGGTCGCCCGGGCGCTCCAGTGCCGGTGCCCGCGCCAGGTAGCGGGGGTTGGCGTAGAGTCCTCGCTCGAGCTCGCCAAGCGGTTCCTGGTTGAGGGTGCTTCCCTCGAACGCGCCAAGCCATACATGGACACTGTGGCTATCCAGTCGGCTGGGCGGCGTTTCCTGGGTGCGCAGGGTCAGCTCGACGCGCGGATGGCGGGCAAGGAACGCCTCCACCACCTGGGCCGCCCAGGCCCGGGCCAGGGCGCCGTGCACCTCGAGGGTGAGCTGGCCGCTGATCTCCTCGCGAAGCTCCGCCAGTGCCTCGCGGCTCTGGTTTGCCAGGCTCAGAAGTTCCTCGCAGTACTGGTGGAACAACAGGCCCGCTTCGGTAGGGATCAGGCGGTTCGACTGGCGCCGCAGCAGGGGCTGGTTCAGGCGCGCCTCCAGCTGGCTGATGCGCCGACTAAGGGTGGACTTGGCAAGGCCCATGCGCCGGGCGCTTTGCGTCACGCTGCCGGTGGCCATCACGCTCGAAAAGGCGGCCAGTTCGTCGAAATCAAACATGAGGTGGCCCGCAAGCAATAAGAGGCGTCATTGTGCCAGCCGTCCGGCCAAATGAAAATAAGAGCGATTTGTGTTGCGTTTAGCGGAACCCGTCGTTTCACCGATGAGCAAAGAAAGTATGCGATCCTTAAATGCTAATAATTATCATTTGATAATAAGTCGCACACTCAATTTCAACCGGATCATCACAGGAACCGCATCATCATGTCTATCCCATTGCGCAAGACCCTGCTGGCAAGCGCCATCTCCGCCTTGTCCACCGCGCCGATCTCGGCGCTCGGAAACACGTCTCTCGGTGACATCGTGGTCACCGCCGCGGGGTTCGAACAGCAGGTCACGAATGCGCCGGCCTCCATCAGCGTGCTCAGTCGCGAACAGATCGAGCGCGGCCGCTACCAGGACGTCACCGACGCGCTGCGTGACGTGCCCGGTGTGATCATCACCGGCGGCGGCTCCGGCGACAATGGCAACGACATCTCGATTCGCGGCATGCCTGCGGAGTACACCCTGATTCTGGTCGACGGTCGCCCGCAGCGCAGCCGCCAGACGCGGCCCAACGGCAGCGCCGGCTTCGAGCAGGACTGGCTGCCGCCGCTGCAGTCGATCGAGCGTATCGAGGTCATTCGCGGGCCGATGTCGACGCTTTACGGCTCCGATGCCATCGGCGGGGTGATCAACGTGATCACCCGCACCGTTTCTGAGGCCTGGCACGGCAACGTCCAGCTCGACACCACCCTGCAGCAGGACAGCGACGCCGGCGATAGCCGCCAGGCCAACTTCTACGCCGGCGGCCCGCTGGTGGAAGGCATCGTCGGCCTCGAGGTGTACGGCCGCGCCTCCCAGCGCGACGAGGACGACATCGTCAACGGTTACGAAGAGAAAAACCTGCAGAGCTTGACCGCAAGGCTCAGCCTCGACGCCGGTGATAACCACGATTTCAGCCTCGAAGCCGGTATTACCGAGCAGGATCGCCGCTCCCGGGTCGGGCGCTCGGCCCAGGCCGAGGGCTGCCGTGGCGAGTGCACCGACAGCTTCGGCGAGTACACCAACGAGCACGTCGCGCTGACCCACAGTGGCAGCTTCGGCTGGGGCACCACGGAAACCTTCATCCAGCGCGAGAGCAGCGAGAACCGCTCCCGCGAGATCGAAATCACCAACACCACGGCCAAGACCAGCGCGGTGCTGCCGCTGGGCATGCACATGCTGACCGTCGGGGCGAGCTACGAGAAAGAGGCGCTGGACGACGCTACCACCAACCAGATTTCGGATATCGATCACATCGACCAGGACCGCTGGGCGCTGTTCGTCGAGGACGAGTGGATGCTGACGCCGACCTTCGCCGTGACCGGCGGCGTGCGGCTGGACAAGGACGAGGAGTTCGGCAGCCACGTGAGCCCCAGGCTCTACAGCGTGTGGAACATGACCCCGGAGTGGACGCTGAAAGGCGGCGTCTCGACCGGCTTTCGTGCGCCGGCGCTGCGAGAGATCACGCCCGGCTGGGGGCAGGTCAGCCGCGGTGGCAATATCTACGGCAACCCGAACCTTCAGCCGGAAACCTCGCTCAATAAGGAAATCGGTCTTCTTTACGGCAATGACACCGGCCTCAACGGCAGCCTGACCGTGTTCCACAACGATTTCGACGACAAGATCTCACGGATCGCCTGCCCGATCGCCACCTGCCCCGACGGCCCCAACGACTTCGGCAGCGACCCGACCTACCGCGTCAACATCGACGAAGCCGTCACTCAAGGGGTGGAGGCGAGCCTTGCGGCTCCCCTGAGCGATGCGCTGGCGCTGTCGGCCAGCTACACCTACACCGACTCCGAGCAGAAAAGCGGCGAGTACAAGGGCAACCCCCTGACCCAACTGCCCAAGCACCAGGTGTCGGCGACGCTTGACTGGCAGATCGACAGTCAGCTCAGCCAGTGGACCCGGGTAACCTACCGCGGCGAGGAGAGCCAGCCCACCGGCGGGCGCTCCAGCGGCTCGCTGATCGCCCCGTCCTATACTTTCGTCGATACGGGGCTGGGCTACGCGCTCAACGACACCACCACGGTCAGCGCGGGCATCTACAACCTGTTCGACGAGGACGTCACCTACGACGAGTACGGCTACGTCGAGGATGGCCGTCGTCTCTGGCTCGGCCTGAACGTCGACTTCTGATTCGCCCCGCAGGCAGGACGGCCCCTCGCGGGGCCGTTTTTTTGGGGTCTTTTTTTGGCTGTCGCACACGCGCACAAAAAAGCCCCGGGCGAAGCCGGGGCTGAATCAGCAAGCGCCAGGGGCGCGCATTGGATCGGGTCAAGAACGACCGCGTCTAGAACTCGTAGGTGGCCGAGAGCCAGTAGCTGCGTCCGTCGAGGGCGACGCCGTCGGTGGCGCGGCCGGTCTGGGTGTAGCGGTAGGCAACGTAGGTATCGCCGTCGAAGCCATAGGTGTCGTAGGCGGAGAAGTCCTTGTCGAACAGGTTGTAGACGGAGCCGGTCAGGCGCACGTTGTCCGAGAAGCGATAGGAGGAGCGCAGGTTGAACAGCTCATAGCCGTCGAGCTTGTTGCCCACCTGCTCGACCAGCGCGGCGTCACTTCCGGTGACATCACCGGTAAAGCGTTCGCGAGAGGAGTAGTACTCGCCCTCGAGCGTGGTGCTCCAGCGCTCGTTGATCGCCCAGGAGAGATTCGCCGTGAGCTTGTGCCTGGGCGCGTTGGTCAGCCGCTGGCCTGCGTTGTCGCCGGAGGTCACTTCGGTGTCGGTGAAGGTATAGCCGCCACCGATGGTCCAGTCCGGGGCGAACTGGTAGCTCGAAGTCAGCTCGACGCCGCGGGTCTCGGCGCGGTCGACGTTGATCTGCTGGTTGAAGCTCTCCTGAGTGGTGAAGCTGCCCACGCTCAGGCAGTTCGCGGCGTCCGCGAAGGGCTGGTTGCCGCTGCTGTCGGTGAACTGGCAGTTGGGCAGGTCGTCGCCATTGGCGATGCGGTCGCGGAACTGGGTGAAGAACACCGTGGCCCCGGCGGAGAAGCCGTCGAGGTTGTCGTAGATCGCGCCCACCTCGTAGTTGGTGCTCTTCTCGGGCTTGAGGTTCGGCGAGCCCAGGCTCGCGGAAAGCCCCTGGTTGCCGAAGCCGTTTATGCCGTCGTGGAGCTGGTTCAACGTCGGCGTCTTGTAGCCCTGACTGATGCCGCCTTTCAATGTCCACTCGTCGGTGGTGTTCCAGACCAGATAGCCGCGCGGGCTGAAGTGGCCGCCGAAGGCATCGTGGTTCTCGTAACGCCCGCCCAGGGTCAGCGCCAGTTCGTCATTCAAGAACCACTCGTCCTCGACGAACAGCGCCCAGCTCGACTGGTTGAACTCTTCGTTACCGGCGGTGCCGTCCCTGAGCCGGGCGTCGATGTACTGGCCGCCCACGGTCAGCATGTGCGTATCGAGCGGGGCGACGAACTTGGTGTCGAACACCACGTC
Source organism: Vreelandella malpeensis (assembly GCF_020622355.1). Classification (GTDB taxonomy): domain Bacteria; phylum Pseudomonadota; class Gammaproteobacteria; order Pseudomonadales; family Halomonadaceae; genus Vreelandella; species Vreelandella malpeensis. The sequence continues at coordinate 312,081 of NZ_WHVL01000002.1, read as the reverse complement.
GCGGTTTTCCAGCAGGCGCGGCTCGCCCCCCTGGGCGACGTAGCCGTATTCCGGCGCGTTGCCGGCGGGCAGGGTGCGGCCGAGCGACTCGGTGAAGTTGCGTGTGAGGCTCGAGTCCCAGGTGCCGGCGGAAAGCCGCGCCGAGTGGCCGAGGGCGATCTGGTCGCGGTTGAAACGCAGCTCGTCCTCGTAGCCGAAGAACTGGGTCGGCGCGGGGGTGGCGCAGTCGTTGCGGCGCAGGCCGTCAAGGCTGCCCAGGCGGCAGTCGCTGTTGTCGTAGACCTGGCGCGAGCGCTCGGCATCGAGCCAGAACTCGTGGGTATCGTCCGGGGTGAGGCTCAAGCGCCCGCCGATCGAGTAGATGCGTGCCTCGGACGGGCGCGGGTCGCGGCCAACGCTCTCCTCGACTAGACGCTCGGAACTGTCGCGGTCGAACACCCGCCCGCGCAGTTGCAGGCCCAGAGTATCTTCCACCAGCGGACCGGCGGTGTAGAGATTCAGCGCCGAGCTGTTACCGGCGTCGCGATCCTCCTGGAAAGTGTTCTCGACCGTGATCGACCCCGCCCATTCGTCGCTCACCCGGCGGGTGATGATGTTGATCACCCCGCCCATAGCGTCCGAGCCGTAAAGGGTCGACATCGGTCCGCGAATCACCTCGATACGCTCGATGGCCGAAAGCGGTGGCATGAAACTGGTGGCTGTCTCGCCGAAGCCATTGGGGGTGACGTCACCAGAGGCGTTCTGGCGGCGGCCGTCGATCAGGATCAAGGTATAGGCACTGGGCATGCCACGAATCGAGATGTTGTAGCCGCCGGTCTTGCCGGTGCCGGCGCGGATATCGACGCCGGGGACGTCAGCGATCGCCTCGGCGATGTTGGAGAACTGCTTTTGCTCGAGCTCTTCGCGGGTCACCACCGAGATGCTCGCCGGGGCGCTGTTCAACGTCTGCTCGTAGCCCGCAGCGGTGACCACCATGTTGTCGAGCTGGGTGCTTTGCTGGGCCTGGGCGGTGCCGGCGACAGCCGCGAGCGCGACGGCGCTGGCAATGGTACTGCGAGTGAAACGAGGCATTGCGTATCCCTTGCTGGTAATGAAATCGATCGTTGGTTAGATTGTTAATGATATTTATTATCAAATGGGATTTTGATTCTAAAAGCAATGGTTCGCATGGGGGAGTGGATAACGGCGGAACATACCGTTGCAGAAAACGAAACGCTGCCATTCAGGCCGTTGGTACCGGGCGCTGGCGGTATGACAGGTGCCTTGGGAAGGGGGTGAAGAACGGGGCAGGAAGGCTAAACATGATGCAACTGTTTTTGAGAATCGTTAGCATTGGCGTATCAAAAAAGGGAGAGTGGCAATGTCAGGCAACGCTCGCAGTACGGTATTCGCCAAGATGGGGCAGTGGAGTGCGGCAGGCGCGCTGATGGGGGCCTTGATGATGGGCCAGGCCCAGGCGCGCACTTTGGACACCGCCTTTGGGAACGTGGAAGTGGAGGGCACCCCCGAGAGGGTGGTGACGCTCTATGAAGGAGCACTGGACGCCTCGATGGCCGCCGGCATCGTGCCGCTGGGAGCGGTCAGCACCCGGGGCGGTACCGACGTTGCCGACTACATCACCGCCTACTTCGACGACGAGCGCCCGGCCATGGTGGGTGTGGTGCGTGAAATCAATATCGAAGCGGTGCTCGCCCAGCAGCCGGACCTGATTCTCACCGGCCCCCAGCTTCCCGAGGAGCAGTACCAGCTGCTTTCCCGCATTGCCCCCACCGTGGTGCCGCCGGGTCAGGACCTGGCGGCGGACAACTGGGAGGCCGAGGCGCGCCTGTTCGGCGAAGCCCTCGACTGCGAGGAGGCGATCGAGGAGGCGATCGACGCCGTCGAGACGCGCATCGCCACGCTCGCCGAGCAAATCGAGCAGGCCCATCCCGGCCAGAGCGCCTTCGTGGTGCGCTGGATGCCCGGCGGCCCGATGGTGATGTCCAAGGAGCTGATCGCCACCGGGCTGCTCGAGCGCGTGGGTCTCGAGGTCAGCGATGCCGGCCTGATCAAGGAAGGCAGCGCCCATAGCGACGCGCTGAGCCTCGAGAACCTGTCGATGATCGACGGCGACTGGCTGTTTCTGGCCACCCTCAACGAGGATGGCGAAGCCGCCCTCGACGCCGCTCGCCAGAGCGCGGCCTTCACCCGCCTGAACGTGGTGCAGAACGACCACGTGGTGCCAGTCAATGGCCAGCTCTGGAGCAGCGCCAGCGGCCCGCTCGCCGCCCAGGCCATTCTCGACGACATCGAAAACGCGCTACTGCCGTGACCGGCATGGCGGGATCGTTGCGCGGGGCGCTGGAACGCCAGTCGCCCCGACGCTTGATGCTTTACCTCCTCACCGCCCTCGTGGCGGTGAGCGTCGTCAGCCTGCTGATCGGGGCGGGCAGCGTCGGCCCCGGGCGGGTGATGGCGCTCTTCCAGGGCGCCGTGGACAGCGAAGCGCACTTCGTGGTGTGGGAGCTGCGCATGCCGCGCACCCTGATCGGCCTGGTGGTCGGCATGGCGCTGGGCGTGGCCGGGGCGCTGTTGCAAGCGGTATCGCGCAACCCCTTGGCGGAGCCCGGGCTTCTGGGGGTAAGCGCCGGCGCCGCCTTTGCCGTGGCCCTGGCGCTGGTGCTCGGTGCAAGCGCCGCGACCCTGCGCATCTCGGTGGCCCAGCTGGGCGCTCTGGTCGGCTGCATCTGCGTACTGGGCGTGGCACGCTTTCGCGGCGTGGGCCACGACCCGGTGCGCCTGGTGCTGGCCGGCGCGGCGTTCTCCGGGCTTCTGGGCTCGCTCACCGCGCTCATTCTGCTGTATGACCAGCGCGCCGCGGACGAGATCCGCTTCTGGGTAGTGGGAAGCCTTGCCGGGCGGCGCCTGGAGGATCTGGTCAGCGTGCTGCCGAGCCTGCTCGTCGCCCTCGTGGCGGTGGCGCTTACCGCCCGACCTCTGGCCGCGCTGGCGCTGGGCGAGCGCGCCGCCTCCGGGCTTGGCCACCGCCCGGGGCTGATCCGCTGGATCGTGATCGGCTGCGTGGCGCTGCTGGTGGGGGCGGCCACGGCGATGGCCGGGCCTATCGCCTTCGTCGGCCTGGTGGTGCCCTTCGTCGCCCGGGCGCTCACCGGGCCGGACATTCGCCGCACGCTGTGGTTCTGCCTGCCGATCGGCCCTTTGATCGTGCTCGGCGCCGACATCGTCTCGCGGGTGGTGGTCGCGCCTTCGGAACTGCCGCTTGGCGTGCTCACGGCGCTGTGCGGGGCGCCGGTATTGATCGCGGTGGTTCGCGCCCGGCGCCTGCCCATGCTCTAACTCACTCAATGACCGACTATGGCAACCAAGACAACCTCCGCCCCCGGCTACCTCGAGAGCTTCTCCCCCCGGCAGCAGCGCCGCATGGCTGAGCGCAAGGCCATGCCTGGGCTTACCCCGCCGGGCTACTGGCACCTGGCCTGGCACTCGCGCGGCAACCCCCGCAGTGTGCTCGTCGAGCGCCGCGCCGTGGCGGTCAACGCGGCCCTGGCCCTGGCCATTGCCGTGGTCGGCGTGCTCTACCTGAGCCTGGGCAGCGTGCCGGTGTCGCCCGGCGAGGTGATCGCCGCACTCACTGGGCGCGGCGACATGATGACCACCTTCATGGTCCAGGAACTTCGCCTGCCGCGCCTGGCGGCGGCCTGCTTCACCGGCGCGGCCTTTGCCCTGGCGGGTGTATTGATGCAGACCCTGGCGCGCAACCGACTGGCGACGCCCGGCATCATCGGCATCGACAACGGCGCCACGGCCTTTGCGGTGGCCTCCATTCTGGGCATGGGGTTTTCCATCGCGCCCCCGGCCATGGCGCTGGCCGGTGCCACCACCGCCGCCGCGATCACCTTCGGGCTTTCCGCCGGCAGCGGCACCCAAGGGTATCGGTTCATCGTCGCCGGCATCGGGGTAGGGGCGGTGTTCGGCGCGCTCACCCAGTTCATTCTCGCCCGCGTTCCCATCGATACCGCCAACGCCGCCTACCCCTGGACCGTGGGCACGCTCAACGCCCGCTCCGGTAGTGCGGTATGGCTTCTGGGCATGGGGCTGGCAGTGGGGCTCGTTCTGGCCCTGGTGCTGGCGCGCTCGCTCTCGCTTCTGCGCTTCAAGGATGCGGTGGCCTGCGGGCTCGGGGTAAAGGTGCGCGCCTGCCGGCTGCAGGTGCTCGCGCTTTCCGTGGTGCTCACAGGTCTTGCGGTAGCAGTGGCAGGGCCGGTGGGCATGGTGGCGCTGATCGGCCCGGAAATCGCCCGCTCGCTCTCCAGCGCCCGCCACGTGCCGGTACTGGCCGCGACCCTGGCGGGCGCTTTGGTAATGCTGCTGGCAGACCTGGCCGGGCGCACGCTGCTCGCACCGATCGAGATTCCGGTGGGCATCGTTACCGCCGTGGTAGGCGGCCCCTGGCTTTTATGGATACTGATGCGCCCGCAACGGAGCCGCCCATGACCGACACGACCGCCGCGCCCACGCTTTCGACCCGCACCCTCGCCATGAGCTACGGCCCGCGCCGGGTGATCGACGCGCTGGATCTCGACCTGCCCCAAGGCCAGGTGACCGCCATCGTCGGCCCCAATGGCTGCGGCAAGTCCACGCTGCTCTCGGGCCTGGCCCGGCTGCACAAGCCCGACAGCGGCGCGGTGCTGCTCGACGGTGCCGATGTGCAAGGCCTGCCTGCCAAGGAGCTGGCCAGGCAGCTCGCGCTGCTGCCCCAGGAGGCCACGGCGCCGGAAGGGCTGACCGTGACCGAGCTGATTCGCTTCGGCCGCCAGCCCCACCAGGGGTGGCTGCGCCAGTGGTCAGCGGAGGATCAAGCGGTGGTGCAGTACGCCCTTGAAGCTGCAGGGCTCGAGGAACTGGCCGAGCGTCCGCTGGATGCGCTCTCTGGCGGCCAACGTCAGCGCGCCTGGATCGCCATGACCATCGCCCAGCAAACGCCGCTATTGCTGCTCGACGAACCGACCTCGGCGCTGGACCTGGGCCATCAGATCGAAGTGTTTGAACTGGTGCGCAAACTCGCAGCGGAAGGCCGCACGGTGGTGATGGTGCTGCACGACCTGGCCAGCGCCTGCCGCTACGCGGATCACCTCATCGCGATGAACGGAGGGCGCATCGTCGCCGAGGGCAAACCCGCCACGGTGGTCACGCCAGCGCTGGTCAAGACGCTCTACCAGGTGGAATGCACGCTGCTCACCGACCCGGCCACGGGCAGCCCCTTGATCGCCAACGTGCGCCGCGCCGCCACCGCCTGAGGCGCGGCTACTGGTTCACCAGCCGCGCATCGAGCGTGACCGGCACCTCGTTTCCGATCTGCTGGTAGCCCAGCAGCGACATCACCGTGCGCACGGTAGGGTTGGCCATCAATGCCTGGCCATCCATCACCATGGGCTCGGCGTGGGTGACCCGCACCTCGTTGAGCCCTTCGCGGGTGAAGCGTAGCGGCACCGTCTCTTCCCGATTCAGCCCCTCTGCCTGCACGCGAAAGGTGAGCGGCTCGACGAAGGAGTCGCCGATATCCAGCCCATCGAGCTTCGACGGCGACATCTGCGCCACCAGCGTGACCAGAGTGGTGTTGGTCAAGAGCGTCGCCCAAGGCGGCAGCTCCCCCAGGCGGCTCAACAGATCCGTCTGGGAGAGCTTCAAGGGCAGGCGCAGCGTGCCCTCCGGCGAGATGCTGCCCTGCAGATTGTTCACCTGATGATGATGGGTCTGGGGGCTGGCGCCGCCCAGCTGGGTGAGGGTGGCCTGGACGTTCGAACGGCCAGGGTCGAGCTGCCAATCTGCATGAACCGGCAGGGCAAACAGCAGCGCCAGGGGGGCAAGCAATCGTTTCACAAAGCGTCTCCGCCAAAGGGTTCACCTGCAGACCGTGGCAACGGGAAAAAGTGCCGCCGGCGCGCAACATGGCGCCGCCAGGGGTAGCCTCGCCGACGCACTTTCGCTATCATACGCACGCTTTTCGGGCCTATAGCTCAGTTGGTTAGAGCAGGGGACTCATAATCCCTTGGTCGTAGGTTCAAGTCCTACTGGGCCCACCATTTCTGCTCTATGTTATATGCTTCTTCAAAGCAGGGGATTATGAGTCCCTTGGTATTTGCCTCCCCACTCCGCTTTACCTGTTCATTGCTTACTTGCCCATCTATTGCATTAGCCTGCATCGCGTTATCCTTTTGAAATTACTGATGCGCCTACCATCTAATAAAATCCTTCGCGCATTCTCTTCCAGAATTCATGGGGGCTTTCCGGTCAATGCTGGTCTACACATCCACCAAGCAGCAGTTCATCGATGCCGTGCGCGAAAACGCCATCAGTGACATTATCGAAACGGAAGTCTTTCGCAGGCTCAACCGTAATTCGCCGCGTAGCGAGGTGCAGTCCTGGGAGCACTCGCTGCGCTTCATGATGTCGGCGCTGCTGGATGACGATATACCGGCCTCGGCGGGTGTTGCCATCGAGTACAACATCCCGCTTACCAATCGGCGAGTGGACTTCATCCTGACCGGCAAGAATCACCAGCGCAGCGATGCGGCGGTCATCGTGGAGCTCAAGCAGTGGGAATCCGTCGAGGTGACCAATAAAGATGCCATCGTGCGTACTCGTTTGGGGGGCGGCGTTCGTGAAACCAACCACCCGTCCTACCAAGCGTGGTCCTACGCGGCGTTGATAGAGGACTACAACGAAACGGTACGCTCTGAATCCATCGGGCTGGTGCCCTGTGCCTACCTTCACAACATGAAGCAATCGGGCGCCATCAACGATCCTTTCTACGAGCATCACACCCATCGTGCGCCCGTCTTCATATCGAAAGATGCCAAGCGACTCGCTCGGTTTTTGAGTCAGCACATCAAGTATGGTGACAGCGACGACATCATGTATCGCATCGAGCATGGCGTCATAAAGCCGAGCAAGAACCTGGCCGACGCGCTGGCCTCGATGATGGCGGGCAACAGCGAATTCCTGATGATCGATGACCAGAAGCTGGTTTACGAAACGGCGATCGATCTGGCGCATCGCGCCGCGAATGGCAAGAAGCAGTGCCTGATCGTCAAGGGTGGGCCAGGCACCGGGAAGTCGGTCGTGGCGATTAATCTGTTAGTGGAGCTGACCAATCGAGAAATGATGACGCAGTACGTGTCACGTAACTCTGCTCCGCGCGAAGTTTTCAAGAAACGCCTGACCGGTACTCGCAAGAAAACGCATATCGATAATCTGTTCAAAGGTTCCGGCAGCTATGTCGATACGCAGACAGACACCTTTCACGCCCTGATCATCGACGAGGCACACCGCCTTAACGAGAAGTCAGGTATGTATCAGAATCTGGGCGAAAGCCAGATCAATGAGATCATCGCGGCGTCGAGACTCTCGGTGTTCTTCATTGACGAAGCGCAGCGGGTGACTCTCAAGGATGTAGGCACGGTCGAGGAGATCAAGCGTCGAGCGCACGAGTCCGGTGCCGAGATTCAGGAGTTGGAACTGTCTTCACAATTTCGCTGTAATGGCTCCGATGGCTATCTTGCCTGGCTCGACCATGCGCTTCAGGTTCGCACGACGGCCAATACGGATCTGGAAGGTATCGATTACGACTTTCAGGTATTCGATGACCCAAGCGCGTTGAAAGCGGCCATCCTCGACAAGAATCGCAAGGCCAACAAGGCCCGGATGGTCGCGGGCTACTGCTGGCCCTGGGCGAGCAAGAAAGACAAGCACGCCATGGATATCGTCTTTCCCGAGCATGGCTTTGCCGCTCAGTGGAATCTCGATGACGACGGCATGCTGTGGGCCATTGCCGATACCTCCGTCGAGCAGGTCGGCTGTATCCACACCTGCCAAGGGCTCGAGTTCGACTACGTCGGTGTCATCATCGGAGATGACTTCGTGATTCGTGACGGACGCGTGGTGACCGACGCACGCGAGCGCGCAGGGCAGGACCGTTCTGTGAATGGCTACAAGAAGATGCTCAAGGAATAGCCTGAGCATGCCCGTGCCCTGGCCGACCAGATCATCAAGAACACCTATCGCACGCTGATGACACGGGGCCAGAAGGGTTGTTACGTCTATGCCACGGACCCCGAGACCCGCGAGTACTTCGCGGCCTTTGCTCGTTCGCAGGCAGCGACCGAACGACTGGACGCGTCTGAGGAAGCTGAGACGCTGGATGGCTTGCATCTTCCCATTGTGACGCGTGACGAGGCAGTGCCGTTCGAGCGCCATGTGCCCGTGTACGATTTGAGCATCGCCGCCGGTGAGTTCAGCGAGATGCAGATCGCCGACGCCGAGCACTGGATGGAACTACCGGACTTCATGCGCGCAAGCCCTGACCTGTTCGTCAGCCGGGTGGTGGGGGAGTCGATGAACCGGCGTATCCCCAATGGCGCTTGGTGCCTGTTCCGTGCCAACCCTGGCGGGACGAGGCAGGGCAAGATCGTCGTGGTGCAGCATCGCGCCATCGAGGACCCGGACCACGGTGGCAGCTTCACGGTAAAGCTGTACCAGAGCGAGAAGATCGAGGAGTACGGCGAGTTTGTAAACCAGCGCATCGTGCTGAAGCCCCAGACCAACGCCTTCGGTTACAAGGACATCGTGCTCGAAGACGAGCTCGAGGATCTGAAGGTCATCGGCGAATTCCTCTCCGTGCTGTGAGCAAGCAGGCGGCCGGATAGCCGCCTATGCCGATGTAGGCTAGATAGCGAGCGGCAGAGCAGGCATGCTCACCGCTATCCGATACCACAGAACCAGGTGAACCCAAGATGTCAGACCCGTTCAAGCAGCTTCGCGACGCCATGGACCAGTTCGCCACCGAGCGAGACTGGGATCAGTTCCACTCGCCCAAGAACCTGGCCATGGCGCTGACGGTGGAAGCCGCCGAGCTGCAGGAGTGCTTCCAGTGGCTGACCGAGGCGCAGTCCAGGGAGCTGGATGAGCAGCAACTGGCCGCCGTGCGAGACGAAATTGCCGATGTTCAGCTCTACCTGATCCGGCTGGCAGGCAAGCTGGATGTGGATATCGAAGCGGCTTGCCGGTCGAAGATGGAGAAGAATGGGGAGAAATACTCCGCCGACCAAGTGAAGGGAAGCGCAAAAAAGTACACGCACTATCAGGATTGACGTGATGTGTGGCCACGCTGTCCCCTGCAGCGGCCTTCTCCGTCTGGCTTCTGACCTCAAGCTTCTTCCCGCTAAATGTGAACTCAGGCAGGGCCGGGGACTCAGCTTTAGGTTTAAATTATGCTCTAAAAGCGGCCATGAGTGGCGATTTTGCGCTTGAAGATAAACCATTGTGGTTTATTCTTTACGCTGAAGTCGGAATTTAAGGCCGCTTTTTGACGTGAAAATAAACCAGCTGCTGCATAAGATCCCGTATGGCGCTGTGGTGACGACAGCCTGGCTGGCGTCACACGGCGTTACCTCGGATCAGGCGCGTAAGCTGGCCAGCAGTGGCTGGCTGCAGCGCGTGGGGCACGGCGCCTACTGCCAAGCGGGGGAGCCTCTTACCTGGGAGAGCGCTGTCTTCGCCCTGCAGACGAGCGACGACACGGGCTTACCACTGCTTTGGCCGGGTGGCCAGACGGCCCTGGCACTGCATGGCTTTGCCCACTATCTGCCCATGGGGGAGCGCACAACGCACCTATATGGCAAGGAGGCCGTTCGGCTGCCCCGGTGGTTAAGTGATGCCGAGTGGGCAGGACGGATGGTGCTCCACTCTGAAAAGGGCCTGCCGGTACAGCTTCCCGACAGCTTCACGGACTACGCGCCGGATGGCAGGGCCTTCAGCTTGCAGGTATCGACCCCAGAGCGAGCGGTCCTGGAGTGGATCGCCGTGACGCCGAATGCGCTGCTGTTCGGCAGCGAGCTGGTGGATACCTTCGGCGGGCTCAATACGCTGCGTCCGCGTCGGTTGCAGGCATTGCTGGAGGGATGCCGTTCGGTGAGAACCAAGCGAGCCTTCTTGGTGCTGGCTCGCCATGCTGGGCATGCTTGGTACGGTCGTCTGGAACCACGTCGACTGGACCTCGGCAAGGGCAAGCGGCAGCTCTGCCAGGGTGGCAAGCTGGATAGGGAATATCACGTGACGGTGCCGGAGGCGTTCCTGCATGCCGATTGAAGCTCGCTACCACGAACAGGTCAGGCTGTTGGTCTCGCTGCTGCCTTTCCTCAATGACGAGCCGTGCTTCGCCCTCAAGGGCGGTACGGCCATCAACCTCTTCGTGCAGCCATTACCCCGCCTTTCGGTCGACATCGACCTGGCCTACTTGCCGCTGGAGCCCCGTGACGAGGCCCTGCGACGCTGTCGCGAGGCGCTGCAGCGACTGACAGGGACCTTCACTGCGCGGCTGCCAGGCGTGCGCGCCGAGCTTCAGGATAATCGCCGAGACGAGCTGAGGATCCTAGTGCGTCGAGGTCGCAGCCAGGTGAAGGTTGAGGTATCGCCGGTGCTGCGTGGCACTCTGCACCCGCCGCAGGAGCGCGATGTCGTGGAAGCCGTGGAAGAAGATTACGGCTTCGCTGCGGTGCGGGTGGTGTCACTGCCGGACCTGTATGGCGGCAAGATCTGCGCCGCGCTGGATCGCCAGCACCCCCGGGACCTTTTCGATGTGAAGCTGCTTCTGAACCAGGGCGGCCTCGATCGAAGCGTATTCGAAGGCTTCTTGGTCTATCTGCTAGGGCATCCCAGGCCCTTGAACGAAGTGATCAACCCGCGAATAAAATCGCTGGACGACGTCTACCGACAGGAGTTTGTCGGGATGGCCAGAATTGACCTTCCTTTGCAGGTGCTGGTGAGCGTCCGTGATGAGCTGCTGTCGCGGCTGGGGCAGCTGATGACGGATGGAGACGTTCGCTTCCTGCTGTCCTTCAAGCAGGGAACGCCTGACTGGACACTGTTTCCGTTGACGGGCGTCGATCGACTGCCTGCCGTTCGCTGGAAGCTCGCTAATATCCAAAAGATGAAGCCCGATAAGCACCGTCATTCTCTGGCGCTCCTGGAGCAGGCGCTGGGTAGCCTTCGGAGATGGCGCCTAATACCCCCAGCGATGTATCGGCCTAAGTAGACTTATCCTTACATCCCTGAGGCGCTAGGCTGTTACGCATAATTACGCCAGGCGCAGGGGGAGACATGGCGAACAGCAGGGAAGCTCTGTTTCAGCGGGACATCATCGAGGCCATAACAGCCTATGCCTGGGAAGTCGGCATAGCCGCCGGCTACGACCTTAAGGTAGGGGCCGTCAGCGAGGTGGGCTCAGGCAAGCCCCATGACCCCGAGAAGCAGCGCTTGGCCGAGATCATAGATCGGCTCAACGACCTCTGCGGCGCCGAGGTCAACGACGAAGACAAGCTGCACTTCGCCAACGGCATCGCTGACCGCATCGAACGCGATGAAGCGGTGATGACCCAGGTCCAGGCACACAGCGAAGACCAGGTGATGCACGGCCTCTTCCCGAAGAAAGTCACCGATGCGGTACTCGACGCGCTCAGCGACCACGAGAAACTTAGCATGCCGCTGCTGGAGGACGAAGAGACGGGTAGGCAGTTTGCGCTCTTGATTCTGAAGCTGTTGGCGGGAAGGTCGAACCGAGATGCTCAGCCAAGTCAGTCCTAGCAATGCTTAGGGACATGGGGGGAGGTTGGGAGCCGCCAAAATTTTTGGGGAAAGGGGGAGAGTAAATGCGCGTTCGAAGGCTTTGGGTTGAGAATTTCAGAGGTATCAAGTGCTTAGACTGGAAGATTCCAACTAATCAGAAATTGATTGCGCTCATCGGTCCGGGAGACGGCGGTAAGTCGACTATCCTCGATGCCATCCACTACTTGCTCGGTGATCGCTGGAGCATTCCGTTTGCTGACACGGACTTCTTCAAGGTTGACGTCCAGAACCCGATCATAATCAAGGCACTGCTGATCGACCTGCCAAGTGCCTTGAAGAAGGACTCTGCGTTCGGGCTCTGGCTCAGCGGCGTTGATCAAGGTGGCGAACCTCTTCAGGACCCCGAGGATGGCAGCGAGTCAGCGCTCTTGGTACAGCTCTCAGTAGATTCGAGCTTGGAGCCACGCTGGACCGTGATCCGGCCGGATGGGGCAGAAAAGCACCTCACTTCCGCTCAGCGCCGAGCATTCTCCACCTTCAAAGTAGATGATCGCACTGATGCCCAACTTCGTTGGAGTCGAAACTCTGCACTTGGTCGCCTTTCATCTGCTGATGGTAGCGAACGTGATGCGCTGGCCGCTGCATCACGTGCGGCGCGCGAAGCCCTTGCAGACCACGAGAGTTCATCGCTAGCCGATTTGGCTGAGAAGGTACAGGACCGTGCCAACCAAGTCGGTGGTGGCAGCTTTGGCAATCTTCGTCCAGGTTTGGATACTTCACGTTCTTCGATGGGCGCTGCACTCGCCTTGCATGAAGACGTCATTCCACTCACCAGATACGGACTCGGTAGTCGACGCCTAGCGAGTCTTGCAATCCAGCAGCTTGCAGCAGGCAGCCGGTCGGTCGCTGTGGTGGACGAACTGGAGTCAGGCCTAGAACCTCATCGTGCGGTGCGCCTTCTGAACTATCTGCTGTCGGACGATGGATACTCTCAGATAATGGTCACGACTCACTCGCCTGTTATCGTCGAGCAGGCGCAAATCGAGAACTTGGCAACTGTTCAGAATCAAGATGGTACCGTCATTGTCACATCGCTCGGTGGAGCTGGTGACCTGATGCAACGCTTACGTCGGTCGCGCCCTTCGTCCCTACTTGCTCGTCGAGTTGTGGTGGCCGAGGGCAAAACTGAGTACGGGCTACTACTCGAATGCCTTGATGCTTGGGATGCACAGCGGACAGAGTTAGGTATGTCTACCTCTGCTGGTGAGGGAGTCGCCATCCAGGATGGCAACGGTGGCACAGAAGTTGGTCCGCGAGCAGAGGCGCTGTCACGTCTTGGACTCAACGTCGCTACGTTTCTCGATAACGACGACGATAGTGTGAATGAGTGCATCGCATCTGCTGAAGCTTCGGGTGTAAAAGTAATTCGCTGGAATCCCGGCCTCAATACAGAAAGCCAAGCGTGTGCGGATCTCAAGGCCAATGGCCTGACCTCTTTCATCAAGCTTGGTGTTGAGCGGCGGAGTGGCGAAGATACAGTTCTCCAGGATCTAAATTCGATAGAGCCGACGAACCCCGTACCGTCATTGGATGTTGAAGACTGGACATTGTCAGGCATTGCGCTTGAGGACGCGCGCGACCGGATCGTGACGGCAGCAGTGAAACGTAAGTGGTTCAAGAACGTCGACGGAGGACGTGCACTTGGGGAATGGATCGTGCGGAACTACACCAAGAAACAGTTGGCTTCTACTGTTGCCCTCCTTGAGCAAGTAAAGGCATTCGTTTATTCGGAGAAGCTGGGGCCTGGCAAAGATACTTCTGGCGAGAGAGCCGATGGATAAGGCCTTATATACGGATGGAGAAAAGCTTCTCGATGCAGCACCTTGCTCAGTGGAGATGCCAGCTGGTACGGGAAAGACGCACCTCTTGGCCGCTGCGGCGGCCATTGCAGGTGAAAAAAATCAGCGAACCCTAATCCTGACCCATACTAACGCGGGTGTGGACGCTATTCGCAAGCGACTGCGCCGCTTCGGCGTGCCCACCACTAAGTTTCGGGTAGACACGATCACAGGTTGGGCATTCTCATTGGTGCGCTCTTACTCGATGATTGCCAACATCTCGGTGAGTGACGTACCTGATTGGACAAAGTCAGATGGCTACCTTTCCGGTGCTACATCTGTTGCACGCTCCGACGCGATTGCCGAGGTCCTCTCGCTAAGCTTTGACTATCTGTTCGTTGACGAGTACCAGGACTGCACACTGGTACTTCACGAGTTCATCATGGCGCTAGTGGCCGCGATCCCGAAGTCGGTGATTCTAGGGGATCGGCTTCAGGCCATCTTCACCTTTACCGGACCGATGGCTACGTGGGATGGGCACGTGGCACCCAACTTCCCCGAGCATGCTCTCGATATTGAGCCGCACCGCTGGTCTGGCTACAACATTAACCTAGGCCAATGGCTTCTAGATATTCGCTCTAGTCTCAACGACGGTAGCACATTTGATTTCACCTCCCATGCAGTGCCCGGCCTAAACTACGTCTCTGCTTCGGACCCAAGGGCATTGACATCGGTCGCACACTCTTTTCGAGACTTTGACGAATCAGTCGTATTGCTCGATAAATGGCCAAACGATATCGCTACTCATGCGAGTCGTCTCGGTGGGAGCTACTCGGTGATGGAGGACATTAGTGGAAATTTCATGCGTACCAAGCTTGACTGCCTACCGCCTGAGGGAGATCCGGAATTGGCTCGGTGGTTTGCTGACTTTGCGAAGGCTTGTGTTGTAGGTTTATCGGGAATTGATACCGCCGTTCTTAGGAAGCTTGAGCAGGGCCAGGGAGTTACTCACTACAAACGACCAGGCTTAGAGTCTATCCTCCGAGTACTCGATGAATTACGGCAAAATCCAACCTATACCGGGCTCACAATGGCAGCCAAAGAAATTGGAGCTGCCAAGGGACTTCGCATATACCGTTGGGAAGCATGGAACGATACGCGCGAGGCCATAGCGATGACCATTGAAAACGGCGAGCCTGCTGTCGATAACCTTGCGAAAGTACGAGACCGGCTCCGGCAGGTAGGACGTCGGGGTGGCACTCGCATCGCTTCCCGAACTCTTCTTGTCAAAGGCCTTGAATATGATCATGTGGTGATCGCGGATTTATCCAAGATGAGTGATCCCTGCAACCTGTATGTGGCGTTATCGAGAGCCCGTAAGAGCGTGACGGTGCTCGGAGCGAGTCCTCGCATCATGCTTAAGGCCGGAGGCTGACCCTGTCAGAACTCTCGATTTAGGCGCTAATTTAGCGGAATCTAAGGGGAAGCGACGTTTCGGGTATGTCCGGCTCACGCGCGGCCTGAGCCTTAACCGGCCCTCCAATTGCATCTTGGCAGCCGCTTTCGAGCCTTATTCGCTAAATCTTTCTGGTAGGCCTCCCCGATCTCGATCCATATACCCGGAGGTGATTATCCCTGAGTTGGTAAGCTGGTGGCCGTTCCGAGCATTCGCTCCGCTGTCTGGACAGAGAGCGGCAACTAGAGAGGTACTCTACGGCCGATTCGATAGCCATTGGATCCCAGCCAGCTCTTGAGTCAAACCCCTTCCAGAGGTACACCATCAGTACACATACCAGCTTCGTGTGTTATCCTCAATTTTCGCTAAGCTACTGATTCCAATGAACTGTACCTTTCGCTTGATTACGGTCGCTTTTCCTTATTTGTCAGTAAGTTATTGTTTTAAAAGCCAACTCATAATCCCTTGGTCGTAGGTTCAAGTCCTACTGGGCCCACCATTTCTTTTCACTTCGCTCTATCCTCCCAACAAGCAAGTCAGCGATCTATATCTACAATGACGTGGCTGATCTATGCCCTTCTACGAGCATGGAGAAATCCGCGACTCGTCCATGCTCATGCTTTCTTGGTGAGTGTTTATTTAGAACGAGTCCTCGATTCCTGATTCACAGCACCATCGCCGCCCCCCAAGCAAACAGCAGCATGCCCAGGTTCGCATGTAAGAACATCGGGATCACGCTGTCGCGGATGTGGTCGTGCTGGCCGTCGGCGTTGAGCCCGGCGGTGGCGCCCAGGGTGATGGTGGAGGCCGGCGAGCCCGCGTCTCCCAGGGCGGCGGAGGCGCCGAGCAGCGCTACCGTGGCCATGGGCGAGAAACCGAGTGCCAGCGCCAGCGGGATGTAGATCGGCGCGAGGATCGGGACGCTGGCAAACGAGTCGCCGAAGCCGATGGTGATGAACAGCCCGACGATCAGCATGAGGGCGGCGCCGAGCATCATGTTGCCGTCGAGCAGCGCGGCAGTGGCGGCGACCAGTGAGCCGATCTCGTCCGTGGCGCCGAGCACTCCGGAAAAGCCCGAGGCCAGCGTGATGATCACCGCGATCTGGGCCATCATGCGCATGCCCTCGGTGAAGACGTCGTCCTGCTCGCGCCAGCGAAACACGCCGCTCGCCCCCAGAATCACGAAGCCCACCAGGGCACCCAGCAGAAGCGAGTCGAAGGCGAGCTGGCAACCGAGTGCCGCACCAATCGCCGCGACGGTCGCCGCCAGCTGCACTAGGTTCGGCCGCTTGGGCGAGGCCTGCATCGCGATCTCGGTGGCCGGTACGCTTTCATACTCGCGCGGCTTGCGGTAGCTGTAGAACACGCACACCGCCGCCCCCGCGATCAGCCCCATCACCGGCCAAAACATGGCGCGGGGCACCATGTCGGCGGTGACAGCGAGGTTCAGGCTTTCGCCCACTTCGTTGACGTTGGCGAGCAGGATCTCGTTGAGGTAGATCGCCCCGAAGCCGGTGGGCAGCAGCAAATAGCTTGCGCTGATGAAGCAGCCGAGCAGGCACGCCACCGCGCGGCGGTCGATCTTCAAGCGATTCATCACCCCGAGAAGCGGCGGAATCAGGATGGGGATGAAGGCGATATGCACCGGCACGGCGTTCTGGGAAAGCAGTGACGCCACGATCAAGGTCAGAAACAGCCCCCACTTCACGCCCTTGTTGGTCGCGCCTTCGCGCCAGTCCAGCCGTGCGGCGATGCGCTGCGCCAGCAGGTCGAGAAGCCCGCTACGCGCGATTGCCACCGCGAAGGCGCCGACCATCACGTAGGTCATGCCCACCTGGGCGCCGGTCAAGAGGCTCTCGTTGAACGTGCCGATCGCTTCGGTCACCGAGAGCCCGCCGTGCAGCGCACCGAGAAGCGCGGCGCCGATCAGGGCGATCGCCACCGGCATCTTCAGAAGGCAGAGTGTGACCATCAGCGTGATGGTGAGCACGGCGGTGTTGATGTGGTAGTCGAGTGCCAGCGCAGCGCCGTACACCAGGGCGAAAAGCCCCAGTGTGGGCAGCACGCGCCGGGTCAGGAACCTATCCGGCTCGGAGGAGGGGCGTGATAGTGATGAGTCCATGCGCGTTCCTTTTTAGCATCGCGGCAGTCGAGGGCGGCGCGATGATAGCAGATCGGCGGCCTTACGCATTGCGAAGGTGAAAAGCTACGTTCAGGGCTCATCGGGTATAGCTCAGGCTTTACCGGTCGAGCCACGCCCGGTCCGCAAGGTTTTCGGGCTAGCGCCTGCGCGCCTTGCGCCGGCGAATCAGCCAGAGGCCGAGCAGCGCCAGCACGACCACGCCGACCCCCAGGCCGATGCGTGCCAGCAGGATCAGCGGCGAGCGCGGGCCGCCCTCGCGGATCTCCTGCACCTCGTCAGCGCTGACCTGGAGGATCGGGTGGCCGTCGTCGTCGGTCTCGCCGAAACGGGCCAGCAGGTAGTTGGCAAGCACCGCGACATCGTCGTTGTTCAGCGCGTTGAAGGCGTTGGGCTGTTCGCCGAAGGGCGGCATGAAGACGTGCTCGTCGCCCACTTCACGATCAACGCCGTAGAGGATGGTGGCGATCAGGTTGGTGGCGTTGACGTCACCCAGCACGCCGTTCTGGTAAAGGCGCGGGTAGTAGCCGTCGTCGGTGCCGCTGCCGTCCGCCTGGTGGCAGCTCGAGCAGTTGGCGGAGTAAAGCTGCGCGCCGCGGCTGTCGCCGGAAAGCCCCGCCGCGTAGCCGTCGCCGCGAAAGCTCGCCAGCTCGTCGCCGGGCTCGCCGTGGTCGAAGCGGCTGCGCGCCTGGCTGCTGGATTCTGCCGTTGGCAGCGCCTCTAGGTAGGTGGCGATCGCCCCCAGGTCGTCCTCGGTCAGGTGCTGGAAGCTGTGCTCGATCGCCTCCGCCATGCTGCCGGCGGCCTGGGCCTGGTCAAGCTTGCCGGTGCGCAGGTAGGTGACCAGCTCGTCGTGGCGCCAGCTGCCGATCCCGGCGGCGACGTCCGGGGTAATGTCCGGCGCGTACCAAGGCCCGACCTGGGCGCCGGTCAGCGCTTGGTCGTCGCGCTCCTGCATGAAGAAGCCGCGTGGTGTGTGGCAGCTGCTGCAGTGGCCGGGGCCTTCGACCAGATAGCGCCCGCGGTTCCATTCGGCGGAGCGCTCCGGGTCGTCCTCGAGCGGCTCGGCGTCGTGGAACAGCAGGTTCCAGCCCTTCATCGCCACGCGCAGGTTCATGGGAAATGGCAGCGCGGTCTCGGCGGTCGGCGTATCCACCGGCGCCACGCCCTCCATGAAGTAGACGTAGAGCGCGTGGATGTCGGCATCGCTCAGGTGGCCGTAGGCGGTGTAGGGCATCGCCGGGTAGAGATTGGCGCCGTCGGCGCGAATGCCCTCGCGCAGTGCCCGGACGAAGTCCGCCTCGCTGTAGTCGCCGATGCCGTGGCTTTTCGAGGGCGTGATGTTGGTGGCAATAATGGCGCCCAGGGGCGATGCGATCTCGAGTCCGCCAGCCATTGGCTGCCCGCCAGGGGCGGTATGGCAGGCGGTGCAATCCGAGGCGGTGGCGAGGTAGGCGCCGCGCGCCAGAGTCTCGTTGTCGCTGTCGAGCGCAGCGGGGGCAGCGGCCAGCAGCGGCAGCGGGGCGGCCAGGCAAGCGGTGGCCAGCAGGCGGGTGAACGGGCGTCTGGTCATCGTCATGCTCCCCGGGCCTGATCGGTCAGGGCTTCGGCGGCCTTGAACGCCAGCGCCACCATGGTGATCGTGCTGTTGCCGCAGGCGGTGCTCGGCATCGCGCCGCCGCCGGGCAGGAAAAGGTTGGGGTGGTCGAAGGCGCGGCAGTCGCTGTCCACCACCGACGTCGCCGGGTCGTCGCCCATGATGGTGCTGCCCATCAGGTGCTTGCTCTGGGCGAAGGCGCTGGGCTCCTTGACCTCGACCGCGCCCATGGCCTCGGCGATGCGCCGGGCGATGGGCATCGAGTAGGTTTCGGCTGAGCGGCGGGTGTAGTCGCCCACGTCGTAGTAGACGTGGGGCTTGGGCAGGCCCAGCCAATCCTTCTTGGCGGAGAGGGTCAGCCGGTTGTTGGCGTCCGGCAGGATCTCGTGGGCGGCGACGATGCTGACGGTGCAGGCCACGCGACGGCGGATCTCCTCGTCCAGCGCGCGGCCCACCTTGCCGGTGGCGAGTGCGTTGAAGGTTTCGTAGCGGTTGCGCGCGAAGTTGTTCATGCGAAAGTAAGCGCCGGCGTGGTCGGCGCGAAAATCGCCCTGGGAGGTCTCCATGATGCCGCTGTTGACCACCGGCCCCTGGCCCAGCCAGTAGGGCTCGTCGAGGGTCAGGGTGAGGCCCAGCTGCGGGTGGTCCATCATGTTGCGACCCACCTGGTCGGAGCTGTTGGCGATGCCGCCTGGGTTGCGCGAATCCGCCGACATCAGCAGAAGCTTCGGCGTCTCGATGGCGTTGCAGGCGATCACGAAGTGCTTGCCGGTCACCCGATGCTCCTGGCGTTCCGGGTCGAGGTAATGCACCGCCTCGATGCGGTTGCCGTCGCCGGTCTCGATGCGGTGCGCCACGGCGTTGGAAAGGATCACCGCGCCCTTCGCCTCCAGCCGGTTCAAGGCGGTGGCCGCGTCGTACTTGGCGCCGATGGGGCAGACCGGCACGCAGTTGTTGTTGCCGCAGCAGGCCGGGCGGTCATCAAAGGGCATGCCGCTGTTGCGCGCCTGGGAAACCGGCAGGTTGGTGTAGCCCAGCGCCTCCTTCATCACGCGGGTGAACTTCTCCTCGCCCGGCGAGAAGGGCAGGGGCGGCATCGGGTAGGGGGCGCTGCGCGGGCGCGGCGGCCACTGCAATGCCGGATCGGAAGGCCCGCAGATGCCGAGCTTCTGCTCCGCCATGTTGTAGTAGGGGTCGAGGGTATCGTAGTCGAACACCCAGTCGCGACCCACGCCGTAGAGCGAGTTCAGCCGCATGTCCTCCGGCGTCAGGCGCCAGCTGGTGCCGGCCCAGTGCCAGGTCGAGCCGCCGGCGTAGCGGATGTAGGTCTGGGCGTAGGCATCCGGGCCCTCGAGCTGCAGGTAGTCGTCGCCGGGCATTGGGTGCGGCGCCCAGGGCTTGGGCGGGTAGCTCGACGAGGCGCTGCCCTTGAGGCCCAGCGGCAGATTGCGGTAGTTCTCGACGATTTCGGCGCGGCTCACGCGTGGGCCGGCCTCGAGCATCAGTACGGAGTGGCCGGCATCGAGCAGCTGCTCGGCGACGACGACGCCGACGACGCCGGTACCGACGATCACCACGTCGGCGGAAGTAGGTTGAGTCATGGCGAGTCTGGGTCTTTTAAAGTGGGGTCTTTTGAAATGAATTCTTTTGGGATGCGTTCTTGTGGATCAGAAGCGCGGAACGGGCAATAGCGGAGCAGGTGCCCGGGCCCAGCCGTTCGGGGCGGAAAAGGCGTAGGTCGGGATCGGCACGATATCCAGCGTGGTCTGGTAGGTCAGTGCGTGCTCGAAAGTGAACTGCTCGGCATCGGAGGCGCCGCTCGAGGCGCCGGAGTACCAGGCGGCAATGATCCAGTAGGCCAGCTCGCGATCTTCTTCGGGGATGGCATCGAAGAACTGCTCGACTTCCTGCGCGTCACGCTCGTCGGCGATGGCGATGATGCGCTCGACCCGGCCGGCAAGCCCCGCGTACTTCTGGGCGGCGAAGGCCGCGATGCGCAGGCCCGTGCCTTCGTCGAGCCGGTGGTTGATCAGCCGGCCGGAAAGCTCCATGAAGCGCTGGTGCAAGGGGGTGCCCTGAAACTCACGTGCCCAGGCAAGCGTGGGGCCTGCGAAGGTGAAGTAGCCAAGCAGGCTGACGCCGCCGAGCAAGAGCTTTCGACGAGAGACGCCGGGAGAAGGGGAGGAGTGTTGCACGCGAGTTACCTTGAATGATGTGGAGTCGGGCGATCGATCAATAGCCGTGGCCCCGGTCCGGTGACGGCCCGGCGACTGTTTGCGTGCTAATTGTATCGCCAGGGTGGCAGAATATTAAGCGACTTCTGATACATCACCGTCATGGCTATGTCTTTAGACTAAGGTATAATCAGCACGGATCGATAGCGTGTCTGAAAACGATACGCTGCCCTGCCGCCACGCGGCCCTTTGCTGCCGGGAAGGCAAGGAACGAAACATGGCAACACTCTCTCGCCGCCGCGTCATTCAGTTGGCCGGCGGCTTTGCGCTTACCGGCGTGGCCGGGCGCTGGCTCACGCTGCCCGAGGCCTGGGCAGAACCCGTTGGCGCACCCGCCGACGAGCTGAGCGACTTCCTGGAGATCTCGAGAAAGCTTACCCAGCGCGACGAGCTCGACGAGCACCTGGCCGGCGCCCTGGTGCTGGCTTCCACGCTCGCCCTGGAGGGCTTCGGTGAGCGGCTCGCGCGTCTCAAGGCGCTGTTCGACCAGCGCCCGGCGCTTCTGGAGCGCTCGCCGCTGGCCTTCGGCGACGACTTCACCGACCAGGAAACGACGGCGCGCCAAGTGCTCGGCGGCTGGTACACCGGCGTGGTGGGCAGCGGCGAGCAGGCGATCTACGTCACCTACCTCAACGCCCTCGCCAACCGGCTCGTCGCCGACAAACTGGTGCCCCCGAGCTTCTCCTACGGCCCCTGCGGCAGTTGGCGCCATGCGCCTTGAATAGCTTTCGACCATGACTACGCGGCCATGCTCACCTGGCCGCCAAGACCGTCGCTTTGAAACAACGAGATATCCCCATGAGTAACGAACAAGTCGTCGACGTCGTCGTGGTCGGTGCAGGCATCTGCGGGTCCCTGCTCGCTACCCGCCTGGCGCGCGCCGGGCGCTCCGTGCTACTGCTGGAGTCCGGCCCGCGCAAGGGCCGCGGCGAGCTGGTCCAGAACTACCGCGAGTCGGCGTTCAAGTCCGACTACATGGCGCCGTACCCCTACTCCGAGATGGCGCCGCATCCGCGCTTTTCGCCGGCGCCCAACGACTACCTGGAGCAGGCCGGCCCCCACGCCTACCAGGCGCAGTACATCCGCATGCTGGGCGGCACCTCCTGGCACTGGGCGGCGCAGATGTGGCGCTACGTGCCCAATGATTTTCGCACCCACAGCCTTTACGGCGTCGGCGTCGACTGGCCGATCGGCTACGACGACCTGGAGGAGTACTATTACCAGGTAGAGGTGATCACCGGCGTCGGCGGCGAGCCGGACAACGGTTCGCCGCGCTCCAGGCCCTTCCCCATGGAGCGGGTGCCGGCTTCCTACCTGCAGCAACGGGTCACCGAGCGGCTGGCGCCCGAGTATCGTGTCATCGACGACTCCACCGCGCGCAACAGCCGAAGCTACGGCGGCCGTCCGGCGTGCTGCGGCAACAACAACTGCATGCCGATCTGCCCGATCGACGCCCAGTACCACGGTGGGCTCGCCGCCCAGGAAGCCGAGGCCGAAGGCGTCGAGATCGTCACCGAAGCGGTGGTCTACCGTCTCGAGCACGATAGCCAGGGCCGCATCAGCGCGGTGCACTACTACGATTGGGACAAGACCAGCCACAAGGTGACCGCCCAGACCGTGGTACTCGCCGCCAACGCCATCGAGACGCCCAAGCTTCTGCTGATGTCGACCAGCGACACCTTCGCAGGCGGCATCGCCAACGCCCGCGACAACGTCGGGCGCAACCTGTGCGACCACCCGGCGATCAGCGTGAGCTTCGATGTCGACGAGCCGGTCTGGCCCGGCCGCGGCCCGGTCAGCCCGTGCTCGATCGGCGACTTCCGCGACGGCGATTTCAGAGCCGAGTACGCACCGTTTCGCCTCGACATCTCCAATGGCTCCAAGGTCGAGTCGGTCACCAAGGAGCTTCTGGCAGAGGGCTACCACGGCCGCGCGCTCGATGAGCAGGTGCGCTACCGCGCCGCCCGGCGCCTGGCGCTCAAGAACGCCATGGAGCAGCTGCCGGACCCGGACAACCGCGTCACCCTGAGCGACCAGCGCGACGCCCTGGGCCTGCCCACGCCGCGCATGTACTGGAACGTGGGCGAGTACGAGCGCCGCGGCACCCAGGTGACCCGCGAGCACTACGACCTCATCGCCGAGATGCTCGGCGCCACCAATATCAAGCACAGCAAGGAAGGCGCGTTCTCCAACCGCCAGCACATCACCGGCACGCTCTCCATGGGCAATGACCCGGACACCAGCGTCACCGACCAGTGGGGCCGCGCCCACGACCACGAGAACTTGTTCATGGTCGGCACCGGCGTGATGCCCACGGTAGGCACCTGCAACGTCACCCTGACCGCGGCGGCGCTGGCGCTGCGCACCGCGGATCGCATCCTGGAGGAGACGCAGCATGGTTAAGCCGCTCTACGAGAATCCGTGGTACAAGGCGCTTGTACTGACGCTGGCCCCGTGGATCGCCGGCGCCGCACTCGCCCAGGCCGACACGCCGAGCCGCGAGCTCATCCAGCGCGGTGAAGCGGTCTCCATCGCCGGCGACTGCGCGGCCTGCCACTCGGAGCCGGGCCGCCCCGCCTACAGCGGCGGCCATCCGATCAAGAGCCCGCTGGGCACGATCTACTCCACCAACATCACGCCCTCGACTGACGCAGGCATCGGCGACTACTCCCTCGAGCAGTTCTCGGATGCGCTGCGCCGGGGCGTGCGCGCCGACGGCCGCCAGCTCTACCCGGCGATGCCCTACACCGCCTACGCCAAGATGACCGACGAGGACATCGAAGCGCTCTACGCCTACTTCATGCACGGCGTCGAGCCCGCAAGCGAGGCGCCGCCGGAAACCGAGCTGCCGTTCCCGTTCAACCTGCGCTTCTCGATGAAGGCCTGGAATTTGCTGTTTCTCGACAGCGACCCCTTCGAGCCCGACCCGGAGCGCTCCGAGCAGTGGAACCGCGGGGCTTATCTGGTCCAGGGCGCGACCCATTGCGGTACCTGCCACACGCCGCGCAACGCTCTGATGGCGGAGAAATCGAGCCAGGCGCTGGCCGGTGGCTCGCTGGGCACCTGGTACGCCCCGGACATCACCGACGACCCGGAAACCGGCATCGGCGGCTGGAGCCGGCGCGAACTGGTCGACTACCTGCGCACCGGCCACTCAGGCAACGGTGCCACCGCTGCCGGCCCGATGCTCGAGGCGATCGACTTGAGCTTCTCGCGCATGCCCGAAGAGGACATCGAGGCGATCGCGGTCTACCTGCTGCCCGAGGCCGAAAGCGAAGCGCCGGCGGAGCCGGCCTCTGCCGAGCGCGACGCGCAGACGAACATCGGCCAACTGATCGACGACGACACCCCGGCCGCGCTTGACGACATCACGCCCGGCGAGCGCGTCTATCGCGATCAGTGCGCCGCCTGCCACGCCCCCGGCGGGCAGGGGCTCAACGGCCTGCCGGCGCTGGCCGGTCACCCGGTGCTCGACAAGCCCAACGCCGACAACGTCGCCATGGCGATTCTCGAAGGCGTCTGGCCCGAGCACCGCCAGGGCATGCTCGGCTTCGCCGACGAGCTCGGAGACCAGCAGATCGCGGACGTCACCAACCACCTGATGAGCGAGTTCGGCCAAAGCGATGTGCGCATCGACACGGCGCGGGTCGCCGAGCTTCGTGCCGGCGGGGCGCCCTCGTCGCTGCTCATGCTGGCGCGGGTGGGCATGGGCGTCGCAGGGATCGTGGTCGTTGTGCTGCTCGGCGTGTGGCTCTCGCGTCGTCGGCGACGTCGCACGCGCTAGACGTCAGCTTGCCGTGACGTGACATCACCCGCTCTCGCAAGAGAGCGGGTTTTTCATGCGTGGCACTGTTCAGCCGGTTATCACCACCTGCGACAGCAGCATGATCGCGCCGAACACGCTCACCCCGGCGGCCACTGGCCAGCCCAGCGAACGCGTTCGCCGCCATAGCAGCAGGGTCGCGGTGAGCCCCAGCGCAGTGGCCAGCCAGGAAAGTGCGCTCGGGTTGACCGGCACGATCGCTACCCCCAGCACTGCGGCGATCATCAAGGGCCCCAGTACCGCCAGCCAGCCGGGCAGCGCGTTCGGCCCCTCGCGGGCGCTGAGCCGGCGCTGCATCCACAGAAACGGCACCACGCGCATCAACAGCGTGCCCAGCGCCGAGGCGATCACGGCCAACCACAGCGACGTGCTCATGCACACCTCCCGGCGGGAAAGCGCAGCGTGTAGAAGCACAGCGCCCCGCAGGCCGCCGCCAACGGAATGGCGACGTTGGTAGCGCCCGAGAGGCTCAGCGCCATCGCCGCCAGCACCGTGACGGTGAGCGCCGCAGACCAGCGCCGGTCGGTGAAGCGCGGCGCGGTCATGGTCAGAAACAGCGCCGGCAGGGCGAAGGGCATGATATCGCCCAGAAGCGGCCAGTAGGCGGTGACCGCTTCGCCCGCCACTGCGCCGACCACGGTGCCTATGATCCACACCGCCCAGGCCATCAGCGCCGCCCCCAGAAACCAGCCGAACCGTTCGCGCTCGTCCACCACGGGTAGCCGGGTCAACGCCAGCGCGAAGACCTGGTCGGTCAGCCCGTGCATCAGCCAGGGCCAGTGGCGGCTTCTTGGCAGCAGCGTCGCCAGATTGGGGCCGTAGACCACGTGACGCACGTTGATCAGAAGCGTCAGTGCCACCACGAGCCACAGCGGCGCGCCGGCGGCGACCATGCCGACGAACAGAAACTGCGAGGCGCCAGCGTAGATCAGCGTCGAGATCACCGCCGCCTCCCAGGGCGAGAATCCCGCCTGGGTGGCCACCAGGCCAAACGACAGCGAAACGGGCACGTAGCCGCCGAGCAGCGGGATGCCGTCGCGCGCGCCTCGAAGGGCGGCGTTGATGCGGGCGTGGCGGTGGCTCATGGGACGCTCTCTTCCGGGTCGTAGGTGATGGTCAGAATCAGGGTGGCGGTGAGTTCCGCCGTGCGGTAGAGGTGCGGTGTATCCGCCGCGAAGGTGAGACTCTGGCCGGGCGAGAGCCAGCGTGTCTCGCCCTCGGGCCCCGCCTCCAGCGTCCCGCTGACCAGCGTGAGCCTCTCGCGCGCGCCGGGGGTGTGCGCTTCGGCGCGCCGCTCGGTATGGGCGTCACACCGCATCCAGTAGACATCCACCTGGGGCGAGTCCTGGCCCTGGTCGATGAGCCGCACCTGAACGCCATCCTCCTCGCCCAGCAGGACGCTGACCGGTGCCACCAGCGTGCCGAAGGGCACGTGCAGCTGCACGGCCAGGCGCCACAGGGTGTCCAGCGTCGGGTTGCCGCTACCCTGTTCCAGGCGCGACAGGTTGGACTTGGCGATGCCCGCCGCGCAGGCCAGCTGCGACAGCGACAGCGCCCGGTCCTGGCGTAGCGTTTGGAGATGGCGGCCAAGGGTGGCCAGCGAGGTAGAATCCATTGAACGGTCCTGATCGTTCCTTATATAGAACGTTCTATATAAGGAACGATCAAGCGTCAAGTATCGTTCGAGATCAGGCAAGCGCCCTGAGGTCAGGTAAGCGCCTTGAGGTCAGGAGGTGGCAGCGACCTGCTTCGCCCGGCAAGCGGCGGCGGTGAACAGCACGTCCGTGGAGGAGTTGAGCGCGGTTTCGGTGGCGTCCTGGACCACGCTGATGACGAAGCCGATGGCGACCGCCTGCATGGCGACCTCGGTGGGGATGCCGAACAGGCTCGCCGCCATGGGAATCAGCATCAGCGAGCCGCCGGCCACGCCGGAAACCCCGCAAGCGGCCAGCGCCGAGACGATGCACAGCAGCAGCGCCGTGGGGAAATCGACCGGAATCCCCAGCGTATGAGTGGTTGCCAGGGTGATCACGGTGATGGTGATCGCCGCGCCGCACATGTTGATGGTCGCGCCCAGCGGAATCGAGATCGAGTAGGTATCGGCATCGAGCTCGAGTTTGCGGCAAAGCTCCAGGTTAACCGGAATATTGGCCGCCGAGCTGCGGGTGAAAAACGCCGTAATGGCACTGCCGCGAAGGCAGGTCCAGACCAGCGGGTAGGGGTTCTGGCGGGTCACGAAGTAGACCAGCAGCGGGTTGGTGATCAGCGCTACCACCACCATGCAACCCACGATGATGGCCAGAAGCTGCGCATAGTTGACCAGCGCAGAGAAACCAGACTGCGCGAGCGTGCCCGCCACCAGGCCGAGGATGCCCAAGGGCGCCAGGCGAATCACCAGCGTCACCAGCCGGGTGACCGCCGAAGCCAGGTCAGAAAGCGCTGTGCGCGTGGTATCGCTCGATGAGCGAAGCGCCAGGCCGAGCCCCACCGCCCAGGCCAGAATGGCGATGAAGTTGGCGTCCATCAAGGCGCTGACCGGGTTGGCCACGGCATTGAGCAGCAAATCGCGCAGCACGCTCAGGATATCGCCGGGCGGGTTGCCGTCCGCCTGGGGCGCATCGAGTGCGATCTCGGTGGGCATCAGAAAGCTCGCGGCCACCGCAATCAGCGCGGCGATCAGCGTGCCGGCAACGTAGAGCCCCAGCACCGAGCGGATCTGGGTGGGGCGACCCTGGCGGTGGGCGGCGATCGCCGCCATCACCAGCACGAAGACCAGGATCGGCGCCACCGCCTGGAGTGCCGCGATGAACAGTTGCCCCAGCAGCGCAAGCTTCAGGGCAGCACCGGGCGCGAACAGCGCCAGCAATGCCCCGACCACGATACCGATGATGATTTGAGAGATGAGACCCAGTCGTAGAAGGGGGCGAAACGCTGCTTGGGCAGTCGCGATCATTGCAGAGCTCTTGGTCAGTCGTACGAGACGACGCGGGAAGGGCCCCGCGCCCGCGAGAGAAAAGGGAGGCATTCTAGCAGTTGAGAGCGCTGCATGGGGGGAGGCGATGAAAAAGTTGACGGCCCGACGGCGACTGGCTCACGAGCGATCGGGCAGCCAGAACGAGGCAGAAAGGGGCCAGGATGCAAAACGGCTTGCTTTCATGAGAAAGCAAGCCGTTTTGTTAACGTGATGCGCCAGGGGCGAATCGTGTCTGTCAGGCGACGGCCATGTCGCGAGTTTTGTTCAGCGAGGCGACACCGGCGACCGGCTGCGATGAGACCACCCCTTGCTGCGCCTTCGCGGTTGCCTGCATGGCGTCCACCATGGCATAGCCCTTGTCGGTCAGTTCGATGACATCGGGAGAGGAGCCCCACTTGAGCAGCATCTCGTCCAGATGGCGCTCGGCGGTGTCGAAATGACCGCAGTGGCTCAGCATCTTGGCGATGGTGAAGTCGCATTCGGGGGTATCGAACATCTCTTCGCGCAGTTCGTTGATCGCCAGCTGCAGGCCTGCTTCAGAGATATTTTCCAGTTTGATCGTTTGCATGCCACCACTCCTTGTGAATGCTTGATACTCGATTCGAAGTATTTACTTGTACGCGTCTTGTACTTCTCACAGTAATACACCTTCAAAGCGGAAGCAATCCCCAATTTCTTGATCGAGGATAAAAAAATGCGGGCATAAAAAAACCCCGCTGCAAGAGGCGGGGTTTTATATCTGCACGCTGCGCGTCAAAGCGGTACGACGAAGGCGAGCGTGGCCAGGCAGCCTGCGGAGAACGAAGCAGCCGTCAACCAGAGCAATTCTGGGTGGGCCTCTTTCTCACGTCTAAGCTTTTGTTCGTTCAAGTATTTTTCGAGATGTTCCTGGCTTCCAGGCTGTGCCCCATTGAAAAGATGTTGGCGTATCATCTTAACTCCTTGAGCGTCGGTATATTGAATGACCCCCTCGAACGTGTCCTTCACCGCCACCTCATGCTTATACAGGCATTTGCGAGGTGTGGTCTGAAGTATAGACTGCGTCCCGCTTTTGTGGTTCATGAAAGTTGTACAAAAAGTTAATCGACGGGTCATCAAGGCGCCATATTGCTGCCGAGACAAGGACCTGCATTAAGCTTGCTAAGCATATTTTAAGCATGAGCAGGCAATTTTTGCCGTTTTGCAGACCTTCCACTCCGTCTGAACGCTACTACATAAAACTAAAGTTGTTAGACTTTGGTCGCAAAGTGAGCCAATTCACTGGACTAATACCGCCTTGCAGTGAATAAAGGGCCCACTAAAATCTGCAACGCTGTTTTTAGCGACTCAAGGCCCGCTGCGGCGATGCGCCTTTCTGTTCACACGACTGCAAGCGGTACTGTAATTATGCTCGGAACTGCCACACAATCACTCTGGGGCCAACTCTGGCACTATCACTACCAGGCCAAGAACCTCCTGCTTTGCGCACTGCCCACTCCTCATGCCCCGGGCATGGGCGGTAAGGGCTCCGGTACGCCGGGAGAGCCGGGTAACGAGTCGCCGAAGCCACCGGCCTATAACAAGGCACAAACGATCGGCCTGGTGCTCGGGCCGCTGATGTTCGCCTTGACGGTACTGTTCTTTCACCCGGCGGACCTGAGCTTCGAAGGCCGTATGGTGCTGGCCACCACGCTTTGGGTCGCGATCTGGTGGGTGACCGAGGCGATTCCGATTCCGGTGACCTCGCTGCTACCCATCGTGCTTCTCCCTATTACCGGCGCCTTGGAGGGCGGGGCGGTCACCGCCGCCTACGGCAATCCCATCGTCTTTCTCTTTCTGGGTGGCTTCATGATCGCGCTGGCCATGGAAAAGTGGGACCTGCATAAGCGTATCGCCCTGACGATCATTTCGATTCTGGGTACCAGCATCAACAGCATCGTGTTCGGCTTCATGGCGGCCACGGGTTTCTTGTCCATGTGGGTGTCCAACACCGCCGCGGTCATGATGATGCTGCCCATCGGCACCGCGATCGTCTACCAGGTAACCCAGGAGCTCAACAAGACCGAAGGCGACCATAGCGTCGAGATCGACAAGTTCAGCAAGGCGCTGATCTTCGGGGTCGGCTATGGCGGTACCATCGGGGGGCTGGGTACGCTGATCGGCACGCCGCCGAACATCATCCTGGCGGCGGTGGTCAACGAGCTGTTCGGCTACGAGATCTCGTTTGCCGCTTGGCTGGTGTTCGCCTTCCCGGTAGTGGTCTTGCTGCTGGTGCTGGGCTGGCTGATGCTCACCCGGTTCATCTACCCGATGAAGCTCAACAAGCTGCCCGGCGGTCGCGCGCTGATCCGCAAGGAGATGGAGGCGCTGGGGCGCACCAGCTTCGAGGAAAAGGCGGTACTGAGCGTATTCCTGCTGGCAGCGTTTTTCTGGATCACCCGCTCGTTCCTGTGGCAGGGCCAGATCATCAACATCCCGGGCATCAGCGATACCATGATCGCCATCGCCGCAGCGATTGCCCTGTTCATGATCCCCTCGACCACCAAGGGCGGCTGCCTGCTGGGTTGGGACGTGGCCAAGGACGTGCCCTGGGGAATTCTGCTGCTGTTCGGGGGCGGTCTTGCCATCGCCGCCGGCTTCAGCTCCTCGGGACTGGCGGCCTGGATGGGTGACCAGATGAGCGTGCTGGAAGGGGTCAACTTCCTGATGGTGATCCTGCTGTCCACCGCCATGGTGCTCTACCTCACCGAGATCACCTCCAACACCGCGACCGCCACCATGATCCTGCCGGTACTGGCCTCCTTGGCACTGGCGCTGGGCGTTCATCCGTTCGTGCTGATGGTACCCGCTGCCATGGCCGCCAACTGCGCCTTCATGCTGCCGGTAGGCACGCCCCCCAACGCGATCATCTTCGCCACCGGCAAGATCACCATCGCCGAGATGGTGCGCAACGGCTTCTGGCTCAACATCATCGCGCTTGTGCTGATCGTCGCAGCAACCTACTTCCTGCTGCCGGTGCTCTGGGGCGTGGACCTGACCACGTATCCGGACGCGTTTCGCAACTAGTCCCTGAGGTTTGATCGAGATTAAAGCCCCCGCCCTTGGCGGGGGCTATTTTATGGGGGCGAGGAAAACGCTGGAGCCACAAGAGCGCTCGCAATCTCAGGGAACGATACGCTGAACGCCCAGGGCGAAGGAGCCTTCACATGTCGTTATTGGAAGACGTCTGTCACTACCTGCAAGAGCACGAGCTCAAGCTCGCCACCGCCGAATCCTGCACCGCGGGGCTGATCGTGTCGGAGCTGGCGCGCGTGCCCGGCAGCGGCCAGAGCATCGATTGTGGCCTTACGGTCTACTCGCCCCAGGCGAAGAACCGTTATCTTGCTGTGAGCTTCGACACCATCGACGAGTACGGCCTGACTAGCGAGGAGACCAGCCGCGAGCTCGCCTTGGGGGCGCTGCACAACAACGATGCCAACGTCGCCCTCGCCAATACCGGTATCGCCGGGCCCGCTTCCCACGACGACATTCCCGTCGGAACCGTCTGCTTTGCCTGGGCCTTCGAACACGCCGGCAAGGAGTACCTGTTCAACGAGACGCAGCGTTTTCCCGGCGAGCGCAATGAGGTGCGCCACGCGGCCGCTCACCACGCCCTTGAGCGCATCTCGGCGCTTCATCGCCAGGTGGTCGACGGCAAGGCGTCCCCGGTTGGCGACTGAGCCGGCGCGTCCACTACGCTGAAAGCGGGTACACCTACATCGATTGAACCGCGAGGAGACAAGGATGGAACAGCCAAGCGAACAGCAGGCCCGAATCCGCAAGGCCTTGAACGTCGACCCCCACATCGATGTGGCCCGGGAGATCGAGCGGCGGGTGGATTTTCTTTACCGCCAGATGCGCGACTCCGGCCAGCACGCCCTGGTGCTCGGCATCAGCGGCGGGGTGGACTCCACCGTGGCCGGACGCCTTGCCCAGCTTGCGGTGGAGAAGGCCCGCGACGAAGGGATCGACGCGCGCTTCTACGCCATGCGCCTGCCCTACGCCACCCAGGCCGACGAGCACGACGCCCAGCAGGCGCTCGCATTCATCCAGGCCGACCGGGTGCTCACGGTCAACGTCAAGCCGGCGAGCGACGCCGTACTGAAGGCGCTGGAGGAGGGCGAGCACGCCTTCGAGGACGAGCACCAGCGCGACTTTGTGCTCGGCAACATCAAGGCGCGCCAACGCATGATCGCTCAGTACGCCGTCGCCGGCACCCATGGCGGGCTCGTGGTGGGAACCGACCAGGCCGCCGAGGCGATGATGGGCTTTTTTACCAAGTACGGCGACGGCGCCTGCGACGTGGCACCCCTGGCGGGGCTCACCAAGGACCAGGTACGTCGGCTTGGCGCCGAACTGGGCGCCCCGGAGGCGCTGGTGAAGAAGCAGCCCACCGCGGATCTCGAGACCCTCAAGCCCCAGCTCGCCGACGAGGAGGCGCTGGGCGTGACCTACGCCGACATCGATGCCTTCCTGATGGGTGAGGAGATCGGCGACGAGGCGCGCAAGACCATCATGCAGACGTATCAGCGCACCCAGCACAAGCGCAACCTGCCCATCGAGCCCTGAAGCGGTTCACTCCCGTCTTGCATGGCAGGCGCCGCGTCGCGGCCCAAATGATAAGATACGGGCAACTTTGCCAACGCGAGCCTGCCATGCGACTTCTCCACACCGCCGACTGGCACCTGGGGCGGCTTTTCCACAACGTCTCGCTGCTCGACGACCAGCGCGTCGTGCTCGACCAGCTCATCGAGATCGTCGATCGCGACGCGGTCGATGCGGTGCTGGTTGCCGGCGACGTCTTCGACCGTGCGGTTCCCCCGGCGGGGGCGATCACGCTTCTGGACGACGTGCTTTTCGAGCTCTGCGACAAGCGCGGCCTGCCCGTGGTGATGATCTCCGGCAACCATGACAGCGCCGAGCGGCTGCGCTTCGGCGCCCGCCACCTGCGCAAGGCCGGGCTGCATATCCTTTCCGATCTCGCACACTGCGCCACGCCGGTGACGTTGGCCGCCAGGGGCGTCGAGGTGGACGTGTTCGGCATTCCCTACGCCGACCCGGAGCACGTGCGCAGCCGCTTCGAGGTCGACGTGCGCGACTTCGACGCCGCCCATCGTTTTCTTGTCGAGCGCATCGACGCCGCGCGCAGGCCAGACTGCCCGACGATCCTGATGAGCCACTGCTTCGTCGACGGCGGCACGGCCTCGGACTCCGAGCGACCCTTGAACCTGGGCGGGGCGGAGAGCGTGGCCTGGGAGCCGATGCGCCACTTCGACTACGTGGCGCTGGGCCATCTGCACGGCCCCCAGTACCGCGGTGGCGAGCACATCCGCTACAGCGGCTCGTTCTTGAAGTACAGCTTTTCGGAGGCGCGCCAGCGCAAGGGCGTGACCCTGGTAGATATAGACAAGCAGGGCGCCGTGACGACGGACTGGCGCACGCTGATACCCCGGCGCGAGGTGCGCGTGCTCGAAGGCGAGCTCGAAACGCTTCTTCGAGAGGCCGAAAGCGCCGCGCCCGAGCATCGCGACGACTACCTGCTGGTGCGCCTTTCTGATCGCCACGCGTTGCTGGATCCGATGAGCAAGCTGCGCGCCTTCTACCCCAACGTGCTGCACCTGGAGAAACCCGGCATGCTGGAAGCGCGCGGCGCCCAGCAGCTCGACCGCGAAAAGCTCCACTTCAGCGCCCTGGACATGTTCGGCGACTTCTTCGAGCAGACCAGCGGCGAAGCGCTGGACGAGGAGCAGAAGGAGGTCATGCGCCGGCTGATCGACGAACTCGCCAAGGAGGGCACGCCATGACGCCGCTGGCGCTCACCCTTCAGGCCTTCGGCCCCTTCGCCGGCACCGAGCGGCTCGATTTCACCGCCCTTGGCCGCCACCCGCTGTTTCTGATCAACGGCCCCACCGGCGCCGGCAAGAGCTCGATTCTGGATGCGATCTGCTTTGCGCTCTACGGCCAGACCACCGGCGAGGAGCGTACCGGGGGCGACATGCGCTGCGACGCGGCAAGCCCCCGGCTGCTCACCGAAGTGACGCTGGATTTTCGCCTGCACGACCGCTTCTACCGCATTCGCCGCGTGCCCCAGCAGGAGCGCCCCAAGGTCAAGGGGGAGGGCACCACCACGCAGAACACCGAGGCCCAGCTCTGGCAGCTGAGCGAAGCGCTCGAGGAGCGCCACTGCCTGGTGGCCAGAAACGTGGGGGAGGCCACCGCGCAGGTTCAGGCTCTGCTCGGCCTCGACGTCAAGCAGTTTCGCCAGGTGATGGTGTTGCCCCAGGGCAAGTTTCGCGAGCTGTTGGTCGCACCCTCCAGCGAGCGCGAGAAGATCTTCGCCCGTCTGTTCCAGACGCAGATCTTCAAGCGCATCGAGGATGAACTGCTCGAGCGCTCGAAAGGCATCGTCGCCCGGGTCAAGAGCCACCGCGAGCATATCAGCGGCCTGCTGGCCGGCGGCGAGCTCGAAAGCGAGGCGGCGCTCGACGAGGAGCTGGCTGTACTGATACCTCGGGTCGAGGAAGCCAGCGCCCGGTACGAAACCGCCAGGCGCGCACGCCGTGAAGCGGAACAGCGCCGCGACGCGGGCCGGGAGATCGAGCGTCAGCGCCAGGCCCGCGATACGCTGATCACGGACAAGTGCGCGCACCTGGAGCACGTTGAGGCGATCGAAGCGGAGCGCCAACGGCTTGCGCAAAATGAGCGTGCCCAGCACCTGCGCGCGCCTTTTGACGCCGAAGCCCAGGCGCGTCAGGCGTTCGAGACGGCGCGCGAAGAGCAGCGCCAGGCCCAGGCGGGCCTGCACACCCAGCGCGAGCGCACGCTCGAGGCGCAAACGGCGCTTTCTACGGCGCAGCAGCGCGCCGAGCGGCTGGGTGAGTTGACCGAGCGTCGCCGGGCGCTGGGCGAGTATCTCGACAAGGGCCGGGCGCTCGAAGAGCTCGCTGCACGGGCAAGCCAGGCCGAGGCGGCGCGGGAGCGCCTGGAGAACAGCTTCCAGCGCGAGACGCAGCGCCTGGACGAGATTCGCCGTCAGGGCGAGGCGGCAAGCCAGCGGCTCGAGGCGCTGCAGGACGAGTATCAGTCGCTTGCGGGGGCGCTGGCGGAGCTTGGTCGGCACCGAGAGCTCGAGGCGGCGCGCCGCGAGCTCGAGGCGCTGGACGAAAAAGAGCGCAAGGCCGGCGCCGCCGAGCGCCGCGCTGGCCAAGCTCTAGAACGCTGTCAGGCGGCCACCCAACGCGCCGAGCGCGCCGTCACCGAGTGCGAGATGCACTGGCACCGAGGCCAGGCGGCGCTGTTGGCGCAGACCCTCGAAGCGGACACGCCTTGCCCGGTCTGCGGAAGCACGGCCCACCCCGCGCCCGCCGCACCCGCCGGCGACATCGTCACGAGCGAGCAGGTGGAGCAGGCGAGGGCGCAGGCGGCCAGTGCCCGCCAGGCGCA
Organism: Vreelandella malpeensis; assembly: GCF_020622355.1. GTDB lineage: Bacteria > Pseudomonadota > Gammaproteobacteria > Pseudomonadales > Halomonadaceae > Vreelandella > Vreelandella malpeensis. The sequence continues at coordinate 276,936 of NZ_WHVL01000002.1, read as the reverse complement.
GGCCGAGGCCGAGCGCGCGCACGAGGCGGCGCGGTTCGAGGCCCGCCAGCACGCGGAGCAGTGCCGCCGTCTGACTCAGGCGCTGGGCGAATGGGCCGAGGTACCGCTTGCCGAGCTCGAGCGGGCTGTGTCCACCTTCGAGACGCAGTGCGCGCGGCGCGAGCAGGTCGAGCGCGAAACGGGGGCGCTTGCCCGCGAGCGCGAGACATTGCGCGGCGACTGGAGCGTTCAGGATCAGACGCTGAAAGCGGCCCAGGCCGAGCGGGAAGCGGCCCGTGAACAGGCGCTGCGCCTGGCGAGCCAGCGCGATCAGGTCAGCGAAGCGCTGCCCGCCGATGCCCGCGACCCCAAGGCATTGAGCGCCGATCTCGACGCGCTGAACGCCGACATTCGCGAGATCGAAGCCCAATGGGCTGCCGCCCAAAAGGCACACGGTGACAGCGTCGCCCTGCAAGCCCGCGCCGAAGAGCGCGCCAGCGGAGCGGCGACGCGCCTCGAACAGTGCGAGCGGGCCCTGGAAGTCGCCCGCGCCGAATGGCAGAAGGCGCTGGCAACGAGCCCTTTCGACGACGCCCGCGCCTTCGAGGCTGCAAGGCTCGACGAAGCCGAGCGCCTGACGCTGGTAGCGCGCGTCGAGGCCTACCAGCGCCGCCTCGACGAGCTCAACGGCGCCATCGCCGCCGCCGACGCTCGGCTTGGCGAGCAGCCTGCGCCGGACATGGCTATGCTGGAGTCAGCGGTCGAAGAGTGCCAGGCGCACGAACAGGCGGGACTCGAGGCGTGGCGCGTGGTCGATGAGCGCCGCAACGTCCTGACCTCCGTGCGCCAGAAGCTCGCCGCCGCCCATGAGGCTCGGCAGGCACTCGAGTTGGAGTACCGGCTCTGGGGCACGCTCAGCGAGGTGGCCAACGGGCGCACCGGCCACCGCATCAGCCTGCAGCGCTTCGTGCTCGGCGTGCTGCTCGACGACGTGCTGATCCAGGCCTCCCAGCGGCTCACGCGCATGAGCCGCGGGCGCTATCAGCTGGTGCGCCGGGAGGACCCGTCCAAGGGCAATCGGGCATCAGGGCTGGAGCTTGACGTGGCGGACACCTACACCGGCAAGCAGCGCCCGGTGGCCACGCTCTCCGGCGGCGAGTCGTTCATGGCGGCGCTGGCGCTGGCGCTGGGGCTCTCGGACGTGGTCCAGGCCTACGCCGGGGGCATTCGTCTCGATACGCTGTTCATCGACGAGGGCTTTGGCAGCCTCGATCAGGAAGCGCTCGAACAGGCCATCGAGGTACTCTGCGAGCTGCAGTCGAGCGGTCGAATGATCGGGATTATCTCCCATGTCAGCGAACTCAAGGAGCAGATGCCGGTTCGTATAGACGTGACGGCCAGCCGTCACGGCAGCACGATAGCGATCAAAGGGACGACGTCCCTCTAGTGAAGCCTCGACCATCAAGGAGCGACGGATGAACGCGAACACGATTCTACAGAAACTGATGCAGCAGGCCGACGGTAGTGGCAAAGGCGGTGGCACGGATATCAAGGGCATGCTCGATGGGCTGTCGCGCCAGTTCGGCGGCCAGGAGAGCGCCTCGAAAAGCGGCGGCATCGACATGAAGAGCCTTCTGGGCGGCGGCGCCATGGGCATGCTGGTGGGCTCGAAGCGCGGGCGCAAGCTCGGCGGCAAGGCGCTGAAGTATGGCGCCATTGCCGGGGTCGGCATGCTTGCCTGGAAGGCGTGGCAGAGTCACCAGGCCAAGAGCGGGGCCGTGAGTGGCGACGAGGGCGAACGGGTCGAAGTGCTCGAAGGCGAGTTCCAGGAGCGGCGCAGCCTCGAGCTCTTGCAGGCGATGATCATGGCCGCTCGTGCCGATGGCCATATCGATGCCGAGGAGCGCGCGCTGATCAGCGAGCAGATCGACTCGCTCGGTGCCGACGACGAGCTGCACGCCTGGGTCGAGCAGCAGTTGAACGCCCCGCTCGATGCCAAGGCGCTGGCCGCACAAGCGGACTCGCCCCAGGCGGCGCGGGAGATGTATCTGATCAGCCTGGCGGTGAGTGACGAGCAGAACCCGATGGAGCGTGCCTGGCTCGATCAACTGGCCTCGGCGCTGGCGCTCGACCGCGAGATGGTCGCCGAGCTCGAGCGCCAGGCAGTGCAGGCCGGCTGAAAACGTCTAACCTGCTGGTAGAGCGGCGGGTTGCCGCTCCATTGCTCAAGGAGTCCACGGATGAACGCGAGTCATGTTTTCAAGCAGTTGATGCAGCAATACGGTGCCGAGCCGGATGCCAAAGGCGTACTGGATGATCCAGCCTCCAAATTCGACAGGCCGCAGGAGCCTCCTTCGCGCCGCCTTTGTTCGACCCGGCCGCGCGGTTTCGATGCCAGAAGCGCGCTGGGCGGCGGCGTCATGGCGCTGCTTCTGGGCTCGAGCCCCGGTCGCAAGCTGACCGGCAAGGCGGTCAAGTACGGGCTTGTGGCGAGCCTTGGCGTGTACGCCTGGAATGCCTGGCAGGGCTCCCAGCTGCGTAACGAACGAAGGGGCGCCAGTGAGTGGGACGAGGGCGATGCCCGCGCCATGGGTGATGAGCATGACGATACCTTTGGCGGCGAGCATCAGGAACAGCACAGCGAAGCGCTGCTTCAGGCAGTGATCATGGCCGTGCGTGCGTGTGGCGAAAGCGACGAGCAGGCGCGCCAATCGGTCACCCAAAGGATGAACGCCCTGGGTGCCGACGACGAGCTTAACGCCTGGGTGCAAACCCAGCTCGACGCCCCGCTGGATGCCCATTCGCTTGCCCAGCAGGCAACGTCGTCACGGGCTGCGCGTGAGATCTACCTGGTCAGCCAGGTGGTGGCCAGTGAGCAGCACGCATCGGACAACGGCTGGCTGGACCGGCTCGCAGGCGCCCTCGGGCTCGATCACGATACGGTAGTCGAACTCGAGCGTCGGGCGGCCCGGGCGGGCTGATGCTGGAGACGCTCAATCTCGTTCTCGCCTCGGGTCTGGGGCTCGGCTTCGTACCGTTCGCTCCAGGCACGGCGGGCACGCTTCTCGGCGTGGCGCTGGCCTGGTGGCTGCTGGGCTTGCGCCTTGGTCATCAGCTCACGATCAGCGCGGCACTGTTGTGCCTGGGCGTGCTCGTTTGCCACCTGGCCGCGCGCTATCACGGCGGTATCGACCACAGCAGCATCGTGTTCGACGAGATCGTCGCGTTTCCGCTGGCGGTCATGGGGCTGGCGGCGGCGAGAACGCTGTGGGCCATGGCGGCGGCGTTTGTCGTCTATCGTCTCTTCGACGCCCTGAAACCGCCGCCGGTCAACCTGGCCGAGTTCGCCCCGGGCGGGCTCGGAGTGGTGCTGGACGATGTCATCGCCGCACTTCTGACCTGGCTCGTGATGGCGGCCTTGTTGAGCCTGCGCCACCTCGTGTTTCATAAAGCGGCATGAAAAAACGCCGCAAGCGAAGCTTGCGGCGTCGATCGAAACTCAAGCCAGTAAGGCTCTCTACATCACTCCTGCACGATGATCACCGCCTTGGCGTTGACGAACTCGTGCATGCCGAATCCGCCGTGTTCACGGCCGTAGCCGGAATCTTTCACGCCGCCAAACGGCATTTCCGGAGTGGCCACGCCAAAGCCGTTGATGAACACCATGCCGGTGTCGAAGTACTTGCTGGCAAGCTCGGTGGCACGCTTGACGTCCTTCGAGATGATGCCACCGCCGAGGCCGTAGCGGCTGTCGTTGGCGATGCGCATTGCATCCTCGTCGTCCTTGGCGCGAATCAGCGCCGCGACCGGGCCGAACAGCTCGTCATCGTAGGCCGGCTGGCCGGGCTTGACGTCATCGAGCACCGTGACCGGGTAGAAGGCGCCAGGGCCAGAGGGCTTCTCGCCGCCGCAGAGAATCTTGGCGCCCTTGGCCACGCTTTTCTCGACCTGGTCGTGCAGGCCATCGCGCAGGTCCACTCGGGCCATCGGGCCGACGTGGGTGCTGCTCTCTTTCGGGTCGCCGACCTTGAGCGCTTTCATCTTCTCGACGAAGCGCTCCTTGAAGGCCTCGAAATTCTTCTCGGTCACCACAAAACGCTTGGCCGCCACGCAGGTCTGGCCGCCGTTGAACACGCGCCCGGTGACGCAGGTATCCACCGCCAGGTCCAGGTCGGCGTCGTCGAGCACCAGGTATGCATCGTTGGAGCCGAGCTCCAGCACGGTCTTCTTGAGGTTCTCGGCGGCTTTCGCGGCCACCTTGCGCCCGGCGGTGTCGCTACCGGTCAGGGTCACGCCGCGCACGAGCTTGTGCTCGATGATCTTGTCCGAGACATCGTGGGAGATGACGATGGTGCGAAAGACGTTCTCCGGCAGGCCCGCGTCGCGGTAGATTCTTTCCAGCAGCAGGCCGCTGCCGGTGACGTTCTCGGCGTGCTTCAACAGTACCGCGTTACCCGCCATGAGGTTGGCGATAGAGTAACGCACCGCCTGGTAGGCCGGGAAGTTCCACGGCTGAATGCCGTAGATCACACCCATCGGCGAATAGGTGACGATGCCGCGCTCGCCATTGCCGGGTTTGCGCTCCTCGTCGGCGAGCTTCTTCGGGCCATTTTCCGCAGTGTAGTCGCAGATGCCGACGCACAGGTCGATCTCCTGGCGCGCCTCTTCTGGCGGCTTGCCCATCTCGTCGACGATCAGCTTGGCGAAGGCTTCCTTGTTGTCGGCCAGCGCCTTGCCAATGGCCTTGATCACATTGGCGCGCTCGTCGAGCGACTTCAACCGCCACTGCAGAAAGGCCTGGTGACTCTGCTCGACGATCTCGATGGCCTTGCTTTCATCCATCAGCGAGTAGGTTTCCAGGTTTTCGCCGGTGGCCGGATTGACTGTCGTGATGCTGTTGCTCATAAGACCTCCTATCTTTAGATCAACGCCTTGAAGTCGAAACGCATGGTTTCATTCATTAATCGACTGGTCTATTCAATGCCTTTGACACCTTAGTAGATAAAAGCTGCCTTGACCAAATCCAGCGTGATGCGATCAATCGCTTCTTCAGCATGGTCTCGATTTCGGCACTCATCCAGCGCCGAGGTTCCTTTTCTGGCCGCTCTATTCTGATCAACAAGGACGCCCAGGCATTGTCATTTAGGCTTTGGTCCCTCTTTACAGATACTTGCTCCTGCGGGATAGATGACGGCGGACGAGAAAGGGCGTGGCAGGCCTTCGTATCGGGAGCGATCATGAACAACGACAATAATCACTTCGACTACATCGTCATCGGCGCCGGTACCGCAGGCTGCTTGATGGCCAACCGACTCAGCGCCGACCCAAACCACCGCGTGCTGCTGATCGAGGCGGGCGGGCGTGACAACTACCACTGGATCCATGTGCCGGTGGGCTACCTCTACTGCATCGACAATCCGCGCACCGACTGGCGCTACAGGACCGCACCGGAGCCGGGCCTGAACGGCCGCTCGCTGATCTACCCGCGGGGCAGGGTGCTGGGAGGCTGCTCGAGTATCAACGGCATGATCTACATGCGCGGCCAGGCGCGCGACTATGACCACTGGGCAAGCGTGGTGGATGACCCGGCCTGGCGCTGGCAGAACTGCCTGGCGGATTTCATGCGCCACGAAAACCATTACCGCCAGGACCCCGGCGGCGACGCCGACGCCGAGCACGGCGACTTCCACGGCCACGGCGGCGAATGGCGGGTGGAAAAGCAGCGGCTAAAGTGGCCGGTGCTCGACGACTTCGCCCGTGCCGCCGAGCAGGCGGGCATACCGCGCAGCGACGACTTCAACCGCGGCGACAACGAAGGCGTGGCCTACTTCGAGGTCAACCAGCGGGGCGGCTGGCGGTGGAATACCGCCAAGGCGTTTCTGCGCCCGGCGCTTTCGCGCCCCAACCTGACGCTCTGGCATTCGACCCAGGTCGAGGCGCTGCGCTTTGCGCAGACGTCAGATGGGCCGCGCTGTCTCGGTGCCGATGTGGTACGTCGCGGGCGGCCCCGGCAGGTGAGCGCGCGCAGGGAAGTAGTGCTGTGCGCCGGGGCGATCGGCTCGCCGCGGCTGCTGCAGCTTTCCGGCATCGGCCCGGCCAGGCAGCTAGAGAACCTGGGTATAAAGGTGGTGAAAGATCTTCGTGGCGTAGGCGAGAACCTGCAGGATCATCTCCAGATCCGCTCAGTGTATCGAGTCAGCAATGCCTTGACCCTGAACGCCATCGCCTCGACGCTGCGCGGCAAGGCAGGCATCGGCTGGGAGTATCTTACCAGGCGTACGGGGCCGATGAGCATGGCGCCCTCGCAGCTTGGCGCCTTCACGCGAAGCTCCTCGGACTACGCCCACCCGAACCTGCAGTACCACGTGCAGCCCTTGAGCCTCGAGGCCTTCGGCCAGCCGCTGCATCCCTACCCGGCGATCACCGCCAGTGTATGCAACCTGAACCCCACCAGCCGGGGCAGGGTGCGTATCGACAGCCGTGACCCCTGCGCGGCGCCGATCATCAGCCCATGTTATCTGAGTACCGACGAGGACCGGCGGGTCGCCGCGGACTCCCTGCGCATCACCCGGCGCATCGCCGCGCAGCCGGCATTTGCCCGCTATGCGCCCCAGGAGATCAAGCCCGGCGTCAAGTATCGAACGGATGAGGAGCTGGCGCGGCTGGCCGGTGATATCGGCACCACCATCTTCCACCCGGTGGGCACCACGCGCATGGGGCGAGCCGGGGATTCCCAGGCGGTGGTGGATGCGCGACTGCGGGTGATCGGCGTGTCGGGGCTGCGAATCGCCGATGCAGGGATCATGCCGACGATCACCAGTGGCAATACCAATTCGCCCACCTTGATGATCGCCGAAAAGGCCGCGCGATGGATTCTGGAAGCGGCGTCATCACATTGACTTTTTTTTCAAACATAGTGTTGACGTGCGTGTTGGTTAAGCGCATGCTTCAAGCAGTAGGTTAGCAAGTCGAACGTTGTCAGCAGTATCGAAACGCTTAAGCGTTGAGTCTGGTGAAAGTTTCTTGTTCTACCCACTGCAACTCGGGTATTACCCGGCTTCACATTGAGCTAAATCGAGGATTTCGATCATGGCAACTGGTACCGTTAAGTGGTTCAACGACACTAAAGGCTTCGGCTTCATCTCTCCGGACGACAACGGCGACGATCTGTTCGCTCACTTCTCCGAAATTCAAGCTGACGGCTTCAAGACTCTGCAAGACGGTCAGAAGGTTTCCTTCGACGTCACCCAGGGCAAGAAAGGCCTTCAGGCTTCCAACATCAAGGTTCTGGGTTAATTCCTGACTTGAGGTGACCGTCGGGCACCACTGCCCGATGTGTTCAAAAACCCCGCTTAGGCGGGGTTTTTTGTTGCCCGCGTTTCGCCGATGATGTCGGGTTAATATTCTTTTTAGATATTAATCTGTGTCTAAAAATAACTGTTTTGAATAACTCGCAGGCGTCACAATGACTCGGTTTTCGTTTCAGGGCGCGTGTCATGTCATTGGATGCTTGGATTGCGATAGCGGTGGTACTGACGGTATTCCCGCTGATGGCGTTGTCGCGCCTGGGGCCGGACATCATCCTGCTGGGCGCGGTGGTGCTGCTGATGACGCTCGGCGTGATCGATCCACAGCAGGCCCTTGGCGGGTTTTCCAACGCCGGGCTTTTCACCGTGGCGTTCATGTACGTGCTGGTGGCGGGCATTCGTGAAACCGGCGGGATCGACCTGATCATCCGCTACGTGCTCGGCACGCCGCCGACCGAACGGCGCGCGCTCGTCCGGCTGGTGCTGCCGGTCGCCTCGCTGAGCGCATTCCTCAACAATACACCGGTCATGGCCACCTACATCCCCGCAGTGATGAGCTGGAGCCGGCGCATCAAGCGCTCGCCCCAGCGGCTCTTGATGCCGCTGAGCTTCGCCTCGATTCTCGGCGGCACCATCACGCTGTTCGGCACCAGCACCAACCTGGTGGTGTACGGGCTTCTGACCTCGCGCTACCCCGAGCTCTCCATGGGGCTTTTCGATCTGGCCTGGGTGGGGCTGCCGGTGGCGGTGGCGGGGCTTGGCTATCTGATCTTCGTCGCGCCGAGGCTTCTGCCCAATCGCGAGGGCATGGCGAAGGTGTTTGCCAACCCGCGTGAGTTCACCATCGAGATGGAGGTGGACCCGGACGGCGTGCTGGTGGATCGCACCGTCGAGGAGGCCGGGCTCCGGCATCTCCAGGAGCTCTTTCTGGTCGAGATCGAGCGGGCCGGCAACGTGGTCAGCGTAGTGGGGCCCGGCGAGCGCCTGAAGGCCGGCGATCGGCTGGTGTTCGCCGGTACCAGCGATGCGGCGGTGGAGCTCCAGCAGATCCGTGGGCTGATTCCCTCCAGCGAACACGGCTCGAGCCTCGAGAAGGAGTTCAAGGAGCGCCGCCTGGTGGAGGCGGTGGTTTCGAGCCAATGCCAGTTCATCGGCCAGCGCATTCGCGACGGGCGTTTTCGCACGCTCTACGGGGCGGCGGTGCTGGCGATCTGTCGCGGTGGCGAACGCGTCACCGGCAACCTTGGCCAGGTGCGCCTGCAGCCCTCCGACGTGCTGCTGCTCGAGGCGCGCCCGCCGTTCATCGAGCGCCACCGCGAATCCAAGGATTTCCTGCTGATCAGCGAACTCAACGGCGCCGCGCGGCCGATTCACGAGAAGGCGCCGCTGGCCTGGGCGATCCTGCTCGGCGCGGTGTTCCTGGCGGCGGTGGGTGTCTTGAGCATGCTCAACGCGGCAATGCTGGGAGCGGCACTGGTGCTCCTGACCGGCTGCTGCACCGTGGCCGGCGCCAAGCGCGGGCTGGATACCCAGGTGCTCTTGACCATTGCCGCCTCCTTCGGCGTGGGCGCGGCGCTGCAGAGTTCCGGGGCGGCGGACGTCATCGCCGGCGGCGTGCTCTCGCTGGTGGCCGGAAGCCCCTGGCTCTTGCTGATCGGCACTTACTGCGTGGTGGCGCTGCTCACCGAGCTGGTCACCAACAACGCGGCGGCAGTGATCATCTTCCCGGTGGTGACGGCGGCGGCGGAGAGTCTCGGCGTGAGCATCATGCCTTTCGTGGTGACGATCATGTTCGCCGCCTCGGCAAGCTTTCTGACGCCGATCGGCTACCAGACCAACCTGATGGTCTATGGCCCCGGCGGCTACCGGATCAGCGATTTTCTGCGCGTGGGCGGCGGGCTCAACGTGCTGACCGGGCTGATCGCGGTAGCGCTGATTCCGCTAGTCTGGCCGTTCTAGCGCTCGCCGCCGGCGCCACTTTGCGCTAGGGTGACGCTTTCGTTTTTTCCAAGGAGAGCGCTATGTCAGACCTGGGTGAGTTGATCATCGAGCCCAAGAACGGGCAGCCGGCCGATGCCTGCGTGTTCATCCTCCACGGCCTGGGCGCCGACGGCAGCGATTTCGAGCCGCTGGTGCCGGCCATGGGCCTGCCCAAGAGCCTGAACGTGCGTTTCATCATGCCCCATGCGCCGCGCCTGCCGGTCACCGTCAACGGCGGCATGGTGATGCCTGCCTGGTACGACATCCTCGCCATGGACCTGGGCCGCCGGGTCGATACCCTCCAGCTCAAGCGCTCCGCCGAGCGCATCCAGGCGCTGATCCAGGAGCAGATCGACCAGGGCATGGACAGCCGTCGGATCATCGTCGCCGGTTTCTCTCAAGGCGGGGCGGTGGCCTACCACGCGGCGCTCACCTTTCCCGCGCCGCTCGGGGGGCTTCTGGCGATGTCGACCTACCTGGCCACCGGTGAGAGCCTCGAGCCTGCCAGCGCCAACCAGGCGCTCGCCATCGAGGTGCACCACGGCAGTTTCGATCCGGTGGTCGCGGAGAGCCTGGGCCGTGCCGGCGCCGATGCGCTGAAAGCGAAGGGCTACGCCGTCAACTACCGCCAGTACCCGATGGCTCACGCACTCTGCCCGCAGCAGGTCAACGACATCGGCAAATGGCTGCAGGCGCGGCTCGCCTAGGCGAGCGTCGACAAGTACCGAAAAGGCAGGCACAGTAGAGACTTCCAGCCGAAGCAAGGAATCAGCGAAGGCTTATGTTAGCGTCCATCGACCTCTGGGAAGGGGCCCTGGCCCTGCTTCTGGGCCTCGCGGCTCTGGTCTGTCTTTTCGATCGTCACGTGCTCCGGGCGGCCTGGGCCTTCTGCGTATTCGCGCTCTTGATGACACTGGCCTGGGCATGGCTCGGCGCACCTTGGCTTGCGGCGGCGGAGCTCGTTCTCGGCGTGCTGCTCACCGGCGCGAGCCTCTTCCATGCGCTGGGCGCCTTCGAAGGCCGCTTTTCACGCTTTTCCTTTCGCGACCTGTCGCGCCTTGAGCGCGCGTACCCCATCGATACCTTTCGCGGCCCGATGAGCCATCGCCTGACGCGAGCACTGCTCACGCTTGCCTGGTGCATCATGGTGGGGGCGGTGATCCGTATTGTCATGCCCGCCATGACCTACGCGCCTTCCGAGCATCCCTTGATGCTGGTAGCGGTGCTGCTCGTGGGAACCGCAATGGGCGCCTTCGCCCTGCATCGCCACCGTTTGCGCCGGCTGCTGGCCTTCAACGTGCTGGGCGCCGGGGTCTTTCTGCTGATGGTCGGGCTCGCCGGGACCATTGAGGGTGCCCAGGCGCTGGTGGCGGTGGGGCTCTTGATCGCCGGGCTGGGCTCGCTTGCCGGGGCGCTGCTGATTCGCCGCTTGCGCGCCCACGAGGATGATGCGGACGACGAGCACATGGCAGTGGGGGGAGGGCGATGATGATCTGGCGCTTCGGCCTGCTGGACAGCGTGTTCGCCCCGCTGGCGCCGAGCCACTGGGCGCTGGCGTGCGCGCTTGTGCTTCCGCTTTTGGCCGGGGTCGTCGCCGCCTGTGTACCGCCCCGGCGAACGTGGCCGGTGCTGGCCGTCTGCGTACTGGTGGTAGCCTGCGGCGCCTGGCTGATGATGGATGCCTGGCAGGCGGGACTGCTGCGCTGGCAGTGGTCGGTGGCCGGGGTGACGATCGCGCTGCGCTTGAATGGCCTTGGTGCGCTCTTGCTGGTGGTGAGCCAGTGCGTGGCAGCGGCGGCAGCGCTCTACGCGCCGGGTTTTCTGCGCCTGGAATCGCCGGGGCCGCAGGCGCGCTGGCTGTGGCCCCTGATGGGTGTCACGCTTTTCGCCCTGTCGCTGGTGTGGATGGCGGCGGACCTGCTCACCCTTTACGCCGGCCTCGAGCTTTTGAGTCTGGCGGCAGTGGGCATGCTGGTGCTCTCCGGCAAACCCGCAGCGCTGGAGGCGGGCATGCGCTATTTGCTGCTGACGCTGGTGGGGTCGTTGACCTACCTGATGGGTGTAGCGCTGATCATTGGCCACTGGGGAGAGCTTTCGCTTGCTCGTTTGGCCGAGGTGGTCGAGCCCGGGGCTGTTGCCTGGATCGCGGCGTCGCTGCTGGGCGCCGGTCTTGCCCTGAAGGCGGCGCTGTTTCCGCTGCACGGCTGGCTGACGCCGGTACACCAAAGCGCCTGGACGCCGGTGAGCGCGCTGCACGCGGGTCTGGTCATCAAGGCGTCGCTCTACATCCTGATCCTTTTATGGAGCATCCTGCTGCCCGAGACCCACTGGGCGCCGCGCTTCGTAGCCTGGCTCGGGGCACTGGGGATCGTGTGGGGCGGGCTGATCGCCTGGCGGGCGCAGACCCTCAAGACCTTGGTGGCGTCCTCGACGGTGGCGCAGCTTGGCTACCTGATGGTGGCCTTCCCGCTGCTGCTGGGCCCTGGGGTCGCGCCCATCGCCAAGTCGTTGGCCTGGCAGGGGTTCTGGCTGCAACTGCTGGGGCATGCGTTGGCCAAGTCGGCGATGTTCCTGGCGGCGGGTAACCTGATCCTCGCCACCGGCGAGAGCTCGCTTGCCGGGCTGGCCGGTACCAGCCGGCGGCTGCCGCTGTCGCTTCTGATCTTCGGTATCGCCTCGATCACCCTGATGGGCCTGCCGCCCAGCGCCGGATTCACCGCCAAGTGGCTGCTTCTGCACGCCATGGTGCTCGAGGGCCACTGGGTGGCGGTGGCGGCGCTCCTGATAGGCACGCTCTTGACCGCCGCCTACATGTTCCGGATGTTTCGCTACTCCTTCGATGAAACCGCGCCGCGCCACCACTACCAGCCGCTGGGACGGGGCATGGATGCCATCGCGCTGGTACTTGCCCTGGCGGCACTGGTGATGGGGCTTCTGGCTCATCTACCGCTGGCGCTGCTGCAGGGAGGTGACGCATGACGGAGAACATGGCGTGGCTGCCGCTGGCGGCGCTTGCGGTGTCGCTCGTCGCGGCCATAGCGATCTTCTCCCTGCCGGAAACGGCGCGCCCGGTGCGCACGGTGATCAACCTGGGCGCGGCGGTGTGCAAGGTGGCGCTGGTCGCCTTGATGGTGGGGCGCGTCTCATTGGGATTCGAGGATACCTTCAGCTTCCAGATCATCGGCGGCATCGACTTCGTGCTGCGCGCCGACGCCCTGGGCGTGATGTTCGCCGGGCTCTCATCAATACTGTGGCTGTGTACCACGGTCTACGCCATCGGTTATCTCGAGGGCGCGGCGAACCGCAAGCGCTTCTTCGGGTTCTTCAGCCTGTGCGTGACCAGTACCCTGGGCATCGCCCTGGCGGGCAATCTCTTCACCTTCCTGATCTTCTACGAGATGCTCACGCTCTCGACCTACCCGCTGGTGGTACACGCGGGCACCCAGAAGGCGCTGGCGGCGGGCAAGGTCTACCTGCGCTATACGCTCTCGGCGGGGGTCGTACTGCTGCTGGGCGTGGTTATCCTGTACAGCCTGACCGGCGATCAATCCTTCGCCTCGGAGCAGGGGCTCGACCGCTATCTCGATGACCACCGCGGGCTTCTGACCCTGGTGTTCGCGCTGCTGGTGGGCGGGCTCGCGGTCAAGGCGGCGATCGTGCCGCTGCACGGCTGGCTGCCCCGGGCGATGGTGGCGCCGGCACCGGTCAGCGCGCTACTGCACGCCGTCGCCGTGGTCAAGGCTGGCGCCTTCGGCATCCTGCGCATCATCTATGATCTCTACGGCATCGAGCTGAGCGCCTTGCTCGGCGTGACCACGGTGCTCGCCGTGATCGCCTCGATCACCATTCTCTACGGCTCGCTGCGCGCGATCACCCAGGCCGAACTCAAGCCGCGCCTGGCGTACTCGACCATCAGCCAGGTCTCCTACATCGTGCTCGGGGTGTGCCTGGTCGGGCCCTTCGGCACCATCGGGGCGCTGGCGCACCTGCTCAATCAGGGCCTGATGAAAGTGACGCTGTTCTTCTGCGCCGGCAGCTACGCCGAGGAGCTCGGCATCCATCGCATCGACGAGATGAACGGTGCCGGCCGCCGCATGCCGCTGACCAGCCTCGCTTTCACCGTGGGGGCGCTGGGCATGATGGGGCTGCCGCCCACCGCCGGATTCATCACCAAGTGGTACCTGGGCATCGGCGCCATCGAGGCCGAGATGCTCTGGGTGGTGGCCGTGCTGGTGGCAAGCACCCTCTTGAATGCGCTCTATTTCCTGCCCATCGTCTATCGGCTGTGGTTCTGCCAGGGGCCGGCCCATGGGGTCGGCCAATGGCCCGACGAGCAGCGCCTGGGGCGGCTCGAGACCCATGGCTGGCTTTTGTGGCCCGCCGTGTTCACGGCACTTGCGAGCCTTGGCGCGGGGCTTCTGGCGGGGCTGCCCTTCAGCCCGCTGGAGTGGGCGACGCGGGTGGCGGTCGGGGAGTACCTGCCATGACCCTCGTGTTCGTGATGGCGCTTTTGTGGCCGCTTTGCGTGGCGCTTCGCAGTACGTGGCAGCTCGTGCGTGGCTACCCGGCGTTCGACCTCGCCTGGCTGAGTGCCGCCTGGCCCGCGCTGGTGCTTGCATTTCTGGGCGAGGGCGCTTGGGAGTGGCCGGCCTGGATGCTCGGCGGGCAGTGGGCACTCGATGACCTGAGCCGCCCCTGGCTCGCGTTCACGGCGCTTTTATGGAGCCTGGCGGCGCTGCACGCCCGAGGCTACTTCAAGGCGGCCCTGACCCGCGCCCGGCAGGGCGATGAAGAGCAGTGCTACAAGCTGGCGCGCTTCGTACTCCTGTGGCCTCTCACCTTCGCTGGCAACGCACTGTTGATTGTCTCCCAGGACATCGCGAGCTTCTACTTGGGCTTTGCGCTGATGACCTTCGCCGCCTACGCCCTGGTGCTGCACGATCGCACCGACGAGGCGCGGCGCGGCGCGCGCGCCTACCTGGTGCTGGCGGTGATCGGCGAGGGGCTGATTCTCGCCGGGCTGTTCTGGGCGGCGGGGCAGGAACAGGCATCGACGCTCGCCGGCGTGCGCGAGGGCATCCTGATCTCCCCCCAGGGCGTATGGATGGCGCTTCTGCTGTGGCTCGGGTTTGGGGTCAAGGCGGGTGTGCTGGGGCTTCACGTCTGGCTGCCGCTGGCCCACCCGGTGGCGCCGGCGCCGGCCAGTGCGGTACTCAGCGGGGCGATGATCAAGGCGGGGCTCCTCGGCTGGCTGGTATTTCTGCCACTGGGCGAGGAGGGCTTGTCCCCGGCGCTGGTGGCGTTTGGCGAGGCGATGCTGGTGGCGGGGCTGGCGGCGGCCTTCCTGGCGGCGCTCTACGGGGTCTGCCAGCGCCATCCCAAGGCGGTGCTGGCCTACTCGAGCATCAGCCAGATGGGCATGTTGACCGCGCTGGTGGCGATGGGGCTGATCGATATCGAGCTGTGGCCGCTGCTATGGCCGGGCATCGTGCTGTTCGCCGGCCACCACGCCCTCGCCAAGGGGGCGCTGTTTCTGGGCACCAGCGTCAGCGAGCACCTGCCGCGCTGGCCGAGGGCGCTGACCTGGGCCGCCCTGGCGCTGCCCGGGCTTTCGCTCACTGGCGCCTTCGGCGCGGGTATCCTGGCCAAGTACAGCGTCAAGCATGCTCTGGAAGAGATGCATCACACCCCGCTGATTTTGCTATTGACGCTGGCCGCCGTGGGTACCTCGGCGCTGGTGGGGGCGTGCCTGTGGCGCCAGTGGCATCAGCGCGATGTCGGTGGCGGCGACGGCTTTCAACTGGCGGGCTGGGGGCTCGCCATCCTGGCCACCTTGAGCGTGCCCTGGTGGCTGCCGCTGCCCGAGGAGAGCGTGCACGTGCCTAGCCTCGCCTCATTCGTCGAGCTCGCCTGGCCGCTGCCGGCGGGTGTATTGCTGCTGGCGGCGGGAGTCTGGCTTGGCAAACGGCTGGGTGCGAAGCCCCTGGCGGCGGGGGATCTCTGGTGGCTCTATCGAAGGCCCGCGTTGGGCGTCGTGGCGCTGTGCGCGGGTGTGGCCAAAAGAGCCAGGCGAGCGAAGCGGGCAAGCGTCGAGCGCTCGCTGGCGCTCGAGACCTGGGCCATGACGCACCTGACGCGTGCGCTCGAGGGCGAAACGTGGCTGCGTCGTCACGGCAGCGGCCTGATGATGGTGTTCGCTGTCTTGTTGGCACTGTTACTGATCTGGGAGGGAAGGGGATGAGCCCGTCGCACCACAAGACCACATCCCGGGGGCGGCGTGCCCGCACCCCGGAGGAGATTCCCAAGCTCGGCCTGCTCGACGTCGGCTGGCGGGTGATTCGTGCGGCCCGGCGCAATCGGCTGACCATGCTCGCCGCCGGCGTGGCCTTCTACGCGCTGCTGGCGCTGTTTCCGACCATCGCAGCGGTGATCTCGCTGTGGGGGCTTCTGTTCGACCCGGTGGAGGCGGGCCAGCAGCTCTACGAGATCGGCCGCTTCATGCCCGGCGATGCGGCGAACCTGATCGACCAGCAGGCCGACCAGGTGATCGAGAACACCGAGGCGGGTAACTTCATGGCCGCCATGATCGGGCTGGCCATTGCCATGTTTGTCGCCTCCAAGGGGGTGGCAGTGCTGGTGGTCGGGCTCAACGTGGTCTACGGCGAGAGCGAGAAACGCCCGTTTCTGCACCGTACGGTGCTTCTGACGGCGCTGACCTTCGGGCTGATCGTGATGACCCTGGTGTCGCTGGGGTTCATCGGCCTGATTCCCGTGATGGTGGATTCGCTGACCATCGAGCCGCCGGTAGATCAAATCATCAAGTGGCTGCGCTGGCCGGCGCTGTTGATCATGATGAGCTTTCTGATCTCGCTGCTCTATCGCTTCGCCCCCTACCGGCGCAAGCCGCGCTGGGTGTGGATCAACTACGGCACGCTGTTCGCCACAGTCACCTGGTTGCTGGGCTCCGCCATTCTTTCGCTCTACGTGCGCTACTTCACCGCCTTCAGCGACCTCTACGGCTCCCTCGGCGCGGTGGTAGCGCTGATGATCTGGTTCTGGCTTTCGGCGTTCATCGTACTGTTCGGCGCCGAGCTCAACTGCGAACTGGAGCGCCAGACGTTGAGCGACACCACGGTCGGACGACCGCGCCCGCTTGGTCATCGAGAAGCGTTCGCCGCGGACACGGTGGGCGTGACCAACCCTCTCGGCGGCGATAGTGACAAGCGCTACGATGGCGACAAGCGCGACGACGAGTGAAACCGCGCCGCCTGTCGGCGGCGCGGGAGGGCGGGACTACAACAGCTCTTCTCTTCTTACAACAGTTCTTCGGCGGCCAGGGCCAGACGCGAGCGCTCGACGCTTTTCAGGGTGATATGCCCGGCGTGGGGCCAGTCGCGAAAACGCTCGACCACGGCGGCCATGCCGCAAGTGTTGGCGGTAAGGTAGGGCGTGTCGATCTGGCCGACGTTACCCAGGCAGACGATCTTGGTATTGCGCCCGGCCCGGGTGACCAGGGATTTGAGCTGCTTGGGGGTGAAGTTCTGCGCCTCATCGATGATCAGGAAGGTGTCGTTCAGGGTGCGCCCGCGCATGAAGCCCGGCGAGCGGATCTGGACGCGGGAGCCGATCAACTGGCGGGTGGCGCCGTTGTCCCAGCTCGACTCGCCGTCGTCGTTGCGCAGCAGGTTGTCCATGTTGTCGTGGAACGCCCCCATCCAGGGCGACATCTTCTCCTCCTCGGTGCCGGGCAGAAAGCCGATGTCCTCGCCCATCGGGATCGGCGCGCGGGTGAAGACAATGCGCTCGAAGCGCTTGGTGTCCAGGGTCTGCTGGAAGGCGGCGGCCAGTGTCATGTAGGTCTTGCCGGTGCCGGCGTTGCCGGCCACGGTGACCAGGTCGATCTCCGGGTCCATCAGCAGGTTCAGGGTGAAGTTCTGGCGGCTGTCGTGGGCGTGAACCCCCCATACGCCGGCGTGGTGGCGATAGTTGATCAGAAGCTGGAGCGTGGCACTCTTGGGGCCGAGCTCGCGCACGATGGCCTCGAATTCCGCGCCGTTCTCGCTGTCGGAGACCAGCATGCCGACGTGCCAGTCGGCCGGCATGTCACCAGACAGGTGGTAGAAGGTGTGATGATTCTGGCGCTCGACATTGACCTCGACGTTGAGCGTCTCCCAGAGCGATGCGCCGGCAAGCCCCGAGTGCTCGACGACACTGGCGCCTTCGATCATGGCGTCGCTGTCTTCAAAAGCGCGGTCGGTGAGGTAGTCCTCCACCGGCACCCGCAGCGCAGCGGCCTTGATGCGCAGGTTGATGTCCTTGGTGATCAGGATCACCGAGGCGTCCGGGCGCTCGTCGCGCAGCCGGCAGGTCTCGGCAAGGATGCGGTTGTCCGGCGAGTCGCTGACCTCGTCGAGCAGCTTCAGATCGTTGTAGCACAGAAAATGCAGCCGTCCGCTTTCGCCGCTCAAGCGGGGGATGGGAATACCGTCCTGGACTTCCTCGAAGGTGACCTGGCTGGTGAGATCGGAGAGCGTGCGGCTGACCTGGCGCGCGGTCCGGGCGATTTCGCGAATGCCGTTCTTGTGCTTGTCGAGCTCCTCGAGAACGGTCATGGGGATGACCACATCGTGCTCTTCGAAATGGTAGAGGGCGGTGGGGTCGTGGATCAGGACGTTGGTGTCTAGAACGTAAAGCCGGGTGGCTTTCTTATCGAGTTTGACCATCGTGGAAGTCGCTCCTGGGTTGACGGCAACATCGACACTGGCAGGGCTCCTTGACACGGAGATGACACTGCCGGCGCTTACTCTAGCGTGTCCTTGGCTCTCCTTCTGCGGCTTTTTTCTTAGCGTGGAAGGTGGCGGCGCTTTTTTCCAGTCAGTTGTTTCAACGCAGGCCCGAATGCCCCGGCGGGGCAAAGAGGTCAGCCCTTGGTGGCGAGATAGTGGCTCACCTTGTCGAGCAGCACGCTGGCGACCAGCCCCAGGTTGTCGCCTTCCAGGTAGCGATAATGGTAGCTTTCCAGCGCCAGCTCGTGGGGCAGCCGGCAAAGCGAGCGCTCGGCCAACGCTTCGCTCACCAGCGGTGCGGGCAGCAGCGCCCAGCCGGTGCCCTGGATCGCCGCGTCGCGAATCAGCTCGAACATGGTGAGCCCCAGGAAGTTGGCCGAGAAGAGTGCTTCGCTCACCAGCCGGTCCTCCTCCAGATGGCTCAGGCAGACCTGGGTGTACTGGGCGAGATCGGCCTGGCGCACGAGCGGCAGCCGGCTCAGTGGATGATGGGGCGCGGCGATCAGGCGCATGCCGATGGGGGCAAGGGCGATGGCCTGATCGAGCGCGCGCTCGGCGGTATACAGGCCGAAGGCGATATCCACTGTCTGGCGCAAAATCAGCCCGTGGTGCGCCTGAGGCGGAGCCAGATAGACCGAGATCGCGGTGAGCGGAAAGCGCGTCTTGATCTCGTGCATCACTTCCTGCCAGAAGACTTCCGGCAGCGCATCGTCGCGGGCAATGCAGAGCTGACTTTCCACGCCCTTGTTGTGCTGTTGACAGTAGCGATTGATGCGCGCGGCGCTGGTGAGCAGGCGCTGGCAGTCCGGCAGGATGCTCTCACCGGTCGTGGTCAGGCTCAGACTGTTGCCGGTGCGCTCGAAAAGCGCCACGCCCAGGTGATCCTCCAGGGCGCCGACCATGGCGCTCAAGGTGCTGCGCTTGACACCGGTGAGGCGGGCGGCACCGGCAAACGAGCGCTGTTCGGTAACATCGATGAAGGCCTGGATCTGTTCGATACGCATGACGCCTCCTTGGTCGAACGTATCGTTAGATTAACGGAAACGCTAGCATCGAGCGACGAAAAAAATGGCGCTGAGCGATTCGCCCCGTCAAGGCGCTTTGGATAGGCTACGCGCTGCTTGATATACCTCATAACCTTTCGTGTTGGAGCAGTTCCGATGTCCCCCCTGATTGCTGAGCGGCGTGCGCTGAAATTTTCGGCCGTTTCCGCCAGCCTGTTCGCCCTGACCGGGCTCGCGCTGGGCCTTGCCAGCGGCTCGATCACCATCCTCTTCGATAGTGCCTATTCACTCTTGAGCCTCGTGCTGGCGTCGCTCTCTTTGCTGGCGCTGCAGCAGGCGCGCAAACCCGCCGACGAACACTTCCCCTTTGGGCGACTCACTGTCGAGCCGCTGGCGGTGCTGCTCAAGGGCGTGGTGATTGCGCTGGTGTGTCTGTTCTCGCTGGTATCGGCGCTGTGGAGCCTGGTGCAGGGCGGGCGCGAGGTCACGCTCGGGCTGGCGCTGGGTTTCGGTATCGTCAACGTGTTCGGGTGCTTGCTCACCTGGGGCATGCTCAAGCGCTATGCCCGCATTGCCAACTCCTCGCTTTTGCGCGCGGAGCTGCGCCAGTGGCAGATGGATACGTGGCTGAGCACGGCTGTGGTCGTGGGCTTCATGCTCACGGTGGGGCTGACGCTGAGCCCTTGGGCCGCCTACGCCCGCTTTGCCGACCCGGTGATGGTGCTGCTGATTGCAGGTTATTTTCTGCCCATACCGGTACGCATGGTGCGCGAGGCCCTGCGCGAGCTGATGTTCGGTGTGCCCACGGGGCCCATCCAGCGCGACGTGGTACGCGAGATCGAGGCCTTCGACATCGAGCCCGAAGACGTGCGCATCGCCCAGGTGGGCAGCTTCCTGATGGTGGATATCCAGCTCGACAAGCAGCAGATCGAGACCGCCGAAGAGATCGTCGATAGCGTCGAGGCGCGCTGCGAGCGCCTCAATCTGCGCCCGGTCACTAGCATTACCCTGGTGACTTGAAGCCTGGTGATTCGAGAGAAGATGAGGGCGAAGAGGAAAAAGATTGACCTGGTCATGAAGCAAATGATATTTAGCGCTACCGACAACGGGTGTCGGTCTTGTATCGTTTCTTGAGGGTTCGACAACATGCCTTTGCGCCGCTGTTTGTCCGTACTGATGGTGACCGCTGTGGTCGCCGGTTGTGCCAGTAACACCATTGCACCACGTTACACCTCCGACCACCCCGATATCCTGCGTATCGGCGGCGAACGCCCGGCCCACAAGGAGACCGTCGTCGAAAACGCCGGCTCCTTCTGCCTCGAAACCTCCGAGCGCTGGAACGAGCATGGCCGCACCCCCGACGGCCAAACGCTCTGGGCCAAGGACACGCTGCGGCGTGTGGTGCCGTGTAACTAAGTCTCGTGTATTTTAGCTCCGTGTGGTTAATGAGCAAAGATTGGTATCAAAGCTTTGTTAATAATCGCGCGGGGCTTAATGCTTTACAAATAACAATGACTTGGGTCGTTTCGATGCCGCTTTTAAAGGGGGCTGGCGTTGTGGATTGGGAGCCATATTGGCCCTTAAGAAAACGAGCTACGGTATGCTTAGGTAATAAGACTATCTAGTGATAGCGAATTTCTAAGTTTTAGTAGCCATTCCTTCGGGCATCATTCAAAATCAAGAAAGAGCAACGGCAGGTGTAAGGGAGAAAGGCTGTTTCCGACCCAAAGCGGACGATCGTGCCAGGCAGTTTTCGGCCAAAAGCGGACGCTCAAAGCTGTCTATGGAATTAGGGGTTATTCAGTCAGGTATGCTTGAATTCCAACGAAGACATAAGGACACTGCTTACAGAGCTCATGAAAATTCACTATAAATTCCCCACAAAGAGAACGTTGATCATCGATGATCACTGGGAAGTGCCCATCCAAAACGGTAGTCTCCGAGCCATCGAAATTAAGGGAAAGGTAGATGCCTTTGAGATAACGATTAAAAACCAGCCTGTTGCTTACGCTATGCAATTCATCCAGGCAAACGATGAAAACATGGCTACCATTATCCATACAGATCCCTTATTAGCACCTATCCAGAATCAGCTTAATGCAGCAATGTCCTTTCTACATTGCTACTTCTCTGTAGACCTTAAACTTGATGACTACGAAGTAAGATACGAAGCAGAAACACCGGATGAAGAAGGGAAAATCCCTATTCCCACGATGAAAACTGATCAGCATGAGCTTCCGCTCCCCTTACCATTCGATATGTTGACCCGAGCCATCATGGCGGCTGAAAGTTCAAGCGGCCCGCAATTCGAAGCGACATTAACTAGCTTCGCTAGAGCCGCAATCGGGGAGAGGAGATACATCGATTCGTTCAGGTACTCGTTCCTGCTAATAGAATCAGTATATGGAGGAGGTCAATTTAAAACTGCTGCCTTGAAGAGTGCCTTAAAGCAAAACCATCCCTTTCGAGAAATAGTTAGATTAGCAATATCCGATAGGATAAAACCACACAAAAACAAGACCTCCGATACAGAAGCGCTTCTCTCGCAAAACCCAAGCATTGATATCGTCATCGACCACTTGGTAGAAAAAAGAGGATTTTATTTCCACGGAAATATAAAACGTCAAAAATACTGGAAACCAAATGACCAAACTGAAGCTGAGTCTCTAGCCAATCTTGCAGTCGGTATTGCACAGCTAATATCGCACGAAGCAGCGACACCAATGTTTGATGAAAACTATGGCGAAAGACATTTCAAAAACGCCAAGAGCGCAGGAGCAATAATCGTGTTCGAAATAAAGTTCAAGTACAAAAACCCTGAAGAAAGTTTCTCTCGTGAACATATGCTAAACATATCAGTCCCCGGAACAAAACCAACGCCTCAGAACTCGCTATACATTCTTGAGCAGTTTATTGAACATTTCAAACACCATCTTCCAGTATCTGGCCTCGATGAGGCGATCTGCAAAGTTAAAGACAGCCCTAATGTTGTCTTTGAAATAAAAATGTATCCCGTAGGGCGCCAATAATCACAGGGCAGCAGGGTATAAAAGGTAAATGCGCCTTGTTAATACAAGCCAAATTGCGCAAATTTCCAGAAGCGTGCAGATATAAATGTGCCAGCTAATGGCGGCCAAGTAAGGGGCTAGGGGAACAGCGGTGCGCTGCAAGAAAAGTGTAATAAAAGAAGAAAAGGGAACAGATTTATTGATTTATGTTCTCTTGTGAACGACCGCTTCTGGCCGATAACGGACATTGGCGGATTCTGATCGGTTTTTGCTACTACTGCCTGGCAAAGCCTGAGCCCCAAGATGACTCAGCCCAGTGAAGAGGGGCCTGGCATCGTTGTGAAACAAAAAGCGCCCAACAGTAACACCGCCGGGCGCTTTCCTTTCTATACACCCTCAATCACCTTTCTTCTCAGGCTTGCCCTTGCGTTGAGTGCTGGCGAAATCCTCGAGCTCCTGCTCGTTCATCGAGTCGTACATCTCCTTCGATGCGCCGACCAGTTCGCTGGGTTGGGTGTCGCCGCGTTTGGCGGAAAGGGCCGCGCCGGCGGCCTTTTGCTGGGCTTTGGATTTTGCTGGCATGGTGGATCCTCCGTTATCCTGTCACCTCTATCTGGATGCAATGCTTACCCTAGGAAGTCTAGCACTCGCTCGAGCGCCGACCAGTTGTTGAGGATCACCATGACGCCCGCTATTAATACCGCCAAGAAGGCGGGGATTACGTTCAAGATTCATGAGTATGTTCATGAGAGCGGCGCTCCCTCCTATGGCCTGGAGGCCGCCGAGAAGCTGGCGGTCGCGCCCGAGCGGGTGTTCAAGACGCTGGTGGTAGCGCTTGAGGGCAAGGCGCTGACCGTGGCGATCGTGCCCGTAACCCATCAGTTGGGGTTGAAGCAGGTGGCCAAGGCGGCCGGGGCCAAGAAGGCGGCGATGGCCAGCGCCGACGTGGTCGAGCGCACGACCGGCTACGTGCTGGGCGGTGTGAGCCCGCTGGGGCAGAAAAAGCGCTTGCCGCTGTTCATCGATGAAAGCGCCGAAGCGCAGCCGACGATCTATGTCAGCGCTGGCCGACGGGGACTCGAGATCGAACTCGCGCCGGGTGATCTTGCAGCACTCACCCAGGGGCGCTTTGTGCCCCTGGCGGTATGACGCGCGCGGCGCCTTCTTCGTCCGTGACTTTCTGGTAAGGTGGCGACTATTGTTTTCCCTTACTGCTACGAGACGCTGCCGTTGACCGCCACTGCCTTTGACTCGCTTCGCCTGCCAGCGGAGCTGCTCGATAACCTTCATACCCTGGGTTACCACCAGATGACCCCGGTGCAGGCCCAGAGCCTGCCCTTGATGCTCGAAGGCCGCGACGTGCTGGCCCAGGCCAGAACCGGCTCCGGCAAGACGGCGGCCTTTGGCCTGGCGCTGCTGGCCAGGCTTTCGCTGTCAAACGCGAGCGTTCAGGCGCTGGTGCTGTGTCCCACCCGGGAGCTGGCCGATCAGGTCGCCGAGGCGCTGCGCAAGCTCGCCCGGACGCTTGCCAACGTGAAGGTGCTCACCCTGTGCGGCGGCGCGCCCTTCGGCCCTCAGCTCGCCTCGCTCGAACACGGTGCACACATTGTAGTGGGTACGCCGGGGCGTATCGACGAGCATCTGCGCAAGGGATCGCTGTCGCTTTCCGGGCTCACCACCCTGGTGCTGGACGAAGCCGACCGCATGCTCGACATGGGCTTTCGCCCGGCCATCGAGACGATCATCCAGGCCACTCCGAAGACGCGCCAGACGCTTTTGTTCAGCGCCACCTTCCCCGACGAGCAGGGCGAAGGGGAGCTTGCGACGATGACCCGGGGCGTGCTCACAGAGTACGCAAGCGTGATCGTCGAGGAGGAGCATGACGCGAGCACCATCGAGCAACACTTCTACGACGTGCCTGCCGACAAGAGCCGAAGCGGGGCGCTGGTGGATCTGCTTTTGCACTACCGGCCCGCCACCAGCGTGGTGTTTTGCAACACCAAGCGCGAAACCGACCAGGTGGCGGATCAGCTCGCAGCTGCGGGCTTCAGCGCCGTGGCGTTACACGGCGATCTCGAACAGAAGGATCGCGACCGGCTGCTGGTGCTGTTCGCCAACCGTAGCGTGTCGATTCTGGTGGCGACCGACGTGGCCGCCCGGGGGCTTGACATCGAACGACTCGACGCGGTGTTCAACTACCAGATCGCCCGCGAGCTGGACGTGCACGTTCACCGCGTAGGGCGTACCGGCCGGGCCGGCGAGCGTGGCATCGCCGCGACCCTGGTCGCCTCGGAGGAGCATTACCGGCTGGAGCGGCTGGGCGAGCGCGTTGGCGAGGTACTCACCCTGGAGCCCCTGCCCAGGCCGCGCGACCGGGCCCCCTTCACCGCCCCCATGGCGACGCTGCAGCTCGGTGGCGGCAAGAAGGACAAGCTGCGCCCGGGCGATATCCTCGGGGCGCTCACCGGCGAAGGCGGCCTGCGCGGCGATCAGGTGGGCAAGATCAAGGTCCAGGCAAAGAGCGCTTTCGTCGCCGTGGAGCGCGGCGTAGCTAACAAGGCGCTGGGCAAGCTCGAGCGCGACAAGCTTAAGGGCCGTGCCTTTCGCGTTCGCCGTATCGACGATTGATATGGTCAGCACGACGCTATTTCGCATACGCACTTACTCAAGGAGCGACGGCCGCAAGCCATGAAGATACCCAAGCGACTGCAACCTCTGCTCGACGACGGTTTGATCGATGAGGTGGTGATGCAACTGATGAGCGGCAAGGAGGCGCAGGTCTTCGTCGTGCGCTGCGGCGACGAGCTGCGCTGTGCCAAGGTGTTCAAGGAGGCCAAGCAGCGCAGCTTCAAGCAGGCGGCGCAGTACCAGGAGGGGCGCAAGGAGCGCAACAGCCGCCGTGCCCGAGCGATGTCGAAGAAGACCAAGTACGGCCAACGCGAGCAGGAGCAGGCGTGGTTGAACGCCGAGGTGGATGCGCTCTACCGCTGCGACGGCGCTGGCGTACGCGTGCCCAAGCCCTACGGCTTCGTCGATGGCGTGCTGCTGATGGAGATGATCTGCGACGAGGAGGGCGACGTGGCCCCGCGCCTCGATGACGTGGCGCTGACCCCTGAAGTGGCCCTGCGCTACCACGCCAAGGTGATTCAGGACGTGGTACGCATGCTTTGCGCCGGGCTCATCCACGGCGATCTTTCCGAGTTCAACGTGCTCGCCGCCAGCGACGGCCCGGTGATCATCGACCTGCCCCAGGCCGTGGACGCGGCGGGCAACAACAGTGCCGCCGCCATGCTCGAGCGCGACGTGAACAACATGCGCGACTACTTCGGCCGCTACGCTCCATCGCTGCTCGAGACCCACTACGGCAAGGAGATGTGGGCGCTGTATGAAAGCGGCGAGCTTCATCCGGACAGCCGCCTGACCGGCCATTTCGAGTTCGACACCAAAAGCGCCGATGTGGCGGAACTGATGGAGGTGATCGACGATGTCAAGGAAGAAGAGGCCGAGCGTCAGGCCCGGCTTCGTGACGACGAGGACGACAACGCCTACTGAGTGCCTGCTTGCTAACCTCGCTTAGGCGAACCAGTGTTAAGCTGGTAGCTCTTTAGCCGGTTAACGACAGGCGCGGCGTCTTTCCGCGCAAGCGTAAGGAGCGCCCTTGAACACACTGAGGTTGAGTCGCAGTACGGCGCGAGGGTTGGCCACCTCGCTCGGCGCGGGAGCCTTGGGCGGAGCGCTTTTTCAACTGATGGGCCTGCCGCTGGCCTGGATGCTGGGCCCGCTGGTGGCCAACCTGCTAGCGTCCTCCAAGGGCGTCCACGTGGTGATTCCCGAGCGGCTGCGAAGCCTCTTTCTGGCCGTGATGGGGCTGGTGCTGGGCAGCCAGGTCACTCCGCAGCTTGCTCATCGGGTAGGCGACTGGCCGGTCTCCGCAGCGCTTCTGCTGCTGGGAGTGGCCGCCTCCACGGCGGTGGCGGCGGCCTGGTACCGGCGCTGCGGGTTCGACGGCGTGAGCGCCTGGTTCGGCGCCGCCCCGGGGGCGATGACCGCGATGATCCTGCTCGGCGACAAGTGCGGCGGCGACCCGCAGCGCATCGCCATTGCCCAGTCGCTGCGTGTGGTGCTGGTGATCCTGTTCCTGCCGCCGCTGTTCTGGATGTTCAGCCCGGGCGAGGCCGACGGCGCACCCGGGTCATCGGGCTTCGAACACGCTTGGCTGCTGCTGCTGATTCCCGTGATCCTGCCCCTGGGGCGCCGGCTCAAGATGCCAACGCCGGCGCTGCTGGCACCGCTTCTGGTCGCCGGGGTGCTCTCGGGGCTGGACATCGCGAGCCTGGCGCTGCCGGACTGGGCGATGAACGTGATGCTATGGGTGCTGGGCAGCGCCATCGGCTCGCGCTTCAAGGGCATGACGCGGCGGCTGTTCGGGCGCTACCTGTGGCAGTCCGGCGTGGCGACGCTGCTGGCGCTGGCGGTGTTGATCCTGTTTGCCGAGCTCATTCATCAGTTTCTCGGCGTGGGGCGCGACGTGGCCATCCTGGCGCTGGCGCCGGGGGGCATCGGCGAGATCGCGATCCTCGCCGTGGCGCTCGATATCGACCCGGTGTTCGTCGCCTTTCACCATTTGCTGCGCATGATCACGCTGATGCTCTTCGCACCGTTCTGGGCGCGCTACCTCATGCAGCGCCCCCCTTCCCGGCGTCCCTGACGGGGCCGCGGGGTTACCTTGCTTTCTCACGATGGGGCTTAAAGGACCTTCCATGCTCGCACGCTTGCTGAAACCGCTGTTTGGCTACTTCGAGGGGCGCGTTGACCCCTACCCGGAGGGCGAGGTGAAGACCCCGCCCCGGGGGCTCTTGCCGTTCATCTGGCACTTCTCGCGACCGATATGGCCGCTTCTGGTCGTCATGTCGTTGGTCACCGCTGCCGTCTCGGCGGCGGAGGTGCTGTTCTTCAGCTACATGGGCGAGCTGGTGGACTGGCTGGGCAACGTCGAGCGGGCGGGCTTCTGGCAGGCCAACGGCGCCTGGCTCGCCGGGCTTGGCCTGCTGGTGATTCTGGGGCTGCCGCTGCTGGTGCTCCTGCAGTCGCTGATCACCCACCAGAGCATCTTCGGCAACTACCCGATGATCGGCCGCTGGCTGTCGCACCGCCACATGCTGAGCCAGAGCCTGGCCTTCTACCAGGACGAGTTCGCCGGCCGAGTGTCCCAGAAGGTGATGCAGACGGCACTGGCCATCCGCGAGACCGTCACCAAGGTGATGGACCTGATGGTCTACGCGCTGGTCTATTTCACCGGCGCGGCATTTTTGCTCGGCCGGGCCGATCCGTGGCTCTTGCTTCCCTTGGGGCTGTGGCTCGTCGGCTATCTGGGCATCATGCGCTACTTCGTACCAAGGCTTCGCGACGTCTCCATGGCCCAGGCGGACGCCCGCGCCGAGATGACCGGGCGCGTGGTGGACAGCTACAGCAACATCCAGACCATCAAGCTGTTTGCCGATACCCAGCGCGAGCAGGCCTACGCCAAGAGCGCGATGGAGGGCTTTCTGGTCACGGTGCATCGCCAGATGCGCCTGGTGACGGTGATGAGCGTCAGCCTGACGTTTCTCAACACGCTGCTGCTGGTGGGCATCGCCGGCATGGCGATCAGTGCCTGGTATTTTGAGGCGATCTCGCTCGGGGTACTGGCCATCGCGATCGCCCTGGTGATGCGCATTCGCTTCATGTCCGACTGGATCCTGTGGGAAGTGGCGGGCCTGTTCGAGAACATCGGCACCGTGCAGGATGGCATGAATACCATCGCCCAGGCGCCGACCATCCAGGACGCCCCGGGGGCGCCGGCGCTCGTCGTGCCGCGCGGCGAGATCAATTTCGAGGCCCTGCACTTTCACTACGCCCAGGCCAAGGGCGAGCGCAAGACGGTGTTCGACGGGCTGGAGCTGACCATCGCCCCGGGCGAGAAGATCGGCCTGATCGGCCGCTCCGGGGCGGGCAAGTCGACGCTGGCCAACCTGCTGCTGCGCTTTTATGACCTGCAGGGCGGGCGCATCCTGATCGATGGGCAGGATATCAGCCAGGTGACCCAGACCTCGCTTCGCCACCAGATCGGCATGGTCACCCAGGATACCTCGCTGCTGCACCGCTCGCTTCGAGACAACATCCGCTACGGCAGCCCCCAGGCGAGCGACGAGGACGTGTGGGAGGCGGTGCGCCGAGCCCACGCTGATACCTTCCTGACGGATCTGGTCGACCCGCACGGGCGGCGCGGGCTCGACGCCCATGTCGGCGAGCGCGGCGTCAAGCTCTCCGGCGGCCAGCGCCAGCGTATCGCCATCGCCCGGGTACTGCTGAAGAATGCGCCGATCCTGGTGCTCGATGAGGCCACCTCGGCCCTCGACTCCGAAGTCGAGGCGGCGATCCAGGAGCAGCTCGATGCGCTGATGGAGGGCAAGACGGTGATCGCCATCGCCCACCGGCTCTCGACCATCGCCATGCTCGATCGCCTGATCGTGGTCGACGGCGGCGAGATCGTCGAGAGCGGCAGCCACCAGGAGCTCCTGGCGAAGGGCGGCATCTACGCGAGCCTTTGGCAGCGCCAGTCCGGCGGCTTTCTGGGCCTCGACGTGTCAGACTCGGATTCGTCTGCTAACGTGACATCTGCGCAGTAGACCAGTTGATTAATGGATGAATCAGGAGGAGTGAATGGCTAATCGTACCGTTACCCTGAAAGCCCCGGGTGGACTCGACCAACTCCAGGTGCAAGAGCGCGAAGACGCCGCCGCGCCGAGGGCGGGCGAGATTCGCGTGCGCCTGCACGCAAGCTCGCTCAACTTTCACGACTACGCCGTGGTCGCGGGCATGATCCCGTGTGACGACGGGCGCATCCCGATGTCCGACGGTGCCGGCGTGGTGGAGGCGGTGGGCGAGGGCGTCGACGAGTTCGCCGTGGGCGACCGGGTCGTCTCGACCTTCTTTCCCGCTTGGCTCGAGGGCCCGGCGCGAGTCGGCGATTTTCGCTCCACCCCCGGCGATGGGGTCGACGGCTACGCCCGGGAGCAGATCACCCGCCCGGCCACCTGGTTCACCCATCAACCCGAAGGCTACAGCCACGCGGAGTCGGCTACGCTGACCACCGCAGGGCTGACTGCCTGGCGGGCGCTGGTGGTAGATGGCGGACTCAAGGCCGGCGACACCGTGCTGGTACTGGGCACCGGCGGGGTCTCGATCTTCGCGCTGCAGTTCGCGCGGATGATGGGCGCGCGCGTGATCGCCACGTCCTCTTCCAACGAGAAGCTCGAAAAGCTCAAGGCCCTTGGCGCCGAGCATGTCATCAACTACCGGGAAACGCCGGAGTGGGGCAAGAAGGTCAAGGAACTGACCGGCGGTGAAGGGGTGGATCACATCGTCGAAGTGGGCGGGCCGCAGACGCTGCCGCAATCCATCGACGCGGTGAAGATCGGCGGGCACCTAGCGCTGATCGGCATTCTGACCGGGCGCGAAGGCGATATCCCGACCGCCAAGCTGATGGCCAAGCAGGCCACGCTCAAGGGATTGATCGTCGGCAGCCGACGCGATCAGATCGAGATGATCCGCGCCATCGAGGCGTCGAATCTGCGTCCGGTCATCGACCGGGAGTTCGGGCTCGAGGAGATTGCCGACGCCTTTCGCCATCAGGAGTCCGGCAAGCACTTCGGCAAGATCTGTCTTTCGTTCTGAAATACTGCCGTTTTGAAATACTGCCGTTCTGAGGTAGAACCGAAAACGAAAAGGGGGCGCCAAAGCGCCCCCGTCAGTCGCGCCACGCTTGAAGGCGTGGCGCAGCCAGACATCGTCAGGCGCTTTTTTCGCGCGGCTCGTCGATGCGGCTATAGACCACTCCCTTGACCTCGAGCTCCCACACGTCCTGGTAGGGCAGGGTGACGCCTTCAATATCGCCGGGCTTGCCGGTGGCATTCTTGATCAGGATCTCGGGAATCACCCGTACGCCCTGAGCGCCTGCCTGCTGGATACGCGCGCTGAATCGACTGCCTTGATGTTCGATCAGCACCCGCTCGCCGGCGATGCACTTGGAAAGCTTTTCCTGCAGCTCTGTTTCATTGACCGGAACAACGCTCATTGCGACCTCCCGTTTAGCAACTGCCTTGGCGCCCGAGCAATGCGGGCGATGCTTCTATGGTCGTCCAAGGGTGATTGCTACGTTGGTGAGCTTTTAAAGCGGCTATGCCTTGATAGTGACCCGCCCTGGGCCATTAAGTTCGCCGGCAAGGCGTAAGGCGCAGGTTGCGTGCTACGCTTGTTGGCATCGAAAGTGACCGAGGCGCCCCATGCCATCCCCCCTGGAAAATGCCGCGCCTGACCCGATGAAGGTCGTGGAGCTCGAAGCGTTCACCGTTCCCGAGAATACGCCGCGCTCGACGTCCCGACGTCTTTTTGCAACGCTTAAGACCTGGCTTACCGGCAAGCGCGATGCCCAGCGTCAGGCCATTGACGAGGAGAAGCTGAGAAAGTTGCCCGAGGTACGTCTGGCCCACTTGGTGCCGCCCGTCGATTGGTCGCCGGCGGCTGACGACCTGGCCGAGGCCCTCGACGCCCACCTTGCGCGCTCGCCGATCGTTTTCTTCATCACTCCACCCTACGGCGGGCACGAAGCGGTCGTTGCCCACTGGGCCAAAAAGCACGGCGTGGCGCTCGCCGTACCGCCCACGCTCGAGGCGTTGCTGACGGGCGAAACCCGCTGGCGCGAGCAGTTCGCCTTCATGGGCGAGGCCGATGGCCCTCGCTGGGCGCTGCCCGCCCTCGAGCGCTGTCTGTTGCGCAGCACCCGGGGCATTCACGGGGTGCGCGCCTTTCTGACCGATGCCCTGGCCGGGAAGCTGGGGCGCGGGGTGATCGGCTGCGACAGCTGGAGCTACGCCTACCTGGCGCACCTGGTAGGGCTCGAGGGCGTGCCCACGCTGACCCTTGCCGCCCTGGAGGGCGAGGCGCTAGCCGCCTACTTCACACAGGCGGGCGAGAAAGGCGCGAGGCTGACCGTCTACAGCGCGCGCACCGGCCACCCGCTGGTGGGGGAGGGGCCTTCGGCCGACGCCAGCCAGCACGAGCTTCAGATCCTGGCAGCCCACTGCCGAGGCCACCTGGGCGTCGCCTGGCACTACTGGCGCGAGCGGCTGCGCGAACCCGTCGCCGACAGCGAGCGCGACGGCGAACTCTGGCTGCTCGATGCGCTGGCCGAGGCGGAGCTTTCCAACGACACCGGCGACGTGGCAACCCTGGTACTGCATGCGCTGCTGCTGCATGGGGGGCTTGACGACCGGGCGCTGGGCGAGGTGCTGCCCTACTCGCATCACGAGGTGCTCAACGCGCGGCTGGCCCTGACGCGGCGAGAACTCGTCGTCGAGCACGGTGGGCGCTGGCAGGTGGCGCCGCTGGCCTACGCCAGCGTCCGCGCGCTGCTGGTATCGCGCAACTACCTGGTCGACCCGCTATGAACACCGCCGCGAAGGAGCCCTGACACCGCATGGAAGAGTCCAACCGGTACGTCCGGCTATTCAACGATATCGATGCTGCGACGGTGGCCACCGTCGCCCTCATTCTGGTGGCGACCATCCTGCTGATCGTGGTGAGCCAGCGCGGGCTCAACTGGCTGGCCAACCGGCTGCACGGCCAGCTGCGCTTTCGCGTTTTTGCCCTGGTGCCTCTGACAAGACTCATGATCCTGATCGCCGCCATCGTGATCATCGTGCCCATGATCATCGACCCGTCGCTGCGCAACATGGTAACGCTGTTCGGCGCTATTGGCCTGGCTATCGGCTTCGCGCTTAAGGATTACGTCAGCAGTCTGATCGCCGGGGTGGTCTCGGCGGTGGAGCTGCCCTATCGCCCCGGGGACTGGGTGCAGATCGAGGATACCTACGGCGAGGTGAAGCACGTCGGCATGCGCACGGTGCAGATCCAGACGCCGGACGACGACCTCGTCGACATGCCGCACCTGAAGCTCTGGGATACGCCGGTCTTCAACGCCAATGATGGCGGGCCGTCGCTTCAGTGCGTGGCGAGTTTCTATCTGGCGGTGGAGGTGGAGGCGGGCTGGGTGCGCCAGGCGCTCAAGGACGTGGCGCTGACCAGCGCCTACCTGAAGGTCGATGCGCCGATCGTCATCGTCGCCGAGGAGAAACCCTGGGGCACGCACTACCGGATTCGCGCCTATCCGGTCGACCCGCGCCAGCAGTTTCTGTTCGTCACTGACCTGACCGTGCGCGGAAAGAGAGTGCTGGGCGAGGCCGGGGTGAAATCCGCCGTGCTGCCGCCGGACACCGTGCTCGATGCCGGCGGCGAAATGAGCAGGCCGCGCGGTTAAGCGCTCTGCTCCGGGAGCTCGGCGCTGTGGAAGACGTTCTGCACGTCGTCGAGGTCGTTGAGCATGTCGAGCAGTTTCTCGAACACCACGACGTCGTCGCCTTCGATGGGCGTGGTGGTCTGGGGCAGGAACTGGATCTCGTCGACCTCGAAGTCGAGCTCGCCGAAGGCGTCGATCAGCGCCTGCTTGGCCTTGGCGTAGTCGGTGTGCGGGGCGAAGACGGTGATGCGCGCCTCTTCCTGCTCGATGTCGGTGACGTCGACGTCGGCTTCCATCAGCGCCTCGAGTACCGCTTCCTCGTCCTGGCCCGTGAAAGCGAAGATCGCGCAGTGGTCGAACATGTGGCTGACGCTACCGGGCGTGCCGATCTTGCTCTTGGTCTTGGTGAAGCAGCCGCGCACGTCGCCGAAGGTGCGGTTGGGGTTGTCGGTCAGACACTCGACGATGACCATCGCGTTGCCCGGACCGAAACCTTCGTAGCGCGCGGTCGAGAAGTCCTCGCCGCCGGCACCGCTGGCCTTGTCCAGCGCCTTGTCGATCACGTGCGAGGGCACCTGATCCTTCTTGGCGCGCTCGATCAAACCGCGCAGCGCCAGGTTGCCGTTGGGGTCGGTGCCGCCGGACTTGGCGGTCACGTAGATCTCGCGCCCGTACTTGCTGTACACCTTGGTCTTGGCCGCGGCCGTCTTGGCCATCGATTCCTTGCGGTTCTGAAACGCCCTACCCATGTCAACGTCCTTTCGTTACCTGAAGCCGCCTGAACGCCAGGCGCCGTGTTCACAAAAAAGGAAAAATTCTACCCAACAGCGTACCATGCTAACAGCGTTATTTAAGGGGGCGGGTGACGCGGCGCTCGCTGTGCGCCGCCTTGCAAACAACACCGGAAAGGAAGCATCGATGTCGCTGTCACTCTGGCTGTCGCTGGCCGCCATCTGCGCCGTGGGGGCGATGTCGCCCGGCCCGAGCCTTGCGCTCATTCTGCGCCATACCCTGGGCGGCGGGCGCCAGAACGGCGTGACCGCCGCGCTGACCCATGCCCTCGGCGTCGGCCTCTACGCGCTCTTGACGGTGCTGGGCCTGGGCGCCTTGATCGCACGTCATCCTGAGCTCTTCATGTGGGTGACCTGGCTGGGGGCCGGCTACCTTGCGTGGCTCGGCATCAAGGCGCTGCGGGCGGGCAAGGCGGGGGTGCTGTCGCCGGGCCACGCGGCGACCACCCAAGGCCAGGCGGCGAAAGAGGGGCTTCTGTTGGCGCTGGTCAACCCCAAGCTCATCCTGTTCTTCGTGGCGTTGTTAAGCCAGTTCGTCAGCCCCGAGATGGGGCTTGCCGCCAAGTTGATCATCGTGATGACCGCGGTGGTGATCGACGGCGGCTGGTACATGATCGTAGCACTCGGGCTTTCGCACTCATCAATACTGCCCTGGCTTCAGCGCTACTCCCACTGGATCAATCGCGTCACCGGCGTACTGCTCCTGCTGCTGGCGCTGCGCGTGGTGGCGGGCCCTTTGATTCAGGGATGAGGCACCGCCATCACTCCTCACCGTTTTTTTCATCTGCGTCGTCAAGGGCTTTACCATGACCATATTCGAGCAGGATTGCCGTACCCACCTGAACGAGCCGTTCAACCTGCGCGCGCTGAAAGGGCAGGTGCTGCTGGTGGTCAACGTGGCCAGTCAGTGCGGTTTCACGCCTCAGCTCGAGGAGCTCGAGAAGCTCTACTCGCGCTACCGGGACCGCGGATTCACCGTGCTGGGCTTTCCCTGCAACCAGTTTGGCCGCCAGTCGCCGGAGAGTGCCGAGGCGTTCTGCCGCTTCGGCGAGCAGCGCTTCGGGGTGCATTTTCCGCTGATGGAGAAGGTCAGGGTCAACGGGCCCGACGCGCACCCGCTGTTCGTTGCCTTGAAACAGCAGGCGCCGGGGCTTCTGGGTACCCGGGCGATCAAGTGGAACTTCACCAAGTTTCTGGTCGGGCGTGACGGCCGGGTGATCGCGCGTTTTGGCCCCAAGGAGCGCGGCGTGGCGCTCAGGCGGGCGCTGGAAGCCGCTCTCGATGAAGAGTCGCCACGCTAGAGCTCGCCTCGGTGCACCATCAGCCGGTTCATCAGCGCCACCCAGCGGTGGCGCACCATCATGGTGGTCAGGCCGGAGAACAGCGCCCAGCTCTTGCGCCGCCATCCCGTCAGGCGCAGGTTGTGGGAGACCAGTTGCTGCATCAGCTGGCGGTCGTTGAAGGCGCGCCATTCGCTGGCGATCGACAGCTGGTGGCGCGCCATCACCGGTGCAAGCTCCAGGCGAAACAGCCACTCGAGTTCCTTCAGTGTCAGGCCGTGCTCCTCGATCACCTCGATCATGTGCGCGAAATCGCGCTCGCCGGGCTCGCGGTCGAGCCATAGCGGCGCGAGCGCAAGCCACAGGTCGCCCCGTTCGTCCACTAACTGCTGTGCGTTCATCTGGCCGTCTTCATGTTGGTGAGCCCCGCGACGCGCGCCGGGCAGTGTCCGCGTATCCTGACGCGAAAGCCCGGCAAGCTCAAGAGCGGACAGCGCTGCCCGAGACGGATAGAATAGGCGCCAGCGCCACGGGCCTGCCCGACGGTGAACGTCTTTTTCTCGACAAGGAGAGCCTTCGTGATCATCAAACCCAAAGTACGCGGTTTCATCTGCACCACCACGCACCCGAAAGGCTGCGAGCAGAACGTGCGCGAGCAGATCGAAGCGACCCGGGCCCGCGGCTTGGACAAGAGCAAGGGCCCCAGGAAGGTGCTGGTGATCGGCGCCTCCAGCGGTTACGGGCTGGCCGCGCGCATCACCGCGGCGTTCGGTTACGGGGCCGATACCCTGGGCGTGTTCTTCGAGAAGCCCGGTAGCGAGAAGAAGCCCGGCACCGCGGGCTGGTACAACAGCGCGGCGTTCGACAAGTTCGCCAAGCAAGAAGGCCTCTACAGCAAGTCGATCAACGGCGACGCCTTCTCCCATGAAGCCCGTGAGAAAGCCATTGAGCTGATCAAGCAGGACATGGGCGAGGTGGATCTGGTGGTCTACTCGCTTGCCTCACCCGTGCGCAAGCTGCCGGACACCGGCGAGCTCAAGCGCTCGAGCCTGAAGCCGATCGGCGAGACCTACCGCGCCACGGCGATCGACACCAACAAGGACACCATCATCGAGGCCGAAGTCGAGCCCGCAACGCAAGCCGAAATCGATGACACCATCACCGTGATGGGCGGCGAGGACTGGGAGCTGTGGATGAAGGCGCTGGGTGACGCCGGGGTGCTGGCCAAGGGCGCCAGGAGCGTGGCATTCAGCTATATTGGCACCGAGATCACCTGGCCGATCTACTGGCACGGGGCGCTGGGCAAGGCCAAGGAGGACCTGGACCGCGCCGCGACGGCCATCGACGACACCCTCAAGGCCAGCGGGGGCGGCGCCAACGTGGCGGTGCTGAAGTCCGTGGTCACCCAGGCGAGTGCCGCCATTCCGGTCATGCCGCTCTACATCGCCATGGTGTATCGCATCATGAAGGAGCAGAACGTCCACGAAGGCACCATTGACCAGCTCAACCGCCTGTTCGGCGAGCGCCTCTACGCCGAGAGCGAAAGCGCCCGCCAGCTCGACGACAAGGGGCGTTTTCGCCTGGACGACTGGGAGCTTCGCGACGATATTCAAAAGGCGTGTCAGGATCTGTGGCCTGCCGTCACCAGCGAGAACCTGTTCGAGATCACCGACTACGCAGGCTACAAGCACGAGTTCTTGAAACTGTTCGGCTTCGAGCGCGACGACGTCGACTACGATGCCGATGTCGACCCGGACGTCGATTTCGACGTGGTGACGCTCTAGCCACCACGCTCGCCATTCAGGCGGGCGCTCGGGCCGGCCCCGAACGCCCGCCGCTGAATCTCTCTCGTTCAAGTGAGCTGCCCACTCCGTGGCCGAGCGCTTCCTGTTTTTTCATTGCCTTTCGCGCTTCCCGGCGTGTCGATTCCCCGTGCGCAAAATTTATTGTGCAACTCGTGTTCGCTCAACTAGCTCCAATCAACTAGCTTCAATAGGGTAGATCAACCCGAGGAGACACCCCATGAAACGGACTACATTGGCGGTTGCGATCGCTGCGATCTGTGCCGGCATGTCGATCAATGCGTTGGCCCAGACGTCGCAGGAGGGTGACGAGACGACCGGCGGCAGTTCCACCGAGCAGCAGGATACCTCGGGCGCTGGCGCCCAGGGGGCTCAAGGCGCGCAAAGCGCGCAAAGCACCGAAGATCAGGATACCCAGGACGGTATGCAGGAAGAGAGTGCCGGCACCAATAGCGCCGACACCGAGACCGACAGCGCCGACACCGAGACCGACAGCGCCGACACCGACAGCGCAGGACAGATGGACGGCGACCAGGGCATGAACTCCGACGATACGGCCACCAGCGACGCCGTGCCGGCGGAAGAAACGATGGATGACGATACCTCTGCCGGCGACGCCATGGGCGACGAGGCCTCGAGCACCGGTGAAAGCCAGGGCCAGATGGATACCCAGCAGAGCATGAATTCCGACGATGCGACCGGCGAGGAAGCCCTTCCTGACGACGATACCGCGAACAGCGGTACCGATGAGTCCGGCAACAGCGATGGCCAGATGGGGCAGGGCAACGACGGGCGCGGCACGAACGCCCTGGAAGACCCGGACAATCGCGAGCCCGATGAAAGCCTGGCCGCCAACGACACTCAGGGCGGGCTGATGTCCCTGACGATCAGCGATGTGGAAGGCATGACCGTGGTCAACCAGGAAGGTGAAGAGATCGGCGACGTCGACAACGTGGTCGAGCACAACGACTCCGGTGATCTGTACGCGGTCGTTTCCGTGGGTGGCTTCTGGGGCTTTGGCGCCACGGACCTGGCGTTGCCACTACAGGAAATGACGCTCGAGGATGATCAATTGATCATGCAGACCCCCTACGGCAGCGACGAGATAGAGTCTGCCGCCGAGGAGTATAACGAGGACGACTACAGCTCGATCGACGGCACGATGCAGGTCGGCGAAGTCGCCAACCACCCCAACCGCAGTCAATAGGCCACTCATCGCGCCCCGGGCCGGTCTTTTCCTGCTCGGGGGGCGTACTCGTCTGCATTTGCCCTCGACGCTGATTCACGCCGCGTTATTGGTTAAGATGACTCATCGTCTCCAACCGGTCGTTCTACATGGCGTCAGAGGTAACCCGCTTTGCCCGCCCGCCCGCCACCCAGCGTATCGGCGTGCTGCTGCTGCCCGGCTTTTCGCTGCTGACCCAGGCAAGCTGCGTCGAACCCCTGTTGATCGCCAACCAGTTGAGCGGGTGCAACCTCTACCAGGTCTTGACGCTGAGTCTTGACGCCGAGCCGGTGCGCAGCGCCGCCCAGCTCGCCTGCATTACCGACCATGCGCTCGATGACGCGCCCGCCCCGCTCGATATCCTGTTGGTCATCGCCCCTTCGCCGCTGCCGTACCCACTGCCGGCCAGGCTTCTCGAATGGCTGCGGCAGCGCCATGGAAAAACGCTGGGAGGGCTCGACGGCGGTGGCGAGGTGCTGGCCCGCTGCGGGTTGCTCGACGGGTATCGGGCGGCGCTGCCCTGGCCACGTGTCAGCGCCGTTTCCCAAGGCTATCCCACGGTTGTCATCACCCAGACGCTGTTCGAGATCGATCGCAACCGCATGAGCTGTGCCGGCGGCACCGCCGCCCTCGACATGATGCTGACCCTGATCGCCCGCGATGCAGGGGCGGAGCTTGCCGGACGGGTGTCCGAACATTTCGCCTGCGAGCGTATTCGTCTGGCCGACGAACCCCAGCACGTGCCGCTGCGAAGCCGGCTTGGCCACGCGCCCCAGAGCCTGGTGGAGGCGGTGACGCTGATGGAGGCCAACATCGAGGAGCCGCTCTCGACGTTGGAGCTCGCCGAGCATCTCGGCGTTTCGCGACGCCAGCTCGAGCGGCTGTTCAAGAAGTACCTGCAGGCCGTACCCAGCCGCTACTACCTCGACCTGCGCCTCAAGGAAGCGCGCAAGCGCCTGCGCGAAAGCGATCAGGCGATCGGCGAGATCGCCTTGGCCGTGGGATTCTCCTCCGGCGCCCACTTCTCGACCGCCTATCGCAACCATTTCGGCCTTACCCCGCGCGAAGAGCGTCTGGTCGTGTAAGCCAGGACTGCAAGGCCCGCGCGGGCCTTTAATGTCACTGCCGCCACGCGGCCGCTTTCCATAACTTCCCGTCCCAAACGTGAAAGTGTTGCGCGTGCCAAGCTGCGTATACTGGAGCTCCTTACATGCCATGATTGGAGATTGTCCATGAGCCCCACGCCCAGCCGCCAGGATTTCGATACCTACATGACGCCCAACTACGCCCCCCAGAAGGTGATTCCGGTGCGCGGGAAAGGCAGCCGGCTGTGGGACCAGGAAGGGCGCGAGTACATCGACCTGGCCGGCGGCATCGCGGTGAACTCGCTGGGTCACTGCCACCCGGCGCTGGTCGGCGCGCTCAAGGAGCAGGGCGAGAAGCTCTGGCATCTCTCCAACATCTACACCAACGAGCCGGCGCTCATGCTCGCCAAGAAGCTGGTCGATGCCACTTTCGCCGACAAGGTGTACCTGTGCTCCTCCGGCGGCGAGGCCAACGAGGCCGCGCTCAAGCTTGCCCGGCGCTACGCCGTCGACCACGTCGGCGAGCACAAGGACAAGATCATCTCCTTTCGCCAGTCCTTCCACGGACGCACGCTGTTCACCGTGAGCGTCGGCGGCCAACCCAAGTACTCCGAGGGCTTCGGGCCGATTCCCGGCGGCATCCTGCACGCCGAATACAACGACCTCGACAGCGTGCGCGCGCTGATGAATGAGGATACCTGCGCGGTGATGGTCGAGCCGATGCAGGGCGAGGGCGGCATCGTGCCCGCTACCCAGGAATTTCTCGAGGGTCTGCGTGCACTGTGCGACGAGCACAAGGCGCTTCTCATCTTCGACGAGGTGCAGACCGGCGTGGGCCGCAGCGGCAAGCTCTACGCCTACCAGCACTACGGGGTGACGCCGGACATCCTGACCAGCGCCAAGTCGCTGGGCGGCGGTTTCCCGATCGGCGCGATGCTGACCACCGACAAGATCGGTGCCTCGCTCGGTTTCGGCACCCACGGCTCGACTTACGGCGGCAACCCGCTGGGGTCGGCGGTCGCGCTGGCCGCGCTGAACGTGATCGACACTCCGGAGGTGCTTGGTGGCGTCGAGGCGCGTCACCGGCTGTTTCGACAGCACCTCGAGGCGATCAATGAAAAACACGGGGTGTTCAAGGAGATTCGCGGCATGGGCCTGCTGATCGGCGCGCAGATGAGCGACGCCTTCGAAGGCCGCGCCAAGGACATTCTGCCGCTGGCCATCGATGAAGGCCTGATGGCGCTGATCGCCGGACCCAACGTGCTGCGCCTGGCGCCGTCGCTGGTGATTCCCGAGGCGGACATCGAGGAGGCCATGGTGCGCCTCGAGCGGGCCATCGAACGCCTCGTTCGCCCTTCATGAGCACGGCTGCGCCGACGGCGGGGAGGCTCGACATGCTAGTTGTTCGACCGGTGGCGAT
Source organism: Vreelandella malpeensis (assembly GCF_020622355.1). Taxonomy (GTDB): domain Bacteria; phylum Pseudomonadota; class Gammaproteobacteria; order Pseudomonadales; family Halomonadaceae; genus Vreelandella; species Vreelandella malpeensis. The sequence continues at coordinate 236,933 of NZ_WHVL01000002.1, read as the reverse complement.
GACAGATCTCGACGCGTTGACGCTGCTCGCTGAAAACGCCGTGCCTAGGCTGACCAATCTGCCTGCCGACCGTGAACGGCTCGAGGAGCGCATTGCGCGCTCTCTCGACTCCTTCGAGCGTCAGGCGGAGTTTCCCGGCGACGAGCAGTACATGTTCGTGCTCGAGAACACCGCCGCCGAGCGCGACGCCGAGCGAGTGCTGGGCACCGCCACCATTCGCGCCCAGGCAGGCGCAACGGACGCCTACTACACCTATCGCCAGGAGACGCTGATCCACGCCTCCCAGCAGCTCAACGTGCGCCGCGAGGTGCAGACCCTGGCGCTCTCCCACGAGGTGTCCGACGCCACGCTCCTTTGCGCGTTCTCCCTCGATCCACGCTACAAGGGCACCAGCGCCGAGAGCCTGCTGCGCCGGGCGCGCCTGATGTTCATCGCCCAGTACCCGGAGCGCTTCTCGAACATCCTGGCGGTGGCGTTTCCGGGCTACCTGGACAGTCGCCAGCAGTCGCCGTTCTGGGAGAGCGTGGGCAGCCACTTCTTCGCGCGCGGTTTCCAGGAGATCAACCACATCGCCGGGCTGCGCTCGAAAAGCTTCATCGCCGAAGTGATGCCGCAGTTTCCGCTCTACCTTCCGCTGTTGACGCCCCAGGCGCGCGCCGCGATCGGCCGCGAGCACCCGGCTCACGAAGGCCCGCTTCAGGAGATGCTGGCAGAGGGCTTCGCGCGTTCGCGCCACGTCGATATCTTTGATGCCGGGCCTATCGTCAAGGCCGAGCGCGAACGGCTCGAGACCTTTCGTCAGGCCAGCTGGCACCCGGTGCGCATTCGCCCGGAACACACCCTGCCGGACGCGGAGCCTGCCCTGATCGCCAACCAGTCAGGCGCGTTTCGCTGCCTGGTGGCCCGCTACGCGCTGTCGCCCACCGGCCAGCTGATGCTGAGTCCGGAGCACGCCGAAAGACTCAAGGTGGAGGAGGGCCGTGCGGTGCTGGCCGCGCCGCTGTCTTTGCCCAGCGCCCAGGACGTACTCGACGAGGGAGAAATGTAATGGAGGGAGAGATGTAATGCGCATTCGACCCATTGCCCGTGACGACATCGAGGGTCTACAGGCGCTTTCCCAGCAGGCCGGCGTGGGGTTCACATCGCTGCCCGACAACCGCGAGTTCCTGGCTGGCAAGATCGAAGCCGCCGCGCGCGCCTTCGAGGAGCGCACGCCGGTGGACGACCGGCTCTACTTCTTCGTGCTCGAGGACGAGACCACTGGCGAACTCGCCGGCTGCAGCGCCATCGTCGGCCAGGTAGGCCGCGAGGTGCCGTTCTACCACTACCGGCTCGGCACGCTCGCTCACTCCTCGGTCCAGCTCGATCTGCATCGCACCATCGACACGCTGTTTCTGAGCTCGGATCACACCGGCGATGCCGAGGTGTGTTCGCTGTTTTTGCGCCCGGAGTATCGCGGCGAGGCGAACAAGCATCTGCGCAGTGGCGCGCTGCTCTCGAAAGCGCGCTGGCTGTTCATTGCCCAGTTCCGCGACCGTTTTCCGGCCAAGGTGCTCGCCGAGATGCGTGGCGTTTTTGATGAGCACAACCGCAGCCCGTTCTGGGATAGCCTCGGCAAGCACTTCTTCCCCATGGACTTCGACGAGGCGGACCGGCTCACGGGGCTGGGGCAGAAGAGTTTCATCGGCGAGCTGATGCCGAAGTTTCCGATCTACACCACCTTCATGTCGGAAGAAGCGCGCGCCTGCATCGGTCAGGTGCATCGCCACACTCGCCCGGCTCTCGAGATGCTCAAGAAAGAGGGGCTTCGCTGGGAGGGCTACATCGATATCTTCGACGGTGGCCCCACCGTCGAGGCCTACATCGATGACGTGCGCGCGGTGCGCACCTCCCGCGTCCATCCGGTCGAGATATCCAAGGACGCACCGGTCCAGAGCGTCAGCCGCTGGATGGCGGCGAGCACCGCCATGAACGCCTTCCGGGCCGCCTGGATCGGGCGTGGCCCCGGTGAAGACGGCACCCTCGTGCTCAGCGAGGAAGAAGCCCGCCGGCTGGAAGTGAGCGCCGGCGATACGCTCAGACTACTCGACACCCAGGAGACGTCATGACTTCACTTTCCTCGAGCGCCAAGGCACAGCAGCTGATCGACGGGCGCTGGATCGATGGTGCCGGCGAAGGCTTCACCAAGGTTGATCCGGTCGGCGGCCAGACGCTCTGGCAGGGCGGCGCTGCCAGCCCCGCCCAGGTCGGCGAGGCCGTCACGGCGGCGCGTGGCGCGTTCAACGACTGGGCGCGTACCCCCTTCGACGAGCGCAAGGCGCTGACCGAGCGCTTCGCCGAGGTGCTCAAGCAAAGAAGCGAGGAGCTTGCCCGGGCGATCGCGCTCGAGACCGGCAAGCCGCTGTGGGAAGCGCGCACCGAAGCCGGCGCCATGGTCGGCAAGGTGGCGCTTTCCGCCAAGGCGTACCAGGAGCGCACTGGTGAGCGCGAGAAGGCGGTGGGCAGCGCAAGTGCTGTGCTGCGTCATCGCCCCCACGGCGTGATGGCGGTGTTCGGCCCCTACAACTTCCCCGGTCACCTGCCCAACGGTCACATCGTGCCGGCGCTGTTAGCGGGCAACACCGTGGTGTTCAAGCCCAGCGACCAGACGCCCTTGACGGCAGACCTGACGCTTCAGTGCTGGCAAGAGGCGGGCTTGCCCGCCGGGGTGATCAACTTGGTGCAAGGCGGCGTCGAGACCGGGCAGGCCCTGGCCGGTGATGTCCGCATCGACGGGCTGCTGTTCACCGGCAGCGCCCAGGTCGGCGGGCTCTTGCACCGCCAGTTCGCCGGTCAGCTCGACAAGATCCTGGCGCTGGAGCTTGGCGGCAACAACCCGCTGGTGGTCAAGGACGTGCAGGACGAGCGCGCCGCGGTGCTGACCATCCTGCAGTCGGCGTTTCTGTCTGGCGGGCAACGCTGCACCTGCGCCCGGCGGCTACTTGTGCCGAAAGGCGAGGCGGGCGACCGGCTGATCGAGGCGCTCTCGCGGGCCATCGCGCAGCTTCACGTGGCCGGGCCCTTCGAGGAAGAACCGGCGCCGTTCTATGGCGGGCTCGTAAGCCACGCCGCCGCCGACGGGCTCTTGAAAGCCCAGGCGGCGCTCGAAGCGCTGGGGGGCCGGGTGATCAATCGCATGCAGCGCCTCGAGGAGAACACCAGCCTGTTGAGCCCGGCGCTGATCGACGTGACCGGCCTGGACGTGCCGGATGAGGAGTACTTCGGCCCGCTGCTCAAGATTCACCGCTACGGCGACTGGGATGAGGCGATCGAGCTTGCCAACGCCACCCGCTACGGGCTTTCCGCCGGACTGATCGGCGGCGTTCGCGCCGATTGGGACGATTTTCTGCTGCGTATTCGCGCCGGCATCGTCAACTGGAACCGCCAGACCACTGGCGCCTCGGGAGATGCGCCTTTCGGCGGTGTGGGCGATAGCGGCAATCACCGGCCAAGTGCTTTCTACGCGGCGGACTACTGCGCCTACCCGGTCGCTTCGATGGAGGCCGAGTCGCTGGAACTGCCCGAGAACCTGCCGCCCGGTATCACGCTGTGAGGAGCCCCATGCAGGACATTCGCGAAGTCAATTTCGACGGGCTGGTCGGTCCCACCCACAACTACGCGGGGCTGGCCGCGGGCAACCTGGCCTCCCTGCGCCACGAAGGGCTCACCGCCAATCCGAAGCAGGGCGCGCTTCAGGGTCTTGCCAAGATGAAAGCGCTGATGGAGGCGGGTTATGCCCAGGGCGTACTGCCCCCCCAGCAGCGCCCGGACATCGGCGCGCTGCGCGCGCTGGGCTTTTCCGGCACCGACGGTGAGGTGCTGGCGCGCGCGGCGGGCGAGGCCCCCCAGCTTCTGCGCGCGGTCTGCTCGGCCTCCTCCATGTGGACCGCCAACGCCGCCACGGTGACCCCGAGCGTGGACGCGCCGGATCATCGAGCGCACTTCACCCCGGCCAACCTGCAGTCGAGCTTTCACCGCTTTCTTGAGCCCGAGACGACTGCCCGGGTGCTGAAGGCGATCTTTCGCGACGAGCGCCACTTCATCCACCATCCGGTACTGCCGGCCACCCCGGCGTTTGCCGACGAGGGCGCGGCGAACCACACAAGGCTCTGCGCCGAGCACGACGAGCCCGGCGTTCACCTGTTCGTCTACGGCCGCAAAGCCTTCGGTGACGGGCGCGAGCCTTCACGCTACCCGGCGCGCCAGACGCTTGAAGCCAGCCAGGCCGTTGCCCGCCAGCACGGCCTCGTCGATGCGCAGTGCGTGTTCGCCCAGCAGCACCCGGAGGCGATCGACGCCGGGGTCTTTCACAACGACGTGATCGCCGTCGGCAACGGCCCTGTGCTGCTCTACCATGAGATGGCCTTTCTCGACGAGGAGGGCACCCTGGAGGCGCTGCGCGCCCGGATGGCCACGCCGCTGATCCCGGTGCGTGTCCCCCACGAGGCGATGAGTCTCGAGGACGCCGTCGGCTCGTACCTGTTCAACTCGCAGCTTTTGACCAACCCGGACGGCAGCATGACGCTGGTGGTGCCCGGCGAATGCCAGGAGAACGAAGCGGTATGGCGGGTGATTCAGGATCTGATTCTTGCCGGGTTCAATCCGATTTCCGAGGTGGTCGTCAAGGACGTCAAGCAGAGCATGCAAAACGGTGGCGGCCCGGCCTGCCTGCGCCTGCGCGTGGCGCTCTCCCAGGCCGAGCGCGACGCGCTCGATGGTCGCGTACTGCTCACGCCTGCGCTGCATGAGGATCTCACCGCCTGGGTCGAGCGCCACTACCGCGACCACTTGATTCCGCAAGACCTCGCCGACCCCGAGCTTGCACGAGAGTCGCTCACGGCCCTCGACGAGCTGACCGGGCTGCTCGACATTGGCTCGGTGTATCCGTTTCAGTTGGGGTAATGGCACATTGAAAAGGATCGCCCCATTCTCGCGCTGGTCATGATGCCGGTCATCCTGCGAACCGACGACTGGTCATTGGCCATCGTCGATACCGCCGACGACACCCGCTAAATGGAGTGCCAGCTCGAGGGCGTCTAGCGGCCGGCGGCGCGCGCCTTGCCGAGATTGAGCAGCGCGATACCCGCGCCGATCAGTACCGCACCCAGTAGCAACCCTTCGGGGGCGCTTTCACCCTGAACGAAGATCGCCACCGGCACGCCGAACAGCGCCCCCACCGAGCCCAGCAGGCTCAAAAGGACCGGGCCACTGCTTTTCTGCAGCAAAAAGAGCAGCAGGAACTGGCCGGCGAAGGCCGTTGCCTGGAGCGCGATCAGCAGCGTCGTGTTCCATCCGAAGGCAGGTATGCGCAGCGAAAAGCCTGGCAACATGGCGACGCCCAGCAGCAGTATCACTGCTGCCATCAGCATGCCCGGTGCCAGCGCCTCGCTCGCCACGCCGGGAGGCCAGCGCAAGGTGCGGTAAAGATTGCCGATGGCGAGCAGTACCGGGCCGAGCAGGGCGATCAGCACCCAGTGAACATCGACCTCGGGAGCGGCGAGCTTGTGGGCGGCGAGCGTCATGGCACCTGTCAGTGCCGAGACCACCCCCAGGGCGCGAACTACCTGGAAACGCTCCATCTTCAGCACCAGCGCGCCGAGATAGGTCAAAAGCGGCGGCAGCGTGATCACCAGTGCCACGAACCCCGCGCCGATATGCGCGATGGCGGAGAAGAACACCAGGTTGGAGCCCGCCACGCCCACCAGCGCCGACACGCCGTAATACTCGAGAGTACGCGCATTGACCGGCGGCAGCCTGCCCTTGAACGCGGCCAGTGCCAGCAACAGCGTCGCCGCCCCGCACAGCGACCAGAACAGAAATGCCAGCGGCGTTAGGCCGAATTCGCCGGCGAGTTTGGCGAGGTTGGTCGAAAGCCCCAGCAGTGCCCCGCCGGCCAGCAGGTAGCCAAGCGAGATAAGCCGCGCGCGGCGTGGCGAGACGGAAGAAGGGGAATCGGTACTGGGCATCGTGGGGCTCTGGTCTGTTATCTTGATGTCAAGGTATTCGACTGATTGTCTTGACGTCAAGATAAAAAGCCGTAAGCTTCGAGCTATGGATCATGTCGATAGAATACTCGCTCAATGGCAGCGCGAGCGTCCGGACCTGAACGTCGCGCCGATGGGCACGCTTGGCCGCCTCAAGCAGCTCAACCAGGTGCTGACCCGCGCCATGGAGAAAACCTGGGCACCGTTTGGGCTGAGCGAGTCGAGTTTCGACGTGCTCGCCACGCTCAGGCGTGAAGGGCCACCCTTCGCGCTTTCGCCAAGTGCCCTCATGGCGTCCACGCTGGTCACTTCCGGCACCATGACGCACAGGCTCCAGCAGCTCGAAAAGGCGGGGCTCATCGAGCGCGTCAAGAATCCCGAGGATGGCCGCGGCTTTCTGATTTCGCTCTCGGAGAAGGGGTTTGCGCTGATCGACGAGGCCGTGGGCGCTCATACGAGGACTCAAGCAAGGCTGGTCAGCAGTCTTGGCGACGAGCAGCGCTTGGAGCTCGACGCGCTGATCAAGCAGTTGCTGGCGGATGTGGAAGACAGCGCACAGCCAGATGATTGAGCGCTTGCTTGCATAAGAAATTGATTATGTTTGTGCAATGTAAGATATTGTGCGCCCTGACGAACGGGCCAGCGGTGGGCGCATTCATTCGAACGTTTGCCAACGTCTTCATGTCATCGAACTTGCCAGCTTCACCTTTTCAAGTGTTCGACTTCCTGAAAGGGTTCATGAGTGATTGATGGCGCTCGCCTCGTCTTTTTCAGCTCGCCAGCACCACCACTCTTTCAGGAGTAGAAAGATATGGAGAATATGGGATTCGTTTCCTTGATCCCCCCGCTTTTGTCGATTGCGCTTGCCGTCACGTTCAGAAACGTCATCATTTCGCTTTTCGTGGGACTGTTCACGGGGCTTTTGATTCTTTCTGCGGGTAATCCTCTTGAAGCGACCACCAGTACCATTCGCGATTACCTCTCCCCACAGTTGACCGATAGTTACAATGCGGCGGTTATCGTGCTGCTGTTCTTCATCGGGGGATTCGTTGCGCTGGTCGAGCATTCGGGTGGCGGGGCGGCAATGGCAAGTCGCACCATTGCTTACCTGAACACCAAGGCCAAGACGCAGATAGCGGCTTGGTGCGGTGGCCTGATCATCTTCTTCTCGGATATGGGGACCCCCTTGATCGTCGGGCCCGTCTTCGAAAAGATTTTCGACAAGGTCAAAGCCTCGCGTGAAAAGCTTGCCTGGATACTGGACTCCACGTCCTCGCCGGTCGCTGTCCTGATTCCCTTCATCGGGTGGGGCGTCTACATAATGGGGTTGATCGGTGAAGAGTTCGGTCATCTGGGTATCGATACCCCCGAATTCAGCGCCTTCGTGCAAGCAATACCTTTCCAGTTCTATGCCATCTTGACGGTGCTCGCGGTTCCTACCGTGGCCATCGCGCGGGTAGATTTCGGTGCGATGAGGCGAGCCGATCAGCGGGTTCTGGAAACCGGCAAGCTCTACTGGCCGGGCTCGACACCGCTACGCAATATCGACGTCGATCAAAAGTATGGCGGCGTAGAAAGCCACCCATCCCTGATCTGGCTACCTCTGGCCGTTCTTTTCGTGACGCTGTTCGGGCTCTTGATTGCGGCAGGGTTCCCCTTTCAGACGGTGCCGGGCAGTGACTTTCGCGTCGCACTGAGTACGGCCTACCTCTTTGCCTCGGTCGTGCTCATCGCGATGATGCTCTACTTCAAGGTCAAACGCTTGGGAGCCATCTTCGATACCTACCTGGCCGGCATGCAAAAGATGGTCAGCGTGGTGCTGATTCTGGTGCTTGCCTGGGCGCTCGGGTCCCTGCTCAAGGAAATGGGAACGGCCAACTATATCGTGGCGCTGACTCAAGGGACGATACCGCCATTCATCGTCCCCGCCATCATTTTCCTCTCGGCAGCGGGCATGTCCTTTGCCACGGGCAGCTCCTGGGGAACCTTCGCCATCATGCTGCCGCTGGCGATTCCCATGGCGGCAGGCCTGGAGGCGCCGATCATCGTCAGTATCGCAGCGGTGTTGTCCGGTGGTATTTTCGGTGATCACTGCTCGCCGATTTCCGATTCGACCATTCTCGCCTCGACCGGCGCCGGTTGCGATCACATCGACCACGTCAAGACGCAGCTACCCTATGCCTTGGTCAATGGCGCCATCACCCTGGTGTCGTTCGTGATAGCCGGGATCACCCACAGCAGCCTCACCGTACTTTTCAGCATCGCCGGGATGATTGCCATTTTCTACCTGCTGGCGAGACTGCAGACTAGAAGGACACCGGCGCATTGATCGTTTAAAGCGCCTGGTGACATGACCGCAAGTCGGGCTTGCCGGTCGATCAATGAACAGCGAGAACAAGGGAACAGACGATGGCGTTAATGTTGAAATGCCTGCTCGGGGCGCTGGCGGTGCTGCTTATCGCGCTGCTCTCGCGCACCAAAAGCTTTTTCATCGCAGGCCTGGTACCGCTGTTCCCTACCTTTGCACTGATTGCCCACTACATCGTCGGTAGTGAGCGCGGCATGGCGGATCTGCGCACTACCGCCTTGTTCGGGCTCTGTTCGCTGATTCCCTACGCGGCGTACCTCGCCGCCATCTACTACGCCAGCTACCGTTTCAGCCTGGCCGGCACGCTCACCGCCGCCACTTTGGTCTGGCTGTTCGTCGCGCTGCTGCTGCTTTGGGGCTGGACGCGCTTTTATTCCGGCTGAGTAACACTGCAACGAGCAGGGCGTGCTAGCCGCTCAGGGCCGGACTTCTTCGGTGGAAAGCCCCACTCCAGCGCGTCCTGCAGCGAGGCGTTGAGCATCGGGCCGTGGCCAAGTCCGGGGAACTCCCGGTAGCTTGCCTTCAGGTTCGCTACCTCTGCCAGGCGTTCGGCAAGGCGGGGGGGCGCATCTGCAGGCACGCTAATGATCCGCGCCAGGTGGGCCTGCACGCGCGGGTCGTTCAGGTCGCGATGGCGGTGGTCGCGGGCGCGCTCGGCACCGCCCAGGGTGATGCGCACGCGCGTGGGTTGCGACACTCCCTGGGCTAGAAAGGCGCGTTCGGGCGCATCGAGCAGCGCGCCTTCGTGCCACCAGAGCGACGGGCTCGCCGCCGCGTAGTGGTTGAAAGCGTCGGGTCGGGTATAGAGCGTATGCAGCACGAACAGCCCGCCCAGGGAGTGCCCCCAGAGCGTCTGCTGGTTGGGTGCCAGCGTCACGCGGCACTCGACCTCGGGGCGTATGCGCTGCTCGAGGGCGGTCAGAAAAGCATCCGCGCCGCCGCCTTGCTGTCCCGGAGGCAGGGTGTCATCGCCGTCGAGGGCGGTGAAAGTGTAATCACTCCGACGGCGCGGGTCGGTACGCAGCTCGCTTGCGTAGCCCAGAAACACCAGCACCGGCGGGGAAGGGCGCTCGGCGAGCATCTCGAGCAGGTCGGTATCGAAGGCCATCAGCGCGGCGTTGCCGTCGAGCATCCACATGGCGGAAAAGCCCGCCGCCGGTGCCGGGTATTCGGGAATGGCCAGTGTGATGCGCCAGCGCCGAGCCTCATCGCCATGAGCGACATCGAATTGCTCGAACCGGTAGGCCTGGATGGACTCGTCCAGAACGGTATGGCCGAGGGTGCGGTCAGGGTCGCGCTGTTGTGCCATGAGAACCGTACTCCATAAAGCCAGTAATCCCAGCGCCAGGGTGAGGAGCGCGAATCCACGAGGGGTGAAACGTTCGAGCATATCGGTGTCCTTTGGCATTGCCCGCCGGATGCGATACGCGGCCGTGCTGTATGAACAGATAGCTCATGATGTTAATAAAAATGATAATCGATTTCAATAAAGTACTGGCCTAGCCGCGAAGAGGGCTGGAGTTGTTACAATGACCGCCTAGCCAACGCTGCAAGGATTCGCTTCATGTCGCTTACGTTTCACTGGTCGCGCTTCGATGAGTTGAGTACCCGTACCTTCTTCGAGATCGCCCGCGCCCGCGTGGCGGTGTTCGTGGTCGAGCAGGCCTGCGCCTATCAGGAGCTCGACGACCTCGACCCGCTCGCCTGGCACCTGCGCGTGATGCAGGGCAGCGAGCTTGCCGCCTACGTGCGCGTGGTGGCGCCGGGCGACAAGTTCACCGAGCCCTCAATCGGGCGGGTAATGACCGTGGCCGCTTTTCGTGGGCAGCGGCTTGGCCACGTGCTGATGTCGGAGGCGATCCGCTTCACCGAGGAGCGCTACCCGGGCCACGGTATCCGCATCGGTGCCCAAGCGCATCTCGAAGGTTTTTACGCCTCGCTTGGCTTTGCCACCGTGAGCGAACCCTTCGACGAGGACGGGATCCCGCACATCGAGATGGTGAAGGCGGGGCCATGAATAACTCAGGACGACCCATGGCGGATACCTTCATCATCGAGCGCCTTCGCGCTGACAGCCCATACGTTACGTTGGTAGCGACCTGGACCTTCGAGGCCTGGGGGCATCTGCACCCTGGTCAGACCCTCGAAAAGCAGGTCGCGTTCGTGCGTTCAGAGTGCGGCGAGGTCGGAGTGCCGTCGGTCTTCGTGGCGCTCGAAAACGGCGCGCCGGTGGGCACGGCGAGCCTGATCGCGGACGACATGTCGACCCGGCCGGAGCTCGGCCCCTGGCTTGCATCGGTGTTCGTCTCGCCGGATCAACGCGGCCGAGGTATCGCCTCGCAGCTGATCGCACGGGTCGAACAGGAGGTCTTATCGAGCGGCTACAAGTGCGGCTATCTCTACACGCCGGATCAGCAGGCGCTTTACCACCGCTTGGGCTGGCGCGCCTTCGAAGAGGTGACGTACCTCGGCGAGCAGGTCACGCTCATGGTGAAGTGCTTAAGCGAGACTGCACGATGATCAGCGGCCGCGCACTTCACTACTTCGATACTGTGGCGCGCTGTCGCTCGCTGCGTCAGGCGGCGTCGATGCTCAATATCGCGCCGACGGCGATCAGTCGTCAGATCGATCAGCTCGAAGAGCAGCTCGGCGCGCCGCTGCTGGAGCGCAGTCCCAACGGCATCACCCTGACCGATGCCGGCGAGCTGCTGGCTGCCCAGGCACGCGAGACGCTACGCGATTTCGAGCGCGTACAGGAGCACATCGCCGACCTCAAGGACCTGCGGGTCGGCCGCGTTCGCCTGGGAGCTGCCGAAGGCGTGGTCGCCGGGCTACTGGCACCGGCGCTGGCCGATATGGGGCGCGACTATCCCCGGCTGCGCTTCGACATCGGCATCACCAGTGCCGGGCAGATGGTGGAACGGCTGCGTCAGGGCACGGTGGATATCGGTCTTTCGTTCTTCACGCCGCGTCATGACGATATCACCGTGCTGCAAAGCGCCTGGCTCGAGCATCATGCCGTCATGCGGTCGGATCATCCGCTGGCAAGCGCGACGGAGGTCTCTCTCGAACAGCTTTCCGAGCATCGTGTCATTTTGCCCGATGCGTCGTTTGGCGCGCGCCAGGCGATCGAGCGCAGCGCGCTGCGCGCGGGCATCAAGCTATTGCCCTCCTTCGATACCGCTTCACTCGAGACCCAGAAGGCGCTGGCCCTGAACGGCGCCGGTATTCTCATTCTGCCGCCCATGGCCGTGGCTCGTGAATGCGCACGCGGTGAGCTTGTCAGCGTAGTCCTCGGCCGCGACGAACTCGAAGCCGCTCGCATGGATCTCTGCGTGTACCGGCATCGAACGCGCAGCTTTGCCGTCGAGACCTGTGTCTCCCTGTTGAGCCAGTCCATCGAGTCGATGGGTTCACAAATCGGTTGGTGATCACAAAAAGTGGACACGAAGTGATAAAAATTCAATCATTGTGGTCGCCGGCGATTCCAGCTTCACAATTCCGGCCATCTCATGAAGGATTTCAATCACTGACGTTTGCATGAACTATTTCTCGTGCAGGCAAGGGAACCGTTATGCGACATCCGTTCGTTCTCCCCACCTCTCGCGCAGGATGGGGCCTGCTTGCCGCCTTCGTTGGCCTGGTGCTGGCCGGCACCTGGCCGGTCATCGGGCTGTTCAACCGCGCGGCGCTGATGTTTGGCCTGCCGCTGATGATCGTCTGGAGCTACGTGATCATCTTCGCTTGCGTGGCCGTGATGCTGATCGGCAATCGCATCGTCGAGGGGGATGGCCATGAATAGCGTCTGGCCACTGGTGATCACGCTCGGGTACGTGGCCATGACCATGGCGATCGGTCTGAAGGCCCGGGCCGGGCACCGCATGGATACGCTGGAGCAGTGGGGCGTGGCCGGGCGCAGCATGGGGCCGGTGACGCTGTATCTATTGATCGCGGCGGGTAGCGTGAGCGCCTATACCTTCATGGGGGCGCCGGGCTGGGCCTACTCAAAGGGCGTCGCGGTGTTCTACGTGGCGGTGTATCTCGCCTACCTTGCGCTGGTCGCCTGGTACTTCGGCCCCAAGGTGTGGAAATTCGGCGAGCAGTTCGGCCATGTGACCCAGGCCAGCGCCATCGCCGATCGCTACCAGAGCCCGGCGCTCGGAGGGCTTTCTGCGCTGGTCATGGCGGTGGGCTCGGTCGCCTACGCGGTGCTGCAGACCGTGGGCTCCGCCTACATCCTGTTCGTGATGAGCGGTGGCATGATTCCCGTATGGCTCGGGGTGATCATCGTGCTTGGCTGCATCGCGGTGTACCTTTTCGTCAGCGGTCAGCGGGCGATCGGGCGTACCAACGCCTTTCAGGGAGCGCTGATGCTGGTGGTCGCCTGGGCGGTGGGGCTCTGGGCGCTGCACAGCGCCACCGGCGGGCTCGACGTGGCCGCGCTGTTCGAGCGACTCCAGGCGGAGAACCCGGAGTTCCTGACCCTGCCCGGGGCCCGGGGCGACATGAGCTTCAGCTTCTGGACCACCTCGATCATCGTGTCGATGTTCTCCTTCATGCCGCCGGTGTGGACCCAGTGGATGTGCGCAAGCTCGGCGCGCACCATCCGGCGCAGCGCTACCTGGCTTCCTACCTACTACATCGTCATCCTTCCCATGGTGGTGGTCGGCTTCATCGGCATCTATTCGCTGCCGGAGCTGGCCCGTGCCGATACCGTGGTGCTGGAGTACGCCATGGCAAACCTGCCAGTGGTACTGGTCGGGCTCTTGGGGGCCGGAACCCTGGCTGCCTCGATGTCGTCGAGCGAGCCGTTCATCCACTCGGTAGCGCTCTCGATCACCAAGGACGTGCTGCAGCCGTTGTTCAAGCTCTCTGATGCGTTCACCGCCAAACTCGCCCGCTGGTGCCTGCTGCCGGTGATGGCACTGCTCGTCGCGCCGCTGGCGATTGCCGAACCGGGAAGCCTGGTGATGATCCTGCTGGTGGGGCTGGGGTTCGCCTCGCAAGTGCTTCCGGCGTTCATCGGCATGTTCTTCTGGCCGCGCGCGTCCAAGCTCGGGGTCATGGCGGGCATTCTCGCCGGGTTCGCGGTGACCGTGACCTTCACCACGGTGTGGTCGCACCCGCTCGGCGTCCACGCCGGGTTCTGGGGGCTCTTGCTCAACCTGCCGGTGTTCGTCGCGGTATCGCTGCTGACCCCGCCTACCCAGGCGAGCGTGGTCGAGCGCTTCTTTCGCATTGCGGCGCCGCGCGGCTTTCGCCGCTCAGGCCGGGCGCTCGATTAGGCCGTCGTCTGCTCGAGGGAACGCTGGGCCATGAAAAAGCCGAGCAGGGCGCTCGGCTGATGTCTTCGATCAGGGCTTACGGTCAGGGGCCGACGGCGCCGCCTACCACGCCACTGCGAAACGCGCTCTGGCGCTCGCCGTCGCGCAGGTGGCGGGCCACGGTGTCCTCCGGTGAGCCCGCCATCTCGCGAAACATTCCCATGGAGCCCAGCAGTGCCGAGGACTCGTAGGGCACGAACACCCGTTCGCCCTCCTGGGCCATGGTGGGCAGCACCTTGATGTAGCTCTGACCCAGCAGATAGCCCACCACGGTGCGCTTGTCCTCCTCGCTTTCGCCGATGGCGCTGAGTACCAGCTTGATCGACTCCTGCTCGCCCTGGGCGCGCAGGATCGCCGACTCCTTGTCGCCCTGGGCGTTGAGGATGGCGGATTCGCGCTGGCCCTGGGCCATGGCGATGGCGGCGGACTTCTCACCCTCGGCCTCGGTCACTGTGGCGCGGCGCTTGCGCTCGGCGGCCATCTGCAGGCGCATGGCAGACTCCACCTCTTCGGGCATGGCGATGTCCTGCACCTCGACCCGCGAGATCTTCACCCCCCACTTGGAAGCGGGCTCCTCCATCGCCGCCTGGATCTCGTTGTTGACCTCGGCGCGAGACTCGAACAGCTTGTCGAGCTCCATCTTGCCCACCACCGAGCGCAGGGTGGTCTTGGCCAGTACCTCGACGGCCTGGCTCATGTTCGCCACTTCATAGACCGCACGCTTGGGATCGATGATCTGGTAATAGAGCGCGCCGTTGATACGCACGGTGACGTTGTCCGTGGTCACCACCGGCTGGCCGGGAAAGTCCATCACGGTTTCGCGGCGGTCGATGCGCGTCTCGTCGGTGGTGATCGCCTGGTACTCCTCGCCGAGCTTGCGATAGCGCAGCATGGTGATGGCGCGCGGCTGCTCGATGAACGGAATGATGATGTTGATGCCGCTTTCGAGCACTCGATTGAACGAGCCGAGCCGCTCCACCACCATCACTTCGGACTGGCGCACGATTACCAGCCCCTTGGCGATGATGACGATACCGATGGCGACGACGATCAGGCTGATCAGAAGGCCTGGACTGATGGGTAGATCCATGATCAGGGTTCCTTGCGTTGGGCGGGCGCCACCGGCGCCGCATGAGAGGGATGCGACACCAGGGCGGTGGTGCCTTCGAAGCGCTCGAAAGTGACCGCGGTGCCCTCGGGAAGCTCGGTATCGCCACTTTCCAGCACGCGCAGCCGGTAGAAATCGCCGTTGACCTTGATGCCCGTGGCACCATCGAAGTCGCGCAGCAGCGTGGTGTAGTGGCGGCCCTTCTCGACCCCGGTGCCGGTGGTGCCGTAGGCGACCCCCTTGGGCGAGAAGCGCGGGCGGATCACCATGACCGCGAACGGCACCAGCACACCGGCGAAGACGCCCATGGAGACCAGCTGCCAGGGCAGCGACAGGCCGAAAACGGTGACCAGCGCGGTGAGCGCGGCGGCCACGCCCAGCGCCAGCAGCAGCAGGGCGCCGGAGGCCAGCTCGCCCAGGCTCAACAGCAGGGCCAGTACCAGCCACCCGTAGACCGGATTCCACTCCATAGACGTTTCCTCGTCGCGTTGCCGACCGTCGAAGGTTATATACTTGTGCTCTTTAGCGTGAGCGCTTGCTAGCGTGTGCTCTGGTTAGATAGTGCAAGCAAGCCAAGGCAAAGGCAATGCGCGGATACCCGCGAGTGCCTCGCAGGCACGCGGATCAGACAGTCACGCGGTAGACGGGAAAGGAGACGGCGGTGTCGGGAGTGGTGTACTGGTTGGATATGGCCGGGGTGATCGTGTTCGCGCTTTCCGGCGTGGTGCTGGCGTGTCGTTCACGCATGGACCCGTTCGGCATGCTGGTGCTGGCGGCGGTCACGGGGATCGGCGGCGGCACGCTGCGCGATCTGGTGCTGGGCATTCGCCCGGTGTTCTGGGTGAGCGATCCTACTTACCTGTGGGTGATTCTGGCCACCGTCGCGGTGTCGCTGCTCGGCTTTCACTACATCCACCGACTGTCGCGCGGCTTTCTGCCCGTGGCGGACGCCCTGGGCCTGGCGCTGTTCGTGGTGATCGGCACCCACAAGGCGCTGCTATTGGGAACCTCTGGCGTGGTAGCGGTGGTGATGGGCGTGATGACCGGCGTTGCCGGCGGCATGCTGCGCGACGTGCTCGCCCACCGGGTGCCGATGGTGCTGCGCGAGGAGATCTATGCCACCGCCGCCATCGCCGGCGGCAGCGTCTATGTCGTGCTCTATACGCTGGGCGTGCCGCTGCCCGTGGTCATCGCCGTTTCGCTTCTGACCACGCTCGGGCTGCGTCTCGCCGCGATCCACTGGCACCTGGCGCTGCCGGTGTTCGCCTGGGTGAGCGTGGCGCCCCCGCCGCCGGAGGAGAGCAGCGGGGCGCTTTCCACCCCGGCCAAGGCCAAGGAACGGGTCAGAATGATTCGCCAGGCACGCAAGCGCTAGGGGCGCGGCTGGCGCTGCGCCTGACGCCAGCGATCGAACCAGCGCCGCGGCTGCAGAAGACGCAGGTGCGCCTCGCCTTCGATCAGCTCGGCGCCGATGCCCAGCGCCCCCAGGCGCGCGTAGAGCGCACCGCTCACCTTCGAGGCCTCCAGGGTGATGTCCGACAGCAGCTGCAACGAGCCGCCGGTCAGGGTGAGATCCTGCAGTTCGATGCGCTCGCCGCGCACCTTTAGTGTCGCCTCGCCCTCGACGCCGTGAACCTCGAGCAGCCGCCCCAGCCAGCCGCTCTCCCGCGCCCGGCTCAGAAATAGCCGCGCTAGAAGGCCCGTATCGCGCATAGAAAGACGCACGGTACTGTCGAGTTGAATCGGCTCGCTCCAGGTCAGCTCGGCCTCGGGCATCTCCAGGCGTACCCACCAGCCGGCGTCCTGGGCGCCACCGCCGTCCAGGCGAAAGACGTTCTCGAGGCTCACGTAGGAGTCGTTGGCGCGAAAACGACGGGTCTCTAGATCGCCCTCGGCCAAAGCCAGGTGCAGATCGATGTCGCCGCGCAGGTGCTGGTCGAGCAGGGTGAGCTCGGCGCCGAAGGCGCGCAGGGTGATGTCACCCTCGGCGTGCAGGCCCGCCAGGTGCCAGGCGCTTTCCAGGCTTGCCTCGCCACCCAGCAGGCGCAAGCCGTCGGTGGCCGGCAGGTAGTCGGCGTAGAGCGCCAGATCCGGCACCTCGACGATCGGAAGCTCCACGCGGGTGGTGAAGTACGCCGGAAGCGGCGCGGCGCGGGCGGCGCGAAACCGATCGGTCTCGGTGGCAAGCGTCAGGTGGCGCCCTTCGAGAGCGGCGCGCGCATCGCTTTCGCGGCGCAGCGTGAAGCGAGGAATGGCAAGCGACATCGATGCGTCGTCAGAACTCGTGAGCTCGGCGCTGAGCTCGCCCCGGCCGGTGGCCACGTAATCGAGAAAGCGCGCCTCCAGGGCATTGGCGTTGACCCGCAGCCGGGTCGGAGCCTGCAGCTCGCCCTGGGCGAAGGCCCCCTGGGCGAACAGCTCGCCGCCGCCGGAGAGCGCCACCCCGTGCCCGGCGGGCAGGAAGGCGTTGAGAAAGCCCAGCCGCTGGACGACCCCGGCTACGTCGAAGCGCGCGCGGGTGTCGTCGCCGCGGCGCTCGAAGTGCCCTTCGCGAAGCACCAGGATACTCTCCAGGCGCTCGGACGGGGCGACGTCACTCGCCGTCTGCCAGCGAAGGCGCGAGCCGCCAAGATCGAAGGTGCGGCCGTCGAGGCTCGCTCCGGCCACTTTCAGCGTTAGCGCCACGTCGCTGGTCAGCGTACGCGCATCGCTCGCGCCAGGCAGGCGCGTGACCCATCGCTCGCCGGCAAGCGCTATCTCGCCGTCGAGGCGCCGCTCGGCCAGAACCAGCGTACCGTGGCTTCGCGCCTGACCACCGAGCAGCGTCAGCACCTGTGGCCGGGGCAGCGCCGCGTTCAGGTAGGGCGCGAGCGCCCGGATATCCGGCAGGCGCGCGCCGCGCCACTCCAGCCGCGCCCGCGCATCGTCCAGCGTCGTCGCCTCGATGGCGCTGGTGGCGTCGAGGGCGATCTCCGCCTCGGTCAGCAAGGCGCGGCCCTGATGCGTCAGGCGAGCATCGCTCAACGTGAGTCGTGCATGAGCCGGTGAGCCGCGAGGGCGCTCGATGTGCAGCGCGCCGTCGCCTCGGGCAGTGAACTCGGCGTAGGCCACTTCGAGTGCCGAGGCCTCGACGTCCGCTTCGCCCCGGTAAAGTGCGGCCTCGCGCACTTCAAGATCCAGCGCCAGCCGACCCTGGCCTGCCAGCGCTACTGGCCGGCTGGCCAGGGCGCTTAAGTAGCGCTCGAGCATGTCTAGCCGCGTCACTTCGCCTTGCAGGGCGAGAGTGGCGCCCTCCGGCGGTTCGAGCAGGTCCAGCCGACGGTTGGCGACCTGGGTCTCGAGCGTCAGTGCGGTCTCGGTGGCGTAGGGGGCGGTGTCGGCCAGCTCCACGTCGTCGAGCTCGGCGGTGAAATCGAGCCTTGAGTCGCGCACGCTCAGGCGCACGCGGCCATTGCCCGTGGCGTGGTGGGTGGTGGGCGGCCCGTCGGTGGGGGCGTTTGCCAGGCCGCGCTCGTCGAGCTCGACGCGCAGGCTCGGCGCGCTCAGCGAGAGTTCGCTCGCCTCGGTCGGCACGCCGTGGTCGAGCCCGACTGCCAGAGTGAGCTCGCCGCGCCCGGCGATGCCGAGCCAGGGCAGCCCTTCGAGATAGGGCATGAAGACGTCCCAGGCGTCGGCCCGGGCGGATGCGTCGATGCGTGTCGAGATCGCCTCGAGCAGTGCCGGCACGAGCTCCTCGTCAGTGATGTGGGTGGATACTGGCTCGAGCTGGCTTCGTGCACTAAGTTGAATGTCTTGCGCGAGCAGAGCGGCGTCGCTCAGGCGCACCAGCCGGCCCTGCTGGATATCGAGGTCGATCTGCGCCGCGCCGAGGCTTTCGCGGCCGAGTTCGGTGTCGCGCAGGCTCAGCGCGCCCTCGGCTTCGAGGGCGATATCGGCAATGCGCAGGCGGCGGATGCCGCGCGCTTCCAGTGCATCGATATGGAGTCTTCCGCGCAGAAGCTCCATCAGGGAGAGTGAGAGGTCGGCGTGCTCGACTTCGATGCTGACCGGCAAGACGTCGTCTTCCCGGTGCAAGGCGAGGTTCTCCACTTCCCAGCGCCCGGGGTGCTGGCTGCGGGCGTGCTCCCAGCGAATCTCGACGCCGTCGATGTTCGAGAGCCTCTCGGCCATCCATTGGCTGTTGAGCAGCACGGTGCCGATCAGCCACCACGCCGTCGAAAGTACGAAAGCGCCGATTAGGACTATAATCAGAGCCAGGCGCCAACGTGGTCGGGGCGCGGGTTCGCAGGACGTACGGCTTTTGATAATGACTCCTTTTGGCGCATGTTTTGTGGCATTATGCGCGACAAGGGACTGATATGGGTTTTCGATTTCAACGCTAGGCAGGCAGCAAACGCCATGTTCAAGGATTTCTATACACAGCGCGGGGAGCACGTCGTCATCTCCGCCGAGCAGGCCAGCCGTTTCGCCAAGGGCGTCGCCGGTGATTACAACCCGATCCACAACCCGGATGCGCGACGTTTCTGCGTGCCGGGAGACCTCCTGTTCACTCTGGTTCTAGTCAAGTTTGGCCTGTCGCGCCACATGGAGTTTC
Organism: Vreelandella malpeensis; assembly: GCF_020622355.1. Lineage (GTDB taxonomy): Bacteria > Pseudomonadota > Gammaproteobacteria > Pseudomonadales > Halomonadaceae > Vreelandella > Vreelandella malpeensis. The sequence goes on along the minus strand of NZ_WHVL01000002.1, from coordinate 217,516 downwards.
GCTTCACCAACATGGTGGCGGCGGATACGCCGCTGCGGTTCAACCTGGCCGAGGATGGTCAGATCCACGTGTGCGACGACAGCGGCAAGTGCTACCTGCACGTGACCCGTCAAGGCGAGACAACCTTCGACGAGGAGGCCATCGAAGGATTCGCGCGCTGCTACGTGGCGTTCTCGGGCAAGAACTTCCCGCACTACCTCAAGCCGTTGATGGAAGAGCACGGGGTGATGTTCAACCCCAAGCGCCCGCTGGTGATCTACGACAGCATGGGCTTCTCGCTCACCCGGCTCGACGGCTTTACGCCCAACCTGGCGCTGACCAACTCCTCGCTGTGCGTGCAGGGCAAGCGCGCCGAGGCGCTTTTGGAGTTCGCCATCGAATCCGCCGCGGAGTCGCTCGGCGTGGGCTCGAAGAAGCTCGTGGTGAGCGGACTGTGCGATTACGACGACCTGCAGATGTCGGCGATCGTCGACGAATTCTACCGGCTCAAGGCGGCCTACGAAGCGGCCTGATAGGGGGGCCGGCAAGGAAATGCCGGCAAGACGGCAAAAGAAGAGGGCATGGCGCACGCGCCATGCCCTCTTGCGTTGGCCTAGTCGGTGGCGTTGTCGAGGGTGAGCGACACCGTTGTCACGCGCTCGCCGAGCAGGCCCTCGACGCTGAACGTGACCGAGCCGAGAGTGAGCGTATCGCCAACCTCAAGCGGCCCGTCCAGACGCTCGCGCAGCAGCTGATCGAGGGTCATGTGTGTCTGTTCGAACGTCTGCAGGCCGTAGGCGTGATGTAAATCGTCGAGCGTCGTGCTGCCCTTGAGCTTCAGCTTTTGGTCGGGCAGTTCCTTGAGGGCGGCCTCGGGAGCATCGGAGAACACGCAGTCGATGAACGGCCGGGTCTCCGGGCGCAGTACCACGAACAGATGATCGTTCGCCTGCAAAAGCGTGGAGCCACGCGGCGGGATGACGTTCGACCCCCGGGTGATCATGGCCACCACGGTCGATTCGGGCAGCGCCATCTGGGAAAGGCGCCGCCCTGCGGCGCGGGGTTGATCGCCCAGCCGGTACTCGACGATGTCCGCGTCGACCTCTTCGAGGGCGGTGATCTCCAGGGTAGCGGCGGGCACCGCCGGCGGGCTTTCGGTCAGCTTGAGCTTGCGCGCCACCAGCGGCAGCGTCGTGCCCTGGATGGAGGCGGAGATCAGCACGACGAAGAACACCACGTTGAAGATCAGCGGCGCGCTTTCGAGCCCGAACAGCAGCGGAAAGATCGCCAGGATGATCGGCACCGACCCGCGTAGCCCGACCCAGGAGACCAGCGTCATCTCCCGGGCATTGAAGCCGAACAGCTTCAAGAGCGGCACCACCGCCAACGGCCGGGCGACCAGGATCAACACCGCCGCGATCGCCAGACCTTCCCACCATACCTCCAGCAGCGACATCGGATTGATCAGAAGCCCCAGCACCACGAACATGGCAATCTGGCTGAGCCAGGCAAGTCCGTCGTGGAACAAAAAGATGCTGCGCTGAAAGGCGATGCGGCGATTGCCGATCACCACCCCGGTCAAGAAGATGGCGAGAAAGCCGCTGCCGCCGAGGTTGGCGGCAATGCCGAAGGAGAGGAAGCCGCAGGCCGCCACCATGACCGGATAGAGCCCCGAGGCTACCAGGTGGATGCGGTTGATCAGCTTCACCGAGGCCCAGCCCACGCCCAGGCCGACCAGTGCTCCAACCCCCATCTGGATCACGAACAGCTGCAAGAGGCTCAGGCCCGGCTGCATGTCGTTGACCACCACTTCCAGCAGACCCACGGTCAGGAAGATGGCCATGGGATCGTTCGAGGCGCTCTCGATCTCGAGGGTCGACTTCAAGCGCTTGTTGATATGGATGTTGGCGTTGCGCAGCAGCGAAAATACCGCCGCGGCGTCGGTGGAGCCGACGATGGCCCCGAGCAACAGCCCTTCCAGCGGCGAGAGCCCGAGGATATAGGTGGCCGCGAGGCCGGTGACCACGGCGGTGACCAGCACGCCGAGGGTGGCGAGCAGCGAGGCGGGTTTCCACACCGCCTTGATGGAGGCGACTGGCGTCTGCAGGCCGCCGTCGAACAAAATGACGGCAAGCGCCATCGTGCCCAGAGCGTGGGCCCAGACCGGGTTGTCGAAGGCGATGCCGCCGATACCGCTTTCGCCGGTCAGCATGCCGATGATCAGGAACAGGACCAGTACCGGCAGCCCCAGGCGCGCAGAAAGCTTGCTCGAGAGAATGCCGACCAGGATGACCACGGCGGCAAGAAGAATCAGTTTGTCGATCAAAAACATGACGTGTCCTTCACACATGACTCGAATGACGAGGGAAGCACGCCCTCAGGGCGTGGATGAGCGTGTCACGATGGCGGGTGTGAAGGCGGGGCGCGCGAGCGGGCGAGTCGGTATGTCCCGGGGCGGCCATGGCCCGGGTCGGGCACAAGGCCTCTATGTCCGCCCGCGCGACTCACCCACGGCCGGTAGTGCGTCGCAGGCAGCGCCTCGTGGTCGGGATCATAGGGCAGCACGGCAGAATCGCCCTTGGCCTCGCTGTGCTGAATGCGCGGCAGCGCCGGAAGGTAGGCATAGCCGCGCGGGTCGCTGTGCGAGGTGGCGACGTGCTCATCGCGCTTGACGTCCTGCAGCTCGATGGCGTGAAGGTGGTTCGAAAGCCCGAGCAGCAGGATGGCGAAGCAGGCCCAGCACAGCCACCGCTCGATGCGGGAGACGGCGCTTGGCAGGCGAGGCTGGTCGGGGCGTGACGGCATGGCGACTTCCTGTAGGGAGCACCTATCTTCCGGCCTGGAGCGTGAAACCGTCAAGTCGAATCGCCCGGGCGCGTCATGTCGTGCCGGGCGCCGCCAGCGGCACCACGTCGACCTCCACCTCCAGGCGGTGGTGGCCCCCGCCGTTCATCACGCCCTTGAGCGGTGCCACGTCGAAGTAGTCCCGCCCCCAGGCCAGCACCGGGTGGCGCTCGCCGGCCAGCGTCCCGTTGGTGGGGTCGAGGGCGAGCCAGCCCCAGTCCGGCACCCATAGCGCGAGCCAGGCGTGGGAGGCGTCCGCCCCGACCAGCCGGGGCTGGCCCGGCGGCGGCTCGGTTTCCAGGTAGCCGCTGACGTAGCGCGCCGAGAGCCCGATCGAGCGCAGCGCGCCGATCATCAGGTGGGCGAAGTCCTGGCACACGCCGCGGCGGTTGGCCAGCACCTCCGAGAGTGGAGTTGCGAGCGTCGTGAAACTCGGGTCGTACTCGAAATGTTCGTGAACGTGGGCATTGAGCGCCAGGGCGGCCTCGATCAGCGGTCGGCGTGGCGTGAAGCAGCGCCGGGCGAAGGCGGCGAGCTCATCACTGCGGCGGATGAACGGCGAGTCGAGGCGGTAGAGCTGGGTCTCGAAGCGTGAATCCGCTTCCAGCCGGGCGGCGATGCGCTCCCAGGCCGCCGAACGCTCCGGCAGCGCATCCAGCGCCCGGGTGTTGAGCGGGGTGGTCACGGTCACGTCGAGGGTGCGATGCACCTCCTCGAGAGCGAAGTAGAGGACCCGGTTGCCGAACACGTCGCGCCGCTCCGCCTGGTGGTGGGGTAGCGGGGCGATCGACAGGCTTGAGGCGCCGCACTCCTGATGCGGGGTCTTGCGCGGCAGCACCCGCGCTTCGCTGTGGCACAGCGTGACCGGTGCGGCGTAGTGGTAGCGCGTGGTGTGGCGAAGGGTGTATTTCATTCGTCGGGCTCCATGCTGACGAGCTGGCGCGGGCGCTCCACGTGGCTGAAGTGACTCTGGCCGATGGCTTCCGACAGCGCCCCGAGCGGGGTGATCAGCGCATCGAGCAGTTGGATGAGGGCGTCATCCGCCTCCTGCGTGTCATTGAGCTGGCTCAGGCGCTCGATGTCCGCCAGATGCAGCGCCGCACTCGCCTGGATCAAGAGCCGGCGCTCGGCGTTGCGGTAGGGCATGTTGCTGCCGGGCAGGCGCTCCACCTGCTGATTGATCCGGCGCAGCAGGTAGCCCACCGAGCGTGGATTGGTCTCGTCGAACAGTAAAAGGTCGATGATCGCCGCCGGGTGGAGCTCGCTGCGGTAGCGCCGCCGGTAGGCGGTGAAGTTGTCGGTGGTGGCCAGCACCACTTCCCACAGGGCGGCGCGGCGCTCGAACCGGGCGCCCAGGGTGAGCTTGAGCAGCGCCAGAAGTCCCAGGGTACGATCAAGCAGGCGGCCGATCTCCATGAAGCGCCAGCCGTAGTGGTGGGGCATGGTCTCGTTGCACAGCCCGAAGAACGCCGCGAGCTGGGCGAAGACCGCCTCGCAGGCGCGTCGTGCGCCGCCGGGGGCAAGCGTGGGCGACAGCGTGTCGAACTGCTGGCGCAACTGGTGAACCAGCCGCCAGGAGTCGTCGCCCAGGTGATCGCGCACGCTGCGGGCATTGCGCAGCAGCTGGGCGAACAGCGGCTGCAGCGCCTGAGGGTCGGCGGCGTCGAACTGGGCAAGCAGCGCGCAGCGCTTGGCGCTGAAGCCGGTCGGTGGCGTTCTGTCCCCGGGCGTTTCGCAGGCGCCGATGTCGAGGGCCAACAACAGCTCGTCGAGCACCTGGTCGGCGATCTCGTCCTGGTCGTACTCCATCAGCCGCAGCAGCGCCTCGCGAAGTAGCCGCGCGCGGCTGTCCAGGCGCTCGCCGTAGCGGCCCAGCCAAAACAGGCTCTCCGCCACTCGGCTGGGCAAGTCCTCGCCATCGCGGGTGACCACGATCGGCCCGCGCGCCTGCTTCAACTGGCTGATGTGGGGCTGGGCGGTAGAGGCGGTGACCCACACGTCCTTCACCACCGGGCTTGCCAGCGACGGCGAGCCGGGAGCCCCTTGCCAGCAAAGCCCGCCGGGCATCACCACGACGTCGTCGCTGGCGCTTGGGCCCGCCCGGCGCGACGAGCGGGCCACGAAGCAGCGCAGGTTGAAGGTCGCGGGTGTTAGTCGGGCAAGCGTCTCGTCGAACATCGGCAAGGTTGCCGAGAGCGTGGTGGGCTTGGCAGCAGGCAGCAGCAGCGGCTCGTTGAGCAGGCGCTCGCACAGCGCCGGCAGGAAGTCGGCCAGGGCGGCGTTCTCGAGCACGCCGACGCCGAGTGCGTTGGAGAGGGCCACGCCGCCGGTGCGCGCGGTCTGCAGAAGCCCCGGTACGCCGAGGGCGGAGTCGGCCTTTAGCTCCAGCGGGTCGCAGTCCGCGTCCGCGCAGTGGCGCAACACCACGTCCACTGGCTTGAGCCCGCCCAGGGTGCGCAGCCACAGTTGGCCGTCGCGGGCCACCATGTCCGACCCTTCGGCGAGGGTCAGGTTGAGGTAGTTGGCGAGATAGGCATGCTCGAAGTAACGCGGGCTCTGCGGCCCCGGGGTCAGCAGCACCACGGTGGGGTTGTCGCGGTGCTGGTAGGCGAGCAGCGTGAGAGTGCGGTGGTGGGTATCGAGAAAGCTCGCCAGGCGCTTGAGCGGGGCGTTGCGGTACATCTGCGGCAGCGCGCGCGCCATCAGAATGCGGTTTTCGAGCGCGAAGCCAGTGCCGGACGGTGTCTGCAGGCGATCGCCGATCGCTCGCCAGTGCCCTTCGGCGTCGAGGATGACGTCCACGCCGTGGTAGTTGATAGGCGTGTGTTCGCGAGGCTGGGCGCCGTGGCAGGGCAGCAGGAAGTTCGGCGAGGCGAGCAGCGCCTGGGTGGGTAGAAGGCCCTCGTCGAACAGCGTGCGTGGTCCATAGATGTCGCGGTAGAGCGCGTTGAACAGGCGGGTACGCTGGGCAAGGCCCGCCTCCAGCGCGTGCCACCGGGACTGGTCGATCACCCAAGGCAGCGGGTCGAGCCGCCAGGCGCGCCGCTGGGCGTCGTCATGCATGTTGAAGATGACGCCGTTCTCGGCCAGCAGGCCGTTGATCTCCTCTTGCTGCTGAAGGCGGCCCGGCTCCCCAAGGGCGTCGAGGCAGTTCAACAGATCCTGCCAGCCCGGGCGTAGCCCGCCCTGGCGGTCCAGCATCGTATCGAATCGTGCGGGCACTCCATTGCCTAGCTGTTGAATATATCCCTCGACGAGCCCGGTAGGGCTTGGCAAGGGCGTCACAGAGGCGGTCATACGTGTCGTCCTGAGGTGGCAAAGGGCGCTGGCGCCCGGGTGGTTCAAATGACGGTATCAGGGTGTCAGTGGGGCCGCCAACGTAGATCCAGGGTCAGCGGAAGCTCGAGACTCGCGCGCTCCTCGGCCGGGGCCTGGTGGCCGTGGGTGTGACCGCCGGTCGCGAAGCGGCCAAGCCGGCGCGCTTCGGCCTCGAAGGCGTTCACCGGGAACGTCTCGAAGCTGCGCCCGGTAGGGTGTACCACGTGGTAGGTGCAGCCGGCCACTGCACGCTGGTTCCAGGTATCGATCACGTCGAAGACCAGGGGGGCGTGCACCGGGATCTGCGGGTGCAGTGCCGAGGGCGGCTGCCAGGCGCGGTAGCGCACCCCGGCCACCGCCTCGCCGTTTCTGCCGGTGGGGGTGAGCGGTACGCGCCGGCCGTTGCAGGTCACCACGTAGCGTTCGCCGCTCATGCCGCGCACCTTGACTTCGAGGCGCTCCACCGAGGAGTCGACGTAGCGCGCGGTGCCGGAGGCGGAGGCCTCCTCGCCGAGCACGTGCCAAGGCTCGATCGCCTGGCGCAGCTCGAGTTCCAGCATCGGGGTGTGCAGGCGCCCGTGGACGGGAAAGCGAAATTCTCGAAACGGCGCGAACCACTCGAGTTCGAAATCGAAACCGTGATAGCGCAGATCGCCCAGCACGTCATCGAGGTCTTCCCACAGATAGTGGGGCAGCATCCAGCGATCCTGCAGGGCGCTGCCCCAGCGCACCGGCTTGGCCCGGTAGGGCGTCTTCCAGAGCCTGGCCACCAGCGCGCGGATCAGAAGCGTCTGCATCAACGCAAGCCGGGCATGCGGCGGCATCTCGAAGCCGCGCAGCTCCAGAAGCCCGAGTCGACCGGTATCGCTGTCCGGCGAGTAGAGCTTGTCGATGCAGAACTCGGCGCGATGGGTGTTGCCGGTCAAATCGGTCAAGAGATGACGCAGCAGGCGATCCACCAGCCAGGGGTTGGTGACCTCGCCCACGGGCATCTGCTGCAGGGCGATCTCGAGCTCGTAAAGCGCCTCGTGGCGCGCTTCGTCGACCCGGGGCGCCTGGCTCGTGGGGCCGATGAACAGTCCTGAAAACAGGTACGACAGGCTCGGGTGATGCTGCCAGTAGGTTACCAGGCTCGCCAGCAGGTCCGGGCGGCGCAGGAAGGGGGAGTCTTCCGGGGTGGCACCGCCCAGCGTCACGTGGTTGCCGCCGCCGGTGCCGGTGTGGCGCCCGTCGAGCATGAACTTCTCGGTGCCGAGCCGCGACAGGCGCGCCTCGTCGTAGAGCCGTTCGGTCTGGGCCACCAGAGTCTTCCAGCTCGCCGCCGGCATGACGTTGACCTCGATCACCCCCGGGTCCGGCGTCACCATGAAGCTCGAGAGGCGCGGGTCGCGCGGCGGCGGGTAGCCTTCGATCATCACCGGACAGCCGATCTCCTCGGCGCAGGCCTCGATGCTGCCGAGCAGATCCAGGTAGTGCTCGAGGTGCGTCAGCGGCGGCAGGAAGACGTGCAGGCGAGCGTCGCGGGGCTCGACGCACAGGCTCGTGTGCACCACGCCATCGCCGCGGTCCTCGTCGGCGCCGGGCTGCTGCTGGACGGATTCGCCTTCGGGATGGCGTGCGCTTGGGTGCAGACTGTAGCCGTGGCGCTCAGCAGGGCTTGCGCGGCGCTGCTCTGCGTGGCGACGGGCCACTTCGCCATGAATGTCGCCGAGGGCGGCGCGCGGGGCGAACAGCGATGCCGGCTGCGGCGACTCGGCGGGGTCTGCCCAGGGCAGCGCCGAGAGCGGCAGGCGAAGCCCCATGGGCGAGTCGCCGGGCACCAGGTAAAGGTGATCGCGCTTGAGCGGCCAGCGCCCGCTCTCCCAGCGGTGGTGGTGGGCGATGGAGTGGCGCAGCGGCAGAGCGTAGCCCACCACCGCGCCCAGGTCGCGCTCCAGCAGCCGGGCCAGGCGGCGGCGCTCGGCGTCATCCTTCAGGTTCGCCTCGCGCGGGTCGACGTCCACCGGTAGAGTCTGCTCCTTCCACAAGTAGTAGTAAGCGTCCTCATAGGCCGGAATCCAGTTGCGCGGCGCCACCCCCAGCTGCTCGGCAAGCGCCTGGGTGAAGCGTTTCGCGAGAGCCTCGTCGGCGTGCACCGTCGGGGCGCCGTCGCTGCTGGCAAGCCAGCGCGGGTCGCGCCACAGGGGTTCGCCATCCTTGCGCCAGTAGCAGGCCAGCGCCCAGCGCGGCAGCGGCTCGCCGGGGTACCACTTGCCTTGCTGCTGTTGGACCACCCCGCCTCGGGCAAAGGCGGCCTGCAGTCGGGTGAGGAGCACCTCGGCGCACTCGCGCTTGTGCTCGCCGAGCGCATCCGTATTCCACTGCGGGCTCTCCATATCGTCGATGGAGACGAAGGTGGGCTCGCCACCCATGGTCAGGCGCACGTCCTGCGCATCGAGTGCCGCGTCGACGCGCTCGCCCAGCGCCAGGATGTGTGTCCATTGGACCTCGGAGTAGGGCCGCGTGACCCGGGCGTCCTCGTGAATGCGCTCGACGCGCATCTCGACGTCGAAGCTGACCTCGCACGGCTCGGAAAAGCCGGTGATTGCCGCGGCGCTTCCGGTGGTCGGGGTGGCGGCCAGCGGAATGTGGCCTTCGCCGGCGAACAACCCCGAGGTCGGGTCGAGCCCCACCCAGCCGGCGCCGGGCAGAAATACCTCGGTCCAGGCGTGCAGGTCGGTGAAGTCGACCTCGGTGCCGCTCGGGCCGTCCAGCGCCTTGACATCCGGGGCGAGCTGAACGAGATAACCCGAGACGAAGCGCGCCGCCAGCCCCAGGTGGCGAAAGATCTGCACCAGAAGCCAGGCGCTGTCGCGGCACGAGCCGCTGGCGAGCGTCAGCGTCTCTTCGCAGCTCTGCACGCCCGGCTCCATGCGCACCAGGTAGCTGATGTCCTGTTGCAGGCGCTGGTTGAGGGCGACCAGAAAGTCCACGCTGGGTGTCGGGCTCCGATCCACCTGGGCGATCCACTCGGTGAGCCGGGGGCCGGCTTCGGTCACTTCGAGATACGGCGAAAGCTCGCGGGCAAGTGCGTCCGGGTAGGCGAAGGGGATCGTCTGGGCGACGTCGTCGAGAAAGAAGTCGAACGGGTTGATGACCGTCATCGGGGCGATCAGCTCGACGGCGAGGGTGAGCTCGCGACGCGGCTCGGGAAACACGATGCGCGCGTTGAAGTTGCCGAACGGATCCTGCTGCCAGTTCAAGAAATGATTGTTGCCGGAGACGTCGAGGGAGTAGGACTCGATGTGCGTGCGACAGTGTGGCGCCGGACGCAGCCGAACCACGTGGGGCGAAAGATGCACGGGGCGGTCGAAGCGGTAGGTGGTGCGGTGAGTCAGGGCGATGCGAGTGGTCATGGGCCATCCTCGGGGGTGAGCGGGTATCCCGACCAGTGATGGAGGCGTAGGGCCCGGCGAACTCGCGGTGCCGGGTACGCGGCATGAGGGCAAGTATCGCCCCACAATGCGTTTTTTGCAGCACAATTCGCGCCGCGGGGCCTGAGGCGATGAGAAACGTTAAACGCCAGGCGCAAGATCAAGGGGCGTTTGAAGAAGATCCTCCTACACTGGGTTTAACGGACCCGTGTCCCTCGCCGCGCCAGGAGAGCGCCCATGAGCCAAGTGAACTGGAATCAATACGCCTGCCGCGACTACTTTGACGAACTCATCGCCGCCCCCGGGCAGCCGCGTGCCTCGGCCGACGAGCTTTGCAGCATGCTGGCGCGCTTCAGTGCCGAGGAACTCGCCGAGCGCAAGACCGCTGCTGATATCGCCATTCGCACCATGGGCATCACTTTCACGGTCTACTCCGAAGGCGCCATGATCGACCGCGCCTGGCCCTTCGACATCGTGCCGAGGATCATCTCGGCCCGGGAGTGGCGCAAGACCGAAGCGGGGCTCAAGCAGCGCGTCAAGGCGCTGAACCTGTTCATCGACGATCTCTACCACGACCAGAAGGTGGTCAAGGACAAGGTGTTACCTGCCGAGGTGCTGGCGCAGTCGGTCAACTTTCGCCCTCAGTGCGTAGGGATCGACCCGCCCCACGGCGTCTGGGCGCACATCTGCGGTTCGGACCTGGTGCGCGGCGCCGACGGCACGCTCTACGTGCTGGAGGACAACCTGCGCATTCCCTCCGGCGTCTCCTACATGCTAGAGAACCGCAACGTCACCAAGCGTGTGCTGCCGGAACTCTTCGCCTCTGGCAAGATCCTGCCGGTGGACGACTACGTCGCCCAGCTCTACGACATGCTGGCGGCGATGTCGCCGCGCTCCGGCGACGATCCGCAGATCGTCGTGCTCACGCCGGGCATTTACAACTCCGCTTACTTCGAGCACGCCTACCTCGCCCAGCAGATGGGCGTGGAGCTGGTCCAGGGTAGCGACCTGCTGGTCGACGAGCACGATGTGGTCTACATGCGCACGGTGGAAGGACGCCGCCGGGTCGACGTGATCTATCGCCGCGTCGACGATGAGTTTCTTGACCCGGAGGTCTTCAACCCGCACTCGGTGCTGGGCGTGGCCGGGCTGATGCGCGCCTGGCGTGCAGGCAACGTGGCGCTGGCCAACGCCCCGGGGGCGGGCGTGGCCGACGACAAGGTGGTCTACGCCTTCGTGCCGGAGCTGATTCGCTACTATCTCGACGAGGAGCCGCTTCTGCCCAACGTGCCGAGCTATCTGTGCATGTTCGAGGATGATCGCCAGTACGTGCTGGAGCATCTGGACGAGCTGGTGGTCAAGCCGGCCAACGAGTCCGGCGGCTACGGCATGCTGATCGGCCCGCGCTCGACGAAAGAGACCCGTGAGGAGTTCGCCCGGCTGATCGAAGCCAACCCGCGCAACTACATGGCCCAGCCGACCATCGCGCTCTCCACCACGCCCACGCTTGCTGGCGGCTTGCCGCAGCCGCGCCATGTCGATTTGCGCCCGTTCATCCTCTCGGGGCCGGACATCCACGTCACCACCGGCGGACTCACTCGAGTGGCGCTGGTCGAAGGCTCCTTGGTGGTCAACTCCTCCCAGGGCGGGGGCAGCAAGGATACCTGGATCGTCGAGACCGACGAGCAGGACGTGGATAGCGTCGAACAATCGGGAGGGGGGCGCCATGCTGTCACGAGTCGCTGAGAATCTCTACTGGATGGCGCGCTATGTCGAGCGCGCCGAGGACACCGCGCGGCTTCTGAGCGTGAACAGTCACCTGATGCTCGATCTGCCGCGCAACCTGCCGCTGGGCTGGGCGCCGCTGATCGAGATGACCGGCACGCTCGCGGCGTTTCGCGAGCGTTTCGACACCTTCGACGAGCAGAGCGTGGTGCATTTTCTATGCGCCGATACGCAGAATTCGAGCTCGATCCTCTCGGCGCTGGCCAGCGCCCGGGAAAACCTGCGCACCACTCGCGACGTGGTGCCGCGCGAGATCTGGGAGGAGGTCAACCACCTGTATCTTGGCGTGGCGGATCACGCCGAGCACGGGGTCAGCCCGCGCCGGCGCGACGCCTTCTTGAAGAACGTGATCCGCAGTTGCCAGACGCTGACCGGGTTGATCGAGGGCACGCTCAGCCACGGTCCGACGCGCACCTTCATCGAGCTTGGCCGCCAGCTCGAGCGCGCCGACATGACCACGCGCATTCTCGATGTGCGCTCGGCGAGCCTTTTACCCAAGAACCCAGAGGAGCTTTTGCCCTTCGAGAACCTGCAGTGGATGAGCGTGCTGAAGTCGCTGACCGCCTACCAGATGTATCGCCAGCAGGTGCGCCTGCGCGTGCGCGGCCCGGACGTGCTGCGCTTTCTGCTTCAAGATCCGCACCTGCCCCGGGCGATCGCCTGCAGCCTGGAAACGCTCGCTCACGAGCTTCAGTGGCTACCGCGTCAGGATCGGGTCGTCGCCACGGTCGCGCTGGTGCGCGCCGATGTGATCGACGCCGATATCCAGGCGCTGGCCCACTCGCCGAGCAAACTGCACGCGTTCATCGACGAGCTGCAGGTGGGCTTCGCGCGTATCCACGACACCCTGAGCGCCACCTACTTCGTCAACAGCGAAGAGGTGCCGCGGGTCACCCAACGCCAAGGGCAGACTCAGAGCTTCGGCGCGGAGGAGGAGGGCGATTGAGGCGCCTCGTTGCCCTGGCCGGCGCGGACAATCAGCGTATGCAGGTAGTCGAGCTTGTCGCGCACCGGCGCGGCAAGCACCGCAGGTGCCAGATCGAGAAGCCCCATGTCGCGGTTGAGCTCGTTTACCGCCAGTCCCACCTGATGATAGGCGGCCAGCATGCCGTCGAGGGTGCCATCGTACTCGGCGCGTGAAATGCCCATGTGCAGCGCGGTATCCAGTACTGCCACCATGTCGAGATAGAACGCGAAGGTTTCCGCGAAATCTTCCCAGGCGTGCATGGTGGCGTAGGCGGAAATATGCTGCTCCGCCCAGTCAAGCGGCGCGCCTTGCTGATAGTACTGTTCCAGGGCCTCGCCGTAGGTGGGGTTTTCATGATCGCCGAACACCGCCTTGCAGGCCGTCTCGTCCTGATCCTTGACCAGCAGGTCCCAGTAGTAGTGGCCCACCTCGTGGCGAAAATGTCCGATCAAAGTGCGGTGGGACTCGTTCATGTCGACCCGCAGGCGCTCACGCTCCACCGTGTCCGCTTCCTTGACGTTGATGGTGATATGGCCTGCGGCGTGGCCTGTGTAGACCTTCTGCTGGCCGACCGAGCGCCATAGCCCCTGGTCCGGCAGGGCGTCGGCCATGAACGAGAAGCTCAGCGGAAGAGAGGCGCCATCCTCCGGGGCGGCGTGGGGAAGCTTGAGCAGATCCAGGGTGTAGAAAAGCCGCCGCTTGGCGGCTTCCAGCGCCGCCCAGCGCTCGCGGTTGCCCTCGATGGAGAGATCCGGGATCACCACGTTGTGCCTGCAGCAGTCGCACAGCGCATCCACGCCCTGATCGAGGGGCACCATGCGGTTGCATACGTTCTCCACTGCATAGTTGCGGCACTTCTCGAGCAGCGCGCCACACTCGGTGCGCGCGCAGCGGTAGCCGCCTTGCTCTAATGGCTCGAGCGCAACGATGGCGTCGCAGCTCGGGCACCAGCCGACCTCGGCGTCACAGGAGAGGCAGACAGTGTTCTCGAAGAACAGCGGGTTGGCGCAGCGGCAGCTGAAGGTCTGCATGAATGCTTCCTCGTGGCGGAATCTCTCGATGGATAAGGCTGCGTCTGTGGAACGTGCCGGCGCATCCTTCGCAGCATAGTCAGGCGTGCCGAGTATTGAAACGGCTATTTTGAACCGTATCGGGTGAATTGACGTTTACGTCAACTTGCTGCTATATCTTGGGCGTTCCAGGCGCTCAATAACGCGGCGAACGACATAGACAACGCCGAAGGAGCGCTTTTCTCGAAGCAATAAAAATCTCGAAGCAATAAAAATCTCAAAGAAATAAAAATCTCAAAGCAATAACAACGTATCAGGAGAGACGCCGTGGCCGTGCGCGACATTCCCCTTTTCATCGACGGCAAGCCCGTCGCCTCCCGAACCGATCAGTGGCGTGACGTGGTGAACCCCGCGACCCAGGAGGTCGTCGCCCGGGTGCCGATGTGTCCCGCCGGCGAGGTCGAGCGCGCCATCGAAAGCGCCCGGCAGGCGTTTGGCGAGTGGCGCAAGACGCCGCTCAACAAGCGCATGCGCATCATGATGAAGCTCGCCGCCTTGATCCGCGAGCACACCGGGGAGCTCGCCGCGCTGATCACCGAAGAGCACGGCAAGACGCTGCCGGACGCCGAGGGTGAGGTCGGCCGCGGGCTCGAAGTGGTCGAGCACGCCTGCTCGATCACATCGCTTCAGCTCGGTGAAGTGGCCGAGAACGCGGCCAGCGACGTCGACGTCTATACCCTGCACCAGCCGCTCGGGGTGGGGGCGGGCATCACCGCCTTCAACTTTCCGATCATGCTGCCGTGCTTCATGTTTCCGCTGGCGATCGCCACCGGCAACACCTTCGTGCTCAAGCCCTCGGAGCAGGACCCGAGCTCGACCATGCGCCTCGTCGAGCTCGCCCACGAGGCCGGTGTGCCGCCGGGCGTGCTCAACGTGGTCCACGGCGGGCCGGAGGTGGCCAACCAGCTCGCCGACGACACGCGCATCAAGGCGCTGTCGTTCATCGGCTCCTCCCGCGTCGGGGCGCTCTTGTACGAACGGGCCGCGAAAGCGGGCAAGCGCATGCAGGCGATGATGGGCGCCAAGAACCACTGCGTGGTGATGCCGGACGCCAACAAGAGCCAGGCGATCAATAGTCTCCTGGGCTCCGCCTTCGGCGCGGCGGGCCAGCGCTGCATGGCCAACTCTGTGGTGGTACTGGTGGGCGAGGCACGGGCGTGGCTCGATGAACTGGTCGAAGGCGCGCGCGGCATGCGCGCCGGCCCCGGCACCCAGCGCGAGGCGGATCTCGGCCCGCTGGTGTCGCCTCAGGCGAAAGCGCGGGTAGAAGGGCTGATCGGTGAGGGCGAGCGCGAAGGCGCGACCCTCGAGCTCGATGGGCGCGGCTATCAGGTGGAGGGCTATCCCGAGGGCAACTTTGTCGGCCCGACGCTGTTCTCCAACGTTACCGCCGAGATGCAGATCTACCGGGAGGAAATCTTTGGCCCGGTACTGTGCGTGGTCAACGTGGCGAGCCTCGACGAAGCAATCGCCTTCATCAACGCCAACCCCAACGGCAACGGTACCTCGATCTTCACCAGTTCCGGCTTCGTGGCCCGGCGCTTTGAAACCGACATCGACGTCGGCCAGATCGGCATCAATGTGCCGATTCCGGTGCCGGTGGCGTACTTCAGCTTCACCGGCTCGCGCGGCTCGAAACTCGGCGATCTCGGCCCCAACGGCAAACAGGCAGTCGCCTTCTGGACCCAGACCAAGACCGTGACCGCGCGCTGGTTCGCGCCGGAGAACGTCTCCGGTGGCATCAACAGCACGATTTCGCTGGGCTGAGCCCCGCGGGTCAGGCGTCGAGCAGCGGCAGGCTCTGCTCGAAGAGGCGCTCGATGGGCCCGAGCTGGCTCTCGTGAAGCACCAGGAGCGTGGAGAGATCGCCCGCGTGGCCACTGGGTGGCACCAGCAGGGCGAACTCCCCCTCCTCGAGATGGAATTCGTGGATTTCACGCGGGCCAAGCGGCGTTTCGCACAGCGAGCATCGGTAGGCCTCGTCCTCGCCGTACACCAGGCGGTGATACATCTTGAACAGCGTATAGAGCGCAAGCCCGCCCTCGAAGGCGGGCCAGCGCGCAGGCGACGCCGCGACCTCGGCGCTCACCGCCACGCCGTCGGCCTGGGCCTCGGCGATGGCATCGGCCAGGGGGGCGGCCAGAATGGCGTCATCGTCGGCGGGCAGAGGGGCGTTACCGTGCACCGCTCGGTCGAAGTCGCTCACCGCGGCGCGAAAGTCTTCAAGTGACGCCAGCGGGTAGTCGACGTGTTCGAGCTCCTCGGGCGCGAAGCTGCCGTTCTGCCAGCCGTGGATCACCCGTAGCGTTACCCGGTTGCGCATCATCGGGCGCGCCAGCAGCATGTAGAGCACCACCTTGAGATGAAGCTCGCGCTCAGGCGTGCTCTTGTCGAAGGCGTGATACGGCGCGGCGAACAGCCGGTGCAGCCGTCCCTGAATGTGTTCCTTGGCCTCGATGACGGACATGATGGGTTCCTTGAAGGCATCGTCTGGTCTAAAAGTACGGCTTTTTCGCCGTGCTGGCATTAATTATTATTCACTTCCCCGGCCTTGCCCTGCCCCTTAGGCTAGAGTCCTTCGACGGCTGCGTGCCGGCCAAGGTTTCCCGACGTTTTACAAGGATGCGAAACGATGATCCGCAGTATGCTGACCACCCCCGATGGCCAGGTTCGAATCGGCGGCGCAGAGCTTTTCGAGCAGTGGCAAAAGGACCCGCAGGGCCATCTCTGGCTCGACCTGCAGGCCGAGCCCCAAGAGGTGGAACGCGATTTTCTCGAGGACCTGAAGTGCCACCCGCTGGCCATCCAGGATGCCCACAAGGAGCGTCATCCGCCCAAGATCGAGGAGTTCGACAACCACACCCTGATCATCTATCGCGGCATCTCGTCTTTCGATGCCGAGCTCAATTACGTGCCCCAACAGGTCTCGTTCTTCGTCGGCGAGCGCTTTCTGGTGACGCTGCACCCGGGCGAGGCAATGAGCATCGAGCGGCTGTTCAGTACCCAGGGCCAGGCGCTGCTTGCCCAGTCGCCGGAGCGGGTGGCGCTGCGCGTCATGTACATCTCTGCCGGGTTCTACAGCGACAGCCTCCTCGAGTTCGAGACCGCGCTGAGCGATCTCGAGGACGAGTTCCAGGACAACGGCAACGACGTGCTGATGCGCCAGCTCACCCTCTACCGGTCGCGGCTGGTCAAGATGCGGCGAATATTCAGCTACCACAAGGGCATCACCCAGGAACTCACCGCCTACGACTACGAGCACCTGCCGCGGGATCAAAGCGAGACCCTGCACGCGATCAACGACGTCGCCGAGCGCTTCGAGCGCCTCTACAGCCTGACCCAGATGTACTACGACATCTGCGGCGACTTGATCAACGGTTACATTTCGATCTCCTCGCACCAGCTCAACATCACCATGCGCGTGCTGACGGTGATCACCGCGATCTTCGTGCCATTGACCTTCATCGCCGGCATTTACGGGATGAACTTCGCGAACATGCCGGAGCTCGGCTGGCGCTACGGCTACTTCTTCGTATGGGCGCTGATGCTATCGATCGCCGGCGCGCTGATCTGGTACTTCCGGCGCAAGAAGTGGTTTTGAGTCGTCACCGCGCACGATCGGGGGATGGAGAAAGCGCTGAAGTTTGATAGGGTCTTGCAAACCCACGCAGAACCCGATGAAGGAGAGCTTCGATGGCCGACGCGCACGCCCCTGTTCCCGCCACCATGGCCGCCATGCTGTTGACCGGCCATGGCGACATCGACAAGCTCGAGTACCGTGAGGATGTCGCCACGCCCACACCCGGCCCCGGTCAGGTGCTGGTGAAGGTCACCGCCACGGCGAAGAACAACACCGACCGCAAGGCCCGCGAAGGGCTCTACCCGACCAAGGGGCGCGAGGAGGTGACCTCCTTTGCCATGGGCGGCTCGCCCACGCTGACTTTCCCGCGCATTCAGGGCGCGGACATCGCCGGGCGCGTGGTGGCGGTGGGCGAGGGCGTCGAGGCTTCGCGCATCGGCGAGCGCGGGCTTCTGGATTTCAACCTTTACCCGGATGCTTGCTGCGATATCAACCTCGCCCCGGACTACTACGGCCACGGCGCCGACGGCGGCTTCGCCGAGTACGTCGCGCTGCCTTCCGAGCAGTTTCATCACATCCCCAATCCTGATCTTGGCGATGCCGAGCTCGCCGCGATGGGCATGTGCTCCTATCAAACGGCGTATCACATGATGACGGCGGCGAACGTGCGCGAAGGTGAGCGGGTACTGGTCAGCGGCGCCAGCGGCGGCGTGGGCACCGCGCTGATTCAGCTCTGCCGCGTGATCGGCGCGGTCCCCTACGCGGTAAGCCAGCCCGACAAGGCACAGGCACTGTTGGAACTCGGCGCCGAGGCGGTGATCGACCGGGGCGACCTTGACACCTTCGTTGCCCGCGTGCGTAAGGCCACGGGCGGCGTACCTATCGACGCGGTGATGGACCTGGTCGGCGGGGCGATGACCGATCTGTTCATCGACACCATGATCTCGGACATGAGCGCGCGCGAAACCTACCCGAGGCTTTCCATCGCCGGGGCCAGCGGCGGCAACGTCAGCGAGATCATGTGGACGCGCATCTACCTCTACCAGGTGCAGATCTTTGGGGTCTCCCACGGCACCCGCGAGGAGGCCGCGCAGCTGATGGCCTGGATCCGGGAAGGCAAGCTTTCGCCGGTGCTGCACGCGACCTTCAAGCTCTCGCAGCTGCACGAAGCGGAGCGCTATTTCGTCAGCCGGGGCAGCGATTATTTGGGCAAGATCGTCATCGTGCCGGACGCCGAGTGGCAGGCCCACGGCGCGCCCTTCGCGCTTGCCCGCTGAGCTCATCCCCCTCATCGCCGTGCCTTTGATTCGAACGAGGAGTCGCCTTGTTGAATACTCGCCATAGCATCCAGTTGATGGACACTCACGCCGGCGGCGACGTCAGCCGTATCGTCACCGCCGGCATCGACACGCTGCCCGGCGCCACGGTGCGTGCGCAGATGGAGTACCTGCGCGATGACGCCGATGGCCTGCGCCGGCTGCTGCTCGAGGAGCCCTACGGCATTCCCGAGATGTCGGTGGACCTGCTGGTGCCGGCCACCCATCCGGAAGCGGTGGCGGGCTATATCATCATGGAGGTGATGGGCTACCCGATCTATTCGGGTTCGAACACGCTGTGTACCGCCACAGCGGTGCTCGAAATGGGGCTGGTACCCAAGCAAGAGGGCATTCAGCGCTTCAAGCTCGAGGCGCCGGCGGGGCTGGTTCAGATCGAAGCAAGGGTACACGACGGCGTGGTCGAGTCGGTGACCTGCGAAGGGCTACCCAGCTATATCGATACCTACCGCGATAGTCTCATGGTACCGGGCGTTGGCGAGGTGACCTACTCGATTGCCTACAGCGGCGGCTTCTACGCCCTGGTCGACGCCGAGGCGCTCGGCTTCAAGCTGACCCTCGACGAGGAGGCCGAGCTTTCCGCCTGCGCCTACAAGATCGTCGAGGCGATAAAGGCCAAGCGCGGCTTTTCCCACTACACCCTGGGCGATGTGGGGCCGCTGCCGTTTCTGCACTTCATGGGGCCGGAAGAGGCGGTGGGCGAGGGCTATACCCGTTCGCGCTCGGCCACCTACGTCCACCCCGGCGTGATCTGTCGCAGCACCACCGGTACCGGTACTTCGGCCCGGCTTGCGTTGATGAGGTACGAAGGGCGGCTCGAGCTCAATGACAAACTCGAGACCGTATCGCTGCGCGAGACCGGGTTCATCGGCACCTTCACCGGTACCCACCAAGAAGGCGCCTACCAGGTGGTCGAGAACACCATCACCGGGCGCAGCTACGTGCTCGCCGAGTCGACGATCGTCATCAACTGCGAGGACCCGATGGTGCGCTGTGGCGAGCTGCACCATATCCTGAGCGACCGCCACCGGGACGCCAACGCTGGTTAGGGCGAAACCTTGCCGCGCAGCGACTTGATCGCCCCCTTGCGGGTCTTGTCGTCCACCCGGCGGCGTTTGGCGCCCTTGCTGGGCTTGGTGGGGCGGCGCACCTTGCGCGGTTTGATCGCCTCCTCGATCAGCGCCTTGAGCCTCGCCAGGGCGTCCTCTCGGTTGAGCTCGAGGGTGCGGTGGCTCTGAGCCTTGATGATGATCACCCCCTCCTTGGTGATGCGCTGGTCCGACAGCGCCAGCAGGCGCTCCTTGTAGAAGCGCGGCAGCGTCGAGCGGTGGATATCGAAGCGCAGGTGCACCGCCGAGGCGACCTTGTTGACGTTCTGCCCGCCGGCGCCTTGGGCGCGGATCTGGTGGATGTCGATCTCCCACTCCGCCAGGGTCACGTTGCTCGAAAGCGTCAGCATGTCGGCTCCTTCTAGCCTGCCAGGTTGGTGATCGACTCGCCGTCGAGAAAGGCACGCAGATTGGCGAAGGCGTCCCCGAAATAGAGCTCGAAGCTATCCTTCTCCACGTAGCCCAGGTGCGGCGTGGCGACCACGTTGGGAAGCGCCAGCAGCGGGTGGTCGGTCACCGGCTCGTCGTCGAACACGTCCAGCGCCGCGCGCCCGGGCCGCCCCTGTTTTAACGCGGCTTCCAGTGCGCCTGGCGCGACCAGTCCGGCGCGGCTGGTGTTGACCAAAAGCGCATCGGACTTCATGCGCGCAAGGTGCGATGCCGTGACGATACCCTGGGTCTTGTCGTTCAGGCGCAGGTGCAGGGTGAGCACGTCGGCGCGCTCGAAAAGCTCCTGCTGGTTCTGCACCACGCCCAGGCCGTCGGCGATGGCGCGTTCGCGACTGCCCGCACGCCCCCACACCAGCACCTTCATGCCGAAGGCCTGGGCGTAGCGCCCGACCACGCTGCCGATGCGCCCGTAGCCGAAGATGCCGAGCGTGCGCCCCTTGAGCCCGGTGCCGAGCGTGCGCTGCCAGCGCCCGGCCTTCAGGTTCTCCACCTCCTCGGGGAGGTGGCGCATCGCCGCCAGTACCAGCGCCCAGGTCAGCTCCGCGGCGGCGTCCGGTGAACCCTTGCCGGTCATCACCGTCACGCCGTGGCGCTTGCAGGCGACAAGATCAACATGCGCCGCGCCGCCGCCGGTCTGACTGATCACCTTGAGCCTCGGCAGGCGCTCGAGCAGTGCGGCGGTGATCGGCGTGCGCTCGCGAATCAGCACCAGGGCGTCGGCGTCCTTGAAGCGCTCGACCTGGGCGTCGAGTTCGGTCACGGTATCGTTGTGGATCGTCACCTCCAGGCCGTCGAGTTTTGTGAAGGCGTCGAGGTGGCGAACGCAGTCCTGGTAATCATCGGGAATGACGATGTGCACGGGCGTCTCCTTTCGGTGCGGGCGAGTCCATGAGTCTCTGGACCTTCATTAAAGCACACGCCGCAAGCGTCGTTGACTGCCGGCAGGTAAGCTTGGCTATTCTTGAGCCCTCGACCATTCTTGAGCCTACGACCATCCAGAGCCCATTCCAGGAGAAGCAGCATGAGCGAATATCTGATCGACGAAGGGGCGCTGAGCGCCGGCACGCTTTACCGGCTGATGTCCGGGGCGATCTGCCCGCGACCGATCGCCTGGGTGGCGACCTGCGACGCCGATGGGCGCAGCAACCTGGCGCCGTTCTCTTTTTTCAACGTGGCAAGCGTCAACCCGCCGGTGCTGGCGTTCTCGCCACTGCTCGATGGCGAGGGCCGCGCCAAGGACACGCTGAACAACATCGAGGCGACCGGGGAGTGCGTGGTGCACGTGGGTAGCGAAGATTTGATCGAGGCGCTCAACGCCACCAGCGCCTCGCTGGCACCCGGCGAGGATGAGTTCGTCCACGCCGGGCTCGACAAGGCGGCGATGCCCGGGGTGCGCGTGCCGCGCATTGCCACCGCGCCCATCGCTTTCGGCTGTACGCGCTATGACGTGATCCGCTTCGGCGACCAGCCGCTGGCCGGCTCGCTGGTGCTGGCCAGGGTTGTGAGCCTTTACGTGGACGAGCATATCTGGGACGGGCGCCACGTGGATATGGAAGTGCTCAAGCCCACCGGGCGGCTCGCCGGCAACGACTACCTGCGCGCCACCGACCGCTTTGTGATCGAGCGCCCGCGCTGAGCCGTCAGCGCAAGCGCAGCGGCATGAAAAACAGAGTGGGTGGCGCTCAAGTCGGCGGCGTTTTGGCCGATAGACTCCCCGAGGTGCGCGCATTGCGTTCCAGCCGGGAGGAGTGCCCACAAGGCACGGCCACGCTTTCAAAACGATGACTATAAGCGAACACCAAGAATGAAGAAGTCGTTAAGTATTCGCACCATGCTGATCACCCTGTTTGCGGCGGCGGTGCTGGGAGCCGGCGTGCTCGCCGCGACCGGCTGGCTCACCAACCAGCGCCTCGTCGATGCCCAGCGCTACATCACCGGCGACGTGCTGCCGCTTCAGGAAGCTAGCCGCCATCTGGTGCTGACCATGGGCGCCTTCGGCCAGCGCCACGCCGATCTGCTCGCCGCCCAGAGCGATGCGGCCCTTGAGGCGGTCACGCCCCAGGCAGCGCTCGACGAGCGTTTCCAGCGCGGCCGGGCGGACCTGGCACGCCTTGAGACCGGCGGCCAGAGCGAACAGCTCGCCACCCTCGATCACGACTACGCCCAGTTGCTGGCCGGTGACGCGGCGCTCGAGACGGTGCGCCGCGACACGTTGCGCTTTCGCGGTTCGATCGCCGCACGCATCCAGGAGATGGAAGAACGCATCGCCAGCGTCATTCAGAGCGCCCAGACGATTTCCGATCGCACCATGTACAGCCAGGCGCGCCGCTTCGCCGACCAGCGCGATCTGATGGAGGCCTGGCGCGAAGAGGGCACCACGACGCTCCCCACTCAATTGCTGGACAACCTTTACGCCCCGCAGGTGGATATCGGCCGGCTCAGTGGCGAGGCGAGACTCGCCATCTCGCGGCTGGCGGACCTGAGCCGCCAGATGGTCCAGGCCGAGGACATGGACGCGCTGATGGACCTGCGCAACTACGTGATCGCCCCTCAGGTGAGCCTCGCCCTTCAGTCGCTGGCCGCCATCGCGGAAGCGCCCAGCACCGAAGTCGAGCAGCGCGCGATGATCAACGCGCTGGCCGAGGAAATAGAAGCGCTCAACGAGCTGATGGTCGAGGCGCCGGAGTCGGTGTTCGCCCTGCGCGAGGCGCAGCTCGCCCTGGCCGCTCGCACCCAGGCGGCGTTGCAGGAGACCGCCGGGGCGCTGGAGGCAATGAGTGTCGATCTGGACGCGGTCAATACCCATATCGCCGCCCAGGCAAATACCGCGAGCGCCCAGGCAGAAGGCCTTGCGGACACCGGGCGCACGCTTTTGGTGCTGGTGGCGCTGGGGGTCGTCATGGTGCTGGCAGTGTTCGGCTGGCGCACCCTGGTACGCGTGCTCGGCCCGCTGGTACTGATGCGCCGGCAGATGGAGAGCATCGGCGGTGCCTCCGGCGAAAGCGCGGATCTCTCCAAGCGCCTGGCGCTGGCCCGTAACGACGAGGTGGGCCAGGCCGCGCTCGCCTTCAACCAGATGATGGATACCTTCGAGGCCATGGTGCGTCAGGTGCGCGAAAGCGCCGAGGATATCGCCCACAGCAGTCGCCAGATTGCCGACGGCAACGAGAACCTCTCCCAGCGCACCGACCAGCAGGCGGCGTCGCTGGCCCAGACCGCCTCGAGCATCGAGCAGATGGCCGCCACGGTGAAGCAGACCGCCGACTACGCCGACCAGGCCAAGGATGCCAGCCACCACGTTGACCAGCGCGCCCGCTCCGCCGGCGAGGTCGCGCGGCAAAGTGCCGAGGCGATGGGCGCCATTCGCCAGGCGAGCGAGAAGATCACCTCGATCATCAAGGCGATCGACGACATCGCCTTCCAGACCAACCTGCTCGCCTTGAACGCCTCGGTGGAGGCCGCGCGAGCCGGCGAGCAGGGCCGCGGCTTCGCGGTGGTCGCTCAGGAGGTGCGCAAGCTCGCCGGGCGCAGCGCCGACGAGGCGGCGCAGATACGCCATCTGGTGGACGACAGCGTCAGGAAGGTGAGCGAGGGCGAGCATCTCGTCACCGCCTCCAGCGAACACCTGCAGGAGATCGTCGACAGCCTCAACCAGGTCACCCAGTACGTCACCGATATCGCCAGTGCCACCTTCGAGCAGTCCTCGGGGATCGATCAGATCAACGAGGCGATCGCCCAGCTCGACCAAGTCACTCACCAGAACGCCAAGCTGGTGCAGGAGGCCAATCAGGCGAGCCAGACCCTGGACGAGCGCGCCAGCGACATGCACGGGCTGATGAGCCGCTTTCAGGTGAGTGCGGGGCAGCGTCCGGTCGCGCTGCCCGCCGGCGAGGAGCTGGCGCGGCTGACTTGAGGCGCCTAACGTCATTGCTGCATCGTCAACACTGCATCGTCAACACTGCATCGGGGGTTGAATTCGCGCCAGCGCGTCGGCATCTAGGTCTTCATACCCACGATGTCGACGCGCGATGTCAACACAATGGCAAGGAGCAGGCATGACGACGCTAGTGATAGGCGCCAACGGACAGATCGGCAAGCAGTTCTGCGAGCTCGCCCACCAGGACGGCGTGGCCATCCGCGCGATGGTGAGAAAGCCGGAGCAGGCCGAGTGGTTCGAGTCCCGCGGTATCGAGGCGGTGATCGGCGATCTCGAAGGCGACATGGAACACGCTTTCGAGGGCTGCGACGAAGTGGTCTTCACCGCCGGTTCCGGGCCGCACACCGGCCCCGACAAGACGCTTCTGATCGACCTGTACGGGGCGATACGCACGGCGGACATCGCGCGTGACAAGGGGCTTTCACGCTACGTGATGGTCAGCGCGATTCGCGCCGAGCAGCCGCTCGAGGCGCCGGAGAAGATGCGCCCCTACATGGCCGCCAAGTTCGCCGCCGATCGCCACCTGGAAAGCGCCGGGCTTCCCTACGTGATCCTGAAGCCCGGCCGCTTGACCGACGACGCCGCGACCCACGGCTTCACCGATGTGCTCGAAGATTCCGCCAGTCAGTCGATCACTCGTGCCGACGTCGCCCAGGCGCTTTTGCACGTGGTGCGCCATCCCGAAATCAACAACCGCGCGGTCACGCTGCTCAACGGCGAGCGCTCCCTCGACGAGCTGATTCGCTAGGTGATCTCCACGCCCGGCGCGCCCATCGGCGTGATCGCCGATACCCACGGCCTGCTGCGGGACGAGGCCCTGATCCTGCTGGCGGGGTGTAGTCGAATCCTGCACCTGGGGGACGTGGGCCACCGGGACGAGGATGCGCGCATTCTCGATATGCTCGAAACCCTTGCGCCGGTGACCCGGGTGCGGGGCAATATCGATACTGCCTCCTGGGCGGACACAATGCCCTACCACGAGACGATCGTGGTCGATGGCTGGACGCTGTATCTTGTGCACCGGCTGGAAGACGCCGACCCGCCAGCGGATGCCCAGGCCATCCTGCACGGCCACTCCCACAAGCCGCGCAACGAATGGTGCGACGGGCGACTGCTCTTCAATCCGGGCGCGGCGGGCAAACGGCGCTTCAAGCTGCCCATCACCCTTGGCAAACTCTGGCCAACGCCCGACGGGCTCAAGAGCGCGATTGTGCATCTGCCGCTTTGAGCCCGCCCGGCGCGGGGGTCAAGCGTGCCGGACAGGCTTTCTCAGAGGCGTCAGAAGCTCGCTCAACCCGTTGTGATCGATTTCCTGCATCAGTGAAAGCAGTTGTCCTAGCTCGCCAGGGGGAAATCCCTCCCGGGCGAACCAGTTGAGATAGGGGCCGGGCAGATCGGCGATCAACGTGCCCTGATGCTTGCCGAAGGGCATCGTCTTGCTCACGAGTTTTTCCAGGTCTTCAGCCACCATGGCTTCACCTTCTGTTAGCGGGTTCGGGTGGGTTGTGATATCGGATCAATGACATTTTTGTTAGACTTTGGTCGAAGTCAAGAGTCCTTCGCGACCAGGCGGTCACTGCCTGCGTCATTTTCTCGTTGTTCAGGGTCTATCATGGTCAAACGTTTCAGGTTGTTACTTTGCTCACCGCTGGTCGCACTCGCCAGTACGCCCGCCTTCGCCGACGAGCCGCTCGATGTCGTACTGGTCGGCGGCGGTATCATGAGCGCCACGCTCGGCACCTATCTACACGAACTCGAGCCCGAATGGAACATTCAGATGTTCGAGCGTCTGGACGCGGTGGCGAGTGAAAGCTCGAACGCCTGGAACAATTCCGGCAGTGGCCACTCCGCCTTCATGGAAATGAACTACACCCCGGATGATTCCGGTCAGGTGGAAATCCAGCGGGCGGTGAACGTCACCGAGCAGTTCGAAGTATCCCGCCAGTTCTGGGCCCATCAGGTGGCCAACGGCGTCTTGAACGATCCGTCTTCCTTCATCAATACGGTGCCGCATTTCAGCCTGGTATGGGGCGACGAGGATGTGGCGTTCTTGCGCGAACGCTTCGAGAAGATGACGGCCAATCCGCTCTACGCCGGCATGGAGTACTCCGAGGACCCTGAGGAAATCGCCGAGTGGATGCCGCTGATCATGGCGGGGCGCGATGGGTCGCGCCCGGTCGCGGCTACCCGCATGCAGATGGGTACCGAGGTCAACTATGGCGAGCAGACCCGCCAGATGATCGCCTCCCTCGAGGACAACGAGCATTTCACGTTGTCTCTGGAGAGCGAAGTGCGCGGGCTCGATCGCAACGACGACGGTACCTGGCGCGTGACCGTGGCCAACCTGGCCAGCGGTGACGAGACCAGCGTCGATGCCCGCTACGTGTTCCTGGGCGCGGGCGGGGCGGTTTTGCCGCTGCTGCAGGAGTCCGGCATTGCCCAGGCGAGCCTCTACGGTGGCTTCCCGGTGGGCGGGCAGTTCCTCTACACCACCAATCCGGAGATCGTGTCCCAGCATCCCATCAAGGTCTACGGCAAGGCCGGGGAAGGCTCGCCGCCCATGTCGGTGCCGCACCTGGATTACCGTAATCTCGACGGCGAGCCCGCGCTCTTTTTCGGCCCCTTCGCCACCTTCTCGAGCAAGTTCCTGAAAGAGGGCTCCTGGACGGATCTGTTCGGTTCGCTCTCCCTGGACAACACCTGGCCGATGATGCAGGTCGGGTTCGACAACTTCAGTCTGGTGCGTTACCTGATGGGCCAGGTCGTGCAGTCCGACAACGCCCGCTTCGAAGCGCTTCAGGACTTCTACCCTGAAGCCAATCGCGACGATTGGCAGCTCTGGACCGCCGGGCAGCGGGTCCAGATCATCAAGGACACCGACGACGGCGGCGTGCTGCAGTTCGGCACCGAAGTGATCGTCTCCGACGATGGCTCCATGTCTGCCCTGCTGGGTGCTTCGCCGGGAGCCTCTACCTCGCCCACCATCATGCTGAGCCTTCTCGAGCGCGTGTTCGCCGAGCAGGTGGCAAGCGATGCCTGGCAGCAAACCCTGACCGAGATCCTCCCCTCCTACGGCCAGCACCTGGCGGACAACCCGGAACTTCTGCGCGAGGTGCGCTCCTATACCGCGCACCTTCTCGAACTCGACGAGCCGATGAACCTGCTCGAGGAGCGCGAGGCAAGCGACGTGGACGAGATGAACGACGGCGACGATACCGCCACCGAGATCATGGACGTGAGCGATGAAAGCGACGAGCACGATGCAGTGCCCGTCGCCAACGATGCCGACAACGCCTTATTCTCGTCAGACTCTCCAGCCCCGCCCTTCGCGCTGCGAAGGGTGGGTCAGAGGCGCCCTTGGCTCGAGATCAGCTCGGCCAGGGTTCTGGCGGGTTCGCCGAGCGTTGCCCGAGCGCGATGAATCAGCCCCACCTCCCGATAGAACGTCTCCTCTCCCAGTGACATCGCCCGTACCCCCGCAGGCCAGCGCTCCCACGCCATGGCCTGGGGCACCAGGGCGACGCCCACGCGATTGACCACCAGACGCAGGATCGCATCCAGTTCGTCGACCTCGCACACCTGTTGTGTGTTCAGGTGGTGATGACGCAGAAAACGCTCGACCTGACGCCCGCCGAACGATGCCCGGTCATAGCGAATGAACGGGTGGCTTTCGAGTAGTACCCGCCAGTCGTCGCCTGAAAGGTGCTCGGGCACCAGCAGGCGAAAGGGTTCCCGCGCCAGGGTGGTCCAGTCCAGGTCCGGGTGCAGGGAGAAGGGCGGTCGAATCAGTACCGCCATGTCCAGCTCGCCGCTGTCCACGTGATCAAGAAGCTCCATGGAGAGCCCGGGCACGATGCGGCTCTGGCACTCCGGTACCCCATGGTGAAAGCGCGCCAGAATGTCCGGCAGAAAGACACGCTGCAAGGAGGCGATGGCGCCGAGGGTGACGCGTCGGGTCGCGGTGGCGCTCTGGCTGACACCCAGCTGGGCATAGAGCGTGAGCAGGTGCTCCGCCTGAAGCAGAATTTCCTCCCCTCGGGCGGTCAGAAGTGATCCTCGGCCGCTTCGCTCGAAGATCGGCGTGCCCAGCGAGCGCTCCAGGCGCTTCATCTGGGCGCTGACCGCCGCCTGGGTCAGTCCGATTTTCTTGCCGGCGGCAGCGAAGGTGCCCTCTCGCGCCACTGCCCGAAGCGTCTTCAGCTCACGAATCATTGATCAATTCCTTTTGTGAATCAGGCAAAAAAATATTGATTTTATTTTTGCATGAACCGGCCTAGCATGGACCCATAACGACACGATGTCCTTGGAAAATGTCCTTTGACAATGTCCTTTGACAACAGGAGACCTGCATGAGCCTTTCACCTTTTCACCTCGCCATTCCCGTGTATGACGTTCCCCTGGCCCGCGCTTTCTACAACGACGTGTTCGGCCTGGAAGAAGGGCGCTCCAGCGAGAACTGGGTCGACTTCAACTTCTTCGGCCATCAGCTGGTGATCCATGGGCATCCCAAGACGCCGGGTCAGGAAAGCGCTCACACCAACCCGGTGGACGGCCACGACGTACCGGTACCACACTTTGGTGTGCTGCTGGAATGGGACGAGTGGGAGGCACTGGCCGAGCGCTTGAAGCAGAAGGGCATCGAGTTCGTCATCGAACCCTACGTTCGCTTCAAGGGCCAGGTCGGCGAGCAGGCCACCATGTTCCTGCTCGATCCTTGCGGCAATGCCCTCGAGTTCAAGGCGTTCAAGGACAAGAGCCAGATTTTCGCCAAGTAAGCCACGCGTGCGCGTCCAGGGCGTCGGGGGTCACATCCCCGGCGCCTTTTCGTTGCGACGATGCTTGAGCGGGGAGTCGCCGAAGTAGCGCTTGTAGTCGCGGCTGAACTGGGAAACGCTGCGATACCCCACCGCCACGGCCGCCTGGTTGACGTTGTGGCGGTGCTGGGTAAGCAGCGTCTGGGCCTTCAACAGACGCAGGCGCTTGATGTACTGCCCCGGCGAGGCCCGGGTGATCTGCTTGAAGTGTTGGTGAAAGGTGGAGTTCGACATGTTCGCCTGGCGCGCCAGGGTATCGACGTCCACGTCCTCGGCGAAGCCCTCGTGCAGACGGGACAGCACCTGCACGATGCGGGAATAGTGCCCGTGGCCTTGAACCAGCGCCCGCAGCGCCGGACCCTGGTCGCCTCGCAGCGCTTCGAACACCACGTCGCGCAGGCGCGCCGCCCCCATTGCGTGGCAGGCGCTTTCGTCGTGAAGGGTCTGCGCCAGGCGCATGACCGCTGCATCCATCGTCTCGCTCATCGCCACCGAGGCCATCGGCTCCGGGGCCGTATGCGCCGGGCCGTCGTGTCCCATGGCGCTGACCAGCTCGTTCAACAGCGCCGGGTCGAGCCTGACGGCCAGACCCAGAAGCGGTGTTTCACTACTGCCGAAGGTTTCGCACTCGAAGGGCAGTGGCAGGGTCTGAACCAGATACTGCCCCGGGCCGTAATGAATTTCCCGGTTGCCCAGGTAGCCGGTCTTGTGCCCCTGGGCAATCACGGTCAGGCTCGGCTCGTAGATCAGCGGCGTGCGCGGCTGGTAGCGCCCCAGATGCAGCAGCGAAACCCCTGACAGGCGCGTCGCGTTGAAGCCATCGTGCTGGATCAGCGGTGCAATGAGCCCGGCAAGCGGGCTCGATGTCGAAGCGGTGGTGGTCATCAAGGCGCTCTTTCAAGGGGAGGGTGTACCCAGGGTGTTTTGAGGATTGTGTCATTTTTAGGCGCGATAATGTTATTCAATCACTCTTTTGTGGAGGAATAGGCAAAAAATTCGGAGCATTGCTCATCGCGCCGACGCCTCGATAAGTCGATACTGTGGCCTCGAAGATCAACCAGGAGCGATCATGATCCAAGCGAAATCCTTTGCCGCCTTCGCCGCCGACAAGCCCTTGGCGCCGTTCAGTTTCGAGCGCCGCGCCCCGCGTCCGGACGACGTCGCCATCGAGATCCTCTACTGCGGCGTCTGCCACAGCGACCTGCACTTCGCCCGTAACGATTGGGGCATGAGCCAGTACCCGGTGGTGCCGGGCCACGAGATCGTTGGCCGCGTGACCGGCGTGGGCGAAAAGGTCAGCCGTTTCAAGGCGGGTGATCTGGTCGGCGTCGGCTGTATGGTCGACTCCTGCAGAAGCTGTGCTGCGTGCAACGACGGTGTCGAGCAGTACTGCCTGGAAGGCTTCACCATGACCTACGGCGGCCCGGACCGGGTCGACGGCACCCTCACTCAGGGCGGCTATTCCGATTCGATCGTGGTCAGCGAGCACTTTGTGCTGAAGATGCCGGACGGCATCGATCTGGCGTCGGCGGCGCCCATCCTGTGTGCCGGCATCACCACCTACTCGCCGCTCAAGCACTACGGCGTCAAGTCGGGCCACAAGCTTGGCGTGATCGGCATGGGGGGGCTTGGCCACATGGGCGTGAAACTCGCCAAGGCGCTGGGCGCCGAGGTGACCGTGTTCACCCGCTCTAACGCCAAGGTCGAGGAGGCCAAGCGCAACGGCGCCGATCACGTGGTGGTCTCGAGCGACCCGGCGCAGATGGACGCGGTGGCCGCAAGCTTCGACTTCATGCTCGATACCGTGCCGGTCCAGCACGACCTGAACCCCTACCTCAATGCCTTGAAGTACGACGGCACGCATATCCTGGTCGGCCTGCTGGAGCCGATCGAGCCGGCGATCGAAGCGTTCAATCTGGTGTTCAAGCGTCGCGTGGTGGCGGGCTCTCTGATCGGCGGCATCGCCGAGACCCAGGAGCTTCTCGACCTGTGCGCCGAGCAGGGCATCACCTGCGATGTCGAGATGCTCGACATTAACGACATCAACCAAGGCTTCGAGCGCATGGAAAAGGGTGACGTGCGCTACCGTTTCGTTATCGACATGGCCACGCTCAAGGGCGATGCTGCCTAATTCGCACCGTGTTTGATCGACCGCCGCGGGTTCGCCCGCGGCGTTTTCTTGTTCAGGGCATTGAACTTTGGTCGCGAAAAATTTAAATCGGCTTCAGCTTCACGCCCGCTCGCCGATGCCCTTTAGGATGACCGTCCAACGAGAAGGGATACCGTGATGCGCAATCTGTCGATCAAATGGAGCCTGACCGCCGCCCTGGCGCTGCTGGTGGTGATGATCGCCCTGGCCAGCGGCCTGGGCTTTTTCGCCAGCCAGTCGAGCAACCGGGCGCTGGTCGAGCTCAATAGCGTCAACGTGCGGCTGGCGAACCTGGCCAACCGCACTCAGGTGAACGCGCTGCGCGCCCAGACCTTTCTGGATCGCTCGGCCAGCTTCAGCACCCAGGGCAACCCGGAGCGCGGGGCCGAGAGTCTGGCACGCGCCGGCGAGGCGTTGGCGCGCTCTCGGGCACGCTTCGACGAGTTCCAGGCCTACCCGGTGAGCGACCAGGACGAGCTTGCCGGCCACCGCGACGCCATCGTCGCTGCCTTCGAGGCCTACATCGTTGAGGGTATGGTGCCGCTGCTCGACGCCGCGCCGTTCCAGATTCAGCGCAGCCAGGAGAGCCTGAGCGCTCTAGGCGCCGCGCTCGATGAGGCGATGAGCGGCTTCATCACCTACAGCCAGGCGCGCAGCGCCCGACTGCTCGACGACGCCTCGACGCTTACCGAGCGGCTCGGCATCGTGGCCCTGGCGCTTTTGATCGTATCGCTACTGGCAGCGGCGGCGCTGCGCCTTGGCATGATGCGAAGCGTGGTCAAGCCGCTCGAACGGGCGCTCGAGCACTTCGCGGCCATCGCCGACGGCGACTTGACTCAGCGCATTGAGGATCGCGGTCGCAACGAGATCGGGCGACTGTTTGCCGGTCTCGAGGCCATGCAGGCGCGGTTGACGACGCTGGTCGGCTCGTTGCGCGCCAGCAGCGACAGCGTCTTCACCGGGGCAGAGGAGATCTCGTCGGGCAGTCAGGATCTGTCCACGCGCACCGAGGAGCAGGCCTCGGCGCTGCAGCAGACCGCCACGAGCATGGAAGAGATGGCCACCACCGTGCGCAATAATGCCGATATCGCCGAGCAGGCCGATGCGCTGTCCGTGGCGGCGGCGCGTTCGGCCCAGCAGGGTGGGGCGGAAGTGGAGCGCACCGTGACGCGAATGCGCGACATCGCCGAAAGCGCTCATCGGGTCAACGACATCATCGGCGTGATCGACGCCATCGCCTTTCAGACCAACATTCTGGCGCTCAACGCTTCGGTAGAGGCCGCACGTGCCGGCGAGCAGGGCCGCGGCTTCGCGGTGGTGGCCGGCGAGGTGCGCGCCCTGGCCACGCGAAGCGCCGACTCCGCCCGGGAGATTCGCGTGCTGATCGAGCAGACCACTGCCAGTATCCACGACGGCGCGCGCCAGGCCGAGCACTGTGGTATCACCATGGCAGAAAGTGTCGAGGCGATCGAGAAGGTCACCGCGTTGGTGGGCGAGATATCCACCGCGACGCGAGAGCAGACCAGCGGCATCGAGCAGATCAACGTCGCGTTAAACGAGATGGACTCGGTGACCCAGCAAAACAGTGCCCTGGTACAGCAGACCAGCGCTGCCGCTGGTTCGCTCGAACATCAGGCGAGCGAGCTTGCCGACCTGATCGCCACCTTCAAGGTGGGCACTCAGGCAGCGCAGCCGGCTACGCCCGCGCTCGATCCGCCCGCTGCTGCCCGGCTAGCTATCGCTTAAACACTGGGCAGGTGCGCCGACACGCGCAGGCGCACGTAGTCGGCGCTCCAGTGGCCCTGGCCATCGCTCAGGGTGTGGGAGAGCAGGTTCAGGGTATTGTCCATCACCGTTATCTTGAGATCGTCGTCGAGGCCGTGGAAGAACGGCTGGGCGAAGGTCTCGAGCCACGCCTGCATGCCGGTGGGCAGCGGCGTCGGGCGGGGAATCAGCGCGATGCTGTCGACCTGGAATCCAGCGGTTTCGAGCAGGTGGGCGTACTCTTCGGCGGTCGGGAAGTACCAGGGGTGACGGCCTCGGGCGCTGATGCCGCGAAACTGCAGCGAGGCGATCAGCGCGGTACAGATGGCGGCGACGTTGCCGTGGCCGCCGAACTCTGCCACGAACCGCCCGCCGGGTTTGAGCGCGCGCTTGACGCCCGCCAGCACCGTCTGCGGGTCGAGCATCCAGTGCAGCGCGGCGTTGCTGAACACGGCATCGAACGTCTGGTCGAAGGGCAGCTGATAGGCGTCGGTGCGCTGGGCGTTGATGCCTCGCGCCCGGGCGGCCTCGACCATCTCCTCCGAGGCGTCAACGCCCAGCACCTCGGCGCCCTGACGGGTGATGCGCTCGGTCAGGGCACCGTCACCGCAGCCAAGATCCAGAATGCGCTCACCGGGTTTGGCGGCAAGCAGCGCCAGAACGTCTTGTCCCAAGGCGGGCACGAAGCTTGCGTTTTCGGCATACTGGCGGGCGCTCCAGGACTGGCCGGGGATCTGTGGTGTCGAGGTCATGGCGATTTCCAGGCATCGGCTGAGGGGAGGCAGCGTTTTTTTTCCAGTATAGCCAGTTACCGGCTATTTTATTAGCGCACAAATGAAGGCACAGGCGCTATCTGCGACGACGTCACGAGGATAACCGAGGACCTATGAACGATACGATCGAACTGCTGAAATCTCACCGCTCCATTCGCGCCTTTAAAGACCAGAAGATCTCCCGGGAACTTCTGGTCGAGCTGATAAAGGCCGGGCAGGGGGCGGCGACCTCCAGCCATGTGCAGGCCTATAGCATCATTCACGTGCAGTCGCCTGAAAGCCGCGAAAAGCTTGCCGAACTCGCCGGCGGACAGGCCTACGTCGCCAATGCGTCCACGTTCCTGGTGTTCTGCGCCGACATGAAGCGCCCCCTTGAGGCTGCCGAGCGCGCTGGCGCCGAAGTGATTTCCGGCATGACCGAACAGCTTCTGGTGGCCACGGTGGATACCGCCCTGGTGGCGCAGAACGTGGTCGTGGCGGCAGAATCTGTCGGGCTTGGCATCTGCTACATCGGCGGGCTGCGCAACAACCCGGGCGCGGTGAGCGAACTTCTGCGCCTGCCGGATCACGTCTATCCGGTGTTCGGCCTGTGCATCGGCTATCCCGATCCCGAGCGCATCCCCGAAATCAAGCCGCGCCTGCCCGTGGAGGCGGTGCTCAAGGAGGAGGTCTATCAGGAGGATGCCGCCGAGGTCGCGGCTTTCGACGACACCATGCGCACCTACTACCGCGCGCGCAGCAGCGCCAACAAGGATACTGACTGGTCGCACAACCTGACCTCGCTGTTCGAGACCAAGCTGCGCGCGCACATGCGCGAGTTTCTCGTCGAGCGCGGCTTCGAGATGAAGTAGGCAGGGATCAACGGGGCGGGTCGAACTCAACGGTGAGCCGCGCGCGAATCAGCTCGAACAACGGGCGCAAGGCGTCGGGCAGCAGGCATTCGGCGGTGGGCTGATGGATGTAATAGGGCGCGCGCTTGCCGCAGTACTCGATGATTTCGCCGATCTGCTCGAAGCGCAGGCCTGCCGCGCCCAGCATGCGGTTGAACTTGGGCTCGAGCATGGCGAACACGTTGGGCGTGCCGAGTAGCCCCACCAGCGCCGTGGCGGCGAGAAACAGGCTCAGGCTGATCATCGCCGGACTTTCGTGGCGCCAGCCCCGCTCGCCGGGGTCGGCGCTTTTCTTCCGAAACGCCGGGTGGACCGCCAGGCGCGATACCTCGCAGATCTCGCTGCGCTCGAAGACGCGCGGCGACAGCGGCGAGGTGAGCAGCGCCAGATCGTAATATCCCTCGAAAGGCAGCTTCTTGAAAGCGTCGGGGACCAGAACCACCCGCAGGCAGCCGGCATCCAGTCCGCTCTCGCGATGCTTGAGCAGGCACAGCACGCTGTTGTAGTCGTACTCGTCGTGCTCGAAGAACGCCCGGTCGCCGCCGAGCTGGTACTTGAGCTCCTCGCGAAACACCCGATGGCGCAGTGCGAAGGCGCGCTCGCGCGCCGCGTCGGTATGGGCGATGACAAGTTCGAAGCGCCGTGCGAAGACGTCCACGTCCAGGTGGTCGGGCTTGAGCGGCGGCGCCTTCTCGATCAGCGTCGCCAGGCTCTGGTTGAGAACCCGGTTGTCGTTCGAGCCCGCGTGCTCACTCATGGACGCGGCCCTCGAGCAGGAGGGCCAAGGGCATGGGCCTGCCCAGGTGGTACCCTTGGGCATAGTGAATGCCGTGCTCCTGCAGCAGCGGCAACAGCTCCTCCTGGTCAACGAATTCAGCGATGGTCTGTTTGCCGAAGCCCTTGGCGATGTCCGAGATCGCCTTGACGATGGTGTGACTGTCAGGATTGACCAGCAAGTTGCGAATGAACGAGCCGTCGATCTTGATGTAGTCCACAGGCAGTTGGCCCAGGTAGTGGAAACTGCTGAACCCCACGCCGAAGTCGTCCAGCGCCGTTCGACAGCCGAGCTGGCGAAATTTCTGCAGCACGTTGTGGGCTACCGAAAAATCGGTGATGGCGGCGGTTTCGGTAACCTCCAGGATCAGGTGGTGCGGGTCGGCTTGGCTCTCCTGGAACTCGTCCATCAGGTATTGCGGCAAGCCGTGATCATGGAGCGACTGCCCCGACAGGTTCACCGACAGCGAGATGCCGCGGCCCTGGAGCGCGTGCAGCGCCTGCAGGCTGTGGCGAATCACCCAGCGATCCACTTGGGTGATCAACCCGCTCTGTTCTGCGACGGGAATGAAGTGGGCTGGCGTCACCAGGCTCGTGTCGGCGTTGCGCATGCGCAACAGCACTTCGAAATGCTTGACCGAGCGGTCGTCGAGGCGAACGATCGGCTGCACCCAGATCTCGAACTCATCGTGCTCGAGGGCCTGGCGAATGCGCTCGATCCAGTAGACGCGCTCCTGCAGCTCGTCCTTGGCGTTCTCCACCATGGAGAGCAGGTGCCAGTGGGGGCTGCCGCGCTCCTTGGCCTTGTACATGGCGATATCGGCGCTGGCCAGCAGGTCTTCCGGGGTCTGGCCGTGCATCGGGAACAGGGCGATACCGACGCTTGCGCCGATGTGGTGCTTGCGCCCGGCGGCGCTGAACTCGATCGCGTTGATCAACTGGATCACATACTCGGCGACCTTGATGGCCTGCTCGCTGTTGATGTCCGTCATCAGCAGCGCGAACTCGTCGCCGCCCAGCCTTGCGATGGTGCTGCGCTGGCCGAGATTGGCACTGAGCGTGAACGCCACGTCCTTGAGTAACCGGTCACCCACGTGGTGGCCGCTAAGCTCGTTGATCTCCTTGAAACGGTCGAGATCCAGCAGCAGTACGGCGACCTCGGCATGCTGGGCGAGCGTGGCCATCAGCGCGTCCTGAAAATAGCGCCGGTTGTAGAGTTCGGTGGTGGTGTCGCGCTCGGCGAGCCAAGTCAGGCGCGCCTCGGCGGCCTTGCGTTCGGTGATGTCGAGACCCACCGAGATGCGCGCAAGCGTCGCGGCGCCGGTCTGGCCGAGCGAGGCGTGATACCACACCGCGGTCGCCAACTGCCGTGTGCACACCCTGAAGGTGCTCTCCTCGGGCAGCGGGCGCTGCGGGATGCCGGTGCTCCAGGGCGCGCTGCTCACCGGTTGGGGGTGATTGAACACATCGTCGAAGCGGCGACCGACGAGATTACTCTCTTCTAGCCCCAGCGCCTGGTAGGTGTAGCTGTTGGCCAGGCGAATGCAGCCTTGCTTGTCCTGGGCGACGATGAATACCTGGGCGGTATTGAGCAGCCCGTTGACAAAGTCGCGCTCGCGGGCCAGCTCGTCAATACGCGTGGAGAGCTCGCTGTTGCGTTCGTTGACGTGGCCCTGCAGGGTCTGCAACTGCATCGAGAGGGTGCGGGTAGCCTCTTCCAGCACGTCGATCTCGTTCTTCCAGTGCGACCTTGAAGGGAGCAGGCGCTCGCGCACCTGCTCGAATTCGCCTCGGGCCAGGGTGGGGAGCAGATCCGCCACGCCGCGAAGCCGTGCCATCGGGCGCAGCAGGATGATCAGCAACAGAAGCTCCGCCAACAGCCAGCCGATCACGCCGACCAGCAGGAGCCCCTGAGTCGCAGCCTGGATCGAGATCATCGCAAGCGACGTATCCGCCACTAGCAGGAAGTAGCCGGTGCTGCGCCAATCGCTGTCATCCTGCATGTAGACGGCGCTGACTTCGAGGTAGCGGTTGTCATGGTGCGCGCTGTAGGGCGCGTTCACCAACTGGTAGATGGGGGCATCGGCCGCAGCGGCCTGAAGGATCGGCAGCGTCTGCTCGACGCGGGTCAGGGCGATGATCTGGCCGTTCCATTCGGGAATTCGCGGGCCCTGTGGCTGGGCCTCGTTCTCCAGGTTGCCGGTGACCATCAGCGCGATTTCGCTGCCCGAGACCGCCTTTACCTCGCGCATCACATCGGCGAGGTCGCGGGTGAAGATCACCACGCCCCGGCTTTCCCCGTCGAGCAGCACCGGCACGGCGGCGAACTGCTGGCAGGCGAGGGCGCAGCGCAGCGTGGTGATCGGTGCCTCCGTGTTCAGCACGTCGTCGATCCAGCGCCGAGCAGGAAACAGCGGGGTGCCGCCACTGATGCCGAAGTGGATCACCTGCTCGCCAGCCCGGTTGTAGATGTAGATGTTATCCACGCCGCCTTCGAGCTGAAGCGCCGGCCATTGCGCACTCAGCAGGTCATCGAGTTCGTCATTGTCGTTGTCCAGCAGTGCGTTGCCGAGCTCTGGCGCCGCCGCGGTCAGGCCTGCCAGCTGACGCAGACCGTCGCTCGAGCGCTGCATGGCCAGGCGAATCTCGCGCTGCTGGCGTTCGTGGTGCTGCAGGCGTGTCGATTCCAACTGCTGGGTCAGGAAGTGCTGACCCAGCCAGACGAACAGCGCCACCAGCGCCAGAAGAAGAAGACTGCTAAGGGCTACCACCCGCCAGGTGAGACTTAGCCAGCGAGGCGCGCGCCGAGTTGCAGTGGCTTGCATAGATGTTCGTACCCCGATGACCGACGCTCAAAAACGCAGTGAAAGTTGTAACAGCAGCATGTTCCAATGCTTGCTCGCCTCCCAGGGGTTGGCGTTATCACGGGTCGGCAACCAGCCCGTGCCATCAATATAGTGGTATTCCGCCGCCAGCATAAGGTTTGCCGTGGGCATCCACTGCACGCCGGTGGTGATGTCGTCGGCGAACTGGGAATACCCCGGGCCGAGACCGCTGCGCTCGTACTGGCGTCCTGAGCGATCCTGGCGGTCGTTGACCAGGCTATCGTAGCGTAGCAGCCAGCTCCATTCCGGCGTCAGGCGCCGCTCGTACTGCAGGTACCAGCTCTCTCCGGTAGCGTCGAAGGTGCGCGGCGCGCTGCCGTGAAGATGCTGGTTGCGCAGCGCATACTCGCCGGTCACGCTCCACAGGTCCTCGTTGTACTGCAGCGAAAGTATCCAAGGCTGGAAACCGAAATCCGCCGGCTGACCGCTGAAGTCGATGTCGAGGTTCACGTCCGCAGCACTCAGCGCCGCGACGAACTTGCCGCTGTCACTCTCGAACAGCAATTGGGCGATCACCGAGGGCCCGGCGGCGGATATGCTCGCCTGGGCTCCCCAGAAAAGCTGCTCCTCCAGGTCCGAGCCGGTTTGGGGCTGGCCGATCCCGCTTCGAAAACGCAGGGTGCCCGCTGGTACGCGCTGCTCGGCGTAGACGCCGATACCGTCGGCGGCGAGACCGATCGAGCGAGTGCGGTCGAAGTAGATCGACTGCGGCAGCAGTATGCTGGGGCGGGTGAAGGCCATGTCGCGGGTCTGGTTGTACAGGCCGAACGGGTTCTTGAAGCGTCCGGCCTGAACGCCCAGCGTGCGGTCGTGACTTGAGGTCAGTTGATAGTCGACCACGCCGTAGTCGAGGGTAGGCTTGGCGTCGCTGCCTTCGCCTCCCGCACGGCGGCTCAAAACCTGCGCTGCCAGTAGCACGTTGGGATAAGGGCGAAGGGAGGCATTGAGCCCGAGCTCGGTGTATTCGGCACTGCCGGCGCCCGTGCTGCTGGGGCCAAAGAAGTCGTTGTCGTCGGTGATGACCAGCGCCTGGCTCAGAAATCCATGCAGTTGGGCCGTCCGCAGCGTGTCGTTTGCAAGGCCCTTGGTCGCTGTAAAGGCGGTCACGCCGATACACAAAAGCGTAGCGACACTACCGTCATTCCACCGAAATGACTTGGATCGCGTCATCCAGATAGGCCCTCTCGAGATACCCCAGCGCGCCGGGTGTCGTGGCTATTTTGTCGTGCATTTCAGTCAGGCTGCGAACGCGATGGGGTGCCTGCCCCATGCCCGAGAACACCATGCGATCCCAGGCGAGCTGGAGCTGGTGCGGGTAGACGTTCAACTGCTCCTTGGCAAAGCGCGCATGGGCCGGGTCACGATTGGGAAGCACGAAGACCTGGATGGCGCGACCGTCCGGCCAGGTACGCTGGCGCATGGCGAAGATGGCGCGGGTGGTGTCGCGGCTCATGCTTTGCAGGGCGACATCCGGATGGGCGACCACCCGTATCTCGTCGTCGGATGTCTGCGCCTGTGCCTGGCTCACGCACATGCTCCACACCAGCAGGTGCCCAAGGGCGTACCTCAGCGTGCGTTTCAGGAGGGCGGGTATCGCTTGGCGACTCATCGAAGGGTGCATCTTGCCCTTCGAGCGTTGATCGTCCGGCGCCGTCGAGTGCGCAGTGGGGACCCGGTTTTTATAACTTTATCAGCGTTGATTATGACCGCTCCCTAGGCGCTTTTAATTAGTTTGCTGGTCAAGGAGCTTAACCACTTTTAACCAGTGTGGAAACGCGCAATAAGACATAAAACCAGCGTATCTCTGAGCATAGACACAAGGCGTGAGAGTGGGTAGTGCCATGCAAGGCAACGTGCGGTTCCAGGCGCTACACTTAACCCCATCAACGCTTGAGGAGAACCACCATGGCAGGAGGATGGGCCAGAGACGGCGCCGAGCAGGAGCAGATCGAAAGCACCCTGGAAGAGGGCGTCGAGTGGGCGCGTAGCCAGCTTCCCCAAGGCGAAAGCCGGCAGCGCTGCGAAGAGTGCGACGAACCGATTCCCGAGGCGCGGCGCAAGGCCATGCCTGGCGTGAAGCTATGCATTGCCTGCCAGGCCGAGCGCGACAAGACGACCTCTCGGGCAAGCGGCTACAATCGCCGCGGCAGCAAGGATAGCCAACTGCGTTGACACGTCGTCGACTAGAACAGCTTACAAGGACATTTTGATGCAAAGACGACCCCTCTGGTCTCGCGTGCTGCTGCACGTCGCCATTGCGCTGGTGGCGGGTATTCTCTTAGGCAGCATCATCCAGACCCAGATCAACCTGGCGGCGCTTGCCCGCATGGGCGTGGAGATATCCCTTGCGCGGCGCATCGCCACGACGCTTTGGGATCTGGTGACCTTCTCGCCGATCTATGCGCTGCTGTTCTCGGTGGGATTCCTCATTTCCCAGACCGTGGCGCTGACCATTTCGCGCTTGGTGCTGCACGGTCGCTACCGCCTGGCGCTGTGCCCGCTGCTCGCCATCGTAGCGCTGTTCGCCACGCTCCATATCGTCAACCACTTCGCGCCCATGCCCACTCTGGTGGCGGCCACGCGCACCACCTTCGGGCTCGTCGCCATGCTGGCAAGCGCCGGTTTCGCCGGGCTGCTGCTCGCGCTGCTGCGCGGCCGAGGCCATCGCCATCGGGGAACCCATCTTACCGGGGCGGCGATAATGGCGCTGGGGGCGGGTATTGTCGGTCTGGCACCTTCGCCGCCGGCGCTTGCCCAGGTCGACGCGCCCGCCTATCGGCTGGAGGTCCTGACCGAAGGGCTCGAGCACCCCTGGTCGCTGGCGTTCCTGCCCGAGGGGCGCATGCTGGTGACCGAGCGCCCCGGGCGCCTCTGGTTGCTCGATGCCCAAGGACAACGGCTTGACGAGATCGAGGGCGTACCGGAGGTGTTCGCCTCGGGCCAGGCGGGGCTCTTCGACGTGCTGGTTTCACCACAGGACGACCAGCACGATCGGCTCTTTCTCAGCTACGCCTGCGGCGAGCTCGCCGCCAACCACACCTGCCTCGCCCGCGCACGACTGGACGACGGCGCGCTCAGCGAGGTGGAGGAGATCTTTCGTACCCATCCCGCCAAGCGCGGCGCCGCCCACTATGGCGGTCGGCTGGCCTGGCTCGGCGATGGCACGCTGCTGCTCACCCTGGGTGACGGCTTCGACTACCGTGAACAGGCCCAGAACCTTGAAAGCCATCTCGGCAGCCTCGTGCGCTTGAATACCGATGGCAGCGCCGCGCAGGACAACCCCTTCGTCAACGAGGTCGATGCTCGCCCGGAGATCTACTCCATCGGCCACCGCAACGTGCAAGGGCTGGTGGTGGCCGGTGATGGTCGCGTCATCGCCCACGAGCATGGCCCGCGCGGCGGCGACGAGATCAATCTCATCTCGCCCGGCGCCAACTACGGCTGGCCCATCGCCACCACCGGGCTCGACTACACCGGCGCCCGGGTCACGCCTTTCACAGAATACCCGGGCACCGAGGCGCCGCTTCTCGAGTGGACGCCTTCGATCGCGCCGTCGGGCATGACGCTCTACGACGGTGATCTGTTTCCCGCCTGGCGGGGGAATCTCTTCGTCGGCTCTCTGGTCGATCACGAGGTGCGCCGCGTCACGCTCGATGCCGACGCTACTCGGGCTAAGGACGTGGAAGGGCTGTTCGGCGAACTCGAGGAGCGCATCCGCGACGTGCGCACCGGACCGGACGGGGCGGTGTATTTG
Organism: Vreelandella malpeensis; assembly: GCF_020622355.1. Taxonomy (GTDB): domain Bacteria; phylum Pseudomonadota; class Gammaproteobacteria; order Pseudomonadales; family Halomonadaceae; genus Vreelandella; species Vreelandella malpeensis. Next base: position 175,927 of record NZ_WHVL01000002.1, on the reverse strand, counting down.
CTGACCGATAGCCCGGACGGCCAACTGGTGCGCGTCGTGCCCGCGTCGCCCTGAGCCGGTTTACGCTTTGAGTCACTGGGACTAAGGTCAAAGGGGGGGCCGCATCCGTCTCAGGAATGATCAACTCTTTCGATCCGGCACGTCGCAAGGTTGTGGGTGGTCTTGCCATCGGCATAGCCGCAGCCATGAAGCACTTGGCGGCGGGAGCGGCGATCATCGATACCTCGTCGGTGGTCGCCTATGATCTGCGTACGGCACAGCGGGCGGTAGCGGCCAGCCCTGAATCCAGTTCGGCCTGCGGGGCGCAATGGTATATAATCAAGCGCTTAATTATTTCCACCCGCAGGCCTTCGATGGTTCGAATTCTCTACTCTCTTCACACCGAAAACCGCGAGTTCGTTCATCGCCGAATCACCACCGATAGTTTCGACAAAGCCTGTAACATCATCGACCAGTACCCCTGGGCCCGCGAGATAGCGTTGTTCGACGAGCAGGGTGCCGGTGGCGGTTTCGAGTTTCTGCTCGGTGATCGCCAGGGGCTTCACGCGCACTATCAGTTCGTGCCCATCGAGGAGCGCCAGGGCCTGCTCATGCTCAACGTGGTCGCCCGCCAGGGCCTGTTCAAGTGGCTTGGGCGCCGATCGCTGACCCGCGATTTCCACCTCGTTACTGCCGACACTGCCAAGCACCATGTTCAGGATCTGTTTGAGCATTCGATCGATAGCATTTTCGATAAGCATAGCTTTGCCAGGCAGTCATGAAGTCACCTTGATACCAAGAGCAACTCGGCACTGGCAATAGGTTGAATATCAACCGAATTCCCCTTCGAGGAGACTTGAACATGTTCGCCGGATTAAGTGCCTTTCCTTTGACGCCCATCAATGAGCAGGGCGTTCACGAAGACGAATTCATCCGTCTGGTGACGCGGCTGGCGCGCGCGCGGGTGGACTCCATCGGTGTGCTGGGCTCGACCGGCAGCTACATGTATCTTTCGCGCGAGGAGCGCGCTCGAGTGACGCGACTGGCGGTGGAGGGCGCCGACGGCGTACCGGTCGTGGCCGGCATCGGCGCGCTTTCCACCCGCGAGGTGATTCGCCTGGCCGAGGATGCCCAGAAGGCCGGGGCGAGCGGGGTGCTGCTGGCGCCGGTGTCGTACCAGGCGCTGACCGAGGAAGAGGTGTTCGGCCACTACAAGGCGGCGTGCAAGACGCTCGATGTGCCGCTGTGCGTCTACGACAACCCGGGCACCACGCACTTTACGTTCAGCGATAAACTTCATGCGCGCATTGCTGAGCTCCCTCGGGTCGCGTCGATCAAGATTCCGCCGGTGCCGCTGGATCGGGAAGCGGCCCAAACGCGCATCGCGCGGCTGCGCGCGCTGATTCCCGATCACGTCACCCTCGGCATCAGCGGCGACCCGGCGGCGGCCACCGCGCTCGGCGCCGGCTGTGATGGCTGGTATTCGGTACTGGGCGGGCTCTTTCCCGAGGCCGCACTCGCCATCACCCGCACCGCCCAGGCCGGCAACGCCGAGGAGGCTCAGTGCTTGTCAGACATCTTCGAGCCGCTCTGGGCGCTGTATCGCGAATACGGCAGCTTGCGGGTTATTGCCACTGTGGCCGAGCTGCAAGGGCAGGTAAGCGCGCCGTGCCTGCCGCTAAAAACGCTAACGGGTGAGGCGCGAACGCGCATCGAGCGTTTTGTCGAAGCGTGCGGCTAGACGGCTATTCGGTCAGCTCGATCAGCCGATCTGCGTAATCGGTGAACAGGCCATCGACGCCCCAGTCGATCAGATGCTGCATTTCATCGATGTCGTTGACCGTATAGACATGAACCGCCAGGCCGTTGTCCTGGGCCTGCTGGACGAATGCCTTGGTGATGACCGGCTCGCCGTCATACAGGTAGTTGGTGCCGAGCCCCACGGCGTAATCCGCCACGGCCCGGAAGTCCGCATCGGTGATCTCGTCCGGGCTCGGAGTCACGCCGGTCCACTCCGTCAGGCGGCCTTCGTTCTCTTCATCCGGGGAATACCACACCAGTTGGATCAGCGGGATGCTCGCGTTCAGCTCGTGAATCTTCAGAAGGCTCTCCTGATCGAAGGACTGGATCAGCACGCGCCCGGTCTCAATCATGTCATAGGCTTCCAGTCGGCGCACCAGCCCCTCTTCCACGCCCGGGTTGAGCTCCGGCGACTTCGTCTCCAGGTAGTAGCGGGCGTCCTGGCCGAAGCGATTGAACACTTCCTCGAGCGTTAGTATCTCTGCGCCTGCGAAGGCATCGTCGGCAAGTTCGGGGTTTTCCTCGTTGAACCAGCTGCCCGCATCGAGGTCCTTAAGCTCGGCCAGGGTGTGGTCGTTGATATGACCTTCGCCGTTGCTGGTGCGCTCGAGGGTGTCGTCGTGAAAGGCGACCAGCTCACCGTCGGCGGTCATCTGGATATCCAGCTCCAGGTAGTCCACGCCCCAGGCGTGGGCGAGTTCGAGCGCAGCCATGCTGCTTTCCGGCGCATGACCGCTGGCACCGCGGTGAGCGATCACCTGGAACGACTCGAGATCCTTTAGCTGCTGCTCGAGCGGCGTGGTGTCAGCCAGTGCCGGGGCCGCAAGAGTACCTGTGAAAAGACCCAGATGAAGAACAAGAGCCAGGTAGCGGTTCATGGCAACTCCTTTATTGAATGGTTTTTGAATGAGTGATCAAAAAACCTAACCGGTTTCGCGGGTTATTCCAAATGCAGATGTCGTTGCTCGATTAACCGCTCGATCAGAAACTCCGCTTCGCTGTGGGAGGTCAGGCGCACGATCTGGATGTGCCGGTAGCGAAGATTCATGGTGTCCAGCAGGTAACGCCGACGCTGGGAACGCCAGTAGGTCAGCATCCATAAAAGAATCGAGTCGCGGCTTAGAAAGGTCTTACGAAAGGTTTCGCGATTGCCGGTACCGGGCCAGAGTTCGCGGCGGGTAACGATGCGCATGACCGCTCGTTGGAAAGACTGGCGAAAAGTGCGCCAGAAGCCGTAATCAAGCCAGACGATCATGTCGACCTCGCGCCACTTGATTGCGCGGGTGCGGTTGAAGTTGCCGTCGAGCACCCAACCATCAGCGGCGTCGGCCAGGGCCGCCTCGAGTTCAGGAAAAAACTCATCGTCCGGCGTTTCCTGCCAGTTGGGGCGCCAGAAGAGCTGGTCGAGCGCAATATGCGGGACGTTCAGTGCTTCGGCGAGCCTTTTCGACAGCGTGCTCTTGCCGCTGCCGCTGGTACCCACGACGTTGATTTTCATGGCGCTGACCTTCAAAACGGCGCGCCAGTCTACGCAGGTGGCTTTAATCGAGCAACCCGAAGGCGGCTGTGTTTGAATGATCACGACTAACCCTGTATGTCGGTCAGCAGGGCCGCCATTGAATGATAAAAAGGAGGTACGCGTGGACACGCTAACGTGGCTGACCTATGTAGGCGTCATTTTCGCCCTGATCATCTTTCCCGGGCCGGTGGCGCTTTTGTGCACCAGCCACGGGCTGAAGTTCGGCCGACGCCAGGCGACGACCACCGTGCTCGGTGGCACTCTGGCCTCGCTGGTGCTGATGCTGATCTCGTCATTGGGGCTGGGGGCCGTGCTCGCCACGTCAGAAACCGCCTTTTATGTGCTCAAGATGGTGGGTGGGGCGTATCTGATCTACCTGGGCGTCAGTGCCTGGCGCGATACCTCTAGCCCGCCGATGGCAAGCCCTGGCGTCGCCACGGGGCCGAGGGTATCGGCGGCGACACGCTTTCGCCGCGGCTTTACCGTCGGTATCAGCAACCCCAAGGATCTGCTCTTTTTCGCCGCGTTGTTTCCCAACTTCATCGACCTGGGCCAGCCGCAGCTTGTGCAATTCATCATTCTTGCATTGACCTGGCTTGTGATCGATTTCACCCTGATGTCGAGTTATGCGGGGCTGGGCGCCGGCATCAGCCGCTGGTTCCAGAGCCCGTGCCGCTACCAGCGGTTCAACCGGGCGACCGGGGGCCTGTTCATGGCCGCCGGCGGGACGCTGATCGCCTCGAACCGGTAGGCAGCGTCGACACTGGTGATGCTCACTCGCCCGGGCGTCAAGGAGTGACATCATGGCCCATCTCGTCATCTGCGCCGACGGCACCTGGAATCAACCGGAAGAGGATCTTGAGGAAGACTACCCGACAAACGTATTGAAGCTTGCCCGCGGCATTACTCCGGAGCACGAGGGCGTGCGCCAGCAGGTGTTCTACGGCTGGGGTATCGGCTCCTACCGCAACCACTTGAGCGGGGCGCTTACCGGCGCCGGCATTCAGAAGAACATTCTCGATGGCTACCGCTACCTGTTGCACAACTACGCTCAGGGCGATGACATCTACCTGTTCGGCTTCAGCCGCGGCGCCTACAACGTGCGCGTGCTTTGCGGGCTGATCAACAATTGCGGCATTCTCACGCGCGAGCACGCCTCGTTGATCACCCGCGCGTGGGAGATCTACAAAAGCGACGCGGACGGCGATTGGCCCGGCGGCGAGAAAGCCCGGGCGTTTCGCGCTCGCCACAGCCACCCGAGCCGGCGCATTCACTTCATCGGCGTGTGGGACACGGTCGGGGAGCTGGGCATTCCGCTGAGCCTGCTGGGCGGCGTGTTCAACAACGATCAGGAATTCTACGACACCAAGCTGGGCGGCAATATCGCCACCGCCCGCCATGCGCTGGCGATCGACGAACACCGAAAGAATTTCGAGCCCACGCTCTGGGAAGCGCGCGGTGGTGTCGACCTCAAGCAGGTGTGGTTCGCCGGCGTGCACAGCGACATCGGCGGCGGCAAGGCGCCGGACAAGCAGGGCCGCCAGGCTTCGGACGCGCCGCTTGGCTGGATGCTCGCCGAGGCCAATGCCGCGGGCCTGGCGACGGACGCGCACGTCTACACCCGCCTGACCGACGGCGCGCGCGGGGCGCTGCACCACTCGCGCCGGCACATCTACCGGCTGCGCCCCGAATACGATCGGCCATTGATCACCGAAGGCCGCCCCACGTTGATCCACGAAAGCGTGAAGGCGCGCTACGAACGCGACGAACGCTACCGACCGACCAGGCTGGAGGCGCTGGTGGCCGAGCGCGGCTGGGCCAATATCGCGCTCGAAACCACTCACGGCTGAATGAGCCGCGCGCCTCGAAAACCCAGCCCGCTTTATAGCCTCGAGGAATAGGGTCTTGTGTTTTGATTTCTTTTTGATACGCCCTGGTTGCACTAATATAGTGCGCCCTTCGCGCAGGCCGGGCCCGCGTGAAGATCAATTTGCAATCATCAGGACGTATCATGAACGAGCAAGAGGGCGCACACTTCAAGCGCAGCATGCAAACGCGTCATTTGGTCATGCTGTCGCTCGGGGGCGTGATCGGCACCGGGCTTTTTCTGAGCTCCGGCTATACGGTGCAGCAGGCCGGCCCGCTGGGCGCGGTGTTGGCGTATCTGGTGGGCGGCATCGTCGCCTGGCTGGTGATGATGTGTCTGGGCGAGCTTGCCGTGCACATGCCGGATTCCGGCGCGTTCAGTGCCCACGCCACGCGCTATATCGGCCCCGGCACCGGCTACATGGTGGCGTGGATGTACTGGCTCACCTGGACGGTCGCGCTGGGCTCGGAGTTCACCGCGGCGGCGGTGTTCATGGGCCGATGGTTTCAGGATATCCCGGGCTGGTACTGGAGCGCGCTGTTCGCCGCCATCGTGTTCGGCGTCAACGCCTTCACCTCGCGCTTTTTCGCCGAATCCGAGTTCTGGCTCTCCTTGATCAAGGTGCTGGCGGTGGTGACGTTCGTGCTGATCGGCGCGGCCGCGATCATCGGCTTCGTGCCGCTTCAGGACGAGACCGGCGCCGCCGTAGCGTCCCCCGGGCTCTCCGCACTTTGGGGCGAAGGCGCGATGCCGCCGAGCCTTCTGACCATCGGCATGACCCTTCTGGCGGTGATGTTCGCCTTCTCCGGCACCGAGCTGATCGGCATCGCCGCCGGTGAAGCGGTGGACCCGGCGCGCAACGTGCCCAAGGCGATTCGCGCCACTCTCTGGCGGCTGATCCTGTTCTTCGTCGGCACCATGATCGTGATCGCGGCACTGCTGCCGCACACCGAAGCCGGGCTCGGCCAGAGCCCTTTCGTCGCGGTGTTCCAGCGCATCGGCGTGCCGGGGGCGGCGGACATCATGAATTTCGTGATCATCACCGCGCTGCTGTCGGCGGCCAACTCCGGGCTCTACGCTTCGGCGCGCATGCTCTGGACACTCTCGGATCAGGGCACGCTGCCCAGGTCGCTTGGCCGACTCAACAAGCGCGGCATTCCCATGAACGCGCTGCTCTTGAGCATGATCGGCGGCTTTGGGGCGCTGTTCTCGAGCGTCTACGCGCCGGAAACCGTGTATCTGGTGCTGGTGTCCATTTCGGGACTAGCGGTGGTGATCGTGTGGATGGCGATCGCGCTGAGTCAGTTCAACTTCCGCCGCCAGTACCTGCGCGAGGGCGGGCGTCTCGAGGATCTGGTCTATCGCACGCCGGGCTACCCGTTCGTGCCACTGATCGCCTTTGGCGCGTGTCTGGCCGCCTGCGTCGGCATCGCCTTCGATCCGCATCAGCGCGTCGCGCTCTACTTCGGCGTGCCGTTCATCTTCTTGTGTTACCTGGTGCACTTTCTGCACCGCCGCAAGACGGTCCGGCGTCGTGCCGCCGTCGAGGAGTCTGTCTCATGAGTGCCCGATCGAACAATCCCATCACCACCCTGTTGCAGGACGTGCCCTTCATGGTGATCGACGGGGCGCTGGCCACCGAGCTCGAGGCGTTGGGGTGCGATCTGAACGACAGTCTCTGGTCGGCGCGGCTCTTGCGTGAAGCGCCGGAGAAGATCCGCCAGGTCCACCGGGCTTACTTCGAAGCCGGCGCCGACTGCGCGATCACCGCAAGCTACCAGGCGACGATTCCCGGCTTCATGCGCGCCGGGCTCTCCGAGCAGGAGGCACGCTCGCTGATCACGCGCTCGGTGACGCTGGCGTGTGAGGCGCGCGACGCCGTCTGGCAAGCGGATAGCGGGCGCCCGAAACCGCTGGTGGCGGCCTCGGTCGGCCCCTACGGGGCGTATCTGGCCGATGGTAGCGAGTACCGTGGCGGCTACGATCTGGACCGCGCGGGACTGGTCGATTTCCACCGCGAGCGCCTTGCGCTGTTGCTGGAAGCTGGCGCGGACCTGCTGGCGGCGGAGACGCTGCCGTCGCTCGATGAGGCGCTGGCGATCGCCGATCTGCTCGCCGAGCACCCGGGGGCGCAGGCCTGGATCACCTTCTCGGCCAAGGACGGCGCGCACGTAAGCGACGGCACGCCGATCGCCGAGTGCGCTCGGGCGCTGGCGGGCCGGCCGGGGGTGGCGGCGATCGGCGTGAATTGCACCGCGCTTGCGCATATTGCGCCGCTGATCGAGGCGATCAGGGGCGAGTGCGATCTGCCGGTGCTGGTCTACCCCAATTCCGGCGAGCAGTACGACCCGGTGACCAAGACCTGGCACCCGGCGGCGTGTGACCACCAAGGCGCGCCCTCTGGCCTCGTTCAGGGCGCGCCAGGCTGGCTGGCGGCCGGGGCGTCGGGCATCGGCGGGTGTTGTCGCACCACGCCCGAGGATATTCGGGCGCTGGCTGCGTGGCGCCAATCGCTAACGTGATCTTGTCAGCTCGCGGTCGAGCCAGGCCGCGAGCCGCTCGCCCGCATCGTTGTGGCGCGCGTCTGCAAGCCACAGGCAGAGGCGAGCAGACGTGGTGACGCTGCCCCAGGGCGCGATCAGTCGCCCACTCTTGAGATCATCCTCCACCAGCAACCGAGGGGCGATCGCGACCCCGAGGCCCGCTACCGCCGCTTCCATCAGGTAGTAGAGGTGCTCGAACCCCTGGCCGCGTTCCAAGGCACCCTCGAGTGCCGCCACGTCGAGCCCGTGGGCGCGCCCCCAGGCCGGCCAAGCCTGGGGGCGCGAGGCGGTGCTGAGAAGCCCATGCTCGAACAGTGATGCCGGCGCGTGGGCATCGAGCCGCGCGGCCAGCGCCGGGCTTGCCACCGCGCAGATCTCTTCTGCCATCAGCTCGATCGTTTCTCCTCGTTCGGGCCAGGGAGGCTCCAGAAATGCCAGCGTGGCGCTGGCGCCTTCCTGGCCGCCGGGCTGCTCGGTATCGCTGACCACCACCTGGATCTTGAGCTCGGGCAACGCCTGACGCAGCGGCTCCAGGCGCGGAATCAGCCAGCGCGCCATCAGGCTGCCCGGGCAGGCCAGCACGAAGGGCGCGCCAGCCACCTCACGCTTGAGCAGCGCGCAACTGTCGTGGAGCTTGGCGAAGGCCTCGGCAAGCCCCGCCTGCAGCGTCTCGCCGTGAGCTGTCAGCATTAGCCCACGGCCGGCCTTGTCGAAAAGCCGCGTCTCGAAATGCGCATCCAGGCTCTTGAGCTGGCGGCTCACGGCACCGTGGGTCACATTGAGCTCCCGGGCGGCGGCGGTCACGCTGCCCAGGCGCGCGGTGGCTTCAAAAGCGCGCAGGGCGCTCAATGGCGGAAGGCTCTGGTTCATTGATCGGTGATCCTGGCTCACAGGTGAGTGACATCTTATCGATTTTTCCGCCGTCTTGCCTGGGTTAGCGTAAGGACATTCGCCTACCACCCGAGGTCGCCATGAATCAATTTGTCACTCCTTCACCGCTTCTGCCCGATGCCCAGGGCCTGTTCGGCAGCTTCGGCGGGCGCTTCGTGGCCGAAACGCTGATGCCGCTGATCCTCTCGCTGCAGGAGGAGTACGACAGCGCCAAGCAGGACCCCGACTTCCAGCGCGAGCTGGCGTATTTCCAGAGTGACTACGTGGGGCGGCCGAGCCCCCTGTATTTTGCCGAACGGCTCACCGAGCACTTCGGCGGCGCGAAGATCTATTTGAAGCGTGAAGAGCTCAACCATACCGGCGCGCACAAGATCAACAACTGCATCGGCCAGGTGCTGCTCGCCAAGCGCATGGGCAAGAAGCGCATCATCGCCGAGACCGGCGCGGGCATGCACGGCGTGGCCACGGCCACCGTAGCGGCGCGCTTCGGCCTCGACTGCGTGGTCTACATGGGCTCCACTGACATCGAGCGCCAGCAGCCCAACGTGTTCCGCATGAAGCTTTTGGGCGCCGAGGTCATCCCGGTCACCTCCGGCACCGGCACGCTGAAGGACGCCATGAACGAGGCGCTGCGCGACTGGGTGACCAACATCGACGACACCTTCTACATCATCGGCACCGTGGCAGGGCCGCACCCGTACCCGGCCATGGTGCGCGACTTCCAGGCGGTGATCGGCCATGAAACCCGCCGCCAGATGCAGGAGAAGGAAGGGCGCCTGCCGGGTTCGCTTATTGCCTGCATTGGCGGTGGGTCGAATGCCATGGGGCTTTTCCACCCGTTCTTGAGCGATGAAAGCGTACAGATGATCGGCGTCGAGGCCGGTGGCAAGGGGGTAGCGACGGGCCAGCACGCGGCGAGTCTGAACGGCGGTACGCCCGGCGTGCTCCACGGCAACCGCACCTATCTGCTGCAGGACGAGGATGGCCAGATCATCGACGCCCACTCGATTTCGGCGGGGCTCGACTATCCCGGTATCGGCCCCGAGCACGCCTGGCTTCACGAGCAGGGCCGCGTCGAGTACGTATCTGCCACCGACGACGAAGCGCTCGAGGCATTCCAGATCTGTTGTCGCGAAGAGGGCATCATCCCGGCGCTCGAAACCGCCCACGCCCTGGCCGAAGTCGCCAAGCGCGCGCCCACGCTTCCCCGCGATCACCTGATGGTGGTCAACCTGAGCGGGCGTGGTGACAAGGACATGATGAGCGTTGCTCACTATTTAGGAGACAAGTTCCAATGAGCCAAACCAACTCGACTGTCGGCATCCCACGTATCGAGCGCTGCTTTGCCGCGCTGAAAGCGCAAAACCGTCCGGCGCTGGTGAGCTACCTGACTGCCGGCGACCCGAACCCGGAAGCCTCCCAGCGCCTGCTCGATGGCCTGCCGGATACCGGCGTGGACATCATCGAGCTGGGCATGCCCTTCAGCGACCCGATGGCCGACGGCCCGGCGATCCAGAAAGCCGCGCTGCGGGCGCTCGAGGCCGGGCAGACCCAGGTCAAGACGCTTTCCATGGTGAAGCGCTTTCGCGAGAAAAACCGGGACACGCCCATCGTGCTGATGGGCTACTACAACCCCATCTACCGCTACGGCGTTGAGCGCTTTCTCGCCGATGCCGCCGAGGCCGGGGTCGATGGACTGATCGTGGTGGACATTCCGCCGGAGCACGACGACGAGCTCTGCACCCCCGCCGCCCGCCATGGCATCGATTTCATTCGCCTGGCCACGCCCACCACCGACGCCAAGCGCCTGCCTCGAGTGCTCGAAAGCGCCTCCGGGTTCATCTACTACGTGTCGGTCGCCGGCGTGACCGGCGTCGGCGCTGCCACGCCGGAGACGATCAAACGCGCGGTGGATACGCTCAAGCGCCACACCACGCTGCCGGTGGCGGTGGGCTTTGGCATCCGCACTCCGGAGCAGGCCGCCACCATCGGCCGCTTCAGCGACGCGGTCGTGGTCGGCTCGGCGCTGGTCGACTGCATCGAGCGCGCCCGAACGGCGGACGAGGCCGTCGAAAGCGTGCATGGGCTTGCCCGCGAGCTGGCCCAGAGCGTTCGTCGCTGCCGAGAAGAGCAGGCGGTGAGCTAAACGGTCCCGCCGTTGGCTCGAAGCGTCTGGCCGTTGACCCAGCCCCCGGCGGGGGAGGCGAGAAACGCCACCACCCGGGCGATGTCCTCGGGCTCGGCCAGTCGTTCCAGCGGCGCCATTCTGGCCATGCGCTCGACCAGCTCATCCGACTTGCCGTTCAAAAACAGCGTCGTGGCGGTCGCGCCCGGGGCCACCGCGTTGACGGTGATGCCACGCCCGCGAAGCTCCTTGGCCAGAATCCCGGTCAAGGTTTCCACCGCCGCCTTGGTCGCCGCGTAGACCGCGTAGTTCTCGAGCTTCAAGCCCACCACGCTGGTGGACAGATTGACGATGCGCCCGCCATCGCCCAGCCGGTTGGCCGCCTCGCGCAGGGTGTTGATCGTCCCCTTGAGGTTGATGTCGATCTGCTCGTCCACCACGCGCGGTGGCATCTCGGCCAGCGGCGCCAGCGTCATCACGCCGGCGTTGTTGACCAGTACGTCGAGGCGCCCCCACTCGGCTTCGATCCTGTCGAACAGGGCGCCCACCGCCTGCACGTCGGCCACGTTCGCCTGACACGCCATGGCCTGGCTGCCCTGTGCTTTTATCTCCTCGACCACCTGGGCGGCCGCGTTAGCGTTTCCGGCGTAGTTGACGACGACCGCGAAGCCATCGGCGGCCAGCGCCTTGGCGATCGCCGCCCCGATCCCCCGTGAAGCGCCGGTCACCAGCGCTACCTTTGCTTCGATCATGAGTTGATTCCTGTTTCGTTGTCATGGGTGAGCCCCAGCATAAGCGAAACCTCGTACGCTATAATCAATCCAATTCCGCCATCACTTGTCGGAAAGGGGGAACAATGGATCGACTCGATACGATGCAGGCGTTTACTCGGATCGTCGAGCGGCGAAGCTTCACCCAGGCGGCGCAGGATCTGAATATCTCGCGCTCCACCCTGACCGAGGCGATCAAGGCCATGGAGGCGCGCCTGGGCGTGCGTCTTCTTCAGCGCACCACCCGTTCGGTCACGCCCACCCAGGAGGGCGAGGCGTACTACCACCGCTGCCTGAGCATTCTGTCCCAGGTGGAAGAGGCCGATACCTTGGCCGCCGACTCCCCGCGCGGCGTGCTGAAAGTGGGGGTTCACGGCACCCTGGCCCGGCACTTCTTGCTGCCCGGGCTACCGGCCTTTCTGGAGGCGAACCCGGAACTGGATATCGTGCTCAGCGAAGGCGACCGGCTGGTGGATCTGGTGGGCGAGGGCGTCGACTGTGTGCTGCGGGTCGGCATTCTGCAGGATAGCGACATGGTCGCCCGTCAGGTGGCCACCCTCGATGAAGTCACGGTGGCCTCGCCCGGTTATCTGGCCCGCTACGGCACGCCGCAAAGCCCGGCGGCGCTGGCCGGCCACGTGATCGTCGGCTTCCACTCCAGCCGGGTGGGCCATGTGCTGCCGCTGGAACTGATGGATAAAGGCGAGGCGCACTACGTGGTGCTGCCAGCTCACGTTACCGTGACCGGCGCCGACACCTACCACGCCGCCGCCCTCCAGGGACTCGGCATCGCCCAGATGCCGCGCTATCACGTCGAGCAGGCGCTTCGCGAGGGTCGGCTCGTCGAGCTTCTGCCTGACACTCCGCCCGCCGGCTCCCCGGTTTCCCTTCTCTATCCCAGCAATCGCCAGCTTTCGCCGCGGGTGCGGGTGTTCATGGACTGGGTGGCGACGGTGTTCGAGGAGCGCATGGCGGCCATGAAGTGAGTGCCATCGAAAGGCCTGGGACAGGGGCGAGGCAAGCCCCGTCGAGAGGAGGTCGCTACACAACATCCAGTAGCGACAGCTGGCGCATGGCGTCCTGGGCTTCGGGAGTATGGTCGGCGGCTTCCAGCACCTTTTGGTAGCCGCGGGAGGCCTGAATGGTCGACTCGTCGTCGAGCCACATCTGGGTCTGCTCGCGGGAGTCGGCCAACTGGTGCTTCAAGCCGCCGAACTGGGTACCGATCTGCCCCCAGGCGCGGCTGAAGATCCAGTCGCCGAACATATCCTGGTGAATATGCACCAGCACATAGTCATGGTCGGTTTCCCAGCGTACGATCACTTCTGTCTCCTTGAACCCCACGTCACGCTCGATCGCGCGCCTTCGCCATATTGTAAAGCTCGGATACTCAAACGCCTATGAAACTCGTCATCGATGCCAACATTCCCGCCGCCGACGACTGCTTCGCCCATCTGGGCCACATCATCCGCCTGCCCGGGCGCGAGATCACCGGGCAGGATGTGCGCGACGCCGATGCGCTGATCGTGCGCTCGATCACTCGGGTCGACGAGGCGCTGCTCGCGGGCAGCCGGGTACGCTTCGTGGGCAGCTGCACCATTGGAGTGGATCACGTCGACACCCACTGGCTCGCTGAACAGGGCATCGGCTTTGCGAGTGCGCCGGGCTGCAACGCCGAGGCGGTGGTCGACTACGTGCTGAGCAGTCTCGCGACGCTGGGCGAGCGCCAGGAATGGTCGCTGTTCGAGCGCCGTATCGGAGTGGTGGGAGCGGGCAACGTGGGGGCTCGACTGGTCGCCCGCTTGCAGGCCATGGGGATCGCCACCCAGGTGTGTGACCCGCCCCGCGCCGAGCGGGAAGGGCAGGCTGGTTTCGTCGATCTCGACACGTTGATCGCGACCTGCGACGTGATCTGCCTGCACGTGCCCCTGGTGCGCGACGGCGCTCACGCCACACGTCATCTTCTCGACGAGGCGCGCATCGCAGCACTTTCGTTGGGAAGCGTACTGATCAACGCCGGGCGCGGCGACTGCGTGGACGGCGCGGCCCTCGAAAGGCGCCTGGGAAGCGCTGGCGACATCACCGCCGTGCTCGACGTATGGAAGAGCGAACCGGAGATCGATGCGGCCCTGCGCGACCAGGTGGCACTCGCCACTCCGCACATCGCCGGGCACAGCCTCGATGGCAAGCTGCGCGGCACCTTCATGATCCAGGAAGCGCTGATGGCGGCCGAGGGCGAACCCGCAAGGCTCGCCTTCGCGGATATCTGCCCGCCGCCGGCACTGGCGGCGCTGGAGCTTCGCCAGGCGCTTGCCTTCGATCAGGCGCTGGCGTTGTGTATCCGCGCGGTCTACGACGTGCGCCGTGATCACGAGGCGCTGGCGCGGGCGATCGAGGGTCAGGGCATGGCCCAGGGCTTCGACGCGTGTCGAACGCACTATCCGCTGCGCCGCGAGTTCGCGACCCTCGAGGTTCGCCTTGCAGGAGAAGCGGTCACGCTCGAGACGATGCTGCGCGGCGCGGGATTTCGCACTCTTCGGTGCTGAGGTAGGCGCGTGGGACACCGCCCATGACGACGCGATGAGAGGGCGTGCTTGCCAAAAAAACGGCGGGGGAGCCGAACGTATCGTTCGGCTCCCCCGCCGTGCAGTGCTTGACGCCGGGCGCGTTTACTGGCGGTAGGCGGCTTCTTTGAGGGCGCGGATGCGCTCGTCCAGCGGCGGGTGGCTGGCGAACAGCTTCTCCATGAGCGACCGGGTCTGGCCCTTGGTGATCGCCATGGCGCGCAGGGTGTCCGGCATCTGGTCCGGCATTTCGGTTTCGACCTTCAGGCGTTCGAGCGCGTTGACCATGGCGCCGGTCCCGGCAAGGCGGGCGCCGGCCTCGTCCGCGCGGTATTCACGAAAGCGCGAGAACCAGGCGACGATGGCCGAGGCGATGATGCCGAAGACGATCTCCGCCACCATGACCACCGCGAAGTAGCCCATGAAGCCAAGCCCGCCTTCGCTGCCGCGGCTCTTCATGAAGCCGTCGAGCAGTTGCGCCACCACGCGGGCGAAGAACATGACAAAGGTGTTCACCACGCCTTGGATCAAGGCCAGCGTCACCATGTCGCCGTTGGCCACGTGGCCGATCTCATGGGCCAGTACCGCGCGCACCTCGTCCGGGCGCATGCGATTCAGAAGCCCCGCCGACACCGCCACCAGGGCGGCATCCTTGTTCCAGCCGGTGGCGAAAGCGTTGGACTGCTGGGCGGGAAAGATGCCCACTTCCGGCGTCTTGATGCCCGCTTCTCGGGAGAGTTCGGCCACGGTGTCCACCAACCACTGCTCGGTCGAGTTGGCGGGCGCTTCGATCAGCACGGTGCCGGTGGAGCGCTTGGCCAGCCACTTCGACATCAGAAGCGAGATCAAGGAGCCTGCCATGCCAATGATGAAGCAGAAGATCAAAAGCCCCGTGAAGTTGATGCCCTGGCTTCGCAGGTAGCCCTCCACGCCGAAAAGGCGCAGCGTGAAGCTTGCCACCAGCACCACTGCCAGGTTGGTGGCCAGAAACAGCAGAATGCGCATCATGTATGTATCTCCCTCTAAGGTCCTTGAAAGGTGTCTATCATCGATCTGTTGTCGGTTTAGATGGCTGCGCGGCCCGCCGGGTTCACTGTCACTGCCGATAGCGCGACAGGAAGTTGGCGAAGCGGTCGAGCGCATCGCCCAGCTGGTCTGCCCACGGCAGGGTGACGATGCGCACGTGATCCGGCGCCGGCCAGTTGAAGGCACTGCCCTGGACCAGCAGGATCTTCTCCTGCAGCAGCAGGTCGAGCACCAGCTGCTGGTCGTCCTTGATGTTGTATACCTTGGGATCGAGCCGCGGGAAGGCGTAGAGCGCTCCCTTGGGCGTCACGCATGATACGCCAGGAATGGCGTTGAGCTTTTCCACGGTAATATCGCGCTGAGCCAGCAGCCGTCCGCCGGGCAGGATCAGGTCGTTGATCGACTGGTAGCCGCCGAGCGCGGTCTGGATGGCGTGCTGGGCGGGCACGTTGGCGCACAGGCGCATCGAGGCGAGCATGGTCAGCCCCTGGATGAAGTCCTTGGCGCGCTGCTTGGCGAGCGTTCCCGAGATGGTCATCCAGCCGGAACGAAAGCCGGCGCAGCGGTAGCTCTTGGAGAGCCCGTTCATGGTGATGACCAGCTGGTCGTCGTCGGCCAGCGCCCCGGTGGACGTATGGGTGACGCCGTCATAAAGGATCTTGTCGTAGATCTCATCGGAAAAGACCACCAGATGATGCTCCTGGGCGACCTGCAGCACCGCCTTGACCACGTCCGGCGGGTAGACCGCGCCGGTGGGGTTGTTGGGGTTGATCAGCACGATCGCCCGGGTGCGGCTCGTCACCTTGGCGCGAATGTCGTCGATGTCCGGCGCCCAGCCGGCCTGTTCGTCGCAAAGATAATGCACGCCGTGGCCGCCGGAGAGGTGCGCGGCGGCGGTCCAGAGCGGGTAGTCCGGCGCCGGGATCAGCACTTCGTCGCCGTCGTTGAGCAGCGCCTGCATGGCCATCACGATCAGCTCGGAGACGCCGTTGCCGATGTAGATGTCCTCGATGCCTACGCCAGGAATTTCCTTGCGCTGGCACTCCTGCATGATCGCCTTGCGCGCCGAGTAGAGCCCCTTGGAGTCGCAGTAGCCTTGAGCAGTGGGCAGGTTGCGCATCACGTCCTGAAGTATCTCCTCCGGCGCCTCGAACCCGAAGGGGGCGGGGTTGCCGATGTTGAGCTTCAGAACCCGCTGGCCTTCTTCTTCCAGGCGCTTGGCGTGGTCGAGAACGGGGCCGCGGATGTCGTAGCAGACGTTGTGCAGCTTGTGCGATTTCTTGAGAGGCTGGGGCTCGGTGGGCGTTGGCGTATCCATGGGGTGTCCGACAGTACCTTGATTGTTGGGGTCACTGGCCATTATGCGCGCCATTCAAGGCGCTGTCTTGATCATTGTCCGCGTCATCGGGTGCCGGCGGCGGTGGGATGTCCGCCGGGGTTTCCAGGGTGATGCGGCCGAGCTTGCCATCGCGCAGCTCGTGCAGCAGCACCTCGGCGCCGCGGTGCCAGTCGACCTCGCCACCGGCGCGAAGCCCGCCGCGCCGAGCGGCGATCTCCTTGAGGATCGCGTGGCCGTCGAAGCCCGCCAGGGCGAGAAAATCCGGGCGCTTGGGGCCGTCGGCGTCGATCTCCTGGGCGGTTTCGGGCGCTTCGTAACGCGGCAGCTCCTTGAGCTTGTAGCGGGCGCTGAGCGCTTCGGGGTAGCGCTTGGCGAGCTCGGCGCTGGCGACGATCGCCACGTCCACGTACTCGATGGCGGTATCGCGGATAGCGCCGCTCGCCGCCAGCCGGTAGGCGCTGGCCTGGTCCTCGATCTTGGGCCACAGCACCCCGGGGGTGTCGATCAACGCCACGCGCCCGTCGATGCGCACCTTCTGCTGGCGCTTGGTGACCGCGGGCTCGTTGCCGGTCTTGGCGATCTTGCGCCCGGCTAGGCCGTTGATCAACGTCGATTTGCCCACGTTGGGAATGCCCATCACCATCACCCGCACGTCGCGATCCGCGCGCACGGCGCCGGCGAGCTCGTGGCAGAGCCTGGGAATCTTCTTGAGCTCGCGGCTCTGGGTGGTGGTCACCGCAAGCGCCCGGGTGTCCGCCTGGGCGTCGAAGTGGGCGACCCATTCCCGGGTGCGCTCGGGGTCCGCCAGGTCCGCGCGGGTCAATATCTTGAGCACCGGCTTGTGGCGGGTCAGCTCGGCCAGCATCGGATTGGCGCTGGAGTAGGGCAGACGCGCATCGATCACCTCGATGACCACGTCGATTTCCGGCAGCGCCTCCTTGATCTGGCGGCGGGCCTTGTTCATGTGTCCGGGAAACCAGCCGAGCATGGAACTCTCCTAGGGCTCAAAGTGAGGCACAAAAAAACGGGCCGCCATTCTATCAGAACGGCGGCCCGTCGGGTCGGGCGCGGTCACTCGTCCGGGTGGAACTCCAGCGCCACCGAGTTGATGCAGTAGCGAAGCCCGGTGGTCTCCGGCGGCCCGTCCGGGAAGACGTGGCCCAGGTGGGCGTCGCAGTGGGAACAGACCACCTCGGTGCGCTCCATGCCGTGGCTCTGGTCGCGGTGCTCCTCCACGCTGCGCTTGCCCAGCGGACGATCAAAGCTTGGCCAGCCGCAGCCCGCCTCGAACTTGTGCTCGTTCTCGAACAGCGGTGCGTGGCAGCAGATGCAGTGGTAGATACCCTGCTCGTCGCGTACCTGGTAGTCGCCGGTGAACGGGCGCTCGGTGCCTTTTTCCCGGGTGACGTGGTACTGCTCGGCGCTCAGCTCGCTGCGCCACTGCTCCGGCGTTTTATCGACTTTGGCCATGGGCGCCTCCTGATCGGCGGGGGAGAAAACGCCTTGCTCGTCAACGAGCAAGACGTACATCAGACCTTCACTTGCGGTATGGGGTTCAGTCTAGGCCATAACCGTGGGCGCGCTCAAACGCTGGCCGCGCCACCGTCGCTGCGCGGGTCGTGGGCGCTTTCGATCAGCCCGTCCGGGTGGTGCACGATGGCGCCGGCATGGCCCATGGTGTCGCTGTAGGAACTTGCAAGCACTTCCACATCGTGGCCGGCCGCGCGCAGGTGCTCCACCACCTCCGGGTCGACGCGCGATTCGAGCTTGAGGTTGGTGCTCTCCTCGCCCCAGGTGCGCCCGAGCAGCCAGCGCGGGGCGGCCACGGCCTGCTGCAGCGGCTTGTGGTGAAAGGCGTAGCGCGAGAAGAGCGCCGCCTGGGTCTGCGGCTGGCCTTCGCCGCCCATAGTGCCGTACACCATGGTGCGGCCATCGTCGAAACGCGCCAGCGCCGGGTTCAGGGTGTGAAACGGCTTGCGACCCGGCGCGAGCCCGCGCAGGTCGTTCTCGTCCAGCGAGAAGCTGATGCCGCGGTTTTGCCACAGCACGCCGCTTTCCGGCAGCACCACGCCGCTGCCGAACTCCCAGTAGATGCTCTGGATGAAGCTCACCGAACGGCCTTCGGCATCAACCGTGCCCATCCAGATGGTGTCGCCGGGCGCTGGCGTATGCGGCCAGGCCAGGGCGCGCTCGGGATCGATCTGGGCAGCCTCGCGGTCGAGGTTTTCGGCGCTCAACAGCGTCTGCAGGTCGACATCCAGGCGTCCCGGGTCGGTGATGTAACGATCGCGCAGCAGGAAGGCGCGCTTGGTCGCCTCCACCAGCCCGTGCAGGTGCGCGAAGCCTTCGCCATCGCTTACGCCCAGGCGCTCATAGAGTGCCAGAATCATCAAGGACGCCATGCCCTGGGTGGGGGCGGGCAGGTTGTAGAGCGTGGCGTTCTTTAGAGCGACCTCGAGGGGCGTGACGCGCTGGGCGCGGTAGGCGTTGAAATCCTCGAGCCGCAAGGGGCTTCCCAGCGCCTCCAAATCTCGGGCCATGCTTTGGGCCAGCTCGCCGCGATAGAAGTCGTCGAGCCCCGCCTCGGCCAGGCGTTTCAGCGTGGCGGCAAGCCGGGGCTGGCGCAGCCGTGCGCCTTCGCGGGGCACGTCGCCCTGGCTCAGAAAGGTATCGCCGAAGCCGGGGCTCTGGAACAGGCGCTCGAGATGCTGGCGCGTCAGCGCCTCCTGGCTGCGCGAAACGGCGATGCCCTGCTCGCCGTGGCGAATGGCGTCGCCGAGCAGGGTGGGCAGGGGCAGGGCGCTTCCCCAGTCGCTTGCCACGTCGAGCGCTTCCTGCCAGCCGCCGATGGTGCCGGCCATGGTCAAGGCGGCAGTGGGGCCGCGTTCGGGAATCTGCGCCTGGCCTTGGTAGAAGGCGGGTGTGGCCAGGCGTGCCGCCGGCCCGCAGGCGTCGATCGCCACCGGTGCCTTGCCGGGTTCGTGGATCAGCCAGAAACCGTCGCCGCCAATGGCGTTCATGTGTGGATACGCAACCGCGATGGTCGCGGCGGCGGCGACCATCGCTTCCACGGCGTTGCCACCCTGCTTGAGAATGTCGCGCCCGGCGTTGGCGGCCAGGTGATGGGGTGCGACACAGCTTCCGCCGCCATAGCTTCGCTGGGTGTTGAAGGCGTCCCCGGGCGCGAAGGCGCTCGATGCGGGAGCGTCGTGAGTCATTGGCATTGTATTTTCCTGGGCGCCTGCCAGGGCGGGAAGACCGAGCGATAGGCCCGCCGCCGAGGAAGCGGTAGTGACTAGAAATCTGCGGCGCGTGAAGGTCATGACGACTCTCTGACTCGTGGAGTGGACTCCTGGTAACGCAATGAGTGTGCCAAGACAGTGCCAAGCGCCGTTTTCCCCGCGCCATCGAAAGGCAGCCACGCCGATGATTGGCCGCGATCTCCACTCTTGTGTGGCGCTGAATCAATATCGCCCCATTATGGTGCGCGGGCAACCCTCAGGCATGGACAGGGGGCGATGCACCTACCGATGTAGATAAATTGAAAATCAGCGCCTTGACAGAAAAATGCCGGCTGAGTATTATACGCGCCACCTCGACGAGGCAATGAAACGTCCCATTCGTCTAGTGGTCTAGGACACCGCCCTTTCACGGCGGTAACAAGGGTTCGAACCCCTTATGGGACGCCACTTCATCGTCAAGGTATCGGAGTGCGGGAATAGCTCAGTGGTAGAGCATCGCCTTGCCAAGGCGAGGGTCGAGAGTTCGAATCTCTTTTCCCGCTCCAAATGCGTCCCATTCGTCTAGTGGTCCAGGACACCGCCCTTTCACGGCGGTAACAAGGGTTCGAACCCCTTATGGGACGCCACTTCGATCGCGAGAAATTGATAAGCGGGAATAGCTCAGTGGTAGAGCATCGCCTTGCCAAGGCGAGGGTCGAGAGTTCGAATCTCTTTTCCCGCTCCAAGCATTAAATTGCTTATGCGTCCCATTCGTCTAGTGGTCCAGGACACCGCCCTTTCACGGCGGTAACAAGGGTTCGAACCCCTTATGGGACGCCATCTCGCCGCCAACCTATCTATAAGCGGGAATAGCTCAGTGGTAGAGCATCGCCTTGCCAAGGCGAGGGTCGAGAGTTCGAATCTCTTTTCCCGCTCCAGTTTTCTTCTCTGTATATTCCATCGGTTCGCTATCCTGCGGTAGCGGCGGTTTTGTCGTTTCCGATGTTCAGGCGCACCCAGCCATTAGCTTGAAAACGATCCTGGCTGCCCCCATCTATTGGCGCTCTATACTGTTTACCTTCTTTTTGCTGACAGGACATTTTCATGGCCGAACCGGCATTGTCTATCCGTGGCCTCACCAAGGTGTATGGCAACGGCTTTCGCGCCCTGAAGGGGATCGATCTCGACGTTCAGCAGGGCGATTTCTTTGCGCTTCTCGGTCCCAACGGTGCCGGCAAGTCGACCACGCTCGGCGTGGTCTGCTCGTTAGTGCAAAAGACCGAGGGCAAGGTCTCCATCTTCGGCATCGACATCGACCGCGATTTCGCCAAGGCCAAGTACCAGCTCGGCGTGGTGCCCCAGGAGTTCAACTTCAGCCAGTTCGAGAAAGTGCTGGATATCGTCATGGCCCAGGCGGGCTACTACGGCATGAAGCGAAGCGAGGCGCTCCCCCGCGCCAAGCAGCTCCTGACTGACTTGGGCCTCTGGGACAAGCGTAACGGCAGCGCGCGGATGCTCTCCGGCGGCATGAAGCGGCGCCTGATGATCGCCCGCGCCCTGATGCACCGCCCGAAGCTCCTGATCCTCGACGAGCCCACTGCCGGCGTCGACATCGAGCTTCGGCGCAGCATGTGGGAGTACATGCGTCGCCTCAATCGCGACGAGGGCACCACCATCATTCTGACCACTCACTACCTCGAAGAGGCGGAGAGCCTGTGTCGCAACATCGCCATCATCAATAACGGCGAGATCGTGCGCGATACCAGCATTCGCGAGCTGCTCGCCGAGCTTGATACCGAAACCTTCCTGCTCGATCTCGCAGTCCCCGTCGAACGCGCGCCCGAGATCCCGGGCTTCGAACTCCAGCAGATCGAGCCAACCCAGCTGGCGCTCGCCATTCACCGTGGGCAGGAACTCAACACCGTGTTCCAGGCGCTGAGCGAGCAGGGCATCCAGGTGATCTCGATGCGTAACCGCGCCAACCGACTCGAGGAAATGTTCGTCTCCATGGTCGAGCAGGGCCAGTCACCCATTGACGAACAGAGCGCCAAGGAGGTCGACGCATGAACGCCACCCAAACGTTGATTGCCCTCTGGACGCTGGTGGTCAAGGAGATCAAGCGCTTCACGCGTATCTGGCCGCAGACGCTTTTGCCGCCGTCGATCACTATGGCGATGTACTTCATCATCTTCGGCAACCTGATCGGCTCGCGCATCGGCGCGATGGACGGCTTCAGCTACATGGACTTCATCGTCCCCGGGCTGATCATGATGTCGGTGATCACCAATAGCTACTCCAACGTTGCCTCGAGCTTCTTCTCCAACAAGTTCCAGCGTTCGGTGGAGGAGATGATGGTCTCGCCGATGCCCAACTGGGTGATCCTTTCCGGCTTCATCCTGGGCGGCATGGCGCGCGGGCTAGGCGTCGGGTTGATCGTGACGGTCGTGTCGCTGTTCTTCACCCAGCTCTCCGTCGAGCATCCGTTGTTGACTCTTCTGGTAGTGGTGCTGACCTCGGCGCTGTTTTCCATCGGCGGCTTCATCAACGCGCTGCTGGCCAACAAGTTCGACGACATCTCGATCGTGCCGACCTTCGTGCTGACACCGCTGACCTACCTGGGCGGAGTGTTCTACTCGATCTCGATGCTGCCGGACTTCTGGCAGGGCGTGTCGATGCTCAACCCGATCCTCTACATGGTGAACGTCTTCCGCTACGGCTTTCTGGGAGTGTCGGACATCCCCGTGGGCTGGGCGCTGACCGCTGTCTTCGCCTTCATCGTCGTGCTGTTCACCGTCGCGCTGTTCATGCTCGAGCGCGGTCGCGGCATTCGCAGTTAAGGAGCTTTCATGGCCCATCGCCCCGATACTCTGGAACATGCGCCCCTGGGGCGCGATTCCGCCTACCCCGAACGCTACGACAAGAGCCTGCTCTTCGCGATTCCTCGTGCTGCCAACCGGGCGCCGCTGGGCATCGAGGAAGGCGCGCTGCCCTTCATCGGCGAGGACGAGTGGCACGCCTTCGAACTCTCCTGGCTCGATGCGCGCGGCAAGCCCGTGGTGGCGGTGGCCCGCTTCACGCTGTCGGCCAGCTCGCCGAACCTGATCGAATCCAAGTCCTGGAAGCTCTACCTCAACAGCTTCAACCAGACCCGCTTCGAGAGCCGTGAGGCAGTGATTGAGGTGCTTTCACGGGATCTGGCCGAGGTGGCCAAGGCCCCGGTCGGCGTGCTGCTGCTCGACGTGGACGCCCCGGAGCTTGCCCCGGTGCGCCTGCCCGGCGAGTGCCTCGACGGCCTCGAGATCGACATCGACGATTACACGCCGAGTGCCGCGCATCTCAAGGCCGAAGGCGAGATCGTCGAGCAGACGCTCTATTCGCATCTTCTCAAGTCCAACTGCCCCGTCACCGGCCAACCGGACTGGGGCAGTGTGATGATTCGATACAAGGGGCCGCGCATCGACCGCGAGGGCCTTCTGCGCTACCTGATTGGCTTTCGCCAGCATCAGGATTTCCATGAGCACTGCGTGGAGCACATCTTCACCGACCTGATGCGCGAAGCCGCCCCCGAGGCGCTTCTGGTGCTGGCCCGCTACGTGCGCCGGGGCGGGCTCGACATCAGCCCCTGGCGGGCTACCCCGGGTATGGCCGCGCCCGGCTCGCTGCGTCTGGCACGCCAGTAGCGGCTTGCGCTAGAGTAGCAGGCTGATTCACTCAAAGGACGCCGTATGGACGCACTGACGCTTCTTCACCAACGCAGCTCCATGGGCAAGCTCACCGAGCCCGCCCCTAGCGCCGAGCAGCTCGAAGCCCTCTATCAGGCGGCGCTGCGCGCCCCGGACCACAAGGAGCTGCGCCCTTGGCGGTTCATCGAGTTCAGTGGTGAAGGGCGCGTGCGCCTGGGCGAGCTGTTCGCCGAGGCGGAGTTCCAGGAAGACCCCGGCGCCAAGGATGACGTGCTCAATGCCGCTCGCCAAAAGCCGCTGCGCGCGCCGATGGTGATCGCGGTGATCGCCAAGGTGACGCCGGAGCTTCCCAAGGTGCCCAAGATGGAGCAGGTTATCTCTGCCGGCTGCGCCGCCCACGGCATTCTGCTGGCTGCCCACGCGCTAGGGCTGGGTGCGATGTGGCGAAGCGGCAAGTACGCCTTCGACCCGGTGGTGCGCAAGGGCTTGAGCCTGGACGAGGACGACGAGGTGGTAGCGTTCATCTACCTGGGCAGCCTCGGCGGGCGCCACAAGCCGGTGGCTCGACACGACAGCGCCGATTTCGTCGAGCGCTGGAGCTGAAAGGGCAGGGCGAATGAGTTCTCGCACCCCCGGTGTTCCCTATCCGCGCCTGCCGCTGCCGGAAGATGGCCGCGAGGATCTGGCCACCTTCCAGCGTTGGCTCGCCGAGGCCATTCCCATGGTTGCATCGCTGGGTATAGAGGCGATGCGTGAAGAAGGCGAGCGCTTGATCTGGAACCTGGCGCTCGCGCCGAACCTCAACGACAAGGGCACCGGCTTCGGTGGCGCGCTTGCCGCCCAGACAACGCTTCAAGGCTGGTGCTGGGTCACCTTATGGCTGCGTCGTCAGGGCCAGGCCCGGGACGTGGTGGTCGCCGAGGCCACCCAGCGCTTTCTCGCCCCGGTCACCGGCGATTACCGGCTGGTCTGCACACCCAGCGAACCTGACGGCCCCCAGCGGCTTGCCGAGCGGCTGGTCATGCACGGCAAGGGCCGCATCACCCTGACCCAGACGCTCTACTGCGGCGATACGCGCTGCCTCGAAGCCACCGGCCACTACGCCGTGCTCGAGTGAATGCGGAAAAGACTTGCTATTTAACGTCTTAAACCCTAAAATACGCGCCGTTCCATCGGGAAAGGCAACGCCTTCACCAGGAACGAATTGCGGAGGGGTGTCCGAGTGGTCGAAGGAGCACGCCTGGAAAGTGTGTAAGTCGAAAGGCTTCGAGGGTTCGAATCCCTCCCCCTCCGCCACCGAATCGAGAAAAGCCCGCTGAGTGATCAGCGGGCTTTTTCGTATCTTGGATTCGGTGTGGCAGCTATTAAAAAGCCCCGCCCTTATGTCGAGGGCGGGGCTTTTCATGGTCGATAGGTCACTTACTTCACGTCGTTACCCAGTGCCGCCAGGCGCTCGGAACTCAGCGCGATGTCGGCGTTCTTGTTCACGCCGATGCCGCGATCAATGATCGCCTGGGCGATGCTCTTGGCGTCGTCGAGGGAGTGCATCACGTAGGTGCCGCACTGGTACTCGTTGAGCTCGGGGATCTCGTCCATGCGCTCGAGCTTGAGCACGTCACGCATCGAGGCGAGCCAGGCGTCGCTCACGCGCTCTTCCGAAGGGCTTCCCAGCAGGCTCATGTAGAAGCCGGTACGGCACCCCATCGGCGAGATATCGATGATCTCGACGCCGTCTCCGTTGAGGTGATTACGCATGAAGCCCGCGAACAGGTGCTCGAGGGTATGGATGCCTTTCTCGCCCATCATCTCTTCGTTGGGCTTGTTGAAGCGCAAATCGAACACGGTGATGGTATCGCCGGACGGGGAGGTCATGGTCTTGGCGACGCGCACCGCCGGCGCATTCATGATGGTGTGATCCACGGTGAAACTGTCGAGAAGGGGCATACGTGTCTCCTAGATCGGTCGATGGGCCAGGTAGGCCGGTGCGCCTATTGTCGCATTATTGACGCGAAAAGGGGGAGCGTGTTGCGCTCTCTCGCTACCCGGCCCGTGGAGCTTCGGATCGCCTAGAAGGGCAGCGCACCGCTGAAGCCGATGCCCAGTACGGCGATGATGACGATGAGGACGACGATGACGGTGGTCGATGGCATGATCTTTCCCTGATTGGTAGTGAATGAATCCTTCTAAGCGTAGTGCAAAGCGCTCGATTACGCAGCGGCATTATCATTCCAGGCAACGAAAAGCGCCCGAAAGTCAACGCTTTCGGGCGCATCGTCACGCGGGCTCGAAAGATCAGCCGCAGTGGCAGTCGTGGCCGCAATCCTTGGAGCCATCGGCGTGACCAGTGGCGCAAGCGTTCGAGCAGAAACGCTGACCGTTTTTCTCGATCGACTGCTCGTTGACCGCGCAGTTACACTTGGGGCATGCACACTGTTGATTCGACATGGGACACCTCCTTGGTTGACCTTCAAAGCGTAGTCACCCGAGGCGATGTTATGTAATCGCATTTTGTCGAGGCGGTGGGAATGTTTCAAAGGGAATCCTTGAACGACAGATACGAAAAAGCACCCTGTGAAAGGGTGCTTTTCCGTTGCCTCTCTTCTCTTCCTTGACTACCTTTTGCTCTTCCTGAGCTTCTCGTTTCCTTGAGACGTGGCGCTCTATCCTGAGCTTCTTTTCGTCCTTGAACCCTAAGCACTCTTCCTGAGCGCATTCGTTCCTTGAAGGGCTTCGTTCATCCTGAACGAACAATCCGTTGCGAAGCGGTTTCCTTGCCGCGAACACTACAGACTATAGTGCATTGTTAAGGGGTGTACAAGATAAAATTGTATTTTTGTTGTACCTGGCTAGTACCAGGCTCATTTTGGTACAGAAAAGCGCTGTGGTGTCCAAGTTTCTAGTGCTGTACCGATCCACTGAGCATAGAAACAGGTGTTTTTTGCATTAGTTAACCTGTGATAGATAATCGAGGCGCCATAGGGCGCACTGTGTGCGCAGCCAAGGAGAGGCCACGAAGGATCGGCGACAGGGAAACGCGCGCACAAGGAGGCATGAGCAGGAGGCTCATGGAGCAAGATCACGGAGGATTGGATCAGCCCCGGCCGGCAACGGTCGGGGCTTTTTCTTGCCTGGCGTCTTGCGGTGTCTCGCTGTCATGCAAGCGCTGTCCAAATGTCATCACAATGACACGATCAACGCGCATGGTGGTGGTTGCACCAGGAGGGTGGCGAAGGAGCGGGCAGGGAGGCTCGTCGAACCAGGGATGCGTGAAAGGAGGTCGCGAAAGCGCTCAAGGAGGACATGCTCGTACTAGACCCGGCCAAAGGCCGGGTCTTTTTTGCGTGTGTCAAAGCGGCGAGGGCAGCAGCAGCGGCACGATGAAGTAGACGAACAGCGTGATCACCAGGGCGCTGACGAGGTTCATGGCAAAGCCTGCCTTGGCCATCTGCTTGATCGAGATGCGCCCGCTCGAGAACACCGCCGCGTTGGGAGGCGTCGAGATCGGCAACATGAACGCGCAGGTAGTGGCCAACGCCACCGCCACCATCAGCCCCAAGGGGTTACCGGTAGTGATCGCCGAGGCAAGCCCCGCAGTGATCGGAATCGCCATGTTGGCGGTGGCAGTGTTGGAGATGATCTCGGTGAGAAACAGCATCAGGACCACCATGAACAGCAAGAGCCAGAAATAGCTTACCCCGTCGAGTAGTTGAAGCTGCTGGCTGATCCAGCCGGTCAGATCACTGGCGCTGAACGCCGCGGCCAGCGACATGCCGCCGCCCCACAGGATGAAAAGCCCCCAGGGCAGGTTCTTCATGTCGTCCCACACCAGCAGGCTACGCTTCTCGCTGTGTGCCGGAATGATGAACAGCGATACCGCCGCGATCACGGCGATCAGCGTGTCGTTGATCGGCAGGTCGAAAAATGGTGCCAGCCAGCCGCGCAGCGCCCAGGCAAGTGCCGTCAGCACGAACACGCCGAGCACGCGTTTCTCGTCGCGAGTGATCGGGCCGAGTGCCTCGAGCTCCTGGGCGACGAAGTTCACTTCCAGGCGGGTGTTGGGCACCTTCGAGTAGACGCGGGTCAGGTAGACGTACAGGAACGCCAGCAGCAGCAGCGTCAGCGGCAGGGCGAAGATCATCCACTGCAGGAAGCTGATCTCGACATCGAAGAACTGCGGGATCATCGCCACGACGATGGCATTAGGCACTGAGCCGATGATGGTGGCGAGCCCGCCGATCGAGGCGGCGTAGGCCACGGTCAAAAGCAGCGTGCGGGCAAAGGCGTCGCGCTGGCGCTTCTCGAACTGGTCGCGCTCGTCGAGCTCGTTCAGCAGCGCCACGGCGATGGGCAGCATCATCAGGGCCGTCGCGGCGTTGGAGATCCACATCGACAGAAACGCCGAGGCGATCAGCACCCCCAGCACGATGCTTCTCAGGCTGTTGCCGATCCGGTTGACGATGGAGAGCGCGATGCGCCGGTGCAGATTCCAGCGCTCGATGGCGATAGCCAGGATGAAGCCGCCCATGTACATGTAGATGACCGGATTGGCGTAGCCCACCACGGCGTCGTCCATGCTCATCACGCCGGTCAATGGCAGCAGGATCATGGGTAGAAACGAGGTGACCGGAATCGGCACTGGCTCGGTCACCCACCAGATCGCCATCCATACCGTCAGCCCCAGCACGAGGCGCGGCATGGGGTCGATCAGCGAGGCGGGCATGGCAAGCTGCACGACGACGAACATCAAAGGCCCGGCCAGCAGCGGCACCCAGCGGCGCCACTGGTCGATCAATGCACTCATACATAACTCCAACGAATGAAAGGGGCCCGAGGGGAGGGCACGTCCGGGCGTGATCCTACCACTTAGGTCTATTCAACGTTGGTTGCAGGTCTAAGACTTTAGTCTTGTTGGAGTGGCGCTGGTAACCCCCGGCCGAGCCGGGGGTGAGGGGGAGGGGCGGGTATCACATCGCGTTCTGCGTGCTCTCTTGCGCATCTTCTTTCGGGCTTTCGGGCTTGTCGCTGCCCTGATGGCCCATCGCGCTTGCCTGATCCAGGCGCGGGTGGTTGTCCAGGAACAGCCGGTCGATGTCATCGACCTTGTCGAGCAGCTGGATGGTTTCGGCGATCACGTGAATGGCTGCGAGCACGTCCTGGGTATGGCCGGTCTCCGAAATGGTGTGCATGTTGCGGGTCGGAAAGCCGATGGAGGTAGCGGCGCTATCGACGGAGGCCAGCACGCTCGCCATTCCGTCGGTGCCGGTATCCACGCCGACAATGTCGCGCTGCATGGGGATGTCGTGCTGGCGTGCGGCTTCGGCGATGATGCGGTTGAGCTGCTCGCTTGCGATCGAGCCGACCGAAAGCGTGAAGCCCTTGGCCATCTCCAGCGCCTGCATGCGCTTGTCGCCGATACCGGGAGCGGCGACGTAGTCGTGGTTGACGTCGATGCCGATCAGCGCGTCGGGCTTCAGGCTGCCTGCCAGTACGCGGCTGCCGAAGCGGCCGATCTCCTCGTAGCTGGCGATGGCGAACATCACCCGCACGTTCTGCGTGCCGCCGGCCTCGGCCACCAGGCGCGCCACCTCGGCGGTGACAAAACAGCCCAGCCCGTTGTCGAGGTAGGCGCCGTAGAAGGTGTTCGGACTGAAACCCTTCTTGATCGGGCGGTCGAAGATGATCGAGTCCCCCGGACGCACGCCCAGGTTCAGCACCTGCTGCTTCTTGTTCTCGCCGTGGATCTGCAGGTCCAGGTAGATCTGCTCCTTCTTGATGCCTTTCTCTCCGCTGCGAACGCCCGGGTCGGAGAAGTGAATGGCACCCAACGCCTCGATGGTGCCGCCTTCAAGGCGACGATAGCTGCCCGGGGCCTCCGGGTCCTCGCTGAACAGCAGCACCTCGTGGCCGATCAGCACGGTCGGCAAGAAGGAGTCGGTGTTGATCCAGATCTTGCCGTCCTCGCCGATCGAGCGCACCTGCATGCGAATCTTGTCGGCGTGGCCTACCAGCATGATCTTGAACATGTCGTCGCGGCCGGGGTGGGTGTCCAGCACCACGCCCGCGTTGCCCCTGTACTGATGAAGGTGCCAATCCGCCAGCGCGAAGCTCTCGAAATAAGGTTTGAGCACGCCGTAGGTCATGGCGGCCTCGAGGCCCACGGGGCTGGGCGCCGAAATGATGTCGCGCATGACATTGAACTGTGCCTCGGGCATCGGCTGCGTCCAGGGTTTGGCGCTGTCGCTCATGAAGTCTCTCCAGGTTGTCGTGAGTAGGCTATCTAGTCTGGCACATTCTTCGAACGCCGTGTGCCCGTCGTTGTCATGCCTGTGCCGGGTCGTGATGGATCATGTCATAGAGCGTACGGGCCGCGCTCGACAGCGGATGACGTCGGCTCAACACCACGCCGAGCTCCCGGGGAATGTCGGGTGCCATCAGGGGGCGGTAAGCGATGCCGTCGGCAGCGATCTGGCGAAAGCTTAGCGAAGGCAACACGCTGATACCAAGCCCCGCCGCCACCATTCGGCCCACTGTCGCGATCTGACTGGCATCACACAGGATATCGAGCTTCACGCCGACGCGTTCCATGGTCTGGTCGATGTCCTGACGGGAACTCGACAGTCGGTTGATGCCGATGAATGGATCGTCGCCGAGAGCCGCCCACTCAACGCTCTCGTGACCCTCGAAAGGGTGGCCGGTGGGGAACACCACCACGTAGCGATCTACCAGGATGGGTTCGAAGAGCAGGTCGTCCCCGCCGCGTGGCGAGACAGACAGGCCGAAATCCGCCCGACCCTCTCGCACCAGGTGATCGACCTGATCTGCCAGCACGTCGTGCAGGCTCAGGTTGATGCGTGGATAGCGCTCGTGAAAGCGTTTGACCACTTTCGGAAAGAGTCCGGCCGCGAGGGTAGGGAGTGCAGCCACCGTCACCTTACCGCGCTGCTTGGAGAACTGCTCGCTCAAATCCTCGAAGGCCTCGTTCCAGTCTCCCAGCAGGCGAAGGGCGATGGGCAGGAAGGCATCCCCCTCTGGTGTCAGGGTGAGCTGACGCCCGGTGCGGGCAAACAGTGCCCCGCCCACGTTCTCCTCGAGCTTGCGCAAAGCGATGGAGATCGCTGGCTGAGAGAGATGAATGCGCTCGCTCGCCTCGGCAAAACTCTGGGACTGGGCTACCGCCACGAAAACACGAAGCTGCTTGATACTGGTGGTCATGATGTTGCCCTTCGGCTGGCGGAAGTCCTGGCATGTGGCAAGGCCCTGGGCAAGGCGTCAACCTCTATACTTTAGTCAATAGGTTAAGGCGCCCGCGTCTTGCACCCATGGGTAAAGAAGTCCGCGAGCCGCCTGGGGTCGGCCTTCGAAAGCTCATCTCGATTTAGTTTTATAAAGTAAAACATAAAATAAAAACAATTTAATATACAAAACATAATCCCCCTCGCATCGTGGCAGGGCATCGAGGCCTCGCGCTTGCCGGGTCACGCCGCATCCACAACAAGAAAGGCCCTTGAATGGGCTTTGGAGACTTCCCATGAAAACGCTACTCACCGCCATCATCGCCAGCACGGCATTGATCGCCGGCGCAGGCCAGGCTGACGAACGCTTGCTGATCGGCTCGACCTCGAGTTCATCAAGTCACTACAGCTACTTCGTTGCCATCAACCAGATCATCAATAGCCAGGTCGAGGGCGTGAGTTCCTCGGTGGCGGAAACCGGGGCGGCGGTGGACAACCTGCGTCGGCTGGGGCGCAACCAGATCGACATGGGCCTCGTGACCACCAATATCGGTTATCACGCCTATGCCGGCACACAGGAGTTCGAAGGACGCCCGGTGGATAACCGGCTGCTCTGGGTCTACACCGTCTCGCCTCAGAATGCGGTGATGCGCCAGGACGCAGGGGTAAGTACCTTCGGCGAGCTCGACGGCGTGCGTTTCAATCCAGGCATTACGGGTTCCGCCACCGAAAAGACCACCGAAGCCGTGATGCGTACGCTGGGGATCACGCCGGACTACGTGCGCGGCTCGACCACGGACATGGTTGATGCCATGAAGGATGGGCGCGTGATGGGGTCGGTCAAGTCCGGCGTGGGTGACCGACTGGATGGCTCCACCATGGACATCGCCACTTTTACCCCGATCAACGTGCTCTCCCTCGACGACGACCAGGCCCAGACCCTGCGCGACGAGATGCCCGATGTCGCCATCGTCGACGTACCCGAAGGCGCCGGCGACGGCATTCCTGCCTACACCACCTGGGCCTTCGGCGTCGCCGTGCATGCCCACCCGGACATGGATGAGGAAACCGCCTACCAGATCGTTAAGGCGGTCATGGAGAATCCCGAGCCCCAGGTCAACGCCTTCTCGGCAATGCGCGATGCGGATATCGCCCAGATGACCCTCGAGGTGGGAACGGTACCGCTTCACGCCGGCGCCGCGCGCTATTTCGAAGAGCAGGGATACGACATCCCCGACGCTCTGCAGCCCGTGCAGTAACGCGCAAGCGAAAGAACCACTGGAGAGGATGTCCATGCGTGATGTCATCATCAAGGGATTGGCGCTTTCCCTGGGAGGCCTGATCCTGTTCACCTCCGCCACCGGCCCTTTCGAGAGCCTGGTTCAGCGGAGTCTCTTTCTTGCGCTGGTCATCCTTCTGGGGCTTGCCATCTACCCGCTGGGGGCAGGCAAGCGCTGGCGCCCGGTGGGGGTGGGGGTCGACCTGGTGCTTGCCCTGGGCGTCGTTATGGCCTGCGCCTACGTGGCGCGCAACCACGAAAGTATCCTGGTCGAACTGCCCTGGGCGACGCCCCGGGACATGGCGCTTACCGGGGTGCTGCTGATCGCCATTCTGGAACTTTCCCGGCGGGCGATCGGCTGGATCTTTCCGCTGCTGGTGGTGGCCGGGCTCGCCTACGCCTGGCTCGGGGCCGTGATTCCGGGGCCGCTGGGCCATCGCGGTTTCGACCCCTACTACATGACCGAAACGCTCTACCTGGGTGATCTGGGCGTCTGGGGCATGCTGGTGGGCGTGGCCGCGACCACCATCGCCGCCTTCGTGCTGTTTGGCTGTCTGCTGCTGCATACCGGTGGGGGCAGCACCTTCATGGATCTGGCACTGCGTATCAGCGGGCGCTCCCCCGGCGGGGCGGCCAAGGTCGCGACCGTCGCCTCGGGGCTTTTCGGTATGGTCAGCGGCAGCGCCGTGGCCAACGTGGCCACCACCGGCAATTTCACCATTCCAATGATGAAGCGGCTCAACTACCCACGCCCCTTCGCGGCGGGGGTCGAAGCGGTCGCCTCCACAGGTGGACAGATCGCGCCCCCCATTCTCGGGGCGGCGGCGTTCATCATGGCCGAGATCATCGGCGAGAGTTACCTGCGTATCGCCCTGGCGGCGCTACTGCCGGCAGTACTTTTCTACCTGGGCGTGTTCCTTACGATCCACTTGGTAGCCACGCGCCGCGAACTCAAGGTGGTACCCGAGAACGAGCTGCCGCCCTGGGCGGAAATACGCCGACCCGAGCGGATCGTGCCGATTCTGGCCGCGCTCGGCGGGCTCTTCTACGGGGTACTGAGCGGGCGCTCGATTCAGATGTCAGCGTTCTACGGCATTCTGATGACGGTGCTGACCTTCGTGCCCTTCGCGCTGATCGCGCGCATGCCGCTCAAGGAGATCGTCGGCAAGCTCGTGGGCGGGCTGGTCGATGCGGGCAAGGGCATGGTCATCATCGGCGTGCTGCTGGCCGGTGCGCAGATTCTGGTCGCCATGATCGGCATGACCGGAATCGGCGTGACGCTGGCGAGCCTGATCGTCAACGTGGGCGGCGAGTCACTGTTTCTCGTGGCGCTGATCGTCGGCGGGGTCTGCCTGATTCTGGGCATGGGTATTCCTACCACTGCGGCCTACGTGCTGGTGGCTGCCGTGCTGGCGCCGGCGCTGACCACCATTGGCGTCGAGCCGCTCATCGCGCACCTGTTCGTGTTCTATTTCGCCACACTGTCGGTGATCACGCCGCCGGTCTGCATCGCGGTCTTCGTTGCCTCGGGAATCGCCGGCACCAACTGGCTGCCCGCGGCGGTGGAGGCGGTGCGTCTGGCGGCCGCGATCTACGTCATCCCGTTTCTGCTTCTGATCTACCCGGCGCTGGCGGGCTTTGGCTCGGGCTGGGACATCGCGCAGGCCAGTTCCCAAGGCATCGTGTTCGTCGTCGCCTTCGCCGCCCTCATGTCGCGCGCCATGATGACCGGCTACCGCGTGGTGGACGCGCTGGCCTTGATGCTGGTGATAGGCCTGGCGCTCATTCCCGGGTGGCTGACCACCTTCAGCGCGCTGGTGATCATCGTAGGGCTTTTCTGGCGCCGTCGCCAACGGCTCGGTAGTGACGCAGCGCGGGCCGCGCTCGCGCCTCGATCTTTCAAGGAGCACACCTCATGAGCTTTCTACTAGGTAGCGGCGCGGGGTTCTCCGGCGACCGCACCGACGCGGCCGAGGCGGTCGTGGCCGAACTCATCCAACGCGGCAAGCCTGCCGCCCTGGCCTTCGAAACGTTGGGCGAGCGCACGCTGGCCGCGGCGCACCGCGCCATGCGCGAAGACCCTTCGCAGGGGTTCGAACCGTTGATCGACGAGTTTCTGCCACCGGTGCTGCGCGACTGCGTCGATCACGGTATCACCATCCTGGGTAATTTCGGCGCCGCCAACCCGGAGGGCGCCTGTGCGCTGGTCAAAAAGCTTGCAGAGGAAGCGGGGTGTCCGGACATCGTTATCGCCCGGGTACATGGTGACGACATTCGCGACCGACTGCGCTCGCTCGACCTGACGCCCTGGGAGGCGGAGCGCCAGGCGCTGCCCGACGAAAGCGCGCTCATTTCGGCGAACGTCTACCTCGGCGCCAAGGCGCTGGTCGAGGCGCTTGCGCTCGAGGCCGACATCGTCGTCACCGGGCGCGTCGCCGATCCCGCGCTCTTTCTGGCGCCCTTGATGCATCATTTCCAGTGGCGCTGGGATGATTGGGATCGGCTCGCCTGCGGCATGATGGCCGGACACTTGGCCGAGTGCGGTGCCCAGGTCAGCGGCGGCTATTTCGCTGATCCGGGGGTCAAGGACGTGCCGGGTTTGGCCACCGTCGGGTACCCCATCATCGAAGTGGAAGAAGACGGGCGCCTTCTGGTGACCAAGCCCGCGGGCAGCGGGGGGCTCGTCACCGAACAGACCGTCAAGGAGCAGTTGCTGTACGAGGTTCACGACCCGGCCAACTATCTGACGCCGGACGTGGTGGTCGATTTATCCAACGCGACTGTGCGCCAGATCGGCCCGGACTGCGTCGAGGTGAGCGGCATTCGCGGCAAGCCGGCGCCCGAGCGTTTGAAGACCACCGTGTGCTACGACGGCGGCTGGCAGAGCGAGGCGGAGATCTCCTACGCCGGGCCCAATGCGCTTGCGCGCGCACGTCTCGCGGCGCGGGTGCTGCGCGAGCGGCTGTCGTTTCGCGCCCCGGCGGCGCTTCGCACGCGTTTCGACATCATCGGTCTTGCGAGCGTGTTCGACAGCGACGACGGCGAGCTTGGGCGTCTGACGGTGCCGGCCAATCCCGACGGCGACTATCGCCTGCGTCTGGCTGCCGAGCACCCGGAGCGGCGCTGGGTCGCGCGTGCGACGCAGGAGCTGCTCGCGCTCTACTGTGCAGGACCGGCGGGCGGGGGCGGCGTGCGACGCCAGTTCCAGCGGCGCGTATTCACCGCCTCTTATCTGGTTCGGCGCGACGACGTTCACGATTACGCTCGGCTATTCAATGCCGATGAACAGAAAGGACGTTTCCATGCTGCAGGCTGACAGGTCGCATCCGCTACGCGCCGTCAAGGCGACGCCTCTTCATCAGTTGGCTCACGCCAGGGCCGGGGACAAGGGCGACCGGCTCAATATCGCGCTGTTCGCTTATCAAATGCAGGATTACGACTTGCTCGTCGAGCAGTTGGACGAGACGCGGGTACTGGCGCTTTTCCAGCATCGCGGCGCCAGCCGCGTTCGCCGCTACCTGCTGCCCCATCTGGGCGGCATGAATTTCGTCATCGACGATGTTCTCCAGGGCGGTGTCAACGGAGCGCTCAACCTTGACGGCCACGGCAAGACGCTCTCTTTTCTGCTGCTTGGCGTGGAAATCGCCCGCTAACCCCTCGACTTAGGTGGTCATGACGCCCGCTGTGAAACGCCTTACCCTTCAAGGGTTGGTTCAACGATCCTGCATGTAAGGTAAGGAGCCGCTCTTGGCCACCTCGATCTCTCTGCAGCGCTACAAGGTGCTGCTCGCCGGCATTTTCAGCCAGCTTCTATGCGTGGGCGTGGCGCGCTTTGCCTATACGCCGCTTCTGCCGGTGATGCAGGGCGGCGGGCTATTGAGCGACGCCGAGGGTGGCTGGCTGGCCGCGCTCAACTACGCGGGCTACATGCTGGGCGCGGTGCTGGCGGCGTCGACCGGGAGCCTGGTGCTCAAGGATCGGCTCTACCGCGTGGGGCTGCTGCTGGCGGTGGTGACCACGCTCGGCATGGCGCTGGCCGACAACGTCGCGCTGTGGGCGGTGTGCCGCTTTCTGGCGGGACTTTCCAGCAGTGCCTCGATGCTTCTGGCCTCGGGGCTGATTCTGCACTGGCTGATCGCGCATGGAAGACGCAGCGAGCTGGGCATCCATTTCGCAGGCCTGGGCCTGGGGATCGTGCTGGCGGCGCTGGCGGTGGAGCTTCTACTGGCGCTTTCCATCGACTGGCGCGGCCAGTGGCTGTGGCTGGGCATCTTGGGCGCCGTGCTTGCGATTCCCGCCTGGCGATGGCTGCCGCCGCCGGCGAGCCGTGCTGCCAGCGCCTCTCGCAAGCCCGCGACGATACGCCCCGTCAGCGCGATCTTTCTGTGCCTGATGATGCCCGCCTACTTCTGCGCCGGCTATGGCTACGTGGTCAATGCCACCTTTCTCGTCGCGATCGTCGAGCGCGAACCGTCGCTTTCCGGCGCGGGCAACTGGGCCTTCGCGCTGGTCGGGTTATCGGCGGCGCTGACGGTGGTGATGTGGGATTTCATTGCCCGGCACGTTGGCTACCTGGGCGCGCTGGGGCTCGCCATGACCGTTCAGGTGGTTGGAATCTGGTTGCCGCTTTTCAGTACGAGCCTGCCCGCGCTCTGGCTCAGCGCGGCGCTCTACGGCGGCACCTTTCTGGGCTGTGTCTGCCTGGTGCTGACCATGGCAGGGAGGCTCTATCCGGACAACCCGGCCAGACTGATGGGGCAACTGACGCTCGCCTACGGCGCGGCGCAGATCATCGCCCCGGCGTTGACCGGCGTGCTGGTCGAAACCACCGGTGACTATCGGCTCGGGCTATGGCTGGCCGGTGCCCTGGTAGGGCTGGGCGCGCTGATCCTGATGGTGCTCAAGCGCCTGGATCGAACCGCCCAACGTCTCGATGCCGAGGCCAGGGCGTCCTGACATCGAAAGTTCTGGGTTTTTTGTGGAAAATCCTCCAGGATAGCGCCTTTTTTCGAGGACAGGACAACAACGCATGGCGTCTTCTGATCAACCGCGCGCGCAGTGGCTTGGCCGCTGGGGCTTCATGCTCGCCGCGACCGGCTCGGCGGTCGGACTCGGCAATATCTGGAAATTTCCCTACATGACCGGCGAGTACGGCGGCGGTACCTTCGTGCTGGTCTATCTGCTGTGCATCCTGCTGGTAGGGGTGCCGGTGATGATGGCCGAGATCGCTTTCGGGCGGCGAGGCCGGGGGAGCCCCGTCGACGCCTTCCGGCGTGTGGTCACGGAGTCAGGGCGCTCGCCGATGTGGTCGGTGCTGGGCTGGATGTCGATGCTCTGCGGCTTCTTGATCCTGTCGTTCTACGTGGTGGTTGCGGGCTGGTCGTTATCCTATCTGTGGAAATCCCTCAGCGGTGGCCTTAGCGCTGAAAGCATCGGGGCACTGGCGGACGTGTTCGACGCCAACAACGCCGACCCTCTCAATCTCGGTTTCTGGAGCACGCTGGTGACCCTCGTCACCATGCTGGTCGTCGGCAAGGGGGTTCAAAAGGGCATCGAGAGGAGCGTGAGCTGGATGATGCCGGGGCTGGTGCTGATGCTGGTACTGCTGATCGGTTTCGGCGCGTTCTCCGGCGGCTTCGGTGACGCCTTCGCGTTTCTGTTCTCGTTCAGTGCCGGGAGCCTTTCAAGCGAGGGCCTGCTGGCTGCACTCGGCCACGCTTTCTTTACCCTGTCGCTGGCCGCCGGCGCCATCCTGACCTACGGCAGCTACCTGCCCAGGAACGCCTCGATCGGGCGCACCACGCTCGCCGTGGCGCTGGCGGACACGGTCGTGGCGCTGATGGCGGGGCTCGCCATCTTCCCGGTGATCTTCGCCAATGGCATGGACCCGGCGGGCGGGCCGGGGCTGGTCTTCATGAGCCTGCCGATCGCCTTCCAGGCGATGCCGCTGGGCACGCTGTTCGAAATCCTGTTCTTTCTCATGCTGTCGATGGCTGCGCTCACCTCGTCGATCTCGATGGTCGAGGCGACGGTCTCCTGGCTCTGCGACAGCAAGGGTTTCACGCGGCGCTGGGCCTCGCTGGCAACGGGCCTCGTGCTGTGGCTCTTGAGCACCGCGGCGATGCTCTCGTTCAACCTCGGCGCAGACTGGACGCTGGCGGGCAAGACCTTCTTCGACTGGCTGGATTACCTGACCTCGCGCTGGCTGATGCCGCTGGGCGGGCTCGGCACCGTGCTGATCGCCGGGTTCCTGCTCAAAAAGAGCGTGATGCGCGACGAGCTGGGCCTCGGCCCGCGCCTTTACACGCTGTGGCTCCTGATGGCGCGCTACGTGAGTCCCTTGGGCATTCTGGTCATCTTCGCCGACCAGCTGGCACTTTTCACCGTGTCGTTCGCAGAGCACTGGCCGTGGCTGCTGGCGACCCTGGCCGTGATGATCCTGGTGGGCGAGCGCGTCAGCCCACGCCTGCGTTCGAGCCTGGCGCCGCGCTGAGCACCGTCAGACGGTGGCCCTCTGCGCGGCGATGAACTCACGCGAAAGCGGCGTCTGGCAGCGGGCGAACACTTCCTGCAGGAAGCGTTTGCGCGCGCCGCGGTAGTTGCCGCTGAGCAGCACCGCCTGCGTCAGGTGTGCCAGCAGCTCGGCCTGCCGGTCGGGCTCGAGCGCGGCGTACGCCTGCTGGGCACGTGGCCACTCCACCTCCAGGGTGGTGGGCCTTTCGGGAAGCGTGGCCAGAAGGCGCGAGAGCAACAGCACCAGGTTCGGGTGAGGGTGGTGGTTGCGCATGATGATTTCCCCCACGCCTTGGGCCAGCAGCTCGCGGGTCTGGTCCGGGGTGTGCGCAAGGTGCTGCATCAATTCTTCGATGCGCCGGGGACCGCAGGCCAGAAGATAGGCTTCCCGGGTGATGCGCGCCGCGATCCAGGCGTTCCACAGCGCGTAGAGCGGCGCCATGAGCATGGGAATGAAACCGCGCAGCGTCAGGCGCCCGAGCAGCCGGCGCATCACTGCGCGCAGCAGAAAACTGCTCATGCTGACCTTGAGCCGGTAGAGCAGCGCCCGTAGCGTCAGCTTCCAGCCGTGCAGGTAGGCGTGGGGGTCGACGCCGTAGATCAGGCTGCCAGGGCTTGGGTACTCCAGCGCGATGCGCGTCAGGCCCTGTACCGTCAGTTCCACCGTGGGCGGCTGGGGCAGGGTGGTTTGGTAGTCCAGGCCGGCGAAGTGTACCACCCGCGCCACGCCGCGCAGCGAGTTCCAGTAGAGAAAGCCGATCTCGAGCACGGTGATCACCCCGGCGAAGGCCATGTAGGCGCTCCAGTAGGGCAACTGCTCGCGCAACGACATTGCCTCCCAGTTGTCCACCCAGACCTGGCGCATCCACCATTCCGACCCGCCGATCAAGGTGCCCGAGACGATGCCCGCCAGCGCCGCCCACAGGATCACGAAGCGACGGCTGCGCTTGAGCGCTGCCGGGTCCGGGGCTGCCAGCGGCGGGGTTCGCGCGAGGCGACGTGCGATGTAGCGGCTGGCAAGGCGCTGGGCCCTGTCCGGGGAGGGGGCGAACGCTTGATCGGGGCGAGTCAGCGACATGGTAACCAGTGAGGCGATGAGTTTGAGTGATCAGGGTAGCGGCTAGGTTCGCTTCGCACACGCTTTGATTGCGCCGGGGTGGGTGCCCGCCTTCATCAGCTCGCCCCAGTGGGTGGTGAACCGGTCCGAGCGATGATGGCAGCGCAGTTGCCAGGCGGCCTTTTCCGGAGTGAGGCCGAAGCCGATCTTGCCTTGCCCCATACGCTGGTTGATGTCGTCGAGGGTCGCCATCAAGGCGGGGTGATGGCGGTGGCGCGGCGGCTGGTGCAAGAGCGAAAGCTGGTACTGCTCGGCGTCGACCAGATCCAGCAGCATCACGCCCGCCTTCATGAAGCGGTGCCCCGGGCGATAGATCTGCTCGAGCCCTTCGCGTACCGCGGCGAGCACCACCCGAGTATCGTCGCTGGGGGCGGCGAGCGGGATCATGGCGTGGGGAAAGTACTGCGGCTGCTCCGGGCGGTGGCGGTTGGTATTGAGAAACAGCATCACCGCCCGGGCGAGGCTGCGCTGCTCGCGCAGCTTTTCCGCACTGCGCTGGGCGTGGCGGCCGAGCGCCTCCAGCAGCTCCGACTTCACGCCGGTGGGCGTGCCGAAGGAGCGCGAGGTCATGATGCGCTGGCGCGGTGCGTCCAGCGCGTTCATTTCAAGACACGGCGTGCCGCGAAGCTCCAGCGCCGTGCGCGCCAGCACCACGGAGAAGCGCCGGCGCAGGTCGTGGTGGTCGCACTCGCGCAAATCCCAGGCGGTGTGGATGCGCTGCACTGCCAGCCGCTCGGCCAGGCGCCGACCGATGCCCCAGACCGCGTCGATCGGTGTCTGCTTCAAGAGCGCGGCGGTGTCGGCGGCGTCGGCGTGGAGCAGGCATACGCCCTGGTAGCGCGGGTGCTTCTTGGCCGCGTGGTTGGCGAGCTTGGCCAGCGTATGGGTCGGCGCGAGCCCCACGCACACGGGAAGCCCCAGATGGCGGCGAATGCGCCGCCGAAGCCAGGCGCCCAGCGCCTGGCAGCGCGCCGGGTCGAGCCCGTCGAGGTAGATGAACATCTCGTCGATGGAGTAGGGCGCCACCTGTGGGCAGGCGTCGCGCAGAAGCTGACAGAGCCTTCCCGACATGTCGCCGTAGAGTTCGTAGTTCGACGACTTCAGGCAGATACGCCCGGCGCGGTGGAGGCCGTCGAGCTTGAACGCGGGCGTGGCCATGGCGATGCCCATCGCCTTGAGCTCTTCTGAACGGGCGATGATGCAGCCATCGTTGTTGCTCATCACTCCTACCGGGCGGCCCTCTAGTTCAGGCTGGAAGACGCGCTCGCAGCTGACGTAGAAGTTGTTGGCATCGACCAGGCCGATCACGGCACGTACTCGTGGATCACCGCGCGCACCACGCCCCACAGCTGGCACTCGGTGCCCTCCAGCGGAAGCGGCGGATAGAGCGGGTGGGCGGAGCACAGGTGCGGCACGCCCTGATGAAGTGCGTAGCGCTTGATCAGCACCTCGCCGTCGAACAGTGCCACCAGAATATGGCCCAAGCGTGGCCGAACGCTGCGGTCCACCACCAAGAGATCACCATCGAAGATACCCCAGCCCTCCATGCTGTCGCCGGTGGCGCTCAGGTAGAACGTCTGCGTCGGGTTCTTGATCAGGCGCGTATTGAGATCCAGCGTGCGCTGCTCGTAATCCTGGGCCGGAGAAGGAAAACCGCTGAACCCCGCCCGGGCGCGCAGGGCGGGGAAGGCCAGAGGTTGAAAGGTGAGAGGCCTGGCTGTCGCAACGTGGAGGGGTTGAGGCGACATGGTGACGTCCTTGTGAATCGAGTAGTGTATTTATATACAGTATTCGATGCCGCCCCGAAAATTGCAAGGATTCAGGACCTACCTCAGCGCGCCAGCCACAGCCCCACGACAGCGGCGCTGATCACGGCGATGAAGAAAACGGTATTGCGAACACGGGTATCACGGCGAGGTTTCATGGCGCTACTCATCGACAAACAAGGGTTAGACAAATGAAGGTTAGACAAACAAGGGTTAAAAACGGCGTTCAAGAGCAAGAGCATGGTAACGTCTACGTCATGCAGCGTCATCACGACAGTCCGTCACCGATAGCCTGTCACCGATAGCCTGTCACCGATAGCATGAGAGACTCCCCCATGAACGATATTGCCCACGCCGCCCGGCCGCTCACGCTTGCCGGCAAACGCCTCGCCGCACTGACCTGGGGGCGCGAGGGGGCACCGGTCTGGCTCGCCCTGCACGGCTGGCTCGACAACGCCGCGAGCTTTTCGCGCCTGGCGCCGTGTCTGGCGCGGGCGCTGGACGTGCGCATCGTGGCGCTCGATTTTCGCGGTCACGGCCACTCCGAGCACGTCCCGCCCGGCGGCGACTACGCCCTGTGGGACTACGTCTTCGACGTGCTCGACGCGCTCGATGCGCTTGCCATCGAGCGTGCCACGCTCTTGGCGCACTCGATGGGCGCGGCGGTAGCCTGCGTGCTGGCGGCAACACTTCCCGAAAGGGTCGAGCGGCTGCTGCTGATCGATGGCCTCGGAGCGCTCAACACCGAGGCTCGCGAAAGTACGGCCCAGCTGCGCAAGGGGCTTCTGGCCCACCGGCGCCCCTCCTCGCGCTTGCCGCGCTATGCCGATATGGACGCCGCCGTGGCCGCCCGCGTGGCCGGCGGCGTGACGCCGGTCGGGCGTATCGCCATCTATCCGGTGGTCGAGCGCAACACCCGGGCCACCGCCGAGGGGCGGGTCGAGATGCGCACCGACGCCCGCCTGCTCAAGCCCTCGCTGGTACGCTTCACCCCGGAACAGGTACTGGCGCTGCTCGGCGAGATACAAGCACCGGTGCTGCTGGTAGAGGGCGAGCGGGGGATTCTCGGCCAGCGGCGCTGGTCGCAAGAGGCCCGTCAGGCGGTCGCCCGGCTGACCCGGGAGGTCCTGCCGGGCGGCCATCATCTTCACCTCGAGCCCGATTCTGTCGAGGCAGTGGCCGGCGTTATCGCCGCGTACTGCACGACGACCGCCGCTCGATCACGGAGCGTCGAATGAATAGAGCGAACAGCGTGGTGTCGAGGCAGCTCGACCCTGTCGGCCGTCGTGGCAACAAGGTGGCGCTGGTACTGGGCAGTGGCGGGGCGCGGGGCTATGCCCACATCGGCGTGATCGAGGCGCTGGAGGCGCGCGGCTTCGAGATCATCTCGATCGCCGGCTGCTCGATGGGCGCCTTGATCGCCGGCATCTACGCCTCCGGCAAGCTGCCCGCGTACCGCGAGTGGGTGTGCAACCTGGACTACCTGGATGTCCTGAAACTCGTCGACGTGACCTGGAGCCCGATGGGCGCGATGCGCGCCAGCAAGGTGATGAGCAAGCTCGAGTCCCTGATCGGCGACACGCTGATCGAAGACTTGCCCATCCCGGTGACTACCGTGGCAACGGATCTCGTGCGCCAGCGCGAGGTGTGGTTCCAGAAGGGGCCGCTCTTGCGCGCCATTCGCGCCTCCATTGCCGTGCCTGGGGTGATCACCCCGGTACACCTGAACGATCAGGTGCTGGTGGACGGCGGGCTCTTGAACCCGCTGCCGATGATGCCGATTCTCTCCGCCCACGAGGCGGATCTGGTGGTGGCGGTGAACGTCACCGCCCACAGCCCCCAGCCGGTGACGCTGGAGGAGCTTTTGCCCAAGGAGGTGGAGGCGCGCAGCCAGCAGGAACGCGACCGGGAGGCCCGCCTGGGGGGCTGGATGAGCGAGGTGCGCGCCGCCACCCGGCGGCTGTGGGACGGTTTCGGTGCCCAGAACGACGAGGAGGGAGAGGAGAGCCTCGAGGCGCGCGGGCAGCGCGAGTGGGGCAAGCTCGACATGATCCTGGAATCCTTCGACATCACCCAGGCGGCGCTGGCCAAGTACAAGGTGGCGGGCTACCCGCCGGACGTGCTGATCGAGATTCCCAAGACGGTATGCAGCACCTACGAGTTTCACCGCGCCAAGGACCTGATCCGCCTGGGCCGCCACATGGGCGACGAGGCGCTCGAGCGGCGCATGCCGGGCATCGCTTCTGATGCCACCGAGTAGGGAGGCGGCGGAGCAGGCGACTCAGCGCGGGCGGCGCAGCAGCACGTAGAGCGCACCGGTGCCGCCGTCGGCGTCCACCGCCGAACAGAACGCCAGCACCCCCGGCCACTCCCTGAGCCAGGCGTTGGCGTGGCTCTTGAGTACCGGGAAATCCGCCGTGGCGCCCCAGGCCTTGCCGTGTACCACCAGCACGCAGTGAAGGTGCTGGGCGGCGGCGTCGGTCAAAAAGCTCTCGAGCTCGGTGCGCGCTTCCTCCAGGGTGTAGCCGTGAAGGTCGAGCCCCGCCTGCCAGGGCGTCTGGCCACGCTTGAGCTGGCTGACGGTGCGGTAGGGCAGATCGGGCAGCGCGAACTCCAGATACTCCGACGGGCGCACCGCCTCCACGCGGCCATCCGAGGTGCGCCCGGTGGGGGTCTGCGCGGCCCCCTTCACCGCCGCCGCGCGCCGCGCCGCCTGGGCATCCGGCTGAGGCTTCGGCTTGCCCGGGTCGGCCAGGTCGCTGGTGAGCCGCCGCACGCCCGCCTGCTCGAGCGCCTGGCGAAAGGCGCTGATCTCTTCTTCGTTGGGCGCAGGGCGGCGTCGCGACATGACAGGCTCACAGGTGGTGGAAGGGGGCGAAGTCGAAAGCGCACAGTATAGCGGGCTTGACGTCGCTGTGAACCGGGCGGCGTCGAGGGTACAATCACCGACCGACGATTCAACCTGGCATGGCCGCCCGCGCGGGCCATCGCCGCGACCCAGGAGCCCCCGTGACCACGCACCTCAACGCCGAGACCTCTCCCTCCACGCTGTCGCTGCCGGATTCGACATTGACCAGCGACCTGATCACCCTGCGCGACTACCTGCGCTGGGTGACCAGCGAGTTCTACCTGGCGGGGCTGCACTACGGCCACGGCACCGATACCGCCTGGGACGAGGCCGTCGCCCTGTGCCTGGGTGCGCTGCACCTGCCCTGGAACGTCGATCCGAGCGTTCAGGACGCACGGCTTCTGCCGGTGGAGCGCCAGCGCATCATCGAGCTCGCCCGCAAGCGCGTGAGCACCCGCGCGCCGCTGCCGTACCTGCTGGGCGAGGCGTTCTTCGCGGGCTACCCCTTCGACGTC
Organism: Vreelandella malpeensis; assembly: GCF_020622355.1. Lineage (GTDB taxonomy): Bacteria > Pseudomonadota > Gammaproteobacteria > Pseudomonadales > Halomonadaceae > Vreelandella > Vreelandella malpeensis. The sequence continues at coordinate 131,330 of NZ_WHVL01000002.1, read as the reverse complement.
GACGAGCGCGTGCTGATCCCGCGTTCGCCGATCGCCGAGCTGATCCTCGACGGCTTCGGCGCCTGGTTCGATCACGAGCCGCCGGAGCACGTGCTCGACCTGTGCACGGGCTCGGGCTGCATCGGTATCGCCACGGCCTTGGTGCTGCCCACCTGCCACGTGACGCTGGCGGACCTGAGCCCGGAGGCGCTGGCGGTGGCAAAACAGAACATCACCCGTCACGACGTCGGCGACCGGGTGCGGGCGGTCGAGTCCGATGTCTTCGATGCCCTCGAAGGCCAGCGCTTCGATCTGATTGTCTCCAATCCGCCCTACGTCGACGCCCGGGATCTCGCCACCATGCCGGCGGAGTACCGCCACGAGCCTTCGCTTGCGCTTGGCGCAGGCAGCGACGGGCTCGACATCGTGCGCCGCATCCTGCGCGAGGCGCGCGATCATCTGACCGACGACGGCTGGCTGATCGTCGAGGTCGGCAACTCCGATCGCCACGTCGAGGCGGCCTTCCCCGAGGTCGGCTTCATGTGGCTTGAATTCGAGCACGGCGGCCAGGGCGTCTTCGCCATCAGCGCCGCGGAACTCGACGCCCACGCGGCGTCCTTTGCGTAAGGAACCAGCACCATGTCCGGCAATACCTTCGGCAAGCTTTTTAGCGTGACCACCTTCGGCGAGAGCCACGGCGTAGCGCTTGGCGCCATCGTCGACGGCTGCCCGCCAGGCATCGAGATCAGCGAGCAGGCGCTGCAGGTCGAGCTCGACCGCCGCCGCCCGGGGAGCTCGCGCCACACCACCCAGCGCAAGGAAGCCGACGAGGTGAAGATTCTTTCCGGTGTGTTCGAAGGCAAGACCACCGGCACCTCGATCGGCCTTCTGATCGAGAACACCGACCAGCGCTCGAAAGACTACTCCAAGATCAAGGATCAGTTCCGCCCGGCCCACGCCGACTACACCTACCACCACAAGTACGGCCACCGCGACTACCGCGGGGGCGGGCGCTCCAGCGCCCGGGAAACCGCCATGCGCGTCGCCGCCGGCGCCATCGCCAAGAAGGTGCTCGCCGGGCACGGTATCCAGGTGCGCGGCTACATGAGCCAGCTCGGCCCCATCGAGATCGACTTCAAGAGCTGGAAGAGCGTCGAGCAGAACGCGTTCTTCTGCCCGGACCCGGACCGCGTCGCCGAGCTCGAGGCCTACATGGACCAACTGCGCCGCGACCAGGACTCGATCGGCGCCGAGATCACCGTGATTGCCGACGGCGTGCCGGTGGGCCTCGGCGAGCCGGTGTTCGACCGGCTCGACGCCGAGCTCGCCCATGGGCTGATGAGCATCAACGCGGTGAAGGGCATCGAGATCGGCGCCGGCTTTAAAAGCGTCACCCAGCGTGGCAGCGAGCACCGCGACGAGCTGACCCCGGAGGGCTTTCTCTCCAATCAGGCCGGCGGCATCCTCGGCGGTATCTCCAGCGGCCAGCCGATCGTCGCGCGCATCGCGCTCAAGCCGACCTCGAGCATCACCACGCCCGGGCGCTCCATCGACGTGCACGGCGCGCCGGTCGAGGTGATCACCAAGGGCCGACACGACCCTTGCGTCGGCATTCGCGCGACTCCCATCGCCGAGGCGATGATGGCGATCACGCTGCTTGATCACCTGCTGCGTCATCGCGGCCAGAACGGCGATGTCTCGGTTGGCACGCCGAAGCTCGGCCAGCGCTGAGCCGCGCTGCTACACTCGAAGCAGGGTGCCAAGACCAACGATCACCGACAGGGGAGTGGGCCATGAAGATCAACGTCGAGTTCGACCTGACGCCGGAGGAGTTTCGCCAGTCGCTGGGGCTTCCCGATGTCGAAGCCTTCCAGCAGCACTTGCTGGACAACATCCAGCGCCAGATGGAGTCCGGGGTAGAGGGCTACGACCCGATGAGCCTGATGCGCCCCTTCCTGCAGCAGCCGATGATGCAGCAGGGCCTCTCCCAGGGGCTCGCCCACTTCGGTACCTACCAGCAGATGATGCTGGACATGCTGAGGCAGGCCGGCAGCGCCGGCGCCAAGGCGACAGAGGCGCCCGATGAGCCGCCGACGCCGGAAGACGCCGCCCCGAAGCGCCGCGCGAGCGCTTCGTCGCGCTCGCGCGCGAGCACGCGCGAGAAGAAGTAGGTCGCGCGGTTTTGCGCAGCGCCGACCCAGCCGCTACGCTCTTGAATAGCGGCGGTGTTCGTTTCAGGTCGAAAGAGCGTTAACCACGCCTGTTGACGAGCGCGTGTCGCAAACGTATGACTATGAGATACGGCGCGGTGGCCGGGCGGTCGCTCGATGGATGCAGGATCGTGGCCTCTTTGCTGACGTGCGAATGCGCAGTACATGGCGATGCCGCGACGCGCATCGCTTTCTGTTGACTTTCCAGAGGAGCCAGGATCATGCAGGACAAGATGTTCGACGCCTTCAATGGCCAGACCCGCCAGCTGTTCGAGCCGATGCGCAGGATGAACGCACTGATGCTCGACAACATGGAAAAGCTCACCCACTACCAGCTCGAGGCAATGCAGCGCTACAGCCAGCTGGGCACCGAACGCCTGCGCCGCGCCACCGAGATCGACGATGCCGACAGCCTGCGTGATTTCGGCTCCCAGCAGGCCGAAATGATGAAGGAACTCTCCCAGCAGATGCAGGAAGACGCTCGCGCCATGAGCGAGATGAGTCTCGAGTTCAAGTCCCAGATGGAGAAGCTGTTCAGCGATACCGGCCGCCGGGTGGGCGAGCAGGTCAACGTCGCCGGCCAGAAGATGCGCGAACAGGCCGATGCTGCCGTCAAGGGGGCTCCCGGGGCCCAGGCGTCCAGCCAGTCCACGCGCAAGAAGTGATCGCGAACGCATACGGCGCCTTCGGGCGCCGTCTTTTTTTGTGATGCACGCCAACGGGCAGGTGAGGCAAGGGGGAGGGGACGATGCAATCAGCGTGGAGCGGGGCAGCGCAGGGCTTTACCCAAGAGGAGATGAGCGCGTGGAAGCGCGTTCTCGACGAGGTCGGCGAGCAGTACCAGGGCCTGATGGAGGATCTGCTCGCGCGCATGGCGCCGAGCGAGGCCGCCGACTCGGTCTACAGTGACATGCGCGCGAGTTTCGAGGCGGCCGCCCAGGCGCTGATGGGCAATCCGGCGCTCGTCTGGCAGACCCAGGCCCGCCTGGCCCAGGATCAGTGGCTCCTGTGGCAGCAGGGCATGCGCGCGCTGGCCGGCGAAGCGGTGACGCCACTGATCCAGCCCGCCAAGGGAGATCGCCGTTTCAAGGATGATGCCTGGACGAGCGAGCCGTTCTATCTCTCCTTGATGCAGCAATACCTGTTGTTCTCGCAATCCGTCGACGAGCTGATCGCCGGCCTCGACGGGCTCGACGACGCGAGCCGGCGCAATCTCACCTTCTACGCCCGCCAACTGGTCAGCGCCATGTCGCCGTCGAACTTCATCTCGACCAACCCCGAGGTGGTCAAGCGCACCCTGGAAACCCGGGGCCAGAACCTGCTCGATGGCCTGACGCGGCTGCGCAAGGACCTCGCCAACTCCAGCGAAGGCATCAACGTGGCCATGACCGACCGCCAGGCTTTCGCCGTCGGCGAGAACATCGCCGTCACGCCCGGGTCGGTGGTGTTCGAGAACGAATTGATCCAGCTGATCCAGTACGCACCGGCCACGGAAACAGTATTCAAGACGCCGCTGCTGATCGTGCCGCCCTGGATCAACAAGTACTACATTCTTGATCTGCGCGAGGACAACTCGCTGGTCAAGTGGCTCGTCGACCAAGGCCATACGGTATTTCTGATCTCCTGGCGCAACCCTGGCCCCGAGCAGCACGACGTTACCTGGGCGGACTACATGCAGATGGGGCCCATCGCCGCCATGGAGGCGATCGAACGCGCCTGCGGCGAGAAGTCGGTGAACCTGGTCAGCTACTGCGTGGGCGGCACGCTCACCGCCTCGACGATGGCATACCTCACCAGTACCCGGCGCGCGCGCAAGGTCAAGTCGGTTACCTACATGGCCACGCTCCAGGATTTCCGCGACCCCGGCGACATCGGCGTGTTCCTGAACGAGACCGTGGTGCAGGGGATCGAGCGCTCGATGCAGCTCAAGGGCTATCTCGATGGCCGCTCCATGGCCTACACCTTCAACCTGCTGCGCGAGAACGACCTGTTCTGGTCGTTCTTCGTCAACAACTACCTGAAGGGCGAGGTGCCCGCGGCGTTCGACCTGCTCTACTGGAACACCGACGGCACCAATCTGCCTGCGGCGACCCACGGCTGGTACCTGCGCCACCTGTATCTGGAGAACCGGCTGGTCGAACCCGGCGGTATCGAGCTCGACGGGGTCAAGATCGACCTGCGCAAGGTCTCGACGCCGAGCTACTTCGTTTCGGCGAAGGAGGACCATATCGCCAAGTGGAACAGCACCTACCATGGCGCGCTTCTACCCAAGGGGCCGGTCACCTTCGTGCTGGGCGGCTCCGGCCATATCGCCGGCATCGTCAATCCGCCGCACAAGCAGAAGTACGGCTACTGGACCAACGATGCCCGGCCTGCCGCTCCCGAGGCGTGGCTCGATGGCGCACAGTACCACGACGGCTCCTGGTGGCCGCACTGGCAGGCATGGATCACCCAGAACGGCTACGTGGATACGCACAAGCAGGTAGTCGCGCGGGTGCCGGGCAGCGGGGCACTCGGGGTCATCGAGCCGGCACCGGGGCGCTACGTGCGTCAGACCATCCCCGAGGTGCTCGGCGAAGCGCTCAAGGGGGCGCCCTCCGAGTAAATCAATACGTCTCCGGGCACAACGCTGCCGGGCTTTTTTTCATGGGGTGCGTTCACCGGACAAATTGTCGCATTGTGCTGGCAGTGGCTTAAAAGAGCGCTAAGGTAGGCCTCATGAAAGCGCCTTTGGCGCTGCCGATTTCAACCCATGCTTTACGGAGTCACGCCATGCTGAATGCACTGTCCAACGCCCGACGTCACGTCATGCCGACTCTCCTTGGCGCCGCCATTCTGCTGGGCGCCGTAAACGCCCAGGCAAGCGATGTCAGCGTCTCCAACGCGCGCCTGAGCCTGCTGCCCGGGAACACCCCTGGCGCCGGCTACTTCGATATCGAGAATGGCAGTGAGTCGGCGATCACGCTGACCGGTGCCGACAGCGAGGCGTTCGAGGCGATCGAGCTTCACGAAAGCATGGAGCACGACGGTATGGCCCACATGCACGGCGTCGAAAGCGTCGAGATCGGCCCCGGTGAAACGTTCAGCTTCGCGCCGCGCGGCCACCATCTGATGTTCATGGACCGCCTCGCGCCGCTGACCGAAGGTGACGAGGTCGAGGTGACCCTCGATATCGACGGCGAACCGCTGCCCGTCACATTCGACGTGGTCTCGCCTGCCTCGTTGTGATCCGATCCCCGAGTGAATCCAGAGAACGTCTCGCATGATGAAAAGAATGCTTTTGCCGCTTCTTGCCGCGGCCCTGCTGGTGGGCTGTGCCGACGAGGAGTTTCGCACCACCGATATCGAGGAGATCATGCCGTCGCTCGAGTTCGCGCTGACCGATGGTGACGGCGAGCCCGCCCGTGCGGAGGATTATCGCGGCAAGACTACGCTGGTCTACTTCGGCTACACCCAGTGTCCAGACGTCTGTCCGCTGACGCTGGCGCGCTTCGCCTCGATCTTCAACGAGCTGTCCGAGGCCGAGCGCGACGACGTGCAGATGCTGCTGATCTCGGTGGACCCCGAACGCGACACCCCCGAGGTGCTCAAGCGCTACACCGGCGCTTTCGGGCCCGAGTTCACTGGCCTGACCGGCGACAAGGAAGAGATCGACGCGCTGACCAATCGTTACCGCATCGCCTACAGCTTCGAGGAGCCCAACGAGCGTGGCGATTACATCGTCAACCACTCGAGCGCCGTGTTCGCCTTCAACGCCGAGGGCCAGCCGCGCTTTCTGGTACGCGACCCGCATTCCAACCAGGACGTGCTTGCCGACCTTCGCCAGGTGATCGCGGAAGGCTGAGTTTTTCGGTTCGCAATGAAGCAAAAAAAGCGCCTGTCGAAGGCGCTTTTTTCATGTCCGGTTTTACATGTCTGCGGGTGTGAGCGGCGAGCCGCTAGCAGACCGAGGAGAGTCCGCAGTTGGCGGTATAGGCGCGGGAGTTGACGTCCAGTACCAGCCGCCGGTTGGTGGTGTCGTAGAAGAACGAGGCGAGCCCGTTGGCCGACTCGTCGGTGCGGTAGAGCCCGCAGACGCCGTAGCCGTACTGGATTTCCTGGAGCTGGGAGAGCTCGACCGTCGAGGCGGTGTCGAGTTCGGCGGCGATCGCCGCGCGGATCTCCTGGTCGACCTTGCCGGCGGAGAGCGCCTGGTTGCCGAAGATGGCCGCGCCCACGATCGCCGTGAAGGCGAGTGGGGCGACGACCAGCAGTAAGAAGGGGCGAGATTTGAGCATGGCGCCATTATGCCAAGCCCCCGGGGGCAGTCAAGCGGCCCGCTTGGGCCAAAATGCCGCACCGGGGTCGAGGTCAGAGCAGCGTCTTGTGCGTTCGGCGCCCGACGACGATGCCCGCCACGCTCATCAGCAGCGCCAGCAGCCAGGCGGGGAGGCTGCCCAGGCGGGTGAAGGGCGTCTGCCCCTGCATGGCCTGGAATTCACCGAGCAGGGCGGTCGCTTCGAACTGCGGTGCACGGGCAACGATATCGCCTTGGGCATCGATGATCGCGGTGATGCCGTTGCTGGTGGCGCGCAGCACGAAACGACCGTTCTCCAGCGCCCGCAGGCGAGCCATCTGCAGGTGCTGGTGCGGGCCGATGGAGGCGCCGAACCAGGTGTCGTTGGAGATCGTGACGATCACGTCGCTTTCCAGCGCGCGCCGGGCGACCAGCTGCGGGTAGATGATCTCGTAGCAGATGGCGTTGCCGATGCGCAGGTCACCCGCCTGCATCGGTACCTGGACGGCATCGCCCTTGGTGAAGCTCGACATCGGCAGGTCGAAGAAGTCGATCGCCCCGCGCAGCACGCTCTCCAGCGGCAGGTACTCGCCGAAGGGCACCAGGTGCTCCTTCTGGTAGCTGCCGGCGACGTCACCCACGCCGATCACGCTGTTGAAGTAGCGGTTCTCTTCATCGAGCTGGACGATGCCGGTCAAGAGCGCCGTCTGCGGCGAGAGCGTCGCCTGGATGCGTTCGAGCACCGGGCGCGCCTGGTATTCGAACATCGGCACCGCGGTTTCCGGCCAGATGATCAGGTCGGCCTCGTCGGCGACCGATCGGGTCAGGTCGCTGTAGATGTTGGCGGCGGCGCGCTGGCCTTCCGGCGTCCACTTGATCAGCTGGGAAAGATTGCCCTGCAGCAGCGCCACGCGCGTCGGCTCGCCGACCGGCATGGTCCAGCCGCTGGGCAGTACCAGCGGGAGAAGCCAGATCGCGGCGAGCGGCAGCGCCGCCCAGAAGCGCCGGGCCAGCACGTAGACGCCGAGGGTGCCGCTGAGCGCCACCAGCAGCGAGAGCAGATACACGCCCCCCAGCGGCGCCCAGCCAGCCAGCGGCGCATCGACGTAGCCAGAACCGAGCAGCAGCCAGGGAAAGCCGGTGAAGAGATAGGTGCGCAGCACCTCGCCCAGCACCCAGATGCCCGCGAAGCTGGCGAAGGCAAGGCGAGGCCCGGCGAAGCGGCGGTAGACCCAGAAGGTCAGCGCGTAGAACAGCGCCAGCACGCACACGAACAGCCCGGTCAGAAACAGTGCCAGCGGCACGCCGGTGTAGCCGTAGTCGTGAATCGAGACGTAGACCCAGGAGGCGCCGGTGGCGAACAGCGCCACCCCGAAAAGCCAGCCCTTGAACGCGGCCTGGGCCGGGGTGAGGCGCTGCAGGCCGGCGAAGACGAGGCCGACGGCGACCGGCCCCAGCCACCAGAGCTCGAAGGGCGAGGTGGTCAGGGTGACGAAGCCGCCCGCAACCAGGGCGGCGAGCAACTGCAGGGCAAAGGGGGAGATCCTTCCCATGGCGGTATCCTGTGAAATGAAGGGCGAGGCTAGTCGATATCCGCCGTGCCGGGCGGTTCATCTTCGTCCCGGTAAGCTTCGAGCAGGCGAATGCGCCGATTGTCGGCGTTGAGCACGACGAAGCGCCAACCGCCGAGGGTGGTATGCTCGCCGCGCCCGGGCAGGTGGCCAAACTGCTGCATCACCAGCCCCCCGACGGTGTCGAACTCGTCATCGGAGAAGTCGGTGTCGAAGCGCTCGTTGAAGTCCTCGATAGGGGTCAGCGCACGAATGGCGTAACGGCCGTCGTCCAGCGCCCGGATGGCATCGTCCTCGTCGGTGTCGTGCTCATCCTCGATGTCGCCGACGATCTGCTCGAGAATGTCCTCGATGGTGACGATGCCCGCGGTGCCGCCGTACTCGTCGACCACGATCGCCATGTGGTTGTGGGTATCGCGAAACTCCTTGAGCAGGCTGTTTAGCCGCTTGGACTCGGGAATGAACATCGCCGGGCGCAGCACCTCCTCGAGGGTGAAGGCGTCGCGGCTCTCCTGGGTGCGCGAGAGCAGCGGCAAAAGATCCTTGACCAGCAGGATACCCTTGACGTCATCAAGGTTCTCGCCGATCACCGGGTAGCGCGAGTGGCCGGTTTCCTGGATCAGGGGCAGGTAGCCGTCGCTGGTCTGATCGAGGGCGATGGCCGAGACCTGGGAGCGCGGAATGAGGATCTCGCGCACCTGCTGGTCGCTGATCTCGAGTGCGCCCTCGATGATCATGATGGCGTCCTGATCGAGCTTCAGCTTGCCGGCGGTGTGGCGCAGGAAGGTGAGCAGTTCATCGCGCGAGCTGGGCTCGTCGGAATCACCGGTGAGGGCGCCAAAGAGTTTCTCGAGCCAGGATTTCTGGTGGGACGTGCTCGATGGGTCTTCACTCATTGCGTCGGATCTCTTGGTTGCGAACGGGTGGCGTCGAAGGCGAACGTCAGTCGGCGTACGGGTCGGGCATGTCGAGGGTGGCGAGCAGGCGGCGCTCCAGCGCCTCCATGGCCTCGGCCTCGTCGTCGTCGATATGGTCGTACCCCAGCAGGTGCAGGGTGCCATGTACCACCATGTGCGCGTAGTGGTTCATCAGGGGCTTGCGCTGCTCGATGGCTTCGGCCTCGACCACCGCGTGGCAGATGACCAGATCGCCCAGAAGCGGAAGCTCGATGCCCGGCGGCGCTTCGAAGGGGAAGGAGAGCACGTTGGTCGGCTTGTCCTTGCCGCGGTAGTCGCGGTTGAGCGTCTGGCTCTCGTTTTGCTCGACGAAGCGGATGGTCAGCTCCCGGCGAGGATCGTCTGGATGCTCGGAAAACACACAGCCCACCCAGTGGGTGAGCTGTGAAAGCGAGGGAACCTCGGCGCTGACCGCCACCTGGCGGTCGATCACGATATCGGTCATCGCCCGTCGTCCCAGCGCGGGGCGCTGTCGCGGGCGGCCAGGCGGGCCTCGCGTTCCTGCTTGCGCGCTTCGCGCTCGGCGCGCTCCTCGGCTTCCTGCTGGGATTCGAAGGCGTCGTAGGCCTCGATGATGCGCTGCACCAGGGGGTGGCGTACCACGTCCTTGGCGGCGAAGTGGGTCACGCCGATTCCCGGGGTGTCCTTCAACACGTCCAGCACCTGGATGAGCCCCGAGCGCTGGCCCTTGGGCAGGTCCACCTGGGTCACGTCACCGGTGATCACCGCGGTGGAGCCGAAGCCGATCCGGGTCAGGAACATCTTCATCTGCTCCGGCGTGGTGTTCTGGCTCTCATCGAGGATGATGTAGGCGTTGTTGAGCGTGCGCCCGCGCATGTAGGCCAGGGGCGCGATCTCGATCACCTGTCGCTCGATCAGCTTGGCCACCTGCTCGAAGCCGATCATCTCGTACAGCGCGTCGTAGAGTGGACGCAGGTACGGGTCGATCTTCTGGGCCAAGTCGCCTGGCAGAAAGCCGAGTTTCTCGCCGGCTTCGACCGCCGGGCGCACCAGCAGTATGCGGCGCACTTCCTGGCTGTTGAGCGCCTCCACCGCCGCAGCGACGGCAAGATACGTCTTTCCGGTACCCGCCGGGCCGATGCCGAAGTTGATGTCGTGCTCGCGAATGCTGGTGACGTAGCGCTGCTGGTTCAAACCGCGCGGCTTGATCATGGTGCGCGGGGTGCGCATGATCACGTCACCACTCTCTTCGCCGTCCTCGTCGTCGTCCAGCGCCTCGAGACCGGACTCCTGCAAAAACAGGTGTACCGTGTCCGGCGAAAGCTCGCTGGCCGCGGTTTCGCGGTAGAGGTGCTCCAGCACGTTGGCCGCGGCCTTGATGCGGTTCGCCGCGCCCGCCAGCTGGAAGATGTTGCCACGGTTTCGAAGCGTGACGTCCAGCCGGTCCTCGATCAGTTTCAGGTGCTCATCGCGCTGACCGCAGAGGCTTGCCAGCCGCTGCGGATCGTTGGGTTCGAGACTGACGGTGATAATTCGATTGGCCTGGGGTGATGGCTGGCTCAAGAGTAGGCGATCCGTTTTCGATGGGTGTAGATCAGAGCTTAATGCCCAGGCTTCGCCTGGGCAATTACTTGGGGCAAATAGCCGTCAATAACGTTCGGGGGAGGCGAGTTCGCCGCGCAGCGAGTTGGGCAGGGCTTCGGTGATCTCCACGTCCACGAAGTAGCCGATCAGATCACTAGGATTGGCGGCGCGGAAGTTCACCACGCGGTTGTTCTCGGTTCGCCCGGAGAGCTGACCCGGGTCCTTCGGCGAGAAGCCGGTGACCAGGATACGCTGGGTGGAGCCCACCATGCGCCGGCTGATCTGGGCGGCCTGCTGAAGGATACGCTCCTGCAGAATCTTCAGGCGCTGCTTCTTGACGCTCTCCGGCGTGTCGTCCTCGAGGCCCGACGCCGGGGTGCCCGGACGCGCCGAGTAGACGAAGCTGAAGGAGTGGTCGAAGCCGATACGGTGGATCAGGTCCATCGTGTCCTCGAAGTCCTGCTCGGTCTCGCCGGGAAAGCCGATGATGAAGTCCGAGGAGAAGCTGATGTCCGGACGGTTGGCGCGGATACGCTCCATCTTGGCGATGTACTCCTCGCGATCGTGGCCGCGCTTCATCGCCGAAAGGATGCGATCCGAGCCCGACTGCACCGGCAGGTGCAGGTGGCTGACCAGCTCCGGGATCTCGGCGTAGGCCTCGACCAGGCTCTCGGTGAACTCCACCGGGTGAGAGGTGGTGAAGCGCACCCGGTCGATGCCTTCTACCGCCGCCACACAGGCGATCAGCTCGGCCAGGTCGATCTCCTCGCCGAGCTGGTTGTCGCCGCGGTAGGCGTTGACGTTCTGACCCAAGAGGTTGATCTCGCGCACGCCCTGGTCGGCCAGGTGGATCACCTCGTCCATCACCGCTTCAAAAGGCCGCGAGACCTCCTCGCCGCGAGTGTAGGGCACCACGCAGAAGGTGCAGTACTTCGAGCAGCCCTCCATGATCGAGACGAACGCCGTCGCGCCGTCGGAGGAGGGCTTGGGCAGGTGGTCGAACTTCTCGATTTCCGGAAAGGTGACGTCCACTGCGGCAATCATGTTGGCGCCGGAAGTCGCAGCGGCGTTGCGCGCGTCCATCATGGCCGGGATGCGGTGCAGGGTCTGCGGACCGAACACCATGTCGACATGGGGCGCGCGTTTTCTCAGCGCCTCGCCTTCCTGACTCGCCACGCACCCGCCGACCCCGATCACCAGGTCCGGGTTGGCGTCCTTGAGTTTCTTCCAGCGGCCTAGCTGGTGAAACACCTTCTCCTGGGCCTTCTCGCGAATCGAGCAGGTGTTGAGCAGGATGACGTCGGCTTCCTTCTCGTCATCGGTGAGTTCCAACTGGTGAGATTCGCCGAGTAGATCCGCCATGCGCGAGGAGTCGTACTCGTTCATTTGGCAGCCGTGCGTTTTGATGAAGAGCTTCTTCGCCATCGGTACCTGTCATCTATGGATCGTCGTGCGACGAAAATGAGTGGAGCGTCGATTTGGCCGCGGGTGCGTGCCTTGAGTGTCGCTAAAGAGTAGGCGCATTATACGGATACAAGATTCCAGCGGCTAGCGCCGACAGCAATCGAGGCTTGACCCGAGCGTATTCATGAGTATACTACGCACCGTGTTTGAGCAGTTCCTCGATAGCTCAGTTGGTAGAGCAAATGACTGTTAATCATTGGGTCACAGGTTCGAGTCCTGTTCGAGGAGCCAAACGCTCCACTCAAGCACCGTAGTCAAGCAGTTCGATGTTCCTCGATAGCTCAGTTGGTAGAGCAAATGACTGTTAATCATTGGGTCACAGGTTCGAGTCCTGTTCGAGGAGCCACATCGACTACGCCCGGCAAGACTGCTTTTCTTGAAGACGTTCCCCGATAGCTCAGTTGGTAGAGCAAATGACTGTTAATCATTGGGTCACAGGTTCGAGTCCTGTTCGGGGAGCCAGGCATCTTTCGACGATCCTCATGAAGTACCTTCCCTAGTCTTTTCGCGTTACCGGTTCTTTTTCGTTTCCCGATTTTTCGATACCCGATTCCAGTATTTTACGACAGGCCGCTTTTCGCGCCTGGTTTTCGTGTATCTGTTCGGTACCGATGATCTGCCCGCTGCGTACGGGCGTTGACTGCGGCGCATAAAAAACCGCGCCCGAGGGCGCGGTGCTTGCAGGTGTGAAGCCGCTCAGCGCTGGGCCATGCGCTGGGCGTTCTTCATGTGGGTGTAGTCGAGCATGATCTCGGCGGCTTCGAGTACGTGAGCGCGGTCCACCGGCATCTCTTCCTCGCTTTCCTCGTCGCCTTCACCGTCAACGGGCTCGCCGTTCAGGCTGGGGTCGAGACGGGCGTCCAGCCACTCCTCTAGCTCGGGAAGGTCGAGCGCGCGGCGGCGCTGGTTCTCGAGCGACAGTTGCTCGGCCTCCTGGGCCTCCAGTTCGCGTTGGCGCTGCTCGCGGTTGAGGCTGACGCTGGTGTGCTGCTCGCGCAGTTGGCGGGCGAGCGTCGACTGGCGCTCCAGGTAGCGGAAGTTGGGGTTCGTCTGGGCACGCTTTTGATGCTGCGCGGTCAGCGCGCCGATGAAGTCCTCCGGGTTGCCGTAGCGGCGGTACTGGACGTTCTGGACCGTGTCCCAGGCCAGGGCGTTGTCGAGGCTGCTTTCGCCGATGCGCTCCGGGTCGATCAGGCTGGGAAAGGTGATGTCCGGCTCGACGCCGCGATTCTGGGTGCTCTCGCCAGAAATACGGTAGAACTTGGCGCGGGTCAGCTTGATCTGACCGTGGCTCAGCTCGTTGAGCGTTTGCACGGTTCCCTTGCCGAAGGTAGTGGTGCCGACCACCAGGCCACGGCCGTAATCCTGGATCGCGCCGGCGAAGATCTCCGAGGCGGAAGCGGACAGGCGGTTGGTCAGCACGGTGAGCGGGCCATCATAAAGCGTGCCGGCATCGGTGTCGCCGTAGAGCTGGATGCGCCCTTGGGCGTCGCGCACCTGAACGGTAGGACCACGGTCGATGAACAGGCCGATCAGCGAGTTGGCTTCCTGCAGCGCGCCGCCGCCGTTGTTGCGCAGATCCAGCACGATGCCTTCGACTTCCTGCTCCTTCAGCGACTCGATTTCGCGGGCCACGTCGCGGGTAGTGCTGCGATACTCCTCTTCGCCAGCCTGCCAGGCGTCGAAGTCGACGTAGAAGGTAGGCACGTCGATCACGCCGATCTTGTGCGGCTCGCCGTTACGCTCGACCTCGATCACCTCGCCGTGGGCCGCCTGATCCTCGAGGCTGACCGTGTCGCGGGTGATCTCGACCACATGGGAGCGCGTCATGTCGACGGCCTGGGCGGGCACCACGTCGAGGCGCACCGTCGAGCCTTTCGGACCGCGAATCAGGTCCACCACGTTGTCCAGGCGCATGCCCACCACGTTGACCATCTCACCGTCTTCCTGGCCCACCGCGATGATGCGATCGGCGGGCTCGAGCACCCCGGCGCGCTCGGCGGGACCGCCGGGCACCAGGCTCGCTACCTTCACATACTCGCCCTCGGCCTGCAGGAGTGCGCCGATGCCCTCGAGCGACAGGCTCATCTGGATATCGAAGGATTCGCTCTGGCGCGGCGACAGATAGCCGGTGTGCGGGTCGATGGTGCTGGAGATCGCCGCCATCAGGATGCCGAACACGTCCTCGGATTCGGTCTGGTTGAGCCGGGTGAGCTGGCCTTCGTAGCGTTGGCGCAGGTTGTCCTCGATCTGCTCCTCGTCCTGGTCGGTCAGGGCGAGCGTCAGGGCGTCGTTTTCGAGGCGCTTGCGCCACAGCTCGTCGAGCTCGCTTTCGCGGCTCGCCCACGGGGCGTTCTCGCGGTCGATCTCGAGTCGCTCGTTGCTTTCGAAGTCAAAGGAGAGCCCTTCGTCGAGACGTTCCAGCAGCCATTCGAGCCGGGCGATATGGCGATCGCTGAGCAAGTTGTAGAGTTCGAAGGCCTCGTCGAGCTCGCCTTCGAACAGCACCTCGTCCATGTGCCCTTCAAGATGGCGGTACGGTTCGATGTCGCGTTTGAGCAGGTAGCCTCGCTGGTTGTCCAGGATGTCCAGGTAGCGCTGGAAGGCTTCCTGCGACCACTGCTCGTCAAAATCGATATTGGCGTAGTGGCCGTAGCGGAGCGCGTCCCCGATCTCCACTGCCGCTTGGCGTTGTTCATCGGTCGGCGCAAGTTGCGCCAAAGCCACCGGGCTGGTCATCACCAGCATCACGGCAACGGCGACCGAGCGCGAAAGCGTTGCAAACAAGCTCATCAGTCAGGCTCTCCCGGAATTTATGGTCACTCAGTGTTCCTTGACATGCAGCCAACCCATGAGTTGCGCAAGCCGAAAGAGCATTGTAGCAGGACATACACTCTGTGATACTCACTGATTTTCCGACGGAGGGCATTCAATTTGAACGCGGTCGACAGCACGTCTCGAAGCGAGGGGCGCCTCGAGCGGCTCTGCGAATTTCTGGCGGACTCGCCCACGCCCTGGCACGCCACCCGGTCGATGCTCCGGCACCTGGAGCAGGGCGGCTTCACGCGCCTCGACGAGAAGGCCGACTGGCAGCTCGAGGCCGGCGGGCGCTACGTCGTCACCCGCAACGACTCCTCGCTCATCGCCTTTCAACTGCCGGCGCAGGGGCTTGACGCCCTGCGCATGATCGGCGCCCACACTGATAGCCCCGGACTGCGGCTCAAGCCCGAGGCCACCCAGCGCTCGGCAGGCTGGCTGCAGCTTGGCGTGCAGGTCTACGGCGGGGTGCTGCTGGCGCCCTGGTTCGATCGCGACCTGGGACTCGCCGGGCGCGTGCACGTGCGCCATCCGGATGGCCGGCTCGAGAGCGTGCTGCTCGACGTCGCCGAGCCCATCGCCATCATTCCGAGCCTGGCGATCCACCTGGACCGGGAGGTCAACGCCGGTCGCGCGATCAATCCCCAGACCCAGATGGCACCGGTCGTGATGCAGAGCGACGACGCCACTCTGGAGTCGCTGCTGACGCGCTTTCTGGCACGCGAGCACGGCCTCGAAGATGTCGAGGTGGTGGACTTCGAGCTGGGCTTCTACGACCTGCAGCCGCCATCGCTGATCGGGGTGAAGCGCGAGCTCGTCGCCAGCGCCCGGCTGGACAACCTGCTGTCGTGCTTCATCGGCCTGGAGGCGCTGCTCGATTGCGACGGCGAGCAGGGGGCGCTGCTGGTGGCCAACGATCACGAGGAGGTAGGCAGTGCCAGCGCCTGCGGCGCCCAGGGGCCGTTTCTGGGCGATGTGCTCAAGCGCCTCAATGCCCAGGTCGGGCGGGGTGGCGAGGAGGCGCTGATCCAGCTGATCCAGTCGTCGCTGATGATCTCCTGCGACAACGCCCATGCGCTGCATCCCAACTTCCGCGACAAGCACGACGAGCGTCACGGCCCAAGAATCAACGGCGGCCCGGTCATCAAGGTCAACGCCAGCCAGCGCTACGCCACCAACAGCGTGACCGGAGCGCTGTTTCGCGACGTGTGCCGCGAGGCCGACGTGCCGGTGCAGTCCTTCGTCACTCGAGCGGACATGGGCTGTGGCAGCACCATCGGGCCGATCACGGCGACCGAAATCGGCGTGCCCACCATCGACGTGGGCGTGCCCCAGTGGGCGATGCACTCCATTCGCGAAACCGCCGGCACCCGGGACGTCGAGCACCTGACGCGCGCGCTGGTCGCGTTCCTGAACCGCCCGACGTTGGGCTGAAAGGAGAGGGGGCGAAAGCCCCCTGGGCACACGAAAAAGCCCGCCGATCAAGAGATCGGCGGGCTTTTTTCGGATCTGGTGGCTACACCCTGATTTGAACAGGGGACCCCATCATTATGAGTGATGTGCTCTAACCAGCTGAGCTATGTAGCCGTTCAACGGGGGCGAATATTACAAAGCGAGGCGCCGCCCGTCAAGCGATTTTACCCTTGCGCTCGAAAGCGTCAGACGTTGAACCGGAAGTGAATCACGTCGCCGTCCTTGACGATGTACTCCTTGCCTTCCAGGCGCCACTTGCCGGCATCCTTGGCGCCCTGTTCGCCGCCAAGTGCGACGAAGTCGTCATAGGCGATGACCTCGGCGCGAATGAAGCCTTTCTGGAAGTCGGTGTGGATCACACCGGCGGCCTCGGGGCCTGTGGCGCCGGCCTTCACGGTCCAGGCGCGCACTTCCTTGACGCCGGCGGTAAAGTAGGTCTGCAGGCCCAGAAGCGCGTAGCCGGCGCGGATCACTCGATCAAGGCCCGGCTCTTCCATGCCCATTTCCTCGAGGAACACGCTGCGCTCGTCGTCATCGAGCTCGGCGATCTCGGCTTCCAGCTGGTTGCACACCGGCACCACCACCGCGCCTTCCTCGGCGGCGATCTCCCTGACGATATCGAGGTACGGGTTGTTCTCGAAGCCGTCCTCGTTGACGTTGGCGATGTACATGGTCGGCTTCAGGGTCAGAAAGCCGAAGCTCTTGACCTGCTGCTTCTCGTCATCGGACAGCCCGAAGCTTCTAAGCGGCATGCCTTCGGCCAGGTGCGGTTGGATCCTGTCGAGGATCAGTTTGGTTGCGGTGGCGTCCTTGTCGCCGCCCTTGACCGAGCGCACCAGACGCTGGCTCGCCTTCTCGACGGTATCGAGATCGGCCAGCGCCAGCTCCAGGTTGATGGTCTCGATATCCGCCCGCGGGTCCACCTGGTTGGCCACGTGGATCACGTTGTCGTTGTCGAAGCAGCGCACCACGTGGGCGATCGCCTGGGTCTCGCGAATGTTGGCCAAAAACTTGTTGCCAAGGCCCTCACCCTTGGAGGCGCCGGCCACCAGGCCCGCGATGTCCACGAACTCCATGGTCGTGGGCAGCACCTTCTGGGGCTTGACGATCTCGGCGAGCTTGTCCAGACGCGGGTCGGGCATCGGCACGATCCCGACGTTGGGCTCGATGGTGCAGAAGGGGAAGTTCTCCGCATCGATGCCGGACTTGGTCAACGCGTTGAACAGCGTGGATTTGCCTACGTTGGGTAGGCCGACGATTCCGCAATTGAAACCCATGTAAATATCCTGACCGGGGCGGAGGTGTCGATCCGCCTTGAAGTGAAAACGGGTGGCTACTTGACGCTGTGCAGCCGGTTCATGGCCTTGGCCCAGTCGCCGGCAAGCGCCAGGGGAAGGGTGGCCTCGCTCTCGGCCAGCGCCTGGTCGATCGCTTCCTGCTCCGCCTTACCCGGACGGTTCAGCACATAGTGGCTGACCTGGCGCGCCTCCCCCGGGTGGCCGATGCCGATGCGCAGGCGGTGAAAGCCGTTCTGGTTGCCGAGCGCGCTGATGATGTCGCGCAGGCCGTTGTGACCGCCGTGGCCGCCACCGGTTTTGTAGCGCGCCTGGCCCGGGGGGAGGTCGAGCTCGTCGTGGACGACGAGCAGTTCTGTCGGTGCGAGCTTGAAGAACTGGCAAAGCGCCGCAACGGCCCCTCCGCTTCGGTTCATGAAGGTGGTGGGGTTGAGCAGATGGACGTCGCGATCCCCCAGGCGTGCCTTGGCGTAGAGGCCGAGGAACTTCTTCTCCGGGCGAAGCTCGGTGTGGGCGCGGCGTGCCAGCGCATCCACCAGCCAGAAGCCTGCGTTATGGCGCGTCGCCTCGTAGTCAGGACCCGGATTGCCCAGTCCGATGATGGCCGTCACCTGGCTCATTCCCACCTCCTATTCAAAAAAGCGTTGCCATGCCGGGAACGATCTTCGAAATCCTCCGCGAAGCCCGGTGCGGCGGATCGTTTCCGGCACGCAAAAAAAATCAAGCGCCGGGGCGCTTGATTTTAACATCCTTGGGCCATGCGGGCATGGCCCAATGCACGGGCAGGCCGTGAAGAGTGCGCTTACTCGGCGCTGCCTTCCTCGCCTTCGCCTTCGCCTTCTTCCTCGTCACGCACCTGTACCTTGGTGATGTTGAGGACGGCGTGGTCGTGCTCTTCGCCGTGGGACAGGTCCACGGAAGAGACGCCTTTCGGAAGCGTGAGGTCGGACAGGTGCAGAGTGGTACCCAGCTCGACGCTTGCGATGTCGACTGCCAAGAAGTCCGGCAGGTCCTTCGGCAGGCAGCTGATCGCCACTTCGTTGGCCATGACGTGCAGTTCGCCGCCCTGGTCCTTGATGCCGACGCACTTGTCTTCACCGATCACGTGCAGCGGCACGTTCATGGTAATTTCGTGGGTGGCGTCGACACGCATGAAGTCGGCGTGGGTCAGCAGCGGCTTGAAGGGGTGACGCTGCAGATCACGCACCACGACCTGCTCTTTCTTGCCGTCGATGTCGAGGTTGATGACGGACGAGAAGAAAGACTCGTCTTCGATCGCCTTGTAGAAGGCGGTTTTCTCGACGGAGATGGACTGCGGCTCCTTCTCACCACCGTAGATGACGGCCGGAACCTGCTGGTTCGCACGACGCAGGCGGCGGCTCGCACCTTTCCCCAGGTCGTTACGAACGCTGGCTTTCAAAGTAAAATCAGACATGTGTGTGCCTCTTGGTTTGAGTAGGAAGACATCGCCGACCGCGACCAGACGACGACGCCTTCATGGCCCCGTGAGGGGGCTTTCATCGTCAGCTCAATGGAACATCGCGCTGACAGATTCTTCGTTGCTGACCCGGCGGATCGCTTCGGCGATCAGCCCGGCCACGCTGAGCTGGCGGATCTTGCCGCTGCGGCGAGCGTGCTCGGCCAGCGGGATCGTATCGGTGACGACCACTTCGTCGAGCACCGAGTTGCTGATGTTGTCGACCGCGGGGCCGGACAGGATCGGGTGGGTGGCGTAGGCCACCACGCGCGCGGCGCCGTGATCCTTAAGCGCCTCGCCCGCCTTGCACAGGGTGCCGGCGGTGTCGATCATGTCGTCGACCACGACGCACGTGCGACCTTCTATCTCGCCGATGATGTGCATCACCTGAGCCTGGTTGGCCTGGGGGCGACGCTTGTCGATGATGGCGAGATCGGCATTGAGCTGCTTAGCGATGGCGCGCGCGCGCACCACGCCGCCGACGTCCGGCGAGACCACGACCAGGTCGGCGTAGTTCTGGCGCTCAATATCGTCGAGCAGGATCGGCGAGCCGTAGACGTTGTCCACCGGCACGTCGAAGAAGCCCTGGATCTGGTCAGCGTGCAGGTCCATCGTCATCACGCGGTCGACGCCGGCCTTGACCATCATGTCGGCCACCACTTTCGCCGAGATGGGCACGCGGGCGGAGCGCACGCGGCGATCCTGGCGGGCATAGCCGAAGTAGGGGACGACCGCCGTGATGCGCGTTGCCGAGGCGCGGCGCAGGGCGTCGACCATCAGGATCAGTTCCATCAGGTTGTCGTTCGTGGGGGCGCAGGTGGACTGGAGGATGAACACATCCTTGCCACGCACGTTCTCATTGATCTCGACTGCGATCTCGCCGTCGCTGAACTGGCCCACCGTCGCATGACCCATGCGGCTGTCCAGGCTCTCGGCAATCTTGTGAGCGAGTTCGGGATTGGCGTTCCCGGTGAAAACCATCAATTTTGACACGCACGGCCACCTTTGCAGTGTTGGGGATCAGGGGAGAAAACGTCGGATCGCCGTCGAGTTGGCTGGGGTACCAGGATTCGAACCTGGGAATGCCGATACCAAAAACCGGTGCCTTACCACTTGGCGATACCCCAGCAATAACCGAACGACTCGATCGGGCGTCAACCGCCCAGAGCATCATGTAGGGGAGAGCCGTTGAGCCCGCGTGCCGTCCATGCGTGATAGCGTTTGGCGGCCTCTTGCGTCACGGCGTTCGCGGCGTGCTCGGACTCGAATTCGGCAAACAGGCAAGCGCCGGTGCCGGTCAGGCGGCTGGGTGCGTACTGGCCGAGCCACTCGAGTGCGCAGGCGATCGATGGATGGCGTTTCTTGACCGTTTCTTCACAGTCGTTGCGCCACGCGCTCGCTCCCCCCTGCAGTGCGCGCGCCATAGTAATGGGGGGGCTTGCGCGTGTCAATTCCGGGTCCTGAAAGACGGCCGGGGTCGAGACGCTCACCCCGGGATGGATTACCACGAACCAGGGCGTGTCGAGGGTGACCGGGGTGAGCTTCTCGCCTACGCCTTCAGCCCAGGCGCTCTTGCCGTGGACGAACACCGGCACGTCGGCGCCGAGCGACAGGCCAAGCTCGGCCAGCGTGTCGAGGGAAAGCCCTAGCCCCCAGAGCTGGTTGAGCCCGACCAGGACCGTGGCGGCGTTGGAGCTGCCGCCGCCGAGGCCGCCGCCCATGGGCAGGCGCTTGGTGAGGCCGATCTCGACTCCCTGGCGGCGGTCATGGCGGTAGGGTGCCAGCATCCTGGCGGCGCGCACCACCAGGTTATCCTCGAAGCGTACCCCGTCGAGCGCCTCGTCCAGCGTGATCTCGCCGTCGTCGCGCAAGATGAAGGTAAGCTCATCCTGCAGGTCGATGAACTGGAACAGCGTCTGCAGGGTGTGATAGCCGTCCGGGCGGCGGCCGGTGATGTGCAGCATGCGGTTGAGTTTCGCCGGTGCCGGCAGGGTCAGCCGGCACGCGGGACTATCGTTGCTCGCCAAGGGTCACTCCTGGTCGCTGCGCGCACGCCACTGGTTCACCACCAGGGTGATGCGTATTTCATCGATATTCATCACCAGGCGGCGCGGCAGCCACATGCCTTCCACTTCTTCCCAGTCGCGATAGTCGATCTGCCAGCCATCCTGCTCGAGGTGGCTCGGGAAGCCCAGCGCGTCGGTTTCGAGCTGATAGCTCGAGTCGCCGCCCGGAAGGCCCCGTACCCAGTCGGGCATGGCGCGCACCGGCAGCGACCAGCCGAGCTGTTCCTCCATCAGTGCTTCGGGCGTCTCGGCCTCGAAGCGGCCATCGCTGGTGGTCAGCGAAAAGCGCCCCTCGCGGCCCTCGAGCACGCTGCGCCCGCCGCCGAAGGGGCCGCTGATCAGCATGCGAAAGTAGTAGGGGGTCTGGTTCCAGTCCAGGTTGGCGCTGGTGTTTTCGTCCGGCGTGCGCAGCCCCGCCTTGCCGGCCATGGTCCAGCTGTCGAAGGCTTCGACGCTGGCCTGCTGGCGCTCCCACTGGCCTGCCTGGCGGCCGCTTTCATCCGTGGGCGCCTGAGTGGCGCAGCCAGCCAGTGCCAGCAGGGCGACGCCAGCCATCAGCGCCCGCGCGGGACGGGTGACGGCGTGGAGGGGCGAGGCGATAGGGTAGGCGGTCGGCATGGTCAAACTCCGTGTTGGGTGATGCGCCCCGAATCGTTCGAGGCGTTAGTCGTTCGAGGCGTTAGTACATGAAGAAGGCGCGCCCCGTGTCATGGCGCGCCGAGCTCCGGGTGGCGCTGAAGCAGCTCGTCGATGTGCGGCTGTTCGCCGCCGCGGGCCTGGATGCGACGCACCAGGGCGCGGGCATCCTCGCTGCGATCCAGGGCATGAAGCACCTCGGCCAGGTGCGCGGCGACCTCCTGGTCCGGCATCCGGGCGTAGGCGCTTTCGAGCCAGGGCAGGGCGGCCTCGGGCTCGCCCAGACGAAACTGCACCCAGCCCATGCTGTCGAGCACCGCCGGGTTGTCCGGCTCGAGCTCGTAGGCGCGCTCGATCAGCTCGCGCGCCTCAACGAGCCGCCCGGGCGGGCCGGCATCCGCCAGCGTATAGCCTAACGCGTTGAGCGCGGCGGCATTGCCTGGCTCGGCGTCGATGATACGGCGCAGGTCGCGCTCCATCAGGTCGATGTCGCCGCGCTCGAAGGCACGCATCGCCCGGAGATAGCGAAGCCCGGTGTCCTCAGGCGTGCGGGTCACTTCTCGGTCGAGCAGCGCCTCGGCCTCGCGGCCCAGCCCCTGAGCGTCGAGCAACTGCACTTCCAGCAGTACCAGGTCGCTGAAGTAGGTGTCGTGGCGCATGCGTTCGATACGCAAGAAAGCGCGCGCATCGACCAGCCGATCCTCATCGATCAGCATCTGGGCGGCGCTAGCGCGGGAGGGCAGGAACTCGCTGCCTTCGCGCACCTGGCGGTAGTAGAGCAGCGCGTTGTCGGGGTCGCCCTGGGCCTGAGTGACGGCGCCAAGCAGATAATAGGCGAGATCGGGAACGTTCTCCTGGCCGATCAACGGTTGAAGCAGGCGGTAGGCCGGCGCCGGTCGCTTCTCTTCCAGGTAGAGCTGGGCCAGCGCCACGCGCAGCTCCTCGCCACCGCCATGGCTTTCGAGCAGCGCATCGGTCTGCGCCTCGGCGCCCTGGATGTCGCCAAGGCGAATGTTGGCCTGGGCGAGCATCAGCACGAAGCGAACGTCATCCGGGGCGAGCTCGAGCCCCCGGCGGGCGGCGTCGCGGGCGGCGCGGCTGTCGCCGGTCTCGAGTGCCAGCCGCGCCCGGGCGAGCCACAGTGCCTCGGATTCCGGGGCCTGGCGCGCCACCTGGTCCAGGCGGGCCTGGGCCTGGCTCGTGTTGCCCAGCGCCGCTTCGATCAAGGCGGCGCCGAGCAGCACGTCGCTCTGCGCCTCGAGCGCGTCCGCATCCGGGCTGATGACGGTGTAGTCGTCGAGAAAGTCGCGCAGCGGGCGAATCAGAAGGCCGAGCGGCGCCTCATCGGCGACGGCCAGCTCGGCGAAGGCGGCGATATCGCCGCTGCCGCCGGTGCTGGCGATTGCCAGGCGCTGTTCGAGGCTGTCCAGCCAGTCGCCGCGCGACAGGGACAGGCTGGCGAGAAACTGGTTGGGGCCTTGGGCGTTCGGGGCGAGTTCGCGCCATCGCAGCGCCGAGGCCTCCATCAAGGCAGTATCGTTGCCAAAGCGCGCGGCGAAGGTGGCGCGCTCGGCCAGCGCCGGCACCGGGTAGCGTTCGGCCGCCGCGAGGTAGCCTTCGCTCGCGCGGCGGAAGTCGCCGCGCTGGCCGGCCATCTCGGCGCCGAGCAGCGTGCCCAGGCCTTCGGCATCGAGCCCTTGGGTGATCGGCGGCGCCGAGGCCATCGGGTCGCTCACGAACGCCGGCAGGCCGCCGTCGACGGTGGAGGGTGTCGACTGGCAGCCGCCCAGCAGGAGCGTGGCCGCCAGGGGCCAGCAGGGTAAACCCGTGAATGTCGCGCGAAGGGGCATGCGTGTCTCGATCAAGTGGCCGGATGATCAGCATAGCGGCTCGGTGGCCTGCGGCAAAGTGGTGACGCCAGAACCGGGCGGTCTGTGGTAGAATGCTACACCTTGAAAACGACACGTGTCAGCGCCATTTTTGCGCCGGGCCGGCAAGGCTTCAGACACACGGGACTCGTCCAGCAGAGACGGGCCGATGTCGCTCTACGACCGATCCACTAGCGAAGACGCCTAACGCATGACGCTTCTTGCCCTGGGAATCAATCATCGGACGGCCAGTGTCGCCGTGCGAGAGCAGGTGGCCTTTACACCCTCGCAGCTCGAGAACGCGCTGGGCGAACTTCGCTGTCTGCCGCACATCCGCGAGGCGGCGGTGCTCTCCACCTGCAATCGCACCGAGCTCTACTGCGTGACCAACTCGGCTGGCGAGCAGGCGGTGCTCGAATGGCTGAGCCGCTTTCACGATCTCAGCGTCGATGAACTCGCCCGCTGCGCCTACCACTATCTGGATCACGACGCCGCGCGCCACCTGATGCGCGTGGCGGTGGGGCTCGATTCCATGGTGCTCGGCGAGCCGCAGATTCTTGGCCAACTGAAGGACGCCTACCAGCAGGCACGCCAGGCCAAGGGACTCGGTGGTGAGCTCGAGCGTCTTTTTCAGCACACCTTCGCCGTGGCCAAGCAGGTGCGCACCGAAACCGGCATCGGCAAGAACCCGGTGTCGGTCGCCTACGCGGCGGTCAGCATGGCGAGCCGTATCTTCGACGACTTCGGGCGGGCAAGTGCGCTCTTGATCGGTGCCGGCGAAACCATCGAGCTGGTCGCCCGCCACCTGCACGAGGCCGGGGTGCGCACTATCGTCGTGGCCAACCGTACCCGCGAGCGGGCTCAGGCCCTCGCCGGGCCGCTCGGCGGCGAGGCGATCGCGCTGCCGGACATTCCAACGGCGCTGGAGAAGGCGGACATCGTGATCTCCTCGACCGCAGCGCCCTTGCCGATCCTTGGCAAGGGCATGGTCGAGCGGGCGCTGAAGAAGCGCCGCCACCGGCCGGTGTTCATGGTCGACATCGCCGTGCCGCGCGACATCGAGCCCGAGGTCGGCGAGCTCGCCGACGTCTTCCTGTATACCGTCGACGACCTCGAGGAGGTGATCGAGGAGAACCGTCGCCACCGTCAGGTCGCCGCCGACCAGGCCGAATCGCTGATCGAGCACGGCGTGGGCAGCTGGCAGCAGGAGGGCCGTCTGCGTCAGGGGGGCGAGCTGATTCGCGACTACCGCCGCCACGGCGAGTCGCTTCGCGACGCCGCCCGGGATCAGGCGCTGGAGCGCTTGGCCCGTGGCGAAGACCCGGCCAAGGTGGTCGAGCGTCTGGCCCACCAGCTCGCCAATCGCTTCATGCACCAGCCCACGCTCGCCCTGCGCGAGGCGGCCACCCAGGAAAACCACGAACTTTTGAGCGCGGCGCCGCAGGTGCTGCTTCCCTCGAAGCCCGCGTTCGACAAGCCCGCGCCCGCGGCGAAACGCCAGAAGGATGATACGCCCGCATGAAAGAGACGTTGCGCCAACGCCTAGACAGTTTTGCCGACCGCTTCGAAGAGCTTGCGATGCTGCTCTCGGACCCGGATGTGATCAACGACCAGCAGCGCTTTCGCGACTACTCCCGCGAGTACGCCGAGCTCGAGGCGCTGGTCGCCGCCTGGCAGCGCTACCGCGAGATCGAGGAGAACATCGCCACCGCCGAAACATTGAGCCGCGACAGCGACCCGGAGATGCGCGAGCTGGCCGAGATGGAAATGGAAGAGGGCCGCGAGCAGCTCGAAGAGCTCGATACCGAACTCAAGCGCCTGCTGGTACCCAAGGACCCGGACGACGGGCGCGGCGTGTTTCTGGAAGTGCGCGCCGGCACCGGCGGCGACGAGGCGGCGATCTTCGCCGGCGACCTGTTTCGCATGTACTCCCGCTACGCGGAGAAACGCGGCTGGCGGGTGGAGGTGGTCAGCGCCAGTCACGGCGAGCACGGCGGCTACAAGGAGGTGATCTCCCGGGTCAAGGGCGACGGCGTCTATGCAAGGCTCAAGTTCGAGTCCGGCGCCCACCGCGTGCAGCGCGTGCCCGCCACCGAGTCCCAAGGGCGTATTCATACTTCCGCCTGCACCGTGGCGGTGATGCCCGAGGTCGAGGACGTGGGCGACATCGACATCAATCCGGCGGATCTGCGCGTGGACACCTACCGCTCCAGCGGCGCCGGCGGCCAGCACGTCAATACCACCGACTCGGCGATCCGCATCACCCACCTGCCCACCGGCGTGGTGGTGGAGTGCCAGGAGGAGCGCAGTCAGCACAAGAACCGCGCCAAGGCGATGTCGCTGCTCGCCGCCAGGCTCAAGCGCAACGCCGTGGATTCCCAGCGCCAGGAGCAGGCCGATGCGCGCCGCTCGCTGGTCGGCTCCGGTGATCGCAGCGAGCGCATTCGCACCTACAATTTCCCCCAAGGGCGCATCACCGACCACCGTATCAACCTGACGCTCTACAAGCTGGTCGACGTGATCAGCGGCGAGCAGCTCGACGACGTGGTGGAGCCCCTGATCCACGAGTACCAGGCCGAACAGCTCTCGGCGCTTCAGGACGCGTGATGAGCGTCGATGCGCTGCTCAAGGCGGCCACTCGGCGCCTGATCGAGGCGGGGTCGCCGACCCCGCGCCTGGACGCCGAAGTGCTGATGGGCCATGTGCTCGGACGTGATCGCACCTGGCTCTACACCTGGGGCGACGCGCCTTGCCCGCCCTTCGAACACGCCCGCTTCGACGCCCTGATAGCCGCCCGTGCCCAAGGCGAGCCGGTGGCCTATCTCACCGGCGAGCGCGAGTTCTGGGGGCTGCCCCTTGCCACCTCCCGGCATACGCTGATCCCGCGACCGGACACCGAAACCCTGGTGGAGGCGGCGCTCGCCCGCGCCCCGGCATCCGCCGGGCGGCTGCTCGATCTGGGCACCGGCACTGGCGCCATCGCGCTTGCCTTCGCCAGCGAGCGCCCGGGCTGGCAGGTGACCGGGCTCGATCTTCGCGACGAGGCGGTCGCACTTGCCGGGGCCAATGCCGCACACCTTCGCATCACTAACGCCACCTTCCTGCAAAGCGACTGGTTCGCCGCCCTGGATGCCGAGGCACGCTTCGAGCTCATCGTCAGCAACCCGCCCTACATCAGCGAGGACGACCCGCACCTCGCGCGTGGCGACGTGCGCTTCGAGCCGCGCTCGGCGCTGGTAGCGGCAGGCGATGGAATGGCGGATCTGGTGCATCTGATCGAGGGCGCCCGGCCGCACCTTTGCGCCCAAGGATTTCTGCTGCTCGAGCATGGCCATACCCAGGCCGAAAGCGTGCGGGCGGCGCTCGACCGGGCGGGGTATATTAACGTTGAAAGCCTGATCGACCTGCAGGGGCACGAGCGCGTCACCCTTGGGCAGGCGCGCGGCTAAAGGCAGGACAAGGGAGGCCACCATGAAACCCAGGAACCGAACGCTCGACCGGATCGATCTGCGCATTCTGCGCGCGCTCCAGGAGAACGCGCGCATCTCCTACGTGGATCTGGCCGCCCAGGTGGGGCTCTCCACCACGCCGTGCCTGGAGCGCGTCAAGCGTCTGGAGCGCGCCGGCGTCATTCGCGGCTACAAGGCGCTGCTCGACCCGCAGGCGCTCAAGGCGAACCTTTTAGTGTTCGTCGAGATCAGCCTCGAGACCCAGTCACCGGCGGTGTTTGACGAGTTTCGCCGCGCGGTGGAAACCCTGCCGCAGATCCAGGAGTGCCACCTGGTGTCGGGCCAGTTCGACTACATCCTCAAGTGCCGGATTCCCGAGATGTCCGCCTACCGCCAGCTGCTGGGTGACGTGGTGCTGACGCTGCCCGGTGTCAAGGAGTCCAAGAGCTATGTGGTGATGGAAGAGGTCAAGGAGAGCTTCAGCCTGCACGTGCCGGAGCTTGACGAGTTCGAGGAGAAGTAGCCGATGATGGATGACTTGACGCTTTTGCGCTATAGCCGCCAGATCATGCTCGACGAGGTGGACATCGAGGGCCAGGAGCGCCTGCAGGCCGCCCATGCGCTGATCATCGGCGCCGGCGGGCTCGGCTCGCCGGCGGCGCTGTATCTGGCCGCCTCAGGCGTCGGACGCATCACCATCGCCGATGCCGACGTGGTCGAGCTCTCCAACCTGCAGCGTCAGATCGCCCACGGTGAGGCGGACCTCGATCGCAACAAGGCCGCCTCGGCCGCCGCCAGCATGGCTGCGCTCAACCCGACCTGCGAGATCGTTGCCCTCGAACGCTATCTCGAGGCAGAGGAGCTGACACGACTGGCGGCCACGGCGGACGTGGTGCTGGACTGCACCGACCGCTTCTCGAGCCGCTATGCGATCAACGCTGCCTGCTGGCAGGCCGGGGTGGCGCTGGTGTCCGGCGCGGCGATCCGCTTTTCCGGGCAACTGGCAGTGTTCGATCCGCGCGTGCCGGAAAGTCCCTGCTACGCTTGTCTCTATCCCCCGGGCGATAGCGCCGACGAGGCCCTGAGCTGCGCCGAGAGCGGGGTGATCTCACCGCTGGTGGGCGTGATCGGCGCCTTCCAGGCGCTCGAGGCGGTGAAGATCGCAAGTAGGATCGGGCGCGTTCACCAGGGGCTTTCCACCTTCGATGCCCTGAGCGGGCGCTGGCGCCATTTTCAGGTGCCCCGCGACCCCGCCTGCCCGGTGTGCGGTAAACCCGCCATTTGAAGGCGTGCCCAGTGGGCACCAAACCCGTCCAGAGGGGGTAGCGTGGCAAGATTCCCCGGCTCGAAGAGCCTTTTGCAGGCCCGGCGCGCCCAGCAGGGCCGCACGGGCAGAAGCGCCCAGCCCGCCTTTCGGGTCCCCGTCGTGGACAAGCGCACGCGCGTGGACGCCGGCCAGCGCCTGCCGCTTGCTCAGATGCTGACCCGCGCCCGGCAAGCGCTCGTCGAGCGGCTCGCAGCCGAGGCCGACGCGCCGCTACGCGTCTTTGTATCGGTCACCGACGGCACCCGCCGGGCGCGGGTCGCGAGCGAACGGGGGGCTCCCAGCAGCGACGCGCTCTGGCAGCGGCTCGAAGACCGGCTCGAGGAGCACTACGCCCTTGACGCGCCGGTACGCTGGCTGCGCCTGGACTGGGCGCACGACGTGACGGCGCACACCTGGGAGAGCCTCGCTGCGACGCTTTCACGTCACAAGCGCAACTACTTTCGCCGCGGCATCGCGCTGGATCCGGGCCTGCAACACGCCTTTCTCGAGCAGGAGCTCAACGCCAACGCCATGCTCTACGCCGGCAGCCGGGTGGCCAGCGCCGAGCTCAACCCCGGCAACTTCCGGCGCTACGCCCGGGAGCGCTTCGGGGCGACCTTCGAGGTCGATTTCAACCCGCGCCAGCGCGTCTACACCTTCGCCACCGACGCGCTGCTGATCGAACCCGGGCAGTCACCCAGGCCGTTGCAGGGCTATCGCAGCGGTCAGCAGGGGCGCCATACCGGCCGGCGCGTCATCGAGACGCTGACCCCGGCGGGGACCCGCGCCCTGATCGACCGCGCCAGCGCCTTCCTGGCCGCCCAGGTCGAGCCGGATGGACGCTTCGTCTACGGCATCCACCCCTGTTTCGATCGCGACGTCGCAGGCTACAACACCCTGCGCCACGCCAGCAGTATCTACAGCATGCTCGAGGCCTGGGAGGTCAACCAGAGCGCCGTGCTGAAAGACGCGATCGACCGGGCACTGGGCCGCTTGACCACGACGTTTCTGAAGCGCTTCGAGCATCGCGGCGAGCGCGTGACCTACCTGCTGGAAGCCAACGGCGAGATCAAGCTCGGCGGCAGTGGGGTAACGCTGCTGGCGCTGGCGAAATACACCGAGCTTACCGGCGATGAACAGTATCTGCCGGTAATGGAAGAGCTGGCACTGGGCATTCGCCAGCTCCAGCTAGAAAGCGGCGGCTTCGATCACGTGCTGAACGCGGCGGATCTCAGCGTCAAGGAGCGCTTTCGCATCATCTACTACGATGGCGAGGCGGCGTTCGGGCTGATGCGCCTTTTTGGACTGACGAAGGATCCGCGCTGGCTTGAAGTGGTCGAGCGCGCCTTTAAGTACTTCATCGCCCAGGAGCACTGGCGTGCCCATGACCACTGGCTGAGCTACTGCGTCAACGAATTGACGCTTTACCGGCCCGAGGAGCGCTACTACCGCTTCGGTCTGCAGAACGTGGCAGGGTATCTCGACTTCGTCGAGGAGCGCATCACCACCTTCCCGACGCTGCTCGAGCTGATGATGGCGGCGCACAAGATGATCACGCGGCTGCAGGCCGTGCCCGAATATCGTCACCTGCTCGAGCTCATCGACATCGAGCGCTTCTACCGGGCGCTGGAGAAGCGCGCCCACTACCTGCTCAACGGTCACTTCTGGCCCGAGTTCGCGATGTACTTCAAGCGCCCCGAGCGCATCGTCGGCAGCTTCTTCATTCGCCACCACAGCTTTCGGGTGCGTATCGACGACGTGGAGCACTATCTTTCCGGGTTCGTGGCGTATCTATGCCACTACCTGCAGGCGCCCACACCTCGTCTCGCGACCCTAGTCACCTCGCGCGAGGAAGAACAGTGGCGTCGTGATGACATTGAACGGGCCGTCGAGGGAGAGTGGCTCGTCGCGCCCGCGTCGAACCGCTGGCAGGCGACCGGCCTGAGCTTCCATCTCAAGACCATGGCGGCGGGTCACGCCGTCGCCCTGCGCAGAGTCGGCGCGGGGAGCGGGCGGGGGCTGCCGATCGACAACCTCGTCAGGCTGCCCTTCACGCCGCAGCTGCTGCTCGCCGACGACTCTCATGAGGCGGCCGAACTGGCGGCACTGGGAATGCCGGTCTACCGCGTGGCGGATATCGACCAGGCCGTGCTCGCGATGGGCCGTTACGCTCGCCAGAAGCTTACGGGCAGGGTGATCGGCGTCACCGGCAGCGCCGGCAAGACGACCCTGGTCGCCCTGCTCGAGGCGCTGCTGCGCCCTTGGGGAGACGTGGGGGCGACCACCCACAGCGCCAACCTGCCCCACGGTATCGCTTGGACGCTGGCCAGCGTCCCCTGGCAGGCGCCTTATCAGGTTATCGAGATGGCGATCGGGCGCATGCGCCAGAATTCCGCGCTGGCGCGCCCGGACGTGGCGGTGTTTCTCAATGCGGGGCCTGCGCACCTGGAGTATCACGAGAGCGTCGAGCAGGTGGCGGTGCGCAAGAGCCGCATCTTCGAGTCGATGACGGCAGGGAGCGTGGCGGTGATCAACCGCGACATGGAGCAGTGGTCGATCGTTCACGCCGCCGCGCAACGACATGGACTGCTTATCCTATCTTTTGGCGTTCATCCGGATGCCACGGTTCGCTGGGTCGATCCAGAGGAAATGGCGACCTTCGTGATCGACTACCCGGGCGAGCGCGTCAAGCTCGCCATGGACGGGCAGGGGGCGCACTGGGCCATGAACGTGTTGGCAGCCTTCGGGGTGCTGCTCGCGCTGGGCCTCTCGCCTCGCGACGTGCTGCCGTTCGTTTCACGAGTCGCGCCGCCCGAAGGGCGCGGCCGCCATCGACGCATCGCCTGGCGAGGGGGAAACATCGAGCTTCTCGACGACGCCTACAACGCCAACCCGCTGTCGATGAAGGCCATGCTGGCGCAGGCGCAGGGGGTCCAGGCGCGCCGCAAGCACCTGGTGCTGGCCGATATGCTCGAACTCGGCGCGCAGAGCCCTGACTACCATCGCGCGCTGGTCGAGCCGATCCTTGCAAGCGGCGCCCACTCGGTGTGGCTGCTTGGTGAGCAGATGCAGGCCCTCGAGCCGCTGCTCGAAAAGAGCGTTCCCCGGGTGGCCAGTTTTCCCTCGAGGTCAGCGCTGGCCCAGCGGCTTCGTGAGGCGCTCGAACCCGACGACTGGGTCGCCTTCAAGGGCTCGAACAAGTTCGGACTGAGCGAGCTTGCTCGCCGTTTGAGCGAGGCCTAGCGACGAAAAAGCCCGCCGGGAGGCGGGCGGGACGTCACGGTCTTGCGTCAAAGGGTAAAGGGGCCGCAGCCCCTTGGGTTCGGATCAGTTGCGAATCAGGTAGTCGAAGGCGCCAAGCGAGGCCTTCGCGCCTTCGCCCATGGCGATGACGATCTGCTTGTAGGGCACGGTGGTCACGTCGCCGGCAGCGAAGACGCCGGGCACGGAGGTCATGCCGTGGGAATCGACGATGATTTCGCCGCGCGGGGTCATCTCGATCGGGGTGTCCTTGAGCCACTCGGTGTTGGGCACCAGGCCGATCTGGACGAAGATGCCTTCGAGCGCGATCTGCTTCGCCTCGTCGGTGTTGCGATCCTTGTAGGTCAGGCCGTTCACGCGGCTGCCGTCGCCAGTCACCTCGGTGGACTGGGCGTTGAGGATGATGTCGACGTTGGGCAAACTCTTGAGCTTTTTCTGCAGCACCGCGTCGGCGCGCATCTCGCCCATGAACTCGACTAGGGTGACGTGATCGACGATACCCGCCAGATCGATCGCCGCTTCGACCCCGGAGTTGCCGCCGCCGATCACCGCCACGCGCTTGCCCTTGAACAGCGGGCCGTCGCAATGCGGGCAGTAGGCCACGCCCTTGTTGCGGTACGTCTGCTCGCCGGGCACGTTCATCTCCCGCCAGCGGGCGCCGGTAGCCAGAATCAAGGTCTTGCTCTTGAGCGTGGCGCCGGATTCGAACGTCACTTCATGAAGCCCACCCTCGGTCTCGGCGGCCTTGAAGGCCGTGGCGCGCTGCAGGTTCATCACGTCGACCTCGTAGTCGTTGACGTGCTGCTCGAGGGCCGCTACCAACTTCGGGCCTTCGGTGCGGGAGACCGAGATGAAATTCTCGATGCCCAGGGTATCCGAGACCTGGCCGCCGAAGCGCTCGGCAGCGATGCCCGTGTTGATGCCCTTGCGCGCCGAATAGATCGCCGCCGAGGCGCCGGCGGGGCCGCCGCCGATGATCAAGGAGTCGAACGCGGCCTTTTCGCTGAGCTTTTTCGCGTCGCGCTCGGCCGCACCCGTATCGACCTTGGCGAGAATCTGCTCGATCGTCATGCGGCCCTGATCGAAGGGCTTGCCGTTCAGGTAGACGCTCGGCACCGACATGATCTCGCGTGCCTCGACCTCATCCTGGAACAGCGCGCCATCGATGGCCACGTGCTGGATGCCCGGGTTGAAGATCGCCATCAGGTTCAGCGCCTGCACCACGTCCGGGCAGTTCTGGCATGACAGCGAATAGTAGGTCTCGAAGCGCATCTCGCCGTCGAGAGCCTTGATTTGATCGAGCGTCTCCTGAGAGGTCTTGGGCGGGTGACCGCCGACCTGCAGAAGCGCCAGCACCAGCGATGTGAACTCATGGCCCATCGGGATGCCGGCGAACACCACGCCGGTCTCTTCGCCGGGGCGGTTGATGGCGAACGACGGTGTGCGCGCGTCCTGGCCATCGGTGCTCAAACTGATCTTGTCGGAGAGGCTCGCGATGTCCTGCAAGAGGCCAAGCAGCTCCTGAGATTTGGCGCCGTCGTCGAGGGATGCCGCGATCTCGAACGGTTGGGTCACCTTTTCCAGATAAGCCTTCAACTGATTTTTCAAATTCGCGTCCAGCATGACCGTGGTTCCTCGCAATCGGCTTGAATATGTCTCGACCGCCGTGAGCCCGAACGTCTGGGTGAGGCGGGAGAGAAAGGGGTGTTACGGTAATGAAAGCCCAGCGCTTGAAGAAGCGAGGGGCTGAAACGGCGCGCCCGGGCGAGTGCCCGGGCGCGAGGCTACTCCGTCGATGAAATCGTGACTGTCAAAGCGGAGAAGCGACGGGCGGCTTAGATCTTGCCGACGAGATCCAGAGACGGCGCGAGGGTCTCTTCGCCTTCTTTCCACTTGGCCGGGCACACTTCGTTCGGGTTTTCGCGAACGTACTGGGCGGCCTTCACCTTGCGCAGCAGCTCTTCGGCGTTACGGCCGATGTTGCCAGCGTTGATCTCGACGATCTGGATCTTGCCGTCCGGGTCGACCACGAAGGTGCCGCGCTCGGCCAGGCCATCTTCCTCGATCAGCACTTCGAAATTGCGCGAGATCTTCAGCGTCGGGTCGGCGATCATAGGGTACTGGAGCTTGCCGATGGTCTCGGAGCTATCGTGCCACGCCTTGTGGGTGAAGTGGGTGTCGGTGGAAACGCTGTAGATCTCGACGCCCAGCTTCTTGAACGCGTCGTAGTTGTCGGCCAGGTCACCAAGCTCGGTCGGGCAGACGAAGGTGAAGTCGGCCGGGTAGAAGAAGAAAACGGACCACTGGCCTTTCAGGTCGGCGTCGGTAACGTCGATGAATTCACCGTTGTGGTAAGCGGTCGCTTTGAAGGGTTTTACTTCGGTGTTAATCAAGGACATTCAGCTAGTCTCCGTTATCGGATGGGTGTGGCTCGAAAATGTAGGGGTCATACTAACGACCAATGCTTGATAGCTAAAATTGAAAAAAGACATTCATTTCATAGCAATCGGCTATGGCATCAGAAGCGGTACGTGGCGCCGAAGCCGCGTGTCAGCCTGAACCCAGAGGCTTAAGTGGGGTCGCCGGGCGCTCAATGCAACAATTTTCTCGCCAACCCTTGCGATGGGGGGCGAGGCCGCGCAGAATTCGCAGCTTCGAAAAATTGCCTCGCCGCATTTAGGTGCTAATTTGAGGGTTGGCGCCGATGAAGTGGCACTCAACGATGGCGGTTCGCGGTGACGTCGACTCGGCACTCTCCGGTCGGCTCTATCAGCATTTGCACGAGGAGCAATGGAATGGGGAACATCCACAAACTCGCAGCGGCCGTTACGGCGCTTTCCTGTGTCGTAGCGGCGAACGCCCACGCTGACGAAGTGCGTGTCTACAACTGGTCTGACTATATCGCCCCGGAAACGCTTGCGAAGTTCACCGAGCGCACCGGCATCGACGTCACCTACGACGTCTACGACAGCAACGAAACCCTCGATGCCGCGCTGCTGGCCGGCCGCTCCGGCTACGACGTGGTGGTGCCCTCGTCCCACTTCTTCCTGCGCCAGCGCCAGGCCGGCGTCTACCAGACCCTCGATGCCGCCCAACTGCCCAACCTGGGCAATCTCAATCCCGAGCTGATGGAGAACCTCGAGGGCATCGACGCCACCACCGAGTACATGGTCCCTTACATGTGGGGCACCAACGGCATCGGCTACAACGTCGACCGGGTGCGCGAAATCCTTGGCGACAACGCCCCGGTGGATAGCTGGGCGATGCTCTTCGATCCCGAGATCACCGGCGCCCTGAACGCGGCCGGCTGCGGTATCGCGATGCTCGATACCGGCGAGGAGATGCTGCCCGCCGCCATGGCGTATCTGGGCCTGAGCCCGATCAGCGACAGCACCGACGATCTCGAGGCCGCCGGCGAGGCGATCGCGGCGGTGCGCGACGACATCACCTACTTCCACTCCTCGCGCTACATTTCCGATCTCGCCAACGGCGACATCTGCGTGGCCGGCGGCTACTCCGGCGACGTCTTCCAGGCTGCGGAGCGTGCCGAGGAAGCGGGTCGCGACTTCACCATCGGCTACTCCATTCCGAAAGAGGGCGCCGCGCTCTGGTTCGACGTGATGGCGATCCCCGCCGATGCGCCGAATCCGGAAAACGCCCACGCCTTCATCAACTTCATCCTCGATCCGGAAATTGCCGCCGAGATCACCGACTACGTCAGCTACGCCAACCCCAACGCGGCCGCCGATGCCTACCTCGACGAGGAGATCCTGAACGATCCGGCGATCTACCCGGAAACCGAGGTCATGCAGAACCTCTACGTCGCCCGCGACATGCCCCAGCCGTTCCAGCGCGCTCGCACGCGTATCTGGAACCGCGTCAAGTCCGGTCGTTGATCTAGCGTCGATCCCGCGGCGGGCAGGGGAGAACCCTGTCCGCTTCTAATCGTTTGGTGCCCGCTAGCCCGGGCCTTTGGATGGGAGTGGCGAATGGTCACAACGCCCCTGTCGAACGACACCTCGGCCGCTCAAGCGGCGCCCCGCACGCCCGGCAAGACCCCACGTTTCGCCGAGGACATCGTGCTGGAGGTCAAGCGCCTGAGCAAGCGCTTCGACGAAGCGCTGGCGGTGGATACCGTCAACCTGCAGGTCAAGCGCGGCGAGATCTTCGCGCTTCTGGGCGGCTCCGGCTCCGGCAAGTCGACGCTGTTGCGCATGCTGGCCGGCTTCGAGACGCCGACTGAGGGCAGCATCCTGCTCGGTGGCGAAGACATCACGCGAACCCCGCCGCACAAGCGCGCGATCAACATGATGTTCCAGTCCTACGCGCTCTTTCCACACATGAGCGTGGCTCAGAACATCGCCTTCGGGCTAAAGCAGGACAAGCTTCCCAAGGCCGAGATCGAGGCGCGAGTGGCGCAGATGCTCAAGCTCGTGCACATGGAACGCTTCGCCAAGCGCAAGCCGCACCAGCTCTCCGGTGGCCAGCGCCAGCGGGTAGCACTGGCACGCTCGCTGGCCAAGCGGCCCAAGCTTCTGCTGCTCGACGAGCCCATGGGCGCGCTGGACAAGAAGCTGCGCACCGAGATGCAGCTCGAGGTGGTCGAGATCATCGAGCAGGTCGGCGTGACCTGCATCATGGTCACCCACGACCAGGAAGAGGCGATGACCATGGCGGACCGCGTGGCGATCATGGCCGATGGCTGGATCGAGCAGGTGGGCTCACCGGTGGACATCTACGAGAGCCCGGCAAGCCGCATGGTGGCGGAGTTCGTCGGCACGGTGAATCTGTTCGAGGGCGAGATCGTCGAGGACGCGGCGGATCACTGCACCATCGAAACGTCCTTGCTGTCACGGCCGATCTACATCGACCACGGCATCACCACCCAGGCGATGGACCGGCGGGTGTGGGCGGCGCTGCGCCCAGAGAAGATCTGGCTCTCCCGCGAGAAGCCCGAAGGCGCCTACAACTGGGAGGCGGGCAAGGTCGATGACATCGCCTACCTCGGCGGCTACTCGCTCTACTACGTGCGCACCGCTACTGGGCAGATGATCAAGGTGAGCATGGCCAACGTCGAGCGGCGTGGCGATCGCCCCACCTGGGAGGACGATGTCTACGTGTACTGGGAAGACCATAGCGCCATCGTGCTCAACCGATGAGCGTGGATTCAGGAGAGCGCCCTTGATGAAGTCGCTTACGTTCGCCGCGCGCCTGCAGCGCCTGAAGCTCGGCCGTCGCGCGGTGATCGCGCTGCCGCTGGTGTGGCTGACGCTGTTCTTCTTGCTGCCCTTCGCCCTAGTGCTGAAGATCAGCCTGTCCGAATCGATGGTGGCGATTCCGCCCTTCGGACCGCTGCTCGAGTACGCCGACCAGACGCTGCACGTCTTCCTGAACCTGGGCAACTACCTGTTCCTGCTGTCGGATTCGCTCTACGTGGCGGCTTACTGGGGCTCGATCCAGACGGCCTTCATCTCGACGCTGGTATGTCTGCTGCTCGGCTACCCGATGGCCTACGCCATGGCCCGGGCACCGCTTCGCTGGCAACTGATACTGGTGCTGCTGGTGATGCTGCCGTCGTGGACCTCGTTTCTAATCCGGGTCTACGCCTGGATGGGGATTCTCAGCAACAGCGGCCTGCTCAACAACCTGCTGATGAGCCTGGGCCTGATCGACTCGCCCCTGCGCATGATGAACACCCGGTTCGCCGTGGTGATCGGTATCGTCTACGCCTACCTGCCGTTCATGGTGCTGCCGCTCTACGCCCATCTCACGCGGCTCGACAACTCGCTGCTGGAAGCGGCGGCGGATCTGGGCTCGCGCAAGCTCAACACCTTCCTCAAGGTGACGTTACCGCTCTCCATGGGCGGCATCATCGCGGGCTCGATGCTGGTGTTCATTCCGGCAGTGGGGGAGTTCGTCATCCCCGAACTTCTCGGCGGGCCGGATACGCTGATGATCGGCAAGGTACTGTGGGAGGAGTTCTTCCTGAACCGCGACTGGCCGGTCGCCTCGGCGCTCGCCATGGTGATGCTGGCACTCCTGCTCGTGCCCATCGTGTGGTTTCACCGCTACCAGTCCCGGGAGCTCGAAAAATGAGAAAGCCGCGCATGCCGTCGTTCACCACCGTGATGTTAGTGGTGGGGCTGGTGTTTCTCTATCTGCCGATGCTGGTGCTGGTGGTCTACTCCTTCAACGCCTCGCGCCTGGTGACCGTATGGGCGGGCTTCTCCACCGAGTGGTATGGCGCGCTGTTTCGCGACCGTCAGATCCTCGCTGCAGTGTGGACGAGCCTCGAGATCGCTTTCTTCGCCGCCAGCATGGCGGTGTGTCTGGGGACCGTGGCGGCCTTCGTGATGACCCGCTTCGGACGCTTTCGCGGCAAGACGGCATTGTCGAGCATGGTGACCGCGCCCTTGGTGATGCCCGAGGTGATCACCGGACTTTCGCTTCTGCTCCTGTTCGTGCAGATGGCCCAGCTTACCGGCTGGCCGGCGGATCGCGGCATGGCGACGATCTGGATCGCCCATACCACCTTCTGCAGCGCTTACGTCGCGGTGGTGGTCGCCGCGCGCCTGCGCGAGATGGATCGCTCCATCGAAGAGGCGGCGATGGACCTGGGCTCGCCGCCTTTGAAGACGTTCTTCAGCATCACGCTGCCGGTGATCTCGCCGGCGCTGGTCGCCGGGTGGCTGCTCGCCTTCACGCTGTCGCTGGATGATCTGGTGATCGCGAGCTTCGTCTCCGGCCCCGGGGCCAACACGCTACCGATGGTGGTGTTCTCCTCGGTACGCCTGGGCGTCTCGCCGAAGATCAACGCGCTGGCCACGCTGATCATTCTGGTGGTGTCGCTGGCCACACTCCTGGCCTGGTACGTCATGCGCCGAAGTGAAAAGCGCCGCCTGGCATTGATTCACCGGGCGAGCGACGACGAGTAGCTCACAGCACGTCGTCGTCGCGCCCGGTGGTAATGGCCTCTATCTCGCCGGTCATCGGCGAAAGCACCACCTGCACCTGGATCGGCGCGCAGCAGCGGTGGCAATCTTCCCAGGTGGTATGGCTGCCCTGGGAGGTATCGATCACGAAGGTGAGCGAGGTGCCGCAGTAGGGGCAGTCGAAGGCGTGCTCGATCAAGGCATCGTCGTCCATGGCGGGTTCTCCAGGCGGTGACATGATTGTCATTGAGTGTAGCAGAGCGGATGCGGACACCGAGGGGCGGAATCGGGTAGGATGAGGGCGGGTCTTTCTTCCCAGCAATCAAAGAGAACGATGATGATACGTTACATGGTAGTTGCGGCCGCTCTGGCCGTCCCGATGGTCGCCCTGGCGGATACGCCCAACGTCACCCCGGGCGAGTGGGAATTCGTCAGCGTCACCCGCATCAGCGGCGACATGGACATCCCTGACCAGACCGAAACCGAGCGTCAGTGTATCACCCAGGAAGAACTCGACAGCGAGTCCTTCGGGCTGATCGAGGAGGAGCAGGGCTGCGAGCTTCTCAGCCAGGACATGAACGCCGACGGTATCAATTACAGCATGGCGTGCAGCGCCGAGGGCGGTCAGGCCACCATCGATGGCGAGATGCGTTTCATGGGCGAACGCATCGACGGTGACGTGTCGATTCTGACCGAGTCTCCGATGGGCGAGCTCACCATGAACACCTCGATCGAGGGCGAGCGCATCGGCGATTGCGGCTGAGCGCTTTCGAGCGAGTTGTCGACGAAAGAGCGCCTGCGGGCGCTCTTTTGCGTTTCAGCGCGCATCACTGCGCGCCATCTCCTCCTCCAGGCGACGCTTGACCGCGCCGGGCGAGCCGGTACGCCGGGCGAGCAGGTCGTAAGCTACCGGCACCACCAGAAGCGTGAACAGCGTCGCTGCGGCGACCCCGGCCATGATCACGGTGCCGATGACCAGCCGCGACTCCGCCCCCGGGCCGCTCGAGACGATCAGCGGGATGGCGCCGGCCATGGTGGTGATCGCGGTCATGAGGATCGGGCGCAGGCGGGTCACCGACGCCTCGACGAGGGCATCGCGAAACGCCAGGCCCTCGTCGCGCAGCTGGTTGACGAACTCGACGATCAGGATGCCGTTCTTCGCCGCCAGCCCGATCAGCAACACCAGCCCCACTTGGCTGTAGATGTTGAGCGATTGCCCGCTCAGCAGCAGCGCCAGCAGCGCCCCGCTCATGGCCAGCGGCACTGTCAGCATGATCACCAGCGGGTGCACCAGGCTCTCGAACTGAGCGGCGAGCACCAGAAACACCACCACCGCACCCAGCACCAGCAGGAAGGTGGTGGCGCCGCTGGCCTGCTGGAAGTCCCGCGAGGGGCCGGCAAGGCTCGTCTGGGCGGCTTCGGGCAACAGCGTATCGGCACTTTGCTGCAGATAGGCCAGCGCCTCGCCCAGCGGGTAGCCATCGGCCAGGTTGGCCTCCAGCGTGATCGCGCGTACCCGATCGAAGCGATTGAGCGTGCTGGCGCCAGCGAAATCGGTGAGGGTCACCAGGCTAGACAGCGGCACCAGTGCACCGCTTCGGCTCGAGCGTACCTGGATGTTGTCCAGCGCCCGCGGGCTTTGCTGGCGCGCCCGGTCGCCTTCGAGGATCACGTCGTACTCCTCGCCGTCGTCGACGTAGCGGGTCACGTTGCGCCCGCCGAGCAGCACCTCGAGGGTGCGGCCGATCTCGCTGACGGTCACCCCGAGCGCCGCCGCCCGCTCGTAGTCGATGTCCACGCGAAGCTGGGGCTGGGTCTCGTCGTAATTGCTCTCGAGCGCCGTCAGGCGCGGGTTGTCGCGACGCACGTGCTCGATCATGACGTCCCGCCAGCGGGCGATCTGCTCATAGGAGCCGCCGCCGATCACGAACTGGACGGGTTTCTGGGTGCGCTGGCCAAAGCCCTGGCGCATCACCGGAAACGCCTGGACGCCGGGCAGGGTGGTCAGCGTCTCGCGGACGTCTCCCATGATCTCCCAGGCGCTGCGACGGCTGCCCCAGTCGACCATGTCGATGATGAAAAAGCCGCTATTGAAGTTCTCGATATTGCCGAAGCCGCGCGGCGCTCGCGCCACCACGCGTTTCAGTTCGCCTCGCTCGACGAAGGGGGCCAGGCGCACCTCGATCTCGTCCATGTAGTCCATCATGTACTCGAAGGTGGCGCCTTCGGGACCGTTGACCAGCACGATGAAGTTGCCGCGATCCTCCTGGGGGGTATATTCGCTCGGCAGGGCCATGGCGAGCCAGGCGGTAGCCGCCAGCAGGCCGACGAACAGCGCCGCCACCAGCCAGCGCAGCGCAAGCGTTCTGATCAGCACGCGTCGATAGAGGCGCTGGGAGGCGCCCAGCAGGCGCTGCACACCGCGCGCGATGCGGCCATCGTGCATGCCGGGCTTCAATATCTTCGAGGCCATCATCGGGGTGAGGGTCAGCGCCAGAAGCGTCGAGAACACTACCGCCGCGGCCATGGTCAGGGCGAACTCCGAGAACAGCCTGCCGATATCGCCCTGAAGCATGCTCAGCGGCACGAACACCGCCACCAGCACCAGGGTGGTGGCGATCACCGCGAAGCCGATCTGGCGGGTGCCGCGATAGGCGGCGACCAGCGGCGTTTCGCCATGGTCATGCATGCGCCGGTTGATGTTCTCGAGCACCACGATGGCGTCGTCGACGATCAGACCAATGGCGAGTACCAGCGCCAGCAGGGTCAAAAGATTGATCGAGAAGTTCATCACCGCAAGCGCCGTGAAGGCGCCGATGACGGCGATCGGCACGGTCACGGCGGGCACCAGCGTGGTGCGGAAATTGCCCAGGAACAGGAAGATCACCACCACGACCAGCA
Source organism: Vreelandella malpeensis (assembly GCF_020622355.1). GTDB lineage: Bacteria > Pseudomonadota > Gammaproteobacteria > Pseudomonadales > Halomonadaceae > Vreelandella > Vreelandella malpeensis. Next base: position 89,848 of record NZ_WHVL01000002.1, on the reverse strand, counting down.
CCATGCTGACGAACAGCGTGCTCACCACCTGCTCGATGGCCCCGGAGACGAACAGCGAGGCGTCGTAGTCGAGCGCCAGCGCCATGCCCTCCGGCAGCGTCTGCTGCAGGCGGCCAAGCTCTTCCTGCACCGCTTCGGAAAGCGCCAGCACGTTCGCCGTGGACTGCATGATGATACCAAGGCCGACCATGGGCACGCCGTTGGCGCGAAATACCGAGCGGTCCTCCACCGCGCCGACCTCGACCCGAGCCACGTCGGCCAGGCGCACCAGCTCGCCGCGCGCGCCCTGATCCAGCGCTAGACGCTTGAAGTCGTCGGCGGTGGCGAAGGCACGCGGCAGGCGCACGATGAACTGGCGATCCGCGGACTGGAGCGACCCGGCCGGAAGCTCCACGTTTTCGGCGCGCAGGGCATCCTCGATGTCGCCTACGGTCAGGCCTCGCGCGGCCAGGGCATTGCGGTCGAGCCACACGCGCATGGCGTAGTCGCGCCCGCCGCCCACCCGTACCCGGGCCACCCCCGGCTGTACCGACAGGCTGTCGACCAGGTAGCGATTGGCGTAGTCGGTGAGCTCGGTCATCGAGTAGTTCGCCCCGGAAAGGCTCAGCCAGACGACGATCTCCTCGCTGCTGTCCGCCTTGGTGACTTCCGGGTTGTCGGCGTCGTCCGGCAGGTTGCGAAGGGCGCCGGAAATGCGATCACGCACGTCGTTGGCCGCGGAATCGATGTCCATGGTGATGGCGAACTCGATCTCGATGCGCGATCGGCCATCCTCGCTTTGGGAGGTAATCAGCTCGATTCCTTCGACCCCGGCGATGCGATCCTCGAGCACCTGGGTGATGCGGGTTTCCACCACGCTCGCCGAGGCCCCCGGGTAGCGGGTGTCGATGCTGACGATGGGCGGGTCGACGGTGGGGTACTCCTGCAGCGGCAGGCGGTCGAGAGCCAGCAGCCCGAAGGCGACGATCAGCGCGGCAATCACTAGGGCCAGTACCGGACGCTGGACCGAAATGTCCGAGAGACGCATCAGCGGTGGGCCTCCAGAATCTCGCGCACGCCGGTATGATCGTCCATCACGCCGAGCAGACGCACCGCCAGGCCGTCGCGGGCGAGCTGCAGCCCGTGGACCACGACGAGTTCGCCCTCGTCAAGCCCTTCGAGAACTTCCACCTCGCCGTGACGGCGCTCGCCGATCATTACCGAGCGCTGTTCCAGGCGGTGGTCATCGCCCTCTTCATGGACCACCATCACGTAGTGGCGGTCGCCGCTGGGCTCCAGCGCCGCCTCGGGCACCACCACGGTGTCGCGCAGGCGCTGCTGGACGATCACTTCCATCAATAGGCCCGGGCGCAGTCGCAGGCCCGGGTTGTCGATGAGCGCACGCACCTCGATATTGCGTGTGACCGGATCGATGCGCGTGCCGAGGGTGGCGATCTCGCCGCTGAAGACCTCGTCGGGAAAGGCGACGCTGGTGGCACTCAGCGCAAGCCCCGGTGACAGCCGGCCGAGAAAGACCTCCGGTACGCTGAAATCGAGCTTCATGACGTCGAGCTTGTCGAGGGTGACCAGGGCCGTGCCGGGCGTGACGAGCGTGCCCACGCTCACTTCGCGAAACCCGACCCGGCCGCTGAACGGCGCGCGAATACGGTAGTTGGCAAGCCGCGCCTGCTGGGCCTGGGCCTGGGCGCGCGCCTGGTCGAGCTGGGCCTGGCGATCTTCCACGTCGGCGCGGGCGGCCAGGTTGCGATCCTGAAGCTGGGAGACGCGTCCCAGCACGTTGGCGCGCTCGGCGCTCAGCGCCTCGGCGGCGCGCAAGAGAGCCTGCTCCTCGCCATCCTCGAGGCGGATCAACAGCCGCCCGCGCTCGACCTGCTCGCCATCGGCGAAGTTGATCTCGGCGACGGTCTTGGTCACCGTGGCCGACAACGTCACGCTCTCGTCGGCGCTCAGAGTGCCCAGTGCCTCGAGCGGGTCCGACCAGGGAGCGCGTTCGGCGAGGCTTGCGATCACGCCGGGCAGCGGCTGGGCAAAGGCCAGCGGGCAGAGCAGGAGGAGCAGCAACAGCGCCCCGAAAGGGCGGATCAACGTGGGCATAGGCGTCTCGGTCGGCGAGCGGGCATGGGCGAAAGGTCGCAGGGTCGGGCAACGCGGCGTTTAATGCAACGCCGCGCGGGAGCATCGCCCCTTGAGTTTGCTAGAATGCACGACTTTATAGTGAATCGAGGGGCGCCGCATGGTATTCGATGTCGTGATCATTGGCGCAGGAGCTGCAGGGCTCATGTGCGCCGCCCAGGCAGGCTATGCGGGCAAGCGCGTGCTGGTGCTCGATCATGCCAACAAGGCGGGCAAGAAGATACTCATGTCCGGCGGCGGACGCTGCAACTTCACCAACCTGGATACCGCGCCGCACCACTTCTACTCCCAGAACCAGCACTTCTGCATCTCCGCGCTCAAGCGCTACCGCCCGGAGCACTTCGTCGAGCTGGTCGAGCGCCACGGCCTTGCGTACGTGGAGAAGGCGCCGGGCCAGCTGTTCTGCGCCGACTCCGCCAAGAAGATGGTCAAACTGCTGCTGACCGAGTGCGAGTGGGCGGGGGCCGAGGTATCGCTCGAGACCACCATCACGCGGGTGGAGCGCGCAGGCCGGGCCATGCGCCTGGAAACCTCCCTCGGGCGCATCGATGCCGGCGCGCTGGTGGTCGCCACCGGAGGGCTTTCGATTCCCACCCTGGGCGCGAGCGGCTTCGGCTACGAGATCGCCCGCCAGTTCGGTCTCGAGGTCCTGCCGACTCGTCCGGGGCTCGTGCCGCTCACCCTGAGCGATGGCTGGAAGGCGCGGGCGAGCGCGCTGTCCGGGGTGAGCGTGCCGGTGAGTGTCGAACATGGTGGCCAGGGCTTCGCCGAGCCGATGCTCTTCACCCACCGGGGGCTATCAGGGCCTGCGATGCTGCAGATCTCGAGCGTCTGGGAGCCGGGCGAGACGCTTACCATCGACCTGCTGCCCAAGCGCTCGGCGCGGGAATTGCTGTTCGAAGCGCGCGCCCAAGCGCCCAGACGTCTGCTTTCGACCTGGCTCGGCGAGCAGTTTCCCAAACGCCTTGCTCAGGCGTTGATCGAATGGTATCCCGAGGCGCAGACCCAGGTGCCGTTGGCGCAGTTCTCGAACGAGGCGCTCGAGCAGTGGGCCGAGCGGCTCAACGCCTGGACGCTCAAACCCTCGGGCACCGAAGGGTGGCGCACCGCCGAGGTGACCATGGGGGGTATCGACACCGATGCGATCTCGTCGAAGACCTTTGAGGTCAAAGGCATGCCGCAGCTGAGGTTCATCGGGGAAGTGCTGGACGTGACCGGCCGCTTGGGGGGCTACAACTTCCAGTGGGCGTGGTCGAGCGCGGTGGCCTGCGCGCAAGCGCTGTAAGAGACGAAAGCATCAAATGAAAGGGCGCGAGAACCGCGCCCTCGTTCAGGTGGCGATCTTGGCCAGCAGCTTGAGCTTGCGAAACAGCATGTAACCTGCCAATGCCTTACGACCCGCAGCCATGGCGCCACCGGGATGACGCAGGATACGCCAGGCAGCGATGCCCCCCACGGCGTAGAGCGGCAGCTTCAATCGGCCCCAGCCGTTTTCGAGCGGAGAGGCGGCCTGGAGCAGATAATCACTGTCGACCAGGATATCGACCCGCTGGCGCTCGAGCTCGGCGAGCAGCGTCGCCTTGCGTTCGGCACGGCTGAGTTTCACGTCACTTGTTGGGGTAGTCATGGTCGTTGGCCTCCAGAAGCGCACGATCCGCCGCCAGTTGCTTGAGCGTCTCCTTCAACAGCGTATGACTTTTCGCCTGACGTAGGGCGATCACGGCCAGCAGAAGGCTCATGAAGATGAGCGCACCTGCGCTGATGGCAATGGCGGTGATGCGGTAGGTATCCCAGAAGTAGACGATGACCAGCGCGGTCAGGGTCGCGATACCCAACAAGAGCAGCAGCAGGCTGGCGCCTGCCAGCATGAAAAGAACCAGAAGACGAGCGCGTTCCTCCTCGAGTTCGAGAACCGCCAAACGCAGGCGGGTTTCACTGTTGGCAACCAGTGACTTCAGCAGGCGTTTGGCGGCAGAGAATACGCGTTGGGTAGGGCCCAAGGCCATTAGCGACGACCGAGCAGCAGACCCGCTACCAGGCCGGCGGCGGCGCCGATGCCCAGACTCGTCCAGGGGTTTTCGCGTACGTAGCGGTCGCAGCAGTCGACCTGCTGGGAGAGCGAATCACGCGTGTCTTCGTAGAGGCTCTCACCAGCGGCTTCCAGGCGGGAGCGGGTCTCTTTCAGACGACGCTCGGCGCGCTCGCGCAGACCACGCATCTCACCGCTGGCATCCTTCGATGTGGCACTGACCAGCTCTTCCACAGTTTCGCTCAGATAACGCAGGTCATTCTTGAGTTGATCGGCACGTGCTGAACTATCGGAGTTGCGCTTAGCCATGTTGTCTTCCTTTGACGGGTGAATGAAATGATGACCCTATCCAGCATAGCAGTCATCATCGAATAGACAACTCGGCGTCCTACCGGTCAAGACCGGTGGCGCTGAACATCGGGTTGAGGCTGAAACCGATGCTCAAACGGTGAACGCGGTTGTCGTAGTCGATCATGCTCTCGCCGTACCCGTAGTAGTACTGCAGATGGGCGCGAAGATTGGTGAACGCCGGCCAGCTGTAGTCCACCTGGGTGCCGTAGTTGCCGGCGGACGGGTTGCCGCGAAACTGGGTGGCGATCTCGTGATTGCCGTTGAGTCGCTTGGCCACGCGGATGTCGCCATAGCCCATGTAGCGCTCGATGTCCGGGTTGTCGTCGCTGCCGTCGGATTCCGGCACGCGCCAGTGGGGCGCCAGCGTCACGGCCCAGTCACCGCGCTGGAAGGTACTTTCCAAGTAGAACCGGTTCCAGCTGCGCGACAGCGGGTCGGAGCGACCGTTGGACTGGTGGTTGAAGGCGACGCGGTTGCGAGTGTTCACCCAGCCAAGCGCCGTCCAGGCGTTGTCGAAGTCGATGAAAATCTCGGGCTCGTAGTTGGTTTCACGAAAGGGCGAGGAGGCGTCGGTGTTGTACGCCTGCCACCAACTGCGCTGGGTGTAGGCGAAGTAGACGTCGCCCACGTCGCCGAAAATATCTTCCGCCAGGTTGAACTTGGCGCTGAACTGGAACTTCACCTCGACGTTGTCCGGACCGTTCTCGTCGGTGATCTCGCGAAAGTTCTGCTCGTTGACCTTGTTGTTGTAGCTGAACGGGAAGATGTAGTTGGTACGGTGCGTAGTGATCGCGAACGGGTTGCGTGTAGACTCCTGTTCGAGCAGGCGCCGCTCGTTGAGATCCACCAGCGCGGCTTCTTCGGGCAAGGGCTCGGCGGGAATGCCGGCGGCACTCTGCTCTGGCGCCTCGATCTGCTGGAGCTGCTCGCGAAGCTGATAAAGCTCGACGTTTAGCGCGCGAATGCGGGCCTCGATGGCTTCCTGCGTGTCCGCGGACTGTGCCAGGGCGTTCGACGCCATCGGCGTGGTGCCGACAAACACGAAAAGAGCTGCTAGTAACCGGTGTCGGGTGACCATGAGGAGGGCTCGCGAAGGTAGATAGGGAATCAACAGGGCTTTCTATACAGGCTGGCCGTTTAAGTCAACCACTGCTGATTGCGAAAGCATCGATTACCTCCGACAATGTCGCCGTTGCAGCGGTGCACGCAGCCAGTGAGGCATACACGACGTGGTGAAGAATGTGGTGAGGCGGTGGATGTGGGGCGTGCTGGTCACGCTGATGGTAGCGGCGCCGGCGGCCATGGCCGCCGAGGTCGAAGGCGTGCCCGCCCGGGAGGAGTTGGCCGAACGCCTAGATGCCCTGGAAACCGGCGAGGCCGAGCTCACGCCCGCCCAGCAGCGCGACTTGGAGGCGATTGAGGCGGCCCTGGAAAGCTACGAGCGCCTCGAGGGCATGGAGGAGCGCCTGGCCTCGCTCGAGCAGCGCATCGCCAACGCCCCGGAACTGCTTTTGCGCCTCGAGCGCGAACTCGACGACGCCGAGCAGGAGCGCCAGGCGCTCAACGTCGAGGATCTGAGCGACACGCCGCTTGCGAGCCTGGAAAGCCGCCAGGCCGACGCGGTGGTGACGCTGCAGCAACTGCAGAGTCAACTGGCCGATGCCAGCTCCCAGCTGCTCGCCGCCCAGACTCTGCCCGAGCGTGCCCAGCAGGCCATCTCCGATGCCCTGCAGCGCAGCGAGAGCCTGCGCCGCGAGGTCGACGAGCGCGAGCAGCGGGTGGCCGACCGCCAGCTCTCCGCCCAGAACGACGCCAACCTGATCCAGCTTCGCCTCGACCGGGCGGTGGCCGAGCGCGAAGTGACGCTCAACCAGCGCGAACTGAGTGCCAACAGTCGCCTGCGCGAGCTCGCCCAGCAGCGTCGCGACCTGCTGTCGCTGCAGATCGACGAGCAGGAGCAGCTTCTCAACCTCTTGCAGGGCGCCATCGATCGCCAGCGTCGCCTGGCGTCGGAACAGGCAATCGCCGACGCCGCCCGGGACGATCCGCTGATCGCCGAGGGCCACCCGGTGGTACTGCGCGCCCAAGAGATCAACCAGTCGCTGAGCCTCGAGCTTCTGCGCGCCACCGATCGCGCCAATGGCATCGTGCGCGAGAACATCGAGGCGCAGCGCCAGCTCGACCACGTGCGCCAGCTCCAGCGCAGCCTCAACGAGCAGCTAGACGCCATTCGTGGCAGCCAGCTGCTGTCGCGGATTCTCACCGAGCAGCGCCAGTCGCTGCCCAGCATCGCCCCCCGGCGCGACCTGCAAGACGAGATCGCCGACCTGCGCCTGAAGCAGTTCGACCTGATTCGCCAGCGCGACCAGTTGCGCCAGGGCGAGCGGCTGGCCACCCAGCGTCTGGAGGAGGCCGATGTGGAGGTCACCCCGGCGCTAGTCGACTCGCTCTCGCGGCTCTATCAGTCGCGCCGGGAGCTGGTCGAGCAGCTCGAGCAGGCCTATGGGGAGCTCTTGAGCGCCGCCATTGAGCTGCAGCTCAACCAGCAGCAGCTTCTCGACATCACCCGCAGCCTGCGCACCACCATCGACGAGCAGCTCTTCTGGGTCGCCAACAGCCGCCCGCTCGACCTCGCCTGGCTCCGGCAACTGCCCGCCAACCTGAAAAACGAGTGGCGCGAAGGTGAGTGGCGAAGCCTCTTGCCGACCCGCTGGCCGTGGCTCTCCTGGGACGTGCTGGCCGGCGCGCCGCTGGTGCTGATCAGCCTGCTGCTGACCTGGCTGCGCCCGCGCATCAAGGCGCGTCTGGCGCTGATCCACTCCCAGATCGGTCGGCTCAAGAGCGACACCCAGGGCCATACGCCCAAGGCGGTGCTGCTCAACGCGCTGCTGGCGATTCCCGGGCCGCTGGTGCTGGCCGGGGTGGGGGTGGGCCTCAACGCCACCGAGGACCCCCGCGCGGCGAGCCTGGCGATGGCTTTCCTGCAGCTGGCGCTCAGTTGGGGAGCGATCGCCTGGGGAAGGCGGCTTCTGGTTCCCGACGGCGTTGCCGAGCGTCACTTCACCTGGTCGCCGGGCTACAACGCCATGCTCAGAAAGCTGCTGGGTGGGCTTGGCATGGCACTGTCGCTGGTGGTGTTCATCGCCACGCTGTCGGCGCCCATGCAGACGCCGCTGGCCCAGTACCCGGTGGCGCTGGGGCTGTTCTTCCTGGCGCTGTGCGCCATGAGCGCGTGGCTCGCCAAGTTGATCCTCGCCCACGTGCCGTTTTTCGGTGTGCGTCTCTTTCGGCTGCTGCTGGGGCTCTCCATCGCCGCGGTGCCGCTGGTGCTGGCCGGGCTGGTCGCCTGGGGGTACGAGTACACCGCGTTGCGTCTGGTGGGGCGCTTCGCCATCACCCTCTACATCCTGGGGCTTTGGATCATCGTCGAGGCGACGGTGGTACGAAGCCTGGCCGTGGCCGCGCGTCGGCTGGCCTACCGCCGGGCGCTGGCGCGTCGCCGCGCCCAGGTGCAGGAGGGCGCCGAGGGCGGGCTCGAGGTGGTCGAGGAGCCGCCGCTGGATATGGAGAAGATCAATATCCAGTCGCTGCGGCTTTCCAAGCTGATTCTGTTGATCGCCTTCCTCGCGCTCTTGTATCTGGTGTGGTCGGACCTTCTGACCGTACTCGGGTATCTCGACCAGGTCTCGCTGTGGGATGCCGAGGACGGCGATCTGGTCGGCAGCGCGCTGTCGCTCACCGACGTGTTCACGGCGCTTTTGGTGGTGGCGGTGATGTTCATCATGGCGCGCAACCTGCCGGGGCTTCTGGAGGTGATGGTGCTCTCGCGGCTGTCGCTCAAACAGGGCAGTGCCTACGCGATCACCTCGCTCTTGTCCTATACCATCGTGGGCTCCGGTATCGTCATGGCGCTGGCGAGCCTGGGTGTCTCCTGGGACAAGCTGCAGTGGCTGGTGGCCGCGCTCAGCGTGGGGCTCGGCTTCGGCTTGCAGGAGATATTCGCCAACTTCATCTCGGGGCTGATCATCCTGTTCGAGCGGCCGATCCGCATCGGCGACACCATTACGCTTGGCAACCTGCACGGCACCGTCAGCCGGATTCGTATCCGCGCCACCACGGTCACCGATTTCGATCGCAAGGAAATCATCATCCCCAACAAGACCTTCGTCACCGACCAGCTCATCAACTGGTCGCTGTCCGACAACGTGACGCGGGTGGTGCTCACCTTCGGCGTGGCCCATGGCTCGGATCTCACCCGGGTGCACCAGCTCCTGCGCCAGGCCGCCGACGAGAACGCCCGGGTGCTGGCCGACCCGGAGCCGCAAGTGTTCTGCGTAAGTTATGGCCCGTACAGCCTCAATTTCGAGTTGCGCATTTTCGTCAACGACCTGGTCGACCGGCTCTTTGCCGCCGACGAGGTGAATTGCCGAGTGGAGGAGCTATTGCGCGAGGCGGGCATTCGCATCGCTTTCGAGCAGATGGACGTGTGGCTTCACCGCGACGAGTCCGAACCGGTCAAGGTGCAAACGGCCAAGGAGCTGCCGCCGGCATCGCTCGGCTAGAGATCCTTGGTCGCCAGCAATAAAAACTCCCGGTTGCCATCGCCGCCGGTGATCGGGCTCGCCTGCCAGTGGGACACCGCCAGGCCGTGGTCGCGGCACACGCCGACCACGCGCGCTTTCACCGTGTCGAAACGGGCCGGGTCCCTGACCACGCCGCGCTTGTCGAGCGCCCCGGGGTCGAGCTCGAACTGCGGCTTAACCAGCGACAGCAGCCTTCCGCCCGGCGGCAGCAGTGCGGCGATCTCGGGGATGATCAGCGTTTGGGAGATGAACGATACGTCCATCACCGCAAGCTCGATCGGGCGCTCGGAGAGCGCGCGCGCTAGAGCCTCGCTCTGGCTCATCGTACGGGCGTTGAGCCCTTCCAGGCAGGTCACGCGAGCGTCCTCGCGAAGCACAGGGGCGAGCTGGCCGTGGCCCACTTCCACGCCGATCACGTGGCGGGCGCCGAAGCGCAGCGCGCAGTCGGTGAAGCCGCCGGTGGACTGGCCGACATCGAGCACGCCCAACTCGTCCAGGCGTAGCTCGAGTGCATCGAGCACGCCCTCGAGCTTGAGCCCGGCGCGGGATACGTAGCGCTCCTCCGGGTCGTCGCCGATGACGAAGCGGGTGTCGGCCGGCCACTTCTCCGAGGCCTTGGTGAGCGGCGTGCCGTCTGCCAGGCGCACCCGGCCGTTGCGAATCAGGCGCTGGGCGCGAGTGCGGGAATCGGCAAGCCCCAGGCTTGTCAAAAGCTGGTCGAGTCGTGTCATGTCACACCGGGCATCGGTAGGGAAGCGGGCCATCGCGAGGGTCGTTCGCATGGGGGGGCTCGAGGGCTGTCGCCTCGGCCGGGATTATACATAAAAGTCGGTCGCTTCCGGGAGACGGGGCGGCCTGGCGTGCAGGGCATGCGACAGTGAGGGGCAGGCAGCAGAGTATGGTAGGCTAGAGGGCGGGTTATGACCTTCACATGGCAAGAGGACAAGGCCAAGATGGCGGCCAAGCCGATCTACCGGGTAGTGGTTCACCAGCAGGGTGAGGTGTGGGATCTATACGTCAGAGAAATCTTTCAAAGCGAACTCTGGGGCTTTATTGAAGTCGAGGAGTTTGTCTTCGACGATGCTTCACGGGTAGTGGTGGACCCGGGCGCAGAGAAGTTGCAGCGCACCTTCGACGGTGTCAAGCGTAGCTACCTGCCGCTCAACGCCATCGTGCGCATCGACGAGGTCGAGCGCGAAGGCCCGCTGAAGGTCGTCAAGAGCGACACCCGTGTCGCGGAGTTTCCCCGTCCCTTTCCGCTTCCCCCTCGGGGAGAAGGGTAGGCGCTCGAGCGTCGCGCGTTTCGCGCGCGGTCGTGGTGAGCGCATGTGTCAATGATCAGGACTTTGAGTCATGCAAGAAAAAAAGCGTCGTTTAAGTGGTTGTCTCGCCGGTGCGGGGCTTTTGATGAGCGCGGTGAGTCTTTCGGCCTTCGCTCAGACCGATAACCAGGCGTGGGTCAGCGAAGAGCTGAGCACCTTCGTGCGCAGCGGCCCCACCGATGGCTATCGGATCGTAGGAACGCTCAACGCCGGCGAGCAGGTGGAAGTGCTCGAGCAAAGCGGTGACTACACTCGCGTGCGCGGCAGCGGCGGCGATGCGGTCTGGGTATTGAGCAGCGAGTTGCAGCAGACCCAGAGCGCCCGCGAGCAGTTGCCCGAGCTCGAGGAGCAGGTCGAGGAGCTCACCCAGGAGCTCGATGGCATCAACGAGACCTGGGAGGAGCGCGTGGCTTCCACCCAGGAGACGCTGCAGACCCGCGAACAGCGCATTGCCGATCTCGAGGCGCGCAACCAGGAACTCGACAGCGAAGCCGAGCGCTCTCGGCAACAGATCCGCGCCCTTCAGGCCCGCCTGGATACCCAGGAGGAGGATCTGCTGATGCGCTACTTCATGTACGGTGGCGGTGTCGCGGGCGCAGGGCTGCTGGTCGGTCTGATCGTTCCGCACCTGCCGCGTCGGCGCAAGAAGCGCGATCGCTGGTTCTAGGCGTGCACGACGAACACGATCACGACAACCCGTGGCGCCAGCGCTGGCGGGAAGGGCGAATCGGCTTTCACCAGGACGCTGCGCATCCGGCGCTAGTGCGCTACTGGCCCACGCTGGGCGTGGCTCCAAGGGCCAAGGTGCTGGTGCCGCTGTGTGGCAAGAGCCTCGACATGCGCTGGCTCGCCAGGGCCGGCCATCCGGTGCTGGGGGTGGAGCTCGCCCCGGAAGCGGTGGAGCAGTTCACCGCGCAGTCCCAGGAAGGCGTATCGCGCTATCGCCTGCCCGGCTTCGAGGTCACGCGCCAGGGCACTATCGAGCTCTGGTGCGGTGACTTCTTTCACCTGCATATCCACCAGGCCTTCGAGCTCGGCGCCTTCTTCGATCGCGCCGCGCTGATCGCACTGCCGCCGGCCACCCGCCAGCGCTACGCCTTCCATCTCGCCCAGCTGGTGCCCCCTGGTGTCGAAGGGCTCTTGATCGGCGTGACACACGAAAACGACGGTGAAGGGCCGCCCTACAGCGTTCGCGGAAAGGAAATCGAGGCGCTTTTCGAGCGTAATTTCGCCGTGACGTGCCTCGAGGAGACCGGTCCGGACGCGCGCGGCGTCGCCGAGCAGGTGTGGCGCTTGACGCGGCGCGGGCCGAAATGACCCGCGCCGGAAGACGTACTAGCGGGCGAGCAGTCGGGCGAGCTCAGGGTCGCTGAACGCGCGGTTGAGGCCATCGCTCATCAGGTCGTTGATCATCCGGGTGTTGGCGGCTTCACCGGGCTTGATGGCGTAGCCCTGGGTGCGCCTTGAGGTGTAGGTACCGGTGTAGGTGGTGCTCTTGTTCTTGACGATGGCGCGGAAAACCCCTTCGATACGCGCTTCGTCCACCAAGGGCTGGCCGCTGTCGCCCTGACCGTAATGGAGGCTGGCTAGCTCCAGAGTGAGGCTCGGGCCGTCCGGGTTGGTGCCGGGTACGGGGTTGAAGCCCATTTCGCGCACCGCCCGCTCGGCTTCTTCCTGAAGGCGCGGCATCACTTCGTGGCTGTTGACGGTGATCTGCGCGGTGGACATGCTGCCGCCGGCGCGCGTGCCGATCACTTCGCTCTCGCGGGCATCGACCGCCGCCACGCTCACCTGCTGGCCGGACCCGACCTGGGGCACCTGGGCGGTGCGCTCCGGGCTCAGTTGAAGGTACTGGGGGCTGGCGCAGCCGGCCAGCAAGGCGCCGGCAAGTAGTGCCGACGAGAGAGCAAGAAAATGACGCCGCAGCATGGGAGTTCTCCAAAGTGGCCAAAAGCGCAGTATAACGTGGCGACTTGGCTTGAGTAATGCCCCGATTCACGCCTTTCGACGATCCCTTCGACGATGGAAGCAGAATGTCTCACGACGACCTTTACGCCCAGCAGGAACGACTCCCCAATCGTCTGCCGCAGGATGGCGAGGCGTACTACCTGGAGCGCGTGCTCGACGTCGGGTCGGCGAGCGAGGCGCTGGCGCGCTGCCTGGAAGAGCTCGACTGGGAGCACGAGCGAGTGACGATGTTCGGCCGTGAGATCGTCACCCGACGCAAGATCGCCTGGTACGCCGATGCGGCGATGCCCTACGCCTACTCCGGCAAGACCCGAGTGGCCTCGCCCTGGGTCGACTGCCTGCTCGCACTCAAGGCCCACGTCGAGAAGGCAAGCAAGACGACGTTCAATGCGTGCCTTTGCAACCTGTACCACAGTGGCGAGGAGGGCATGGGCTGGCACAGCGACGATGAGAAAACGCTGGTACCGGATGGGGTCATCGCTTCACTGACCCTGGGCGATGCGCGGCGCTTTTCGTTCAAGCACAAGGCGAGCGGCGAAAGGGTGTCGCTCGAACTTGCCCATGGCAGCCTGCTGATCATGCAGGGCGAGACCCAGACCCACTGGCTGCACGCCCTGCCCAAGACCCGCAAGAGCCGCAGCGCACGGGTCAACCTGACCTTCCGGCAGATGCGCTGAGGCGTGTCAGGTCAAGGGCATTTCAGGAGGCGGGCGCCTGACGCGGGCGCGCCGTTTCATCCTTGAAGCGATGCCACTGGCGCGGGTGGGCATAAAGGCGCTGGCCACGATGGATCTTGAGGCGTTCGAAATCCGCGTGGCGCACGGTGGCAAGCCAGGGCGCCGCGAGCCAGTCCGCCTCGAGCTCCACGCGCACCTCGGCACCGACCAGCGAAATTGCCGTCACGGTGACCGGCAGGTGCACGCCGGACTCGAAGCTCGGGGCCAGGCGTACCTCGTGAGGTCGCAGCAGCAGCTCCTCGTCGCCGTCGGGCAGGTTGACGTTGAGCTGGGCATCGCCACAGCGCAGCATGCCATCCTGTACCCGGCCCTCCAGATGATTCACCTCACCCAGGAACTCGAACACGAAGCGGTTCTTCGGCGCGCGGTAGAGCGCTTCGGGCGTGTCGATCTGCTCGATGCGGCCATTGCTCATCACCACCACGCGATCGGAAAGCTCCAGCGCCTCCTCCTGATCGTGGGTGACGAACACGCTGGTGAAGCCGAGCTCCTCGTGCAGCCGGCGCAGCCAGCGGCGCAGCTCCTGGCGCACCTTGGCATCCAATGCTCCGAAGGGCTCGTCTAGCAACAGCACGTCCGGTTCGACCGCCAAGGCGCGAGCCAGCGATACCCGCTGCTGCTGGCCGCCGGAGAGCTGGGCGGGCAGGCGGTCGGCCAGGTGTGCAAGCTGCACCATCTCGAGCAGCCGCAGCACCCGCGCGCGAATCTCGCCTTTGGAGGGGCGCTCGCGGCGTGGCATCACGGTGAGCCCGAAGGCGACGTTATCGAACACGCTCATGTGGCGAAACAGCGCGTAGTGCTGGAAGACGAAGCCGATGCGCCGGTCGCGCACGTGCACGTGGGTCACGTCGCGCTCGCCGAACAGGATCCTGCCGGCGGTGGGCGCGGTATCGGCGCTCTCGAGCCCGGCGATGATACGCAAGAGCGTCGTCTTGCCCGAACCCGACGGGCCCAGCAGGCCGACCAGCTCGCCATCCTGGATGTCGAGATCGATCGGCTCGAGTGCCTGGGTCCTGCCGAAGTGCTTGGCGATGTTGTGCAGTTGTATGCTCATGAGAAAGCCTCGCGGCGGGTGGCGCGCCATTGAAGAGCGGCCTTGGCCGCCAGCGTCAGAAGCGCGATCAGCGCCAGCAGCGCCGCGCTCGAAAACGCCCCGACCGCATTGTAATCCTGGTAAAGCTGCTCGAGATGCAGCGGCAGGGTGTTGGTCTGGCCGCGAATCGCTCCGGAGACCACCGACACCGCGCCGAACTCACCCACCGCCCGGGCGTTGGTCAGAATCACCCCGTACAACAGCGCCCATTTGATGTTGGGCAGCGTGACCCGCCGAAAGGTGGTGAACCCGGAAGCGCCGAGCGTCACCGCCGCTTCCTCCTCGCGGGTACCTTGGGCCTGCATCAGCGGAATCAGCTCGCGGGCGACGAACGGGCAGGTGACGAAGATCGTCACCATCAGAATGCCCGGCCAGGCGAACATCAGCTGGATGTCGTGGCCATCGAGGAAGCTGCCGATCCAGCCGCCTCGTCCGTAGAGCAGCAGGTACACCAGCCCCGCCACCACCGGTGATACCGCAAACGGGATGTCGATCAGCGTCTGCAGAATGCGCCGTCCGGGGAAGCGAAAACGGGTGACCAGCCAGGCCAGCGCCACGCCGAACACCAGGCACACCGGAATGGTCAGCAGTGCGATCACGAGCGTCAGCCCGATGGCGTGCAGGGTGTAGACGTTGCTGACGTTGGTCCAGAACACCGCCACGCCCTGGGAGAACGCCTGGGCGAAGATGGCCACCAGTGGCAGCAGCAGAAAAAGCGCTGACAGCAGCACCGCGGCGGTAATGAGAAGGCGCCGAATGGCCGGCGCGTCTCCGACACGACGCATCAGGTGGACCCTCCATGCAGGCGGCGAACGAAGCGCCCCTGCCAGACGTTGATGGCCAGCAGCAGCGCGAGCGAAGTGAACAGCACTATTGAGGCAATCGCCGAGGCGCCTGCGTAGTCGTACTCCTGCAGGCGAACAAAAATCATCAGCGCGGTGATCTCGGTTTCATAGGGCATGTTGCCGGCGATGAAGATGATCGCGCCGAACTCACCGAGTGAGCGCACGAAGGCAAGTCCGGTGCCGGTGACCAGCGCCGGCCACAGGTGCGGCATGATCACCCGGCGAAAGGCCACGGCGTCGGTGGCGCCGAGCGACATCGCCGCCTCGTCGATCTCGCTGGGCAGATCCTCCAGCACCGGTTGTACCGTGCGCACCACGAAAGGAATGCTGGTGAACGCCATGGCCAGCGCAATCCCGACCCAGGTATAGGCGACCTGAATGCCGAGCGGCGCCAGAAGCTCGCCCATCCAGCCGTTGCCGGCATAGAGGGTGGCCAGCGTAATACCCGCCACGGCGGTGGGCAGCGCGAAGGGGAGATCCATCAGCGCATCGAGCAGACGCTTGCCCGGAAACTCGTAGCGCACCAGCACCCAGGCCAGCAGCAGGCCGAACACCGCGTTGACCAGCGCCGCCACCGCCGCCGCGCCCAAGGTGACCAGATAGCTTGCCACTACGCGGCCCTCTGAAATGATCGCCCAGTACTGGGCCAGGCTCAGCGTCGAAAGCTGGCCGAAAAGCCCGGTGATCGGCAAAAGCAGTACCAGCGAAACGAAGGTGACGCTGATTCCCATGGACAGGCCAAACCCCGGCAGCACGCGTGTGCTGCCGGATCGGCGAAAGGTCAACGATCGCATGGCTTGCCGTTAGCGACGCTGGAGCTGGTCGAGCATGGCGCCGCTTCCAAAG
This sequence comes from Vreelandella malpeensis, assembly GCF_020622355.1. GTDB lineage: Bacteria > Pseudomonadota > Gammaproteobacteria > Pseudomonadales > Halomonadaceae > Vreelandella > Vreelandella malpeensis. The sequence continues at coordinate 73,941 of NZ_WHVL01000002.1, read as the reverse complement.
TGGGTTTCCATGATCTCGTCCCAGCTGCCGAACACGTCCTCGACGTTGAACAGCTCGGTTTCCGGGAAGTCGTCTGCGAACTCTTCCACCACGGTCTCGTCGTGAACGCGGTAGTTGAAGCCGGCGAGAGTACGCTGAGCCTCTTCGGTGTACAGGTACTCCAGATAGCCCTGAGCGAGGTCCTCATTGCCGTTTCGCTCGGCGTTGGCGTTGACCACCGCGACCGGGAACTCCGCCAGTACGCTCATCGGCGGCACCACGACTTCGTAGTCGTCGCTGCCGTACTCGCGGCGGATGTTGTTGACCTCGGACTCGAAGCTGATCAGCACGTCACCGATGCCGCGTTCGATGAAGCTCGTGGTCGCCCCCCGGCCGCCGGTATCGAACACCGCCACGTTGGCCAGAAGCTGGCGCATGAAGTCCTGGATCTGCTCATCGTCGCCGTCGAACTCACGGTCGGCGAAGCCCCAGGCGGCGAGATAGGTATAGCGCGCATTGCCCGATGTCTTGGGGTTGGGGAACACCAGCGAGACGTCTTCCTTCACCAGGTCGTCCCAGCTTTCGATGCCCTTGGGGTTGTCCTTGCGCACCAGAAACGCGGTGGTGGAGTAGTAGGGTGAGGCGTTGTTCTCGAAGGCGCTCTGCCAATCCTCGTCGACCAGGCCAGCGTCTGCCAGCACGTCCACGTCGGTGACCTGGTTAAAGGTGACCACGTCGGCGCGCAGGCCCTGCATGATCGCGCGCGCCTGGGCGGAGGAGCCACCGTGGGACTGGCTGACGCTGACGGTTTCGTCGTGCTCTTCCTGCCACCAGGCGACGAAATCCGGGTTGATGGCGACGAACAGCTCGCGAGCGATGTCGTAGGAGGAGTTGAGCAGCTCACGCTCTTGGGCCGTGGCGGTGCCGACGGCACCCAGGGCTGCAGCGGAGAGCGCCAGGGCGAGTGCCGACCGGGTGAAGCGTGCGTTGGAGAGGCTGGCTGAGCGCATGTAAGTTTCCTGTATGGGTAAGGCGGAACGTCGACTGCGCCAGGATCACTGTCGTTATACCGGCGGGCGTTCTTGCCATAGACGTTTTGGCGATAAGACAAGGTTAAACCTGGCCTTCAGGAATTACAATCCGGTTTTATATTCGATCGAGGAATAACTATCATTCAATAGATAGGGGTGGCCCTACCTGAGCTTTATCATCCGCTCTGTTACCATACGCCCCGTTCAAGGCGTCCACTGTCGTGACGCTGCCCAGTACAGGAGCGCTCCATGCCCGCCGCGCAGGATTTTCTCATTGCCCCGTCGATCCTTTCCGCCAACTTCGCTCGTCTGGGTGAGGAGGTGGACAACGTGCTGGCCTCCGGGGCCGACATCGTTCACTTCGACGTGATGGACAACCACTACGTACCCAACCTGACCATCGGGCCGATGGTGTGCAAGGCGCTGCGCGATCACGGCGTCACCGCGCCGATCGACGTGCACCTGATGGTCAAACCGGTGGATCGCATGATCAGCGACTTCATCGATGCCGGCGCCAGCTACATCACCTTCCACCCGGAAGCTTCGGAGCACATCGACCGCTCGCTGCAGCTGATTCGCGACGGCGGCTGCCAGGCGGGGCTGGTGTTCAACCCGGCAACGCCCCTTGCCTATCTCGACTACGTGATGGACAAGATCGACATGGTGCTTCTGATGAGCGTCAACCCGGGCTTCGGCGGGCAATCGTTCATCTCGGCGACGCTGGACAAGCTCAAACAGGCGCGCCGGCGCATCGACGAAAGCGGCCGGAACATTCGCCTGGAGGTCGACGGCGGAGTGAAGGTGGACAACATCGGGGACATTGCCCGGGCGGGCGCGGATACCTTCGTGGCGGGCTCGGCGATCTTCAACGCCCGCAATGCAAGCGACCCGCACGGTTACGATTCGGTCATCGCCTCGCTGCGAGAGGCGATGACAAGCGCCGGGTGAAACCTCTTGCCTAGTGAAGCTTCATGCGCGGCTTGAGGTAGCGATTGAGCTTGTCGACCAGCCAGGTGAGCCCGGTACGCGGCGCGCCGTGAATCGAGAGTTGGTGCATGCGGTAGAGCGAGGCGTAGGCGTTGCGCGCAAGCCACCCCTCGAGGAACAGCCCGCGTGAGGCGGAGCCGCGCATCAGATTGCCCACCGCATCGTAGCGGGCAAGCGACACCAGTGAGCCGTGGTCCTTGTACTTGAAGGGCGCGAGCGGCTTGCCCTCCAGCGCTCTGGCGAGATTCTTGGCCAGGGTCGTGGCCTGCTGATGGGCTGCCTGGGCGCGCGGTGGCACCGTGGCGTCCTCGCCCTGAGGGCAGCTCGCGCAGTCACCCATGGCGAAGATGTGCGGATCATCGACGCTTTGCATGGTCTGCTCGACGCACACCTGGTGCTTCTTGTTCACCGTCAGCCCCAGTTCGGCCAGGAAAGGGGGCGCCATGATGCCCGCCGCCCAGACGTTGAGGTCGGTCTCGATCTCCTCGTCGTCGCCGGTCACCAGGCGATCGGCGTCGGCGCGCTTGATGGCGGTGTCGACATGGATGTTGACGCCCAGGCGCTCGAGCTCCTGGTGAACGGTCTGGCTGACCCGTTCGGAGAGCCCGGGCAAAATGCGTGGGGCGGCCTCGATCAGGTGAACGCTCAGCTGGTCGCTGTCGACGTTGGTCACCCCGTAGGCGTTGAGCAGGCGCGAGACGTCGAGCAGTTCGGCGGCGAGCTCGACCCCGGTGGCGCCGCCACCGACGATGCCCACGCTCAGCGTGGTGTGCCGACGCAGCGCCGGGTCGGTGTAGCGCAGGAAGGTGTTGATCATGTCGCGCTGGAACGCCTTCGCCTGCTGGGGCGAATCCATGAAGTGACAGTGCTCGGCCACGCCTTCGGTGCCGAAGTCGTTGGAGACGCTGCCGAGCGAGAGCACCAGGTAGTCGTAGCTCAAGGTGCGCCCGGGGAGGACTTCCTTGCCGTCCTCGTCGAGAATGGGCGACAGCGTCAGGGTTTTCTCGGCGCGGTCGAGCCCGCACAGCGACCCGCGCTGGTAACGATAGCCGTGCACCGAGGAGTGGCCGCGAAAGTCGACCTCGTCCATGGTGGAGTTGAGAATGCCGGTGGCGAGCTCGTGCAGCAGCGGCTTCCACACGTGGGTGGCGTTGCGGTCGAGCAGCACGATCTCGGCGCGCTTCTTTTTGCCCAGGGTGTGTCCCAGGCGCGTGGCCAGCGCGAGCCCACCCGCGCCGCCGCCGACAATCACGATCCTTGGTATGGCCATTAGCTTCTCCTTGGCAAAGGTCGCTTTAGCATAGAGGGTTCTCGACACTCTGACGAATGCCTGGCTTGATCGCCGAGCATGGTAACGACCCTTGGCTTAACACACGCTTATGGCCTTCGATCCATTTCCTTCGATCTATTCATTTTGATCTATTCACTTCGACACACACGGGGATCTTTGCGTGCACAACATTCTTTCCGGCAAACGCCTTGTCGCCTTCGACCTGGACGGTACGCTGATCGACTCGGTACCGGATCTCGCCGCCGGGCTGCAAGCCGCTTTGGCTGAACTGGGGCTGCCCAGGCCCGACGATGTACAGGTGGCCGACTGGGTAGGCAACGGCGCGGCCAAGCTGGTCGAACGTGGCCTTGCCTGGGCGCTTGGCGAGTCGCCCTCGCCTGAGCTGCAGGAGGCGGGCCTTGCGGCGTTCATGCGCCATTACGGCGCGGCGCCCTTCGCGCGCACCGTGCTCCACGAGGGCGTCGCCGCCACGCTGACAGCGCTCGAGGAGCGCGGCTTTCGGCTCGCATTGATCACCAACAAGCCCGAGCGCTTCATCGCCCCGATTCTCGGCCACTTCGGGCTGCTCGAACATTTCGCGCTGTGCATCGGTGGCGATAGTCTGGCCGAGAAGAAGCCCAGCCCCTTGCCGCTTCTGTACGTGGCGAACGCCTTGGGCGTCGAGCCGCGCGCCTGTGTGATGGTGGGGGACTCCAGGCATGACATCCAGGCAGGACAGGCGGCGGGCTTTGCCACCGTGGCGCTGCCCTATGGCTACAACCACGGTGAGCCGATAGAGGCGAGCCGGCCGGATGCGTGCATCGACTCGCTCGCGGCGCTGCTCGACTGAGCCTCCGGCGTCAGGGACGGGCGCCGCCTAGCGCCATGTGCAAGAGCTCGGCATTATGGGTGAGCATGGCCGGGTAGTTGTAGGCGGTGCCGTCGGAGTCGCCCAGGGCATCGACGTAGAGTGGCCCGGCCAGGGCGATGTTGCTCTCGCGCGACAGCGCATCCATGTGGATGTAGGGTGTGGTGCTCTCGAAGAACAACGCCGGCGGACGGGTGTGGGTCAGCCGCTCGCTCATGGCGGCCATGTCGAAGGCACTGCCCAGGGTTTCGCCGTTGCTGCCCCAGATGGCGGCGTACTCGAAGCCGAACGCGCGGGCGAAATAGGCCATGCCGGCTTCGCTGGTGAACAGCACCCGGTTGGTCTGCGGTATACCCTGAAGCCGCTCGTGAATACGCTCTGCGAGCAGTCCGAGCGACCGGCGGGTCTCCTCGGCCCGAACGCGAAAGCCCTCGGCCTTTTGCGGATAGCGCTCGGCCAGGGTGCGCGCGATCACCTCAACATAGGCGCTGGCGCCGGCCGGGTCCATCCACATGTGCGGGTCCGGAGCGCCTTCAAGACGACCCACCGGCGTCGGCAGGGGCGTGAAATCGGCGTGTTCGGCGACCGCCTTCAGTCTCAGGTCGTTGCCGGCCATCGCTTCCACATGCCGCAGCCAGGGCTCGAGGCCGAAGCCGTTATAGAAGACGATGTCCGCCTCCTCGATAGCCAGGACGTTGGGCGGGGTGAGCTCCCAGCGATGGACGTCCTGACCACGAGGAACGATGGTGACGACGTCGATCTCGTCGCCGGCCACGCGCTTGACCAGATCGCCCAGAACGGAGAACGAGGCAATCACTCGAAACGAGGAATCCGCCAGGACAGGTGCGGCCATGCATAGCGAGCCGATCACCAGCAAGGCTTTCCAGAGTGAGCGTTGCTTCATTGGGTGTGTTCCTCGTGAAAAAGCGGCAGATCATAATGATTGTGTCGAAGGGTTGCCAGTTCCATCCTCACGGGCCTGTCTTTCGAGTCGCTGTCTTTCAAGTCCCTGGGCCTCAAGGGTGATCGTTCGGTGGCCCTGCACCCCGCCGCCCGGTTAGGGTATCATCGTTTTTCAATCGATCGGTCAGTGGGATGGCGTCCGGGTGGCAAAAGTGCGCAAGGCACCGCGTGTGCTGATGATAGATAACTACGACAGCTTCACGTTCAATATCGTCCAGTACCTGTGCGAGCTGGGGGCCGAGGTGCTCACCCATCGCCACGATGCCATCACGCTCGAGGAGATCGCGGCGCTGGCTCCCACGCACCTGGTCATCTCGCCGGGCCCTTGCACGCCCAACGAGGCGGGTATCTCGCTCTCTGCCATCACCCACTTCGCCGGTCGCCTGCCGATGCTGGGCGTGTGTCTTGGTCACCAGGCAATCGGCCAGGCCTTCGGCGCCCGGGTAGTGCGCGCACCGCGCGTGATGCACGGCAAGACCTCGCATGTGTCGCATACCGGAGTGGGCGTGTTCAGAGGGCTCGAAGCGCCGCTGACCGTCACCCGCTACCACTCGCTGGTGGTCGAGCGCGAGAGCCTGCCCGACTGCTTCGAGGTCACCGCCTGGACGCCGGACGACGACGCGACGCCGGGTCTGATCATGGGCTTTCGCCACCGCACCCTTGCCATCGAAGGCGTGCAGTTTCATCCTGAGTCGATTCTTACCCGCCAGGGCCACGCGCTGCTGGGGAATTTTCTGGCCGGTCGCTGAGCGCCCCATTCACGTCTAGAGGCTTTTCTGTTCATGCAAATGCGAGACGCCATTAACGCGGTGATGCGCCGCGAAGATCTCACCTTCGACACCATGCGCGCCCTGATGCGCCAGATCATGACCGGCGAAGCCTCGGATGCGCAAATCGGCGGCCTGCTGGTCGGGCTCTCCATGAAAGGCGAGAGCGCCGTGGAAATCAGCGCCGCCGCCCAGGTGATGCGCGATCTGATGCGTCCGGTGACGCTGTCCACCGACAACGTGGTGGACATCGTCGGTACCGGCGGCGATGGCGCGAACCTGTTCAACGTCTCCACCGCTTCGAGCTTCGTGGCCGCCGCCGCCGGTGCCCACGTGGCCAAGCACGGCAACCGCAGCGTGTCGTCGTCGTCGGGAAGTGCCGATCTGTTCGATATCGCCGGCATCTATCTCGACCTCACCCCGGAGCAGGTGGCGCGCTGCATCGAGCAGGTGGGTGTAGGCTTCATGTTCGCCCCCAACCACCACCCGGCGATGCGTCACGCCATCGGTCCGCGCCGCGAGATGGGCGTGCGCACGCTGTTCAACATCCTCGGCCCCCTGACCAACCCGGCCGGTGCCCCCAACCAGGTGATGGGCGTCTACGCGCCGAATCTGGTCGGGCTGATGGCCGAGGCGCTCAAGAAGCTCGGCAGCCGCCACGTGCTGGTGGTGCACTCGGAAGATGGTCTCGACGAGATCTCGCTGGCAGCCCCCACCCGGGTGGCGGAGCTCAAGGAGGGCGAGATTCGCGAATACACCCTGACGCCGGAGGAGCTCGGCATCGAGCGCCAGAGCCTTGCGAGCCTGAAAGCCGCCAGCGCAGAGGAGAGCCTGCGCCTGGTCAAGGCGGCGCTGGTGGGCGAGGGGCCGGCGGCGGACATCGTCGCGCTCAACGCCGGGGCGGCGCTCTACTGCGCCGGCGTGGCCGACAGTCTCGCCGAAGGCGTGGCCGTGGCCCAGGACGCCCAGGCTTCCAAGCTTCCGCTCGAGAAGCTCAAGGAGCTTTCGCACTTCACCAGCGTGTTCAAAGGATAACCGCATGACGAACCCGGCTACGCCCACCATTCTTTCCCGCATTCTCGCCCGCAAGGACGAGGAGGTCGCCCTGCGCCGCCAGGCGGTGTCCGAGGGCGACCTGCTCGCGCTCGCCGAGAAGCAGAGCGCGCCGCGCGGCTTCGTTGCTGCCCTGAACCGGCGCATGGCGGCCGGCGACCCGGCGATCATCGCCGAGGTGAAAAAGGCCTCGCCCTCGAAAGGCGTGATTCGCGATGTCTTTGATCCGGCGGCGATTGCGGCAAGCTACGAGGCGGGCGGGGCGGCGTGCCTCTCCGTGCTCACCGATGCGGACTTCTTCCAGGGCCACGAGGACGACCTGATCGCCGCGCGAAGCGCGTGCACGCTTCCGGTCATCCGCAAGGACTTCATCACCCACGCCTACCAGGTGGCAGAGGCGCGCGCGATCGGCGCCGACTGCATCCTGTTGATCGTGGCAGCGCTGGATGATCGGACGCTGACGTCGCTGCACACCCGAGCAACCGAGCTTGGCATGGACGTGCTGGTGGAAGTGCACGACGCCGCCGAGCTCGAGCGCGCGCTGGCGCTCGATCTCACGCTCGTGGGCATCAACAACCGCAACCTGCATACCTTCGAGACTGATCTCGACACCACGCTTGAGCTGTTGCCGCGCATTCCCGAGGGCGTCACGGTGATCACCGAGTCCGGCATTCTGACCCGCGACGACGTGACCCGTATGCGCCAGCACCGGGTCGAGGGGTTTCTGGTGGGCGAGGCCTTCATGCGCCAGGACGACCCGGGCCTCGCCTTGAAGGGACTCTTCTTCTAGGCGCCTTTCGCGCTCGAGCGGCGCTCGCGCAGGCACTTCAAGAGCGCCTGCAGGGGGTGGGCGAGGGCGGTGTCGGAGTAGCGCTTGACCTGGCTGCGACAGGAGTATCCGGTGGCCAGGAGCGTCGCCGGATTCTTTTCGGCCTCCACCTCGGGCTGCCAGGACTGAGCGTAGATCGCCTTCGAGGTCGCGACATTGCGGGTTTCGTGGCCGTAAGTACCGGACATGCCGCAGCAGCCGGTCTCGAGAAGCGTAAGCTCGAGGCCGAAGGCGGCGAACACCTGCTGCCAGGCGCGCGGGCTGCCCGGGGCGTTGGTCTTCTCGGTGCAGTGGGACAACAGCTTGAAACGCGGCCCCTCGAGGCCCTGGGCAAGGTTCGCCAGGCTTGGGGTGCGGGTCGCCAGCCACTCCTGCAGCAGCAGCACCTGCGGCACGGCCTTCATGCCCAGCGCCTTCACGTACTCCTGGCGATAGGTGAGCGTCATCGCCGGGTCGATCCCCACGAACGGAATCTCGAACTCCGCCAGCGCCTGCAAACGCCTGGCCTGCTTCTCGGCAGTGCGCTCGAAGGCGCCCAGGAACCCTTGCACCTGAAGCGGCTTGCCGTTGGGCGCATAGGGCATCACGAACACGCGATACTCGAGGCGGGCGAGCAACTCCACCACGTCAAGCACCATGTCCGCCTCCATGTGGGTGGTGAAGGCATCCTGCACCAGGATCACGCTCTGGGCGCGCTGGCGCTCGGTGAGTAGCGCCAGTGCCGTCGGCGTGGCCTCGGCCACGCCCCAGGCGCGCAGCTGCTTTTTGACGCTGGCCCGCGACAGGGTGGGCGAATCGCTCATGCCCACGGCGCGGCGCATCAGCCGCTCCATCCAGCGCTTTTCAATCACCGCGTTGTAGACCGGCGCCGCCTTGGCGAGCCAGGGCAGGGTGAACTCGGTGGCGCCGATCACGTAGTCGCGCAACGGGCGCAGGTAGCGACCGTGGTAGACCTCGAGAAACTGCGAACGAAACTGTGGCACATTGACCTTCACCGGGCACTGGCCGGCGCAGGACTTGCACGCCAGGCACCCGGCCATGGCGTCATACACCTGGTGCGAGAAATCGTGGTGCTGCTCGCGGCTGAACGAGTTCCTGATCCGCCCGGGCAGGTGCTTGAGAAAGCCAAGACCGCGCTCGCTTTTCTTCTTGCGCGACTCCTCGACCACGTCGATGCCCGCATCGGACTGCAGACGCAGCCATTCGCGCATCAGACTCGCCCGGCCCTTGGGCGAGTGGATGCGGTCGCGCGTCGCCTTCCAGGAGGGGCACATGGGGTCATCGACGTCGTAGTTGTAGCAGGCACCGTTGCCGTTGCAGTAGACCGCCGCGTCATAGGCCTGCCATGCGCGCTCGTCGATAGTGCGGTCGAGCTCGCCGCGCAGCGCCACGCCGTCGATGGCGAGAAGCTCCGGGTCGCGGTCGACGGCGATCGCCTCGCTGCTCTTGGCGGGCGTGGCGATCTTGCCCGGGTTGAGCTGGTTGTAGGGGTCGAAGGCCGCCTTGATCCGCTGGAGCGCCGGGTAGAGCTCGCCGAAAAAGCGCGGGGCGTACTCCGAGCGCACGCCCTTGCCGTGCTCGCCCCATAGAAGCCCGCCATACCGGCGGGTGAGGGCGGCGACCTCATCGGAAATCTCGCGGATCAACGCCTGCTGGGCCGGGTCCTTCATGTCCAGCGCCGGGCGCACGTGCAGAACGCCTGCGTCCACGTGGCCGAACATGCCGTAGGCGAGGCCGCGCTCGTCAAGCAGGGCACGGAACTCGGCGATGAACGGCGCCAGCTGTTCCGGCGGCACCGCGGTGTCTTCCACGAACGGCAGCGGGCGCTTCTCCCCTTGGACGTTGCCCAGAAGCCCCACCGAGCGCTTGCGCATGGCGTAGACCGTATTGATCTGGTCGCGCCCTTTGGCCAGGGTGTAGCCGAGCCGGGTGACGGTGGCGTCGCGCCCCAGGTGCTCGGCGAACGCCGCGACCTGCTCGTCGAGGCGCGTCTCATCGTCGTCGTTGAACTCGACCAGGTTGATGCCGCCGATCGGCGTTTCACCCGCAGGGAAGAAATCCGCCACGCCGTCCCACACGAAATCCTCCATGGCGAGCGCGAGCACCGTGTCGTCGATGGTCTCGATGGAAGTGGGGCGGGCGCTGCCCATCAGCGTTTTGGCATCGCGCAGCGCGTCCATGAAGCTTGCATAACGCACGTTGACCAGCGTCGAGTGGCGCGGAATGGGCAGCACGTTGAGCACCGCTTCGCTGACGAAACCGAGCGATCCTTCGGCACCGCAGAGCAGGCTATTGAGGTTCAGCCTGCCGTCGTCGTCGCGCAGGTGGGCGAGGTCGAACCCGGTCAGGCAGCGGTTGAGCGGCGGGAACGTGCGCTCGATCAGCTCACGCTGCTCGTCGATGATCGCGGCGGCCTCGCGATGAAGCTCACCGACCATGCCGGAGGCCGCCAGCGCCTCACGCTCCTGCTCGGCGTCGAGCGGGCGGCTCGTGAGGTGGGTGCCGCCCAGCAGCACTGTATCGAGCTCCAGTACGTGATCACGGGTCTTGCCGTAGGCACAGCTGCCCTGGCCGCTGGCGTCGGTGGCGATCATGCCGCCGAGGGTCGCCCGGTTCGAGGTCGAGAGCTCCGGCGCGAAAAAAAGCCCGTGGGGCTTGAGCGCCGCGTTGAGCTGGTCCTTCACCACGCCGGCTTGGACCCGCACCCGGCGGTTCTCGACGTCGATCTCGAGAATACGGTTCATGTGCCGCGACACGTCGACCACCAGCCCGTCGGTGAGCGACTGACCGTTGGTGCCGGTACCGCCGCCGCGCGGGGTGAGCACGATATCGCGATGAGGCAGCTCGAAGGCGAGCTTGGCGAGTCGTTCCAGGTCCTCGGCGTGGCGGGGGAACACCGCCGCCTGGGGAAGACGCTGGTAGATCGAGTTATCCGTCGCCAGCACCGTGCGGCTGGCGTAGTCCGGTGCGATCTCGCCTTCGAAGCCGCGCGCCTTGAGCGCCTCGAGAAAGCGGACGTACTGGGCGCCAAGCCGTGAAAGGGGGGCCTTACGCGAATCAAGCGATGCAATCATAGTGGGTCGAGTCGTCACTGCGCAGGGAGGAAAGAGGCGGCCTACTTTACCGCAGCCCAGGCGCGGCTGCATCTTCGCGCGGGGCACTCGCGTCTAAGCGAGCGCTTCCTTGACGATGGCCGCCGAAGTGTTCGACATCGGAAGTTCCAGCGCCAGCGCGTGCGCCTGGGGGGACATCTTGCGCCAGGTCTTCTGCACGATGCGTACCATATGATCGTGCTCGACCTTGCGCGAAAAGTCCGCGAAGTAATTTTCGAGAAACACCAGGCACGCACAATCCTCGAGTCTCTGCACCTCGGGGTCGCGCCCCAGCCCCTTCTTGGCGATCATGTCCGCCACCCGCTGGGCGCTTTCGTCATCGAACCCGGCTTCGCGCATCAGCGTCGCCGCGGTGCCCCCGGCGCGCAGCCCCTGATCGCGCCGCCAGGTCAGATAGCCCACCCGCCCCTCGGGATAGTCGCCGCGCGGCACTTTCCAGCGCTGCAGATGCTGGGCGCGCACCGCCAATTGCAGAAGCTCGCTCGGGTCGCTTTCGAACTCGAACAGCCAGTGGGTCATACGTTCGGCGTAGGCGAGCTCCTGGGGCAGGGCGGTGCCATCGGCCTGACACGCCGAGCGTGGATCCTGGGCGTGCAGGGCGTCGATGGCACTGAGTGTGCGGTTGGAGGCATCGGGCATGATGGCGGATCTCGGTAGCGGATGAACGGTATCCATCAGAGTGCCCAGAGATGAGGCGAATCACAACCTTGCCTGGCTTGCACGTCTAGGCCCGGGCAATCGTAGCGCGGTTCGCACCGTTGTAGATGGTCTCGTCGAGCTCGCCCTCGCTCTTGCCGACCAAGGTGGTCACCATAAGATCACCCGCCACGTTGACGCTGGTGCGCGCCATGTCCAGGAGGCGATCGATACCCGCGACCACGGCGATCGCTTCAAGCGGCAGGCCGATCTGCGCCATCACGATCGACAGCATGATTAGCCCCGCCCCGGGAACGCCCGCGGTGCCGATCGACGCCAGAGTGCCGGTGGCGATGATCATGGCGTACTCCGTCATGCCGAGTTCGACCCCGGTCATCTGGGCGATGAACAGCACCACCACGCCCTGATAAAGGGCCGTGCCATCCATGTTGATGGTCGCACCCACCGGCAGTACAAAGCCGGAAACCCCTTCGGAAATACCCAGATTCTTCTGAGCACAACGAATGGAAACCGGCAAAGTGCCCGCAGAGGAGGCCGAGGAGAACGCCACTACGATGGCATCCAGGCTGCCCTGCAGGTAGCGCATCGGGTTCAGTCGGCCCAGCAGCGAAATGAAACCTGAATAGACCACCAGCACGTGAACGAGGCAAGCCAGGTAAACCACGCCAATGAGCTTGGCCAGTGGCAGCAGTATCTCCAGACCATATTGACCCGATACGTGAGCGATCAATCCGAACACTCCGAACGGCGCAAAGGCCATCACGATCGCGGTGAGCTTGTACATCGCTTCGGCGAAGCTGTCGAATACTCGCATGACGGGCTCGCCCTTGTCACCGATCAGGGTCAGCGAAATGCCCAGGCCGATGGCGAACACGATGATCTGCATGATGTTGCCATTGGCCAAAGCATCGAGCGGGTTGCGTGGTACCAGGTCCACGAGGATGGAGACCAGTGACGGCGCTTCGTTGGGCGCCACCTCGCCATCGAAGCTGAGCTCTACGCCCACGCCTGGCTGCAGCAGCGTCGAGAGCGCAAGCCCTATCGTAATGGCAAAGGCCGTACTGAACAGGTAAAGCGTAATGGTGCGAACCCCGATACGCCCCATTTTCTGCGGGTCGCGCATGGATGTGATGCCCACGATCAGCGTCGAGAATACCAACGGCACAATGAGCATCATGATGGCGTTGATGAAAATATCGCCCAGCGGCTTGAAGATACTGGCAGTCTCTCCCAGCAAGGCGCCCACCAGGATACCCAGCGCCAGACCGGAAAGAATCTTCTTCCATAAAGCAATGCGCCGCCATCCGGCGAGCGCTCCTTGAGTGACCTTCTTTTGCACGGTGTGTCGCTCCTCTCGTGAAATCTGAAACGGGCCCTGGGGGGCTCGGGCCGGCGGCTACTTTACCATCTTTTCAGGCAAGCCCCGGCCGGGGCGGGTGGCTTCAAGGGATACAGAGCTAGCGCCATAGCCCCTCGTCGCGCTTTTGCCTACAATAGAGCGCTTTCCACGGCAATAGCCCGTTACGATAGAAATCAGTCAAGGGAGTCCTCATGCTCGATCCGAAACTGCTGCGCACCGATCTGGACGCGGTGGCGCAAACGCTGGCCCGGCGGGGCTTTGTGCTGGACACGAAAGCGCTAGAGGCGCTCGAGTCGCGCCGTCGCGAGCTGCAGAGCCAGACCGAGCAGCTGCAAAACGAGCGCAATACGCGCTCCAAGGCGATCGGCAAGGCCAAGGCGAGCGGCGAAGACATTCAACCGCTGCTCGCCGAGGTCGACGACCTGGGCGAGCGGCTCAACGCCGCCAAGGATGAGCTTTCGACGGTGCAGGCCGAGTGGGACGACGCGGTGAGCGGCATTCCCAATCTACCTCACGAAAGCGTGCCGGAAGGCAAGAGCGAGGACGATAACGTCGAGTTGCACCGCTGGGGCACGCCGCGGGAGTTCGACTTCACGGTGCTCGATCACGTCGACCTGGGCAAGAAGTCCGGCTATCTCGATTTCGAGCTCGCCTCCAAGCTCACCGGGGCACGTTTTGCGGTGATGCGCGGCCCCATCGCGCGGCTTCACCGGGCCCTGGCGCAGTTCATGCTCGACACCCAGACCGAGCAGCACGGCTACGAAGAGTGCTACGTGCCCTACATGGTCAACCGTGACTCCTTGATGGGCACCGGCCAGCTGCCGAAGTTCGGCGAAGATCTGTTCAAGCTCGACGACGAGCGCGAGTATCACCTGATCCCGACCTCGGAAGTACCGCTGACCAACTTCGTGCGCGACGAGATCGTCGAACAGGCGGCACTGCCTCTGAAACTGACCGCCCATACGCCCTGCTTTCGCAGCGAAGCGGGCTCCCACGGGCGCGATACCCGCGGCATGATCCGCCAGCACCAGTTCGACAAGGTCGAGATGGTGCAGATCGTCGAGCCGGAGAAGAGCTACGAGGCGTTAGAGGAGATGCGCGGCCACGCCGAGGCGATCCTTCAGGCATTGGAGCTGCCTTACCGCGTGGTGACGCTGTGCACCGGCGACATGGGCTTTGGTGCGGCGAAAACGTTTGATCTGGAAGTGTGGCTACCGAGCCAGCAGACCTACCGCGAGATCTCGTCGGTCTCCAACTGCGAAGACTTTCAGGCCCGGCGCATGCAGGCGCGCTATCGCCGGCCGGACATGAAAAAGCCCCAGCTGCTGCATACCCTGAACGGCTCGGGGCTGGCAGTGGGGCGGTGCCTGCTGGCGGTAATGGAGAATCACCAGCAGGCGGATGGCTCGGTGATCATTCCCGAGCCGCTGCGTCCGTATCTGGGCGGTCTTGAGCGTCTTGTTCTGTAAGCGACCACTCCACGTTTACTCCGGCATCGATGCGCAGGGTGCCGGGGCGGTAGTCTGCCGCCGCATCGCTTGAGGCGCTTTCGGCGCGCATGGCCATCATGCGCGGCTGGAAGATCGGCGCCTGCGTCTCTTCGATGCGGCGCACCGGGCCGAGCTCGCTATCGAGCGTCCGAGCCATCAGCTCGGCCTTGCGCTGGGCTTTTTCCAGCGCATCGACCAGCGCCTCGTCGGTGGCCGCCTCGCGGTCCTGCAGGTCGAACTGCACGCCGTCGAGGGCGTTGACGCCGGCTTCCACCAGTGCATCCAGCACGTCGGTGAGCTGCTCGAGATCATCGAGCTCGACGTTGAAAGGACGCTCCACGTGGGTGCGCATCATCGGCTCCGACTGGCCTTCGCCGGTTTGCCCCACCTGCTCCTGATAGACGTTCAGGGATCCCGCAGTGATCGCGCGTTCGCCCAAGCCAATCTCCTCCATGGCAGCGATCAGCTCACGCGAGCGCTCTTCCAGACGTTCGCGTGCCTCGCGCAGGGCGCTGGCGTCACTTTCGTCAAGCGATGAGACCGCCGGGGTGTTTTCCCAAAGGCGCGCGGAGAGCGTGGCCTTGTCCGGCTCCACTTCCACCCAGGACTGGGCCTGGACGCTCAGCGTGGGCGTCTGGTGGTGAGGGGCCGCCTGGACGGCGGGCGCGCAGAGCAGCGCCAGAAGAGCACCGCCCATCAGCGGTGTGCGAAGGCTTTTCAACGAGTGAGCGAAGGGATTGAGAGTCATGAAACGGTTCCTTGTAAGAGAGCTGCACGGGTGAGTCGTACCCAGCACGATGGACGTTCGAACGACCTCTATTGGAAGAGGGCGAAAGCGTTTAGTTCACTGCTCAAGAGTAGTAGAAAAACAGTTGCTTATTATTTGCACCGTTTGTGAATTACCGGTTCACCAGCCATTATGTAGAAACGAAATTTCAAGGATCGAACCATGCAGAACCTGACGGACAAGGATTACCGCAGCATTCCCCTGAACGCAACGCTTGCCATCGCCGCGCTGGTCATCATCGTCACGGGCATGAAACTGGGCTCGGATCTTCTGGTCCCTCTGTTGCTGGCGATCTTCATCGCCGTAGTGTGTACCTCACCGGTGCATTGGCTGCATCGCCACGGGGTCGGCATGCGCATGGCCGCCATCATCACGCTGCTGGTATTGCTGGGGTTCTTCCTGCTCATCGGGGTACTGGTGGTCAACAGCTTCAGTACCTTCATCGACGCGCTGCCGGACATAGAGGCGCGCCTCTACGAGCACTATTGGAATCTGCTCAACACGCTGGCTGCACGCGGCTTCGCCATCGACCCCGAGCAGCTTACCAGCGCCTTCGACATGGACGAGGACGGCTCCTGGGTCGCCATGCTGCTCAGCGAGATCGGGGCGATCGTCATGCAGGGCAGCATCGTGGCACTGCTGGTGATGTTCATGCTGTTCGAGACACTCAATTTTCGCGCCAAGATCTCCCGGGCGCTCGAAAACCCGGCACCGAGTCTCAAGCGTTTCAGCGAATTCAGCCTGACGCTCAAGCGCTATCTGGCGGTCAAAACGGTGATCAGCCTGGCGACGGGCGTGCTGGTTTGGCTTTCATGCCTGATAATCGGCGTCGAGTTTCCGCTGCTATGGGGGGTGTTGGCCTTTGCGCTCAACTTCATTCCCAACATCGGCTCGGCCCTGGCGGCGGTGCCGCCGGTACTGCTGCTGCTGGTCGCTCAGGATGGCGGCGTACTGCAGGCGATGATGCTGGCCTCCGCCTATCTTGTGATCAACTTCGTGCTGGGCAACTTGATCGAGCCGCGGGTGATGGGGCAGGCCTTGGGGCTCTCCACCTTCGTGGCGTTCCTGTCGCTTGTGGTGTGGGGCTGGATATTCGGCGCGGCGGGCATGCTTTTGTCAGTGGTGTTGACCATGACGCTCAAGATCGCTCTGGACAGCCATCCGCAGACGCGCTGGATCGCCCATTTGCTGGGGCCTGGCGCGCGGCAACTGAAAAGAAGCGCGGGTCATGGAGGCGATGCGCGCAAACCGCCCTGGACACGCCAACTGGCGGACAAGTATCTGAAGAAGTGAATGCAGAAGTATGTGAACAGGTGAGTGCAGTGGTGCGCGTGTGATCGAGAGCAGAGCAGGGAAGGGGCAGGCAAGGATAAACAGTGGTAAGTCGAAGGCGGCCGCTAAGGCGGCCGCCGGGTATCGACGAGGACTCAGGCGTTCTGGTCGATGAACTGGGTCAATTGGGACTTGGACTGCGCACCCACAAGCGAAGCCACCTTGGTGCCGGACTTGAACAGCATGACCGTCGGCACGCCGCGCACGCCCTGCTCGGCAGCGATTTCCGGGGCGTCGTCGACGTTGACACTGACCACCTTGAGAGCGTCGCCGCGCTCGGCAGCCACTTCATCGACCACCGGTGCCATCACCTTGCAGGGGCCGCACCAAGGGGCCCAGAACTTCAGCAGGACCGGTTGGTCGGCGTTGAGGACTTCTTGCTCAAAATTGGCGTTGGTGACATCCACATTAGAAGCCATTTTACATCTCCCGTTTACGTTGCTCTCACGAATTCGTTGCCTTGACTGAGCAACGGCCATTACGCGATAGAATAGCGCATTTTCATCGCGCCAGGTGCGCAGATGGTAGCGCTCGTGGCATGGGCTGGCAAATCAGGGCACCTCGCTACGCACTGGGTAGACGAAAATAGCAGGTGTCTCGCCAACGAGTTTCTTATACTATAAGTGAATTATAGGAATTTTTTTTATTCAAAATCGTGAGGTTAGGCCGGGAGGCCGATTCCACGAGGCGCCAAGCGCATAGACAGTATGAGCAGGCATTCAATGTGCGTGTTCGAGACGAAAGGTGAGGACATGAAGCTACAGCAACTTCGCTACATCTGGGAAGTCAACCGACACAACCTCAACGTATCGGCGACGGCTCAAAGCCTCTTCACGTCTCAGCCGGGCATCTCCAAGCAGATCCGCCTGCTCGAAGACGAGCTGGGCGTGGAGATCTTCGCGCGAAGCGGCAAGCACCTGACCCGAGTGACGCCGGCGGGTGAATCGATCATCGAGCTCGCGGGCCAGATGTTGAAGCTTGCCGAGAACATCAAGCAGGTGGCCCAGGAGCATAGCGACGAGCGTCGGGGAAGTCTGGCCATTGCCACCACCCATACCCAGGCGCGTTACGCCTTGCCGCCGATCATCGGTGCATTCACCCAGAAGTATCCTGAAGTCGCGCTGCACATGCAGCAGGGCACCCCCAAGCAGATCGCTCAGATGGTCAGCGAAGGGCAAGCGGACTTCGCCATCGCTACCGAGTCGCTGGAGCTTTTCACTGATCTGATTCTGCTGCCGTGCTATCGCTGGAACCGCTGTGTGCTGGTACCCAAGTCGCATCCATTGGCCACGCTTTCGGGCCCTTTGACGTTGGAGGCGCTGGCCGAGCATCCCATCGTCACCTACGTGTTCGGCTTCACCGGGCGCTCCCAGCTCGATGACGCCTTCAAGGCCCAGGGCCTGACGCCCAATGTCGTGCTCACCGCCGCCGATGCCGACGTGATCAAGACCTACGTACGCCTTGGCATGGGAGTGGGGATCGTTGCACACATGGCCTTCGACCCGGCGCTCGACAGCGACCTGGTGGCACTGGACGCCAGTCATCTCTTTGCCAGCTCCACCACCAAGATCGGTATCCGCCGTGGGACCTTCATGCGTGGCTACATGTACGATTTCCTTGCCCGTTTCGCCCCGCATTTGACTCGAGATCGGGTAGACGAGGCGCTGATGGTCGGTCCTCGCCACGAGCAGACGCTGTTCGAGGGCGTCACGCTGCCCGAGTATTGAGGTTGCCTCGAGCACGCAGAGCGTGCTCGAAGGGCCAGCTCAATGCTGCAGGTGCAATCCGCACTCGCGTTTTTCCTCTACCTTGGTCGGGTCGAAGTAGTCGAAGTTGTTGGGCAGGCCATGGGCTTGCAGATAGGCATACATCTCCTTCGCGCTCCAGTGCAGCAGCGGGGCGACCTTCAAAAGGCCGTCGGCGCTCATGCTCACCGGCTGCATCCTGGCGCGCTCCGGCGTGTCCTCGGCGCGCAGCGCCGTGAACCACACGTCCGGGCGCATCTCGCCGAGCGCCCGCTCGAAGGGTTCGATCTTGACCTCCCGCGTGAACGCCTCGTGGCGTGGATCATCGATGCCGGGCATGGCGCCTTCGAGCGCCTCGCGGTGGGCGCGGGTGCGCTTGGGCAGGAAGCTCACGATATTGAGATCGAGCATGCGGATGATCTCGTCGGCACAACGGTAGGTGGCGTCGGTATTGTAACCGCTATCCATCCATACGACCGGAATGTCCTGGCGTACCTGGGTCACCATGTGCAGGATCACCGCCTCGAACGGGCGGAAATTGGTCGTGCAGATGGGCCGTTGCCCCTGAGTAAAGGCCCACTCGATGATCGCTTGCGGGTCGTGGGCGTGATCGCGGTTGATCGTGTCTAGCGCGTGCGACATGCAGACTCCTGCTGATGAGGCGATTTTCCGCTAGGCTATCAAAGGTGGCGCCACGCGCCCCAATACCGTTTGGTTTGGCGGTTATGCCGCTTTTCGCCCCAGCCTCTTCACTCGAGTGCCGTGATCAGGTGGCGAATCTTGTCCAGCGTTTCCAGATACTCCTCCTCGGCGTTCGAGTCCGCCACCAGACCGCCGCCGCCCCATACGTGAAGCTCTCCTCGGTCCGCCACCATCGAGCGAATGGCGATCGAGGTGTCCATGTGGCCGCGCACGTCGACATAGCCGAGGCTTCCGCAGTAGACGCTGCGCTGGCAGGGCTCGAGCTCGTCAATGATCTGCATGGCGCGAATCTTGGGCGCACCGGTGATCGAACCGCCGGGAAACGCCGCCGCCAGGAGCGACAACGCCGAATGCCCCTCGGCCAGGGTGCCCTGCACCACGCTCACCAGGTGGTGCACGTTGGGGTAGCTTTCGAGCGCGCAAAGCGCGGGAACGTGGATGCTGCCGGGGCGGCAGACGCGGCCCAGGTCATTGCGCAGAAGGTCCACGATCATCACGTTTTCGGCGCGATCCTTGAGGCTTGAAAGCAGCGCCTTTGCAAGCCGCTCATCCTCTTCGAGCGTTTCGCCTCGGGCACGTGTGCCCTTGATCGGGCGGGTTTCGACGTCACCCTTGCGAACCTTGATGAAGCGCTCTGGCGACAGCGAGAGTACCGCCTGCTCATCCCAGGCCATGTAGCCGGCAAACGGAGTCGGGGTGGCGTCGCGCAGGCGCCGGTAGGCCTGCCAGGGGTCGCCCTCAAAAGGCGCGCGCAGGCGCTGGGCCAGATTGATCTGATAGCAGTCGCCGGCGCGAATATAGCGCTGCACCGCCTCAAAACGTTCGGTATAGGCCGGCTGGTCGAGCTCGGCCTCGAAGGCGCCGGTCAGGCGAAAGGCGCTCGCTCGAGGAGGCGAAGCGTCGAGCCATCCCTGCACGCGCTCGGCCTGTTCGGAGGTGGCCACGATCCAGCCCGTACGCGTCTCGTGATCGAGAGTGATGCACCAGTCGTAGAGTCCCAGGCGCATGGCGGGCAGCCCGGTGGCGCTTGGGTGGCGGCTCTCGATACCCAGCTGAGCGCGGCCGAACTCGTAGCTCCAGTAGCCGACGAGCCCGCCTAGAAAGGGCAGCTCGCTTGCAAACGTGGGCAGGGGCAACTGCTCGAGCAGCCACCGTTTCAGCGCGAAGGGGGCGTCGAGCAGGGCGGCGGGCGGGGTGAGTGTGGCGGAATCGAAGTACACCGCGCCGCGTGCGTCGATTTCGAGCGTGGCGACCGGGTCGCTGGTCAGAATGTCGAAACGCCCGTTCTCGGCGCGCGGACGGCCGCTGTCCAGCAGCGTCGCGCCCGGGCGGTTTTTCAGCGCCTCGAAGAGCGCTAGCGGGTCCTGGGCGTAGGGAAGGGCGGTTGCGGTGATCGCCGTGCTCATGAATCCATGCCTTGCCGAGTGGGGCAAACATTCTAGTGAGCGCGCCCGTTGGAGGCCAGCGGCGACGCAACAACTTTTTTCACGTCGGGCGTTTCGCGTCTATCAATCGGTTTATGGTGATTGTAGACATTCGCTTCAGATCAATCTCGTAACTTCCACTAAAGCGTAAAATGAATGGCCGAATGGAGCGGTTGACGCACTTGGGTGGGCGGGCTAAAGTGCCGCTATTCTCTTTTTATTGTCGACAATTAGCCATGCGTTCAATCACCAAAGCCGCCTCCCGCTCTTTAGAGCACCCGGTCGAGCCCACCACGCCTGCCGTGCGCACCCTTGCCGAGCGTGTGTTTCACCAGCTACAGAGTGCCATCGTGCGCGGCGAGCTGGCGCCGGGTAGCAAGATCACCGAGCCCGGGCTTTCGAAAACCTACGGTATCTCCCGGGGACCGCTCAGAGAGGCGATGCGTCGGCTCGAGGCGCATCGGTTGATCGAACGGGTGCCCCACGTCGGCGCCCGGGTGGTCAAGCTCTCGATGAAGGAGCTTCTCGAGCTTTTCGACGTGCGCGAGGCGCTCGAGAGCATGGCCGCACGGCTCGCCGCCGAGCACATGGGGCCAAAAGAGGTTCAGGGGCTGCGCGACGTGCTCGCGGTGCACGAGGGCCAGAGCGACCTGCAGCGCGGCGAGGCCTACTATCAGCGCGAAGGCGATCTCGATTTCCATTACCTGATTGTTCAAGGCAGCCACAACAAGATGCTGATGAACCTGCTCTGCGACGATCTCTATTATCTCGTGCGCCTCTACCGCACCCAGTTCAGCGCCAGCGGCGCGCGGCCCCAGCGCGCCTTCGTCGAGCATCACCGCATCGTCGATGCCATCGAAGCGGGGGATGCCGAGCTTGCCGAGCTCTTGATGCGCCGCCACGTCAGCGCCTCGCGCGAGAACGTTGCCAACCGCTATGCCGCGATGCTGGCACATGACCAGCCAGACCCATGACAATAACCACAGGAGAGACCATGTCCACCCACCCTTCATCCTCGCTCACCCCGGGCGCCCGGTTTCGTCAGGCGCTACAGGATCAACGCCCGCTGCCGATTCTCGGCACCATCAACGCCTACACCGCGCTGATGGCCGAGCGGGTCGGGCACAAGGCGATCTACCTTTCCGGCGGCGGGGTCGCCAACGCCTCCTTCGGGCTGCCGGATCTGGGCATGACCACCATGAACGACGTGGTCGAGGACGCCCACCGCATCTGCGGCGCCACCGACCTGCCGCTGCTGGTGGATATCGATACCGGTTGGGGCGGGGCATTCAATATCGCCCGCACGATCAGGGAGATGGAGCGCGCAGGCGTCGCCGCGGTGCATATCGAAGATCAGATCGCCCAGAAGCGCTGCGGCCACCGGCCGAACAAGGCGATCGTCTCCCAAAGTGAGATGGTCGATCGCATCAAGGCGGCGGCGGACGCCAGGCGTGACGCGGATTTCTACCTGATCGCGCGCACCGACGCCTTCCAGAAAGAGGGGCTCGACGCCGCGATCGAGCGCGCCAACGCCTGCATCGAGGCTGGGGCCGACGCCATTTTCGCCGAAGCCGTGCACAGCCTTGACGACTACCGGGCGTTCTGTACCCGCGTCGACGCGCCGATTCTGGCCAACATCACCGAGTTCGGCGCTACGCCCTTGTTCACCCAAGCCGAGCTGGGTGAGGCCGGCTGCGCAATGGTGCTCTACCCGCTGTCGGCGTTTCGCGCCATGAACGCCGCCGCGCTCAGGGTCTACCAGAGCATTCTCGACCACGGTCATCAGCGCGAGGTCGTCGATACCATGCAGACTCGCGACGAGCTCTACGACTTTCTCAACTACCACGACTTCGAGCAGAAGCTCGATGCGCTGTTCAGCGAGCAAAATGAGCGCTGACGATCAAGCTCCATGAAGCCCGTTAACCATAAGCACCTGTAAGAAACACCTATAAAAAGTACTTATAAAAGCATTGATAAAAGCACTTATAAAAAAGCACTGAGGAGACGCACCATGGCTGACAAACCGCTGGCAGGCGCAGGACTTCGCGGGCAGAGCGCGGGCAGCACCGCCCTTTGCACCGTCGGAAAGACCGGCTCCGGGCTCACCTACCGGGGCTTCGACATCGATACGCTTGCCGAAAAGGCGACGTTCGAGGAGGTCGCTTACCTGCTCTTGAAAGGCAAACTGCCCAACCGGGCCGAGCTCGACCACTACATCGAGACGCTCAAGGGCCTTCGCGGCCTGCCGTCGGCGCTCAAGACCGTGCTCGAGGAGATTCCGGCAGACGCTCACCCGATGGATGTGATGCGCACCGGCACCTCGATGCTCGGCAATCTCGAGACCGAGGAGAGCTTCGACGAGCAGCAGGACGTTGCCGACCGGCTGCTCGCCGTACTGCCTTCGATCATCTGCTACTGGTACCGCTTCAGCCACGACGGCGTGCGCATTGACACCGAGACCGACGACAACTCCGTAGGTGGGCACTTTCTCCACCTGCTGCGCGGCGAGCCGTCCTCCGATCTACACGCCCGGGTGATGAACGTCTCGCTCATCCTCTACGCCGAGCACGAGTTCAACGCTTCCACCTTTACTGCCCGGGTCTGCGCCTCGACGCTTTCCGACATGCACTCCTGCATCACCGGCGCGATCGGCTCCCTCAGAGGCCCACTGCACGGCGGCGCCAACGAGGCGGCGATGGCGATGATCGAAGAGTGGTCCTCGCCGGACGAGGCGGAGCGCGAGATGCTCGGCAAGCTCGAACGCAAGGAGAAGGTCATGGGCTTTGGCCACGCGATCTACCGTGAGTCGGACCCGCGCAACGCGATCATCAAAAAGTGGTCGAAAAAGCTCTCCGAAGATGTGGGCGACACCACCCTCTATGCCGTCTCCGAGCGCTGCGAGGAGGTGATGTGGCGGGAGAAGAAGCTCTTCTGCAACGCGGACTTCTTCCACGCCAGCGCCTACCACTTCATGGATATTCCGACCAAGCTGTTCACGCCGATCTTCGTCATGTCGCGGCTGACCGGCTGGGCGGCCCACGTGTTCGAGCAGCGCGCCAACAACCGCATCATTCGCCCGAGCGCCGACTACATCGGCCCCGAGAAGAGCGAGTGGGTGCCGATCGACGAGCGCGCGTAGGAGGCCACCATGAACAGTGACTATCGCAAGCCCCTTCCCGGCGCCGCAATGCAGGGCGAGCCGGTCGACTTTTTCGATGCCCGCCAGGCCGTCGAGGAGCTATCGCCCGGCGCCTATGCAAAGCTTCCCTACACCTCTCGTGTACTCGCCGAGCAGCTGGTGCGCCGCTGCGAGCCCGGGCTCTTGCGTGATGCCCTGATCCAGCTCATCGAGCGTCGGTGCGATCTCGACTTTCCCTGGTACCCGGCGCGGGTCGTGTGCCACGACATCCTCGGCCAGACCGCACTTGTCGATCTTGCCGGGCTACGGGACGCCATTGCCGAGCGCGGCGGCGACCCAGCCCAGGTCAACCCGGTGGTGCCGACCCAATTGATCGTCGATCACTCGCTCGCCGTGGAGCATAACGGCGACGACGCCCAGGCCTTCGAGAAGAACCGCGAGGTCGAGGAGCGGCGCAACGACGACCGCTTTCACTTCATCAACTGGACCAAGCTCGCCTTCGAGAACGTCGACGTGATCCCGCCGGGCAACGGCATCATGCACCAGATCAACCTGGAGAAGATGTCGCCGGTGGTGCAGTGTCGAAAGCTCGATTCCGGCGCCCGGGTAGCCTTTCCGGATACCTGCGTGGGTACCGACAGCCACACGCCGATGGTCGATGCCCTCGGGGTGATATCGATAGGCGTGGGTGGGCTCGAGGCAGAGAGCGTGATGCTCGGGCGCGCCTCGATGATGCGCCTGCCGGATATCGTTGGCGTCGAGCTTTCGGGCCGGCTTGCCCCCGGCGTCACTGGCACCGACATGGTGCTGGCGATCACCGAGTTCTTGCGTCGCGAGCGCGTGGTCGGGGCGTATCTCGAGTTCTTCGGTGAAGGGGCAGACGCGCTCGGCATCGGCGACCGGGCGACGATCTCCAACATGACGCCGGAGTACGGGGCGAGCGCGGCGATGTTCTACATCGACGACCAGACCATCGACTATCTCAAGCTCACCGGGCGCGACGACGAGCAGGTCGCGCTGGTAGAAGCCTACGCCAAAGAGACCGGCCTTTGGGCCAGCGATCTCGAAACCGCCGAGTACGAGCGGACGCTGCGCTTCGATCTTTCGAGCGTTACTCGAACGCTTGCCGGGCCGTCGAACCCGCACGCCCATTTGCCGACCTCGGAGCTCGCCCACCGCGGCATCGCGGTCAATCTTGAAGCCGCGCAACAGGATGAGCTCGACGGCCGGCTCCCCGACGGCGCGGTGATCATCGCCGCGATCACCAGCTGCACCAATACCTCCAACCCGCGCAACATGGTGGCGGCGGGGCTGATCGCCCGCAACGCCAACCGGCTGGGGCTCTTGCGCAAGCCTTGGGTGAAGTCGTCGCTGGCGCCCGGCTCGAAAACGGTGAAAATGTATCTCGAGGACGCCGGGCTGATGGCAGAGCTCGAGACGCTCGGCTTCGGCGTGGTGGGCTACGCCTGTACCACCTGCAACGGCATGTCCGGCTCGCTGGACCCGGCCATCCAGCGCGAGATCATCGAGCGCGATCTGTATGCCACGGCGGTGCTTTCAGGCAACCGCAACTTCGACGGACGCATCCACCCCTACGCCAAGCAAGCGTTTCTGGCCTCGCCGCCGCTGGTGGTGGCCTACGCCATCGCCGGCACCATCCGCTTCGATATCGAGAAGGACGTGCTGGGGGTGGACGACCGCGGCCACCCGATCACGCTCAAGGACATCTGGCCCGACGACAGCGAGATCGACGCCATCGTCAAGGCTTCGGTCAAGCCGGAGCAGTTTCGCCAGACCTACATTCCGATGTTCGATCTCGACAAGCGCGCGGGCGCACCGGTCGACCCGCTCTACGAGTGGCGCCCGCAGAGTACCTACATTCGCCGTCCGCCCTACTGGGAGGGCAACATGGCACGCGCCCGGGCGCTCAAGGGCATGCGGCCGCTGGCGATACTGCCGGACAACATCACCACCGATCACCTGTCGCCGTCGAATGCCATCCTGGCGGACAGCGCGGCGGGAGAGTACCTGCTGAAGATGGGCCTGCCGGAGGAGGACTTCAACTCCTACGCCACTCACAGGGGCGATCACCTCACCGCCCAGCGGGCGACCTTTGCCAACCCCAAGCTCTATAACGAGATGGCCCTCGACGACCAGGGCCACGTGCGCCAGGGCTCGCTTGCCCGCCTTGAGCCCGAAGGCAAGGTGGTGCGCATGTGGGAGGCGATCGAAACCTACATGGCGCGTAGGCAGCCCCTGATCATCATCGCCGGCAACGACTACGGCCAGGGCTCCTCGCGGGACTGGGCGGCCAAGGGCGTGGCGCTCGCCGGGGTCGAGGCGATCGTCGCCGAAGGCTTCGAGCGCATCCATCGCACCAACCTGGTGGGGATGGGCGTAATGCCGCTGCAGTTCGAGCCCGGCACCACGCGCAAGACTCTGGCGCTGGACGGCACCGAAGTGTTCGATGTGGAAGGCGACACCGCGCCAGGCGCGACGCTTTCGCTTTTGATTCACCGCGCTGGCGGCACCGAGCGCGTACCGGTAATCTGCCGGCTTGATACCGCCGAAGAGGTCTCCATCTACACAGCCGGCGGCGTGCTGCAGCGCTTTGCCAAGGACTTTCTGGAGGCGACACCGGCCTGACCCGGCATTGTCATTCTCAACACTTACGCCCGGCCCTGCGCCGGGCGTTTCAGGAGCGACTTCATGGCGACGAGCCCGCAAATCGAGATTTCCGCCACCTACATGCGCGGCGGCACCAGCAAGGGCGTGTTCTTCAAGCTCGATGACCTGCCCGAGGCGGCGCGCTCGCCGGGCCCCGCGCGCGACCGGTTGCTGCTGCGCCTGATGGGAAGCCCGGACCCTTATGAAAAGCAGATCGACGGCATGGGTGGGGCGACGTCGAGCACCAGCAAGGCGGTGATCCTCTCGAAAAGTGCGTCCCCCGAGCACGATGTCGACTACCTGTTCGGCCAGGTCGCCATCGACCGTCCCTTCGTCGACTGGAGCGGCAACTGCGGCAACCTCTCCGCCGCCGTCGGCCCCTTCGCGATTCGCGCCGGGCTGATCGAGGCCGCGCGAATTCCCGAGAACGGCGTGGTTGAAGTGCGTATCTGGCAGGCGAATATCGCAAAGACCATTATCGCGCAGGTACCGATCAGCGCCGGCCGGGTGCAGGAGACCGGTGACTTCGAGCTCGACGGCGTGACCTTTCCCGCCGCCGAGATTCCCGTCGCCTTCGTCGACCCCGCCGACGGCGAAGGCGCGATCTTTCCTACCGGAAACCGGGTTGACGTCCTCGAGGTGCCGGGCGTAGGCACTCTCGAGGCCACGCTGATCAACGCGGGCATCCCCACGGTGTTCGTCAATGCAAAAGACGTGGGTTATACCGGCACCGAGCTTCAGGCGGCGATCAACGTTGACGCCAAAGCGCTGGCCCGGTTCGAGGCGATCCGCGTTCACGCTTCTCTCAGGATGGGGCTTGCTGAAACCCTCGAGGCGGCCGGTGCTCGCCAGCATACGCCGAAAGTGGCCTTCGTGGCGCCGCCGACGGGCTATACGGCATCGAGTGGTCGAAACGTGGCGGGGAGTGAGATCGACCTGCTGGTACGGGCGCTCTCCATGGGCAAGCTGCATCACGCCATGATGGGCACCGCGGCGGTGGCGATTGCCTCGGCAGCGGCGATTGAGGGTACGCTGGTGAACCTGGCCGCCGGCGGGGGTGAGCGCGAAGCGGTCACCTTCGGTCATCCCTCGGGGGTTCTGCAGGTAGGCGCCAGAGCAAGCCGGGTGGATGGGCGCTGGCGGATCGACCGGGCGGTGATGAGCCGCAGCGCTCGGGTGCTGATGCAAGGCGCCGTATTCGTGCCCTTCGAGAGCTAGAAGAAGAAAGGCAGGCCCGCGATCCTGTAAAAGCGGGCCCGAGGCATCAATCCGAGAAGACGATCTGGTCTTCCATGCCGCTCACCGTGGCCTGGCCGATACCGCTGACCCGGGTGAGATCCTCGGCATTTTCGAACTCGCCGTTGGCATTTCGCTCCTCGACGATCGCCGCTGCGCGGCTCGGCCCGACGCCGGGCAGCTCTGCAAGGAGCTCCGCGTCGGCGGTATTGACGTTGATTGGCGCAACCGACTGTGCGAAGGCGGTACCCGCCAAGCTCATACCGATCACCGCCGCTACTCCCAAGCCCTTGATGAATCGTTGCATGTTCAGCATCCTCTTCGTTGTGATTCGGGTAATTGAGTGCATCCTTCGACCAAGGCCCGTTCCCTAAGCGGGCTTCAGTCCTTGTCAACGTAGCTAGAAAGTTCGGTGCTTGCCGTCATACGGTGACGACAGGTGATGTAGGAATTCCGCGCGCGCTTACGTAGTCATCGCTTACACGAAAAGGCTCATCAAGGCTGATATACTGGCGCGATCATCTCAAGGAGCGCGCCGTGGCTACAGATTCCCCCCTCATCATCGCCCTCGATTATCCTTCGCTCGACCAGGCACTTTGCATGGCGGATCAGCTCGATCCGACGCGCTGTCGCGTCAAGGTCGGCAAGGAGCTTTTCACCCGTAGCGGGCCGGCGGTGCTCGAGGCGCTACACGGGCGAGGCTTCGAGGTATTTCTCGATCTCAAATTCCACGACATTCCCAATACCGTGGCGGGCGCCGTCGAGGCGGCGGCGGAGCAGGGCGTATGGATGGTCAACGTTCACGCCGCCGGCGGCGGCGAGATG
Source organism: Vreelandella malpeensis (assembly GCF_020622355.1). Classification (GTDB taxonomy): domain Bacteria; phylum Pseudomonadota; class Gammaproteobacteria; order Pseudomonadales; family Halomonadaceae; genus Vreelandella; species Vreelandella malpeensis. Next base: position 45,717 of record NZ_WHVL01000002.1, on the reverse strand, counting down.
ATGCGCGCTGCCGCCCGGCGGCTGCAGGAGAAGAAGCTTGCCACCCACCTCATCGCCGTCACGGTGCTGACCAGCATGACGCAGGACGTGCTGGCGGGCACCGGCGTGGCCGGCGCTCTCGATGAGCAGGTGATGCGCTTGGCCGCCCTTACTCGGCAAAGCGGGCTAGATGGCGTGGTCTGCTCGGCGCGCGAAGCTGCCGCGCTCAAGTCGAGCCTTGGCGAGGCGTTTTTGAAAGTGACCCCGGGCATTCGCCCGCACTTCGCCGCGCTCAACGATCAGGAGCGCGTGATGACGCCGGCAAAGGCGTTGAAGGAGGGCAGCACGCACCTGGTGATCGGCCGCCCGGTCACCCAGGCGAGCGACCCGATGGCCGCGCTGTCGGCGATCGAGGCGGAAATCGCCTAACTACTCGCCCTCGATGCCCGTGATCGGCTTGATGGTGCCCCAGCGACGGCAGCTAGGGCACTGCCAGGTCAGTCCTTCGCTCGCGAATCCGCAGTGCCGGCAGCGATGGCGCGGGCGGTCCTCCAGCAAGGCATCGGTATGGTGCTTCAACAGCAGAAGGCGGGTGTCCGGCGTGGCCTTGCCACCGAGTCGTTCGCTTTGCAGATACAGGTCGATCAAATAGTCGAGGCCCCCCAGGCTCGGCGCTTCGCGTAGCCACTCGCCGGTGCACTCGATGGCGCCATCCACCCCGTCGCGGCGGTGGACGAGCTCGCCGAGGGCGATAATCACGCTGGTGTAGGGCGCCTGACCCAGCAAGCGGTAGAGGTGCGACTCGAACTTCTCGGGCGCCTCCTGGCGCTCGTAGGCGCGCTGCAGCGCCGGCAGCATCGTCGGTACGTGGGCGATGTCCTGGTGCGGAATGCGTTCGAGCCACTCGATGGCGCGCTGATACTGGCCGTTCTCCATCTCGAGCTCGCTGAGCATCAGCGTGGCGCGAACGCAGGTCTCATCCATCTGCAACGCTTTCTTGAGGTGGCGCCGAGCGAGTTGGCGGCTTGACTGACCGATCTCTTCGCGAGCAAGCTCGCAGTGCCAGTGAGCGGCGGCGCGGCGCATGCCGGGCTGCTGCTTGAGCATGGAGTGAACGGTGTCGAGAGCTTGCTGCCATTCGTGCTCACGATCCAGAAGGTCGATCAGCAGGCGCTTGGCGCGCAGGCGATAGGTGTCATTGCCGGTCTGGGACAACAGCGTCTGCAGCAGCCGCTCGGCGCGATCATGGACACCCAGGGCGATGAAATCCTGGGCGAGCTCGAGCTGGACGTGGGCATTGGTCTCGGAAGAGAGCGCGGGGCGGGCGAGCAGGTTCTGGTGGATGCTGACCGCCTTGTCGGCTTCGCCCCGGGCGCGAAACAGCTTGCCAAGCGCGATGTGCGTCTCGACGGTGTCGCTATTGACGTCGAGGGCATGGATGAAGGTGTGGATCGCCTGGTCGGGCTTTTCGTCGAGCAGGTAGTTGAGGCCGACGAAGTATTCACGCGCGAGAGAAGAGTCGGTCGTGGTCGGATGGCGGTGTTTGCGCCGCGCATCAAAGCGAATGCCCAGCCCGAAGCCGGTGGCGACTGCCGCCAGCAGCACGCCGAGCAGCACGGCGTCCTGCATTTACACCAGTTCCTTGAACTCCTGGGTGCGTAGTCGATCGAGCTCCTTCTGCTGATGCCGGTTGTGTCGCTCGCTGCGCGCCAGTCGCGTCTTCAAGCGAACATAGACACCCAGCATGGCCAGCATGCCCAGCACGACGCCGAAGGTCAGCGTGGCGAGTAGCCATACCGAGAGCGATACCGGCGGAAGCTCGGTCCAGATCAGGTTCAGGGCCACGGTCTGCTGGTTGTTGACAGCGAAGAGAATGCCGACAAGCAGCACCACCAGTAGAATAATGGCCAGTAATAGCCCTTTGATCCAACGCATGAGATTTTCCTAAGCTGTGACGTGCATGATCGCTCTATTGTGTACGACCCCGGGCTTGGCGTCATCCCCGATATCGCAGGGGGTTGATGTCGTGTGACTAGTAGCCCAGCGCCCGACTGGCGTCGACCTGTTCGCGCAGCTCCTTGCCCGGCTTGAAGTGGGGAACGTACTTGCCCTCGAGATCGACGGGGTCGCCGGTCTTCGGGTTGCGCCCCACGCGCGGCTCGCGGTAGTGCAGCGAAAAGCTGCCGAATCCGCGAATTTCCACGCGACCACCGCTGGACAGCGCGTCGGTCATGTCATCCAGGATGATCCTCACCGCCGTCTCGACTTCCTTGGCGGACAGCTCCGGTTGACGCATCGCGATTTGTTCGATTAATTCAGATTTGGTCATCGGTTGGCTCCCTGCGAACGTTAAAGGTCGTACGGGCTTTCGACCTGCATAACATCCAACTCAGCATACTGCGCATTTTGGTATAAAACAATTTAGATAAAACAAGGTTCTAGGTCGAATAACAGCATAGGCGAAGCGGGCCGCTGGCGCGACCCCGTGGCTTCGGTATACTGGCTTTCCATTTTCCAGCCCGTAGAGGTTCCCGTTGAGCGACGACACATCCCCCAAGGCCATCCTTCGCAAGCGGCTTTACTGGCATTCGCGCCGTGGCATGTGGGAGCTGGACCTTTTGCTGATTCCGTTTCTCGAGGCGCGCTTCGAGACGCTCTCCGAGGTGGAGCAACTCGCCTACCAGCGCCTGATCGAGGAGGAGGACCAGGATCTCTTCGTTTGGCTGATGCACCGTGAGTGGCCAGAAGAACCCGAGCTTCGTCATATCGTCCAGATGATCGTCGAACATGCCGAAACCACCGATAACAGTGCCTATCGCACGCTCTAGCTATTCGCTGGTGATTCACTTGCTGCTGGCCATGGGGCTCGTCGGGGTGGGGCTGTGGTTGACCGCTTCGCCCTGGATGCTCGTTGCACTGCCGGCGTGCCTGTGGCTGGTGTTTCGTCACGCTCGGGGCCAGCCGATCGGGATGCTCTTCGTCCATCGCCTCGACGAGGCACTTTACGCCCGCTGGCTATCACCGAACGGGGAGCTGGGCGAGCAGCGTCCGCTGCGCTGCTTCTATCTGGGACCCTGGCTTCTGGGGCTCGAAATAGGGCGCACGCGGCTCTGGCTATGGCCGGACAGCTTGCCCGGTGAGAGCCACCGCGCGCTTCGCCGCCTGTTGCATCGCCCCGGGCGCTAGAGCACCGGGATAGTCTGCGCTTTGACAGAGTGGGCGCCCTTTCCGGCAGGCCAGTCCGTCGAATAGTGCAATCCCCGGGACTCGCGTCGGGCGCGGGCAGCGTCGACGGTCAGTCTGGCCAGGCGCACTCTCTGTGTGAGGCGTCGACTCTTTGGGTGCTCGGTGTTGCCAAGCGCCAGGCGCTCTGCCTCGAGTTCATCGAGTCGCGCGGCGGCCTCGCCAAGGTCGGCATCGAATCTGACGATACCGACATGAGCCCAGCGGCTCGCGCCTCGGTCACGGTCGGCTGCGCCGACGAGTGTCACCGCGAGGTGATCGGCAATACCGAGAGCGAGCGTCAATTCGGCAATGCCGCGACCGATGATCAGCATGTCGGTGGAAGGTCGAGCCATGATCAATTCCTCGCGCGCGATGGATATTGAGGTCGCTATGGTAGCGTGGCCAGAAACGCTTGGTGAGAAAGGGAAAGCATAAGGAGTATGGCGGCGCACGGGTAAAACGGTAAGGAGTGAGGCAATCGACGGCGCGGGAAAATAATGGTGCCCGGAGCCGGACTTGAACCGGCACGGGGTTACCCCCGAGAGATTTTAAGTCTCATTTAAAACAGCTCGTACAGTATCAGTGCTTAGTAAAAACAGCTTGTTAGCGACAATAACTGCCCACTAGATGCAGATGTGACAATGTAAAGTGGACATTCTGTGGACATTTTCAGGGTGTTTCGTCATAGCCTAAAAGGTGGGCGTTGGCTTTGAGGCTTTGTTTAAGAGAGTGCCGTATTTGAGCACCTACAGACCGCTCCTTTAAATCGGCCAGTCGCTTAACTTCATCATAAAGCGAAGGCTCAATCATCATAGAGATGGTTCGTTTTTTTTCTTTAGCGATTGGCTTAAAAGGCGGTTGCTCTACCGGCTCATGGGAGCTTGAGGCCGCTGCAGTTTGCCCATGGTTGTTCGAATCAGTCAGTGTGGAAGGCTGATCGGCTGACTGCGGAGGCGATTCTGAAAGCTTTTGCTCGCGAATCCGAAGCAGGAAATTAGTAAGGCCTTTTTCCGTATTGGTTGCGACCGACGGTAATGTAGGCATTTCACCGCTAACCGACCAGCGTTCCCTAAACAAATTATCATCAACACCGCCGGAGCGCACGCACTCGTAGTACAGGCCAAACTTTTTCCAACCTGGACCATTACTCATTGTTTCAAGAAGGTTTCTCCAGCCTTCAGGCTTGCCTTTCCTCAGGTAGGCCGAAAGACGACGCCTTTGATCTTTATCCAAAGAATAAGACATTACTAATCTCTATATTTTCTATATAGAAACAAAATAGGTCCATATCTTACAAAAGTCAACAAGAGTATGTTTTTTATATTGTGTTCCTATATAGGTTTTGTGCTAGGATTTCTATATAGGTCATGCTGTACTGTGCATCTATGACAAGTTACCAAGGTTTTAGATGGTATTTCTGTGAGACGTGTTACATGGAGGGTCTCAACCGATGGGAGTAAGCAAACAAGAGGATGGTAGCTGGCTGGCTGATTTCAGAGGAAACGGTAGGGGGTCTAGGCGTTTCAGAAAGAAATTTAAGACCAAGGCTGAAGCGCTCAGGTACGAGAATCACATTAAGGCGAAGGTAGTTCAAGCCCCTGACTGGGAGCCCCCTAGAAAAGATGCTCGAAAGCTCTCTGATTTGGTGGAGCGTTGGTACCAGGTGCATGGAAAGCACAACATTGATGGGCAGTCGCGCAAGCAGCGCTTAGTAAAGCTCTGTGAGCTTTCTGGAAACCCATTGGCAGATGAACTTGATCAAGAGTGGTTTACACGGCTTAGAGAGGCTAGGAGCCAGTCTGTTTCGGCGAATACGATGAATCATGATAGGGCCTACTTGAATGCCCTATTCAACGAATTAGCAAGAGCTGGTGAGTGGGATAAGCCTAATCCAGTCAGGCAAAGCCGAAAGCTAAAATATGACAACCGTGAACTAAGATATCTTACTAAAGAGGAAGTCAAGCGCTTACTTGAAGAATTGGGGGTATCTAGGAATGGTTCATCTTTGTTAATTGCCAAAGTATGCCTAGCAACGGGAGCGCGGTGGACTGAGGCTGAAACGTTACGAAGGGAGAATGTTAAAAACGGTTTAGCATCATTTTGGAGCACGAAAAATGGTAAGCCACGGCACATACCTATAAGCCATGAGCTTGAAGCCGAGATACTTGCTGCTGGTGGCCCTGGAAGGCTATTTAAGGGAGGCTATGAGGCTTTCAAAAATGCTATTAATAGAGCAGGCATTGCTCTGCCAAAGGGGCAGATGACGCATGTGCTTAGGCATACTTTTGCCAGCCACTTCATTATGCAGGGCGGTAGTATCTTAACCTTACAGCGCATCCTAGATCATTCAACTATCACCATGACAATGAGGTATGCGCATTTAGCTCCTGATCACCTAGAGGAAGCCAAAAAGCTAAACGTGTTGGAGGTCATCAAGTGACGCCTGAAGAGCATTTTAGAGACGTGTCTGCGCGTATCGCCGCAGCACCAAGAATTATTAAGCAGGGCAATTTGCCTAGGAAAGTAAGCATGCAGATGCTAGAAAGCCTGCATACAGAATATGGGGGGGTAATTGAGCGACTAAAGAGCTCCAATGTGGTTTCTCTGCCTTCTCGGCATCCCCGCTCCCTCGGGCTCCAGGATCCAGAGTGATTAACCACTTGTCAGCTCGCCTCAGTCGCATCGGATTCGGCCATGCTAATGGGGTCGCGTCAACCCGTGCTACGCAGAGTATGACGCAACCCCATTAGCATGGCGTTGATCAGGCGCGACCGACGGCGATAGGTGACGGAGTGGTTAAAACCAACGTTTACCAGGGCCGCGATATAGAGTGAGGGGATTCAGCGAGGAATGAGGCCGCGACGAAAAGAGGGGATGCCGCAAGCCTGTTGTTTGTCATGCGTTCGCTTCGCTCACCACCATTCAAAGTAATCAGAACACATAGAGAATATTTCTAGATGTGGACACTTTGTGGACGTTGAACGTTGGCTTCAAGAGGGGGTAGGCCGGGTATATGATCTAACTTATTGAAAATAATGGTGCCCGGAGCCGGACTTGAACCGGCACGGGGTTACCCCCGAGAGATTTTAAGTCTCTTGCGTCTACCGATTTCGCCATCCGGGCGGTATAGCAGCGCTCGAATCCAGGATTAGAGAGCTGCTACAGGAGATATGGAGGCTGGAGTCGGAATCGAACCGGCGTACACGGAGTTGCAGTCCGCTGCATAACCACTCTGCCATCCAGCCTTTAAGTCAGATCCACTCTTTGCTTGCTTGAATGGAGCGGGAAAGGAGATTCGAACTCCCGACCCTCGCCTTGGCAAGGCGATGCTCTACCACTGAGCTATTCCCGCTTGACTCGAGGGCGAATTATACGCACTAATCCGGACTTGTCAACGACGAAATGGTCAGTGCGTACAATGAGATAGCTTTTCGAGATAGCTTTTCAAGACCGCTTTTCGAGATGGCTCTGCAAGATAGCTTTTCAAGACAGCTTTTTCGCCCGTTACGTTACATTGAACGGCTGAGATGCGGCCAGGCGGCGCGCAGGTACTGGAACATCGACCAGAGCGTGAGGATCGCCGCGACGTAGAGAATGCCCACGCCAATCTGGGCCAGCTCGTGACCCGGAGGGAAGGCGAGCAGAACCAGCAGCGCCACCATCTGCAGGGTGGTCTTGAGCTTGCCGATCCATGAGACCGCGACCATGCCGCGCTTGCCCATCTCCGCCATCCACTCCCTGAGAGCGGAAATGACAATCTCGCGGCCGATGATCACCAGAGCCGGCAGGGTGAGCAGCATGGTGTCGAAGCGCTCGATCAGAAGTGCCAGGGCCACGGCGACCATCAGCTTGTCCGCTACCGGGTCCAGGAAGGCGCCGAAGGGCGTCGACTGGTTCCAGAGCCTGGCCAGATACCCATCCAGCCAGTCGGTGATGGAGGCCAAGGCGAACAGGATCGCCGCCAGCGGCATGCTCCAGCTATAAGGCAAGTAGAACAGCACCACCAGAAGCGGAATGAAGACGATTCTTGCCAGGGTCAGTATGTTGGGTATGTTCATCGCAGGGCGCGATCCTTGCTGGAGAGTCAGGAAGTCGAACGTGTGTACGACCATTCTATCCGCCTTGGCCGGCGGCATCCATGCCAAGCGGGGCTTTATCCATTCAGCGCCTGATAGATCGTGGCCGCCATGGCCGCGCTGATGCCGGGCACACGGGCGAGCTCGCTCTGGCTTGCCTTCTGTACCCCCTGAAGACCGCCGAAGAAGCGCAGCAGCTCACGCCGGCGTTTCGGGCCGACGCCGGGAATGTCCTGTAGCGTCGAGGTGCGCCGGGCCTTGTCGCGCTGGGCACGATGCCCGGCAATGGCGAAGCGGTGCGATTCGTCGCGTATGTGCTGGATCAGGTGTAGCGCCGGCGAGGCGGGATCGAGCGGCAGCGCCTGGTCGCTGCTTTCCACGAACAGCGTCTCGAGCCCGGCCTTGCGGGTGGTGCCCTTGGCAACGCCCAGCAGCATGATACCGCTCACTCCGAGCTCCTCGATCACGCCACGAGCCATGTTGATCTGCCCCTTGCCGCCGTCGACGATCAGGATGTCCGGGGTCGTCGCCTCGCCGCTCTTGACCCGTTTCAAACGCCGCGTCAGCGCCTGCTGCATGGCGGCGTAGTCATCGCCCGCCGCCACGCCCTCGATGCGAAAGTGGCGGTAGTCGCTCTTGCGCGGACCCTGCTGGTCGAATACCACGCAGGAAGCCACGGTCGCCTCGCCGTGGCTGTGGCTGATGTCGAAGCACTCCAGCCGCTCTGGTGTCTGCTCAAGCCCCAACGCCTTCTGCAGGGCCTCGAAACGCGCCGCGAGCTGCGTCTTGTTGGCCAGTTGCGAGGCGAGCTGCTGTTCGGCATTGGTCATCGCCAGGTGCTGCCACTGGGCGCGGTGGCCGCGCACCTGGTGCGCCACGCGCACTTTCCTGCCTGCCTGCTCGCTCAGCGCATCGGCGATCAGGGCGCTGTCGATCAGCGCGTGACTGGTGATCACTTCCGTTGGCACGTTGTGCGGTTGGCCGAAATAGTACTGGCTGACCACCTCGGTCAAGAGCATTTCGTCGGAGAGCTCCAGGTCGTTTTTCGGCGTGTGGTGGCGCGCGCCGAGAAGGCGGCCATCGCGGATGCTTATGATCGAAATGCCCTGGGCGCCCGGGCGGTGGGCGAGGGCGAAAATGTCGGCATCGCCACGTTCGTTGTCGACGAACTGGCGCTGCTGGAGCTGGCGCAGCCTGAGGATCTGATCGCGCAGGCGCCCGGCCTCCTCGAAGTTCAGCGCCTTGCTCGCCGTTTCCATCTGATCGCTCAGCGCCTGGGTGACGTCGTCGCTCTTGCCCTCCAGGCACATCACGGCGTGCTCGACATCGCGCGTGTACTCCTCTTGCGAAATGTAGCCCACGCAAGGGGCGCTGCAGCGGTCGATCTGATACTGCAGGCAAGGCCGGCTGCGGTTGGCGAACACGCTGTCCTCGCAATTGCGAGTGCGAAAGATCTTCTGCATCAGCGTCAGGCTCTCCTTGACCGCGCCGCTGCTCGGATAGGGCCCCAGGTAGCGGCCGTCGCCTCGGCGCTGACGGGCACGCTTGTACTCGAGCGCCGGGTAAGGGTGGCGGTCGGTGACGAAGACGAAAGGGTAGGACTTGTCGTCGCGCAAAAGGATGTTGTAGGGCGGGCGCAGCTCCTTGATCAGCGTCTGCTCGAGCAGCAGCGCCTCGGTCTCGCTGCGGGTGACGGTGACCTGGATATCGGCGATACGCGCCACCATCGCCTGGGTCTTGGTGTTGAGCTGGCCACGAAAATAGCTCGCCAGGCGCGCCTTGAGCCGCTTCGCCTTGCCGACGTAGAGCGTGTTCTGCTGATCGTCGAGCATGCGGTAAACACCGGGGGCGGTGCTTACCGAGCTCAAGAATTGCTTGGCATCGAAAGTCATAGAAGGCACTAGAGGAGCAGGGGGAGGGCTTGGATGGTAGGACTATACTTCGCGTGCGTCAAAGCCCTCTACCAGCCCGTGGCGCAGCGCCAGGTGCGTCAGTTCCACGTCGCCGGCCACTTCGAGTTTCTCGAACAGTCGGTAACGGTAGGTGTTGACCGTCTTGGGACTCAGGTGGAGTCGGTCGGAGATGTCCTGCACGCGCTGGCAGTTGACGATCATCAAGGCGATCTGCATTTCGCGCGGGGAGAGCGCCTTGAAGGGGCTGTCCTCTTCGGTGAAATGGGAGAGCGCCAGACGCTGAGCGATCTCCTGGCTGACGTAGCGGCCGCCGTTGAAGACCTGGCGGATGGCATCGGTCATCTCCACGGCGTCCGCGCCCTTGCTGAGAAAGCCCGAGGCGCCCGCCGCCAGCATGCGCCGCAGGATGCCGTCCTCCATGTACGCAGTGAGAATCAGCACGCGCACATCCTTCATGGTACGTCGTATGCGGCGAGTCGCCTCGAGACCGCCAATGCCGGGCATGCGAATATCCATCAGTACCAGGTCGGGCTTGAGCTGCCGGCATAGTGAAACGGCACCTTCACCATCGTCAGCTTCGCCGGCGATGGTGATATCGCTCTCTTCGTTGAGCAGGTGCGCGATACTGGTTCTCACCAAATGGTGATCGTCGGCGATCAGTACGTTGATCAAAGGGGTCGCTCCTGCGTAAAGTCACGAATTCCAGCTGTCGCTTAGCACGTTAACCTATAGAGTGCCATAGCTTGTGACAAAGGAGAATTAGCAAATCGATTTGTCATCGAGGGCTTGACGAGGTTTCATCCCTGCTTTAATATTCGCCGCGCACTCGGAGGCCAGAGCGTGGTTCGAGCGATGGAAAATAGAGTGTTGGAAATTAGAATGATGAAAAAGGGGCCTTAGCTCAGCTGGGAGAGCGCAACACTGGCAGTGTTGAGGTCAGCGGTTCGATCCCGCTAGGCTCCACCAAATTCAAAAAAGCTCCGTTGTCGACGGAGCTTTTTTTATGCGCGCGGATCGCTTGAAGACGCCCGAGCATCGGGCGCCCCTTGCGTTACTCGACGCGGCCCAGCAGCAGGAATTCCATCAGTGCCTTTTGCGCGTGCAGGCGGTTGCCGGCCTCCTGCCAGACCACCGCGCGCGGGTCGTCGAGCAGCGTTTCGCTGATCTCCTCGCCGCGATGAGCGGGCAGGCAGTGCAGGAACAGCACATCGTCCTTGGCGCCGTCGAGCATCGCTTCGGTCACCTGGAAGCCTGCGAAATCGGCTTCCCGTTTGGCTTGTTCTTCCTCCTGGCCCATGGAGGCCCAGACGTCGGTGGTGATCAGATCGACCCCGCGCGTTGCCTCGACAGGATCGTGGAACAGCGTGACGCGGTCGCCGGCGGCTTCGAGGATATCGGCGCGCGGCTCGTAACCTTTCGGGCAGCAGACGTGCAGCTTGAAGTTGAACTGGCGGGCAGCGTTGATCCAGGAGTGGCACATGTTGTTGCCATCGCCCACCCATACCGCCGTGCGGCCCTTGACGCTTCCCCGGTGCTCCACCCAGGTCATCACGTCAGCGAGCAGCTGGCAGGGGTGATAGTCATCACTCAGCGCGTTAATCACCGGTACGGCGCTCGCGCTGGCAAAGGTCTCGAGGCCCGCGTGGGAGAAGGTGCGGATCATCACCGCGTCGACCATTTCGGAGAGCACCCGGGCGGTATCCTCGATCGGCTCGCCGCGACCGAGCTGGCTGTCACGGGGTGAGAGGAACAGGGCGTGGCCGCCGAACTGGGTCATGCCGGTCTCGAAGGAGACACGGGTACGGGTAGATGATTTCTCGAAGATCATCGCCAGCGTGCGGTTGGTGAGCGGCGTGTAGACCGGGCCGTTCGCCTTGAGATCGGTCTTGATGGTGATGGCGCGCTGGATCAGGTAGGCGAGCTCGTCCGGGCTCATATCCAGCAGGGTCAGGAAATGGCGGGTCGCCATGGCAATGTCTCTCCTCTTAAATACACCATCCTAGCGACGGTGCAGGGGATGCGCAACGCCATCGGCATGCGTAGAATAGGCCCACCCGACGACGCCGAGCGGTTTTCGGTGATCGCGACGCAATTGCGGCGGACGTCGCTGCGCTCGACGCGTGGTCTAGACTATTCCCCCGGTCCGCCATCGATTCAAGGAGCACGATATGAGCACCACGGTTGAGAACATCCAACGCCAGATCAGCGAAAACCCCATCCTGATCTACATGAAAGGGACGCCCCAGCTGCCCCAGTGCGGCTTCTCGGCCCAGACCGTGCAGGCGCTGATGAGCTGCGGCGAGCGCTTTGCCTTCGTCAACGTGCTGGACAACCCGGACATTCGCAGCGAGCTGCCCAAGGTGGCCAACTGGCCGACCTTCCCTCAGCTGTGGGTCGAAGGCGAGTTGGTCGGCGGCTGCGACATCGTGATGGAAATGCACCAGAGCGGTGAGCTCGAGAAACTCGTCAAGGCGGCCGGTCAGCGCGCCGCGGCTGCCGACAACGGCGACGCGCCGAGCGAGTGATCCCCACGGCGCTCGCGCGCCACTTGCACGTTGGCTCTCAGGCGGCTTGGCCTCCGGGGAGCCCGCCCGCCTCAGGAACCCGCCACAGGAAATAGTGCTCAATGAGCTATCAGGTTCTGGCCCGCAAATGGCGCCCGCGTACATTTCACGAGCTGGTCGGTCAGACCCATGTCCAGCGCGCGCTGGTCAACGCGCTCGACCAAGGGCGGCTTCACCACGCCTACCTGTTCACCGGTACTCGCGGCGTGGGCAAGACTACGCTCGCCCGGATTCTCGCCAAATGCCTCAACTGCACCGCCAACGGACGCGGTGACGAAGGGGTCACCTCCACGCCTTGCGGTCAGTGCGACAGCTGCCGGGCGATCGACGAGGGGCGCTTCGTCGACCTGATCGAGGTGGACGCCGCCTCGCGCACCAAGGTGGAAGACACTCGCGAGCTTCTCGACAACGTTCAGTACGCGCCGACCCAGGGGCGCTACAAGGTGTACCTCATCGATGAGGTGCACATGCTCTCGACCAGCAGCTTCAACGCGCTGCTGAAGACCCTCGAGGAGCCGCCGCCCCACGTCAAGTTCCTGCTCGCCACCACCGACCCGCAGAAGCTGCCGCCCACGGTGCTGTCGCGCTGTCTGCAGTTCACCCTGAAGCATATGCCGCCGGAGCGGGTGGTCGAGCATTTGACCTACGTGCTGGGCAAGGAGCATGTCGAGTTCGAACAGAGCGCGCTATGGCTTCTGGGCAAGGCTGCCGAAGGCTCCATGCGCGACGCCATGAGCCTCACCGATCAGGCGATCGCCTTCGGTCAGGGCGCAGTGCGCCATGCGGATGTCGCCGCCATGCTCGGTACCCTGGATCATCGCCACGTCATGGCGCTGGTCCAGGCGCTGGCCGATGTCGATGTCCAGACGCTGCTGGCCGAGGTGGCCACGCTCGCCGAGCAGGGCCCGGATTTCGCTGCCGTGCTCGACGAGCTGACGGCGATCCTGCATCGTCTGGCGGTAGCTCAGGTGGTGCCCGGCGCGGTGGACAACGGCCACGGCGACCGCGACACCATCCTTCAGCTCGCCGGACGGTTCACTGCCGAGGATCTGCAGCTCTACTACCAGATCGGTATCCAGGGACGTGGCGACATGGTTCACGCGCCGGATTTGCGTAGCGCCCTGGAAATGACCTTGCTGCGCATGCTGGCGTTTCGCCCCCAGGGTGTTCCCAAGCCACCGCGCACGCCGCTACCGCTGCGCCCGGAGCCCGCCGATCAGGTGCCGGACGAGGCCGCGCCAAAAAAGCCTGAGCCTGCATCGCCCGCGCCGCCGGCGCACGCTCCGGCGCTGCAGGCAGCCGAGCCCGAACCTGAGCCCGAGCCCGAGCTGGAACCGGCACCCGCGCCGGAGCCGCCGCCCTGGATGCAGGACGACCCTGGTCCGGTACCTTTCGACGAGGCACCGGCAAGCGAGGCGTCGAGTGACCCCTGGCCGCCTCAGGCGCCCATCGGCACGCCCGGTGACGGTATAGAAGGTGACGGTATAGAAGAAGCGCCCGAGTCCGACGCCCCGGCCGAGCCTTCGCCCGTACCACCTCCTCTTGTCGATACGGCGCCGAGCGACGCGCCGCAGGAAGCCCCGGCGAGTGCCGGCGACCGGCTCGACCACGCCCGCTGGCTGGGGCTGTTCGACGCCCTGGGCCTCGGCGGGCTGACGCGTAACCTGGCCGCCCATTGCCAGGTGGCCAGCGACGATGGCCGCACGCTCGTCTTTCACCTCGACCCCGGCCAGGCGGCGATGCAGGCCGAGGTCCACGAGCAGCGCATCCAGAAGGCGCTGGAAGGGCAGGGGTTCCCGCGACGCATCGTGTTCGAGGTAGCCGAGCTCGACCGTGCCATCGAGACTCCCCGCGAGCAGGATCTGCGCTTTCAGCGCGAGCGCCACGCCCAGGCCGTTGATCTGTTGCAGCGCGACCCCAATATACTAAAGCTTGCGCAAGCCTTCGGGGCCACCCTCGACGAAGCCAGCGTCAAACCCAGAACCTAGAACCTAGCGCCATGACAGCGCGGGCGTTACGGCTTACGCTTACTCTCGGCATGCACTGAACCAGTAAAGGAGTGACACCATGTTCAAAGGTGGAATGGGCAACCTGATGAAGCAGGCCCAGGAAATGCAGGAAAAGATGCAGAAGGTGCAGGAAGAGGTGGCCAAGGCGGAAGTGCACGGCGAGGCCGGCGCGGGCATGGTCAAGATCACCATGAACGGCCGCCACGACGTGAGCGACGTGACCATCGACCCGAGCGTGCTCGAAGAGGACAAGGAGCTTCTCGAAGACCTGCTGGCCGCCGCGGTGAACGACGCCGTGCGCAAGGTGGAAGCCAACTCCAAGGCCAAGATGGAAGAAGCCACCGCCGGGCTCAACCTGCCGCCCGGCTTCAAGATGCCGTTCTGATCGATGCGCTTCTCCCCCCTCATCGAGCAGCTTATCGAGTCGTTCCGGGTGCTGCCGGGCGTCGGGCCCAAGACCGCCCAGCGCATGGCGATGCACCTGCTCGAACGTGAGCGCGAAGGCGGCAAGCGCCTCTCCGAGGTGATCGCCCAGGCGATCGACGAGGTCGGCTACTGCCAGCGCTGTCGCACGCTCACCGAAGCACCGGTCTGCGCGCTGTGCGAGAGCGCGCGTCGGGACGACTCGCTGCTGTGCGTGGTGGAGTCGCCGGCGGATCAGCTCGCCATCGAGGAGGCGGGCGGCTTCCAAGGGCGCTACTTCGTGCTTCACGGGCATCTCTCGCCACTCGACGGGGTCGGCCCCGAGGCGATCGGGCTGGATCTGCTCGAGGAGCGGGTCGGGGAGGGCGCCATCAAGGAAGTGGTGCTGGCCACCAATCCCACCGTGGAGGGCGAGGCGACGGCGCACTACATCGCCTCGCAGCTCGCCCGCCACGGCGTCGCCTTCTCGCGGCTCGCCTACGGTGTGCCCATGGGTGGCGAGCTCGAGTACGTCGATGGCGGCACGCTCAGTCGCGCCTTCAACGGCCGCTTGCCGTTCGGGCTCGAGTGAGCCCGCTCGCGCCTTCCGTCTTTTTCATTCTCATTGCAACCGCGCCGTTGTAGTTCACAGGAACGTCTACCGTGTCCGCTCTAACGCCCCCCAATCATCGCTGGATAGCGACCGCCGAGGCCCTCGACGCCGCCTGCCGGGACGTCGAGGGCGCCAGCGTCCTGGCCCTCGATACGGAGTTCTTTCGCGAGAACACTTTCTTCCCGTTGCCCGCGCTGATCCAGTTCTCCGCCGGCCAGACCGCCTACCTGATCGACCCGGTGGCGGTTGAGTGTACTCCCGCGTTTCGGGCGCTGCTGCAGAATTCGGCGTTGAAGCTCCTGCACGCCTGCAGCGAGGACCTCGAGGTCTTGAAGCTCTGGGCGGGCGTGCTGCCCACGCCTTTGGTGGACACCCAGATTGCCCAGGCGCTGCTGGGCGAGGTGCCGGCCATGGGTTACCAGAAACTGGTCGAGCACTGGGTCGGCGAAACCCTGCCCAAGGAGGAGACCCGCTCCAATTGGCTCCTGCGCCCGCTGACGGAGAGCCAGTGCACCTACGCGGCCCTCGATGTGCTCTACCTGCTCGAGGTATGGGCGCTGCAGTCCGGCAAGCTCGAGGCTCTGGGGCGCCGCGCGTGGCTGATGGAGGAGTGCAATGCCCAGCTCGCCCAGGCCGAGCGCAACGCGCAGAGCGATGCGCTGTGGTATACCCGCCAGCGTCAGCTATGGCGCCTGGCGCCACGACAGCTCGAGGCTTACCGGCTGATGACCACCTGGCGTGAGGGCGAAACCCGCCGGCGCGATCTGCCGCGCAACTGGCTGGCCGCCGACAAGCTGCTGTTCGCCGTGGCCGAGGCGATGCCCAAGAACCGCTTCGAGCTGGCGGCGGTCGAGGGCGTCAAGCCCACGCTGGTCAAGAAGGAGGGCGACACGCTGCTCGAGCTGGTCAACACCGCGCGCCACTGCCCGGAAGAAGCGCTGCCCACGCCTTGGCCGGACCCGGCGGAGCCCGTGTTCAAGCGCCGCTTCAAGGCGCTCAAGCGAGTGATCGGCGCCAAGGCCGAGGCGCTTTTGATCGCCCCGGAAGTGCTGATGCGTCGGCGCGACATCGAGGCGCTGGTGATGCAGGCGCTGGCCGGAGAGGCCCCGACGCTACCGACCGGCTGGCGCGGCGAGATCCTCAACGACGACCTGAATGATGCCCTGAAGGAGAGCGTTTGATGAGCGACAAACTGCTGTGCGAAATCTTCAAGAGCTCGCGCAAGGAAGAGATGTATCTCTACGTCGACAAGCGCCGCGGACTCGCTCCGGTGCCCGAGGCCCTGATGGCGACCTTCGGCAAGCCCGTGGCTGTGCTTACCATGATCCTCACACCGGACAAGACGCTCGCCCGGGTCGAGGTCGACGAAGTGATCGCGGCGATCGAGGAGCAGGGCTTCTACCTGCAGATGCCGCCGGCCAGGGAGCCTTACCTTCTGGACATCCACCGGGCTCACGCCGAGCGCTCGTGAACTTTCTCGCCCACGCTTGGCTCGTGCGCCAAGCCGATGACGCCTTTTTACTTGGCAACGTGATCGCCGACGGCGTCAAGGGTCGGGATCTCACGGCCTGGCCTGCGGCCATGGCCCGGGGCATTCGCCACCATCGTCGGGTGGACGCCTTCGTCGATGCCCACCCGGCGGTGCGGGGCGCCCGCCAGCGTGCTCCCGCTGCCCAGCGCCGCTACGCCGGCATCGCCTTGGACATTCTCTGGGACCATTTTCTGGCCCGCGAGCTTGCAGGACGCGAGGCCTTCGATGTCTTCGTCGAACGTGTTTATGCGCTGCTCGCCGCTCATCCGGCGCCAGCGCGACTGGAGGCGATGATGCCGGTGCTCGTCGAGCACGACTGGCTGCGCCGCTATGCTGATTTCGGTTTTACCTGCCGGGCGATCGAGGGCGTGGGCCGCAGGCTCACCGGCCCCAACCGGCTGCTCGAGCTCGTGCCTTGGCTTGAAAGCGACTACGCGGGGCTGGAGAAAGATTTTCACACCCTTTGGGCCGACTGTCTCGCGACGCTATCGAGCAGCGACGAACCGGCCGGTGCAGGCAAGATTCAATGAACGAGGGCGCCATGCGCGAACGTTTCTGGGAAAGATATCCGCTCGAGGAGCTGACCGCCGAGGAGTGGGAGGCGCTTTGCGACGGCTGCGGGCAGTGCTGCCTCTTGAAGTTTCACGACGACGAGACCAAGGAGCTCGCCGTGCTGGGCGTGGCGTGTCGGCTGCTGGATACCCATAGCTGCCAGTGCAGCGACTACGAGAACCGCTTCGAAAGCGTGCCGGACTGTACCCAGCTCACCCCGGCGCTGGTGCGCGAGTTCACCTGGCTGCCCACCAGCTGTGGCTATCGCCGGGTGGCAGAGGGGCGCAAGCTCGCCAGCTGGCATCCGTTGTTGAGCAACGACGCCGAGCGCGTCCATCGCAAGGGCGTCAGCGTACGCGGTTTCGCCGTTTCACAGGACGCGGTGCCGGAGAAGGAGTGGGAGGATTACATCATCGCCATCCTGCCCATCGACTAGCGGGCGAGCAGTGCCATCACCAGGCACTTGAAGCGCGATACGCGCGCCGGCTTGTCCGCCGATGCGGTCGGGGTGTCCCAGATGGTCAGAAAACGCTCTTGATACTTCATGTCACTCTCCTGGTTTGAATTAGACGTTGGTCTATGCGACTAACGGCCATTATACCCGGGAGATCGATTGTGGAAAGATTTATGGAAATTTTTTTCATTAAGTGAAAGCTCTCGCGAAGCGTGCTCCGCGGGAGCTTTCGTCTCTGGCAGACGCCGATCAGACCGGCGCGTCGGCCAGGCCCAGTGCCCACAGGATGAAGGCGTCCTGGCGCGCCGCATCCTGCCAGCTCTTGAAGCGCCCGGAAGCGCCGCCGTGGCCGCTGTCCATGTCGGTGTGCAGAAGGATCGGCGCATCGCCTCGTTGCGCCTGGCTCACCCGCGCGTAGAACTTGGCCGGCTCCCAGTAGCCCACTCGGGTATCGAACCAGTTGCCTTCGATCCACAGCGCCGGGTAGGCCTGGGGCTGGATGTTGTCCATCGGCGAATAGCCGCGCAGGCGCGCCTCGACCTCAAGCTCGGCGGGGTTGCCCCACTCGCTGTACTCGGCGGTGGTCAGGGGCAGGTCCGGGTTCTGCATGGTGCGCAGCACGTCCAGAAACGGCACGTCCAGCACGGCGGCGCAGAACGCTTGGGGTGCCCGGTTGACGCAGGCGCCGACCAGCAGTCCGCCGGCGCTGGCGCCGACCGCGACTATGCGCTTTGCCTGGCTCAGGCCCTCGTCCACCAGCTCCTGGCGCGCGGCGAGGAAGTCGTCGAAACTGTTCTCCTTGTGAGCCATCTTGCCGTCCAGGTACCAGGGTTCGCCGCGCTCGCCGCCGCCGCGCACGTGAGCCACGGCGAAGGCAACGCCGCGCTCGAGCAGCGAGAGCCTGGCGATCGAGAACCAAGGATCCAGCGGTTCGCCGTAGGCGCCGTAACCGTAGAGCAGCGTGGGCAGTGGCTGGTCGGCGAGATCCGCGCGCATCACGATCGATACCGGCACCCGTTCGCCGTCCGGGGCGCTGGCCCAGATCCGCCTGCTCACCAGCGCTTCGGGCTTGAGGCCGCCGTGCACCGGCACTGTCTTCAGGTGCCGGCGGTCACCGCTTTCCAAGTCCAGCTCGTACCAGCTCGCCGGGCGGGTGAAGGACTCCTCGCGCAGCCGTACGGTCGTGGTGTCGAAGTGCGCAGAATCCTCGAGCAACTGGGAGCAGGGCGTTTCGGGCAGCGCGATCAGCGTATCGACCGTGATCTCGTCGAGCCCGTCGAGCACCAGCCGGCGCAGCCGGGTCTGGGCCTCGTCGTGGCTTCGCTGCGCGACGATCAGCCCCCAGGCGTAGGCGTCCATGCCCTCAAGGGTGCGGGCGTCGTCGTGGGCGATCAGCGTCTGCCATGTCGGCGCATCGCCTTTTTCCCACGCCGCCTCGGCGAGCGTATCTAGGGCGAAGTGCGGGCCATCCTGGTTGTGCAGCCGATAGAAGGCGCCCGGGCGATGGTCGATGCTGACCTCGACACCCTTGATGCGCCGGTGCAGAAGGCGCGGCGGGGTGTTGGGCGCATCGGCCGGAATCGCCAGGATCTCGGTGGTGTCCTTGGCGCTGGTCTCGATCAGAAGCCACGCCTTCGAGCGGGTCTTGCCCATCCCGAGCCAGAATTCCGCGTCCTCCTCGCGAAACACCAGGGTGGCGGGTGCCGGGCGTTCGGGGGCGGTGAAGTCGACCTGACAGCGCCACAGGCTGTCCGGGCGCTGGGTCGAATCGAAGCGGGTGAACAAGAGCGTCGCACCGCGCGGGGTCTGGTCCTCCGCCCAGCACAGCGCCGGGCCGATGTCGTCGGCGAGCTTGTGCGGCTCGCCGTCGGGCAGCGCCTTGAGCCACAGCGTGTAGCGCTCGTCGCCCTGGGTGTCCTCGCTCCAGGCGAGCCACTGCTCGTCCGGGGCGAGCGCCATGTCGCCGATGTCGAAGAAGGCGTGGCGGCCGGCGCGCTCGACCACGTCGAAAAAGCACGCCGGGGCGCTGCCCTGGTCGAGCGGGCGGCGCCACCAGCGCGGGTAGTCGTCGTCCTGGCCGGTTTCGCTCCAGACCGCGAAGACGTCGAGCTCGGCTTCCAGACTCTTCACCGCGAGTTCGCGCCGGCTCAAGTGATCCTGGTAGAGGGCGCTGGCAAGTGGTGCGAGCGGGCGAAACCAGCGCTCGTGGGCCTGGTTGGCGTCCTCCAGAAAGGCGCGCGTAGCGGGGGCATCGCGCTGCTCCAGCCAGTGCCAGTCGGGGTCGTCGTGGCGCTTGTGACGCGTGACGGGGGAGTCTTTGGGCATGCCGGGCTGTGCTTTCATAAATTGACAGGTACCATAACGGGAAATCAACCGCGGGTGCGTTCACCCACACGAGGGTATTATGCTGTTTACAGGCTCAATGTCACTTCTATGGCTGAGTTATTACGGGGTGTCGCTGGTCGTGCTGATCGCGGTGTACTTCGCGCTGAGTTTCCTACCGCGCCTGCCACGCCTGGTCATCACCTGGTGCGTGGCCGGGGCGATGTGGATGCCCGCACGGTTCAGCCTGCCGCTGGTCGAGGAGAACGAGTTCTACACCGGCTGGGCGCCGGCGGCCTTCGTCTCAGCAGTGGGTTTCCTGGAGCACAATGCCTCAGCCCTGCGCGGGGCGCTTCTGTGGCTGGTATTCGGGATTGCGCTTGGTGCTGCGGTCGGCGTGGCGCTTTGGTGGTGGCGGCGCCCCGTCGAGCGCACCCCGGCCAAGCGTCCGCCGGAAGACCGCCGTCCGCCCGGCGGCGAGGGTCGCGTTTCCAACGAGCGCCGCGCCCCCGCCGCCAAGCGGCGCCCCGGCGAGCCGCGCCGGCGCGAGCCGGTGATCAACTAGGCGACCCGGCGCATGTGCGAGCTCTTGGGCATGAGTGCCAACGTCCCGACCGATATCTGCTTCAGCTTCTCGGGGTTTCTCAACCGCGGCGGAGGCACCGGCCCCCACCGCGACGGCTGGGGCATCGCCTTCTATGAAGAAGGTGGGTATCGCGAGTTTCGCGACCCGCACCCGAGCGTCGACTCGCCCATCGCGCGCCTGATCTGCGACTACCCGATCAAGTCCCGCGTGGTCATCAGCCATATTCGCCAGGCCAACGTAGGCGGGGTGCGCCTGGCCAATACCCACCCCTTCACCCGCGAGATGTGGGGCCGGCCCTGGTGCTACGCCCATAACGGCCAGCTCGAGGGCTGGCAGGCGCTGCCCCTGGACGTCTATACCCCGGTGGGCAGCACCGACAGCGAACACGCCTTCTGCTGGCTTTTGGGAGAACTGCGCCGTGCCTTTCCCGTGGCACCCGCGTCTTTCGAGCCGGTAGCGGCGCTCTTGCACACCCTGTGCGAACGGCTGCGCGGCCTCGGGGTCTTCAATCTGCTGCTCTCCGACGGCGAGTCGCTCTACTGTTTCTGTTCCACCAAGCTTGTGCACATCACTCGCCAGGCACCCTTCGGCGAGGCCGAGCTCGCCGATGCGGACATGACGGTCAATTTCAGCGAGCACACCACGCCCTGCGATGTGGTCTCGGTGATCGCCACCGCGCCCTTGACCCACAACGAACGCTGGAGCGCCATGGCGCCCGGCGAGCTGCTGGTCTGGCAGCAAGGAAGCATTCGCGCGCGTTACGGACCATACTGACCCCATACCGGCGGTCGGGCGATACGTTGAAACAGTGGTTTCAAGCAGCCGTTTTACAGCATGGCACCCCTCGTATATCTTGAACGCTTGCCACGACGATGGCTCGACTCGGTAACGCGTCACCCAGTTTGATCATAAAAACAAGGTCGGTCCACTTATCGACACGGATAGCGGAGATTGCCCATGAGCGAACACGCCGATGCCCCCATGCTGCAAGGCGCAGCGCTTGAAGGGTTGGATCAGTACGATTCAGTCACGGATGTCTTTCACCACGCCATCGAACGTTTCGGCGACAAGCCCGCCTTCAGCTGCATGGGCAAAACCCTCACTTTCAACGATCTGGACCGTTACTCGGCCCGGTTCGCCGCCTGGTTGCAACACGACACTACCCTCGCGCCCGGCGATCGAATCGCCATTCAGTTGCCCAACGTGCTGCAGTTTCCTGTGGCGGTGTTCGGTGCGTTGCGCGCAGGGCTGGTGGTGGTCAATACCAACCCGCTCTACACCGAGCGCGAGATGGCCCACCAGTTCAAGGATTCCGGCGCTAAGGCGATCGTGATTCTCGCCAACATGGCGCACAAGCTCGACAAGGTGCTCGACCAGACCGACCTCGAGTACGTGGTGGTGACCGAGCTTGCCGACCTGCATGACGTGCCCAAGCGCTGGGTGATCAATGCGGCGGTCAAGTACGTCAAGAAGATGGTGCCGACCTACCGCCTGCCCGGAGCGGTAGGCTTTCGCCAGGTGCTCAAGGCCGGCGCCAGCCAGCGCTTCAACCCGGTCAAGCGCGACCGCGAGGACGTGGCCGCGCTGCAGTACACCGGCGGAACCACTGGGCGACCCAAGGGGGCGATGCTTACCCATACCAACCTGATCGCCAACATGCTTCAGGCGCGGCTCGCCATTGGCCAGCATCTGAAAAACGGCAGCGAGCTCGTGATTGCGCCGCTGCCGGTCTATCACATCTATACCTTCACGGTGAACTGCCTGTTTTTGATGGAAACCGGCAACCACTCGGTGCTGATCACCAACCCTCGTGATCTGCCGGGCTTCGTCAAGGAGCTCAAGAAGCTGCCCTTCACCGCCTTCATCGGCCTCAACACGCTGTTCAACGCGCTGTGCCTGCGCGACGACTTCAAGGCACTCGATTTCTCCAAGCTCAAGCTCACCATCTCCGGCGGCATGGCGCTCACCAAGCCCATCGCCAAGCGCTGGGAGGAGGTGACCGGCTGTCCGGTGGCAGAGGGGTACGGCCTGACCGAGACCTCGCCGGTGGTAAGCTTCAACCCCACCGACGCTATTCAGCTCGGCACCATCGGCAAGCCCGTGGCCGGTACCTCGGTGAAGGTGGTGGATGCCGACGGTACGGACGTTGCGCTGGGCGAGCCCGGTGAGCTCTGCGTCAAGGGCCCGCAGGTGATGAAGGGGTACTGGAACCAGGACGAGGAGACGCGCAAGGCGATCGACGACGGCGGCTGGTTCCACACCGGCGACATCGCCGTGCTGCAGGAGGATGGCTACATCCGCATCGTCGATCGCAAGAAGGACATGATCCTGATCTCGGGATTCAACGTCTATCCCAACGAGATCGAGGATGTCGTAGCGGCCCACCCGGACGTGATCGAGGCGGCCGTGGTCGGGGTGCCGGACGAAGAGGCGGGAGAGGCGATCAAGCTCTTCGTCGTCTCGAAAAACAAGGAGCTCACCGCCGAGGCCCTGCGTGCCTGGTGCAAGAAGGAACTGACCGGCTACAAGGTGCCCAAGCACGTCGAGTTTCGTGACGAACTGCCCAAGACCAACGTCGGCAAGGTGCTGCGCCGGGAGCTTCGCGATCAAGAGCAGAACGTCAAGTAGACGACCCGCCCTGGTTGGCCCAATCAATGGCGAAGGCGCTATACTGTTCGGCCCACTTTTCCAGGTGGGCCGAATTTTTTCTTTCTGGAAGGAAGCTGAGCCCAACGTGACCACCGAGACGCCCCCCGCGACCCCCGCCCGACAACTGACCGAGCTCGAGCAGGCGCTTGACGACGTGACCCTGCGCGATGGCCAGCGCCTGGCGCAGCGTATCGAGGGGCTGAGGCGGCGGCTTCGCGAGGCCAAGCCGATCGACCAGGGCCTTGCCAAGCTGCGTCGCGAGCTGGAAACGGCTCGCAAGCACTACGCCGAGCGAAGCGCCGCCCGGGTGACCCTCGACTACCCCGCAGAACTTCCGGTGGTCGAGCGTCGCGAGGACATTCTGGCGGCGCTGCGCGATCATCAGGTCGTGGTGGTGGCCGGCGAGACCGGCTCGGGGAAGACCACCCAGTTGCCCAAAATCTGCCTCGAGCTCGGCCGCGGCCGTCGCGGCCTGATCGGCCATACCCAGCCACGGCGACTCGCCGCGCGCAGTGTGGCCACGCGCCTGGCCGAAGAGCTTCAGGTGCCGCTGGGCGAGCAGGTCGGCTACCAGGTGCGCTTCACCGACCAGAGTGCGGCCACGACGCTGGTCAAGCTGATGACCGACGGTATCCTGCTGGCCGAGACCCAGCACGATCCGATGCTGTGGCGCTACGACACCCTCATCATCGACGAAGCCCACGAGCGTAGCCTCAACATCGACTTTCTGCTCGGGTATCTCAAGCGTCTTCTTCCCAAGCGCCCGGATCTCAAGGTGATCATCACCTCGGCGACCATCGACGTGGAGCGTTTCGCCGCGCATTTTGGCCGCGAGGAGGCGCCGGCGCCGGTGGTCGAGGTGTCCGGTCGCACCTTCGATGTCGACGTGCTCTACCGGCCGCTGGTGCGCAGTGAGGAGGACGAGGCGGATCGCACCCTTCAGGAGGGCATCGTCCAGGCGATCGCGGAGATCGAGACGCTGGAGCGCGAGCGCGGCTGGCTGCATGGACCGCGCGACGTGCTGATCTTTCTGCCCGGCGAACGCGAGATCCGCGAGACCGCCGATACGCTGCGCCGGGCGGACTTCAAGGGCACCGAGATCCTGCCGCTCTACGCAAGGCTTTCCAACGAGGAGCAGAACCGGGTGTTCGCCCCGCACCGGGGGCGGCGCATCGTGCTGGCCACCAACGTGGCGGAAACCTCGCTCACCGTGCCCGGCATCCGCTACGTGGTCGACCCGGGGCTGGTGCGCATCAGTCGCTACAGCTACCGAGCCAAGATCCAGCGCCTGCCCGTCGAGCCGGTGAGCCAGGCCAGTGCCAACCAGCGCAAGGGGCGCTGCGGGCGGATCGCCGAAGGCGTATGCATTCGCCTTTTCGATGAAGAGGACTTCCTGTCGCGGCCAGCCTTCACCGATCCGGAGATCCAGCGCACCAACCTCGCCTCGGTGATTCTCTCGATGCTCTCCTTGAAGCTCGGCAGCATCGAGGACTTCCCCTTCGTCGACCCGCCGGACGCTCGCTTCGTCAAGGATGGTTTCCGGCTCTTGTTCGAGCTCGGCGCGGTGGACGCCCAGGAGCGCATCAGCCCGCTGGGGCGCAAGCTGGCAAGGCTTCCCATCGACCCGCGCCTGGCACGCATGGTGCTCGAGGGGGCGGCGCGCCAAAGCCTTCGCGACGTGCTGATCGTGGTCTCGGCACTGGCCGTCCAGGACCCGCGCGAGCGCCCGGCGGACAAGCGCCAGGCCGCCGACCAGGCCCACCAGAAATGGCGCGATCCGGACTCGGACTTCGTCGCGCTTTTGAATTTGTGGCACGGCATCGAGAACGCCCGCGGGGCGCTGTCCGGCAATCAGCTGCGCCGCTGGTGTCGCGAGCACTACATCAACTATCTGCGCATGCGCGAGTGGCACGACACCTTCCGCCAGCTCAGGCAACTGCTGCGCGACATGGACATCGAGGTGCCGGGGCCGCCGCCGGTCAACGAGGATGAAAGCGAGGAGGAGGCGCGCCAGGCAAGGCGCAAGACCTCCGGCAAGCTCCACCAGGCGCTGCTGTCGGGGCTGTTGTCGAACATCGGCAACCTGCTCGAGAACCGTGAGTATCTGGGCGCACGCAACCGCAAGTTCTTCATCCACCCGGGCTCGGGGCTCGCCAAGAAGACGCCCAAGTGGGTGATGGCCTTCGAGCTGGTCGAGACCACCAAGCTCTACGCCCGCACCGTGGCCCGCATCGACCCGGAGTGGATCGAGCCCCAGGCCATGCACCTGGTCAAGCGCAGCTACAGCGAGCCGCATTGGGAAATGAAACGCGCCCAGGTAGTGGCCTTCGAGCAGGTGACGCTGTTCGGCCTTCCGATCGTCGCCCGTCGGCGCATCAATTTCGGCCCCATCGATCCGGTCACCTCGCGAGAGATCTTCATTCGCCGGGCGCTGGTCGAAGGCGAGTTTCGCACTCGGGGCGCGTTCTTCGCCCACAACCGGGCGCTGATCGACGAGGTCGAGGCGCTCGAGGAGCGGGCGCGTCGGCGCGACATCCTGGCCGACGAAGAGACGCTCTACGCCTTCTACGACGCGCGCATTCCGGGTGACATCGTCAACGGCCGCGGCTTCGAGCACTGGCGCAAGCAGGCAGAAGGCGAGACGCCGGCGCTGTTGAAATTCGATATCGAGACGCTCAAGGCGCGCGCCGCCGAGGACGTCACCCAGGCACAGTACCCGGATCACCTGACCATCGCCGGGGTGGCGTATCCGGTGAGCTACCACTTCGACCCGCAGGCCGAGGACGATGGCGTCACCCTGACCGTGCCCGCCGCGATGCTTTCCCAGCTGCCGGTGGCCGCGCTCGACTGGCTGGTACCGGGGCTTCTGCGCGAGAAGTGCATTGCGCTTTTGAAGTCGCTGCCCAAGAGCATCCGTCGCCAGGTGGTGCCGATTCCCGACTGGGTGGACGCCGCCCTCGAGGTGCTGGTGTTTGACGAGCGCCCGCTGGTCGAGGCGCTGGGCGAGTTTCTACGCAAGCGCACCGGCACCCGCGTTCATCCGGACGACTGGCGCCTGGATCTGCTCGAGCCGCACCTGATCATGAACGTGCGGGTGGTGGATCACGTTGGCAAGACCCTGGGGCAGGGGCGCGACGTGCGCGCGCTGGAGAAACGCTTCGAGCAGGCAGCAAGCCTGGGTGCCCAGGCGCTGGCCCGGGAGGCTACCCAGGCACCGACGCTCGACGCGCTGCCCGAGACGCCGCTGCCGACCTCGCGGGTGACCACTCAGGCGGGCATTCGCGTGGAGGCCTACCCGGCGCTGAGCGCAGAGGGCAGCGCCTTCAAGGTCGCGCTGTTCGATCATCCGGCCAAGGCCGAGGCTGCCCACCGCGAAGGCGTGGCACGCCTGGCGATCAATCAGTGCCCGGCGCTGGTCAAGGCGATCAAGGCGCTGCCGGCCATGGAGAAGGGGGCGCTGCTGTTCACCAACGTGGGCGCCAAGTCCGCGTTCATCGATGACGTGCTCCTGGCGGTGTTCACCCAGGGCGTGGCCGTCGATCCGTTGCCGCGTTCGGCAGGCGAGCTGGAGGCGCGGCTTGGCGAGGTGAAAGGCGAGCTCGTCGAGCGCGCCAAGGCGCTGCTTGGCGAGGTCGAGGCGGCGCTGAAAGGTCATCTCGAGGTCAGCAAGCGGCTCAAGGGGAGCCTCAATTTCGCCCTGGCGCTGGTCTACGGCGATGTGCGCGCACAGATGCAGCGTTTGGTCTATCCTGGCTTCATCCGTGATGCGGGGGAGTGGCTGGCCGAGTATCCGCGCTACTTCGAGGCTGCGTTGATCCGCCTCGACAAGGCCCCTCGCGAGCGTGGTCGCGACCAGATGATGATGAACGACGTCCAGGCGCTCGAGGCCCGTTTCGACGCCCGGCGCGAAAGCGAGCGCCGGGGCCGGGTCGAGGACCCGGCGCTGGTGACCTTCGGCTGGTGGCTGCAGGAGCTTCGCGTCTCCCTGTTCGCCCAGCAGCTGGGCACCAGGATGCCGGTATCGGCCAAACGTCTCGAGAAGCAGTGGGAAGAGATCACGCGCCGGTAGACGGCCGCCAACGGGAGAACGACATGCACGACGTAGTGATTACCGGCTCCGGGCTCTATACCCCGGAGCACGCCATCGACAACGACACCCTGGTCGGGGCGTTCAATACCTACGTGGATCGCCATAACGAACGGTTTCATGACGAGATCGCGGCCGGCGAGCGCGCACCGCTCGCCCACTCGAGTCGTGAATTCATCGAGAAGGCTTCGGGCATCAAGAGCCGCTACGTGCTCGACGCCGAAGGCATTCTCGACCCCGAGCGCATGCGCCCGAAACTGCCCCAGCGGTCCGACGATGAGCCCTCGCTTCAGTGCGAAATGGCCACCAGTGCCGCCCGTGAAGCGCTGTCGCGTGCCCGCGTCGATGCGGCCGACATCGAGCTCGTGATCGTTGCCTGCTCCAACCTCGAGCGCGCCTACCCGGCGCTCGCCGTCGAGGTGCAGGAGGCGCTCGGCGCGTCGGGTCACGGGTTCGACATGAACGTGGCCTGCAGCTCGGCCACCTTTGCCATCGAGAACGCCGCCAGCGCTATCGCTGCGGGCCGGGTCAAGCGCGCTCTTGTGGTCAATCCCGAGATCTGTTCGGCGCACCTGAACTTCACCGACCGTGACAGCCACTTCATCTTCGGCGATGCCTGCACGGCGGTGGTGCTCGAGCGCAGCGATCTCGCGGTGAGCGACCAGCGCTTCGAGATCCTCGGCACGCGGCTGGTCACACGCTTCTCCAACGCCATTCGCAACAACGCGGGTTTTCTCAACCGGGTCACTGACAGCGACCCGCTGGCAGCGGACAAGCTGTTCGTCCAGGAAGGGCGGCGGGTGTTCAAGGAGGTCTGCCCGATGGTGGCGCAGCTGATTCTTGCGCATCTCGCGTCGCTTGAGCTCGAGGGGGGCGACGTCAAGCGGCTGTGGCTGCATCAGGCCAATCGCCACATGAACGACCTGATCGCACGCAAGGTACTGGGGTTCGATCCCGGCGAAACTCAGGCACCGATCATCCTGGATCGCTACGCTAATACAAGCTCTGCCGGTTCCATCATCGCGTTTCACCTGCACCGCGACGACCTGGCTGCTGGCGATATCGGGCTAATCTGCTCCTTCGGGGCAGGCTACAGCGCCGGTAGCGTCGTGCTGCGCTGCCAATGATGCGCCGCGAGTAGCGGGACCTAACTAAAAAGACGAGGGATTCATCATGTCAAGGTCGCAAGCCACGCAAGTGCCGGCCGGCAAAATGATCAAGGGAATGCTGCCGGTGGTGCTGTTCGCTGCGCTGGGAGCGTCGGGCTGTGCCACCACCGGCAGCGCAGAGCAGGCGCATCCGGATGACCCGTGGGAAGGCTTCAACCGCCGCGTGTTCGCCTTCAACGACGTGCTCGACCGCTACGCGCTCAAGCCGGTGGCCCAAGGGTATCGCACCGTCACGCCGGACCCGGTGCAGACCGGCGTCGGCAACTTCTTCTCCAACCTGGGCGAAATTCGCACCGCCATCAATAGCCTGCTGCAGGGCAAGCCCGCCAATGCCGGCCTTGCCACGTCTCGCTTTCTGATCAACTCGACGGTGGGTGTTGCAGGCTTGCTCGATTACGCTACCCACATGCAGATCACCGCCGACGACGAGGACTTCGGTCAGACCCTGGCGGTATGGGGTTGGGAGGACTCGCGCTACCTGGTGCTGCCGCTGCTCGGACCCAGTACCCTGCGTGATACCACGGGGTTGCCGGCGGACATCGCGGCCCACCCCAACACCTATGTCGAAGACGACAAGGTGCGTATCGGGTTGACCGCGCTCAATATCGTCGATACCCGCGCCGGGCTGCTCGACCAGGAGTCCTTGATCAGCGGCGACCGCTACCGCTTCATTCGCGATGCCTACCTGCAGCGGCGCCAGTTCTTGATCAATGATGGCGAGCTGGGCGACGATCCCTTCGCGATGGATAGCTTCGAGTTCGACGATGCGGATTTCGATGACGATGCCTTCGCCGAGTAAGGCGAAGCGCTGAGGCTTGGTATGGATTCTTCCAGACATCTCATCGCGGTGATCGACCGACCCGGGCCTGAGCGCGACGCGCTGGCCCGGGCCATTACCTGCCGTGACCTGGCGGTGCTCGCCACCGAGAACATCGACGCGCTGCCGGTCGATACCGCCCTGGTGGTGGCCAGGGCCGCTGTGGTGCGCCCCGAGCAGTGGGGGAAACTTGCCGCGAGCGTGCCCACTCTGGTGGTCAGCGACTCCCAGGTGGAGCCGGGGCTTTTCGCGGCGGTGAAGAGCGGGCTGCTCGATCACGTTGTCGACCCCCTGCGCCATACCGAGCTTGTGCGCTGCATGATCCGCAAGGCGGTGGAGCTCGATGCTCTGGGAAAGGCGCACGAATGCGAACGGGCGCGTCTCGAAGAGCTCAACGAGAGCCTGGAGACTCACCTGGCGCTGCTGCGCATGGACCAGCAAAGCGGCGGCTACATTCAGCGGCGGCTGCTGCCGCCCCATCCCCGGGTGATCAACGACGTGCACTTCGATTACTGGTTCGCGCCGTCGCTCTATCTCTCCGGTGACTTTCTCGACTATCAGCGCTTCAACGAGCGCTACAGTGCGTTCTATTTCGCCGATGTCGCCGGTCATGGCGCCTCCTCGGCGTTCGTCACGGTACTGCTCAAGTACCTCTTCATTCGCTGGCTGAACGAGTGGGATGGACGCCACCCCGAGCGGTTGCCGGCCCGTTGGCTGCAGGCACTGAACCGGGAACTCCAGGATACCGATATCGGCAAGCACGCCACGCTTTTCGTCGCGGTGATTGACCACGAGGCAAAGACCCTTCACTATTCGCTCGGCGCACAGCTGCCGATGCCGATTCTGGTAGCAGGTGACACGCTGATGCGCCTGGAAGGCGAGGGGATGCCGGTCGGACTTTTTCCCGATATCGACTATCCCACACTTGACTGTAAACTCCCGCCTGACTTTCGCCTATGGCTCTGTTCGGACGGCGTACTGGAATGCCTGCCGGGTAGGACGCTCGACATGCGGCTCACGGAGCTTGAGCAACTAGTAAGCGACAGTGACACACTCGAGCAGTTGCGTGACCGGCTCGCCCAGACCAGCGCTCTCCTGTCGAAAGGCAAGGGGGGCGACGAGGACGGCCAGGAGCGCGACGCTCTACCCGATGACCTGACAATCATGATGGTGAGCGGATTTAGTCATGCTGATTGAAGAAGGCCGCATCAAGGCGGCATTCGATTCCGGCGTTTTCATTCTGAAGCTCTGCGGCGACGTGCGCTTGACGCTGTGCGCGACGCTCGACGTCCAGGCCCAGCGCCTGGCGGATACGCCGGGGCTGCACACGGTGATGATCGACCTGCGCGAGGCGAGCAACGTCGACTCCAGCGCCCTGGGCTTTCTGGCCAAGGTGGCGATGGCGGTGAAGGGGCGCCTGGCGCATCCGCCGACGATCATCGCCAGCAATCCCGACATTCGCAAGATGCTCGACGTGATGGGCTTCGCTCGTTTTTTCACGCTGATCGACCGGCCTTTGCAGGGTGCCAATGAACTCGACGCGACGCTCACCGAGCTTCCGGAGATCCCGTCCGACGAGGAGGGGCTGCGCGATCGCATTCTCGAGGCGCATCGCCTGCTCATGCACATGAGCGAGCACAACCGCGAGCAATTCCAGCCGCTGGTGGACATGCTCGAAGCCCAGGACTCCGCCGTTCACTAGCCGGGCATGATCCGCGTATCCCCATCGCCCCGAGGCCTCTGGCCCCGGGGCGATGTGCGTTCTACTGCTGGCGCAGCTTGGCCAGCAGCGCCTCGAGCGCTTTCTGGTCGGCCATGAACTTGCGAATGCCCTCGGCGAGCTTGTCGCTGGTCATCTCGTCCTCGTTCATCGCCCAGCGGAAGTCCGCCTGGGAGAGTGGTTCGGGGTCAGCGTCCTGGGCCCCGGCGGGGGAGAGCTGGCGCGGCAGCTCGCCCTGACGCTCGTCGAGCTCGTTGAGCAGCGTCGGCGAGATGGTCAGGCGGTCGCAGCCGGCGAGCGATGTGATCTCGTCGACGTTGCGAAAGCTTGCCCCCATCACGATGGTCGCGTAGCCGTGGCCCTTGTAGTACTCGTAGATGCGCTTGACCGAAGCGACGCCCGGGTCCTTGTCGCCTGCGAAGTCGCCCTCCGGGTCGCGCGCCTTGTGCCAGTCCAGAATGCGGCCCACGAAAGGCGAGATCAGCGTCGCGCCTGCGTCGGCGCAGGCCTGGGCCTGAGCGAAGCCGAACAGCAGGGTCAGGTTGGTGCGAATGCCGTCGCGCTCGAGCTGGCGGGCGGCTTGGATCCCCTCCCAGGTCGAGGCGGTCTTGATCAGGATGCGCTCGGCGGGCACGCCTTGCTTGGCGTAGCGCTCGATCAGCGAGTGCGCCTTAATGATCGTCGCGTCGCGATCGAAGGACAGGCGCGAGCTCACCTCGGTCGAGACGTAGCCCGGCACCAGCTCGCTGATCTCGCAGCCGATATCCACCGCAACGCGATCCACCGCCTCGTCGATGTCCGCGCTTTCACGGGCGATCGCTGCCAGTCGGGCGCGACGATCCTCCTGCTGGGCGGCCTGGAGGATCAGCGAGGGGTTGGTGGTGGCGTCTTCCGGGCGAAAGCGGCGAATTGCTTCGAGATCGCCGGTATCCGCCACGACCTTGGTCATGCTCTTGAGCTGGGAAAGTAGGCTTTGACTCATGCAGGGCTCCTTGTTCGAGATGGTTCTACTCTAGCAAGGCTTGGGGGCTGTGAATATCGCCCCGCGCGGATTGGCTCGTGGTGCCAGGCGAAGGCCGCTGGGTCGTCGCTTTCGATCTTGAACCGTCCGGCGACCTCCCTGAGCTGCTCGGCGACCTTCTCGAGCGACAGCGCTTCTCGGGCGCTGTTCTCCACCTGGGCGCCGTTGTCGCGGTTGACGCGGGTCTGCTCGGCCAAGGTGGCGTTGAGATTCTCGATATGGCGGTGCTGCTCCTGGGCAGCATCGGCGATCTGCGCCATCAGGCCATTGGCACGGTCGGTGGTCTCGGCGATCTCGCGCATGGTATCGCCGGCCTTTTCCGACAGCGCATGGCCCTGCTGGATGCCCCGGGTGGAGTCGGCCAGCAGCGTCTTGATCTCCTGGGCGGCTTCTGCGCTACGTGTGGCCAGCTGGCGCACCTCCTCGGCCACCACCGCGAAGCCCCTGCCGTGGCCACCGGCGCGCGCCGCCTCCACCGAGGCATTGAGTGCCAGGATGTTGGTCTGGAAGGCGATGGCGTCGATGGTGCCGACAATGCCGTCGACCTCGCGCGCGCGGGCGTGGATATGCTCCATGGTGTCGAGAAAAGCCCCCATCACCTGGCGGCCCTGGCCGGTCTGGGCGGTGGCGGTGGCGGTGAGGTTCGCCGCGTTCACCGCGTGATCGGCCGTCGAGGCGGTATGCGTGGTCAGTTCGTCGAGGTGGGTCGTGGTGGACTCGTGGAAGGCGTGCTGAGCGCGGGTGCGAATCGACAGCTCCTCGTTGCTCAGCGCCAGGCGCTGGGCGCTGTCGAACATCGCCAGACTTTGTTCGTGCAGGCTCGCTACGGTGGTGGTGAACGAGCATCGCATGCTCTCGAGCTCTTGATAGAGCTGGCCGATCTCGTTGCTGCCCGGTCGGATGATCTC
The DNA here is from genome assembly GCF_020622355.1 of Vreelandella malpeensis. Taxonomy (GTDB): domain Bacteria; phylum Pseudomonadota; class Gammaproteobacteria; order Pseudomonadales; family Halomonadaceae; genus Vreelandella; species Vreelandella malpeensis. Next base: position 13,120 of record NZ_WHVL01000002.1, on the reverse strand, counting down.
GCCGCTCAGATCCCCCTGGGCGAGCGTGCGCAGATGGCGGACCAGCGTCTTGATCGGACGCAGGAAGTGGCGCTGGCCGATCAGCGCGATCGCCGCCAGCACGCCCAGCGCCACGACGATCCCCGCGAGCAGCCCCTGACCGAGAATGAGCGCGCGCTGCTGGGCGTGCGCCAGAAGCGCCGTACCCTGGCGATCCGCCTGTTCGTAAAAGCCGCGGGCAAGCTCGGTGAACGCCTGGCTCAGCGTCAGCGCCTCGGCGGTGAGCTCGCGGTAACCGCCGCGGTCGCCGGTGCGCACCGCGTCGAGCTGGCGCCCGAGTGCTTCGATCAACGCCGTGGCCCGAGCGTCGATCTCGTCGCGCTCCGGATGAGTCACGGTGGCGTCGAGAAAGCTCGCCAGGGCGCTGCGCATCTCGTCTATCTCGCGCTCGACGGCGGCGAGCGCTTCGACGGGGTCGCCCAGCGACGGGCGCAGCTGGCGCTCGAGCGCCCGGTCGAGGCGGTGCAGCCCTTCGAGCCCGGCGATATGCAGCCGGTTGAGCGACGAGGCCTGCTGCACGTTGACGCGCTCGAGCAGCGCCAGGTCGCGCTGACCCTGTTCGATCACGCTCCAGGCGAGCAGGGCGAAGGACAGCACGCACATCGTGACCAGCGACAGCGCCACGACGGCCAGCGTACGAAGAGAAAGACGGGAAAGCGGCGGTGTGATCATGGGAGCTCGAAAGTGCAGTAGGAAGGCTTTCGAGAGTAAGCGGCGTTTGTTGCAGTTTTCTTGTGCGTAGCACATTGAGGAGGCCATGCGCTCGCCCCACGACGAAAAAAGGTGGATCGAACGACGCTGTCATATTTTTGCAATCATCGCGCGGCAGACTCCTCGGTGTCGAAGGCCAGAAGGCCACCGCTTCCAGCGTAAGAGGGCTGGATTTCACACTCGAGGGGAATGCGACGATGAATGTCACCAAGAAGACGCTTAGTGTTGCCGTAGTAGCTGCGCTCGCCACCGGCGCCAGCGCCGCCGCCATGGCCCGCGATACCATCCAGATCGCGGGTTCTTCGACCGTTTTGCCGTTTGCCAGTATCGTCGCCGAGGAGTTCGGCAACACCTATTCCCAGTTCAACACGCCGGTCGTCGGCTCCGGCGGCTCCAGCGGCGGCCTGCGCCAGTTCTGCCAGGGCGTGGGCGAGAACACCATCGACATCGCCAACGCCTCGCGCCCGATCCGTTCGAGCGAAGTGGAGAGCTGTGGCGAGAATGGCGTCAACGAGATCATCGAGGTGAAGTTCGGCTACGACGGTATCGTGTTCGCCTCGCGCCTGGACCAGAACGAGTTCGCGCTGACACCGGAGTTCGTCTTCAAGGCTGCCGCCGCCCAGGTGCCGCAGGATGGCCAACTGGTCGACAACCCCTACACCAACTGGTCGCAGATCGACGACAGCCTGCCGGATCAGGAAATCACGCTGGTCATCCCGGCCTCCAACCACGGTACCCGTGAAGTCTTCGAAGAGCGCGTGATCCACCCGGGCTGCGAAAGCGTGGGCGAGATCGAGGGCGACGCCTGCAACAACCTGCGCGGCGACGGCCGTATCGTCGAGATCGCCGGTGACTACACCGAGACCCTGGCGCGCCTGGATGCCCAGGACAACGCCGTGGGCGTGTTCGGCCTGAGCTTCTACGACCAGAACCGCGACCGCCTGCAGGTGGCGACCATGGATGGCGTGACGCCGAGCCTCGAGACCATCGGTTCCGGCGAGTACCCGGTATCGCGTCCGCTCTACTTCTACGTCAAGGGCGAGCACCTGGACGTGATCCCGGGCCTTGCCGAGTACACCGAGTACTTCCTCAACGACATGATCTCCGGCTTCGGCAGCCCCCTGGAAGACGCCGGCCTGATTCCGATGGACGAAGGCGAGCGTGCCGAAGTGCTCGAGAACTTCGAATCCCGCACCGTGGTCAGCGCCGAGTAATCCGGCCCTCGCCGAGCCTCAGCGCTCATCAAAGATCGCGCCGACATCAACGACCTTGATGTCGGCGTTTAAATATTGAGTCAAAAGGCGAAGACATAATGAGCAATCTTGCCTTGATAGCCATGCTCTTGATGCTGATGGCCTTGGCATATCACCTGGGCCTGACGCGCAGCCGCGCGGTGGCCTCCCATCGCGACGTGCGCCTGCACTCCCGCCCCGGCTACTACGGTACGCTGGTGGCGCTGTGGTGCGGCCTGCCGGCGTTCGCCCTGTTCCTGCTGTGGTCTCTCTTCGCCGCCCAGCTCGTCGATACCCTGGTCGTCCAGCAGCTGCCGGTGGATCTGGTGGCGTCGCTGAGCGATCGCGAGCTGCAGACTCTCATGCGGCGCATCGCGGCGCTGGCCGACGGGCGCGGCGTCGCCGGTGGCGGCAGTCCCGAGGAGCTCGCCGCTGCCGCCCACATGGCGCGGCTCGAGACCATCGGCCAATTGAGCCTCGCGGCAGTGACGGCGGTGGTGGCGGTGGTCGGGCTGGTCTTCGCCCGGCGGCGCATCTCGCCCCACTGGCAGGCGCGCAACCACGTCGAGCGCGTCATCACCATCGCCCTCGGGGCGAGTTCCGCCATCGCGATCTTCACCACCATCGGCATCGTGCTGTCGATGCTCGGCGAGGCGCTGCGCTTTTTCAGCTTCATCCATCCCGCCGACTTCTTCTTCGGCACAGTGTGGAACCCGCGCTTCAGCTCTGCCGGTGCCGGCGCCCAGGGCCAGTTCGGCCTGCTGCCGCTTCTGTGGGGCACCCTGATGGTCAGCGTCATCGCGCTGCTGGTGGCGATTCCGGTCGGTTTGATGACCGCGATCTACATGGCGGAGTACGCCTCGCCCTGGCTCAGAAGCGTCGCCAAGCCGATCATCGAGATCCTCGCGGGCATTCCCACCATCGTCTACGGATTCTTCGCGCTGACCGTGATCGGGCCTTTCCTGTCGATGCTCGGTGATCTGGTCGGCATCAACATCCGCACCACCAGCGCGATGACCGCGGGGATCGCCATGGGCATCATGATCATCCCGTTCGTCTCGTCGCTGTCCGACGACATCATCACCCAGGTGCCGAAGTCGCTGCGCGACGGGGCGCTGGGGCTGGGGGCCACCAAGTCGGAAACCATCCGCCAGGTGGTGTTGCCGGCGGCGCTTCCCGGTATCGTCGGGGCCTTTCTGCTGGCCGCTAGCCGGGCGATCGGCGAGACCATGATCGTGGTGCTCGCGGCGGGCAACAACCCGGTGCTGCACGCCAATCCCTTCGAAGCGGTGTCGACCATCACCGTGACCATCGTCAACCAGCTGACCGGCGACATGGACTTCGCCAGCCCGCAGTCGCTGGTGGCCTTCGCCCTGGGCCTGACGCTGTTCGTGATCACGCTGGGGCTGAACGTCATCGCCCTGGTGGTGGTGCGCAAATATCGCCAGCAATACGAGTAAGTGACCATGACCCTATCGATTGAGCAGCGCCGCGAGCACCGCCTGACCACGATTGAGAAGTCGCTGGCGAGACGACACCGCAAGGAGAATGGTTTTCGCCGCCTGGGGCTTGCCGCCGTGCTGGCCGGGCTTACGCTGGTGACGATCCTGTTCGCCAGCATCCTTACCAAGGGCATTCCCGCCTTCTGGCAGGCCACGCTTTATACCGAGATCCATTTCGACCCCGAAGTGATCGACCTGCCGCCGGCGCCCGTGCGTGAAGCCGGCGAGACCCCGTACGCCTTCAACGAGCGCCATACCCAGTGGATGACCCAGGTGGGATTGGTGAACTGGCAGTCGCTGATCGACGCCTCTCTCGAGCGTGCGCTGGGCGAGGAGGTCGAGCCGCGCCAGCTGCGTGATCTGCGCGCGCTGGTCGCCTCCGGCGAGCGCTATGCGCTGCGCGACCGCTTCATCGCCGATCCTTCGCTCCTGGGGGACACGGTGACGATCAAGATGCTCGCCGGCGCCGATGTCGACGTCTGGGTGAAGGGCAACATCGACCGCGACCTGCCCGATGCCCGCCAGCAGCTAAGCCCCCAGTCGCGCGCCTGGATCGACGTGCTGCAGGACGAGGACGTGCTGCGCCAGTCCTTCAGCACCGCGCTGTTCGTCAATACCGACTCGCGAAGCTCGCTGGCCTCGGCGGGGCTCGCCGGCGCCTTCATGGGGTCGTTGTTCATGATGCTGGTGGTGATCGCACTGTCGGTGCCGATCGGCGTGTCCAGCGCCATCTACCTCGAGGAGTTCGCGCCGAAGAATCGCCTGACCGACCTGATCGAGATCAACATCAACAACCTGGCGGCAGTACCGTCGATCGTGTTCGGCCTGCTCGGCGCGTCGATCTTCATCGGCTACCTGGGCCTGCCGATCTCGGCGCCGCTGGTGGGCGGGCTGGTGTTGACCCTGATGACGCTGCCGACGATCATCATCGCCACCCGCGCTTCCTTGCGCTCGATTCCGCCGTCGATTCGCCAGGCCGCCCTCGGTATCGGCGCCTCGCGGGTGCAGACAGTGTTTCATCACGTGCTGCCGCTGGCGCTGCCGGGCATTCTCACCGGCTCGATCCTGGGCGTGGCCCAGGCGCTGGGCGAGACCGCGCCGCTTTTGTTGATCGGCATGAACGCGTTCGTGGCCAACGTGCCGGGCACGCCGCTCGAGCAGTCCACGGCGCTGCCAGTGCAGATCTACCTGTGGCAGGGCAACGAGCTTCGCAACTTCTTCGAGGCGCGCACCTCGGCAGCGATCATCGTGCTGCTGGGGCTCATGCTGAGCCTTAACGCGCTGGCCATCTGGCTGCGCAAAAAATTCGAGACGAGGTGGTAAGTGGATACTTCTACACACTCCCCAAGCCAAGCCCCTTCGGCGGCCACGCCCAGCGTGAGCCTCGGCAACGGCGAAAGCCGCATCAGCCGGGCCAAGGACAAGGTCAAGCTCAAGGCCGAAAGCGTCGACGTCTTCTACGGCGACACCCAGGCGATCAAGAGCATCGACCTGGATATCTTCGAGAACGAGGTACTGGCCTTCATCGGCCCCTCGGGCTGCGGCAAGTCGACGTTCTTGCGCTGCTTGAACCGCATGAACGATACCATCGACATCTGCCGGGTCGAGGGCAGGATCACCCTGGATGGCAAGGACATCTACGCGCCGGAGCGGGACGTGGTGCTGCTGCGCGCCCAGGTGGGCATCGTGTTCCAGAAGCCCAACCCGTTCCCCAAGTCGATCTACGAGAACATTGCCTACGGGCCGCGCCTGCATGGCCTTGCCAAGCGCAAGGCGGAGCTCGATGACATCGTCGAGAGCAGCCTGCGCCGCGCGGGGCTGTGGGAGGAGGTCAAGGATCGCCTCGACAAGCCCGGCACCGGGCTTTCCGGCGGCCAGCAGCAGCGCCTGTGCATCGCGCGCACCGTGGCGGTGAGCCCGGACGTGATCCTGATGGACGAACCCTGCTCGGCGCTCGACCCCATCGCCACGGCCAAGGTGGAGCAGCTGATCGACGAGCTCAGCGAGAGCTATACCATCGTGATGGTGACCCACAACATGCAGCAGGCCGCGCGCGTGGCCGATCGCACCGCGTTCTTCCACATGGGGGATCTGGTCGAGGTCGACTCCACCGACAACATCTTCACCAACCCGCAGGACCAGCGCACCCACGACTACATCACCGGCCGCTTCGGCTAGTCGACCAGCTCGACCGCCACCGCCGTGGCCTCGCCGCCGCCGATGCACAGGCTCGCCACGCCTCGCTTGCCGCCGGTGGCTCTCAAGGCGTGGATGAGCGTTGCGATGATACGCGAGCCCGTCGAGCCCACCGGGTGGCCCTGGGCGCAGGCGCCGCCGAAGACGTTGACCCTGGTGTGATCGAGGCCCAGGTCGTCGATGGCCATCAACGTGACCACGGCGAAGGCTTCGTTGATCTCGAAAAGATCCACGTCCTCGACGTTCCAGCCAACCTTTTCCAGCAGCGCCTGGATGGCGCCCACTGGGGCGATGGTGAATTCACTCGGGTGGCGCGAGTGGGTGGCGTGGCCGAGCATGCGCGCGAGCGGCGCCGCGCCCAGGCGTTCGGCGGCGTTGCGGCTGGCGATGATCAGCGCCGAGGCGCCGTCGGAAATGGAGCTGGCGTTCGCCGCGGTGATGGTGCCGTCCTTGGCGAAGGCCGGGCGCAGGGTGCGGATCTTGTCGAGCCTTGCCTGGAAGGGCTGCTCATCCTGGTCGATGACGCTTTCGCCTTGGCGGGTCGTCACCGTGACCGGCGCCATCTCGGCGTCGAGCGAGCCGTTCTCACTCGCTTTCATCGCCCGCTCGAGGGAGGCGATGGCGAAGTCGTCGAGGCGCTCACGAGTGTAGCCGCGTTCGGTGGCGATCTCCTGGGCGAACACGCCCATCAGCTTGCCGGTTTCCGCATCCTCCAGGCCATCGTAAAACATGTGGTCCTTGAGCTCGCCGTGGCCCAGGCGGTAGCCGCCGCGCGCCTTGGTCAGAATGTGCGGGGCGTTGGACATCGACTCCATGCCGCCGGCGAGCATGACCTCGTTGGTGCCGACCTTGATCAGATCATGACATAGCATGGCCGCCTTCATGCCGGACCCGCAGAGCTTGTTGATGGTGGTGGCGCCGATGGCATCGGGAATGCCCGCCTGACGCATGGCCTGGCGGGCGGGGCCCTGCTTGATGCCGCCGGGCAGTACGCAGCCCAGTATGCCTTCCTCGATGGCCTCCGGGGCGATGCCGGCGCGCTCGATGGCGGCGCGAATGGCCACGGCGGCCAGCTGCGGGGCGCTCAGGCTCGAAAGACTCCCCATCATCGCGCCCATGGGGGTGCGGGTGGCGGAGAGAAAGACAACATCGGTGGCGTGGCTCATGAAAAACTCCTGTCGCTTTATTGTGCTTGTGACTTCGGGCGTGCAGCATCGATTGGGCAGGGCCTGGTCGATGCGCGTGACGAGTGCCTCGTTGACCCGTCGGGCGGGGGTGTGGTCTGCTCGACGCTGATCAGGCAAGCGCTACTGGGACTACCATGAATGTAATGAATGGCTCTGCGCGTCGCAAGGAACTGACGCGGCTGGCGGCGTCGCTCTTCGTCCAGCAGGGGTACGATCGCACCACGGTACGCATGCTGGCCAAGGAGATGGGCATCAAGCCGGGAAGCCTGTTTCATCACTTCAAGGACAAGCAGGAGATCCTCGCCGCAGTGATCGAGGAGGGCACCCAGAATGCACTGACGGTGGCCCGTGCCGCGCTTGACCGTTGCGAGGCCACGCCACAGGCACGACTGACGGCCATGGCCCGCGCGCACCTTGAAACCCTGTTCGCCGATCGCAACGCCCACGTGGTGGCGCTTTTCGAGTGGCGGCGGCTCGACAGCGCGGCCAGCACCCACCTGCGTCACCTGCGCGACGCCTACGAAACGCTGTGGATCCAGGTGGTCGACGATGCCCTGGCGGCGGGGCTTCTGCGCGGCGATCGCTTTCTGGTCGTGCGCTTCGTGCTCGGCGCGCTCAACTGGACGGTTCGCTGGTACGACCCGCAAGGCGCTCGCACCACGGACGAACTCGCCGACGAGCTGGTCGCGATGATCAGGCGGGGCTGAGGCGGCGCGTCGGTACCCGACCATCGTCTAAGTCGTTTACTGCGCTGCCCGCTTGCGCCGGATGGTCAATCTCTTTAGCGTTGGTGACATGGCGGGTTTCCGTTGACGTAAACGGACATGCGCCTCGTCTTGCGTCTACCAACAATAAAAGAGAGTCGCCATGACCGTTTCCCTCTCCTATGCCGAGTATCTCGACGGCTTCTCGGCGGATGCCTTGATCGCCGCTCTCGATGACCACCAGGATGGCAAGCTCAATGCCTTCGATGCCTGCTGCGCGCGCCATGTGCGCGAGGGCCGCGGTGATGCGTGTGCGTTGATTCACGAGGATACCCAGGGCGAGGTGCATGCTTTCACTTACGCCGAGCTCGATGCCATGAGCGCAAGCCTTGCCGGCTGGATGATCGCCCAGGGGCTGGGGGAGGGCGATCGCATCGCCTGCATGTTGCCGCGCTCGAGCGCGCTGCTGGTCGCGGTGCTGGCCACCTGGCGCATCGGGGCGGTGTACCAGCCGCTGTTCACCGCCTTCGGGCCGGATGCCGTGGCGTACCGCCTGGCGCGTGCCGATACCCGACTGGTGATCACCGACGCTGCCAATCGCCACAAGTTCGACGGTCTAGAGCCGTGCCCGCCGGTGCTGGCCATCGGCGAGGCAAGCGCCCGGCGCGGGACGGATCTCGACTGGCAGGCCGCGCTCGATCACTCGGCCCTCGATCAGACCCCGCCCAGGCTCTCGCCGGAGGCACCGTTTCTGCAGATGTTCACCTCCGGTACCGTGGGCAAGCCCAAGGGGGTGGCGGTACCGCTCAAGGCGATGATGGCCTTTGCGCTCTACATGGAGCTTGCCGTCGATCTCAAGCGCGAAGACCGTTTCTGGAACATGGCGGACCCGGGCTGGGCCTACGGGCTCTACTACGCCATCGTCGGACCCTTGCTGCTCGGTGCCACCACGCATTTCTGCGAGGCAGGCTTCAGTGCCGAGGGGGCGCTTGCCTTCATGCGACGTCACGGCATCACCACCTTCGCCGCCGCGCCGACGGCGTATCGACTGATGAAGGCCTCCGCCCTGTTCGACGATGCTCATCGAACGCTCGCGCTTCGCGCGGCGAGCTCGGCGGGCGAGCCGCTCAATACCGAGGTGGTCAGCTGGGTGGAGGCGTCCCTGGGCTGCCCGGTGATGGACCACTACGGCCAGACCGAAACCGGCATGACCTGCAACAACCATCATCGCCTCGAGCATCCCAAGCACGTCGGCGGCATGGGCGTGCCGCTGCCCGGTTACCGGTTGGCGATCCTCGATGCCGAGTACAACGAGCTGCCGCCGGGCCAGCCCGGCGTGCTGGCGGTGGACATCGACCGTTCGCCGGTCCATTTCTTCCAGGGCTACACCTGGCAGGAGAAGGATCCGTTCGTGAAGGGCTACTACCTGACCGGCGACGTGGTGGTACAAAACGAGGATGGCACTTTCCAGTTCGCCGGCCGCGACGACGACATCATCACCACCGCGGGCTACCGGGTGGGGCCCACGGACGTCGAGAACAGCGTGATGACCCATCCGGCGGTGGCGGAGTCGGCGGCGGTGGGCAAGCTCGACGAGATTCGCGGCGAGATCATCAAGTCCTTCGTCGTGCTGCGGGCAGGATTCGAACCCAGCGAGGCGCTGGCCGACGAGATCCGCACGCGGGTGCGCGAGCGCCTCTCGACCCATGCCTTCCCTCGGGAGGTCGAGTTCGTCGACGAGTTGCCGAAGACCCCCAGCGGCAATATTCAGCGCTTCAAGCTGCGCGCTCAAGCGAACGCGCCAACGACTTCCTGATACATGGCCTATAAAGGATTCAAGGGTGGATATACACAATCGATGCTTTCTGATCACCGGCGCCGCTTCGGGCCTGGGCGCCGCGACTGCTGGGCGTTTGATCGACCTGGGCGGCAAGGTAGTGCTGTGTGACCTGAGCGACGGCGTCTTCGATCAAGCCGAGGCGCTTGGCGAGCGCGCCCGGGCCGTGAAGGGCGATGTGACCTCGGGCGAACAGATGGCCCAGGCGGTCGAGGCCGCCGTCACGCTGGGTGGCGAGCACGGGCTTGCCGGCGTGGTCCACTGCGCGGGCGTGGTGAGCGTGGCCAAGCTGGTCGACCGCGAAGGACACCCGGCAGATCTAGATGCCTACGCTCGAACGATCCAGATCAACCTGGTGGGGACCTTCAACGTGATGCGTCTGGCCGCTGCCGCCATGGCCAAAAACGCGCCGTGTTCCAGCGGCGAGCGCGGGGTGATCGTCAATACCGCGTCGATCGCCGCCTTCGATGGCCAAGTGGGGCAGTGCGCGTACAGCGCCTCCAAGGCGGGCGTGGTAGGCATGAGCCTGCCCGCCGCCCGGGAGCTTTCGCGCCATGCCATCCGCGTCATGGCCATCGCCCCGGGGGTGTTCGAGACGCCGATGATGAGCGAGATCCCGCGCGATGCCCATGATGCGCTGGTCGCCGGGGTGCCTTTTCCTAAGCGGCTGGGGCGCGCCGAGGAGTTTGCGCTTCTCGCCGAGCAGATCATCACCAACCCGATGCTCAATGGCGAGGTGATCCGCCTGGATGGTGGCATTCGCATGCAGTAAGGGCGTCATCCTTCAAGACTCGTCGCTTTTCGCGGCGAGTTTTTTATGCGCGGGCGAACGGGATCGCGGCGTATTCGACTAAAGAGAGCAATTGAATGGCGGCGTACCTTGGGTCATTGGCTTGACGCAAAGACCGGTGCGCGCTAATTTCAAACGATTGTTTGAAAGCGGGTCGATGCGTTGACCGTGACTCTCAACACCCTTTTGGAGAATACCCATGCCCCGTTATCAAGCCCCGCTACGTGACCTGCGTTTCGTCATGGACGAACTTCTCGACTACCCCGCTCACTACGCTGTGCTCGGCAAGGGTGAGGACGCCTCGCCCGACGTGGTGAGCGCGATTCTCGAGGAGGGCGGGCGCTTTGCGCGCGAAGTGCTTCTGCCCCTCAACCAGAGCGGCGACGAGCAGGGCTGCAGGCGACTCGACAACGGCGATGTGAAAGCGCCGGACGGCTTTCGTGAGGCTTACCGTCAGTACGTCAAGGGCGGCTGGCCGGGTCTGGCCGCCGACCCCGAGCACGGTGGGCAGGGATTGCCGGCGTCTCTGGCCATGGCGCTGTCGGAGATGATCTGTGCCAGCAACCTGGCCTGGGGCATGTATCCGGGGCTCTCCCATGGCGCCGCCGATGCGTTGCGCCACCACGGCAGCGACGCGCAGCAGGCCACCTATCTCACCAAGCTGGTGGAAGGTACCTGGACCGGCACCATGTGCCTGACCGAACCGCACTGCGGCACGGATCTGGGCCTGATCAAGACGCGCGCCGTGCCCGTCGAGGGCGATGCCTACCGGATCACCGGCACCAAGATATTCATCTCCGCCGGCGAGCACGACCTTGCCGAGAACATCGTTCACCTGGTGCTGGCGAAGCTACCGGATGCGCCGGAAGGCTCGAAGGGCATCTCGCTGTTCGTGGTGCCGAAGTTCCTGCCGGATGGCGCCGGCAATCCCGGCGAACGCAACGGCGTGGTCTGCGGCTCGCTCGAACACAAGATGGGCATTCACGGCAACGCCACCTGTGTGATGAACTTCGACGATGCTATCGGTTATCTGGTCGGCCCGCCCCACAAGGGGTTGGCATGCATGTTCACCATGATGAACGCGGCGCGCCTGGGGGTAGGCATCCAGGGGCTCGGGCTGGTCGAGGCGAGCTTCCAGAACTCGCTCGCCTACGCCCGCGACCGACTGCAGATGCGCGCGCTCTCCGGCAAGAAAGCCCCGGAGAAACCCGCCGACCCGATCATTCACCATCCGGACGTGCGCCGCATGCTACTCACCCAGAAAGCCTTTGCCGAAGGCGGGCGGATGCTGGTGCTCTACGCGGCGCAGCTGCTGGACCGGGTGGAGCACGGCGCCGAGGGGGAGGAGCGCGAGCGCGCCGATGCTCTGCTCGGACTTCTGACCCCGATCGTCAAGGCGTTTTTGACCGAGGTCGGCTTCGAGAGCACCAACGAAGGCGTGCAGATCTTCGGGGGGCACGGCTACATCAAGGAGTGGGGCATGGAGCAGCTGGTGCGCGACGCGCGCATCACCCGGCTTTATGAAGGCACCACCGGTATCCAGGCGCTCGACCTGCTAGGGCGCAAGGTGCTGATGAGCCAGGGCGAGTCGCTAAAGGTCTTCACCAAGGAAATCCACAAGTTCTGCAAGACCGAGGCCGATCATCCGGTGCTCGGGGAGTTCATCGAACCATTGGCCAAACTCAACGCCGAGTGGGGCGAGCTCACCATGGGCATCGGCATGAAAGCGATACAGGATCGCGAAGAGGTGGGGGCGGCAAGCGTCGATTATCTGATGTATTCAGGCTACGTGGCACTGGCCTACCTGTTCGCTCGGGCGGTGAAGAGTGCAAGCGCAGGGCTCGAGGGTGACGATCAGGCTTTCTATAAAGCCAAGATCGATACCGCGCGTTTCTACTACCAGCGCATTCTGCCGCGCACGCGAGCGCATGCCCGGATGATCCAGGCGGGCGCTGCACCGCTCATGGCGATCTCGAGTGATGACTTCGGGCTCGGCTTCGAGATCTGATTAAAGCCCTGCACTGTTTGATCGTTTTGGCGCCGAAAGGGCATGGACCTTTCGGCGCTTTTGTAGCACCCAAACACCCCATGAGAAAGGCGTCGGCCGTTCGGCGAAGTTTTTCCAAAAACCCCTTGCACTCCCGGCAGCGAATCCGTAAAGTACGCATCCGCTGCCGGGGACGCCCAGCGTCGCCAGCGGTGAAGAAGGTGAAAACCTTCGGTTTGCCAGGAAGTTAGCGAGAAGTTCCAGGCTAACTTCCACCGCGAAAATCAGCGGTTGACAAACACCGGGGAATGCGTAGAATACGCCTTCCTCGCTGAGGCAAGCGGCTCCGGTCATCGAGTCAATGTCGAGCTTCAGCGAATCGCTCTTTAAAAATATGATCAGGTAATTCATGTGGGCGTTTGCCGATGAGGGTGACAAGTCACCAAATATCAAGGCAAGCGAACACGATACTCTTTGGAGTATCACAGTGACTTCGTTTGAACCTTGAGCCAAGTTTGATCCGCTTTTGTTGTCTTCGGATGACATGTAAGGATCACATCGATCTTAAACTGAAGAGTTTGATCATGGCTCAGATTGAACGCTGGCGGCAGGCTTAACACATGCAAGTCGAGCGGTAACAGGTCTAGCTTGCTAGACGCTGACGAGCGGCGGACGGGTGAGTAATGCATAGGAATCTGCCCGGTAGTGGGGGATAACCTGGGGAAACCCAGGCTAATACCGCATACGTCCTACGGGAGAAAGGGGGCTCCGGCTCCCGCTATCGGATGAGCCTATGTCGGATTAGCTAGTTGGTGGGGTAATGGCCCACCAAGGCGACGATCCGTAGCTGGTCTGAGAGGATGATCAGCCACATCGGGACTGAGACACGGCCCGAACTCCTACGGGAGGCAGCAGTGGGGAATATTGGACAATGG
>NZ_WHVL01000018.1 GCF_020622355.1 Vreelandella malpeensis | reverse complement strand
TCCGGGCCGTCGACCGCGACGATCTCGGAGAGCTGGCTGACGTCCTTGAGCGCGGCCACGCGCGGCAGCACGTTCTTGCCGGTGGTCGAGGCGCTGGCGAGCACGTGGGTGTAGTCGCCGGCGAGCTCGACCAGAAGCGCCCCCAGCGGCTCGGCGAGCTGGTGGGCGTAGACGCTGTGATCCGCGAGACGAACGCGGGTAACGCCGTCGAGTTTGGCGGCGGCCTCGGCGGCGTTTTGGACGCTTTCGCCTGCGACCAGCACGTCGATATCGCCGCCGATGGCGCGGGCGGCGGCCACCACGTGGGCAGTGGCGTCAAGCAGGTGACCGTCGTGAACGTCGGCCAGAACCAGAATGCTCATGAGAAACTCCTTGAATACGGGTGAAAGAGGCGATCACTGG
>NZ_WHVL01000001.1 GCF_020622355.1 Vreelandella malpeensis | reverse complement strand
TGACAACGAATGAAAGAACACCGGATACGTGCCGAGAACGCTCGGCAGAGACGCCACGAAACACGCCCAGCATGATGTACATTGACAGTTACGCCTGACGACCATAGCCTGCGTGAACCACCCGATCCCTTGCCGAACTCGGAAGTGAAACCGCAACGCGCCGATGGTAGTGTGGGGTCTCCCCATGCGAGAGTAGGTCATCGTCAGGCACCTCTCCGAAAAATCCCCCGTCTCCTCGAGGCGGGGGATTTTTTATGCCTGGAATTCGAGATTCGAAGGCAACGCGCATCACCACTCGATGGGCTCTCCTGCCCAGTCCCAGAAGCTGCCGGTATCCTCGGGACATCGCTGGTCGATCACGGCCAGCAGGCGCTCGGCGACGAAGGCCGGTGTGAAGAGCTTGTCCTCGGGAACGCGTGCCTGGAACGGGCGGGAAAGCGATGTGTCGGTGGTGCCCGGATGAAGGCACAGGACGATAGCCTGTGAGTTGATGCGGGCCAGCTCGATGGCAGCGGTCTTCATCAGCATGTTATGGGCCGCCTTGCTCGCCCGGTAGCTGTACCAGCCGCCAAAACCGTTGTCGCCGATCGACCCGACCCGAGCGGAGAGGCTGGCGACGATGCAGGGATGAGAGCCCTTGAGCGAGCCGTTCAATGCCGCCAGCAGCCGTAGCGGTGTGGCCGCGTTGACATGCATGACCCGGGCGAAAGCGCTGGCGTCGAACTGTTCCAGGCGCTTTTCCGGCGCTATATCATGCTCATGATCGTGCAGAGTGCCGACACCGTTGAACAGCAGATGGAGTGGATGATTTTCGAGGGCGCGGGCGACGGTATCGATGCCTTCCTCGGTAGTGATATCCGCCGTGATGGGAGTGACGCGCTCGTCGCCATAGGCCCTTTCGGTACGACTGACGGCCAGTAGCTGGCCCACGCGAGGCGAGTTCAGAAGTGCCTCCACCACGGCGCTCCCGATGCCACCTCCAGCACCAGTGACCAGCGCGGTAAAACCGTCGGGTAGGTGATCCAGCATGCAAAAGCCTCCTGTCGAAAGAACAGGATTAAGCATAGTGGGTCTGGCAGATTCGGCGTGTTTGAAGATGTAACGCGTTACACGGAAAAGCAGATAGCGGCGGGTCAGGCAGAGGTATTGAGGCGGCTGGATTGCGCCTTGTTGCGCCCGTTGGGCTGGTAAAGCGTCTTTTCGGCAATCTGCTGGATATAGCTCAGCATGTCCTGATTGTGCTTCATGCGTACCGATAGCATCTGGCCCGTCAGCGCATTCATGCGCGCGGCGCGCTCGCTCTTGTCGAGAAGCGACTCCCAGTCGGATTGGCAGCCTGCGTCCCTGGCCGCCTCACGGGCGCCATCGGTATCGTCGCTATAGCCCAGCCGCCGCTGCGTCGAACGGCGCAGCGTTTCCATCCGTTCGAGCGCCTGCAGAAGCGTCTGCTTGGCTTCGGCGATACCGGCGAGTTCCTCGCCATCGATCTCGCCTTTGGTCAACTGCACCTGTTCGCGCGAGAGCAGGTCAAAAAGCTCGTCGAGGCGCTGGTGTTGATCGGAAAGCAGGCGGGAAAGGCTCATGGCAGGGTCACTCTTTCAGTTGAGCAATCAGGCTGTCGGCAATACGGTCGGCGCGAATCTCGAGACGGCCTTCACGGATGGCATCGCGAATCTCCTCGACGCGTGCCATGTCGATATCCTGGGAATCGTCCATGTGCATCTGGCTCAGACGGGTCGCTTCGCGCGTGGTGTTGCCTTCCGGCGACGACTGGGCGCCGCCGACCTTCTGGGTTTCTTCACGCTGCTGCGTCGGATGTGTACGCAGCAGCGGATTATGATTGTCGATTTTCACGTTGTAGGCCTCGTCGTCAACGTTGCAGCGCTATGAACGCCATGGCTCTTTGCCGTTATGAAGAGTATCGGCATCACCGACCTGGACTTTAGGTGCCGGCTCAAAAATCCACGACCAAGGCGCCCTCTCGGGTCACGCGCGCGGTGACCAGCTCGCGCGTATCGAAGCGAACCCGAATGCGCGCGCCTTCCCCGCCGCTTTCGAGCGCCTCACCCTCGCGCGTCACGCGAAAGCCAGGGCCTTGCGCCGAGACCGTGACGCGCTGGCCGCGTTCCACCAGGTCCGGCGTCTGGAGCGCGTGCGCCTGGAAGACTTCTCCCTGGCGCAGTGGGCGCTGAGCCACCTTGCCAATGATAGCATCTTCGTCGGTCAAGGCGTTGGCCGTCAGGTCGCCCAGATTGCCCTGGCGCTGGGTGATCATCGCCTGGGTGATCAGCGCTTTGCGAGGAATGTCCTGGGCGGCGACCATGTAGCTTCCGACGACGTCCACCTGGGCCTGCAGGTAGCGTACCTGGCGGCGCCCCTCGCCACAGCGAACACCTACGGATACTCGACCGATCGGCGCCTGCCGAGCGTTGGGGAAGAAGGGCTCCGGCGCGATACAAGCAGGCAGGTGGGCGGAGGGGGGCGAGACGTCGATCATCACTTCCTGACCCAGCGGCTGTGCCTGCTGGTAGAGAAAGCCCTGCACCGCTTCGATCAGCGAGGGATCGTCGCCCCGCGCCTGGGTCGCGGCCAGGCTCAGCGCGATCACCAGCAGGTAGCACAAGTGGAACGGCAGGCAGCGGAACGCGCGAAGAGAAGGGGCAAGCATGGCGGTCGCTCGATCGAAAGAGAGGGGGTAGTGGGCAGGAGTCTAATGCAAAAGACCCTCGGGCATCATGCGAAATGCTGGGTGAAAAGGCATTTGTTCCATGCTTTAGGCGCAGGGACACTTGCCTATCATGCACCCTCAGAAATTTCCGAATTATCTTTGCCTCTCAGCCTGCGGGGGACGGCATGTTCGATCATCTCGATTCAGCGTTCAATATCCATCAGCGTGCCCTCGGCCTTCGCCAGGCGCGCCACGAAGTGCTGGCGGCCAATATCGCCAATGCCGATACGCCGAACTACAAGGCGCGCGACATCGACTTCGCCAGCGAGCTGCAAAAGGCGGTCAAGGCCGGCCAGTCGTCCCAGCAAGGTGGCGTGGCGCTGTCGCGGACGTCCGAGCGCCATATCGCCGCGCAAGGCCCGGCCTGGCAGGGCGCCCAGACGGACCTGCTCTACCGCATTCCCGACCAGCCGAGTCTCGATGGCAACACGGTGGACATGGATCGCGAGCGCACCCAGTTCGCCGACAACGCCGTTCGCTACCAGGCGGCGCTGACGATCATGAACAGCCGCATTCAAGGGCTCAAGAACGCGATGCAGCCGGAATAACCCGGCGAGGAGATTCAGTAACTCATGTCGATGTTTTCAGCCTTCGATATCGCGGGCTCCGCGCTCAGCGCCCAGGCTCAGCGGATGAACGTAACCGCCAGCAACATGGCCAATGCCGACAGTATCGCCGGCCCCGATGGCGAGACCTATCGCGCCAAGCAGGTGATGTTCCAGACCCAGGCGCAGAACAACCGTTATGGCGTCGGCGGCGTGCGCGTCACCGAGGTGGTGGAGGACGACGCCCCCCTGCGCCTCGAGTACCTGCCGAGCCACCCGGCGGCGGACGAAGACGGATACGTGGCCAAGCCCAACGTCGAGCCGGTGCACGAGATGGTCAACATGATCTCCGCGTCGCGCTCCTACCAGGCCAACGTGGAAGTCTTCAACACCACCAAACAGATGATGATCCAGACGCTATCGCTCGGTGAGGGCTAGCCATGAATATCGATTCCAGCGTGATCAATAGTGTCAACGGTACAGATGCCGGCAAGGTGAACCTGTCGCCGAGCCAGTCCCAGGAAATGCGCGACAGTTTCATGACGCTTCTGATCACCCAGCTGCAGAACCAGGATCCGCTCAATCCGATGGACAACGCGGAAATGACCTCGCAGCTGGCCCAGATCAATACCGTCAGCGGTATCGAGCAGCTCAACGACACCTTGAACGGCATTACTCAGCAGATGGACGCCGGGCGTGCACTGCAGGCGGCGGGGCTGATCGACAAGGCCGTGCTGGTGCCCGGGAACAACGTGATGGTCAGCTCCGATGCGGACAACGGCAGCTACGCCACGCCGTTCGGCATCGAGCTCGATGAGCCTGCAGAGCAGGTCATTGTGACGGTCACCAGTCAATCCGGCGAGGTGGTCTACACCCGCGAGCTGGGGCCGGTGAAGGCCGGCGTCGAATCCTTCAGCTGGGGCGGGTTGAACAACGACGGTACCGCCGTGCCGGCCGGGGCCTACAACGTCAACTTCAGAGCGGTCGACGCCGAGGGCGAGCTGCTCGAGTCGCGTGCGCTGAACTACGCGCTGGTCCAGGGCGTATCGCCCGGCAACGGCGGCAGCGACGTACGCCTCGACCTGGGGGCGGTCTACGGCCAGGTAGCCCTCGATCAGATCAAGCAGATCCTTTGATTGTTCGCTTAACACTCTTTTGGTAGGGAAACATCATGAGCTTCTCTCAAGCACTCAGCGGTTTGAACGCACAGCGCGAAAAACTGGGCGCCATCGGCAACAACATCGCCAACTCGCAAACCGTGGGCTTCAAGAGCACCAGCGTTCAGTTCGCCGACGTCTACGCACAGTCGCGTATTGGTCTGGGGGTACGCAACGCTGCGGTCATGCAGGACTTCAGCCAGGGCAACGTCGAATCCTCTTCGCGCAACATGGATCTGGCGATTGCGGGCGAGGGTTTCTTCCGCTTCCAGCAGGTCAACGGCGAAATCGGCTATTCACGTAATGGCCAACTGACGATGACCGCAGATGGCCGCCTGGTCAATGCGCAGGGCGCACAGATCATGGGGTACCCGGCAGATGCCGAAGGCAACGTGCAGGCGGGCGGCAACGTTCAGCCCATGCAGGTACCGCCCGGCGACCTGCAGGCCAACGCGACCTCGCAGCTCGACATATCACTGAACCTGAATGCGGGTCAGCCGGTCATCACCGCCGACTTCGACGCCGGAAATGCCAACACGTACAACTACTCGACGAATGCCACGGTATTCGATTCGCAAGGCAATGCTCGAAACCTGTCGCTCTACTTTACCAAGACCGCTCCGAACGCGTGGAATGTCAACGGCCAGATCTCCGGTGGCCCGGCTGGCGGTGGTACCTACGCCGTCGAGCTGGGCGAGCTGACGTTCAACCAGAACGGAACGCTGGCCGGCGGCGGCGCCACGACCTTTTCCCTGGATGGCGCGGCGGGAGCGCCCGAGTTCGGGGGCGATAACCCGTTCGCGGCACTGAACGTCGGTGTCAGCTTCGAAGGGTCGACGCAGTTCGCCAACGACTCCACCGTCAATAACACGGTGCAGGACGGCTATGCTTCCGGCTCGCTCGTGGGCATCACCATCGAAAACGATGGCACCATCATGCGCAACTACTCCAACGAGCAGTCGCGCGCATCAGGACAAATCGCGCTGGTCAGCTTCCGTAATCCCGAAGGCTTGAACCCGCGGGGCGACAACCTCTGGACAGCCACGGCAGCTTCCGGCCAGGAGCTGATCAACGCACCCGGTACGGGACTGGTCGGAATGATCCAGGCGGGTGCCACTGAAACCTCCAATGTGGATCTGGCTCAGGAACTGGTCGACATGATCATTGCCCAGCGCTCCTACCAGGCGAACTCGCAGACCATCAGCACCCAGGACGAGCTTTTGCAGACCATCATCAACCTGTGATGAGCGGCGCCACCGGGAGGGAGTAGCGCGTGGATAGAATGCTGTATACCGCCATGAGCGGTGCCAAGAACGCCATGGACCAGCAGTCGGTGGTGATCCAGAACCTCTCCAACGTCTCGACGGTGGGGTTTCGCGCCCAGCTGCAGGCGGCGCGTTCGGTCCCCGTGCAGGGCGCGGGCCCACTCGATACCCGCGTCTCGGCGGTGGCGACCACGCCGGGAAGCGACTTCTCCCAGGGGCCGGTCGACTTCACCGGGCGCACGCTCGATGTCGCCATGCAGGATGGTGCCTGGCTTGCGGTACTCGCCGAGGACGGCACCGAGGCCTATACCCGGCGCGGCGATCTGCAGCTCGACAGCGACGGGGTACTCCTGAACCTGGGGCGGCCGGTGATGGGCGAGGGCGGTCCGATCGCACTCCCCCAGGGCGCCGAGATCTCCATCGGTGCCGATGGCACCATCAGCGCGATTCCCCAGGGCGAAGGCCCCAACGCGCTGGTGGATGTCGGACGCATCAAGCTGGTCACCCCGGACGAGCCGACGCTTACGCGCGGCGACGATGGCCTGTTCCGCGCACCGCTGAACGACGCCGGCGAACCCGGCGTACTGCCTGCCAACGAGGCAGCGCGGCTGGTCAGCGGCGCACTCGAGGGCAGCAATGTCAGTGCCATCGACGCCATGGTGTCGATGATCGACGTGCAGCGCCGCTACGACATGCAGATGCGCGTGCTCAGCAATGCCGACGAAAACGCCCAGCGCGCCAACAGCATGCTTTCACTCCAGGGCTGACCCCAGCCGCCCGATTAAAGGACACTCACCATGATCAAGTCGTTATGGACGGCAAAAACGGGGCTCGAGTCGCAGCAGACCAAGCTCGACGTCATCTCCAACAACCTGGCCAACGTCAGCACCAACGGCTTCAAGCGCTCGCGCCCGGTGTTCGAGGATCTGCTCTACCAGAACATGCGCCAGCCCGGCGCCCAGAACAACATTCAGGATCGGCTGCCCTCGGGCATGCAGGTCGGTACCGGCGTGCGCGCCGTGGCCACCGAGCGCCTGCATACCCAGGGTGGGCTCGAGCAGACCAGCAACTCGCGCGACCTGGCCATCAACGGTGAAGGATTCTTCCAGGTACTGCTGCCCGACGGCACCATCGGCTATACCCGTGATGGCAGCTTCCAGCTCAACGAGAACGGCCAGATGGTGACCGCCAACGGTTATCCGCTGGAGCCGGCGATCTTCCTGCCGCCCAACGCCCTCTCCGTCGGCATCGGAGAGGATGGCACGGTGAGCGTACGCCAGCCAGGCGTCGCCCAGGATACCGATGTGGGCCAGATCACGCTGACCTCCTTCATCAATCCGGCAGGCCTCGAGAGCATCGGCGGCAACCTGTATCTCGAGACCGGTGCCTCCGGTGCACCGAACCAGAACATTCCCGGCAACAACGGGGCAGGGCGTCTTTTCCAGGGCTACGTGGAAACCTCCAACGTCAACGTGGTCGAGGAGATGGTCAACATGATCCAGACCCAGCGCGCTTACGAGATCAACAGTCGGGCGATCTCCACCAGCGACGAGATGCTGGCACGATTGAGTCAGCTCTGATCCCGCCGATCGATTTTCATACAGGTCGTACGATGCTTAAAAATGCTCTCTTTCGTCGCCTCATCCAGCTGGCGGTGGTGCTCTTCATTCTGCTGGCCGCTGGCTGCGCGCAGATTCCCCGCGCCTCGGTGGTCGGCGAGCAGGAGCAGATCAATATCATCGACCGGCCGCCGGCGGTGGCCAACGGCTCCATCTACCAGGCGCGGCGCGGCTATCACCCGCTGTTCGAGGATCGCCGGCCCCGGGCGATCGGTGACATCCTGACCATCGTGCTCAACGAGCAGGTGAGCGCCAGTCAGACCTCGCAGTCGAGCGCCAACCGCAGCGGTTCGGCCTCGCTCGATATCGCCCAGATTCCCGAGATCATCGACTTTCTCGAGGATTACGGGTTCGACGTGGCGGGCGACAACATCTTTGCCGGCAGCGGCAGCACCCAGGCCAACAACACCATGACCGGGACCATCACCGTGTCGGTACTGGAAGTGCTCAACAACGGCTACCTGCGGGTGCGTGGCGAGAAGCAGATCGCGATCAACCAGGGTACCGAGTTCATTCGCTTCTCCGGCGTGGTCAACCCGCAGACGGTCACGGCGGCCAACACTGTGCCGTCGAATCAGGTCGCCGATGCGCGCATCGAGTACGTGGGCGACGGCTACATCAACGAGGCGCAGCACATGGGATGGCTGCAGCGCTTCTTCCTCAACGTGTCGCCGTTCTAGGCGCTTGGGATGAGACACCGCATGGCTTCAATCTGGAACGTCAAAGCGATGAGACGACGCGCGATGCAGCTCGTCGCCCTCGTCGTCCTGAGCCTGGTAGCCCAGGGCGCCTTCGCCGAACGGGTGCGCGAGCTCGCAAACTTCGCCGGCGTGCGCGACAACCAGCTGGTCGGCTATGGCCTGGTGGTGGGGCTCGACAACACCGGTGACCAGACCACCCAGGCACCGTTCACCAGCCAGAGCCTGACCAACATGCTCTCCCAGCTCGGCGTGAGCGTGCCGCCGGGCACCAATCTTCAGCTGCGTAACGTCGCCGCCGTGATGGTGACGGCAGACCTTCCGCCGTTCGCACGACCGGGCCAGCGCCTGGACATCGTCGTCTCTTCCATCGCCAACGCCAGGAGCCTGCGTGGCGGCACGCTCTTGATGACCCCGCTCAAGGGCGCCGACGGCGATACCTACGCCATCGCCCAGGGCAACATGCTGGTCGGCGGCGCCGGGGCCCAGGCCGGCGGCAGCAGCGTACAGATCAACCAGCAGGCGGCCGGGCGCATCCCCGGTGGAGCGCTGGTGGAGCGAGAAGTGGCGCTCAATCTGGGCGGCAACGGCGGCCTGCTGGAGCTTCAGTTGAACACCCCGGACTTCGGCACCGCCCAGCGCATGGTCAGCGCGATCAACGGCGAGTTCGGCCAGTCGGTCGCCTACGCGCGCAACGGCGGCGTGATCGCCCTCGATGGGCCGATGGACGCCAACTCACGGGTCAATTTCATGGCCCGGGTCGAGAACGTCCAGGTCACGCCCATGGAGGCCCCGGCCCGGGTGGTGCTCAACTCGCGCACAGGCTCCGTGGTGATGAACAGCGCCGTCACGCTGCGCCAGGCCGCCGTCGCCCACGGCAACCTGTCGATCGTCATCGATAGCCAGTTCGGCGTCAGCCAGCCTGCGCCGCTGGGCCAGGGTCAGACCGTGGTCGTGCCGGATGCCGATATCGACATCAACCAGCAAGAGGCCTACCTGCAGATCGTCGAAGGCGCCCAGTTGACCGACGTGGTCAACGCCCTTAACGCTCTCGGTGCCACGCCCCAGGACCTGATGTCGATCCTCGAGGCGCTCAAGGCGTCCGGGTCGCTGCGCGCCGAGCTCGAGGTGATCTGATGAGCGTGAACGACATGAGCAGCCAGTTCGCTTTTGATATGAGCGGTTTCCAGCGCATGCAGCACAACGCCCGCGTCGACCCGGAAGGCGGGGCCCACGAGGCGGCCCAGCAGTTCGAGGCGCTGTTCGTGCAGATGATGATGAAGAGCATGCGCGAGGCGATTCCCTCCTCAAATCTGATGAACAGCAGCGCTGGTGATACCTACCAGCAGATGCTCGACCAGCAGTGGTCGCAGGTGATCGCCGGTAAAGGCATCGGCCTTGCCGACGTGCTCGTCGAGCAGCTACAGCGCCAAGGGGCGATCAAGGGCGCAACCCAGGGCGATGACGAGCTGCAGGCGTTGATCGCCGGTATCCCCCGCGGCACCCCGCGGGTGCTGGACGATCCGCTCCAGCCGCCTGGCACAGTCGGCCATCAGAATGGACGCTTTCTGCAGGAGCTCGAGGCGATCCGCAAGTCCAGGGTCGCCACCGGCGTCGAGCAGGAGGCCGCTGCCACGATGAGTGCGCCGGTCATCAACCCGAACGCGCCGGATCATGTGAAGCGATTCATGGCCACGCTGGCCCAGCCGGCCCAAGCGGCAAGCCAAGCCAGCGGCGTCCCTGCCGAGCTGATTCTCGCCCAGGCGGCGCTCGAGACCGGCTGGGGTCGCCACGAGATCGCCACCCAGACGGGCCACAACAGCCACAACCTGTTCGGCATCAAGGCGGGCAGCCACTGGAAGGGCGAGACCACCGACATCGTCACCCATGAATACCTCAACGGGCGGCGCACCCAGATGGTGGACACGTTCCGGGTGTACGACTCCTTCGAGCACGCCTTCACTGACTACGCCAACCTGATCGGCAACAACCCGCGCTACCAAGGCGTGGTCGAGGCACCCAACGCCATCCAGGCGGCCCACGCGCTCCAGCGCGGCGGCTACGCCACCGACCCGCGCTACGCCGACAAGCTCGTGGCGGTGATGAATACGCTGGGGCCGCTACCTGTCGCGCAGAATTTTCTAGCCGATACGCGTTGAGCCATTCAAGTTTCACCGCCGACCGCCGATAGATAGGGCATCGGCTTGAGGAATTGAACTATGAGCATGTTTTCGACCGGCTTGAGTGGTCTCAACGCGGCGCAGAACGCCCTGAGCGCCACCAGCAACAATATCAGCAACCTGTTCACGCCTGGTTTCAACCGCGAGCTACCCAAGCTCAGCGAAGCGGGTGTGGGCGGTGGCGTGCGCGTGGATGCCATCGAGCGTCAGTTCAATACTTACGTTGCCAACCAGCTCAACAGTGCCAAGACCCAGTCAAGCGCTCTGCAGACCTACAACAATCAGATCTCGCAGATCGACAACCTGCTGGCCGACCGTGCCGCAGGGCTGTCGCCGCTGATGCAAGGGTTCTTTTCCTCCCTCGAGGATATCGCCAGTGCGCCGTCGGATCCTGCGGCGCGCCAAGGGGTACTCGGTACCGCCAACACGCTGAGCGCACAGTTTCGCTCCTTCGACGGCTATCTGCAGGACATGCAGGAAAACGTCAATAGCCAGATCAAGGATGAAGTCACCCAGATCAACAACACGCTCGATCAGATCGCCGGGTTGAACAAGGAGATCTCGCTGGCGCGTGCGCGCACCGGTGAGGCCCCCAATGGTCTGCTCAACCAGCGCGATCAGTTGGTGTCCGAACTCAACGAGCGCATGGATCTTCGCCTGAACATTCAGGATGGCAAGACCTACAACATCAGCCTGCCCAACGGACAGCCGCTGGTCACGGGCACCAATACGTTCAAACTCGAAGCCACTCAGGCGGACCACGATCCGCAGCGTACCATCGTGGGCTACCGCGACGGGGGCGGCAACCTGGTGAAGCTCGACGAAGGGGCAATCAAGGGCGGCGCGCTCGGTGGTCTGATGAGCTTCCGTTCGGAAACCCTCGACAAGACCCAGAATCAGATCGGCCAGCTGGCCGTATCGCTCTCGGTGGCCTTCAACGAGCAGCACAAGCAGGGTGTCGATCTCAACGGCGAGCGAGGCGAGGATTTCTTCAGCGTTGGCGCTCCCCGGGTCTACAGCTATCCGGGCAACGAGACCGATGTCGCCACGATCGCCTTCGATGTCGACGCCATCGATGATCTGCGCGCGGCCGACTATACCGTGCGCTTTACGCAGCAAGCAGGAAGTGTCACGCCCATCGTGACCCGCAACGATAGCGGCCAGAGCGTCGACTTCGACCAACAAGCCTGGAGTGAGGGCGAGCTGCGTTTCGGCGGCATACGCATGACCTTCGATGCAGCGCCCGAAGCGGGTGACCGTTTCGAAGTTCAGCCCGTGCGCCGTGCCGGCAACGGCATGCAGGTGGCGATCACCGATATCGACAAGATCGCGGCGGCGGACGCTGGCTTCGACGGGACCGGGGCCAGCCCGCTCAACTCCCTCACCCGCAGCGGCAACCTCGACGTCAGTGGCTTGACCTCTTCGCCGACGGCGTTCTCCGCCAACAAGCGCTACGAGCTGCAGGTGAGCGACGACGGCAAGCTGAGCGTCAGCCCGCAGGCCAGCGTGCGGGTCAACGGCAATGCCTTCGACCCGACCGCCGACGATGCCGTGCTCGAAGCCGGCGATGAGATCACCATCGACGGCGTGAGCTTCACCCTCGATACACTGCCGGGCGAGGACGACACCGCCACGCTGACGGTCAGCCAGAACATCATTTCCGCCAATGGCGACAACCGCAATGCGCTGGCGCTGCAGGAGCTGCAGGGCAAGCGCGTGGTCGGCGGTGTCTCTTCGGTGAGCTCGGCCTACGCCTCCATCGTCAGCGACGTGGGCAATCGCGCCAACATCACCCAGGTCAATCTCGATGCGCGCCAGGGGCTGACCGATCAGCTGCGCGCCGTGCAGCAGTCGGAGTCCGGCGTGAACCTGGACGAGGAAGCGGCCAACCTGATCCGCTACCAGCAGTACTACATGGCCAATGCCCGCGTGATCGATACCGCCGGAACGATCATGGACACCATCTTGAACCTGCGCGGCTGAGTGAGGAGCGTCGAGTATGCGTATTAGCAGCGTCACCATGTTCGAGCAGAGCACCGCCTCGATGAATCGCCAGCAGAGCGATTTCCTGCGGGTCGGCCAGCAGATCGCCAGCGGGCGCAAGGTCGTCAACCCGTCCGACGATCCGCAGGCCGCCGCGCGCGCGGTAGGGGTCGACCAGTCCATGGCGATCAACGAGCAGTACACGAACTCGCGGGTCTCTGCCCGCAACTCCCTCGCCCAGACCGAGAGCGTGCTCAATAGCGTCAGCGACGCGGTGACCCGCGCCAAGACGCTGCTGGTCCAGGCCTCGAGCGATACCTTGAGCGACGCCGACCGTCAGTCGATCTCCAGCGAACTCAAGGGCGTCTACGAGACGCTGATCGGGCAGGCCAATGCCACCGACGGCAACGGCCGGCACCTGTTCGGTGGGTACAAGGATGACGCCCCGCCGTTTTTCAAGAATGACAGCGGCGTCGTCGAGTATCGGGGCGACGCTTCGGCGCGGGAGCAGCAGGTCGATGCCTCGCGTCGCATGCCGGTCGCCGAAAGCGGTCAAGCGATCTTCCAGAGCGTGGCGAGCAATGCAAGCTATATCGCCAAGGCGAATCCAGACAATACCGGAAACGTCACGTTCTCCGGCCTGTCGGTCAAGGATTCTTCGGATGCGAGCTTCGGAGCGAGCTTTACCGTCCGGTTCGAGGAGAACGCTGCAGGAGAGGGATTTGTCTATCGCGTGGACGGGCCCGAAGGAGAACTTGCTTCTGGCGAGTATACGGGCGAGGGCCAGCAGATCGCCTTTGGCGGCGTGAGTCTGACCTTGACTGGCACCCCCGCCGAGGGGGATGCGATCAGCGTGGCGCGGGCCGGAAGCGCCGAGCAGCCGGCGGATCTGTTCAAGACGCTGGAAGCCGTGATCGGCGTGCTGGAAAATCCCGCCGGCACCGATACGGAAAAGGCGGCGCTGCGTAACACGCTGAACACGTCGATGCGCGAGCTGGACAACGCCTTGGACAACGTGCTCACCGTGCGCGCCTCCGCAGGCGCCCGGCTCAATGAGCTGGACGTCATCGACGCGGTGGGCAGCAATCGCATGATGAACTATGCCCAGACGCTGTCGGATCTGGTCGATCTGGACTACGCCGAGGCGATCTCGGAGTACAGCCTGCGTCAGGTCGGCCTGCAAGCCTCCCAGCGTACCTTCGTCGAAATGAAGAGCATGTCGCTGTTCAACTATATGTAGTGCACCCCAGGTAGTCCACCTCGGCTCTCGCCGAGGCCCGACGCCGCTTCCCCTTCGGGAAGCGGCGTTTTCGTCAGGGGGTCGCCATGACCTCGATCAGGCTCTGCATGAACGCCAGCCCCTGGCTGAACAGCGGCTGCAGAAAGCGCCCGATGTCGGACATCAACACCATCAACAGCACCAGCCCCACCGTGAGCGAGGTGGGAAAGCCGATATTGAACACGGTGAGCTGCGGCGCCGAGCGGTTGAGGATGCCCAGCGACAGGCTGATGATCAGCAGCGAGGCCACCAGCGGCAGCGCCAGCAGCATGCCCGAGGCGAAGATGGTACCGGCGTAGCGGGCGAGCAGCTCGAAGGCATTGGGGTTCAGGCCCCCAAAGCCCACCGGCAGCGTCTGGAAGCTCATGACCAGCGTCTCCAGCACCATCAGGTGGCCGTTGAGTGCCAGGAAAAGCAGCAGCGTGATCATGTAGAGAATGCGCGACAGCACCATGATGTTGGTGCCGCTGGAGGGGTCGAAGAAGCTCGCGAAGGCCAGGCCCATCTGCAGCCCGATGAACTCCCCGGCCGCCTGCACTGCAGCGAAGACGATGTGCATCACCATCCCGATCGCAAGGCCGATCAGCAACTGCTCGATCATGATACCCAGGCTCGCCCAGGAGAGGAGCGGCACGCCGGGCATGGCGGGCAGCAAAGGGGTGATTGCCACGGCCACCAGCGCGGCCAGCCCGACCTTGGCCTGATTGGGAATGCTCGAATGCCCCCAGAGCGGCGCGACCGCCATGAAGGCGGTGATGCGCACGAAGGGCCACAGAAAGGCCACGAGCCAAGCCTGGAGCTGGGCGAAGGTGACCTCGACCACGCTACATCACCATGCTGGGAATGTTGACGAACAGACGATAGGTGAAGTCGGTGATTAAGCCGATCAGCCAGGGGCCGGCCAGCACCAGGACCGCAAAGACCGCCAGGATCTTCGGGATGAAGGTCAGCGTCATCTCGTTGATCTGGGTAGCGGCCTGGAACAGGCTGATGATCAGGCCGGTGAACAGGGCCGCCAGCAGCACCGGCGCGCCCATGAACAGGGTCAGGCGCATGCCCTGGTAGGCGATGCTCATTACGGTTTCGGGGGTCATGGGGCTCCTCGTCGGATACCGTTAGCGTGGAACTAGAGCATGTAGAAGCTTTCGGCGAGCGAGCCGATGATCAGCTGCCAGCCGTCCACCAGCACGAACAGCATCAGCTTGAAAGGCAGCGAGATGGTCACCGGCGGTACCATCATCATGCCCAGCGCCATCAGAGTGCTGGCCACGACAAGGTCGATGATCAGAAACGGAATGAAGATGGTGAAGCCGATCTGGAAGGCGGTCTTCAGTTCGCTGGTCACGAAGGCCGGCAGTAGCACGCGCATGGGCAGCTCTTCCGGCCCCTGCATCGGCCCGACGTCGGCCAGGCGCACGAACAGCGCGAGATCCGGCTCACGGGTCTGGGCCAGCATGAACTCGCGAAAGGGAATCTGGGCGCGCACCAGGAACTCCTCGAAATTGATCGCCTCGGTGGAGAGCGGCTGCCAGGCGGTGTCGTACACCTGGGAGAGCACCGGCGACATGATGAAGAACGTCAGAAACAGCGCGATGCCCAGCAGTACCTGGTTGGGCGGCGTGGCCTGGGTGCCCATGGCGGTACGCAGAAGGCTCAGCACGATGATGATGCGCGTGAAGCTGGTCATCATCAGAAGCATCGCCGGCAAGAAGGCCAGCGAGCTCAAGAGCAGCAGCGTCTGCAGCGACAGCGACCACTGCTGGCCGCCATCCTCCAGCGGCTGGGAGACGAAGCCCGGCAGGGTCTGGGCCTGGGCGGGCAGCGCCAGGCAAACGAGCGTCAGCAGGACGAGGACGAGC
This sequence comes from Vreelandella malpeensis, assembly GCF_020622355.1. Classification (GTDB taxonomy): domain Bacteria; phylum Pseudomonadota; class Gammaproteobacteria; order Pseudomonadales; family Halomonadaceae; genus Vreelandella; species Vreelandella malpeensis. Next base: position 1,113,103 of record NZ_WHVL01000001.1, on the reverse strand, counting down.
CACCCGTGATGGGGTCGGGGGAAGAGCATGGCGTTTCTCATGACGTGGAAGGCGGGCCGGGCTTCGAGGGGCGTTTTCCCAGCGCCTTCGCCAGGCGCTGGGAAAAACCGGCGCTCGCCTCGCGCGAGACAACCGGGCGGTCGGCCGGCGCCGGGCGTTCGTGCAGCTTGGTGATGCGCCCGCCGCTCACGCCGACCACCAGCCAGGTGTCCTCGATCTCGACGACGACCACGCGCTCGCGGCCTCCCACCGCCGTGGAGCCCACTACCTTGAGCCGCGCGCCGCTGTCGAAGCGCTGCTGCTGGACCCGCTTCAGGGCCGCCGTGCACAGCAAGATGATGGCGATGACCAGGGCCAGCGCCGCCGCGGTCTTGCCGAGCGCGGCCATGCCCATCAAGGCATCGCCCCCCAGCGCATCGATCGACTCGGCCGACGTGGTGGCGACACTCATCGGTTGAGCTTGTGGATGCGCTCGGAGGGGGTGATGATCTCGGTGATGCGGATGCCGTACTTGTCCTCCACCACGACCACCTCGCCCTGGGCGATCAAATAGCCGTTGATCAGGATATCCATCGGCTCGCCGGCCAGACCCTCGAGCTCGATCACCGAGCCCTGGGCCAGCTCCAGCAACTGCTTGATGGTCAGCTTGGTACGCCCGAGCTCGACGGTGAGCTTGACCGGGATATCCATGATCATTTCGAGATCGCGCGCCGCCGTGGCACCGCTTTCGCCGCTCAGCGGACGAAACAGCTCCTCGCTCGCTGCCTTGGCGACGGGCGGTTCGGGTTCCGGGGTCGGATCGTCCTCCGCTTGCTCGGCGGCTTCCTGCTCGGCCATCGCCGCCGCCCAGGGGTCCTCTTCAGCGGCATCGCCCTCGGGGGCCTGTTCCGACATGGCGCTGGCCCAATCGTCGTCGGAAATGGGCTGATCGGGTTTGTTGGGATCAGTCATGGGTTGGTTCCTTGGCTTGGCGTCGCGTCGACCCCTTGATGAAGTCCTTCGAGGACGCGTTGTTCATGGCGCCGTGATCGATCAGGCGCAGCACGCGCAGCGCGCGGTTCTGGCGCTGGCTGCCGTACTCGCACTCCATGACGGGCACGCCGTCGACGCTGGCCGTCACGGTGCCGGGGATCTCCATGGGCAGGACATCTCCCTTCTTGAGGCCCATCACCTGGGCGATGCGGCTGGGAATCCGGGCGAACTCGGCGATCAGCTCCACCTCGGACTGGCGGATCTCGCCGGCCATGCGCCGCGACCAGGTGCCGTCGTGGTCGTGGTTACTATCGTTGATCGGGTTGGCCAGAAGGTCGCGCAGCGGCTCGATCATGGCGTAGGGCATGCAGATCTGGAAACCGCTGGAAAGATTGCCCACCTCGATGTTGAACTTGGTGTTCACCACGATCTCGTTGGGAGAACTCGTGATGTTGGCAAACTTCGACTGCACCTCTGAGCGCAGGTAGCTCACCTCCAGCGGATAGACCACCTTCCAGGCTTCCTGGTAGGCATCGATCGCCAGATTGAGCAGGCGCTGGATGATGCGCTGCTCGGTATTGGTGAATTCGCGCCCATCGGACTTGGTGACGAAGCGACCGTCGCCGCCGAACAAGTTGTCCACCACCATGAACACCAGGTTCGGCGGAAACACCACCAGGGCCGAGCCGCGCAGCGGCTTCATCGATACGATGTTCAGGTTGGTGGGCACCGGCGTGTTGCGCGAGAACTCGCTGAAGCTCTGGTAGCGCACCGACTCCACCGTGATGTCGGCACTGCGCCGAATCAGGTTGAACAGGCCGTTGCGAAAATAGCGCGCGAAGCGCTCGTTGATGAAATCCAGCGCATGCAGGCGCTCGCGGATCACCCGATGCTGGGTGGCCGGATCGTAGGGACGAATGCGCTGCTCGTCCTTCGCGGCAGGCGACGAGCCCCCGGCGGGCTCGTCGTCTCCACTCACCCCTTTCAACAGGGCATCGATTTCTTCCTGGGACAGTAGATCGTCCTGTGACATGAACGGCTCCCGCGCCCGAGGTTATTGCACGATGAAATCGGTGAACAGCACTTCCTGAAGATCGAGCGGCGGCTGGTTCTCGACGAGCGGCACGTTCAGCCGGCCGATGATCGCCTGGGCGAGCGCCTCCTTGCCTTCGACGGAGGTGAGCTCGCTCGCCTGCTTGCCGGATAGAAGGATCAGCAGGCGACTGCGCACCTGGGGCATGTGCTCCTCGATGATCTTCTTGCTCTGCTCGTCGCCGACCCGCAGCGTGATGCCGGTGTAGAGCAGGCGCGAACCGTAGCGGTCATCCGACAGGTTGACCGTGAAGGGCTCGATGCGCGCGAACACGGGCGGCTCCGGCTTGGCGGCCACCTGGGTCTGTCCGGCCTCGCCCCCGTTGCCATGGCCCAGCACCATGTAGATCGCCGCGGCCGCGCCCAGCGACGAGAGCACGACCAGCACGATCATTATCCAGAGCAGTTTCCTGGATCCACTGCTTGCTTCTGCCATTGACTAATCCCATGATCCTTGCGCATGACGAATGCCATGCATTATGCCTAATACGCCAGCCGCTGAAGAAATGAACAGGCTCCTTGGGAGCGCCTATCTTTCGGTTTAGCCGCGGCGGGCGGCGAGTGTGAAGAAGCCCGTGACGGGCTTCAAGCGTACAGATCGACCCGCCCGTCAAGCACGACGCTTGCCGGGGTCGGGGCCACTCCTTCTACATCATCATCGGCCGAGCTTGCCCCGCCTTGAGCCGAGCCGCCCGTCTGGGCAAACGCCTCCCGATCGGAGGTGTTCTGCTGGCCGACCGAGGTGTCGCCCAACGCGATGCCCTGCTCGGCGAGCGCCTCACGCAGCTGGGGAATGGCCTGCTCGATGGCCTGGCGAACCTGGGCATGCGCCGAGAAGAACTGCGCCTGGGTGCCGTGCTCGCCCATCTTCAGGGAGATCGACAGCGGACCAAGCTCGGCGGGGTGAAGCTCGATCTTGACGTGCTGCTCGCCGCCGCGCTGGGTGAGCTGAATCAGCTGCTGGCCAAGCTTCTCGGCAAAGCCCGGGTGGGTGACCGGCGTGGCGATGGCGGTCGCGGGTGCCGCCGCAGGCGTAGCCTGCGCGCTGCCCGGCATCGGCGCCTCGGCGCCGCTCGGCAGTACCTGCCCCATGCCCTGGGCGAGAGGCGCCATCTCGCTGGCGCCGGGTATCGGTGCGACCGGCATCGATTCCCCACCGGTCGCAAGGACCGCTGTTTGAGCAAGACCGTAGAGCGTCAGCGGTGGCTGACTGAAGGCGGCGGGGGCGGTCTGGAGCGTACGCACCTCGCCGGTCGAAGGCAGGCCCTGGGTCGGCATATCCCGCGCCGGCTCGCCGCGCAGTGCGGCCAGGGCAGCGAGTATCCTGGTCGTGGTCTCCTTCAGTGCCGCCTCTGCCTCACCGGACGCGGGACTGCTCGAGGGGGCGTTGAAGCTCGCCATCAGCGCCAGGCGCGAAGTGACTTCGTCGAGAGGCGTAGCCTTCGATGAGCCAAGTGGGCCGAGCGCGCCGGCATCGGTCGTGTCGGTATCTGTCGCGATGGTCTCTGCCAAGATAGTGCCTTGGGTCCGAGTGCTCGGCAGCGTGGAAACGAGGTCGCGCGAAGCGAGCGGCTGGGCGCTGGACCCCAATCCACCGAACGCCGCCAGCAGATCGCCGAAGGCCTCGGCCATCGGCTTACCTTCGGCAGCAGCGCTCAGCGCTTCTTCGGTGGCGTGATAGAGTGCCTCGAGCGAGGCGTCATCGAGAGCCTCGACATCGACCTCCAGCGCCGCCAGGGCATCGCGAAATGCGTCGAGCGATTCCGAGTCGGGGGCTGCTGACTCGCTGGGCGCGTCACCGCGAAGGTCGAAGGCCTGGCGCAGCGCGGATTGAAAGCCTTTCGGAGCGCTCGGTGTGGCGCCTGCGTCGGTCTGCGCGGCGCGCGGGCCGGACAGGCTCGACGAGGCGGACAGCAGAAGCGATACATTCATGGCGATGGCCTTTTGTTACTGCGGTCGATCCGGCGAGCGGCGAGCGCTCTGGCCGGTCACGAACTCGTCGTTGGCTTTCTGATCGGCGCGCTCCTGGCGGCGATGCTCCTCGAGCAGCCGGCGCGAGGTGAGCGTGTCGAACGAGGAGAGCTTGCGTTGCTCCTGCTGCCAGTGCTGCTGGCTCTGCTGGACGCGCTTTTGCTGTGCGGTCAGCGCCTGGCGCGCGCGGCTGAGTGCGGCGTCGAGCGAGGCCAGAAATTGCTGGTAGTTGAACATGGTCGCCGGGTCGATCCCTTCGCGCATCGCCTTTTGCAGCCGCTCGGCATACTCGGCGCGGTAGCGGCTGAGCGAGTCGAGCTGGGTCTGGGTCTGCTGCTGGCTCTGGCGCTCCTCGGCCAGAAGCTTTCCGGCCTGGTCGCGGGCATCCCGGGCAAGGTCGGTCAGTATATCGAGCTGTGAATGACGCATTTAGCCTCCCACCACGTTCGCTAGTGCCTGTCGTGACGCCTCGAGCGTCGCGCGCTCGTCGATGCGCTGTTGAAGGAATCGCTCGAGCTCCGGAAAGAGATTCACCGCCTCGTCGAGCCTCGGGTCATGGCCCGGGCTGTAGGCGCCCACGCTGATAAGGTCGCGGTTGCGCTGGTAGCGCGAAAAGAGCTGCTTGAAGGTGCGCGCCCGATTGATCTGCTCGTCGGTCGCCACCGCGTTCATCGCCCGGCTGATCGAGGCTTCGATGTCGATGGCCGGGTAGTGGCCCGCCTCCGCGAGACTGCGCGAGAGCACTATATGGCCATCCAGGATCGCCCGGGCGGAGTCGGCGATCGGGTCCTGCTGGTCGTCGCCTTCGGTGAGCACGGTGTAGAACGCCGTGATCGAGCCGCCGCCGCGCTCGGCGTTACCGGCGCGCTCGACCAGCCCCGGGAGCTTGGCGAACACCGACGGCGGGTAGCCCTTGGTCGCCGGCGGCTCGCCGATGGCGAGTGCGATCTCGCGTTGGGCCATGGCGTAGCGGGTCAGCGAATCCATGATCAGCAGCACGTTGCGCCCGCTGTCGCGAAAGCCTTCGGCCAGGCGCGTGGCGTAGGCCGCGCCCTGCAGGCGCTGCAGCGGCGAGGTATCCGCTGGCGCCGCGACCACCACCGAGCGCCGCCGCCCCTCCGGGCCGAGAATGTTGTCGATGAAGTCCTGCACCTCGCGACCGCGCTCGCCGATCAGGCCGACCACGATGACGTCCGCCTGGGTGTAGCGTGCCATCATGCCCAGAAGCACCGACTTGCCCACGCCGGAGCCGGCGAACAGGCCCATGCGCTGGCCCTTGCCGACGCTCAACAGCGCGTTGATCGCCCGGATACCGACATCGATCGGGGTGTCGATCGGGGCGCGGGACAGCGGATTGAGCGGCGCGGTGTGCAGCGTGGCGCGCGGCACTTCGTCGATGCCTTCACGGTCGTCCAACGGGTTGCCGTTGCCGTCGAGTACCCGACCCAGGAGCTCCTCGCCGACGGGAAAGCGCCGCGCGCTGTGGCCGGCGCCGTCCACCAGCGGCGAGACGCGCGCGCCAGGCATCAGACCGGAGATCTCTTCGAGCGGCATCAGAAACAGCTTGTCGCCGGAGAAGCCCACCACTTCCGCCTCGGCGTGATGCGCGCTCTCGCCGAGGCGCCCATCGGCGCCGGGCAGCTCGATGCGACAGGCGCTGCCCACGGCGACCTGAAGGCCCACGACCTCGATCACCATGCCGGTGGCGCGCACCACGCGCCCGCTGCGCCGGTAGTTGGGCAGCAGGCTTACCCGGCGCGTGGTGCGCATGAGCGCCTTGCGCCAGCGCTGGGTGTGGGCGGTGGCGGTGGTCATGCCTCGTCCTGCCCGGTGTCGGTCGGCTTGTGGCGCCGGCGCATCTGGGCGGCCACCGCCTGCCAGCGGCTCTCGAAAGTGGCATCGAGTTCGCCTTGGGCACTGGTCACCCGGCAGCCGCCGCGGGCGAGCTGATCGTCGGGCTGCAGTGCCCAGTTGGCCGCGCCAAGCTCCGCGCCCAGGTGCTCCTGCACCAGGGCGTGATCCTCGGGGTTGAGCCAGAGCCGCTGCTGGCCCACCAGCGGCGGTTCGGTATGCAGCAGCTCGCGCACCAGCTCGAGGATACGCTCCGGGCGCTCGGCCAGGGTATCCAGCGCCAGCTGACGCCCGACCATCATGGCGAGTTCCACCAGATCGTCGGCGATGGTGTCGTCGACGCGCTCGAGCGCCTCGGCGAACTGACGGGCCAACGCCTCTACCGGCGCGACGGCCTGGCGGACCTGGTCGTCCAGGGTGCTCAATGCTTCACTGCGACCCTCTTTCAGACCTTGCTCGTACCCCTGCGTGTGGCCCTCTTCGCGGCCCTTGTCGAAGCCCGCCTGCTCGGCCTCCTGGCGAGCGCGCTCTACGATGGCCTCGCGCTGCTGCTGCTCGCGCTGACGCGCCTGCTCGGCGGCCTTGGCGGCGGCGACCACCTTGCGCTGATGCGCGTTCATTGCCTGGGTATCGGCGCGAAACGCGTCGTCGCCGAGCTCGTCCATCTGCCAGCGTCGCCACTGGCCGTGGCGGTCGTACTCGCTCGGGCGGGCGTCAGACATACTCGTCGTCCCCGCCGGCCAGGACTATCTCGCCGGAGTCGGCCAGACGGCGTACCACCTGAAGGATGGCCTTCTGCTCGGTCTCCACCTGGGAGACGCGGATCGGGCCACGGGCCTCCATGTCCTCGCGCACCAGGTCGGCGGCACGCTGGGACATGTTGCGCAAAAACTTCTCGACCAGCGCCTCCTGGGCGCCCTTGAGGGCGATGACCAGCGAGTTGGTCTCGACCTCCTGAAGCACCAGCTGTACGGCGCGGTTGTCCAGGTCGAGCAGGTTCTCGAACAGGAACATCTCATCGATGATCTTCTGGGCGAGATCCTCGTTGTGGGCGCGCACGGTCTCGATCGCCACCTCCTCCAGGGAGGAGTTCATCAGATTGAGGATCTCGGCAGCGGTCCTCACGCCGCCCATCTTGCTGCGCTTGAGGTTCTGGCCGTCGAGCATGCCGGTGAGCACTTCGGTCAGTTCCTGAAGTGCGGCGGGCTGGACGCCGCTGAAGGTGGCGATGCGCAGCACCACGTCGTTGCGCAGCTTCTCCTCGAACAGTTCGAGGATGTCGGCAGCCTGGTTGCGCTCGAGATGGATCAGGATGGTGGCAATGATCTGCGGATGCTCGTCGCGGATCAGCTCGGACACCATCGACGCTTCCATCAGATTCAGCGCATCGATGCCGGAGTTGTTGCCGGTGCTCTCGAGAATGTCCTCGATCAGGCTCGAGGCGCGCTCGCTGCCCAGCGCCTTGGTCAGGACCGAACGAATATGGTCGCTCGAGTTCAGGTTGAGCGCCACGAACTCGTCGGTCTCGCGATGGAAGGCTTCGAGCACCGCCTTCATGTCCTCGTGGGAAATCTGGTTGAGCTGGGCCATCTCCATGCTGATGGCCTGCACCTCGCTGGCGTTCAGATACTTGAACACCTCGGCGGCGCTGTCCTCGTCGAGCGTCAGCAGAAGGATGGCGCTCTTGCGGGCGCCGCTCATCTGGTCGATGGCGCTAGTCATTGGCATTCATCCAGCTGCGGATAATCATCGCGACCATGCGGGGGTCGTCCTGGGCCATGTCCTGCAGGTCGCGCAGGTTGTTCTCGTACAGCGAGGTCTTGCGCCGCCGTTTGGGACGCGCGGCATAGGTGTCGTCCTCCTCGGCGCCTGAGGCCTGCTCGATCTCCTCGTCGTCGTCACCCACGCTCACTCGGAAGGTGCTGCCCGCGACATTCGGCTCGGCGGCTGGCGGCACCTGGGTGTAGCGCTTGATCAGCGGACGCAGGATCAGCAGATACAGCAGCAGCGCGACGAGGCCCACCATCAGGTAGCGGCCCAGGGTCGAGGCCAGCGACAGCATGCCTGGGCGTTGCCACCAGGGGGTGTCGTCCTCGAGTTCGCTCGTGCGCACGAAGGGCGTGTTGACCACTTCGATCTGGTCGCCGCGTACCGTCGAGAAGCCCATCGCCTGCTGGACGAGACGCTCGAGCTGGGCGAGTTCCTCCGGCGTCAGCGCGACCTGTTCGGTCTCGCCTTCGGCGTTGACCACGCTCTTGAAGTTGACCACCACCGCCGCCGTCAGGCGCTGTACCTGGCCCAGGCGCTGCTGGACGTGCTCGATGCTGCGGTCGACCTCGTAGTTCACCACGTCGTCCTGGCGCAGGTTGGTGAGCGCGTTGTCGGGAGCCTCTTCGCCATCGGCACCTTCGCCAGGCTGATCGATGGGCGAGGGCGCAGCCCCCGGAGGCGTGTTGCTCAGCGCCCCGGGAATGCCCGTGGCGAGCGGATCCTCGCCGTCGAAGGCGAGGCTCGTCTGACGGCTTCTCACCGCCGCCTCGTTGGGCGCCTGGTTCGGGCCGTAGCGTTCGGAGGTCTGCTCGCGGCGCGAGAAGTCGATCTGGGCGGCGACCTGGGCGCGCACGTTGGCACTGCCCAGGATCGGCGCCAGGATGTTCTCGATGCGCTGCTGGTAGGAGCGCTCCACTTCGGTGATGTAGGCAAGCTGGGTGCCGTCGAGATCGTTGCCCTGGGCAGACTTGGCGGAGAGCAGTCGGCCGCTTTGATCCACCACGGTGACGTCTTCGGCGGAGAGCTCGGGAACGCTGCTCGAGACCATGTGGACGATGGCGCTCACCTGGCCTTCGCCAAGCACCCGGCCCGGCAGCAGGGTGAGCACCACGGAGGCCTTGGCGGGCTCGCGGTCGCGAATGAACACCGAGGGTTTGGCCATGGAGAGGTGCACGCGCACGCGCTCGACCGGGCCCAGGGACTCGATCGAGCGGGCGAGCTCGCCTTCGAGCCCGCGCTGGAAGTTGACCTGCTCGGCGAACTGGCTGATGCCGAAGGCCTGGTTGTCCATCAGTTCAAGCCCCAGGTTGCCGCCCCGGGGCAGGCCTTGCTCGGCCAGTTGCAGGCGCAGCATATGGACCTGGTCGGCGGGCACCATCAGAGCCTGGCCGCCCTCGCTGAAGCGATAGGGCACGGCGCGGCTATCGAGCTCGGCGATGATGCGCCCACCGTCCGCTTCGTTGAGGTTGCTGTAGAGCACGCGGTAGTCGGGACTGCCCGCCCACATGAAAAGCGCCGCCACCAGGGCGACACACGCCGCGCCCGCGACGAGCAGGACCACCAAGGGGCTGGTACGCATCTGCTCCTTGAGGCGGGTGAGGGTGGCGCTGCTTTTCAGGTTCTGAGCCGAATCGCCCTGGGACGCATGGGGAGTCGAGCTGGTCTGACGGCCTGCCGTGGCACCGGTCTCGCTCATGAAGTCCTCCAGGAGGATAAGCAAAACTGGCCACGGCCCAGGCGCATCGTCATTGAAGGCATAGGCTATATCCGTCGATCGCGGTAAGTCTTAACGCAGACATTCAAAGAGGAACAGATACGGAACTGTGATGGGCGCCATTATCCTTAGGCGGGTCAAGCATAATCGACGGAAAAGGTCGGCTTTTAGGACGTATTTGTTCGTATGAGGGGCGTGCCCCGGGTGGTAGGGTGGCGGTACTGTTTTACCCCTCCCTTCAATGAGGTATTGACATGAGTTCTCCCGCCATTCAGTCCGCGCTCGCGCAGATGCAGGGGCTTGCCTCCCAGGCGGCGGCGCCGATGAAAAACGACCAGGTCCCGGTCGGTCAGAGCGGGTTCGGCGGCGAGCTCCAGGCTTCCATCCGGCGCATCAACGCCCTTCAGCAAGGGGCCAGTGCCAAGGCGGTGGCCTTTCAGTCAGGTGCCCCCAACGTCGAGCTCAACGACGTCATGGTCGACATGCAGAAAGCGAGCGTCGCCTTCCAGATGGGGCTGCAGGTGCGCAACCGTCTGGTCAGCGCCTACCGTGACGTTATGAACATGCAGGTGTAAACGGCAGGCGCCGTGCCTTCAGGCCTCGATCGAGATGAGGCCGCTCTGCATCTCCTCGATGCGCCTGGCCACGGCCAGCACTTCCTCGCCGGGAATCTGGCGGATCACGTCCCCGGTCTCGCGATCGATCACCCGTGCGATGATGCGCGACGACTCGTCGCTGACATCGAACTCGAGCCCGCGCGGGCGCAGCGCGTTGTTGATGCGTTCGATGGGCTCTTCGAGCTCCTCGCGGGAAAGTTCGACGGCGCGGGTCTCGGTGCTTGCAGGCACGGCGGTAGCACGCGTCTCGATCTCCTGACGCAGCGTCTGAACCTGCTGGGGCGAGAGCTGCGATGTAGAGGCGGTGGCCGGTGCGAGGCTGCTGTCCAGTGGTAAAGAGTCCATGTGGCACGTTCCTTTGTTGGTAAGGCGATTTCACGCTGTCGTGATTGACGCTTATGGTCGATGCCCGGATGCCGCAGGGCCTCTTGCAAGAGTATCGGCTAACGATGCTGAAACTTTACTCCGCCCGAATAACCTATCGAAAAACGCATATCAAACGTCGAAAATAGCCGCTTGCGCCGCGTTTTATAACGATATGAGCGTTCTTGACCTTTGCTATGCTCGTTGTCAGTGGATCGGCGCTAATCGCTAGCGCCGGCCGGCGGAGGCGAGACAGGTGACGGAAGTGGAGCACGAAGGGTATGAGAGCGTAACGAGCGCCGCGGCCATCGGGGCGCTGCTCGATACGATGATCGAAGGCGGCGGGGTCTCGCTTTGCCTGATGACGCCGGAGGCCACGCCCGAGCCCATTGTCCTGATGGAACAGCACCCCGGCGACACGCTGGTCATGGATCTCTCCTCGATCGGTCATCTGCTTTCGAGGCTGCAGGCCGCGGAACCCTTCTACCTTCGCGGGCAGTCCCAGGGCAAGGTGATCCGCACGCCCGCGCTGACACTGACCGAGGCTCGCCACTCCGGCGGGCGTTTTCTTTGTTGCAGCCAGTACCCGGAGGCGCTCTGGGTGCTGCAGCGACGCGAGTCGTTCCGTGCCCAGCTGCGCATGGGCATGGTCGTTGCCGTCACCGTGACCGACGATCACGGCGAGAGCGTCAAGGGGGAGCTGCGCGATCTTTCCCAGAGCGGCTGCCAGGTGGAACTGCCCTTGAGCGCCAGCGGCCTGCTGGCCCGCTCTTGTTCGCCGCTCACCCTGACCTACGCCTTTCCTGATGGCACCGAGTTCTCCGTCGATGCCGAAAGCCGGCATCAGTTGACCGACGCCGAGTACCACCTGCTGCGCGTCGGTTTCGAGTTCGTCGACCACAGCGCCGAGCAGTCGCGCAAGATCTGGTACTTCGTCTGCGAGATCGAACGCGAGGCGACCTCCTACGACAAGGAGGCCACCGAGGATGCGCGCCAGTCATCGCCGCTGTTCGACCCGCAGGGCGCGGAGAAAAGCGAGCAGCAGCAGGTGGGTCGTCGCGATCTCAAGCACTACGCCACCCCCGCCGCGCGGCGGCTGGTGAAGGTGGCGGCCTATCTCAACGCCCAGCTCTTGCTGCTCACCCAAGGCAGCGACATCGATTCGCGCCAGCTCTCGCTCAACGCCGACCGGATCATCGCCCTGCACGAAGAGGATCGTCAGGCGCTGCTGTTCGCTTCGCGCTGCCTGTCGCTGGAGCCGGTGCTGGTGCGCCACGGCATCGCCGTGGCGATCCACCTGCTGGACTGGGTCGGTGACGATCTGCCTGGCGACGTACGCAAGGCGATCGTCGCCAGCGCCCTGGTACATGACCTGGGCAAGGCACTGATTCCCCAGATCATCTATACCGCTCCCCAGTTCGAGGCGACGCATCGCGAGGCGCTCAGCGAGCACGCCGCGCTCTTGCTGCAGCGCCTGAAAAGCTGCCAGTGGCTCTCGCAGAACGTCGCCCAGACGGTGATCAAGGGTATCAACGAGCGTCTCGACGGCAGCGGTTACCCCGACCGGCTCAGCGGTGAGCAGATCAACGAGCTCTCCAAGGCCTGCGCCATCATCGACGTGGTCGAGGCGATGCGTCGGGATCGCCCGGACCGCCCCGCGAAAACCACCCAGGAGATCTACCGCCACCTGCTGCGCCATCCGAACCAGTTCGACGCGCGCTGGGTCAAACGCTACATCGACCACTTCACCTCGCTGCCCATCGGCTCGCTGGTACAGTTCTCCAGCGAGCAACTCGCCTGGATCGTGCGCCTCGACGATGACGGCGCGCCCCTGGAAGTGGTAGTCACCGATCAGGCCGTGGCGCCGCTGCGCGGCACGCTGAAATACAGCGTCGCTGGCGACGTCGCCGAGCGCCTCGGCAAGCCTCGGCGTGAGGTGGCGGTCTCGACCTGAAACGAACGCTCAAGCGAACGTTTGAAAGTATGTCCGTTCAGTTAAAGTCCGTTCCTCGCGCGCCGATAGAACAGACAACGGCGCTACTCCCAACGCTCACGAGGCGGCAAGACCGCCGATTCGCAATACTCACGAAGGAGTATCCAAATGACCTACTCTCGAAGCGGCGCTTACGGCCGGGGGGCCAGTGCCTACGCCCGCGTCGGTGTGGAAAGCGGCGTCATGTCGGCAGACCCCCATCAGCTGATCGTCATGCTGTTCGATGGCGCTCAGGCGGCGATCCGTGCGGCGCGTATCCACATGCAGGCCGGCAACACGGCCGAGAAGGGGCGCTTTATCTCGAAGGCCTTGGATATCGTCAACAACGGGCTGGCCGCGGCGCTTGACCAGGAGAAGGGCGGCGATATCGCCGAGCGCCTGGGCTCGCTCTACGACTATATCGCCCGGCTGCTGCTCACCGCCAACCTGCGCAACGACGCCGAGAGCCTCGATCAAGCGGAGCGCCTGCTCGAGGACATCGCCTCGGCCTGGCGCGAAATCGGTCAACGACAAAGTGCGTGAGGCAACCCATGTCCGCTTCTGAAATGGCGCGCATCGAGACTCAGCAGCGCCTGCTGGACACCTATCATGAGCTGCTCGAACGCTCGGCGCAGATGCAAATACTGGCGAGCACCGAGCAGTGGGCGGAGCTTATCGAGCAGCGTACGCACTACGTCATGCTCGTCGATAAGCTTCGCGAGCTCGACGAGAGCGTCGCCCTGGACGAGGCCGGTAGAACGCGCAAGGCAGAGCTGATCGAGCGCATCCTCGAGCACGATGTCGATATTCGGCGTCGGCTGGTCGCCCGGCGCGACGAGCTCGGCAAGCTGATCGGCGTCTCCCGCAAGCAGCGCGACCTGCATCGCGCCTACGCACCACAGCAAGGCCTCGATTCCCCGCAGGACGACACCCCGTCGTGAGCGGCATCACGCCGTTGATCGATACCCTGATGCATCAGGTATTAGGGCGCCAGGGCGAGGCGTCCCAGCAGCGTTCGATCAACGCGCCGGTCCAGCCGGTCACCCCTGGCGAGGGGCCGCGCGCGCTCTCCCGGGATGCCAGCCTGGATGGCCGGCTCACTCCCGCCGAGCGCAACATCGATGAGCTGCGCCGGCTGCCGCCGTCGCTACCCCAGGGCGGGCGCCCGGCACCAAGCCCGTCCGGCGAGGCGCCTCCCGGCTCGACCCAGACCCATTTCAGCCCCGCGGCACGCAGTATCGCCGATGTACTACTACGCTTTCCCGCCCCGCCTGCAGCGCTACGTACCGAGGCGCCATTGATGGCCGCCGGCGAGGCGCCGGACGCCCGAGCGCTGGCCGGGCGGCTCGATACCAGCATCCGTGACAGCGGCCTGTTCTATGAAGCGCACTTGAAGCGCTGGTTCCAAGGCGACGTGTCTCGCCAGCAGCTGCTGCGCGAGCCGCAGATGCAGCTCGCCCGGCCCCTGGCTGGCCACTCGCCACCGATGCCGGCGAACCTGCCTGGCGCGAGCGCGGTGTCCGGGTCACCGTCGGCGCCCCTTTTCACGAGTATCCTGCCCGGCACGCCGCTGCTGGCCGTGCCCGTCCCCCAAGGGGCGGCGCTTCTCGGCGCGCCGGTCCCTCTGCCCGCTGCTGCCCCTGCCACCGGGGCCTTGCCGACGGGGGCGCCGGGCGCCATGCCTGACGTCGATCGACCCGCTTTCGAGCGTACCGCGGCTGGTGTCGCGCCGAGCAGTGCGGCGGTATCGCCAAGCGACGAGTCATCGGCGCGGGCGAGCGCGCTTCGCGACGCCGCTGCGCTGCGCGAGTTCGAGGCGATATCGCCCCACAAGCGCGAGGTCGTTCACGAGAGCCTGCAGGGGCTGGTGCGCCAGCAGCTCGAAATGCTCGCCACGCCCGTGCTGCGCTGGGAGGGTGATGTCTGGGCGGGCGTCTTCATGGCGCTGTTGATCAGCGCGCCCGGGCGTCGGCAGGGCGGGGAGGAGGAGAGCGGCGGCGAGCAAGAGCAGGCGTGGCGCTCGCAGATGCAGCTCGACGTGCCCGAGATCGGTGCGTTTCAGATCGCACTGTCACTCTACCAGACGACGCTCGGCGTCGAGATTCAGGCCGCAGACGAAGCCACGCGCCAGCGTCTTGCCCCCGCCATCGACGACCTTGAAGCGCGCCTGGGAGCGCTCGACTTCGCGCGTGTGCGCGTCGTGCTGACCACCTCGACGGAGCCGAACTGATGGACGCGCCCCACGAACGTCGCCGCCAGGCGGTGGCGCTGGCTTACAAGGAGGACGAAACGGCGCCGCGGGTTGTCGCCAAGGGGTATGGCGAGCTGGCCGAGCGCATCATGGCCGAGGCGCAGCGCCAGGGGATCTACGTTCATGATGCGCCGGAGCTGGTGGCGCTTTTGATGCAGTTGAACCTGGACACCGAAATCCCGGCGAGTCTCTACCAGGTGGTGGCGGAGCTGCTGGTGTGGGTGTTCGAGCTCTCCAGTGACGAGTCGACACACCTGGCAAGGCGCAAGTAGCCAATGCCGACGTTGTATGCAAACATGAGGAGGATAAGGGAACAAAATCATCCGTGGCGTCAGCACAATGGTCAACCAACGCCTCGTCGTTCGATGGAACACTATGAGTCAAACAAGCTTCTTCGATGAAATCCAAGAGATCAATCTCGCGTATCTGCTGCTGGCCCAGCGGCTGCTGAACGAAGATCGCGAATCGGCGATGCTGCGCTTGAAAGTGGACGGTGAGCTCGCCGACCTGCTCGTCTCCATGAACGCCTGGCAGCTCACCAAGCTGTCGCGTACCAATCAGCTGGTCTGCCGGTTCAGCCAGGTGAGCGCCCAGCAGCTCCGCCAGATCATGGAAAACCCTCGCGATCAAGGACTGTCGGGACTCCACGCCTCGCTTTTGATGGCGTGCGAGCCCTTCGATACGCTGCCGAAGGGAGGGGCGGAGTGAGCCAGAAAAGCTTGGTCGACGAAATGCATCAGGTTCAGCTGGCCATCGAGCTGATCGAGCTCGGCGCGCGTCTCCAAGTGCTGGAAACGGAAACCGAGCTGAGCCGCACCCGGCTGATCAAGCTCTACAAGGAAGTACGCGGCATGTCGCCGCCCAAGGGCATGCTGCCTTTCTCGACGGACTGGTTCGTCACCTGGCTGCCCAATGTCCACTCGTCGCTGTTCTACAACATCTACGCGAGCCTGCGTGGCAACACCGACTGCGAGCGGATCGATGCCTTCGTCAAGGCCTACCGCATCTACGAAGAGCAGGTCGTGCTCGAGAAGGTCGACCCGGTACTGGGGCTGACCCGCGCCTGGACGCTGGTGCGCTTCTTCGAGAGCGACCTGCTGCAGCTCACGGCCTGCACGCGCTGCAAGGGGCGCTTCGTCGCCCACGCCCACAGCCCCACCCACGACTACGTGTGCGGCATCTGCCAGCCCCCCTCCCGCGCCGGAAAGACCCGCAAACCCTCTTTCCAGTAGTGCCGATTCGGCAAGTCTTCGTGACTGACAGCCCCTGGCGCAAGCCCACGCTCGCTCACCTCGAATCGATGTGCGCTTAACCCTTAGATAGCGGTAAAAGGCAGCGGTACTTTCTCATTAAGCCTGCCGTGCGCCCTAGTATGATAGGCCTAAGCGTCATTTAGGCGAGGACGTTGCGCTTTCGTCGTCACGCAAGGTCGAAACGTCTCCTCTGGTTAACCACTGTCGTTGCAAGGAACGTACGTGTGCTGATTTTACTAGGTTATGTGGTGGTGCTGCTGTCGGTGTTCGGCGGCTACGTGTTGGCGGGGGGGAGTCTCGGGCCGCTGGTCCAGCCCATGGAGCTGATGATGATTGGCGGCGCCGGCGTCGGTGCCTTCATCGCCGCCAACAACGTCAAGGCGATCAAGGCTACCTTCAAGATCCTGCCCAGGCTCAAGGGGGCCAAGAAGTACAACAAGGATCTCTACATGGAGTTGATGGCGCTGCAGTTCAAACTGCTCTCCAAGATCCGTCGCGAAGGCATGCTGGGGATCGAGCGTGACATCGACAGCCCCGCCGAAAGCCCGCTGTTCCAGGAGCACCCCACGGTGCTCGCCGACCCGCACATCATGAACTTTCTCACCGACTACCTGCGCCTGATGGTCAGCGGCGGCATGGAGCCCATGGAGATCGACGAGCTGATGCTCCACGAGATCGAGGCCTTCGAACAGGAAGCGCACATACCGATCGATGCGATCAACAAGGTGGGCGACGCCATGCCCGCCTTCGGTATCGTCGCGGCGGTGATGGGCGTGGTGAAGGCACTGACCTACGCCGATGCCAGCCCCGAGCAGCTCGGCGAGATGATTGCCCATGCCCTGGTCGGGACCTTCCTGGGGATTCTGATGGGCTACGGCTTCATAAGCCCCGTGGCAAGCTACGCCGACCGCCAGGCCAAGGAGGCCGAGAAGATGCTCCAGTGTATCCGCGTGACGCTGTTGGCGAGTCTTCACGGCTACGCGCCGCAATTGGCAGTGGAGTTCGGCCGCAAGGCGCTGCACAGCGCCGAGCGCCCGAGCTTCAGCGAGCTCGAGGAGTACGTCCGCGAGGCCAAGAAGGGCGGTAGTGCATGAGTAAAGGGGCTGACAAGCGCCCGATTGTCATTCGGCGCAAGAAAGTGGTGCATGCCCATCACGGCGGCGCGTGGAAGATCGCCCTGGCGGACTTCATGACGGCCCTGATGGCGCTGTTTCTGGTGCTGTGGATTCTGAGCATCTCGAGCGACGAGCAGCGCCGGGGCGTGGCGGAGTACTTCAGCACCCCGTTGGTGACGGCGATCACCGGTGGCGATCAGTCCGGCAGTACCCGGGTGATTCCCGGCGGCGGCCCGGACCCGACCCACAGCGACGGCGAACGGGCGCGGATCGACATCTCCCAGCACACCCGGCCGAGCCTTCAGGAGCGGCGCTTCTTCACCGACCTGCAGGCGCGTATCGAAAGCGCGATCGAGCAGGATCCGGAACTGCGCCAGCTGCGCTCCCAGATGCGCTTCGACCTGACGCGCGAAGGGCTTCGCATCCAGCTGCTGGATACCGACCAGCGGCCGATGTTCGAGCTCGGCAGCGACCAGGTCGCGCCCTACATGCGAAGCCTTCTGCGCACCATGGCGCCGCTGCTCAACGAGCTGCCCAACGATCTGAGCATCAGCGGGCATACCGACAGCGTGCCCTACGCCGGCGGCTATCGCGGCTACAGCAACTGGGAACTCTCCAACGACCGCGCCAACGCCTCGCGCCGCGAGCTGGTCGCCGGCGGCCTCGACCCGGACCAGCTCTTGCGCGTCTCGGGCTTCGCCGACCGCGTGCTGCTGCCCGATGCCACGCCGATCGACCCGCGTAACCGACGCATCGAACTGGTGGTGCTGCTGCCGGAAATCGCCGATGCGATTCGCAACCCCAGCGTGCTCGGCCCGCAGGATCTGGTCGAGGACGAAAATAGTGCGATCGAGGCTTTAGAAAACATGCCGCAGGCCGATATAGCGCAGTAAGCGAGGCGGGTCATAACAACTATGACACTCAAGTGGAGCAGTGCATGGACATAGCGGATTTTTTTGACACCTTTTTCGAAGAGGCCGAAGAGCTGCTCGCGGACATGGAGCAGCACTTGCTGGAGCTGGATGTCGATGATCCCGATAGCGAGCAGCTCAATGCCATTTTCCGCGCGGCCCACTCCATCAAGGGCGGCGCGGGCACGTTCGGTTTCAGCGTGCTGCAAAAGACCACGCACATCCTGGAAAACCTGCTGGACAGCGCGCGCAAAGGGGAGCTGATGCTGCGCGCCGACCTCGTCGACACGTTTTTAGAGGCCAAAGACATCATGCATCAACAGCTCGATGCCTACCGCAACGAGGAAGAGCCCGACCAGGACGCCTTCGAGCGCATCTGCCACACGCTCCAGCAGATCGCCCTGGAGGAGATCGGTGAAACCCTCGAGACACCGCCCGCCGCACCCGAGCCCGCCCCGGCATCGGCGCCGCCGGCTTCCAGCGGCCTCTTGAGCGTGGCGCTTCTCAACGTGAGCGACAAGGATCGCGAGCTGCTGGTCGAAGAGCTCGCCCAGCTGGGCGAGATCCAGCAGCAGGGCGGCGACGAGAAGCGCTTCGAGGTACTGCTCGAGGCAAGCGTGGGCGCCGACGACATCGAGGCGGTGATGTGCTTCATCATCGAACCCGAGCAGATCGCCATTACCGTCGCCGGCCAGTCGGCCCCGGTCGCCCCGGCGCCAGCGGATATGCCCACCCCTGCCGCGGTGCAAGGTGCCGCGGAGGCGGTCGAGAAGACGCCCACCGCTCCCGAGAAGAAGGAGAAGGCCGCGGCCAAGAAGCCGGCCGCCGAGTCGAGCTCGATTCGCGTCTCGGTGGACAAGGTCGACCAGATCATCAACCTGGTGGGCGAGCTGATCATCACCCAGTCGATGCTCGACCAGACGGTGAGCGAGCTGAGCGACCAGTCCGTGGGCAACGGCTCGCTGCAAAACGGCATGAGCCTTCTGCAGCGCAACGCCCGTGACCTGCAGGAAGCGGTGATGTCGATCCGCATGATTCCCATGGAGTTCGTCTTCAGCCGCTTCCCCCGCGTGGTGCGCGACACCGCCGGCAAGCTCGGCAAGGAGATCGAGCTGATCACCGAGGGCAAGTCCACCGAACTCGACAAGAGCCTGGTCGAGCGGATCACCGACCCCTTGACCCACCTGGTGCGCAACAGCCTCGACCACGGCATCGAGATGCCCGAGGTGCGCGAGGCGCTGGGCAAGCCGCGCCAGGGCAAGCTGACACTGGCCGCCCGCCACCAGGGCGGCAACATCCTCATCGAGGTGAAGGACGACGGCGCCGGCATGGATCGCGAGCGGCTGCTCGCCAAGGCGCGGGAGAACGGCCTGAACGTCTCCGACACCATGACCGATGAAGAGGTCTACCAACTGATCTTCGCCCCGGGCTTCTCCACCGCCGCCGAAGTCACCGACGTCTCCGGGCGCGGGGTCGGCATGGACGTGGTCAAGCGTAACATCCAGGGCATGGGCGGGCGTGTCGAGATCCAGTCGAAGAAGGGCGAAGGTACCAATACGCGCATCGTGCTGCCGCTGACGCTGGCGATCCTCGATGGCATGTCGATCAAGGTGGGCTGCGAGACCTTCATCCTGCCGCTCTCCACGGTGCTCGAGTCGCTGCAACCTGCCAAGGGCGACATGTACGCCATGGCCGGTGACGACGTGGTGCTCAAGGTGCGCGACGAGTACCTGCCGGTGATCGCCATTCACGAGGCGCTGGACGTCGAGAACGCGATCGTCGACCCGACCAAGAGCATCGCCGTGATCGTCCAGGGCGAAGGGCGGCGCTATGCACTGCTGGTCGACGAGCTGATCGGCCAGCAGCAGGTGGTGGTCAAGAACCTCGAGGACAACTACCGCAAGGTGCCCGGCGTCTCCGCCGCGACCATTCTCGGCGACGGCAGCGTCGCGCTGATTCTCGACATCACCGGGCTGCATCGCCTGAGCCGGACCAAGAAAGAAGCGGGCAAGAGCGCCCACACTCCCCATCCTGCGTATGACAAGGAGATCGAACTGTCATGAGTCAAGCCAACAGCGAGGCGGTACGGACCGCCGCAGAAGCGGAAAACAGCGAATTTCTGGTGTTCTCGCTCGGTGCCGAGGAGTACGCCATCGATATCCTGAAGGTGCAGGAGATTCGTGGCTACGAGAACGTCACCCGTATCGCCAACGCGCCGGCGTTCATCAAGGGGGTGACCAACCTGCGCGGCGTGATCGTGCCGATCGTCGATCTGCGCATCAAGTTCCACTTGGACAACGTCGAGTACGGCGGTCAGACGGTGGTCATCGTGGTCAACGTCGCCAACCGCGTGGTCGGTATCGTGGTCGACGGCGTCTCGGACGTGATGACGCTGACGCCGGAGCAGATCAAGCCGGCGCCGGAGTTCGGCGTCACGCTCTCTTCCGATTTCCTGAGCGGGCTTGGCAGCCTCGACGACCGCATGCTGGTGCTGGTCGACATCGACAAGCTCCTGACCAGCGAAGAAATGGCATTGGTCGACAACACTCAGCAGCAGTGAGGCCACGCGCGACCGCGCGGGCAAGGGGGCAAGGTGACAAGGGGACAAGAGCGTCGCGAACCACGAAGGCGCTGACAGGGGAAGATCGCTGATGCATCAGATCATGAGCAACATGACCGTTCGGCTGAGCTGGGCACTGGTTCTGGCCGCGTTTTCGCTGTTCGTGGCCCTGGCCTGTGCCACGGGCTTCTACGCGCTGGCAGAGGGAGGCGCCCTCCTCCAGTCGACCGGCGATGCCGCGACCCAGCAGAGCCTGTTCGCGGCCTTCGCCGCGCGCGTGCGGTGGGTGCTGATTGCCATCGCGCTGCTCACCGTGCTCACCGTGGTGGTGGTGGCCTGGGGCGTGAGCGTCAACGTGCTGCGCCCGCTCAGCCGCCTGGTCGGCTACTTCGAGCGCATGGCCCAGGGCGATCTGAACCAGACGATCAGCGCGCCGGGCAACAACGAGATCGGACGCCTCTACACCGCCATGGCGGACATGCAGGGCTCGCTTTCACGCACCGTGGGCGTGGTGCGCGAAAGCGGCGGGCTGATCTTCGAGCGCGCCCAGGCGATCGCCGAGAGCAACAACGACCTCTCCTCGCGCACCGAGCAGCAGGCGTCGTCGCTGGAGGAGACCGCCTCGAGCATGGAGGAGCTTGCCTCCACGGTGAGCCATAACGCGGACAACGCCCGCCAGGCGAGCCAACTGGCCGAAAGCGCCACGCTCACCGCCCGCCAGAGCGGCGACGAGGTGGGACAGATCGTCGACACCATGGAGGAGATCAGCGCCAGCTCCCACAAGGTGGCCGACATCGTCACCCTGATCGACACCATCGCCTTCCAGACCAACATCCTGGCGCTCAACGCCTCGGTGGAGGCGGCGCGGGCCGGCGAGCACGGCCGCGGCTTCGCCGTGGTCGCCGAGGAGGTGCGCAACCTGGCCAGCCGCTCGGCCTCTGCCGTCCGTGAGATCCGCACGCTGATCGACGCCTCGCTCGCCAAGGTGGACAGCGGCACGGCACGGGTCAATCAGGCTGGCCAGACCATGCAGGGGCTGGTCAGCGCGGTGCAGCGGGTCAGCGACATCATGGACGAGATCGCCGCCGCCTCGGAAGAGCAGAGCAACGGCATCGGCCAGGTCAACCAGGCGGTGACCCAGATGGACGACGTGGTGCAGCAGAATGCCCGGCTGGTCCAGCAGGCCGCCGAGCGCGCCAGCGAGCTCGAAAGCGACGCGGCGCGCCTGCGCGAAGCGGTGGAGCGCTTCAAGGTCGCCGGCAGCCCGACCACGGCTGCCCTGCCTCGGCGAGCGCCGCCGGCCCGGGTTCCCGCCCTTGCCCCGCGTGCCCAGCCCGTCGAGGAGTGGGAAGCGTTCTAGGGGGAGCGCTTCGACGCAAGACGATCGACGCCAGGTGCGCTCGGTTCTTCATGGATGTTCATACTAAAAATTAAGGCACTTGCAATGCGCAACAACCAGCCAGTCACGCAGCGAGAAATCGAGTTAAAGGGAGAGGACTTTCTTGTTTCGCGCACGGATCTGAAAGGGCGTATCACCTACGCCAACCCGGCCTTCATCCAGATCAGCGGCTACCGCCACGACGAACTGATCAATGCGCCGCACAACCTCATCCGCCACCCGGACATGCCTGCGGTTGCCTTCGAGAACCTGTGGCAGACCGTGAAGGCCTCGGAAACCTGGCGAGGACTGGTCAAGAACCGCTGCAAGAACGGCGACCACTACTGGGTCGAGGCGAGCGTCACTCCGATCATCGAAAACGACCAGGTGGTGGGCTATACCTCGGTGCGTGTGCAGGCGAGCCGCGAGGCCATCCAGCGCGCCGAGAGCGTCTACACCGAGTTGCGCGAAGGCCGCGCCCGGGGCGTCTACCTCGACAAGGGGCAGATTCGTCGGGGGGGCTTGGCCGCACGCCTCAAGCGTCTGCGCCCGGACACCATCCGCGCCAAGCTCACCGCCATGATCGTGATCGGCGGCGCGCTTCTGCTCGCCAGCGGCGGCCTCGGCCTCTACGGCATCAACGCCTCCGGCGAGCGGCTAAAGCGGCTCGACCAGGATGGCCTGCGCGACGTCATTCGTCTGCAGCAGATCGATCAGACCATCGCCGAGACCCGCCAGTCGCTGGTCGAGCCCACGCGCATGGAGTTGATCAACAGCCGCTTCGAGATCGCCGACACGGTCGAGGAGAGCGCCAGCGAGGTCGAGGCGACCTGGCAGGACTACTACGGTCGCGCGGTGAACGATACGGCGCTTGCCAGCGATTTCGACGACCGCCTGCAGGCGTTTCTGAGTGACGGCATGGGCCGTGCCGTCGACGTGCTGAGGGCCGAGGAGACCTACCAGGCCTTCACCGGTATCGAAGGCGTCAACGCCATGATGAACAGCGAAGGGCGCGATCTCTCGCGAATGGTCAACGACCTGATCGGTGAGAAGCAGCGCGCTGCCGAGACGATGGCGGCCAACGCGGATGCTGCCCAGGAGAACATGCTTGCCCTCCAGGCCGGCGTGCTCGCCTTGGGGCTTCTGGCGCTGATCCTGTTGGGCGTGGCGATCCTGCGCTCGATCCTGAAGCCCTTGAAGGCGGCCTCGCGCTTCACCCTGCAGATCGCCGGCGGCAACCTGGCGGCCCGGGTGCCGCCGAGTCGTCGCGACGAGATCGGCCACCTGCTGGGCTCGCTCAACACCATGCGCAAGAGCCTCAGCAGCATTATCGGCGACGTCAAGGGCGGCATCGATGTGGTCACACCGGCGGCCCAGAACATCGCCAGCGGCAACGAGGAGCTCTCCGCGCGCACCGAACAGCAGGCCGCTTCGCTGCAGCAGACCGCCTCCAGCATGGAGGAGATGACCACCACGGTGCGCCAGAACAGCGACAACGCCCAGCAGGCACGCCGCCTGGCGGACGAGAACGCCGAGCGGGTCACCCAGACCGGCGATCTGATGAGCCAGCTGGTGAACAACATGCAGCGCATTACCCAGAGTTCGCAGAAGATGACCGACATCATCGACGTGATCGACTCCATCGCTTTCCAGACCAACATCCTGGCGCTCAACGCCTCGGTGGAGGCGGCACGGGCCGGCGAGCACGGTCGCGGCTTCGCCGTGGTGGCCGAGGAAGTGCGCAATCTGGCCGGGCGCTCGGCCGCCGCCGCCCAGGAGATTCGCGGGTTGATCGACGGCTCCAGCCAGGACGTCACCACCGGCGCCGGCCTGGTCGAGAAAGCCGAAGCGGCGATCAGCGACGTGGCCGAGGCGGCGCGCAGCGTCACCCACATCATGCACGAGATCTCCTCGGCCTCAGAGGAGCAGAGCACCGGCATCGCCGAGGTCAACCAGTCCGTCGCCGAGATGGATCAGGCCACCCAGCAAAACGCCGTGCGGGTCCAGGAAACTGCCCAGGCCGCCGCCGCGCTCGAGCGCCAGGCGAGCCTGCTGTCGCTGTCCGTCGAAGCGTTTCGATTGAGCGCGCAGGCGACTCCGGGCACGCCACGCCAGGCGCCGCCGCGTGAGTCGGTGGCGCTCGCCGCGCCGCCGGCCGCCTCGAATGCGCCGCTGCCGTCACCGCCGGCCAAGCGCCAGACCGTTGCCGTAGAGGAGTGGGAAGAATTTTGAGCGAACCACGCGATGGATCGGGCGAGGGCGGAGCGTGGGCGACGGGCAA
Source organism: Vreelandella malpeensis (assembly GCF_020622355.1). Taxonomy (GTDB): domain Bacteria; phylum Pseudomonadota; class Gammaproteobacteria; order Pseudomonadales; family Halomonadaceae; genus Vreelandella; species Vreelandella malpeensis. Next base: position 1,089,032 of record NZ_WHVL01000001.1, on the reverse strand, counting down.
TCAGATCGAACGCGATCTGATTCTCACCGATGCCGACTTCCTGCGCATTCGCGAGCTGATCTATCAGCGCGCCGGCATCGTGCTGGCCGAACACAAGCGCGAGATGGTCTACAGCCGGCTGGCTCGGCGGCTGCGCCATCATGGCCTGACGCGCTTCACCGACTATCTCACGCGGCTCGAGCGCCAGCCCGATGCCCGGGAGTGGGAAGCGTTCACCAACGCGCTGACCACCAACCTGACTGCCTTCTTTCGCGAGACACATCACTTCCCGCTGCTCGCCGAGCACGTGCGCCACGCCGCAGGCCCGGTCAACATCTGGTGCTCGGCGGCCTCCACCGGCGAGGAGCCCTACTCGATCGCGATGACGCTGCTGGAAACCCTCGGTGGTCGGGCCGCGAACGCGCGCATCATCGCCACCGACATCGATACCGATGCGCTGGCCAAGGCCCAGGCCGGGATCTACCCCCAGGAGCAGGTGCGCAAGCTCGACGAGGCGCGGGTGAAACGGTTTTTCCAGAAGGGTACCGGCAGCCACGCGGGACTCGCCCGCGTGCGCCCGGAAGTGATGGCGATGGTCGAGTTTCTGCCATTGAACCTGCTGGCGCCGAGCTGGCCGGTGAAGGGGCCCTTCGATGCCATCTTCTGTCGCAACATAATGATCTATTTCGACAAGCAGACACAGACCGCGATATTGAAACGGTTCGCGCCACTGATGAAGCGCGACGGGCTGCTCTTCGCCGGCCATTCGGAGAACTTCTCCTATATCAGCAACGCCTTCAAGCTGCGCGGCCAGACGGTCTACACCCTCGCCGACAGCGGCCGGTAGAAGGCACATGCGACAACCATTGCAGAGGCGGTCATCGGTGAGTTTTGAAACAGGAGGCGGGCTTTGAGTACTGCCAAGATCAAGGTGCTGTGCGTCGACGACTCGGCGCTGATTCGCGATTTGCTGACCACGATCATCAACGAACAGCCGGACATGGAGGTCGTTGCCACCGCCCCGGACCCCCTGGTGGCGCGGGATCTGATCAAGCAGCACAACCCGGACGTGTTGACGCTGGACGTCGAGATGCCGCGCATGGACGGGCTCGATTTCCTCGATCGGCTGATGCGCCTGCGCCCGATGCCGGTGCTGATGGTATCGTCGCTGACCCAGAGCGGCTCGGAGATTACACTGCGCGCCCTCGAGCTCGGGGCGCTGGATTTCGTCGCCAAGCCTAGCCTCGGAGTGAGAAGCGGCATGCTGGAATACGCCAGCGAAATCGCCGACAAGATTCGCGCGGCCGCGCGCTCGCGTCCGCGCCAGGCGCGCAAGGCCGCCGCCGCCCCGGCGGCGCTGAAAGCGCCTTTGATCTCGAGCGAGAAGCTGATCATCATCGGCGCCTCCACCGGCGGCACCGAGGCGATCCGCGCCGTGCTCGAGCCGCTACCCGCCAACTCGCCGGCGATTCTGATCACCCAGCACATGCCCGGCGGCTTTACCCGCTCCTTCGCCGAGCGCCTCGATCGGCTATGCCGGATCACCGTCAAGGAAGCCTCCGAGGGCGAGCGGGTGCTGCCCGGGCACGCCTATATCGCGCCGGGTGGCCATCACCTGGAGCTTGCCCGAAGCGGCGCCAACTACGTTGTGCGCCTGCACGACGGCGAGCCCGTCAATCGCCACCGACCATCGGTGGATGTGCTGTTCCACTCCGCGGCCAGGCACGCAGGCAAGAACGCCATCGGCGTGATCCTGACCGGCATGGGCAAGGATGGCGCGGTGGGACTTCTGGAAATGCGCCGGGCCGGCGCGCCGACCATCGCCCAGAACGAGCAAAGCTGCGTGGTGTTCGGCATGCCGCGCGAGGCGATCGCCGTGGGCGGGGCCGGCGAGACCCTGGCGCTGGACGAGATCCCCGCGCGCGTGCTGGCGCTGGTCGCCGCTTCCGGGCGCGCGCAGCGGGTATGACCAAAAAAACGGCATCATAAAACGACATCAAGAAGGACTACTTACATGGCGCGGTTTGCAAGAAACCTGAGTATTCACACGGCGGTGGTCGCGGCACTGGGCTGCTTCAGCGTCCTGATCATGGCGCTGATCGCGCTCAACGTCATGACCGACCGCTCCACCGAGAAGAACGTCACCACCCTGACCACCATCAGCCGCGAGCAGCTCAACGAGCTCAACCGCGGGGACTCCTTGCTCAATCAGACGATGCTGGCGCTGGAGCAAGCGTCAGGCTACATCATGGTCAACCAGTATGATCGCACGAACACCGCCCTTGAGGCCGCAGCGAATCGCCTCGAGCGCTCGGAGCAGCGTTTCGACAACTTCATCGCCGCGCCGCGCACTCCGGAAGGTGAGGCGCTCGCCGAACCCTTGATCGCGAACTATCAGCGGCTGATGCCGCTCGTCAAAGAGCAGCTCGAGAGTCTGCAGCGAACCGACACGGTGCGCTTTGGCGAGCTGCGCATCGAGCTGCGCGAGCCGATGCTGGGCCTGACCGACAATATCACCGACTTTACCCGCTTCGGCTTTTCCCGGGTGGACGCCATTCACGCGCAGATTCAGGATCAGCGCTCGCTGTTCAACGTGCTCTACGGCGTGGCGATCCTGATTCTGCTGCTGGCGGTCGTGTGCATCTACATCGGGTTGCGCCGCACCGTGATCGCGCCGCTCAACGACGCCGTGCGCCGGCTCAACAAGATCGCCGAGGCGGATCTGACCGAGCCGATGCCGCCGGCGGGCAAGAGCGAAGTGGGCCGGCTGTTCGCCGCCATGGGCAGCATGCAGGAGAACCTCACCGGCCTGGTCGCCCGCGTGCGCGAAGGCAGCGGCGCGATCCACCACGGCACCCGCGAGATCAGTCAGGGCAATACCGAGCTCTCCTCGCGCACCGAGCAGCAGGCGGCGTCCATCGAGCAGACCGCGGCCAGCATGGAAGAGATGACCGCTACGGTGAAGCAGAACGCCGACAACGCCCGCCAGGCGAGCACGCTGGCCGGCGAAGCCTCCACCACCGCAGAGCAGGGTGGCCAGGTGGTCGAGCGCGTGGTGCAGACCATGCACGGCATCTCGCAAAGCTCCCAGAAGGTGGCGGACATCACCAGCGTGATCGACTCGATCGCCTTCCAGACCAACATCCTGGCGCTGAACGCCTCGGTGGAAGCGGCGCGCGCCGGTGAGCAGGGCCGCGGCTTTGCCGTGGTGGCCGGTGAAGTGCGCAACCTCGCCAGCCGCAGCGCCGACGCCGCCAAGGAGATCAAGGCGCTGATCGACACCTCGGTGAAGCAGATCAGTGATGGCTCGACCCTGGTCGAGCAGGCCGGCAGCACCATGACCGACGTGGTCACCGCCGTACGCCGGGTGGCGGACATCATGGACGAGATATCGGCGGCCTCCCAGGAGCAGAGCGACGGTATCGAGCAGGTCAGCCACGCGGTCGGCCAGATGGACGACGTGACCCAGCAAAACGCCGCGCTGGTCCAGGAAGCGGCGGCCGCGGCGGCCTCGCTCGAGGAGCAGGCCAATCGGCTCGAAGAGGCGGTCGCGGTATTCAAGGTGCTGGAGGGCTCGCGCGGCGTCGCATCGCTGCCGGCCGCCCGCACCGTGACCCAAGCCCCCCGTTCGAGCGCCCAAGCCCCCCGTGCGCCGATGGCGCCGGCCCGGACGAGCACCGTCGAAGAGTGGGAATCCTTTTGATCGACGCCCCGGCAACGGCCGGGGCACCCAACGCCCTACACGTGGAGAAGATGAACGATGGCCGATAAGAACATGAGCTTTCTGGTAGTGGACGACTTCCCGACCATGCGCCGCATCGTGCGCAGCCTGCTCAAGGAGCTGGGGTTCACCAACGTCGAGGAGGCCGAGGATGGCCAGGACGCGCTCAACAAGCTGCGCGCCGGCAATTTCGAGTTCGTGGTCTCCGACTGGAATATGCCCAATCTGGACGGGCTCGAGATGCTCAAGGAGATTCGCCAGGACGACGCGCTCAAGGCGCTGCCGGTATTGATGGTCACCGCCGAGGCGAAGAAGGAGAACATCATCGCCGCCGCCCAGGCCGGCGCCAACGGCTACGTGGTGAAGCCGTTCACGGCGGCGACCCTCGAGGAAAAGCTGAATAAAATCTTCGAAAAGATGGGCAAATAATAAAGCGGCCGGGCTCAGCGCCTGGCCTGCAAGGAGAGTACCATGAGTCAGAATGAGCAGGCAGGCGCGACCCAACTGCCCGAGGAAGCCGCTGAAGAGCTGATCCACCGTATCGGCAAGCTGACCCGCATGCTGCGCGACAACATGCGCGAGCTTGGCCTGGACAAGGAGATCGAGAAAGCGGCGGAAGCCATTCCCGACGCCCGCGACCGGCTGCATTACGTGGCCACCATGACCGAGCAGGCCGCGGACCGGGCGCTCAACGCCATCGACCGCGCCCAGCCGCTGCAGGATCAGCTCTCCGAGCGTGCCGAGGCGCTCGACAAGCGCTGGGACGAGTGGTTCGCCGCCCCCCAGGAGCTCGACGAGGCGAAGAGCCTGGTCAAGGAGACTCGTGCCTACCTTCACGACGTCCCTGAGATGACAGCGGCCACCAACAAGGAGCTGCTGGACATCATGATGGCGCAGGATTTCCAGGATCTCACCGGCCAGGTCATCAAGAAGATGATGGACGTGATCCGCGAGATCGAGCACCAGCTGGTCCAGGTGTTGATCGACAATGTGCCCGGCGCCGAAGCGCGCGAGAACATGCAGCGCAAGGCGCAGGATCAGTGGGAGAACGACAGCGCGCGGCGCAAGGAGGAGCTTCTTAACGGACCGCAGATCAGGGACAATGCGCCGGACATCGTCACCGGTCAGGATCAGGTGGACGACTTATTGGACGAATTGGGCTTTTAATGTCCGGTTATTAGGACATTGTCCGCCGGCTCGTCTGGCACACTAGGCACCTTGCTTCAGCCGCCCTTCGGGGCGGCTGACGCTTATAGGCAGCCCAGGATGAGCCGAACGATCCATGGCAGACAACGATAGCGATCAGGAAAAGACCGAAGAGGCCACGCCCAGGCGTAAGGAGAAGGCCCGCGAGGAGGGGCAGGTTCCCCGTTCGCGCGAGTTGACCACGGTGCTTCTGTTGATGGCCGGCGTAGTCGGACTCTGGGGCATGGGACAGATACTCTACGACCAGCTCGGCGTGGTGATGGAGCAGGCGTTCTTGTTCGATCGTCGCCAGGCGTTCGATCCCACGCCGATGCTGGTGAACGCGCTGGATCTTGGTCAGCGCACGCTGATCGCCATGGTGCCGCTGTTCATCCTCTTGGGCGTGGTCGCGCTGGTCGCCCCGGCGCTGCTCGGCGGTTGGCTGGTGTCGGCCAAGTCCATGCAGCCGAAGTTTTCCAAGCTCAACCCGGTCTCGGGCATCAAGCGCATCTTCTCCACCCAGGCGCTGATCGAGCTTGCCAAGGCGATCGCCAAGTCGGTGCTGGTGGGCGGGGTCTCCGGGGCGTTCATCTACTTCAATATCGATCGCCTGCTGGGCCTGCCGGACCTGCCCATCCAGCAGGCGCTAGCCAGTGCCTTGAACATGGCCGCGCTCGCTGCGGCGCTGGCGATCTTTTCGCTGATCGTGGTGATCCTGATCGACGTGCCCTATCAGCTCTGGAGCAACGCCAAGAAGCTGCGTATGAGTCAAGAAGAAGTGAAGCGCGAGCACAAGGAGTCCGAGGGCGACCCCCACCTCAAGGGGCGCATTCGCCAGCAGCAGCAGGCCATGGCGCGCGGGCGCATGATGAGCAAGGTGCCCGAGGCGGACGTGATCATCACCAACCCGACCCACTACGCGGTGGCGCTCTCCTACCAGGAAGGTCAGATGGGAGCGCCCCGGGTGGTGGCCAAGGGCGCCGACGCGGTGGCCGGGCGGATTCGAGACATCGCCCTCGAGGCCGGCGTGCCGCGCCTCGAGGCCGCGCCGCTGGCGCGGGCGCTGTATCATCACGTGGACCTCGACGGCGAAGTGCCGGCCGAGCTCTACACCGCCGTGGCCGAGGTCATGGCCTGGGCGTACCGCTTGAAGAGCGTGGCGCACGAGGGGGGCGAGACACCCCCGACCCCCGATAACCTGCCGGTTCCCGACGATATGACGTATCCCCCGCGCGGCCCCGGCGCTAACGAGGCACGCCCATCATGAAGGCCCTTAGCCAACTCATCGGTCAGCGAGGTGCGCTGAGCGACGTCCCCGTGAAGCTGCTGGCGGGGCCGCTTCTGATCCTCATGATCCTCGGCATGATGATCGTGCCGCTGCCGCCCTTTGCGCTCGACCTGCTGTTCACCTTCAACATTGCGCTGGCCATCATGGTGCTGCTGGTGAGCATGTTCGCCGAGAAGCCGCTCGATTTCGCCGCCTTCCCGGCGGTGCTCCTGTTCACCACGCTTTTGCGGCTATCGCTCAACGTCGCCTCCACCCGGGTGGTACTGATGGAGGGCCACCAGGGCGGCGCCTCGGCAGGCAAGGTGATCGAGGCCTTCGGTACGTTTCTGGTCGGCGGCAACTTCGCCGTGGGCCTGGTGGTGTTCCTGATTCTGGTGATCATCAACTTCATGGTCATCACGAAAGGTGCCGGGCGTATCGCCGAGGTCGGCGCGCGCTTCACCTTGGATGCCATGCCCGGCAAGCAGATGGCGATCGACGCCGATCTCAACGCCGGGCTGATCGGTGAGGAGGACGCCAAGAAGCGCCGCGCCGAGGTCGCCCAGGAGGCAGACTTCTACGGCTCGATGGACGGTGCCAGCAAGTTCGTGCGCGGCGACGCCATGGCGGGGCTCGTCATCATGGTGGTCAACATCATCGGCGGGCTGATCATCGGCATGATGCAGCACGACATGAGCTTCGCCGACGCCGGGCGCACCTACACCCTCCTGACCATCGGCGACGGCCTGGTGGCGCAGATTCCGGCGCTGGTGATCTCCACCGCCGCCGGCGTCACTGTGTCCCGCGTCAACACCGAGCAGGACGTCGGTCAGCAGATGCTCAGTCAGCTGTTCGTCAACCCTCAGGTGATGATCCTCGCCGCCGCGGTGATGGGACTTCTCGGCATGGTGCCGGGCATGCCCAACCTGGTGTTTCTGATCTTCACCGCCCTGCTCGGCGGACTCGCCTGGTACCTGAAGCGTCATCAGGAGAAGGTGCTGGTCACCGAGGAGATGGCCGATGCGCCCATGCCGCTGCAGGAGACCCCGGAGGCGAGCTGGGAGGACGTGCAACTGGTCGATACCCTGGGGCTCGAAGTCGGCCACCGCTTGATTCCACTGGTCGACTCGCGCCAGAAGGGCGAGCTTCTGGCGCGCATCAAGAGCGTGCGCAAGAAGTTCGCCCAGGAAGTGGGCTTTTTGCCGCCGGTGGTGCATATTCGCGACAACCTCGAGCTTTCGCCCAACGCCTACGTGCTGTCGCTCAAGGGCGCCGAGATCGGCCGCGCCGAGGCGCAGCCGGGCAAGTGGCTGGCGATCGACCCGGGCCAGGTCTCCGGGCAGCTTCAAGGCACGCCGACCCAGGACCCGGCTTTCGGACTTCCGGCGGTCTGGATCGATGCCGCTCAGCGCGAACACGCCCAGGTGTTCGGTTACACCGTGGTCGATGCCAGCACCGTCATCGCCACCCACCTGAATCACCTTCTGCATCGCCACTCGCCGGAAATGCTCGGCCGCCAGGAGGTGCAGAAGCTGCTCGACAAGCTCGGCGACGAGCAGAAATCCCTGGTCGAAGAGGTGGTGCCCAAGGCGATCTCGCTCACCGTGCTGCAGCGCATCCTGCAGCACCTGCTCGACGAGGACGTCTCGATTCGCGACATGCGCACCATCCTCGATACCCTGGCCGAGGTCGCGGCGACCCAGAAGGACCCGGGCGAACTCACCGCGCTGGTGCGCGTGGGCCTTGGCCGGGCGATCACCCAGCAGTGGTTCGCGGGCCAGGAAACACTCAACGTCATCGGCCTCGATGCCCAGCTCGAACAGGTGCTGGTGCAGGCCATGAACGGCAACGGCGCCATGGAGCCGGGGCTCGCCGAGACCCTGATGACCCAGGCCCAGCAGGCGCTCGAGCGCCAGGAAGCTGCCGGCGAGCCGCCGGTGCTGGTGGTCCAGCACTCACTGCGCGCGGTCGTCTCGCGCTTTCTGCGTCGGCGCATGCGCCACCTGGTGGTGATGTCCCAGGCAGAGATTCCCGACGACCGTACGCTCAAGATCACGACGCTGGTGGGTGGGGCGCGATGAGCAAAACCCCGGCCGCTGAGAGGAGGAAAGCCAACCCATGAGCGTGAGACGCTTTGTCGGCGCGAACAGTCGCGATGTCATGCGCCAGGTGCGTGAAGCCCTGGGTGATGATGCCCTGATCGTCGCCAACCGGCGCACCGAGACCGGCGTGGAGATCCTCGCCATGGCCGACGACGCTGCCCTCGACACGGCGCCCGCCGTGCCCGCCCAGGCACCCGCGCCAGCACCCGCTGCGCCGAGTGCGCCGCCCGCCTTCGAGGAGCTCAGCGCCCAGCTGCTGCGCGAGATGCAGGACATGCGCGCGCTGCTGGCCCGCCCATCCCAGGGCGATGCTTCAGTGACGCCGGACTTCACCGTGAAGACGCTGCTGGCGCGCGCCGGTTTTGGCGCCGAGCTCTGCGAGGAGATCGGCTGCGCGCTTCCCGCCACGCTCGCCGCACTCCACCCGCGTGATGACCAGGTGCTGACGTGGTTGCATCGCCAGCTCGAGGCGCGCCTGAGCGTGCTCGACGGCGAGGACGCCTTTTTTGATCGGCCCGGCATCGTCGCCTTGGTCGGGCCCACGGGGGTCGGCAAGACCACCACCACCGCCAAGCTCGCCGCGCGCTTCGTCATGCGTCACGGCACCGAGCCGGTGGCGCTGGTGACTACCGACAGCTTCAGGATCGGCGCTCACGAGCAGCTGCGCATCTACGCCCGCCTGCTCGATGCGCCGATGTACGCCCTCGACGCCGAGCAGCCCGTCAATGAGCTGCTCGACCGTCTGCACGACAAGCGCTGGGTGATCGTCGACACCGTCGGCATGAGCCAGCGCGACCAGCGCGTGATCACCCAGATCGACCAGCTTCAGGGCGGTGATTCCAACGTGCGTCTGGTACTGGTGCTCAACGCCGCGAGCCAGCCCGAGACCCTCGAGGAAGTGGTGCTGCGCTATCGTCAGGCCGCGCGCGCGGCGGGCGCAACGCTGGACGACTGCATCATCACCAAGCAGGACGAAGCCGGGCGGCTGGCGCCGCTTTTGGATATCGTCATGCGCCATGGCCTGCGTGTGCTGTTCGGCTCTCACGGCCAGCAGGTGCCCGAAGACATGGCGCCGGCCGATCGTCGGGCGCTCGTCGAGCAGGCGCTGCGCACCCAGGCCGACGATGCGCGCACCTGGCCCGGCACGACGCTGGCGCCGCGCTGGTCCCGGGAGATGCTCGGCCAGGGGCGGCGGCTGAGCCTGCTGCTGGGTCGGCTGCGCGAACGGGTCGAAGGCTTTGCGCTGCTTGAGACGGCGTGGGACATCGCGGCGCTGCCCGCGGTGCTGCACGATCAGCGCCTCGACGAGATCGTTGCGCGCGCCGACGACCAGGAGGTGCTCGGCATTCACTGGGCGCCGCGGCGCAACGCCCGGGGCGTGGAGTGGTCGATGCCGGATCTCGCCCTCGACGCCGACGGCAACCCCTGCGCGCTGACACTGTTGCAGCATCGCCAGAGCGCCGGCTGGCAGCCGCGCATCGCGGCTCAGGCGCGGGCCGCCGTCCATCTGCTGCCCACCCTTGTGGACGGGCCGACGCAGGACTGGCTCGAGGCCGAGCGCTTGACCTGGGTCAGCCAGGTGAGCGGCAGCCAGCGGGTATACTGGCAAGGAGAGCGCTACGCCCTCGCCGCCCTGTTCGCCGAGAGCCGACCAAGCCACCACGTCGGCGTGCGCTTCAGGGGCCAGGCACTGCAACTCTGGAGCGTGCATGCCGAAGTCGCCGATGGCGACGGACGGCGCCATCTCGCCTGGTATGGCGAGATTCGTGACCCGGAAAGCGCCAAGCGGGTAGCGAAGCGCTACTGGCTGACGCCGGCGCGACTGGGGATCGAAGTCGAGTCGCTGCTGACCACTCAGCTTCAGGGCGAGGCGAGCGTGGCGCTGGCCAAGCGCGCCTGGCAGGTGCTCAAGGAGGCCGATGGTGGCGAGACGAGCCCCCAAGTACGCCTGGCCATGGCCGCCGGCGCCGCTGCCGTTGCCACCCATCTGGACGGCGCCGAGGACGACACGGCGCGCGCGCTGCGTGAAGACGTGATGCGTCTGGGGCGCGCCCGAACGCGGCGCGATACGGCGCTGCTCGATGCCGTGATGCACCTGTTGATGACCCGTGACGCCATTCGCCAGCTGGGTAGCGTCAGCCGCGAGGCCTTTGCATGAGCGGGGGAGACCAGGCGGCGGGCCTGCGCCAGTGGGCCCGCCGACGCGAGACGAGCCCTGTCGAGGAGCGTGCCGACGAAAGCGTCGCGTCGAGCGCTTCCATCGATGCCGTCCCCGTGAGCGCGCCTGTGGTGCCTGCACCTCGAACCCCGCTGGTGGTGGTCGGGCTGCCCTCGCACAGCGTCGCGCCGGTGCGCACGCGGCTGGGCGAGTGGGCGGCGCTCGAGCGCCGCTGGGCGGCTACCCCGGAAAGCTGGGAGATTCTGCCGGTGCGCGCCGATACAGATCTTGACGCGTGGCGCCAGCGCTACGCGCGCTGGGCGCTGTGGGTGCAAAGCGATGCCGATGCCTTCGCCGCCATGTACCGCACGCTGCGCCAGCTCAAGGAGCACGGCGGCCCGCGCCGGCTGCTGGCGCTGCACGAACCGCGCCTGCCGCGCCAGGGGCTGCTCGACAACCTGCAGCGCGCGGCGGCAAGCTATCTTGATATCGACCTGCTGCTGCTGGCGCGCTGAGCGCCCATGACGAGAGGCTCTCGATGATCGGTACGACCTTGAAGCGCCTTGGCGCCCTCGCCTTGGCTTGCGTAGTCTGGATGGGCGTGGTGCTGCCCGCGCTCGGCGCCGCCGGCAGCTGGAGCCGCGAGACGACCGGCATGATGGTCGCCATGAGCGATCGCGCGACCAGAAGTCAGGCGCTTGCGCCACCGGCCGCGCCGCTGGCCGGGGGGCGCATCGAGCGCGTCCATTGGCGCTTCGAGGCGCCTCCGGGGGCGGCGCTGCGCGCCTGGCTCTGCCACCCCGAGCGCTGCGTGGCGCTTAGTGGGCAGCGCGGAAGCCTCACGGGGCTTGCCGGACTTGGCGCCGACGCGCCGCTCGAGTTTCGCTTCGCGCTGGCGCCGGGGCAGCGCCCGACCCGGGTGCAGGGCCTGCAGGTAATCGTGAACTACCAGTGACCAGTGTATAGCCACGAGGCACGAGGATGTATACAGCACAAGGCAGGATTCAACACAGCGAGCTGGTCAGCCAGTACATGCCGTTGGTCAGGCGCCAGGCGCTGGCCCTTCAGGTGCGCTTGCCGGCGAGCATCGAACTCGACGACCTGATCCAGGCGGGCATGGTCGGGCTTCTGGAGGCGCTGGGGCGCTTCGATGCTGCCCAGGGCGCGAGCTTCGCCACCTTCGCCAGCCAGCGCATTCGCGGTGCGATGGTCGATGAACTGCGCACCCGGGACTGGTTGCCGCGCAGCGTGCGCCGCTCCGCCCGGGCCATGGACGAGGCGATCCGCCATCTGGAGCAGAGCCTTGGCCGTGCCCCGGAGGAGGGCGAGATCGCCCGCCATCTGGAGATGCCGCTGGCCGAGTACCAGCAACTTCTCAACGATACCAACAGCGGCCACCTGCTGCCCTTCGAGGAGCTGCTCGAGGAGGGCAGCGAGCCCGCCCAGGAAGCCCAGAACGCGCCCTTCGAGGAGCTGCTCGACGGCCAGCAGCGCGCCACGCTGATCGCGGCGATCGAGGCGCTGCCCGAGCGCGAGAAGCTCTTGATGGCGCTCTACTACCAGGAAGAGCTCAACCTCAAGGAGGTGGGGGCGGTGCTGGGCGTGACCGAATCGCGCGTCTCCCAACTGCATAGCCAGGCGATCAGCCGTCTGCGCGCGCGCCTGCACGAGGCCGAGTGAGCCGCTTCACTTTTTCAACCATACGACCGGCGAGGAGCCGTTGATGAACCCCTCTACCCTGATCGGAATAGGCGCCAGCATCCTCTTGCTGGTGAGCGTGCTGTTCTTTACTGCGGAGTCTCCGGCAAGCTTCATCAACCTGCCGGGGCTTGCCATCGTCATCACCGGCACGCTGGCGGCGACGTTCATCAGCTATCCGCTCAAGGAAGTGGTGCGCGTGGTGCGCCTGGTCGGGCTGGTGTTTCGCCGCGAGAACACCTTCGTGCGTGACGACATCGACGAGCTGGTGGCCATGGCCCGGCTGTGGTTCAAGGGCGACGTGCGCGCGGTCGAGCGTGAGCTCGAGCACACCCGCAATCCGTTTCTGCGCACCGGTATCCAGCTCGTGATCGCCAACACCAAGGAAGACGAGATCTTCGACATGCTGCGCTGGCGCATCGCAAGGCTCAAGGCGCGCGAGCACGCCGAGGCGCAGATCTTTCGCACCATGGCGACCTATGCCCCGGCCTTCGGCATGATCGGCACCCTGGTGGGCCTGGTCAACATGCTGGAAGTGATGGACGCCGGCGACCTTGCGGTAATCGGCCCGCGCATGGCGGTGGCGCTGCTGACCACCTTCTACGGCATTTTGCTTGCCAACCTGGTGTTCAAGCCGATCGCGGTGAAGCTCGAGCGGCGCACCGAGGAGCGGCTGATCACCATGAACATGGTGCTCGAGGGCATCTCGCTGATTACCAAGCGCCGGCTGCCGTCGTTCATCGAGGAGACGCTCAATTCGTTCGTCGCCAACTACCACGACGAGATTCGCGATCCCCATGTCAAGCCACGCCCGAACGACGGCGCGACGGCAAAGGGGTAGCGCCATGCTCGACCACGACGCCCGCCACGCGCTGGAATCGCCCTTCACGGCAAGCGAAGGCGACGAAGGGTGGCTGACCAGCTATCTGGACGTGCTGACGCTTCTGATCACGCTGTTCGTGCTGCTGCTGGCCCTGACGCCGGCGGGCACCGGCGAGCGTGCTCGCGAGGTCGCCGAAGCGGGCAGTGGCTTGATGCCGCTCGCCTCCGGCCTTGCCCCGCAAGAGAGTCGGATCAGCCCGGCGATGGCGAGCCTCGATATCCAGGGGGTGAGCGTCTCCCAAGGGCGTGAGGGCGTGACCCTGCGCATCGACGACAGCCTGCTGTTTGGAAGCGGCGCCGCCGAGCTGACGGCCCAAGGCGAAGCGGTGCTGGAGGGGCTTCGCGAGGCGATCGGAAGCTTCGACGGCGAGGTCTCCGTGGAGGGGCACACCGACGACGTGCCGATCGCCACTGCGGCGTTCGCCTCCAACTGGGAGCTCTCGACCGGGCGGGCGATCGCTGTGGTGCGCTACCTGGAAAGCGAGGGGGTGGCGCCGTCACATCTGCGCGCGGTGGGCTACGCCGATACCCGGCCGCTTCAAAGCAACGCCACCGCAGACGGGCGCGCCGCCAATCGGCGCGTCGAGCTGCTGCTGCGCCAGCCGCTCGCCGACGACGTCACGCGTTAGGCATCCGCACAGCGCTGGCGCATCTCGGCGAGCGCCTCTCCGGCGCCGTCGAGGTCGAAGGTCATGGTCCAGGGCTCGGCTTCGCCCTGATCGAAGCCGATGAAGAGTTTCTCGCCGCCGCTCATCTGGGAAAGCAGGGTATCGAGCTCGCCGAGATAGAAGTGGCTGTAGAAGCCGTCGTCGCCCCGCTCGACGATGAACTCCGCCATGGTGTCCACCAAGGGCTCGCGATCGACGCGCAGCCGCGCCGGCACCAGGTTCACTGCCCGGTCGTCGGTCTGGGTTTCTTCCAGGGTGACGCGCATCTCGAGCCAGGGCAGGTGGCATACGCCCTGAGTCGCGTTGACGCTGAGCGTGGCATCCGAGTAGCTTGTGGCCTCGACGGCGCGAAAGTGGCGCTTGTCGCCGTCGTCGAGGGTCAGCGCCTGCCAGGCGCCATGGTCGTGCGGCTCGCTGATCGTCAGCGGCGCAGCAAAGGCCCCGGCGGCGAACACGAGCCCCGCCGCGCCGAAGGCGAAAGGGGCGAGGGAGCGGTACAGCGGTAGGGTCATTCGGGCGAATCCAGCAGCGGGCGTACGTTGTCGCTCAAGTAGCAATCGTCGAACTCGCCTTCGGCGGCCAGCGCCGCGAGGTCGGGAATGTTGACGTGGTGGCGGTCGCGGTAGACCAGTCCATCCTCGCTGAGTGCGGTGAAGGTGCGGCTGACGTGCACCGGGCTCAGACCGAGCACGTCGGCGAGCTGCTCCTGGGAGAGCGGCAGGCGAAACTGGCCGCCCAGCCCCGGGTTGGTCTGGCTCAGGCGAGCGTGCATCTCGTTGAGAAAGTGCGCCATCTTCTGGCGCGCGCTGCGCCGTGCGAGATTTACCAGCCGCTCGGTCATCATCGCCTGCTGGCGGCTGCTGATGGCGAACATCACCGAGGTGAGCGGAAGCGACTGGCGAAACAGGTCGATCATCCGCTTGTGGGGAAAGCGACACGCCACCCCGTCGGTGATGAAGCGCACGTTCTCCAGGTGCTGGGAGAAGGCGAATTCACGCAGCCCGATGATGTCGCCGGGCAGAAAGATCTCGAGAATGTGACGATCGCCGTTCTCGAGATGGCGGTAGGAGTAGGCCCAGCCGCTCTTGATGGTGCAGAACTCGTGGGCATGATCCTTCATTTCCCACAGCAGCGACCCCGCCTTGTACTCGGCGGGGCTATCCTCCAGCGAATCCAGCAGTTCCTCGTCTTCCTTCGAGATCGAATAGTAGTGATCGAAGTGACGTGCCAGGCAGCTTCTTTCCTTTCCCATGTTACTGCTCCTTCAAGCGGGTCGTCCGAAAACGATGACATGTTTCAGCGCCGCCATCCCTGGCGTCGCGTGCAGACTATCGGCGCTTCAAGAGCGGCGCCAGGAACCGCCCGGTGTGCGATGCCTGCTTTTTCGCCAGCTGCTCCGGCGTGCCTTCGGCGATGATGCGCCCGCCGCCGGAGCCGCCTTCCGGGCCGAGATCGACGATCCAGTCCGCGGTCTTGATCACGTCGAGATTGTGCTCGATGACCACGATGGTGTTGCCGTGATCGCGCAGGCGGTGCAGCACCGTCAACAGCTGGCGAATATCCTCGAAGTGTAGACCAGTCGTGGGCTCGTCCAGAATATATAGCGTCTGGCCGGTATCGCGCTTGGCGAGCTCCCGAGCGAGCTTGACCCGCTGGGCCTCGCCGCCGGAGAGCGTGGTCGCGCTCTGGCCCAGGCGAATGTAGGAGAGCCCCACGTCCAGCAGTGTCTGCAGCCGCCGGGCGATAGCCGGTACCGGGCTGAAGAACTCGAGCCCCTCCTCGACGGTCATCTCGAGCACATCGTGGATGTTCTTGCCCTTATAGTGGATGTCCAGAGTCTCGCGGTTGTAGCGCTTGCCCTTGCACACGTCGCAGGGCACGTAGATGTCCGGCAGAAAGTGCATCTCCACCTTGATCATGCCTTCGCCCTGGCACGCCTCGCAGCGCCCGCCCTTGACGTTGAAGCTGAAGCGGCCGGGCTTGTAGCCGCGCGAGCGCGCCTCCTGGGTGCCGGCGAACAGCTCGCGAATCGGCGTGAAGATGCCGGTGTAGGTCGCCGGGTTCGAGCGCGGCGTGCGTCCGATCGGGCTCTGGTCGATATCGATCACCTTGTCGAGCTGATCGAGCCCCTCGATCGCCTGGTAGGGCGCCGGCGTCATGGTGGTGGCGCGGTTCAGGTCGCGCGCCGCGATCGGCATCAGCGTGCCGTTGATCAGCGTTGACTTGCCCGACCCGGAGACGCCGGTGATGGCGATGAACAGCCCCAGCGGAAGCGACAGCGTGACGTCCTGCAGGTTGTTGCCGGTGGCGCCGCGCAGCACCAGCGCCTTCTCCGGGTTGCCGGGAATGCGGTGCGGCGGCACCGCGATCTCGCGGGTGCCACACAGATACTGGCCGGTCAACGAGTTCTTGTTGTCCATGATCTGCTGGGGAGTGCCTTGGGCGACGATCTGGCCGCCGTGGACGCCGGCACCGGGGCCGATGTCGAGCACGTGGTCGGCGGCGCGGATGGCGTCCTCATCGTGCTCGACCACGATCACGGTGTTGCCCAGGTCCCGCAGCCGCTCCAGGGTCTTCAGCAGACGGTCGTTGTCGCGCTGGTGCAAGCCGATCGAAGGCTCGTCAAGGATATACATCACCCCGACCAGCCCGGCGCCGATCTGGCTCGCCAGGCGGATGCGCTGGGCCTCGCCGCCGGAGAGCGTGTCGGCACTGCGCTCGAGGGTCAGGTAGTCGAGCCCGACGTTGACCAAAAACTCGAGCCGCGAGTGGATCTCGTTGACGATCTTCTCGGCGATCTCGCCGCGTCGCCCGGGAAGCGCGAGCTCGGCAAAGTAGTTCCAGGCCTCGCCGATCGGCGTGCGCACGATATCGGCGATGTTGCGGTCGTCGACGAAGACGTGGCGCGACTCGCGGCGCAGCCGCGAGCCGTGGCAGGTCGAGCAGGTCTGGACCGCGATGTACTTGGCCAGGTCGTCGCGCACCATGTTCGACTCGGTTTCGCGGTAGCGGCGCTGCATGTTGGGCAGCACGCCCTCGAAAGCGTGTTCGCGGGTCACCTTGCGGCCGCGGTCGTTGACGTAGCTGAACGCCACCGGCTCGCTGCCGCTGCCGTTGAGGATGACATCGCGCTGGCGCTTGGTGAGCTCCTTCCAGGGCGTCTCAAGGGCAAAATCGTAGTGGCTGGCCAGGGCCTGGAGCTGGGTAAAATAGTAGATGTTGCGCCGGTCCCAGCCCTTGATCGCACCTTCGGCCAAGGAGAGCTCGTCGTGGCTGATCAGCTTCTCCGGGGCGAAGTACTGCTGGATGCCCAGGCCGTCGCAGGTGGGGCAGGCGCCGGCGGGGTTGTTGAACGAGAACATGCGCGGCTCGAGCTCGGAGAGCGAGTAGCCGCACACCGGGCAGGCGAAGCGCGAGGAGAAGGCGAGATCCTCGCGCTCGCCCTCCATGAAGTGGATCATTGCCGTGCCGTCGGCCAGGTTGAGCGCGGTCTCGAAGGACTCGGCGAGGCGCTGGGCGATATCGTCGCGCACCTTGAAGCGGTCGACCACCACGCTGATGTCGTGCTTCTTGCGCTTGTCGAGCGGGGCGATGTCGTCGAGCTCGAGCACCTGGCCGTCGATCTGCACGCGCACGAAGCCCTGGGCGCGCAGCTCCGATAGAAGCTGCAGATGTTCGCCCTTGCGGCCCTTGATCACAGGCGCCAGCAGCATGAGTTTCGTGCCTTCTTCCAGGTTCATCACCTGGTCGACCATCTGCGAAATGGTCTGCGCTTCCAGATCCTCGCCGTGCTCCGGGCAGCGGGGCGTGCCGGCGCGGGCGAACAGCAGGCGCAGGTAGTCGTAGATCTCGGTGATCGTACCCACCGTCGAGCGGGGGTTGTGGGAGGTGGATTTCTGCTCGATGGAGATCGCAGGCGACAGCCCCTCGATGTGATCCACATCGGGCTTCTCCATCATCGACAGGAACTGGCGGGCGTAGGTCGAGAGCGACTCCACGTAGCGGCGCTGTCCTTCGGCATACAGCGTATCGAACGCCAGCGACGACTTGCCCGAGCCGGAAAGCCCGGTGATCACGATCAGCTTGTCGCGCGGCAGTTCCACATCGATCTGCTTGAGGTTATGAGTGCGGGCACCTCTGACCAGAATGCTGTCCATCAACACCTCGAATCGCGTGGCAAAAGCGTAAGTATATGTTTGACGTCCCGGATACGGCAAAGCGGCAGGGACGCTTTGTCGCAAGGGCGGCGTTTCCAGCGTCAGTGCAAAGCGCTAGAATGGAGGGCTTTCCCGGGCCTTGGTCCTCTACCGTTTCAACCGGGCACTTTGTCAAAAGGGCATTATGCGCAACGTTTCCACCCTGCTGCTGGGCTCTGAACGCCGTGCAATCAGCGGGCTGGCGGGGCTCTACGCATCCCGCATGCTGGGGCTGTTCATGGTGCTGCCCGTGCTCGCCCTCTACGCCGACGCGCTGCACGGCGCCACGCCCTTGCTGATCGGCGTGGCCCTGGGGGTCTACGGGCTCACCCAGGCGGCGCTGCAGATTCCTTTCGGGCTGCTTTCGGACCGCTTCGGGCGCAAGCGCATCATTGCGCTGGGACTCGTCGTCTTCGCGCTGGGCAGCGTCGTGGCGGCCTCGGCGGACTCCATCGGCGGCATCATCGTCGGCCGCGCCCTTCAGGGCGCTGGCGCCGTCGCTGCTGCCATCATGGCGCTTCTGGCCGACCAGACCCGCGAGCAGGTGCGCACCGCCGCCATGGCGACCATCGGGCTCTCCATCGGCGTGTCCTTCGCCATCGCCATGGTGCTCGGGCCCTGGCTCGCCGGTTGGGCGGGCCTGTCCGGCATCTTCTGGGCCACGGCGCTGCTCACGGTGATCGGGCTTCTGGTGCTGTGGCGCTGGGTGCCGCCGGCGCCACGCCGGGTCCGACACAAGGATGTGGGGATGGATCGCGCCCAGTTCAAGAGCGTGGCCGCGCGAAAGGATCTGTGGCGGCTCAACGGTTCGATCTTCTCGCTGCATCTGGTATTGATGGCGATCTTCGTGGCGATTCCCTTCCGGCTGGTCGACGCCGGCGTTGCGATGGAGTACCACGGCCTGGTCTATCTTTCGATCATGGCGCTGTCGTTCGTTGCCATGGTGCCGCTGATCATCGTCGGCGAGAAGCGCCAGCGCATGAAGGCGGTCTGCCTGCTGGCGATCGGCGCCATCGCCGTGAGCCTGGCCGCGCTCGCCTTGCCAGCGTTTCACGGCAAGGCGCTGTTCGTCGGACTGTTCGTGTTCTTCACCGGTTTCAACCTGCTGGAGGCCACGCTGCCCTCGATGCTCAGCAAGCTCGCCCCGGCCGGTGCCAAAGGCACCGCCATGGGCATGTACTCCACCAGCCAGTTTCTCGGCGCTTTTCTCGGCGGCACCCTGGGCGGGGCGCTCTCCAGCGCCTTCGGGCTCGACGCGGTGTTCATCGGCTGCGCGCTGCTGGGCGCGGTGTGGTGGCTTGGCATGTGGCACCTGCCGTCGCCGCCGCCGCTTTCGAGCGAGGTAGTGGCGCTGGAGGATACCCATCCGGACACCTTGGACATGCTGATGCAGCGTCTGGCCGACGTGGTCGGCGTCGAGGACGTGATGGTCGTGCCCGAAGAGCGGCTGATGTATCTTAAGGTGAATCGCCAGGCGCTCGATCGGGCGGCGCTGGACGAGCTGATTCCCCCCTCCAAGCCGTGACCGGCGAGTTTACACAGGGTGAATCCGTGCCGAGTCAATCGGTGATACCCTAACGAGCAACGACGGCGCGGCGCAGCTTCGCCGCCCACGACATCGAACGATCCAATCAACGAGGAGCGAGCCATGGCGCGCGGTATCAACAAAGTCATCCTGATCGGCAACCTGGGCCAGGACCCGGAAGTACGCTTCACGCCGTCCGGCACGGCGGTGGCGAACCTGAACCTGGCGACCTCGGACACCTGGACCGACCGCCAGAGTGGCCAGCGCCAGGAGCGCACCGAGTGGCACCGTATCGTGCTGTTCAACAAGACCGCCGAGATCGCCCAGCAGTACCTGAAGAAGGGCTCCAAGGTGTACATCGAAGGCCGCCTGCAGACGCGCAAGTGGCAGGACCAGAACGGCCAGGACCGCTTCAGCACCGAGATCGTCGCCAACGACATGCAGATGCTCGACGGTCGCAGCGGCGATTTCCAGGGCGGCGGCGCCCCGCAGCAGAACTATCAAGGCGGCGGCTACCAGAACGGTGCTCCCCAGAGTGCGCCGCCCCAGAACCAGGGCTATCAGAACGCGCCGGCGCAGAGCAACCAGTACGCTGGTGGCGCAGCCCAGGGCACGCCGCCCGGCCAGTACGGCCAGAACCCCCAGCAGGGTGGTCAGGGCGCACCCAGCCGGGGTGGCCAGCCGCAAGGCGACAACAACCGCTTCGGCGCGCCGGATCCGGGCAACTTCGACGACTTCGACGACGAAATCCCGTTCTGACGACGCCATGACCCGGTCGGCCGGGTAACAGGAGGCCTTCCGCCTTGAAGCTTTTGATACTGGATGCCGGGCACTGTCTGAGTCTGGCGCTCGCCCGGGAAGCCAGCCGGCGCGCCGATACCGAACTGGTCATCGAGCAGGGGTTCGGCGTGGGCGCGACCGAACTTGCAGCGATCGACCCGGATGCGGTGATCGTGCCGCCCATGACGCACCCGGGTCGACGTCCACCTGCCGAGGTGCAGGCCCACGCCGATGCGGTAGAGGCGTGCATGGAGGCGTGCAAGGCCAATGGCGTGGCGCTGGTGTGGTGCGTGGCCGACGAGCTCTACGAGGAAGGCTTCGAGATTCCCATCGACGAGCACGTGGTGCCCGCTCCGCGGGATGAGTCGCTGCGCCGGCTGGTGACCACCGGCGATCGCATTCGCGCCGAGTACCACCGCCACCTGATCGTGCGTCTGGGGCCGCTGTTCGCCCTCGAAGGCAGCCACGCCTGGCTCAGCGAGATCATCGATAGTCTGATGTTGGGGCAGAGCGTGCGCGCCGCCGAGGACGTGATCTGTTGCCCCACCTCGGTCGACGCGGTCGCCATGGCGCTGATCGGCATGCTTGCCCAGCAGGGGTGTGGTGCCGATGCCTGGGGCGCCTACCATCTGGCGGGCATCGAGCCGGTCAGCGCGTTCACCTTCTCCTCGGTGGTGCGCACTCAGCTCGCCACGCATCTCGAAGGACGCGGCGAGACGGTGGCGCTGGGGGCGGTCCAGGCGCTCAATCATCACCACGATGCCAAGCTGCGGCGTGTGCTCAACTGCCGCCGGGTGCTGGACGTCTTCGGCGTGCACCAGAAGCCGTGGCGCCTGGAAGTGGGGCGCATGCTGGATGCGTGGTGCCTGACCCGCGACGAAGCGCGCCCGCCACAAGGAGAGACGGCTTGACCAACGCTTTTCGCAGCCTGGTGTTCTATCTGGGCTACTTTTCGGCGATGCTGCTGTGCGGCGTGCTGTTTTTGCCGCTGGCGCCGTTTCTGCCGCTGGCCGGTCGCTACCGGCTGCTGAACCTGTACAACTACTTCCTGATCTTCTGGTTCCGTGTGGCGTGCAACGTGCGCTACGACATCCAGGGTCGCGAGCACATTCCGGCCGGGCCTTGCGTCATCCAGGCCAATCACCAGTGCGAGTGGGAGACGGTGTTTTTGCAGGTGATGAAGCCGCCGGTCTGCACGGTGCTCAAGCAGGAGCTGTTGCGCATCCCCATCTTCGGTTGGGGGCTGCGCCTTCTGCGTCCGATCGGCCTCGACCGCTCCAAGCCCGCCCGGGCGATGAAGCAGGTGTTGACCCAGGGCGTGGCGCGGCTGCAGAGCGGGCTATCGGTGCTGATCTTTCCCGAGGGGACTCGGGTGGATCCTGGGCAGCGCAAGCGCTACAACAAGAGCGGTACGGTGATCGCATGCCGCGCCGGCGTACCGGTGCTGCCGGTAGCGCACAACGCCGGCGAGCGCTGGCCCGGGCGCTACTGGATCAAGCGTCCTGGCGTGCTGCGAGTGCGCATCGGCGCGCCGATCCCGACTGAAGGCCGCACCCCGGACGAGGTGCTGGCGGAGGTCGAGCGCTGGATCGAGATGACTCTGGAAGAGATCTCCGATGTGCCGCGCGGCGAAACGCCAACGGCGCTGGAAGCCGCACCCACGGCGAAGTAGCAAGCGAGGGTAGAGGTAGAAACGAGAACGGCGCCCCAAGGGCGCCGTTCTCGTTATCGCGGGTCGATCGGAATCGTCAGTCGACGTAGCGCTGGAGCACCAGGCTCGCGTTGGTGCCGCCAAAGCCGAAGCTGTTGGAGAGCGCACGCTCGATGGCAACGTTATCGCGGCGCTGGGTGACGATGTCGAAACCGTCCGCCTGCTCGTCGAGGGTGGTGACGTTGGCCGAGGCGGCGACGAAGCCGTGCTGCATCATCAGAAGCGAGTAGATCGCCTCCTGCACGCCGGTAGCACCCAGCGAGTGGCCGGTCAGCGACTTGGTCGAGCTCATCGCCGGGGTGGAGTCGCCGAACACCGCGCGGATCGCCTTGAGCTCCGCCACATCGCCCACCGGCGTCGAAGTGCCGTGGGTGTTGATGTAGTCGATGTCGCCATCGACGGTGGCCAGCGCCTGGCGCATGCAGCGCATCGCGCCCTCGCCGGAGGGGGCGACCATGTCGACGCCGTCGGAGGTGGCCCCGTAGCCTACGACCTCACCGTAGATCTTGGCGCCGCGCGCCTTGGCGTGCTCGAGCTCCTCGAGCACCACCATGCCGCCGCCGCCGGCGATGACGAAGCCGTCACGCGACTGATCATAAGGCCGCGAGGCCTTGTCCGGGGTATCGTTGTAGTGGGTCGAGAGCGCGCCCATGGCGTCGAACAGGCACGACAGCGTCCAGTGCTCTTCCTCGCCGCCGCCGGCGAACACCACGTCCTGCTTGCCCAGCTGAATCTGCTCCATGGCGCTGCCGATACAGTGCGCCGAAGTGGCGCAGGCAGAGGAGATCGAGTAGTTCACGCCCTTGATCTTGAAGGGCGTGGCCAGACACGCCGAGACGGTGCTGCCCATGGTGCGGGTGACCCGGTAGGGCCCCACGCGGCGCAGGCCCTTCTCGCGCATCACGTCGGCGGCTTCCACCTGATTGGCGCTGGAAGCGCCGCCGGAGCCAGCGATCAGGCCGGTACGCTCGTTGGAGACCTGTTCCGGCGCCAGGCCGGAATCCTCGATCGCCTGGGCCATGGAGACGTAGGCGTAGGCTGCCGCATCACCCATGAAGCGCAACAACTTGCGGTCGATCAGTGACTCGAGGTCGATGTCGACGCTGCCGGCGACCTGGCTTCGAAAGCCGCGCTCGGCGTACTCCTCTTTGAAGCGAATGCCGCTGCGTCCGCTTTTCAGCGCGTCCAAGACTTGGTGCTGGTCGTTGCCCAGGCAGGAAACGATGCCCAGGCCGGTGACTACCACTCGTCGCATGGAAGCCTCCTGTCAGAAATTCGCGGTGGAGGTGAATAGGCCAACGCGCAGGTCATTGGCCTGGTAGATATCGCGGCCATCCACGGAGACCGTGCCGTCGGCGATACCGAGAATCAGACGCCGCGTGATCACCCGCTTGATGTTGATGCGGTAGGTCACCGTCTTGGCATCGGGCATGATCTGGCCGCTGAATTTCACTTCGCCACAGCCCAGCGCCCGCCCGCGACCGGGGTGGCCCAGCCAGCCCAGGTGAAAGCCGACCAGCTGCCACATGGCGTCCAGACCGAGGCAGCCCGGCATGACCGGGTCGCCCGGGAAGTGGCAGTCGAAGAACCACAGATCCGGGGTGATATCGAGCTCGGCGATCAGTTCGCCCTTGCCGTGCTCGCCGCCTTCTTCGTGAATGCGCGTGATGCGGTCAAGCATCAGCATGTTGGGAGCCGGAAGCTGTGCGTTGCCGGGGCCGAACAGCTCGCCGCGGGAGCAGGCCAGCAGTTCTTCGCGATCAAAGGAGTGTTGCTTGGTCACTGAATCGTTCCGAGTATCAGGGTGGTCGTTGGCCGCCTAAGGCGCTTGACCTGAAGGATGGCGCTCAGGTCAAACGTCGCAAGCGGCTGGCAAGGCCACGCCTAGTCTACTTCCGGAAACCGCCGAATGCACGCCATCGTCGACTTAACGTCGCGCCAGCGGCGCTAGAGCGCCTTGAAGGCCTCGAGCGCCCGGGCGCGGGCCGCCTTGTGATCGACGATGGGCTCGGGGTAGTCGAGCTTGGTCAGCATGTCGCGTGGGGGGGCGTGGCGCGCCTTGGTGGGAAGCTCTTCAAGCTCGGGCAGCCAGTGGGCGATGAACTCGCCGTCTGGGTCGAAGCGCGTCGACTGGGTAGTGGGGTTGAAGATACGAAAGTAGGGGGCGGCATCGGTGCCGGTGGACGCGGCCCACTGCCAGCCGCCGTTGTTGGAGCAGAAGTCGCCGTCGATCAGGTGCTCGAGAAAGAAGCGCTCGCCGCGGCGCCAGTCGATCAGCAGGTGCTTGCTCAGAAACATTGCCGTGACCATGCGCAGGCGGTTGTGCATCCAGCCGGTATCGACCAGTTGGCGCATGGCGGCATCCACCAGCGGGTAGCCGGTGCGCCCTTCGCACCACGCCTTGAAGCCCTCGTCGTCGTCGCGCCACTTGAGCGCCCGCGTGTGCTCCTGGAAGGGTTCGTGGCGCACCACGCGAGGAAAGCCGAAGGCCACGTGCTGGTAGAACTCGCGCCAGACCAGCTCATTGACCCAGGTGGTCAGGCCCTTTGCGCCGTCGGCAAGGTGCCCGCCGTTGCGGCTCATCACTGCCTGCAGGCACTGGCGGTAGGAGATGATGCCGAGCGCCAGGTACGCGGAGAGCTCGCTGGTACCCGCTACGGCGGGAAAGTCGCGCTGTTCGCCATAGCGCTGGGCACGCTGTTGCAAGAAGCGCTCGAGGCGGTCGGCGGCGGCCTCCTCGCCGGCCGGCCACGCGTTCTTGTCCACCGGCGTACCACCGAGATCCGGCAGCGCGGCGATGGCATTGTTGCCGATGGAGAGCGGCTTTTGCTTGGCTGGGGTATCGCGCAGCGAGAGCTGTGCCTCGGTGACGTTCTTGTGCCAGGCCTTGGCGAACGGCGTGAAGACGCTGTAGTACTCGCCCTTGCCGGTCGAGAGCGTGCCCGGAGCGAAGGCAATGGCATCGTGGTGGCCGTGAGCGGAGACGCCCTTGGCCTTGAGCGCCTCGAGCACCGCCAGATCGCGCCGACGCTCGTTGAGCGGGTACTGATGATTGAAGTGAACGCGCTCGATGTCGTGCTCGGCCACGATCTCGGTGATCGCCTTGGTGGCGCCGTCGTAGGTGCCGATGTCACGAAACAGCAGCGGAATGTTCAGCGCGTTCAGACTCTCCTTGAGCGCGCGGACGTTGCGGTGCCAGAAATCGATCTTGTTGGCGCCGTGGCCATGGCGCTGCCACTGCTCGACGCTTCTCAGAAACACGGCCACCACCGGCCCCTGGGCCGCGGCGGCGGCAAGGGCGGTGTTGTCGTGAACGCGAAGATCAGTACGAAACCAGACCAGCTGTAATCCCATGGCTCCCTCCTTGGAGACTAGATCGTGGACGCGAATCTACAGGATGCCGGACTCACGCAGCAGCGGACGCAGCCGGGCGATCGCCTGGGGCAGGTCGTCGCCGAGCATGTGCACGTCGCTGTCGCGAAGCTCGGCGTCGCGCAGGCGCGCCACTTCGCCGCAGACGCCGAGCGGTACGTTCAGGGTCTTGGCAGTGTCCGGCAGGGCACGGCGAACGTAGTCGTCCGCTTCGCGCTGGCCGCTGGTGAGCAGCACCATGGAGCAGTGCAGGCGCTTCACCGCCTGAGGCAGCTCGGCAAGCGGCAGGGTGTGATCGAGAAGCTGTACGCGGTAGCCCTGTTCGCTGGCCATCAATGCGGCCATCAACATCCACAGCGGCCCCGGGTCGTCGGGCATGGCGTTGAGCAGGATCAAGGGGCCGCGAGTGGCCTGGTTGGCGTAGTGCAGGCGAATACCCACCTGGCTGCGCAGAAACGCCTCCAGCGCCCGGCGCACCAGCTCGTCCGGCTCGATGGCCCACTTGGCCTCGAGCGTCTTGACCACCGGCTGCCAGAGCTCGTTGATCACCATGCTCAAGGGATAGAGCGCCAAGCTCTGCTGGTAGAGCGCCTCGAGCCTCGGCAGGTCGATGGTCTCGATGGTGGCGAGCAACTGCTGGCGCTGGCTCGCCCAGTCGCCGGCGTCCGGCACGGGCGCTTCCACGGTTTCCGGCTGATCGAGCAGGTCGGCCACCTGGCTCACCGGTACGCCGCGATTGAGCCACTGCAAGATCCGCTCGATGCGGATGATGTCGTCCTGAGCGTAGAGCCGGTGCCCCTTGGGGGTACGCTGGGGGCAGATCAGACCGTAACGGCGCTCCCAGGCGCGCAGGGTCACCGAGTTCACGCCGGTCAATCGGGAAACCTCCCGAATGGGATAGAGGGGCGTGTCGGGTGGGTGGGTCGCCTTGGTACTCATGGGCGCCAGTGCCTCTTGGTTGCCTGCTGCAGATGCCTCAGGGGTCGGTCGTAAGTGGCGGCAACAAAGGCAGCGATCGCTGCTTGTTGCCCAATCGAATCGGGAAAAACCTTTTTTCGCTGAGCTACTTTGTACAACTTTTAGACGTCGGGTACAACCTTGGTTAGCTTGTTCGCCCTATTCTTTCTTTGTTTATCACCGTCCGGGGTCGCAGGCGTAGCGCCGCTGTAGCACCATACCAAGATCAAAATCATACCGGAATCAAAACCATGTTCGGCAGGGCGGCGCCGACCGGGCGGGGGCGGTGTGCGCTACGCGTAGCGGTAGTGCAACCATTCGTCCTTCTTCGGGCCCTCGATGCGCCACTCGAGATCAATGCCCGCCGCGCTCAGCGTCAGGTGCGCGGTATACAGGTCGGCAGCGCACTGATGGCCCTCGAGGCTTGCCAGGCGGTCGTCGTCGAGCGGGTGCAGGTCGAACAGGTGCACCGCTGCATCGGCACCGCGGCGCTCGTGGGAGAGCGCCACGTGGGTAGCGTGGATGTGCCAGCGAAACGCGTTGGTGATTGCCACGGGCGAGGCCTGACCGGCGAGCGCGAAGGTGCCGGTCTCGACGAAACGCACGCCATCGTCGAGGAGCTCGACGGCGACCTGCCCCTGGCCCTCGCCCTGCCAGCCGGTCACGGAGCGCGGGCCGGGGCGCGAGACGAAGTGCATCGAGCGCACCCGATTCAAGCGCTCCTGCAAACGTTCGATGAGTGTCAACGCTGCGTCCTCGACTGAATAAAGGGGGCTAGCTTACCCGCTCGCCGGCGCAAGTGCAGTACCTCGCGACCGGCGAACTCTACTTGTACACTGGATGTAACGGTTCGGTGCGTTGCTTGTACAAACTTACCCCTGCGAGGAAGGAGATTCACGATGCGCGTTCTCATCACCGGCGGCTCCGGCTTCGTCGGCCGGCGTCTCTGCGAACGGCTGCTGGCGCGTGGCGACCGGGTCGACGTGGTCTCCCGCTCGCCCTCGAAGGCGGCTCGGACGCTGCCTGGCGAGTGCCAGGTGCGCGACAGCGCCATGGGCTCCATCGAGACGCCGCCGGAGGCGATCGTCAACCTGGCCGGCGAGTCGATCGCCGGCAAGCGCTGGAGCGAGACGCAGAAAAAGCGCCTGCTCGCCTCGCGGGTGGAGGCGACCACGACGCTGGTCGAGTTCTGCCGGGCGATCGAGAAGACGGGCAAGCCGCTGCCCACGGTCATGGTCAGCGGCTCGGCGATGGGCTACTACGGAGATCAGGGCAGCCGCGTGGTCGACGAGCAGACCCCGCCGCACGCGGAGTTCGCCCATCGGCTCTGCGCCCAGTGGGAAGCCGCCGCCGAGCCGGTCACGGCGCTCGGGGTACGTCTGGCGCTGCTGCGCACCGGGCTGGTGCTGGACGCAGACGGCGGCACGCTTGCCAAGATGCTGCCGCCGTTCAAGTTCGGCCTGGGCGGGCGTTTCGGCGATGGCCGCCAGTTCATGCCTTGGGTGCATCGCGACGACCTGGTCGAGGCGATCCTCTATCTGATCGACCAACCGTCGCTGGAGGGGCCCTTCAACGGCTCGGCCCCACACCCAGTGACCAACGCCGAGTTCACCCGCACCCTGGCGCGCCAGCTTCACCGCCCGGCGCTCTTCCCGGTGCCCGCCTTCGCACTGAAGGCAGGCCTTGGCGAGATGTCGCGGCTATTGCTCACCGGAGCGGACATGCGCCCGGCGCGCCTGCAGGGGGCCGGCTTCGACTTCCGCTATCCAACGCTCGAAGACGCGCTAAAAGAGATCCTCGCCGACGCCTAGGCGTTGGGGTCGACGGTGATCACCACGCGCACCGCGTCCAGGCGCAGCCTTGTCGCGGCCAGGGCCTCCTCCAGCGCCTGACGCTCGCGCTCCAGCGCCTCGATCTCTTCGCTGCGCACCGCCGGGTTGTGGCGGGCCAGCGCCCGCAGACGGTCGAGCTCGCCGTCGAGCTGCTCGCGCATGCGGGCGCGGGCGGCATCGACGAGCCCGGGCAGCGATGTCTCCGCCTCCTGCTCGCCCTGGGCAAGAAGCCCGCGCAGCGGTTCGAGACGGCTCTTGATCAGATCCCGCGCCAGTGACTTGTTGACCTTCTGAAGGTTCTTGGAGAGCCCGGTAAAGGAGATGCTCGCGGTCAGGTTGGCGCCGGACTCGTCGAGCAGCACGCGCACGGCGGTCGGCGGCAGGAAGCGATTGAGGTGCAGCGCCCGGGGCGCCGGGCAGTGGGTGCGAAACACCAGTTCCGCCATCAACCGGCCGCTGGGAATCGCCGGGTGACGCAGAAGCGCCAGCGCCGTGTTGCCCATGGTACCGTCGAGCACCCGGCCCATCATCTCGCGCACCAGCGGATGCTCCCAGGAGAGCCGATGAACGTCGTCCCGGGCCAGTGCCGTCTCGCGGCGGTAGGTCGCCGAGAAACCCTCCTCGCCCTTGACCAGCCCCGGCAGCCCGTCGAGCATGTGCGAACCGGGCTTGAGATGCACGAGACCCGCACCGATCTCCTGGCTGTCGACGCCGAACACGTCCAGCGCCCGCTCCACGTAGCGCGGCAGGGCGGTGTCGTCGTCGAGCTCGCGCACCGCCTCGATCACCGCGCTTGCGCGGTGCGGGCGGCAGGCGTTGAGCTCTAAAAGGCGGTTGCGCCCGGCTTCGCGCTCGGCGAGCTTGGTCTCGAACAGTGCCCGGGTGTCGGTAATGATCTCGTCGAGCGCCTCGTCGTCCAGCAGCGCGTCCGCCAGGTCGTCGCCGAAGGCATCGAACAGCTCGCTGCCCACGCCCGTGGGGGCGCCGAAGGCGCGCATGCCCTCGTGATACCAGCGCGCGAGGCGCGCGCCGGGGCTGGCCGCGAACATCGGCACGTGCAGCT
This sequence comes from Vreelandella malpeensis, assembly GCF_020622355.1. Lineage (GTDB taxonomy): Bacteria > Pseudomonadota > Gammaproteobacteria > Pseudomonadales > Halomonadaceae > Vreelandella > Vreelandella malpeensis. The sequence goes on along the minus strand of NZ_WHVL01000001.1, from coordinate 1,059,936 downwards.
CGATGGCGTGGCGCTGGCCGATCCGGTCGAGGCGGCCGATGCGCTGTTCGAGCTGATCCGGATGCTGGGGCAGGTCGAACATCACCAGGTGGCGGCAGAACTGGAAGTTGCGCCCCTCGGAGCCGATCTCCGAACACACCAGCACCTGGCTGCCATCCTCCTCGTCGGCGAAGGCGGCGGCGGCGCGGTCGCGCTCGATCAGCGACAGCCCCTCGTGGAACACCGGCGCATGGTAGCCGCCGAGCACGCGCAGCGCCTCGGACAGGCCCTCGGCGGTCTCGCGGTGGTGCGCGATCACCAGCACCTTGTCGCCGGCCAGGCCATCTTCGCCCGTGTCGGCGAGCTTCTCGAGCAGCCAGTTCACGCGCGGGTCGATCTGCCACCAGGGCTCACCGTTGAGCGGATCCTCCGAGAGCGCCCGGTAGGTGGCGTCCGGGTAGATCAGCACGTCCGGGTGATCCATGCCGGTCTCGATCAGAAGCTCGTCGAGGTAGTCCTCGTCGCGCTCGACCCGGCGCTGCACGCGGCGGTAGGCCGATGGCAGCTCAAGCTCGCTCTGGTGCAGGCGCCGCTCCGGGAAGCCGCCAACGTGGCGGCGGCTGTTGCGAAACATCACCCGCCCGGTACCGTGGCGATCGAGCAGCGCGTTCTGCAGCTGCTCGCGAGCCTGGGCCTTCTGCTCGTCGCTCGCGGCGGCGTCGCACAGCGTGGCCAGCAGCATCTGGCTGTCCGGGTCGTCGGCCACCGCCGCCACAGCGTCGCGCGTGGCGGGCAGCGTCTCCAACGCCTCGATGGCGGAGGCCACCTCAGCGTAATGGCTCTCTTCCTGCTTGAAGCGGGCGATGTCGTGGTAGCGCTCGGCGTCGAGCAGGCGCAGGCGGGCGAAGTGGCTTTCGAGCCCCATCTGCTCCGGGGTCGCGGTCAGCAGCAGAAGCCCCGCGATCTGGCCGGCGAGCTGCTCGACGCAGCGATAGCCGGCGCCGCCGCCCTCCTCGACGCTCCAGTCGAGGTGGTGGACCTCATCGACGATCAACAGATCGAAACGGCTCTCCAGCGCCTGGGCCTGGCGGGCGGCATTGGCGAACAACCACCCCTGGCTTGCCAGGATCAGCTGGGCGCTCTCGAAGGGGTTGTGCTCGCCGTGGGCCTGGCTCTGAGTCTCGTCGAGCAGCGTCACCTCCAGCGAGAAGCGGCGCAGAAGCTCGACCAGCCACTGGTGGGTGAGGCTGTCCGGCACCAGAATCAGCGCCCGCGAGGCGCGCCCGGTCATCAACAGGCGATGCAGGATCAGCCCGGCTTCGATGGTCTTGCCCAGGCCTACCTCGTCGGCGAGCAGCACGCGCGGGGCGTGGCGGCGCGCCACTTCGTCGGCAATAAAAAGCTGGTGAGGAATCAAATCGATGCGCGGCCCGCCAAAGCCGAGTGCGGCGTGCTGCTCGATGCGCTGGTAGTGGTGCAGCGTGCGAAAGCGCAGGTCGAACCAGTCGTTGCGATCCACCTGCCCGGTGAGCAGGCGATCGCGGGCCTGGTTGAACTGCATGGTGTCGGCCAGCTTGGTTTCAGGCAGTTCACAAGCGGTGCCCTCGGCATCCTCGCCGTAGTAGGTGATCAGGCCGCGGTGCTCCTGGCTTTCGCTGACGGTCATCTGCCAGCCGTCGGCGGCGAGCACGCTGTCGCCGGCGCCAAAGGCGACCCGGGTCAACGGCGCCTGGCGGGTGTTGTAGGTGCGGGTTTCCTGGCTGGCACTGAACAAGATGGTCACGCTACGGGCGTCGCAGTTCAGGACGGTGCCCAGTCCAAGCTCGGCTTCACCGTCGCTGATGAAGCGCTGGCCGGGGGTAAAATCGCTCATGATGCCTCGAGGAAGTTCACAAAACGGGGGCGGCCGCCTGGAGCAGGCGGCTACGGGGCGGGGGATTCTAACGCAAAGCCTGGCGGGGATTAAGCGGTGACTGCGCTATTCGCCGAGCCAGCGCTCGAGGTGTGAGCGGGTCAGCTCACCGACATGGATGTCGCGGGTGCGCCCGTGAATGTCGAACAGCAGCGTGGTAGGTAGCCCCGGAGCGTTCGAGCGCGCCATCAGTGTCTGGCTCGGGTCGAGCAGAGCGTGGCGAAAGTCGAGCGACTGCTCGTCGAGATAGCGCACCACCGGTAGGAGCTCCTCGCCCTGGTTGACGATCACCACGCTTACGCCGTCGCGGGCGTCGGCCTCGGCCAGCAGCGGCATCTCGCGCAGGCACGGCGGGCACCAGGTGGCCCACAGGTTGAGCAGGATCACGTCGCCGCTGTCGGCAAGATCCGGCAGATGGACGGCATTGCCGTCGAGATCCTCGAGGGTAACGTCCGGAAGCTCGGCCAGGGCGAAGCGCTCGCTCGACACGGTGAGCGTGATGGCGAGCAGCCACAGCGCCGAGGCGGCGGTGAACAGCGCCATGGCCACCGCCATCGGTTTCAGGGTGTGGCGCAGGTACCAAGCGCTCCAGGCGAGCCCGGCGAGGAAACCGCCGAGCGGATGATAGCCCGGCTGCCAGAACTTGAGCGCCTCGAGCGGCGCCGGGGCGAAGCTCTCGAGGTTGAGCGCCACGTAGGTGAGCCGCGCGCCCAGAAGCCACGTCAGCAGCAGGCCGTTGAACCAGTGGCGCTGGCGATGACCGGGCAGTGACAGCAAAAAATGGCAGGCCAGCAGCAGGGCGAGCGCGCAGCCCACGGCGTAGAGCCTGGGCAGTGAAATTAATAGCGGCCCGAGAGCGATCGCGTTCATGGTTTTCCCGTTAAGCGGTTACACTGGATCACCATATCATGCACGTGACCGATTACGGAGTTGTCTATGCACTCGCCCGGCGTTGATGTACTGCGCGCACTGGCCATTGGATCGCAGGCACTGGGCCTTGCACTGATCATCACCCTGGAAACCGTGATGGGCAACGCCGCCCGGCCCTGGCAGGGCGTGGTGCTCGGTGCCATGGTGGCCTTCGCGCTCGCCATCGCGCTGGTGCGTCTCTACCGGCGCAACCGCCAGCGCAAGGCCGCCGATGCTCGCCAAGGCGAGGCGGGGCGGCTGGATGGCTAGCCGGCGGCGCGCGCTCGGCGCGCTGCTCGCGATCACGCTGTTGGCGCTCGTCGGCTGCGTCGACGAGGACGCCCCTCGCGAGCCGAGCGCCGCCCTGGAGCGCTCGCTTGCCCGCGATACCTGGCTCGGGGAGCAGGTCGCCCAGGCCTTCGAGGGGCAAAGCGCGCCGGACGGCTTTGCGCTGCTGGCCAACGGCCAGGAGGCCTTCGCGGTACGCGTCGAGCTGATCCACCAGGCCGAGCGCACCCTCGACATCCAGACCTACCTGTTCGGCGACGGCCAGACCACGCGGCTGGTCATGGAGGAGCTGCTCAGCGCCGCCGAACGCGGCGTGCGGGTGCGCCTGCTGCTCGACGACATGGGCGCCATCGGCCAGGGCGATCGGCTGGCCGCACTCGCCAGCCACCCCAACGTCGAGGTGCGGGTGTTCAACCCGGTCGCTTTCGGGCGCGGCTATCTGGTCACCCGAGTGCTGGCCTCGCTCACCGACCCTGCCCGTCAGCACCGTCGCATGCACAACAAGCTGTGGATCGCCGACAACAGCGTGGCGATCGCCGGCGGACGCAACCTCGGCGACGAGTATTTCGACGCCAACGACGCGGTCAACTTCGCCGACCTGGATCTGGTCAACCTGGGCGAGGTAGTGCCCGCGCTCTCCCAGAGCTTCGACGACTACTGGAACCATGCGCTTGCCCAGCCGATCGCCCGCTACCACGCGGCAAGCGACGACGCCTGGCAGCCGCTGGCCCATGATCTGTCCGCCTGGCTCGACGACAACGCCGACGACGCCTACATTCGCGAGCTGCGCGAGACGCCGAGCGACACGCCCCCCTGGCAGACGCTCTACTGGGGCGAGGGCGTTGCCCTTTACGATTCGCCGGACAAGCTCACCCACGCCACCGCCCCCCCCTGGCAGGAGACGCTGCTGGGAGATTTGATGGCGCGCACTACCACCCGCGAGCGGCTGGTGCTGGTCTCGGCCTACTTCGTGCCCACCGAGGCCGGGGTCGAGCGGCTGGTGGCGCTGGCCGGCGACGGCGTCGAGGTTGACGTCATCACCAACTCGCTGGAGTCCACCGACGCCGCCGTGGTGCATGGCGCCTACGCGCCCTGGCGCAAGACGCTGCTCGCGCACGGCATCCGCCTGTTCGAGCTGCGCCCGGAGCAGGAGCCCGGCGACGGCAATGGCGAGGAGGAGATGCGCGTGCCCGGCGCCTCCGCCTCGGCGCTGCACATCAAGGCGCTGCGCATGGACGACCAGGTGTTCATCGGCTCCTTCAACGTTGATCCACGCTCGATTCTGTGGAACAGCGAGATCGGCGTGCTGGTACGCAGCGAAGGGCTCCAGACAGCCTTCGACGAGCTGGTGGAGGTGGGCCAGGAGCCGACCATCAGCTACCAGGTGCTGCTCGATGACGACGAGGAGCTCGTCTGGCACTACGAGCATCGTGGCGAGCCGCTGGCCGCCGAGAAGGAGCCCGGTAACGCTTGGCGCCACCTGAATGCGTGGGCGAGCCACACCTTCCGCTTGGAGCGCTGGCTCTAGCGCAAGCGTTAACAGCCCGCGCTTGTGTTTTTCACGCGGCGGTTCCAGATTAGAGGCAGCGTCGGCGAAGGCCCGCGCGCACCTCACATTGGGAGCGATGAACAACATGATAAATAAACGCGCATTAGTGACCGCCGTGGCGGCGTCTTCCCTGGCCCTGGCGGCAAGCGCCCAGGCCGAGGTCAAGATCGGTTTTCTGGGGGGCTTCACCGGCGGCATCGAGAGCCTGACGCCGCCGATCTTCGAAGGTGCCAAGCTCGCCGTGGCCCAGGTCAACGAGCAGGGCGGCATCCTCGATGGCCAGACGCTGTCGATGCCCTCCGGCGACACCACCTGCTCCGACGCCTCGGCGGCCTCGAATGCCGCCGACCGCATGGTCAACTCCGAAAACGTCACCGCGATCGTCGGCGCGCTTTGCACCGGCGCGACCATCGCCGCGGCCAACAACGCTGCCGTGCCCGGGGGCGTGGTGATGGTCTCGCCGGCCTCCACCGCACCCGCGGTGACCGAGCTCGATGACAACGACCTGGTGTTTCGTACCGTGCCGTCGGACGCCTTCCAGGGCGATATGCTCGCCAAGCTCCTGCTCGACAAGGGCATCGACGTCGTGGCGGTCACCTACGTCAACAACGACTACGGTCAGGGGCTGTCGGACGCCTTCGCCACTGCGTTTGAAACCGGCGGCGGCGAGGTGGTGGCGAATCTCGCCCACGAAGACAACCGCGCCGACTACCGCTCGGAGCTTGGTTCGCTCTCCGCCGGCGGCGCCGACACCCTGGTGGTGCTCGCCTACGCCGACACCTCCGGCCAGACCGTGCTGCGCCAGGCCTATGAGAGTGGCATGTTCACCCAGTACGTGGGCGCCGACGGCATGGTCGGCGATAGCCTGGTCGAGGCGATCGGCGCCGACGTGCTCGACGGCATGATCGCCACCCGCCCGGGCAGCCCCGAGCTGCCCGGTACCGAGATCTTCGAGAGTGCCGCTAATGATGCCGGCTTCGACCCAAGCGCGGTGTTTGCCGCTCAAGCCTATGATGCCGCCTTCCTGCTGGCGCTGGCCATCCAGCAAAACGGCAGCGCCGAGCGTGAAGGGCTGTCTGAGGCGCTTCGAAGCGTCGCCAGCGCCCCGGGCGAGGTGATCCTGCCCGGCGAGTGGGAGAAGGCCGTGGAGCTGATCGCCGCGGGCACCGAGATCAACTACGAAGGCGCCTCCGGCTCTCACGAGTTCGACGAGAACGGCGACGTGCCCGGCGTGGTGGTCGAAATGGCAGTAGAAGAGGGCCGCTTCGTCACTAAAGGACAGCTCGACCTGTAAGCCACGAGGCGTAGCGCCTGGACAAAAAAACGCCCCGAGTCGACTCGGGGCGTTTTTCGTGGTGCCTTTGCTTAGCCGTGGGCCTTGATGTTCTCCGGCAAGAGCCCCTTGGGCGCGAAGCGCAGCACGACGGTGATCAGCATGCCGATCACCAGCACCCGGGCCTGCAGCGCGCGGCTGTCCAGGTTGCTCGGAAGCGTCCATCCGGCGCTCTCGCCCAGGGTCGCCACCAGCTGCATGACGTAAAGCGCCAAAGGCTCCGACATGATCCAGATGATGTAGACCGCCACGGCGCCGAAGATCGTGCCCAGGTTGTTGCCCGGCCCGCCGAGGATCACCATCACCAGCACCAGGAAGGTGTGATTCAACGGCAGATACCCCTGGGGGTCGAACAGGCTGTTGAAGGTGCCGAGCACCCCACCGCCCAGGCCCATCAAAATGCAACCGAGCACGAAAATCTCGAGGCGGCGCTTGTTGATGTCCTTGCCCATGGCCGCCGCCGACACCTCGTTGTCGCGAATGGCGCGGATCATCCGCCCCCAGGGCGCGTGGTAGGCGCGGTGGAGCAGAAAGAAGATCACCGCGATGATCACTGCGGTCAGCGAGAGATAGATCGCCCGCGAAAGCGTGAAACCGAGCTCGGAGGGTCCTGGCGTCGGCCAGGGCAGCGGCGAGACCGTGGCGGTGCCACGGGTCAGCCAGTCGGAGTTCTTCAGAAACGCCTTGATGATCTCGGCGATACCGAGAGTGGCGATCGCCAGGTAGTCGCTTCTAAGCCCCAGGCAGATATGGCCGATGAAGTAGCCCACGCCACCGGCAAGCGCTCCGCCGACGATCCAGCCGACCCAGGGCGGCAGGCCGAAGCCGCCGACGAAGCCCGCACGGCTCTGGATCTCCCCGGTCACCTCGCGCAGCATGCTGATCACGATCAGATACAGCACGACGGCCAGTATTACGGCGATAAGGGTGCGTAGAAGCTTGGGCACGCCGAAGCGGTCGAGCCGGGTGGCGCCGATGACCACCACGATGGCGGCAAGGCCATAGAGCAGCACCCGGCCGAGCTCGCCGGGCAGCTCCGTGCCCCAGAAGGCGTCGTTGACCGGCACGCTGAACAGCATGGCGCTAAAGCCGCCGAGCGCGACGAACCCCATGACGCCGGCGTTGAACTGCCCGGCGTAGCCCCACTGGATGGTGAGGCCCAGGGCCAGAATGGCGTAGCAGGCGGCCTCGACCAGCATGCGCGTGCTGTAGGCCGCGCCCATCAGCGCGTAGACGCCGAGCACCGCCACCAGAAGGGCGGCGAACAGTACCACCTCGCGCAGCGGAAAGCGCCGGGCCACGGTGGTATCGCGGGGCGTGTAGGAAGCGGTTTTATCGTTCATCAGATCACCTTGCCCTTGAACAGGCCCGTGGGGCGCCAGACCAGAATGGCGACCAGGATGAAAAACGGCACCACGATCTTGTACTCGGTGCCCACGAAGGCCAGATTCGAGGGAAGCTCCAGCCACGCAGGGAAGCTCTCCTGGAACGGGCGCAGCAGCACGTTCCAGTTGAATACCGCGAGCGTCTCGGCAAAGCCCACCACGAAGCCGCCGGCGATCGCCCCGTAGGGGTGGCCCACGCCGCCGACGATGGCGGCGGCGAAGATCGGCAGCAGCAGAAAGAAGCTCAAATCCGGCTTGAAGGTCACGTCCAGCGAAAGTAGCGTGCCCGCAATGGCGGCAAGCCCCCCGGCGATCACCCAGGTCACCGCCACGATAGTGTTGGTGTTGATACCCGAGGCCTGGGCGAGCTCCGGATTGTCGGACATGGCGCGCATCGCCTTGCCCAGGCGCGAGCGGTTGAGAAACAGCGCCAGCGCCACCACGCAGGCGATCGTGATCACGAACAGGTAGAGCTGCGGTTCGGTGACCACGATCGGCGCACGCGCGCCTTCGAAGGGCAGACCGAGGCGAAAGATCTCCTTGCGATCACCCACGTAGAGGCTCTGACCGCCGGTGCCGGCGAACAGGCGAATCAGCCCCTGGAGCATCAAGGTGACGCCGAGAGAGCCGATCACCATGACGATCGGCTTGACGCCGAAGGCGCGCAGCGGCTTGTAGAACGCCTTGTCGATGCCGACGGCCAGAAGCGCGGTCAGCACCATCGCCAGGGGCAGCATGATCAGCGCGGTCGGCACGCCGATCGCCGTGCCGGCGGCGGGGAACGCCGTGGTGAGCAACAGCACCATGAAGGCGCCGAAGGTCATCATGTCGGCGTGGGCGAAGTGGGCAAAGCGCATGATGCTGAAGATCAGCGTCACGCCGATCGCGCCGATGGCGTAGATCGAGCCGGTGACGCTGCCGGCGATCACGACGTTGTTGATGAAAAAGACCAGTTCGTTCACGAATTCCTCCCCCGGGCTAGCCGCCCAAAAAGCTTCTGGCGACGTCCGGGTCGGCGAGCAGTGCCGCGCCCGTATCGGTGAAACGGTTCTGGCCGGCGGCCAGCACGAAGCCCTTGTCGGCGATGGCGAGCGCTTGCTTTGCGTTCTGCTCGACCATCAGGATGCCGACGCCGGCGGCGTTGATCTTCTTCACCCGGTCGAAGATCTCGTTCATGTAGAGCGGCGAAAGCCCGGCGGTGGGCTCGTCGAGCAGCAGAAGTGTCGGTTCGGCCATCAGCGCGCGGCCCATGGCCACCATCTGGCGCTGGCCGCCGGAGAGCTCGCCGGCGCTCTGGTGGCGCTTCTCCTTGAGCGGCGGGAAGAATTCATACACCTGCTCGAGCATGCGCTTGACGTTGTGCGGCTTCAGGTACGCCCCCATCTCCAAGTTCTCCTTCACCGAGAGGCTCGGGAAGACGTTCTTCTCTTGGGGGACGAAGCCCATGCCGCGCTTGACCAGCTGGTTCGGCGCCAGATTGTGGATCGGCTCGCCCTTCAGCAGGATCTCGCCCTGGTTCACGTTCAGAAGGCCGAACACGGCCTTCAGCATGGTGGACTTGCCGGCGCCGTTGGGGCCGACGATGACGCCGACTTCATCGGCGTGAAGCGTCATCTCGACCCCGTTCAATATGTTCATGCCGCCGTAGCCGCCGTGCACGTCCCGCGCGCACAAAAGCGGCGTGGCGCCGGGGGGGCCGGCCTTGGGTGACGTATTACTCGTCATGGTATCGGTGTCTCGTGAAATGATCGGTGTTGTTATGGGTGATGCTGCCGCGTCAGGCGGCGTCGCTGCCGAAGTAGGCCTCGATCACCTCGGGATTGCGCTGGATCTCGTCGATGGAGCCCTCGACCATGACGCTGCCCTGGGCGAGCACGATCACCGGGTCGCACAGCCTTGCGATCATCTCCATGTCGTGTTCGATGACCAGGAAGGTGTAGCCCATCTCGCGGTTGAGTCGCTCGATATTGCCCATCAGGTCGCCCAGAAGCGTGCGGTTGACCCCGGCGGCGATCTCGTCGAGCAGCACCACCTTGGCGTCGGTCATCATGGTGCGGCCAAGTTCCAGGAGCTTCTTCTGGCCGCCGGAAAGATTGCCCGCCAGCTCGTTTCTGACGTGGTGCAGGCCGACGAAGTCGATCACCTCCAGTGCCCGGCGGCGCACCTCGTCTTCTTCGCGGCGCACCAGCCCCGGCTTGAACCAGGTAGCGAACAGGCGCTCGCCGGCCTGGTGCGGCGGCACCATCATCAGGTTCTCGAGCGCACTCATCTGGCCGAACTCGTGAGCGATCTGAAAGGTACGCAAAAGCCCCTTGTGGAAACGCGCATCGGCGGGGAGGGCGGTGATCTCCTCGCCGTCGAGCAGGATATGGCCGCTGTCCGGGGTGAGAGCGCCGGCGATCAGGTTGAACAGCGTCGACTTGCCGGCGCCGTTGGGGCCGATCATGCCAGTGATCGAGCCCTTCTCGACCTGGATCGAGCAGTCGTTGATGACCTTGAGCCCGCCAAACGCCTTGTTGACGCGCTGTACTTCGATGATGGGAGTCATGCATTCCTCGTAGGAGCAGGGCAGGCGCCCGACCCGGGGTTGGCTATTATTGTTGATCGCGTGGCGCCAAGTGGCACGAGCCAAACGTTTGTATGAATTCTTGGCGAGTCGTACGTCGCGGCGCGATCTGCTTTTCACTGTGCGCCAGAACGCGCGCGCTTTCCAGCCCCCTAGCGTTTAGGCTGCGTTAATCCCGGCCCGACGAAAGGCTTTACCGCAGGCCGTATACGCGCCGGACACGAAAAAGCCCGCACGAGGCGGGCTTTCGGGGGCATGGCGGCGAGCGCTTACTTCTTGCCGGCGCGCTTGCGCTCGTTCTCGGTCAGGTGCTTCTTGCGCAGACGGATGTGGCTCGGGGTGACTTCCACCAGTTCGTCGGAGTCCAGGAACTCGATCGCCTGCTCGAGGGTGAACTTGATCGGCGGCGTCAGCACGATGTTCTCGTCGTTACCGGTAGAGCGCATGTTGTCGAGCTTCTTGCCCTTGGTGGGGTTGACCACCATGTCGTTGGCTCGGTTGTTGATGCCGATCAACATGCCTTCGTAGACCTCGGTGGCGTGATCGATGATCAGCTTGCCGCGATCCTGAAGGGCGTAGAGCGCATAGGCCAGCGCCTTGCCACCGACCATGGAGACCAGCACGCCGTTGCGACGCTCGATGGAGGCATCGGGCTTGAGCGGGCCGTAGTGATCGAAGCGGCTGGTCAGGATGCCGGTGCCGGAGGTCAGGGTCAGGAATTGGCCACGGAAGCCGATCAGGCCGCGCGCGGGGATGATGAAGTCCAGACGAACGCGGCCCTTGCCATCCGGGTTCATGTTGGTCATCTCACCCTTGCGGTAGCCGAGCTCTTCCATGATCGAGCCCTGGTGCTGCTCTTCACAGTCGATGATGACCTCTTCGTAGGGCTCCTGCTTGACGCCGTCGATCTCCTTGATGATGACCTCCGGGCGGCCCACGGCAAGCTCGAAGCCTTCACGACGCATGGACTCGATCAGCACCGACAGGTGCAGCTCGCCACGACCGGAAACCTTGAACTTCTCCGGCGTCTCGCCCTGCTCGACCCGCAGCGCCACGTTGTGGATCAGCTCCTGGTCGAGGCGGTCCTTGATGTTGCGGCTGGTGACGTATTTGCCGTCCTTGCCGGCGAACGGCGAGTCGTTGACCTGGAAGGTCATGGAGACGGTAGGCTCGTCCACGGACAGCGGCGGCAGGGCTTCGACGGCGGTGTTGTCGCAGAGGGTGTCGGAGATCGCCAGATCTTCGATGCCGGTGATGCAGACGATATCGCCGGCGGTGGCTTCGGTGGTCTGGACCCGCTCGAGACCCATGTGAGTCATGACCTGGCCGACCTTGCCCTTGCGGGTATTGCCTTCCTTGGTGATGACGGTGATCTGCTGGCCCGGCTTGACGCTACCGCGCTTGATGCGGCCAAGACCGATGACGCCGACGTAGCTGTTGTAGTCGAGAGCGGAGATCTGCATCTGGAACGGGCCGTCGATCTCGACCGCCGGCGGCTCGACGATGTCGACGATCGCCTGGAACATCGGGTTCATGTTCTCTTCGAGCGCGTCCGGCTCCATGCCGGCGATGCCGTTGAGCGCCGAGCAGTAGATGATCGGGAAGTCGAGCTGCTCATCAGAGGCGCCGAGGTTGTCGAACAGATCGAAGATCTGGTCGATGACCCAGTCCGGGCGCGCGCCGGGACGGTCGATCTTGTTGACCACGACGATCGGCTTGAGGCCCTGAGAGAACGCCTTCTGGGTCACGAAGCGGGTCTGCGGCATCGGGCCGTCGACGGCGTCGACCAGCAAAAGGACCGAGTCGACCATCGACATGACGCGCTCGACCTCGCCGCCGAAGTCGGCGTGCCCGGGGGTGTCGACGATGTTGATGTGGTAGTTCGTGCCCTTGCCATCCTGCCACTGGATCGCGGTGTTCTTGGCCAGGATGGTGATGCCGCGCTCCTTCTCCTGGTCATTGGAGTCCATGATCCGCTCCTGGCCTTCGGCCTTGCGGTCGAGGGTGCCGGACTGGCTGAGCAGCTTGTCGACCAGGGTAGTCTTACCGTGGTCAACGTGGGCGATAATGGCAATGTTACGAAGATTCTCGATCACGACGCGATCCTGCTGGAAAAATAGGGCGGCATTATAGGGTCTGGGGTGGGCCGACTACCAGCGCTGTCTTAAACAAAGGATCAAGTCAATAACCCGAAGGCGGCAGTTTTCGCCGTGATGACGCATCCGGTAAGATAGGCGTTTTCCCAACTGGGGCAAGGACATGACCATCGGTAACCTGATGCGTTTGTTGAGCGATGGCGAGGTCCATTCCGGCGAGGCGCTGGGCGAGGCGCTGGGCGTCTCCCGCGCCGCGGTATGGAAACAGCTGAAGAAGCTCGACGCCATGGGCGTTGCGCTGATCGCCGTGAAAGGGCGCGGCTACCGGCTGGCGCATCCGCTCGAGCCCCTGAGCGGGCAGCGCGTGGTCGCGGGGCTCCCCGCCGAAGCGCGCCATCTGCTTGCCCGTCTATTCGTCGAGGATCAGCTCGATTCGAGCAACGAATTCCTGCGCGCACGTTTCACCCAGGGGGCCGGCCACGGCGAGGCGTGCCTGGTCGAGCGCCAGAGTGCCGGGCGCGGGCGGCGCGGCCGGGCGTGGAGTACCGCCTGGGGGCAGGGACTTCTGCTTTCGCTTGGCTGGCGCTTCGATGCCGGCGTCGCCTCCCTCGAGGGCTTGAGCCTCGCGGTCGGCGTGGTGGTGGCCCAGGTGCTCGAGCGCCACGGCGTGGCACCAAAGCTCAAGTGGCCCAACGATATCCTGCTGCCGCTGGAGGGCGGCGAGCTCGGCAAGCTCGCCGGTATCCTGATCGAAGTGACCGGTGACGCCGCCGGCCCCTGCGAGGTGGTGATCGGCCTGGGCATGAACCTGACGCTTCCCGAGGAGCTTCGCCGGGCGATCGACCAGCCTGTGGCGGCGCTTTTCGATACCTGCCCCGGGCTTTCGCGCAACCAGCTCGCCGCCGACGCGGTCGCCGGGCTCTTGACGATGCTGGCGGACTTCGAGGCGAGCGGCTTCGCCGCCTGGCGCGATGAATGGAACGCCCGCCACGCCTTCGCCGGCAGCGACGTGCGCATTCTCCAGGGCGCGAAGGAGAGCGAGGCGGTCGCTGGCGACGTCGATGACAGCGGCAACCTGTGGGTCAGCGAGGGCGGCCAGGCACGGCGCCTGTCCGGCGGTGAGATCAGCGTGCGCAGGCGGACATGATTCTAGATCTGGATATCGGCAACACGCTCTCCAAGTGGCGCCTCAAGGACTCGGTGAGCAGCGAGATACGCTCGCGCGGAGCCGTGTGGACTCGCGAGGAGTGGCGCCCCGGCGCGGACATCCCGGATCTCGACGTGGTCGAGGCGGTGCGCATTTCGAGCGTGGCCCGCGCGGCGGTGCTCGACGACACGGTGGCGCTCTTGCGTCGTCAGGTGCGTCATGTGTTCGTGGCCCGGTCGCTGCCGGAGTCGCTCGGGGTGATCAACGGTTACGACGAGCCGGGTCGGCTGGGTGTCGATCGCTGGATGGGTGTGCTGGCCGGCTACCAGCTGGCCGGCGGCTGCTGCGCGGTGGACTGTGGCAGCGCCATCACCATCGACTTCGTGCTGCCCGGCGGCACCCACCTGGGGGGATTCATCATCCCCGGACTGCGCTTGATGAAGGAGAGTCTCAAGCTCGGCACCCGCAACGTCGCCATCGACCCGGACAGCGAAGCCGATGCGTTGCTTGAGCCTGGCCGGCGCACCGTGGACGCGGTGAATCACGGCATCTACATGGCGGCGGTGAGCGCGATCAACCGCATCTACAGCGAGGTGTGCGACCAGCAGGGCGTGGCGCTGCCGATGCTCTTGACCGGCGGCGATGCGCGGGTGGTCTCGCGCGGGGTGCGCGTGCCCCACGCGGTATGGCCGGACATGGTCTACGGCGGGCTCGAGGCCATCTGCCCGCTCACCTTTGCCGAACGCGCGGGCCGGCTGGCTGGCGCTCCGCGTGTGCCCGAACCGGTGTCGCTGGAAAAAATTCGTGCAGCGCTTGCATTCTCGGCGCTGCTTTGACAGAATGCAGCGCGTTCCAAGGCGGTGGGTGGCGCTCGGGCGCTGCAAGCTACGATAAATCAAGTAACTATCGAGCTTGACACCGAATTGGAGGCTGGCATAATGTGCCGCCACAGATGGAGAGGTTCCCGAGTGGCCAAAGGGAGCAGACTGTAAATCTGCCGCGAAAGCTTCGAAGGTTCGAATCCTTCCCTCTCCACCAGTTCGACGACAGTGCGATGGCAGTAATGCGATAGTGCTGTTCGGAGTTGAAAGCCGCAAGGCGCGTTTTCAGTTGAGCTTGCCGGTTTTTGATTCTCGATAGATCAAGCGGGCGTAGTTCAATGGTAGAACCTCAGCCTTCCAAGCTGATGGTGCGGGTTCGATTCCCGCCGCCCGCTCCAGTCGAACGGTTGTTGTGTTTAGCTCATGTAGCTCAGGGGTAGAGCACACCCTTGGTAAGGGTGAGGTCGACGGTTCAATTCCGTCCATGAGCTCCATATTCAGGAAAAAGCGGGCTTTGCTCGCTTTTTTCGTCTTTGCCGCCACGCCCGAGTGGTGGCAAGAGTGACAGGGTTGTCAGGCGGAGCTTTCTCCGCTACCATGGCGCCCGCTGTAGCGTAGGTGTCTTTGCGCACACGACGATACAGGCCAGTAGCTCAATTGGCAGAGCAGCGGTCTCCAAAACCGCAGGTTGGGGGTTCGATTCCCTCCTGGCCTGCCAACCTTCCCCAGGTTGGCATGTCTTTTTTCCAGAATTCCAAGTCGCTCGTTGCACCCTGAGGAGTCTCGTTTTTATGAAGCCTAGTTCCGTAAAACATGGCGCCGAGGTGCAGCAGTCGGGTCATGACGGGCTCAAGTGGGCGGCAGTCGTGGCGCTGCTTGCCGTTGCCGTTGTCGGTAATACTTATTTCGTCGATATCGCGCTTCTCTACCGCGTGCTGGGTGTCGTGGTGCTGTGCGCCGGCGCCGGTCTGATCGCGCTGACCACCACCAAGGGTCGTGCGCTGATGGAGCTTGCGGTGAGCGCCAAGAAAGAGATCCAGCGCGTCGTCTGGCCGACACGCCCCGAGACCATCCAGACCACCGCCATCGTGCTGGTGGCCGTGCTCGTGGTCGGGCTGATGCTGTGGTTGATCGACACTCTTCTTGGCTGGGCAATGTCCGGCGTAATCGGTTAGGAGTTTTCATGTCCAAACGTTGGTATGTCGTCCACGCCTATTCCGGCTTCGAAAAGCACGTGATGCGCTCGCTGATCGAGCGGGTGAAAATGCACGGCATGGAAGACCGCTTCGGCGAGATTCTGGTGCCAACGGAAGAAGTGGTCGAAATGCGCGACGGCAAGCGCCGCAAGAGTGAGCGCAAGTTCTACCCCGGCTACGTATTGGTCGAGATGGAGATGGTCGACGAGACCTGGCACCTGGTCAACGAGACGCCTCGCGTGATGGGCTTCATCGGGGGCACCAAGGAGAAGCCGGCGCCGATCACCACCCGCGAGGCCGAAGCCATCCTGCATCGCGTCAAGGACGGCACCGACAAGCCACGCCCCAAGACCATGTTCGAACCGGGCCAGTCGGTGCGTGTCATCGACGGGCCGTTCGCCGACTTCAACGGCGTGGTCGAAGAGGTGAACTACGAGAAGAGCCGCCTGCAGGTGAGCGTGCTGATCTTCGGTCGCGCCACCCCGGTGGAGCTCGAGTTCTCTCAGGTCGAGAAAGAGTAAGTCGAGAAAGAGTAACGAGCAGGTTCGCGCCCTCGGCGCCTGACATCGATTTTCATGTGAAGCGGCGCTGCCGCTTCACGTACACCGGGGAGCCGCAAGGCGTTATCACCCAATTGGAGTAAACAGCATGGCCAAGAAAGTACAGGCTTACATCAAACTGCAGGTCGCTGCAGGTAAAGCCAACCCGAGTCCGCCCGTGGGCCCCGCGCTGGGTCAGCACGGCGTGAACATCATGGAATTCTGCAAGGCGTTCAACGCAGAGACCCAGGACATCGAGCCGGGCCTGCCGACGCCGGTCGTGATCACCGTCTACTCCGACCGCAGCTTCACGTTCGTCACCAAGACGCCGCCTGCTGCCGTGCTGCTGAAGAAAGCCGCTGGCATCAAGTCCGGTTCCGGTGAGCCGAACAAGAAGAAGGTCGGCACCGTGACCCGCGAGCAGCTCGAAGAGATCGCCAAGACCAAAGAGCCGGACATGACGGCGGCGGATCTCGACGCTGCGGTACGCACGATCGCTGGTAGCGCTCGTAGCATGGGCCTAAACGTGGAGGGTCTCTGATCATGGCTAAGCTGACCAAGCGCGCGAAGAACATTCGCGAAAAGGTAGATTCCAACAAGGCGTACTCCCTGGAAGAAGCGGTGGCACTGCTCTCCGAGCTTTCCACCGTGAAGTTCAAGGAGTCCGTCGACATCGCCATCAACCTGGGCGTCGATCCGCGTAAATCCGACCAGGTCGTGCGTGGCGCCACCGTGATGCCCAACGGTACCGGTAAAGACGTGCGCGTTGCCGTCTTCACCCAGGGTGCCAATGCCGATGCCGCCAAAGAAGCCGGCGCCGACATCGTGGGCATGGATGATCTGGCCGAGCAGGTCAAGAAAGGCCAGATGGACTTCGACGTGGTCATCGCCTCTCCGGACGCGATGCGCGTGGTCGGCCAGCTGGGTCAGATCCTCGGCCCGCGCGGCCTGATGCCGAACCCGAAAGTCGGCACCGTGACGCCGGACGTCGCCACCGCGGTCAAGAACGCCAAGGCCGGCCAGGTACGTTTCCGTACCGACAAGAACGGTATCATCCACACTACCCTCGGCAAGGTCGATTTCGACGCTTCTGCCGTTGCCGGTAACCTGGAAGCGCTGGTCGCCGACCTGAAGAAGCTCAAGCCGAGCTCTTCAAAAGGCATCTACTTCAAGAAGATGACTCTGTCCACCACCATGGGCCCGGGTCTGACCATCGACCATTCCGCTTACGTCTAAGTCGGAATCGTCGGTTGGCGCATGGCGCCACAGGCAGTAGGGTAGATTCAAGAGCAAGAACTTTGCGGTCCTCCACGTACGCGTGGAGCGCCGTCAAAGACCGCAGGTGCCGCCTTCGTCACGAAAGCGGCTTAATCGCGAAAGCGCCTGCGCAGATGGTGTGGCCGCCAGTTGGTTGATGCTTTTCAAGCAGGGCTTGTCTGGTGAGCACCATCCCCAAGGCTTTCGGGGAGCAGTCAGCCTCGAAAGAGATGGTAACCACCGGGCCCTTCGGGTCCGGCACGAAGGAGTGATCACTGTGCCACTAGCACTTGAAGGCAAGAAAGCGATTGTTGCCGAGGTGAGTGAAGCGGCCAAGGGCGCACTCTCCGTCGTAGTTGCCGATTCTCGCGGTGTCACGGTCGGTAAAATGACCGACCTGCGCAAGCAAGCGCGCGAGAATGGCGTCCAGCTGCGTGTTGTTCGCAACACCCTGGCACGCCGCGCCCTCGAGGGCACTCAATGGGAGTGCCTGAACGAGAGCTTCGTTGGTCCGACTCTGTTGGCTTTCTCTTCTGAGCATCCGGGCGCTGCCGCTCGTCTGTTCAAGGATTTCGCCAAGACCGAGCAGAACTTCGAAGTGAAGGCACTGGCCTACGAAGGCGAGCTGATTCCGGCTGCAGACATCGACCGTCTGGCAAGTCTGCCGACTTACGACGAGGCAATCGCCAAGTTGATGTCGGTCATGAAAGAAGCCTCCGCTGGCAAGCTGGTTCGTACCCTGGCCGCCCTGCGCGACCAAAAGCAGGAAGAAGCCGCTTAAGGCCTTCTTGCACGCCGCCTAGGCAAACGAACCGAGCAATGAATCCTGAGTCGTTACGACTCCCGCAAAGTTAGGAATGAAACAATGGCACTGTCCAAAGACGATATCATCAATGCTGTAGCCGACATGTCCGTAATGGAAGTTGTCGAGCTGATCGAAGCAATGGAAGAGAAGTTCGGCGTATCTGCAGCGGCAGCCGTCATGGCTGGCCCGGCGGGTGGTGGCGAAGCCGCTGCTGAAGAGCAGACCGAATTCGACCTGGTTCTGGCCTCTGCCGGTGACAAGAAAGTCAACGTCATCAAGGCCGTTCGCGAGATCACTGGTCTTGGCCTGAAAGAAGCCAAGGGTGCCGTCGACGGCGCACCGGCCACCATCAAAGAAGCGATGTCCAAGGACGACGCCGAAGCGGCCAAGAAGAAGCTGGAAGAAGCAGGCGCAACCGTCGAGCTCAAGTAATCCTTGTGCCGGTGGCTTTACGCGCAGCGTAAGCTTCCACGGCTGGCGGCGGGCTTTCCCGCTGCCGGCCTTTTTCTGTTGTAGCTGGTATCGCCAGGCGAGACGTGCTATGCAGAAAGGCTGCCCACAAGGCAGCGACACAGTAAGACCGGTGTTTGGTATCGCACAGTGGTCACCGACCATTGATAGCACAGCGATAGCACTGTTATCTATCGAGATTTTTGACGGCGAGCTACCAGTTCTGGAGCTTGCTGTCTGCGTCTGAGACGCCCGCGGGGCAGATGACCACGCATCGGCCACCCATGGTGAACAAGCTGGGGAATACAGATGGCTTACTCATATACTGAGAAAAAACGCATCCGCAAGGATTTCGGCAAACTGCCCCAAGTAATGGATGTGCCTTACCTGCTGGCTATCCAGCTTGATTCCTACTACGACTTTCTCCAGCAGGACCGTTCGCCCGACGAGCGTCACGAAGTCGGCCTGCACGCGGCTTTCAAGTCGGTGTTCCCGATCGAGAGCTTTTCCGGCAACGCCGCCCTCGAGTACGTGAGCTACCGCTTCGGCACGCCGGCGTTCGACGTGAAGGAGTGCCAGCTGCGTGGCGTGACCTACTCGGCGCCGCTGCGCGTGAAGGTTCGCTTGATCATCTACGATCGCGACTCGTCGAACAAGGCCATCAAGGATATCAAGGAGCAGGAAGTCTACATGGGGGAAATCCCCCTGATGACCGAGAACGGTACCTTCGTGATCAACGGTACCGAGCGGGTAATCGTCTCCCAGCTCCACCGCTCACCCGGTGTGTTCTTCGATCATGACAAGGGCAAGAGCCACTCCTCGGGCAAGCTCTTGTACTCTGCTCGCGTGATTCCTTACCGTGGCTCCTGGCTCGATTTCGAGTTCGACCCGAAGGACAACGTGTTCGTGCGTATCGACCGTCGCCGGAAGCTTCCGGCGTCCGTGCTGATGCGCGCGCTCGGCATGAGCGCCGAGGAGATCCTCGATGAGTTCTTCGACACCAGCGTCTTCCACATCGAGAAGTCCGGCTTCTCCGTGGAGCTCGTGCCGTCGCGCCTGCGCGGTGACACCGCCACCTTCGACATCAAGGATGGCAGCGGCGAGATCATCGTCGAGGAAGGCCGCCGGATCACCCAGAAGCACATCCGTCAGCTCGAGAAAGCCGGCCTTGAGCGTCTGGAAGTGCCGATGGAGTATCTGTTTGGTAAGACCCTGGCCAAGGATCAGATCGACGCCAAGACCGGCGAACTGATCGTTGCCTGCAACACCGAGATCACTCCGGAAGTGCTCGAGCGCATGGCCGAAGGCGGCATCACGCGCATCGAGACGCTCTATACCAACGATCTCGACTGCGGTTCGTTCATCTCCGACACCTTGAGGCTCGACACCACCGGGTCGCAGCTCGAGGCGCTCGTCGAGATCTACCGCATGATGCGCCCCGGCGAGCCGCCCACCAAGGAAGCCGCCGAGACGCTGTTCCACAACCTGTTCTTCACCGAGGATCGCTACGATCTCTCCGGTGTCGGTCGGATGAAGTTCAACCGCCGCCTGCGTCGTGAATCCGACACCGGCTCCGGCGTACTCGACCGCAAGGACATCCTCGATGTACTGCGCGAGCTGATCAACATCCGTAACGGCTTCGGCGACGTCGACGACATCGACCACCTGGGCAACCGCCGCATCCGCTGCGTCGGCGAGATGGCGGAAAACCAGTTCCGCGTGGGTCTCGTGCGCGTCGAGCGCGCGGTGAAAGAGCGTCTCTCCATGGCCGAGAGCGAAGGCCTGATGCCGCAGGATCTGATCAATGCCAAGCCGGTCGCGGCGGCGGTGAAGGAGTTCTTCGGCTCGAGCCAGCTCTCCCAGTTCATGGACCAGAACAACCCGCTGTCGGAAGTCACGCACAAGCGTCGTGTCTCCGCGCTCGGCCCGGGTGGTCTGACCCGCGAACGCGCCGGCTTCGAGGTGCGCGACGTTCACGCCACGCACTACGGCCGCCTGTGCCCGATCGAGACGCCGGAAGGTCCGAACATCGGTCTGATCAACTCGCTAGCGACCTACAGCCACACCAACAGCTACGGTTTCCTCGAGACGCCGTACCGCAAGGTGAACGCAGGCCAGGTGACCGACGACATCGTCCATCTCTCGGCGATCGAGGAGGGCGACTTCGTCATCGCCCAGGCCTCGGCGGCGGTCAACGAAGCCAACCAGCTTACCGATGACCTGGTCCAGGTACGCCACCGTGGCGAGACCACCTTCATGCGCCCCGAGCAGGTGACGCTGATGGACGTGTCTCCGCGCCAGGTCGTCTCCGTGGCCGCAGCGCTGATCCCGTTCCTCGAGCACGATGACGCCAACCGCGCCCTGATGGGGGCGAACATGCAGCGTCAGGCGGTGCCGACCCTGCGCGCTGACAAGCCGCTCGTGGGTACCGGCATGGAGCGCTTCGTGGCGCGCGACTCCGGCGTGTGCGCCGTGGCGCGCCGCGGCGGCGTGATCGACTCCGTCGACGCGCGGCGCGTGGTGGTACGGGTCAACGAAGACGAGATCATCGGCGGTGAAGCCGGGGTCGACATCTACAACCTGACCAAGTACACCCGTTCGAACCAGAACACCTGCATGAACCAGCGCCCGATCGTGCGCCCCGGCGACAACGTCGCGCGTGGCGACATCCTCGCCGACGGCCCGTCCGTCGACATGGGTGATCTGGCACTCGGCCAGAACATGCGCATCGCGTTCATGCCCTGGAACGGCTACAACTTCGAGGACTCCATCCTGCTCTCCGAGCGTGTGGTCCAGGAAGACCGTTTCACCACGATCCACATCCAGGAGCTGACCTGCGTGTCTCGCGACACCAAGCTCGGCCCGGAAGAGATCACCTCGGACATCCCCAACGTCGGCGAGTCGGCGCTGGGCAAGCTGGACGAGGCGGGTGTCGTCTACATCGGTGCCGAAGTCGGCCCCGGCGACATCCTGGTCGGCAAGGTCACGCCGAAGGGCGAAACCCAGCTGACGCCGGAAGAGAAGCTCTTGCGTGCGATCTTCGGTGAGAAGGCCAGTGACGTGAAGGACACCTCCCTGCGTGCCCCGACCGGCATGAAGGGCACCGTCATCGACGTTCAGGTCTTCACCCGTGACGGCGTCGAGAAGGACTCCCGTGCGCTTTCCATCGAGCAGATGCAGCTCGACGAAGTGCGCAAGGATCTCCAGGAGACCTACCGCATCGCCGAAGACGCGACCTTCGAGCGTCTCAAGCGTACCCTGGACGGTCAGGCCGTCAACGGTGGTCCGCAGCTCAAGAAGGGCGACGTGCTGAGCGAGTCCTACCTGGAGGAACTGCCGCGTCAGCAGTGGTTCAAGCTGCGCATGCAGGACGAGTCGTTCAACGAACTGCTTGCCCAGGCCGACGAACAGCTCGAGAACCGTCGCAAGGAGATGGACGAGCGTTTCGAGGACAAGAAGCGCAAGCTCACCCAGGGCGACGACCTCGCACCGGGCGTGCTCAAGATCGTCAAGGTCTACATGGCGGTCAAGCGTCGCATCCAGCCGGGTGACAAGATGGCCGGTCGTCACGGTAACAAGGGTGTCATCTCGGCGATCATGCCGATCGAGGACATGCCGTTCGACGAGAAGGGCGAACCGGTCGACGTGGTGCTGAACCCGCTGGGCGTACCGTCGCGCATGAACGTGGGCCAGATCCTGGAAACCCACTTAGGCATGGCGGCTCGCGGTCTGGGCGTGAAGATCGACGCCATGCTGCGCGATGCTCGCGATCAGCAGGTGGCCGAGATTCGCGACTTCCTGGGCCAGGTGTACAACACCCCGGGCACGCGCCTCGAGGACATCGACTCGCTCAGTGACGAGGAAGTCATTGCGCTGGCGAAGAACCTCAAGGGTGGTGTGCCGATGGCAACGCCGGTGTTCGACGGTGCCAAGGAGCACGAGATCAAGCACCTGTTGAAGCTTGCGGACATCCCCGAGTCCGGCCAGATGAAGCTCTACGATGGCCGTACCGGTGACGCCTTCGATCGTCCGGTGACCGTGGGCTACATGTACATGCTGAAGCTCAACCACCTGGTCGATGACAAGATGCACGCACGTTCCACCGGCTCGTACTCGCTGGTCACCCAGCAACCGCTGGGCGGCAAGGCGCAGTTCGGTGGTCAGCGCTTCGGTGAAATGGAAGTGTGGGCGCTGGAGGCTTATGGCGCGGCGTACACGCTACAAGAGATGCTCACCGTCAAGTCGGACGACGTCGAAGGCCGCACCAAGATGTACAAGAACATCGTGGATGGCGACCACACCATGCAGGCAGGCATGCCGGAATCCTTCAACGTGCTCGTGAAGGAAATCCGCTCGCTGGGCATCGATATCGAGTTAGAGAGCTAGGAGCCGTCCAATGAAAGATTTGGTGAAAGTACTCAAATCGCAGTCTCAGTCCGAAGAGTTCGACGCGATCAAGATCACGCTTGCGTCGCCGGACATGATTCGCTCCTGGTCGTTCGGCGAGGTGAAGAAGCCCGAGACCATCAACTACCGGACCTTCAAGCCGGAGCGTGATGGCCTGTTCTGTGCCAAGATCTTCGGCCCGGTCAAGGACTACGAGTGCCTGTGCGGCAAGTACAAGCGCATGAAGCACCGCGGCATCATCTGCGAGAAGTGCGGCGTCGAAGTCACCAAGGCCGCCGTGCGCCGCGAGCGCATGGGCCACATCGAGCTTGCCTCGCCGGTTGCCCACATCTGGTTTCTGAAGTCCTTGCCGTCGCGTATCGGCATGTTCCTCGATATGACCCTGCGTGATATCGAGCGCGTGCTCTACTTCGAATCGTTTGTGGTGATCGATCCGGGCATGACCACCCTCGAGCGTGGTCAGCTTCTGAACGACGAGCAGTACTTCGAAGCGCTGGAAGAGTTCGGTGACGACTTCGACGCCCGCATGGGTGCCGAAGCCGTGCAGGAGCTTCTCAAGGACATCGATCTGGAGGAGGAGATCAACACCCTGCGTGAAGAGATTCCGCAGACCAACTCTGAAACCAAGATCAAGAAGCTCTCCAAGCGCCTGAAGCTTCTGGAAGCGTTCTACCACTCCGGCAACGCGCCGGCGTGGATGGTCATGGAAGTGCTGCCGGTGCTGCCGCCGGATCTGCGTCCGCTGGTACCGCTGGACGGTGGCCGCTTCGCGACCTCGGATCTCAACGACCTTTACCGTCGCGTGATCAACCGTAACAACCGTCTCAAGCGTCTTCTCGACCTGAACGCGCCGGACATCATCGTGCGTAACGAAAAGCGCATGCTGCAGGAAGCGGTCGATGCGCTGCTCGACAACGGTCGTCGCGGCCGAGCCATCACCGGCTCCAACAAGCGTCCGCTGAAATCCCTGGCCGACATGATCAAGGGCAAGCAGGGGCGTTTCCGTCAGAACCTGCTGGGCAAGCGCGTCGACTACTCCGGTCGTTCGGTCATCACCGTCGGCCCGACCCTGCGCCTTCATCAGTGTGGTCTGCCGAAGAAGATGGCGCTCGAGCTGTTCAAGCCGTTCATCTACTCGAAGCTTCAGTCGCAGGGCTTCGCGTCCACGATCAAGGCGGCCAAGAAGATGGTCGAGCGGGAGCTTCCGGAAGTGTGGGACATCCTCGCCGACGTCATCCGCGAACACCCGGTACTCCTGAACCGCGCGCCGACCCTGCACCGTCTGGGTATCCAGGCGTTCGAGCCGCTTCTGATCGAAGGCAAGGCGATCCAGCTGCACCCGCTGGTGTGTGCCGCCTACAACGCCGACTTCGACGGTGACCAGATGGCGGTCCACGTACCGCTGACCCTGGAAGCCCAGCTCGAAGCCCGCGCGCTGATGATGGCCACCAACAACGTGCTGTCGCCGGCCAACGGCGAGCCGATCATCGTGCCGTCCCAGGACGTGGTACTGGGTCTCTACTACATGACCCGCGAGAAGATCAACGCCAAGGGTGAAGGCATGGTGTTCTCGGATCTCAACGAGGTCGAACGTGCCTTCGGTACGCAGAGCGTCTCGCTGCACGCCCGCATCAAGGTGCGCCTGGACGAGGTGGTGATCAATGAGGAGAGCGGCGAGCGCAGCGACAAGCGCTCCATTTACGACACCACTGTCGGTCGCGCCCTGCTGTTCCGCATCCTGCCGGAAGGCGTGCCCTTCGAGCTCATCGACAAACCGATGAAGAAGAAGGCGATCTCCGGACTGATCAATGAGGTGTACCGTCGCTCCGGGCTCAAGCCCACGGTGATCTTCGCCGACCAACTGATGTACACCGGTTTCCGCCTGGCGACCTGGTCGGGTGCCTCCATCGGCGTCAACGACTTCGTCATTCCGGACGCCAAGACTGAGATCGTCGAGGCGGCGGAAGCCGAGGTCAAGGAGATCGAGGACCAGTTCTCCTCGGGTCTCGTGACCGCGGGCGAGAAGTACAACAAGGTCATCGATATCTGGTCCAAGGCCAACGACAAGGTGGCCAAGGCGATGATGACCGGCATCTCGAAAGAGACCGTGGTGGATCGCGACGGCAACGAGGTCGAACAGGACTCGTTCAACAGCGTCTTCATCATGGCCGACTCCGGTGCCCGTGGTAGCGCTGCCCAGATTCGTCAGCTCGCCGGTATGCGTGGCCTGATGGCCAAGCCCGATGGCTCGATCATCGAGACGCCGATCGTCGCCAACTTCCGTGAAGGTCTGAACGTACTCCAGTACTTCATCTCGACCCACGGCGCGCGTAAGGGTCTGGCGGATACGGCACTGAAAACCGCCAACTCCGGTTACCTGACCCGTCGTCTGGTCGACGTGGCCCAGGATCTGGTGATCACCGAGGTCGATTGCGGCACCGAGAACGGTCTGACGCTGCACCCGATCATCGAAGGTGGCGATATCATCGTGCCGCTGTCCCAGCGCGTGCTCGGTCGCGTGGTCGCTCAGGACGTCATCGATCCGAGCACCGAGGAAGTGCTGATTGCGCGCAACACCCTGCTCGACGAGAAGTGGTGTGCGGATCTCGACACCATGGGCGTGGACGAGATCATCGTGCGCTCGACGATCACCTGTGACACCGCGCACGGCGTCTGCTCCTCCTGCTACGGTCGCGATCTGGCCCGTGGTCACCAGGTCAACATCGGTGAGTCCGTGGGCGTCATCGCCGCGCAGTCCATCGGTGAGCCGGGTACCCAGCTGACCATGCGGACGTTCCACATCGGCGGCGCGGCGTCGCGTTCCTCCGCCGTGGACAGCGTCCAGGTCAAGCACGGCGGCAAGGTACGCCTGCACAACATCAAGCACGTCGAGCGCAGTGACGGCAAGCTGGTCGTGGTGTCTCGCTCCAGCGCCTTGGCCGTCGCCGACGAGCACGGTCGCGAGCGCGAGTACTACAAGCTGCCTTACGGTGCTGAGCTTTCGGTACGCGACGGCGACGTCGTCGATGCCGGCGCCACCGTGGCCAAGTGGGACCCGCACACCCACCCGATCATCGCCGAAGTGGAAGGCAAGGCGCAGTTCATCGACCTCGACGAGGGTGTCACCATGCACCGCTCCGTCGACGAGATGACCGGTCTCTCTTCTATTGAGGTGATCGAGTCCGCGGCGCGCCCGATGGCCGGCCGCGACAAGCGTCCGATGGTCATGCTGCAGGACGCCGCCGGCGAGTACGTGTCGGTTTCGGGCTCCAACACGCCGGTGCAGTACCTGCTGCCGGGGAACTCGATCATCTCCGTGGACGATGGTTCGACCATCGGCGTCGGTGAGGTCGTCGCCCGTATCCCGGTCGAGGCATCGGGCAACAAGGACATCACCGGGGGTCTGCCGCGCGTGGCGGATCTGTTCGAGGCGCGCAAGCCGAAGGAATCATCGATTCTCGCCGAGATCAGCGGTGTGGTGAGCTTCGGCAAGGAGACCAAGGGCAAGCGTCGTCTGACGATCACTCCGGAATCCGGCGATCCCTTCGAGGCGCTGATTCCCAAGTGGCGCCAGATCGCCGTGTTCGAGGGCGAGAGCGTCGAGAAGGGCGAGGTCATCTCCGATGGCCCGAGCAACCCGCACGACATCCTGCGTCTTCTGGGCGTGGCGGAGCTGGCCAAGTACATCACCGCCGAAGTGCAGGACGTCTACCGTCTGCAGGGCGTGGGCATCAACGACAAGCATATCGAAGTGATCGTGCGTCAGATGCTGCGCAAGGTCGAGATCACCGACTCCGGTGATTCCGACTTCATCACCGGCGACCAGGCGGAACTCGTGCGCGTGCTCGAGCAGAACGAGCGTCTGGAGAAGGAAGGCAAGTTCCCGGCCAAGTACCAGCGTCTGCTGCTGGGTATCACCAAGGCGAGCCTGGCGACCGAGTCGTTCATCTCCGCGGCGTCGTTCCAGGAAACGACCCGCGTGCTGACCGAAGCGGCGGTCACCGGCAAGCGCGACTACCTGCGCGGCCTGAAGGAAAACGTGGTGGTAGGGCGTCTGATTCCGGCAGGTACCGGTCTGACCCACCACGCCGAGCGTCGTCGCAAGCGCGAAGACGTCGAGCGCCTGTTCACCCCCTCGGCCACCGAGGTGGAGCAGGAACTGGGCGCCCAGCTCACCGCCCTGGATACCGACGACGAGCTGTAAGCGTCGGGTCTGGGCGGGGCAGGCGCCCCACCGTCTGGCTTCGGGCACGGTCTTGCCGGCGAAAACGCCGGCAAGACTTGACGTCGCCCGGGACCAGCCATTAGAATGCGCAGCCTTTAACAGTGGGGTGGGTGCGCCCGCAACCACGAGAAGGCCAAGGCAACCATTGGAGTCAGCTAAACACCATGGCAACGATCAATCAGCTAGTGCGCAAGCCGCGCAAGCGCCCCGTCACCAAGAGTGACGTGCCCGCGCTGCAAGCTTGCCCGCAAAAACGCGGCGTTTGCACCCGCGTCTACACCACCACCCCGAAGAAGCCGAACTCGGCCCTGCGTAAGGTTTGCCGTGTGCGCCTGACCAACGGGTTCGAAGTCTCTTCCTACATCGGTGGTGAAGGTCACAACCTGCAGGAGCACTCCGTTGTTCTGATCCGCGGCGGTCGCGTAAAGGACTTGCCCGGTGTGCGTTATCACACCGTTCGCGGCGCGCTCGACACCTCCGGTGTCCAGAACCGTAAGCAGGGTCGTTCCAAGTACGGTACCAAGAAGCCGAAGTCCTAAGACTTCCGCTCTCTTTCACACGAAATTTGCTGGTCTGATAAGAGTAAGGTCGGGCAACGCCGCAAGGCGCTGATAAGCCCCGGGTTTACCTGAAGGATCCTTAATCGAGGGCTTATCATGCCTAGAAGAAGAGTTGTAGCCAAACGCGAAATCCTGCCGGATCCGAAGTTCGGAAGTGAGCGCCTGGCGAAGTTCATGAACCACCTGATGGTCAGCGGCAAGAAGTCCGTAGCTGAGCGCATCGTGTACGGTGCGTTGGACAAGGTTGCCGAGCGTAGTAAAGAAGAGCCGCTGGAAATCTTCGACAAGGCGCTGGAAACCATCCAGCCGATGGTCGAAGTGAAGTCGCGCCGCGTCGGTGGTGCGACCTATCAGGTGCCGGTTGAAGTTCGT
Organism: Vreelandella malpeensis; assembly: GCF_020622355.1. GTDB lineage: Bacteria > Pseudomonadota > Gammaproteobacteria > Pseudomonadales > Halomonadaceae > Vreelandella > Vreelandella malpeensis. The sequence goes on along the minus strand of NZ_WHVL01000001.1, from coordinate 1,032,140 downwards.
CCGTCTCGCCGTCAGGCGCTCGCCATGCGCTGGCTGGTGGACGCTGCGCGTCGTCGCGGTGAAAAAACGATGGTTCAACGCCTGGCTGGCGAAATGCTGGACGCCGCCGAAGGCAAAGGCTCTGCAGTGAAGAAGCGTGAAGACGTGCACCGTATGGCGGAAGCCAACAAGGCCTTCTCTCACTATCGTTTCTAAACTCGGCGCTGCTGAGTGTGGGCTTTCTTCAGCCCGCTGCGCGCGCCCAGGGCGCTTGACGCAGCCCGCCGCCGCTATCTTCGTGATGGCGGCGGCGGCATGAAGAAAGTCGCGGGAATGGAAAGCATCGCCAACTAACGGGAGTTTCACCGTGGCACGCAAGACTCCACTAAAGCGTTATCGCAACATCGGTATCGTCGCCCACGTCGACGCGGGTAAAACCACGACGACCGAACGCGTTCTGTTCTACACCGGCCTGTCCCACAAGGTAGGCGAAGTGCACGACGGCGCGGCGACCATGGACTGGATGGAGCAGGAGCAGGAGCGTGGTATCACCATCACGTCCGCTGCGACCACCTGTTTCTGGCAGGGCATGGCCAAGCAGTTCGACGAGCACCGCATCAACATCATCGACACCCCCGGGCACGTCGACTTCACCATCGAAGTCGAGCGCTCGCTGCGCGTACTCGACGGCGCGGTCGTCGTGCTGTGCGGCTCCTCCGGCGTTCAGCCGCAGACCGAGACCGTATGGCGTCAGGCCAACAAGTACGAAGTGCCGCGCATGGTCTTCGTCAACAAGATGGACCGTACCGGTGCCGACTTCTTCATGGTCGTCGACCAGCTGAAGGATCGCCTGGGCGCCAACGCCGTGCCGATCCAGATCAACTGGGGTACGGAAGAGGACTTCAAGGGCGTCATCGACCTGATCGAGATGAAAGCGATCTTGTGGGACGAAGAGAGCCTGGGCATGAACTTCGAGCTCGTCGACATTCCGGCCGAGCTGCAGGAGACGGCCGAGAAGTACCGCGAAGAGATGGTCGAGTGCGCGGCTGAAGCCTCTGAAGAGCTGATGGACAAGTACCTCGAAGAGGGCGATCTGTCTATCGAAGAGATCAAGGCCGGTCTGCGTGCGCGTACACTCGCCAACGACGTCGTGCTGGTCACCTGTGGTTCCGCGTTCAAGAACAAGGGCGTACAGGCGGTTCTGGACGGTGTCATCGAGTACATGCCGTCTCCGACCGAAGTCAAGGCGATCGAAGGTGAGCTGGACGACCGGGACGGCACCATCGCGACCCGTGAAGCGGACGACAGTGCTCCCTTCGCCGCGCTTGCGTTCAAGATCGCGACCGACCCCTTCGTCGGCACCCTGACGTTCATCCGCGTCTACTCGGGCGTTCTGAAATCTGGCGACGGCGTGTACAACTCCGTCAAGCAGAAGAAAGAGCGCGTTGGCCGTATCGTTCAGATGCACGCCAACTCCCGCGAAGAGATCAAGGAAGTTCTGGCCGGCGACATCGCCGCCTGTATCGGCCTGAAGGACGTCACCACCGGTGATACCCTGTGCGACATCGACAACAAGATCGTTCTCGAGCGCATGGAATTCCCGGATCCGGTCATCTCCGTTGCCGTCGAGCCGAAATCCAAGGCCGACCAGGAGAAGATGGGCGTTGCTCTGGGCAAGCTGGCCCAGGAAGACCCCTCCTTCCAGGTCAAGACCGACGAAGAGACCGGCCAGACCATCATCTCCGGCATGGGCGAGCTTCACCTGGACATCATCGTCGACCGCATGCGTCGCGAGTTCAAGGTCGAGGCCAACATCGGCAAGCCCCAGGTCGCCTACCGCGAAACCATTCGCGGCAGCGTCGAGCAGGAAGGCAAGTTCGTACGCCAGTCCGGTGGTCGTGGTCAGTTCGGTCACGTATGGCTGCGTATCGAGCCGTTGACCGCCGAAGAGAAGGGTGAAGGCGAAGAAGAGATCTTCTTCAAGTTCAACTCCGAAATCGTGGGCGGCGTGGTTCCGAAGGAATACGTGCCGGCGGTCGAGAAGGGTGCTTTCGAGCAGCTGAAAAACGGTGTCATCGCGGGTTTCCCGATGATCGACGTCAAAGTGACGCTGTACGATGGCTCCTACCACGACGTGGACTCCAACGAGACCGCGTTCAAGATCGCTTCTTCCATGGCAGTGAAGGAAGGTGCCCGGAAGGCCAAGGCCGTGCTGCTGGAGCCGGTGATGAAGGTCGAGGTCGTGACTCCCGAGGAATTCATGGGTGACGTCATGGGCGACCTGAACCGTCGTCGCGGCTTGGTGCAGGGCATGGATGACTCCTCTGCTGGTAAAGTCATCCGTGCAACGGTGCCGCTGGGTGAGATGTTCGGTTACGCAACCGATCTGCGCTCTCAGACCCAGGGCCGTGCGAGCTACTCCATGGAGTTCGCGAAGTACGATGAGGCGCCCAACAGCGTCGTTGAAGCCGTCATCAACCAAAACGGTTAACCGTTAGCTAACGTAAAGAGGTTATAGCAGTGGCTAAGGAAAAATTCGAACGTTCCAAACCGCACGTCAACGTCGGCACCATCGGTCACGTCGACCACGGTAAAACGACTCTGACTGCGGCCCTGACCCGCGTGTCTGCTGAAGTTTTCGGCGGCGACTGGCGTGAATTCGATACCATCGACAACGCTCCGGAAGAGCGCGAGCGTGGTATCACCATCGCGACGTCCCACGTCGAGTACCAGTCCGAAGAGCGTCACTACGCGCACGTCGACTGCCCGGGACACGCTGACTACGTCAAGAACATGATCACCGGTGCTGCCCAGATGGACGGCGCGATCCTGGTATGTTCTGCCGCTGACGGCCCCATGCCGCAGACTCGCGAGCACATCCTGCTGTCTCGCCAGGTTGGCGTTCCGTTCATCGTCGTGTTCCTGAACAAGGCCGACATGGTCGACGACGAAGAGCTGCTCGAGCTGGTCGAGATGGAAGTTCGTGAGCTTCTGTCCGAGTACGACTTCCCGGGTGACGACACTCCGATCATCACCGGTTCTGCCCTGATGGCGCTGAACGGCGAAGACGAGAACGGCATGGGCACCACCGCCGTTGCCAACCTGATCAAGGCGCTGGACGAGTACATCCCGGAGCCGGAGCGCGCTATCGACCAGCCGTTCCTGATGCCGATCGAAGACGTATTCTCCATCTCCGGCCGTGGTACCGTTGTTACCGGTCGTGTAGAGCGCGGTATCGTCAAGTCTGGTGAAGAAGTCGAAATCGTGGGCATCCGCGACACCACCAAGACCATCGTCACCGGTGTCGAAATGTTCCGTAAACTGCTCGACGAAGGTCGTGCAGGCGAGAACGTCGGCGCGCTGCTGCGTGGTACCAAGCGTGATGACGTCGAGCGTGGCCAGGTTCTGGCCAAGCCGGGCACCATCAAGCCGCACACCACCTTCGAAGCCGAAGTCTACGTACTGTCCAAAGAAGAAGGCGGTCGTCACACTCCGTTCTTCAAGGGCTACCGTCCGCAGTTCTACTTCCGTACCACCGACGTGACCGGTACCTGTGAACTGCCGGAAGGCGTTGAAATGGTTATGCCGGGCGACAACATCAAGATGGTTGTCACCCTGATCGCCCCGATCGCCATGGACGACGGTCTGCGCTTCGCGATTCGCGAAGGCGGCCGTACCGTTGGTGCTGGCGTCGTAGCCAAGATCGTCGAGTAATCGAATTACTTGATCGATGAAAGGGGGGCTCGCAAGAGCCCCCTTTTCTGCGCACCAATAGCAATTGTTTGACACGCGCTATTGGCGTGCCTATAATGCGCATCCTTTGAATGCGTGGGTAGACGGCTCGCGCCGTCGACATCCATTGGAGTTTAGGGCAAATGCAGAACCAGAAGATTCGCATTCGGTTGAAAGCGTTCGACCATCGCCTGATCGATCAGTCCACAGCGGAAATCGTTGAAACCGCTAAGCGTACTGGTGCTCAGGTTCGTGGGCCGATTCCGCTGCCGACCAACCGCGAGCGCTACACCATTCTGATTTCTCCGCACGTCAACAAGGACGCGCGCGATCAGTATGAGATTCGTACGCACAAGCGCGTGCTCGACATCGTCGAGCCGACCGAGAAAACGGTCGATGCACTGATGAAGCTCGATCTCGCCGCCGGCGTCGACGTGCAAATCAAGCTCGACTAACCACACTAGACACTTGCGGCCCAGCGTTCATCACTTTTGCATGTGAACAGCAGCCGCCGCGTCGTGAGACGCCACACAATGTGCTAGTGGAATGCTCTGGAAAGGGCAGCCATAGCGGGTGATAGCCCCGTACACTATAGGAGACTGAGTATGACTATCGGTTTAGTCGGTAAAAAGGCCGGGATGACCCGTGTCTTTACCGAAGATGGCGCATCCGTGCCCGTGACCGTTATTGAAGTGGATCCTAACCGTGTAACGCGCGTAAAAACCGTCGAGTCCGACGGCTACGCGGCGGTTCAGGTCACCACTGGCTCTCGCAAGGCCAAGCACCTCACCAAAGCGCAAGCGGGTCAGTTTGCCAAGGCGGGTGTCGAGGCCGGTCGTTCACTGATGGAATTCCGTCTTGCAGAAGGCGAGGAAGCTCCGGAAGTGGGTGGCGAACTCACCGTATCCCTCTTCGAAGCTGGTCAGATGATCGACGTGACCGGTACCTCCAAGGGTAAAGGCTTCCAGGGCGCAGTTAAGCGCTGGAACTTCCGTACCCAAGATAACAGCCATGGTAACTCCCTGTCGCATCGTGCGCCGGGTTCTATCGGCATGTGTCAGACCCCGGGTCGCGTATTCAAAGGCAAGAAAATGGCCGGTCAGATGGGCAACGTCCGCTGCACCGTTCAGAGCCTCGAGATCGTCCGTGTCGATGCCGAGCGTAACCTGCTGCTGATCAAAGGTGCTGTTCCGGGTGCAACCGGTAGCGACGTCATCGTTCGCAGCGCCGTGAAAGCTGGCTGAAGGGGATAATTACCAATGAATCTGAATCTTGCTGCAGGCACGGGTACCGTTGAAGTAGCCGACGCCACTTTTGGCAAAGAATTCAACGAAGCACTGGTTCACCAGGTGGTCACCGCCTATCTGGCAGGTGCCCGTCAGGGAACTCGTGCTCAGAAGAACCGTTCGGACGTACGTGGCGGTGGCAAGAAGCCGTGGCGTCAGAAGGGTACCGGCCGCGCACGTGCCGGCACCATCCGCTCTCCGCTGTGGCGCAGCGGCGGCGTGACCTTCGCGGCTCGTCCGCAGGATCATTCCCAGAAGGTCAACCGCAAGATGTACCGCGCGGCGATGCGTTCCATCCTGTCCGAGCTCGTTCGCCAGGAACGTCTGGTGGCGGTCGAGGAGTTCAGCGTTGACGCGCCGAAGACCAAGCAGGTCGCTGCCAAGCTGAAAGAGCTCAACCTTGAGAAAGTGTTGATCGTCACCGAAGAAGTCGACGAGACGCTCTATCTGGCCGCACGCAACCTCCCCCACGTCAACGTGGTGGACGTCGCGGCAGCTGATCCGGTGAGCCTGGTTGCCTACGACAAGGTCCTGGTCACCGTCTCCGCCCTGCGTAAATTCGAGGAGAAGCTGGCATGAACCAGGAACGCGTATTCAAGGTTCTGCTTGGACCGCACGTGACCGAAAAGGCAGCGTCAGCCGCCGAGCGCAACCAGTACGTCTTCAAGGTGGCAAGTGACGCTACCAAGCCCGAGATCAAGAAAGCCGTCGAAGCACTGTTCGGCAAGAAGGTCGGCAGCGTTCAGACACTGAACGTCAAGGGCAAGACCAAGCGTACTGCTCATGGCGTTGGTCTGCGCAAGGGTTACCGCAAGGCGTATGTGACCCTGGCTGCGGGTGAAACGCTCGAAGACTTCTCTGGCGCCGAATAAGGGCAGGAGTACGGATAATGGCAATCGTCAAGACCAAACCCACATCCGCCGGTCGTCGCCACGTCGTCAAGATCGTTGGTGAGGAACTGTACAAGGGCCGCCCTCATGCGCCGCTCTTGGAGAAGCAGTCCAAGTCCGGTGGCCGTAACAACTACGGTCGCATCACTACCCGCCACGTGGGCGGTGGTCACCGTCAGCACTACCGTCTGATCGACTTCAAGCGCATCAAGGATGGCATTCCGGCCACCGTCGAGCGCCTCGAGCACGATCCGAACCGCAGCGCCCATATCGCGCTTTTGAAGTACGCCGATGGCGAGCGTCGTTACATCATCGCACCGAAAGGTGTCAGCGCGGGTGACGTGCTGGAATCCGGTGTCAACGCGCCCATCAAGAAAGGCAATGCCTTGCCGCTGCGCAACATCCCGCTCGGTTCGACCATCCATGCGATCGAACTCAAGCCGGGCAAGGGCGCGCAGATTGCTCGCAGTGCCGGTACTAGCGCTCAGCTGGTCGCCCGTGAAGGCAACTACGCCACCCTGCGTCTTCGCTCCGGCGAAATGCGCAAGATCCTGGCCGAATGCCGCGCGACCCTGGGTGAAGTGAGCAACTCCGAGCACAGCCTGCGTCAACTTGGCAAGGCCGGTGCGAAACGCTGGAGAGGCGTGCGCCCGACTGTTCGCGGTGTCGCGATGAACCCTGTCGATCACCCGCACGGTGGTGGTGAAGGCCGCACCAGCGGTGGCCGTCACCCGGTATCCCCGTGGGGCATGCCGACCAAGGGTTACAAGACGCGTAAGAACAAGCGCACCGACAAGCTGATCGTCCGTCGTCGCAACAAGACGCGCTGATCTAAATTGCCAAGACATTAAGAGGTAACGGCTGTGCCACGTTCACTTAAGAAAGGTCCCTTCATTGACCTTCATCTTTTGAAGAAGGTTGAGGCTGCAGTGGAGAAGAACGACCGTAAACCGATCAAGACCTGGTCGCGTCGTTCAATGATTCTGCCCAACATGGTAGGTCTCACCATCGCAGTCCATAACGGACGCCAGCATGTCCCGGTGCACGTCTCCGAGGAAATGGTGGGTCATAAACTGGGCGAATTCGCTGCTACTCGCACCTATCGCGGGCATGCGGCGGACAAGAAAGCCAAACGGTAAGCCAGAGAGGATTAGAGATGGAAGTCACAGCTAAGCTGCGTGGCGCTGCTTTATCCGCACAGAAGGCCCGTTTGGTGGCTGACCAGGTGCGCGGTAAACCGGTCGCCGAAGCTATTGATCTGCTGACCTTCTCACCGAAGAAGGCTGCCAAGCTGGTCAAGAAAGTGCTTCAGTCCGCCATTGCGAATGCGGAAGAAAATAACGGCATGGACATCGACGAGCTGCGTGTCTCGACCATCTGTGTCGATGAGGGCATGACGCTCAAGCGTATCAAGCCGCGCGCCAAGGGCCGTGCGGATCGTATCTTGAAGCGCACCTGCCACATCACCGTCAAGGTAGCCGAGAAGTAGGAGTCGACCAGATGGGTCAGAAAGTCAATCCAACAGGCATTCGACTGGGCATCGTCAAAGACCATGCTTCTGTCTGGTATGCCGAGCGCGGCGCTTACGCCGACAAGCTCAACAACGATCTCGAAGTGCGCAGCTTCCTGGACGAGCGTTTGAAGAACGCCTCCGTGAGCCGCATCCACATCGAGCGTCCGGCGAACAACGCCCGCATCACCATTCACACTGCTCGTCCGGGCATCGTGATTGGCAAGAAAGGGGAAGATGTCGACCGTCTGCGTCGCGATCTCTCCGACATGATGGGCGTTCCGGTTCATGTGAACATCGAAGAAGTTCGCAAGCCCGAGCTGGACGCCAAGCTGGTCGCCGCCAACGTGGCCGGTCAGCTTGAACGTCGCGTGATGTTCCGTCGTGCGATGAAGCGCGCGGTACAGAACGCCATGCGTCTTGGCGCTGGCGGCATCAAGATTCAGCTCTCAGGTCGTCTGGGTGGCGCCGAAATCGCGCGTACCGAATGGTACCGTGAAGGTCGCGTACCGCTTCACACCCTGCGTGCTGATATCGACTATGCCACCTTCGAAGCTCACACCACCTACGGTGTCATCGGCATCAAAGTGTGGATCTTCAAGGGCGAAATCCTCGGCGGTATCGAGGAAGTGCGTGCCAAGGCTAAGCAACAGCAGCCTGCCGGCAACGCGCCCAAGAAAAAAGGTTCCAGGTAAGGGGAGAGCGAGTCGATGTTACAGCCCAAGCGTATGAAATTCCGCAAGATGCAGAAAGGCCGCAACCGTGGCCTGGCGCATCGCGGAAGCAAGATCAGCTTCGGTGAGTATGGCCTGAAAGCTACCGGTCGCGGCCGCATCACTGCGCGCCAGATCGAAGCCGGCCGTCGTGCGATCACGCGTCACGTCAAGCGTGGCGGCAAGATCTGGATCCGCGTATTCCCGGACAAGCCGATCTCCAAGAAGCCACTCGAAGTTCGTATGGGTAAAGGTAAGGGTTCCGTTGAGTACTGGGTAGCCCAGATCCAGCCGGGTCGGGTCCTGTACGAGATCGAAGGCGTATCCGAAGAGCTCGCTCGCGAAGCATTCGAGCTGGCGGCCCAGAAGATGCCCTTGTCCACCACCTTTGCGAAACGGACGGTGATGTGATGAAAGCGCAAGAAATTCGTGAAAAGTCCGCAGGAGAGCTCCAAGAGCAGCTCCTCGAGCTCCTCCGCGAGCAGTTTAACCTGCGCATGCAGAAGGCCTCTGGCCAACTGAGCCAGACTCATCTGCTCAAGCAGGTCCGCCGGGATATCGCCCGCGTAAAGACTGTGCTCAACGAGAAGGCAGGTGATTGAGATGGCCGAAGAGAAAAAGACACGTACCCTCACTGGCAAGGTAGTGAGCGACAAGATGGAGAAATCCATCGTTGTCATGATCGAGCGTCGTGAACGTCACCCGATCTACGGAAAATACGTTAAGCGCTCCACCAAGCTGCACGCCCATGATGAGGCGAACCAGGCAAAGGCAGGCGATACGGTTTCCATTCAGGAGTGCCGTCCGCTTTCCAAGAAGAAAGCTTGGACGCTGGTCGAGGTGGTCGAGCAGGCCAAGGGTTAACCCTGCGGTCTTTCAACCAGTGCAGTCAGGTTAGGTTTGGAGAAAACCGATGATTCAGACTCAGACAATGCTGGATGTCGCCGACAACAGCGGAGCGCGCCGGGTGCAGTGCATCAAGGTGCTGGGCGGTTCACACCGCCGCTACGCTCGCGTGGGTGACGTCATCAAGGTAACGGTGAAAGAAGCCATTCCGCGGGGCAAGGTCAAGAAAGGCCAGGTCCTCAAGGCGGTGGTCGTTCGCACCCGTAGCGGTGTCCGTCGCAGCGACGGGTCACTCATCCGTTTCGATGGAAATGCGGCGGTCTTGTTGAACAACACCAACGAGCAGCCGATCGGCACCCGTATTTTCGGACCGGTCACTCGTGAACTGCGTAACGAGCGGTTCATGAAGATCATTTCCTTAGCGCCTGAAGTGCTGTAAGGAGCGAGGCGGATATGCAAAAGATCAAACGTGACGATGAAGTCATCGTCATCGCCGGGAAGGACAAGGGCAAGCGCGGCACCGTCAAGCGGGTTCTCGAAAACCGCTTCGTGGTGTCCGGTGTGAACATGATCAAGCGTCACACCAAGCCTAATCCCATGGCGGGAAATCAGGGCGGTATCGTCGAGCGTGAGGCTCCGATTCACGCGTCCAACGTAGCCATCTTCAATTCGGAGACCGGTAAGGCGGATCGCGTCGGCTTCCAGATGAAGGAAGACGGTACCAAGGTACGTATCTACAAGTCGACGCAGACGCAGATCGACGCCTAACGCGAGTCGGGTAGCAAAATGGCGAACTTGAAAGAACGTTATCAAAACGAGGTGGTGGCTCAGCTCAAAGAGCAGTTCAGCTACGCCAACGTAATGCAGGTGCCCCGCATCACGAAAGTGACGCTCAACATGGGTATCGGTGAAGCGGTCAGCGACAAGAAGCTGATCGACAATGCCATCGGCGACCTGGAGAAACTCTCCGGTCAGAAACCGCTGGTGACCAAGGCACGCAAGTCCATCGCGGGCTTCAAGGTGCGCGAAGGCTGGCCGATCGGTATCAAGGTGACTCTGCGTGCCGAGCGCATGTGGGACTTCCTGGACCGTCTGGTGAACATCGCGATTCCTCGCGTGCGTGACTTCCGTGGTCTCAACCCGAAGTCCTTCGACGGTCGTGGCAACTACTCCATGGGTGTGCGTGAGCAGATCATCTTCCCGGAGATCGAGTATGATAAGATCGATCGCGTTCGGGGACTTGACGTCACCATCACCACTACCGCCAACACCGACGAGGAAGGTCGTGCGCTGCTGACGGCACTGAACTTCCCGTTCAAGAAATAAGGGTGGGATCATGGCTAAGAAAAGCATGGTAGAACGTGAGCAAAAGCGTGCACAGCTGGTCGAGAAGTACGCGGCCAAGCGCGCTGAGCTCAAGAAGATCATCTCGGACGTGAACTCGTCCGAGGAAGAGCGCTTCGAGGCGACGCTGAAGCTGCAGCAACTGCCGCGCGACTCCAGCCCGGTTCGTCAGCGTAACCGCTGCCGCATCACTGGCCGTCCGCACGGTTTTTACAACAAGTTCGGTCTCGGCCGTAACAAGCTGCGTGAAGCCGCCATGCGTGGCGACGTCCCTGGTCTGAAGAAGTCCAGCTGGTAACGTCACGTAGAATCATCAGGAGCGCACATTAAATGAGCATGCAAGATACTCTGGCGGATATGTTCACTCGTCTCCGCAATGCGCAGATGGCCACTAAAGAGACGGCAACCATGCCGTCTTCCAAGCTGAAAGTGGAAGTGGCCCGCGTGCTGAAGGAAGAAGGTTACATCACCGACTTCTCGGTTGCCGAAGGCGTGAAGCCCGAGTTGACCGTGACCCTCAAGTACTTCGAGGGCAAGCCGGTCATCGAGCACATTCAGCGGGTTTCCAAGCCGTCTCTGCGTCAGTACAAGGGCAAGGACAACCTGCCCAAGGTAGCCGACGGTCTGGGCATCGCGATTGTCACCACCTCCAATGGTGTCATGACCGACCGTGCCGCGCGCCAGGCTGGCGTCGGTGGCGAAGTCATCTGCACCGTATTCTAGGAGGCTGGAATGTCCCGCATAGCGAAATATCCGGTTAAAGTGCCTGCCGGCGTTGACATCAAGATCAACGGCGACCAGCTGACCGCCAAAGGCGGCCAGGGCACACTGTCGATGCCCATTCACCAGGACGTGGTGATTGGACAGGAAGACGGCCAGCTGACCTTCGCCCCGAGCGAAAACGCCAAGAGCTGGGCCATGGCCGGTACGACCCGCGCCCTGGTTCAGAACCTGGTGACGGGCGTCTCCGAGGGTTTCACGAAGACTCTCGAAATTGTCGGCGTCGGCTACCGCGCGCAAGCGAAAGGCCAGACGCTCAACCTTTCACTGGGCTTCTCGCACCCGGTCGACTATGAACTGCCCAAGGGTGTGACGGCGGAAACGCCGAAGAACACCGTGATCGTGCTGAAGAGCGCGGACAAGCAGATGCTCGGCCAGTGCGCCGCGGAAATCCGCGCCTTCCGTCCGCCTGAGCCGTACAAAGGCAAGGGTGTCCGGTACGCCGACGAGCAGGTGCGTCGCAAAGAAGCCAAGAAGAAGTAAGGCAGGGTTATGAACGCGAAGAAAGAATCTCGTCTCCGTCGTGCCCGCCGCGCTCGCGCCAAGATCCGCGAGCTGGGCGTGTATCGCCTGTGCGTCAACCGTACCCCGCGTCACATCTACGCGCAGATTATCTCGCCGGATGGTGGCAAGGTGCTGGCCAGCGCTTCTACGCTGGACAAGGCACTGCGCGAGGGTGCGACCGGTAACTCGGATGCGGCCTCCAAGGTCGGCGCCCTGATTGCCGAACGCGCTAAAGAAGCAGGCATTACCCAGGTGGCCTTCGATCGTGCTGGCTTTAAATATCACGGTCGCGTCAAGGCTCTGGCCGACGCCGCTCGTGAAGGCGGCCTGGAATTCTAAAGGGTTTTACGATGGCGAAGAACGAACAGCAAAACGGTGATCTGCAAGAGAAGCTCGTGCAGGTCAACCGCGTCGCCAAGGTGGTCAAGGGTGGTCGTATTTTCGGCTTCACCGCGCTGACCGTCGTGGGCGATGGTAAAGGTCGTGTCGGTTTCGGTCGTGGCAAGGCGCGTGAAGTGCCGGTCGCGATCCAGAAGGCGATGGACCAGGCGCGTCGCAACATGGTCAAGGTAAACCTCGCCGGCCAGACGCTGCAGTACCCGGTCAAGGCCCGTCACGGCGCCTCCAAGGTGTACATGCAGCCGGCTTCCGAAGGTACCGGCATCATCGCCGGTGGCGCCATGCGCTCCGTACTGGAGCTCGCCGGTGTCCACGACGTACTGGCCAAATGCTACGGTTCCACCAACCCGGTAAACGTGGTGCGAGCGACCGTCAAGGGTCTCTCCTCCATGCAGTCACCGGACGACGTGGCCGCCAAGCGCGGTCTGTCTGTCGAAGCGATTACGGGGTAAGACACCATGGCAGCTATGATCAAGGTTACCCAGATCCGCAGCACCATCGGCGTTTTGCCCAAGCACAAGGCCACCATGAAAGGTCTGGGCCTGCGTCGCATCGGTCACACGGTTGAACTGGAAGACACCCCGGCCGTACGCGGCATGATCCACAAGGTAACCTACCTTGTGCGCGTTGAGGGAGAGTAATCCATGAAACTCAATACCTTAAGCCCGGCTCCGGGTGCAAAACACGCCGAGAAGCGTGTGGGTCGTGGTATCGGTTCCGGTCTGGGCAAGACCGGTGGCCGTGGCCACAAGGGTCAGAAGTCTCGCAGTGGCGGCAGCGTCAAGCCTGGTTTCGAAGGCGGTCAGATGCCGCTGCAGCGTCGTCTGCCGAAATTCGGCTTCACGTCGGCCAAGTCACTGGTCTCTGAAGAAGTACGCCTGGCCGAGCTTGCCAAGGTCGCCGGTGACGAAGTCACCCTCGAGACCCTGAAGCAAGCCAACGTGCTGAAGGACTCTACGCAATTCGCGAAGATCATCCTGTCCGGCGAACTGAACAAGGCGGTTACCGTTCGCGGTCTCAAGGTCACCAAAGGTGCCCGTGACGCGATCGCAGCCGCTGGCGGCAAGGTAGAGGACTAAATGGCGAAGTCAGGAAACATGCCGGCGACGGGCAGCGGTCTGAGTGAACTGTGGGCGCGTCTGCGCTTCGTGCTCCTCGCCATCGTGGTGTACCGAATCGGTGCCCACATTCCCGTACCCGGTATCAATCCTGACCAGCTTGCTGCCTTGTTTCGGGAGCAGCAGGGCACCATCCTGGGCATGTTCAACATGTTCTCGGGTGGTGCGCTGGAGCGCATGAGTGTTCTCGCCCTGGGGATCATGCCCTATATCTCGGCGTCGATCATCATGCAGCTCATGACTGCGGTCTCTCCTCATCTTGAACAGCTCAAGAAAGAGGGCGAGGCCGGCCGCCGAAAGATCAGCCAGTACACCCGCTACGGCACGGTGATACTGGCGCTTGTCCAGGCCACCGGCATGTCCGTGGGTCTGGCGAGCCAAGGCATCGCTTACAGCGCTGACTTCAGCTTCTACTTCACCGCCGTGGTGACGTTCGTTTCCGGCGCGGTGTTTATGATGTGGCTAGGTGAGCAGATCACCGAGAAAGGCATCGGCAACGGTATTTCGCTGCTGATCTTTGCCGGTATCGTCGCCGGGCTACCCAGCGCCGTGGGTCAGGCTTTCGAGCTTGCCCGCAACGAAGGGGCCTGGAATGTTCTTCCGCTGTTAGCGCTGTCGGTACTCGGCATCGCCACCGTGGCGTTCGTGGTGTTCATCGAGCGCGGCCAGCGCCGCCTCAAGGTGAACTATCCGCGTCGCCAGGTCGGCAACAAGATGTATGCAGGCCAGAGCAGCTATCTCCCCTTGAAGGTGAACATGGCCGGTGTCATTCCGGCGATCTTCGCCTCCAGCATCCTGCTCTTTCCGGCGTCGATCGGTCAGTGGGTGGGTGCCGGTGAAGGGATGGAGTGGCTGCAGCGTGCATCGCAAGCGCTTGGCCCCGGCCAGCCGCTCTACATCTTGCTTTTCGCGGCGGCAGTGGTATTCTTCTGCTTCTTTTACACAGCGCTGGTCTTCAATCCCAAGGATGTGGCTGACAATCTGAAAAAGTCAGGCGCCTTCCTGCCGGGCATTCGCCCCGGCGAGCAGACCGCTCGCTATATCGACAAGGTGATGACTCGTCTGACCTTGTTCGGTGCCTTGTATATCACTGCGGTTTCCCTGATGCCCCAGTTCCTCATCGTTGCCTGGAACGTGCCGTTCTTCTTTGGCGGTACGTCGCTTCTGATCGTGGTAGTGGTCATCATGGACTTCATGGCTCAGGTGCAGTCGCATCTCATGTCGCATCAATATGACTCGGTGATGAAGAAGTCCAACCTGAAAGGCTACGGTAGCGGCGGCATTATGCGCTAAGCGCTGCCTCCGGGGGTCTCGGCCCCCGGACGTGCCGAGAGCCGTTTTTGGAGAAAGAACGATGAAAGTTCGAGCTTCCGTGAAGAAGATGTGCCGTAACTGCAAGATCATTCGTCGCAACGGCGCCGTTCGCGTCATCTGCGTCGAGCCGCGGCACAAGCAGCGTCAGGGCTAAGCACCTCGCTGCAATCAAGCGGGCGCCGGCATACCCCTTGCCTTCGGGCAGCCAAAGGGGTATGCTGTTGCGCCTTTTAAAGATGAACAAACGAGCAAGCCGCTCAAATTTCGGAGTAAGCTGATGGCCCGTATTGCAGGCGTCAATATCCCGGACAACAAGCATGCGGCGATCTCGCTGACCTATATCTTCGGGATCGGCCGTACCCGCGCTGCGCACATCTGTGCCGCCGCCGGCGTCGAGCCGACTGCCAAGATCCAGGACCTGTCTGCTGAAGAAGTCGACACCCTGCGTTCTGAAGTTGGCAAGTACACCGTAGAAGGCGACCTTCGTCGTGATGTCACGCTTAACATCAAGCGTCTCATGGACCTGGGCTGCTACCGTGGTCTGCGTCATCGTCGTAGTCTTCCGCTGCGTGGTCAGCGGACCAAGACTAATGCGCGTACCCGTAAGGGCCCGCGTAAGCCGATCCGCAAATAACACGCAGGCTCTCGTATAGAGAGCTGGCGTTAAGACAGGAATAGACATCAACATGGCTAACCCGCGTAGTAACCGTAAAAAGGTTAAAAAGCAGGTAGTGGACGCCGTTGCGCACATCCATGCCTCTTTTAACAACACGATCGTGACGATCACAGACCGCCAGGGCAACGCGCTTTCTTGGGCGACTGCCGGTGGTTCGGGTTTTCGTGGTTCTCGCAAGAGCACCCCGTTCGCAGCTCAAGTGGCGAGTGAACGTGCAGCGACTGCTGCAGCCGAATATGGTGTGAAAAACGTAGACGTGCTGGTCAAGGGCCCCGGTCCCGGCCGTGAATCCGCCGTGCGTGCACTCAACGCCGCCGGCTTCCGCGTGCAAAGCATCGTAGACGCGACGCCCATTCCCCATAATGGCTGCCGTCCGCCTAAGAAACGCCGCGTTTAAGGAGACAGATTCATGGCTCGTTATATTGGACCGAAGTGCAAACTGTCTCGTCGCGAGGGTACCGACCTCTTTTTGAAGAGCGGTGTGACCCCCTTCGAGAAAAAGTGTAAATCCGAGCAGATCCCGGGTGTACACGGCCAGCGTCGTCAGCGTCTTTCCGACTACGGCTTGCAGCTTCGCGAGAAGCAAAAGGTACGTCGCATCTACGGCGTACTCGAAAAGCAGTTCCGCAACTACTACAAGGAAGCCGCTCGCCTGAAAGGCGCGACCGGTGAAGTCCTTCTGCAGTTGCTCGAATCCCGACTGGACAACGTCGTCTACCGGATGGGCTTCGGCTCGACGCGCTCCGAAGCGCGTCAGCTGGTCAGCCACAAGGCGATCTCCGTCAACGGTAAAACCGTCAACGTACCTTCCTTCAAGGTTCGTCCGGGCGACGTGATTGCCGTTCGTGAAAAGGCGAAGAATCAGGCACGTATCCAGAACGCGTTGACCATCTCGGCCAACCGTGGTGACGTTGCTTGGATCGACATCGACGCCAAGAAGATGGAAGGCACTTTCAAGGCTCTGCCTGAACGCGGTGACCTGACTGCCGACATCAACGAAAACCTGATCGTCGAGCTGTACTCCAAGTAAGCGAGTTGCCTGGCAACTCTGCTTCTTGAAGCCTGGGCGGGGCGTTTCGCGCCTCGCCCGGGTGCTCATGAGTACACGCTCTAGAGTACTCAGTATCCGTTTGGCAGCCTGAAAGGTGTTCATATGCAGCGTTCAGTGACAGAGTTTCTTCGCCCGCGCGATATCAAGGTCGAAGAAATCAGCGCACATCATGCCAAGATCGTCCTCGAACCGTTCGAGCGCGGTTTTGGTCACACCCTGGGGAATGCTCTGCGTCGCATTCTGCTTTCGTCCATGCCCGGCGCCGCCGTGGTCGAGGCCGAAATCAGCGGAGTCGAGCACGAGTACAGTGCCCTCGAAGGGGTGCAGGAAGATGTCATCGAGATCCTCCTGAACTTGAAAGATGTCGCGATCAAGATGCACAGCCGCGATGAGGCGGTGCTCTCGCTGAACAAGCAGGGCCCGGCCGTTGTCACCGCTGGTGACATTGCGCTTGATCATAGCGTCGAAATCGTCAACCCGGACCACGTCATTGCACACGTCAATGAAGGGGCCGAGCTGAAGATTCAGCTGAAAGTGGCGCTGGGTCGTGGTTACGAACCGGCTGACGCTCGTGGCTCTGACGAAGAGACCCGCGCGATCGGTCGCCTGCAGCTGGATGCCACCTTCAGCCCTGTTCGCCGTGTTTCCTACTCGGTCGAAGCCGCGCGTGTCGAGCAGCGTACCGACCTCGACAAGCTGATCATCGACCTGGAAACCGACGGTACTCTGGATCCGGAAGAGGCTATCCGCCGCAGTGCGACCATCCTGCAAGAGCAGCTGGCCGCCTTCGTCGACCTGGAAGCTGATAAAGAGCAGGAAGTCGAAGAGGAAGAGGATCACATCGATCCGATCCTGTTGCGCCCCGTAGACGATCTCGAGTTGACCGTACGCAGCGCGAACTGCCTGAAAGCCGAGAATATCTATTACATCGGTGATTTGATCCAGCGCACGGAAGTGGAGCTGCTCAAAACCCCGAACCTCGGCAAGAAGTCCCTGAACGAAATCAAGGACGTTCTGGCAGCGCGCGGTCTTTCCCTCGGCATGCGGCTGGAAAATTGGCCACCCGCGAGCCTGAAGGACGACAAGGCCTCCGCGTAAGCGTCGTCTCGAGTCCCAGTTTGGTAAGGAATCACAACCATGCGTCATCGTAAGAGTGGTCGTCATCTGAATCGTACCAGCTCGCACCGTCAGGCGATGTTCAAGAACATGTCTGTCTCGCTGGTCGAGCACGAAGTCATCAAGACAACCCTGCCCAAGGCCAAGGAACTGCGTCGCGTCATCGAGCCGCTGATCACCCTGGCCAAGCAGGATAGCGTCGCCAACCGCCGTCTGGCGTTTGCGCGCACGCGCTCCAAGGAAGCTGTTGGCAAGCTCTTCAACGAGCTGGGCCCGCGTTACTCCGAGCGTCCGGGTGGCTACATCCGTATTCTCAAGTGCGGTTTCCGTCCCGGCGACAACGCCCCCATGGCGTACGTCGAGCTGGTCGACCGTCCGGTTGCCGATCAAGCGGCCTCCGACGAGTAAGCGGCTTCGCAGCACAATGAAAACCGACCCTCCGGGGTCGGTTTTTTTATGCCCCCACTTCTATCGCTGCGGCATTGCCTCGTAGAATACGTGGTCGAGGCACGTCGACGTGCTAACCTGAGCGTTTGGGGCGAGGGCGGGCGTCAAGGCCGCAGGATCAATCGAGTCAAGCAAGGGGCGAATGATGGCAACGAGGGGAGTAGGGGCAGTCACCGCCGCGCGGTGGTGGCTCGTGTGGACGCTGGTGCTGGCGTGCCTGGTGTTCGCCACTACGGCGCAGGCGAACAACCCCCGCTACGCGGGGATCGTGGTGGATCTCGAGAATGGCGAGGTGCTCTATTCGGAGAACGCCGATCTACAGCGCTACCCCGCATCGCTCACCAAGATGATGACGCTGTACCTGGCCTTCGAGGCGCTCGGCCAGGGCCAGCTGAGCCTCAACCAGCCGCTGGCCGTCTCCGCCCAGGCCTCTGCCATGCCGGCCACCAAGCTGTGGCTCTCCGCCGGTAGCACGATCCCGCTGGACACCGCCATCCGCGCGCTGGTTGTGCGCTCGGCCAACGATGTCGCCGTGGTGGTGGCCGAGGCGCTCGGCGGCAGCGAGTCGCGCTTTGCCAGCATGATGACCGCCAAGGCCCGCGAGCTCGGCATGAACAGCACCACCTTTCGCAACGCCTCCGGCCTTCCGGACGATGGCCAGACGACCACCGCCCGCGACATGCTGATCCTCGCCACCCGGGTCATGCAGGACTTCCCGCAGTACTACCACTATTTCGGCCTGCAGGAGTTCAGCTACAACGGTACCCGC
This sequence comes from Vreelandella malpeensis, assembly GCF_020622355.1. Classification (GTDB taxonomy): domain Bacteria; phylum Pseudomonadota; class Gammaproteobacteria; order Pseudomonadales; family Halomonadaceae; genus Vreelandella; species Vreelandella malpeensis. The sequence continues at coordinate 1,013,666 of NZ_WHVL01000001.1, read as the reverse complement.
CACACCAGCCACAACCGCCTGGTGCGTGACTATCCCGGCGCCGATGGCCTCAAGACCGGCTTCATTCGCGCCTCCGGGTTCAACGTGGCGACTACCGCGGTCCACGATGGCCGGCGGATGATGGCCGTGGTGATGGGGGGCTTCAGCTCCTCCTCCCGCGATGCTCACATGGCAGACCTGCTTGATCGCAGCTTCGCTCGGGCGCGTCTGCGCGACAACACCAGCTGGATGGCCGATACCAACTTTTCCCGTGAGTTCATGGCCTTCGACGGCCCGTCGCGGCCGCTGACCTCGCCGCCGCCCAGCACGCCGCTGTCACCGATTCTCGCCAATGTCGACACCTCCACGCTCTCTCCGGCGGCCACCCGGCCCGCGACCCCGAGCGTGGCCCAGGCGGTGGCGTCCACGGCTGCATCTTCATCCGCTACGGCAGCGCACGATCCGCTTCAAGAACTGATCAATCAACAGACCCAGGCTACCCAGGCCCCGACTCCCATCGCGCCCTCTACCTATACCGGCGGCGACTGGGGCATCCAGGTGGGCGCCTTCAGCCAGGCAAGCCATGCCGAGCAGCTCGCCCGTCAGGCGGCCAACCGGCTGCCCAATGGGGTGGGGGGACGCGTCACGGTGGACCAGCTCGGCGGCCAGACGCCGGTGTTCCGCGCCCGCGTGGTGGCCCTCGACGAAGCGCGTGCCATCCAGGCCTGCCAGACTCTGCACGCCCAAGGCATGGATTGCATGGTGGTCAACGCAAGCCTCTAGTCTCGCGCGAAGCCCTCAGCGCCGGAGCCTCACTGATACGCTATCAGCGAGGCTCCGGCGTTTTTCATGCCACTCAAACCTCAGCGCTCTCGTTAGGCGAACGCGTAGACATCCATTGCCAGCACGCCATGTTCGCAGCTGTGATGAAGCTTGTGGCCCTCCCCTCCGGCGCCCATAGCCACCAGCAGCGGCTGGAAATGTTCTGGCGTGGGGTGATTGCGACTCGCTTGAGGCGCTTTTTCCCACTCGATCAGCGCCTGACGGTCATCCTGTTCGACTCGATCGCTGACCCAGTCGGCGAACTCGCCGACCCAGCCGGGCATGCGGCTGCCCATCGGCATCGTCTCGTAGAGGTTGTGGGTCAGGCTGCCCGAGCCCACGATCAGAATGCCTTCGTCACGCAGCGGCGCGAGCTTCTCGCCGAAGGCCACCAGTTCTTCGTTGGACCAGCGAATAGGCAGCGATACCGACACGACCGGAACGTCCGCCTTGGGGAACATCAGCGACAGCGGCACCCAGGCGCCGTGGTCGAAGCCGCGCTCGACCAGATCGGCATCCAGCAGCGACGAAAGCCGCTTGGCAAGCGCAGGCTCCCCCGGGGCCGGGTAGCGGCACTCGAAGAGTTCACGCGGGAAGTTGCCGAAGTCGTGGATGGTGTCCGGCCAGGCGTCACTACTGACCTTGAGCTTCACGCTTTCCCAGTGGGCGGAAACGACCACCACTGCCTTCGGGGTGAGGGTCTGGCCGAGCTCGCGCAGAAAGCGGTGAGCGGACGTCGGGTTCAAGGCGAGCATGGGGGAGCCGTGGGAAATAAACAGACTGGGTAGCATGGTCGATCTTCTCGTGCGGCCCCCGGCGTACCGGGGGCGTAATGGTATCAGTGAGTGCGGCCGGTCAGGCGGAAGCTGCCGCCACCGAGGCCAGCCTGTACCAGCAGTGCCATGGCCCAGAACACCGGGAACTCCCAGTCGCCGCCCTGGTTGGAGAACACGGGGTGTGAGTGCTGTTCATCAGGTTTCTCCAGTGGGCGGTCAGGGGTGGCCGATGGAGATACTTTATGTCAGCGAGAAATGAAGATAATCTGCGATTTCGTCACTTCACTGTTGCGCCATACGCGACAATCCCATGGCCTCCTCCCAGCATGGCGGCTCGCCCCAGGTCGCGCGCAGCAGCTCGATGAACCCCTCTACCTTCGCCGGCAGGTAGCGCCGGGCGATATAGAGCGCGTTGATATCCAGCATCGTCGGCGGCTGGTCGAGAAGGATTGGCACCAGCCGGCCCGCCAGGATGCTCTCGGTAACCAGAAAGCTCGGCTGCTGAGCGATGCCCAGCCCCGCCTCCGCCATGTGGGTCAGCACGTCGCCGTTGTTGCTCTCCAGCGGCCCCCGGGGTATCACGCTGGTACCGTCGCCCAGCATCCATTCGCCGCTGGTCTGGCCGCTGCGATAGCGCAGACAGCGGTGGTCGGCCAAAGCCTTCGCGGTGGCGGGAGTGCCGTAACGCTTAAGATAATCGGGCGAGGCGCAAAACAGCATGCGACAGCGGGTGATGCGCCGCGCCACCAGAGTGGAGTCGGCCAGCTGGCCGATGCGAATCGCCACGTCGTACCCCTCCTCGACGAGATCCACCCGGCGGTCGTTGAGATCCAGGCGCACCTGGAGCTTCGGGTGCTCGACCATGAAGCGGGCCACCAGCGGCGCCAGGTAGCGCACGCCGAAGCTCATCGGCGCGTTGATGCGCATGTCGCCCTGAATCTGCTGGGTGGTGCTGCTGACGTCGCTTGCCGCCTCGTCCAGGGCGGCCAGGATGGCCTGGGCGTGGGCCAGGTAGCGCTCGCCTTCGGTGGTCAGGTGGATACGCCGCGTGGTGCGCTGCAAAAGGCGCACGCCGAGGGTTTCCTCCAGTGCCATCACCTGACGCGACAGGCGCGTGCGCGAGATGTCCAGCGCCTCGGCGGCGCGGGTATAGCTGCCAAGCTCCGCCACCTTGACGAAGGCGGCGATATGCTCGATCTGGTGCTTCACCGCCGAAATGCCTGCGCGGCGCGGCGCGGGTCCGGCGTGCCGCAGATGGCGGAAATCACCGCCAGGCCCTGGGCGCCCGCCGCGAACACCTGATCGACGTGCTCGGCCTTGAGTCCGCCGATGGCCACGCTTGGCAGTCGGCTCGCCCCGGCCAGCGCTGCCAGGCCGGCAAAGCCTAAGGGAGCGGCGTGGTCCTGCTTGCTGGGCGTGGCGAACACCGGACCCAACCCCACGTAGTCCAGCGCCTCCATCGGGGCGGTGTCGAGCTCCTGGCGGGTATTGATGGAGAGCCCCAGGATCGCGTGCGCACCGAGCGCCTGGCGAGCCTGCAGCACGGCGGCATCGCTCTGGCCTACATGCAAGCCGTCGGCGCCACTTTCGAGCGCCACCTCCAGGCGGTCGTTGATGATCAAGGGCACGCCGCTGCCGGCGAGCACCGCCTTCAGGCGCCGGGCCTGGTGGATCAGCGTGGCATCGTCGGCGTGCTTGTCGCGCAGCTGGACGACGGTCACCCCGCCGGCCACCGCGTCCTCGACGGTTCTCTCGAGGCCATAGTTGCGGCACAGCCCGGCATCGGTGACCAGGTAAAGCGATAGGTCCAGCGTCATGGGTGCTCTCCTGCGTCGCTGCTCGCAGCGCCTGACGGCACGACGTCTTCCCAGCGAGCCTGGTTCGACAGCGTTTCGGGCGTCAATTGATAGAGCGCGTCGAGCAGCTCGACCTGGAAGCTGCCCGGTCCCTGGGCGCGCTTACCCGCGTTACGGCCCGCCAGCGCGAAGCTCGCAAGGGCCGCCACCGTCGCCTCGAATCGATCGTCGGGCGAGGCCGCGACGAACGCGGCGACAATGGCGCTCAAGCCGCAGCCGAGCGTGGTCACGCGCGGCATCAGGGGGTGTCCGCCGCTGACCCGGGCGTGTCGGGTGCCGTCGGTGACGAAGTCGCGCTCGCCGGTCATCGCCACCACGCAGCCCTGCTTTCGGGCCAGGGTCACGGCGGCGTATTCGGCGTTCTGCGCGGCGGGGTCGGTGTCCACGCCGCGCCCCTTGCTCTCGAGCCCGGCCAGCGCCAGCACTTCCGAAGCATTGGCGCGGATCACCCAGGGCTTGCGGGCGAGCAGCGCCTCGCACAGCGTCTGACGGTAGCGCGTGGCGCCGACAGCCACCGGGTCCAGCACCCAAGGTGTGGATTGCGTACCGGCTACCTCGGCGCAAGCCAGCATGGCCTCGGCCCAGGGTGGCGAGATCGTGCCGATGTTGATCGACAGTGCCTGGGCTAGCTCGGTGAAGGCCGGCGCCTCTTCCTGTGCATGGAGCATGGCGGGCGAGGCGCCGATGGCGAGCATCAGGTTGGCGGTGGAGTTCATGGCGACGAAGTTGGTCATGCAGTGAACGAGCGGAGTCTGATCTCTCAGCGCGTCCAGGTAGCGGCCCAGGGCGGGGTGGTTCATAGCATCCTCCCGGCGGGGAGGTGGTGGTGGGCGTACCACGACTCCCTACGCCGGCATTATCCGGTTCAGGTTCCAAGGGTGCGTCTCAGCCCGAAGGGGCGCCCCTGTCGTGGTGCTACTATCCGGGTCCTGGCGCGGCTTGTAAAGCCGCCGCAATGTCAGTGCACCGCGTCCATGGCGTGCTGACGCAGCGTGGTCATCGGCACGATGTCCAGCGTCTTCTCGTTGGTGCCGGAAAGGATGACCGGCGGGGCCAGGCCCACCTCGGCGGCCTCCAGCCAGCGCTTGGCGCACAGGCACCAGCGGTCGCCCGGGGCAAGGCCCGGAAAGCCGAATTCCGGGCGCGGCGTGGTCAGGTCGTTGCCCTGGGCCTGGGAAAACGCCAGAAACTCCTCGGTGACGATGGCGCATACCGAGTGCACGCCCACATCGTCCGGGCCCACGCGGCAGAAACCGTCGCGGTAGAAGCCGGCCTTGGGGCTATGGCAGCAAGGCGTCAGGGGTTCGCCTAGAACGTTACGGTCGCGAGACATGGTGCCTCCGTGGCGGGACTGGAATTAGCCAGTCCCTGCCCTCATTGTCATGGAAGTGGATGTGCGTGGCGCGAAATAGCACGTCACTTGCATCGATTAGTGTACATACTTGTACACGGTATCGGTTTCGTCAAAGTATCACGGCCCATCAGGAGCATTTAATGAGTTTCAACGGCGAACAGCATCCCGGCGTCGTCCCCGCGCCGGGCAATACCCAGGGATTTCGCTTGAACCACACCATGCTGCGGGCAAAGGATCCCGAGGTAGCCCTTGCGTTCTACTCCAGGGTGTTCGGCATGCGCGTGCTGAGAAAGCTGGATTTCGAGGAGATGCAGTTCTCGCTCTACTTCCTCGCCAACGTCGAGCAGGGCGAGGCGATTCCCGAGGATACCCGCGAGCGCACCGCCTGGACCTTCGGGCAGAAAGGGCTTCTCGAGCTGACCCACAACTGGGGCACCGAGCAGCAGGCGGATTTCGCCTACCACGACGGCAACGCCGAGCCCCAGGGCTTCGGGCATATCTGCTTCAGCGTGCCGGATCTCGCTGCCGCCCAGGCCTGGTTCGACGTGTGTAACGTCACCTTCGTCAAGCGCGCCGAGCAGGGCAAGATGAAGGACGTGATCTTCGTGAAGGACCCGGACGGCTACTGGATCGAGGTCATCCAGGCCGACCTGATGGCCGGGATGGGCGACTAACGTGGCGCATCTGCTGTTCCGGCTGCGCCACGTGACCGATGAGGAGGCTCAGGAGGTCCGCGCGCTCCTTTTCGAACGCGGCTTCGACGTCTATGAAACCCAGGCGGGCTTTTTCCGCCTGGGGGTGGATGCGATCTGGCTGCGCCGCGACGACCAGCGCGACGCTGCCGAGGGCGCCCTCGATGCCTACCAGAAGGAGCGCCAGGCGGATCAGCGTCGCGCCTTCGAGCAGGCCCGGGCGCGCGGCGAGAACCCGACGCTGTGGCGGCGTTTCATGGCCCACCCCGTGCAGGTAGCGCTGACGCTGGCGGCGGTACTGGTGATCGTGCTGCTGACGCTGGCGCCGTTTGTCGGCCTGCACGCGCCGTGACGACCCGTCAGGCCGCCGAGAGATGGCCGCGCTTGAGGTAGAGGGTGACGCCTTCGCTACCCGCCGCGAGGGCGGGCTGCGCCCCGAACGGGTAGCGACACCAGCTGCCCGCTGGATACGCGGTATCACCTTCCATGAGGGTGCCTTCGAGCACCAGAAGCTCCAGCCCCTTGCTCGATGACGGGTCGTCGACCGTTACTCCGGTGTCCCATCGTTCGATACTCACCCGTTCCTGGCCGTGGGCGTGCAGTGCCTTGTAACGAATGCCCTGGCGGCGGTCGGGCTGCCAGGGCAGCCGGTGGGCGGGCAGGGCGACGTGGCGGATATCGCTATGCTCGAACTGGTGGAGTTTGACCAGAATCAGCGCCCCCTCCTCACCGATACAAGGCGCGTGCGCCGTGCCGATGGGGTTTCTCAGGTAGCTGCCCGCCGGGTAGCGGCCGTGCTCGTCGCCGAACACGCCCTCCAGCACCAGAATCTCCTCGCCGCCGCCGTGGGTGTGCGCCTCGAAGCGACTGTTCGGCGCGTAGCGCACCAGGCTCGTGGCGCGCGCCACCTCGTCACCGATCCGGTCCAGCATCATGCGCTCGACCCCGGCGCTGGGCGAGGCGACCCACTGGTACGCCTTGGGCGTCACGCAGGCAAACCGTGAAAAATCGGCATTCAGTCGCATGGGAGGCAAGCTCGTCGTCACTGGGCAGGAGGGCCAGTCTCACCATCCGCGCGCCAAAAAGCAACGACGACGCAGGCGCTGGCCCGTCATCAGTCGGCGCGCAAGCGCTCGACGAGCCGGTAGGCGGCTTCGATGCGCGCCGCATTGGGGTAGTTGCGGTTGGCCAGCAGCACCACGCTGATACGCTCGCCCGGGGCGATGGCGACGTAGTTTCCGAAGCCGTTGGTGGCCCCGGTCTTGTGTAGCCACCCCGCCGTCGAAGGCGGTAGCGGCGGCGTCATCCGCTCGACCGCGTTGGGCTCGAGCACCACCTCCAGGGCACTGCCCGCCGTCAGCTGCTCCAGGGCGGCCGGCGCGGCGTAGCGCTCCCAGCCAAGCCCCTGGGCCATGTCACCGAGCGTGAAGTAGCCAGCCTGCGTCGTGTTCATCGCTGCCTGCAGGGAAGCCGTGGGCGCGCCAGCCCGATGCGCCTCCAGAAAGCGCAGCACGTCGCTGGCGGTCGCCTTCAGCCCATAGGCCTGAGCGTCCAGCAGCCCGGGGTTGACGCGAAGCGGCGCGTCGCTCGCTGAATAGCCGTAGGCGTAGTGTTCGCGCTCGTCGGCGGGCACGTCGAAGAAACTGTGTGTGATCTCCAGCGGGGCGAACACGTGCTCGGTCATCGCCTCTTCAAACGGCTGCCCCAGGCGCTCGGCGGTGATATAACCCAGCAGTCCGAGGCTCGGGTTGGAGTAGAGCCTGTGGGTGCCCGGGGCGAAATCCGGCCTCCAGTCGCGAAAGTACTCGAGCATGGCCTGCTCGCCCTCGAGCGTCTCGGGAAACTGCAGCGGCAGGCCGCCTGCCGTATACGTAGCGAGCTCCAGCAGGCTAATGTCGTCGAAGGCGCTGCCGGCAAGCGCGGCCAGGTGGCGGCTTGCGGCATCGTCCAGGGCGAACACATCCTGGGTCTCGGCGTAGGCGGCCAGCGTCGCCGTGTAGAGCTTGCTGATCGATCCAAGTTCGAACAGGGTGCGTTCGTCCACTGCGCGGCTCGCCTCGATGTCGGCCAGGCCGTAGTAGAAGAGATGTTGCTCGCCGTCCACGCTCAGTCCCACCGCCATGCCGGGGATCCGGTGTTCGGCCATCAGCGGGCGAATGACGTCGTCGACCTGTGCCGCCAGGCGGTTGTCCGGTTCGGCATGGGCTAGCGTGGCCGGCAGCAGCGCAGCCGCTCCCAGCGCGAAGGCGGTGAATAGGTAGGCAGACATGAAAGGGCACCGTGTGATTGAAAAGGGCCAAATGGCCGGTGCCGAGAGTATGGCGCGTTAGCGGCGCGGCCACCAGCGCGAGCGGCCACGAAAAAGCGCCCGCGAAGGGCGCTTGAGAAGGGTGTACTACTCAGTGGCTATGCTCGTGCTCGTGGCTATGGTCATGATCGTGAGCATGGTCATGGCCGTGATCGTGGTCATGAGCCTGCTCGCCGTGGCCGGGGCGGCCCAGGGCGTCGTGCAGGAGCTCGGCGTTGTGGCGCATCATGCCGAGATAAGTGCTGGCCGAGCCGTCGCTCGACAGCGCGTCGGCATACAGCGTGCCGGCGACCGCAAGTCCGGTCTCTTCGGCGAGCTGGTCGATCACCGCCGAGTTGGTCATGTTCTCGTAGAACAGCGCCTGCACGCCCTCGGCGTTGATCAGGTCCACCAGGGCCGCCATGCTGGCGCCGCTGGGCTCCACTTCGCTGGAGAGCCCGGTGGGCGACAGAAAGCGCACGCCGTAGGCGTTGGCGAAGTAGCCGAAGGAGTCGTGCCCGGTGATCACGCTGGTCGAGGGCGGAATGTCACTGATCAGGGCGCGAATCTCGCCGTCGAGCTCGCCCATTTCCTCCAGGTAGCGCTCGGCGTTGGCGCGGTAGTCGTCGGCGTTCTCCTCGTCGGCATCGATCAGGCCGTCGCGGATGTTGGCGATGTAGGTGCGCGCCTGGTCCATGTCCTGCCAGGCGTGAGGGTCGAACTCGCCGTGCTCATGATCGTGGGCATGGCCGTGATCGTGGTCGTGATCATGTGCGTGCTCATGCTCATGCTCATGCTCATGCTCATGCTCGTGCTCGTGCTCGTGCTCGTGAGAGTGGCCGTGATCGTGCGGGTGGTAGTCGAGCTTGTCGATGCCGTCGGTGGCGACGACCAGCTCGCCCTGGTAGTCGCTGGCGTCGAGCAGGCGCTCCATCCACCCTTCGAGCAGCAGGCCGTTGAAGACGACCAGATCCGCCTCGGCCAGGGCGCGGGCGTCACCGGGGCGAGGCGAGTAGACGTGGGTGTCGCCGTCGGGGCCGACCAGCGAGGTCACCTCGACGTGCTCGCCGCCGACGTTCTCGACCATGTCCGCCAGAATCGAGAAGCTGGTGACGACCTGGACGCGATCGTCGGCGAGTGCGGCGGGAATGGCCAGCAGGGCGGAAATGCCCGCCACGAGTGGGGCAAAACGCAGTGACATGATTAACTCCTGTCCAGAGGGAGGTGATCCCGTGGGGTGTCATCCACGGGCACCGAGGGGTCGGGATGCGCATGCAGCGGCAGGGGCTTGCGCCGCAGCCTTGCCGTCAGGCTGTGGTAGCGCCCGAACAGCGCCGAGAAGAAGTACGCGCCGCCGGCCAGCAGGATGATGCTCGGCCCGGAAGGAATGTCCAGATGGTAGGAGAGCAAGAGCCCACCAACGCTTGCCAGCATCGCCAGCACCACGGCAATGCCCATCAAACCTTCCAAACGCCGGCTCCAGAAGCGCGCCGCGGTGGCGGGCAGCATCATCAGGCCTACCGCCATCAGCGTGCCCAGCGTCTGGAACCCGGCGGTGAGGTTGAGCACTAAAAGCGCCAGGAACACGCTGTGTACCCAGCCGTTGCGCTGGCTCTGGCCGCGCAGAAAGAGCGGGTCGAGACACTCGACCACCAGCGCGCGAAAGATCAACGCCATGGTCAGCACGATCAGCGTGCTGATGCCGGCGATCAAGAGAAGGGCAGTGGAGTTGACCGCCAGGATCGAGCCGAACAGCACGTGGGTCAGGTCCACGCTGCTGCCGCCGATCGAGATCAGCATCACCCCCGCCGCCAGCGACGTGATGAAGAAGCTCGCCATGGCGGCGTCCTCGCGCTGGCCGCCCATCTTCGACACCGCCCCGGCCATCAGCGCCATCAAGAGCCCGAACAGCACGCCGCCGATGCTCATGATCGGCAGCGAGAAACCGGCCAGCAGAAAACCCAGCGCCACGCCAGGCAGGATGGCGTGGGCCATGGCGTCGCCGATCAGGCTCATGCCGCGCAGCACCAGGAACACGCCCAAAGGCGGCGCGGCCAGCGACAGCGCCAGCCCTCCCACTGCCGCGCGGCGCATGAAACCGTAGTCGAACGGGGCGATGAACCAGGCGTTAAGCAGATCCCACATGGTGACCTCCCGAGGTGAAGGTCATGGGCTGGGTCGGCATGTGCGCGGGGTGCTCGAGGGCCTGCGGCGCCATCCACTCCCCGCGACCGCCGGCGAGCATCAGCACCTCGTCGGCCAGGCGCTTAAGGTGATCCATGTCGTGGAGCACCACGATGATCGTCATGCCGTTGTCGGCCATCTGACGCAGGATGCTCACCAGGATGTCCACCGTCTGGCTGTCGACGTTGGCAAACGGCTCGTCGAGCAGCAGCAGTTCGGCTTCCTGCATCAGCGTGCGGCCGATCAGCGCGCGCTGGCGCTGGCCGCCGGATAGCTCGCCCAGCGGGCGGTGGGCCAGGTGCGAAATGCCGAGCCGGCCCATGATGTCGCGCCCCTTGCGGTAGTGTGCCGCGCAGTAGCCCTTGAGCGCGCCGTGGCTTGGCCAGGTGCCGGTCATCACCAGCTCCTCGACGCTCATGGGAAAGGTCAGGTCGAGCGCCAGTTGCTGGGGCAGCCAAGCGCAGCGCTCGCGGGCGACCAGGCACTCCACCTTGCCGGACACCGGGCGCAGCTCGCCCATGATGGACTGGATCAAGGTGCTCTTGCCCGCGCCGTTGGCGCCGATCAGCGCGGTGATCGCCCCGGGCAGGAAATCGCCCTGGAGGTGTTCGAGTACCATGCGCCGCCCCTGGGCCAGGTGAAGATCGTGCAGTCGCAGGCGGCTCTCGTCGCGATGGTTCATCAAAGCCAACCGCCGGCCCACAGCACCAGGGCCCAGAGCATCAGCAGTGGCAGCGCGACCAGCAACAGCCGCTTGATGGCAGACAGCGACATCAATGAAAAGTGGCAGGGCCCTTCGCGGTTATGGCGATGTGTTTGGTGACTCACGATGACTCCTCTTGCCTGGCAAGTAGGTTATAACATAACAATATTCGCATAAAAATTGCCGGATATTCTACTCTCTTCGCTGCGCTTGACAATGCATGCGACACGATACCGCGATACGGAAGTGCGTATTGGCGGCATCACTGGCGTAGCTGCGCTGGTGAGGCCGCCATTGTAGAGGGAGCGGGCTCAGTAGCGCCAGGTGGCGCCGAGCTGGTTGGGCGCCACGGTCAGCGCGTACTCGCCTTCCAGCGTCACCGGCCCCAAGGACACCCGCGCTGGCTGGAAACGGTTGATGGCGGAGGAGGCCTGGTTCGGCTGGGTCCAGATCTGCAGCTCGTTGACCAGCATGCCCGAGGCGAAGTTGATCGCCGCGTCGTCGCCCCGCCCGTCTGCCGCGATCACCCCGGCCGCCAGGCCGTTGACCACCAATGAGCCGACCCGCGCCCCAAACCCCCGGCGCTCGCGCTCGGCCTGGGCGAGTTCCAGCCCCAACGCCTGCACGCCGCTCAGCTCTCCATTGGCTTTCAAGCGCTCGTAACGTTCCAGCGCCGCCGGGTGGGGCTGGCGATCAGTGAACATGCCGCCCAAGGCCAGGGCGGATTTCACCGCCCCGACCCGCGCGTCATAGCGGTCGTCCCGGTCGCTCGCTTCGCTGGCCTGGTAGGCATTCACGGCCAGGCTCGTGGCGTAGATGCCCGTCCACCCCCACTGCCACAGGTTCGCCTGGGTCGCGCCGTTTTCAAACACGTCATCATAAGCCGCCCAGTCGCTTGAAGACTGCGCAAACGCGGGAAGGGTGAACGCGCACGCAAACGCGCAGAGCCAGAGACGTAGCCGCATGATCGAAAACCTGTAGGGAGAAAAAAGTAACGCTAAGCGTAGCACGCTCGTGAAAACCCGCCCGACGCAATTGTTGCTGTTCGATGCTTGTACATTCGCTGCTCTACAGAACTCAGAAGGGTATGGGTAGCCGATCTTTAATCTAATGTTGCTTAAATATGACGTTGTGAGTGGGGCACCGCTGTGCGGTGCTTCGCGGGTGCGCTGTCGCTTACGCCGCGCTACTCCCTATGGCGGGGCATCGTGATAAATGAAGAGCCGGTCTAGAGGGGGAGTCAGCGTTTCGTAGGAGATGGGGAGCCTCGAACTCCCCATTCGCGGGCTTGGAAGCTGACGGGGCAGCGGCGCGTCGTGAGGCGTTCAGCGAGCTTTCTCGTCCTCGTCCCAATGCTCCATGGCGCGCTTGTCGTCGGGCAGGCGGACGATGTCGTCGATGTGGAGCTTGTCTTGGCTCTTGTAGCGGTGGCCGTGCTCGTCGAGGATGGCGGCGACGGTGCCGATGCTCACCCCTTCGTCCTCGCGGTAGGTCTGTACCTTCACGCGGACGATGCGGTGCTGGAAGCGGGCGGAGAGGATGGCGCCGGGATAGGGTTCGGTATGGTTGGGGTCGTTCTTGAAGTACTCGGATACGCTGGCGCGGCCTGGATCGTCCCATTCGATGTGTTGATGCATCCTCAATATCCTTTTGTCGAGAGAGGGGTGTTCTTAGTGTAGGTTGTAGCTTCGCCATTCGGCCAATTTAGCCGCTCACGGTGCTGCCAACGCCTGCGCGTCACCGTCGACGTGCTGGAACAGGAAGGTGAGCGCCGCCGGCAGGCTCGCCCGCCATACGCGCCAGGTGTGCCCGCCGGGGTAAAGATCGAGCCGTACCTGGCCGGGCTGGATGCGCTCCAGCGCCTGGCGCAGCAGGCGGGCGTGGTATTCGGCATCGTACACGTCGCGGCGCCCGGCGCTGATGTAGGCGGGCACCGGCGGCGTGTCGCCGGGCCGGTCGTCGGCCCGCGGGGTCACGGCCAGGCGGTACGCTTCCAGGTAGGCCGGGTAGTTGACCCGCTCCCACAGCGCGCGGTCGAACTGGCCCTCGGCGTCGAGAAACGCCGGGTGGCGGTGGGCGGAGGAGTTGGACGGCGGCACGGGTACGTAGCTTGCCGGGCTCAGCGCAGCCACGGCGGCGAACAGCTCCGGGCGCTCCAGGGCGAAGTTGAGCGCGCCGAAGCCGCCGGCGGAGAGCCCGCCCACGGCGCGCTGCTCGCGGGTGGTACCCACGGCGTAGGTGGTTTCGATATGCGGCATCAGGTCGTCGAAGAAGGCGCGGCGGGCGGGCTCGTTGTAGCCGTCCACCCACCAGCTGCGGCTGCCCGGCATGACGAACACCGCCGGTGGAATGTGTCCGGCCTTGATCAGCCGGTCGGCGGTCTGGGCCAGGCGACCACGGCTCGTCCAGTCGTGTTCGTTGCCGAAGGAGCCGTGGAGCAGGTACACCACCGGGTAGGTGGCGTCCACATGGTAGCCGTCGGGCAGGTAGAGCGTGTAGGGGTAGTCGTGGCCGAGCGTCGGCGAGTGGAACCTGTGGTGACTGACCTCGCCGGCGACGGCCTGAAAGGACAGCAGTGCGCCGATCAGGAGGCTCAGGGCGCGGGCCCTGGTGAACAGGCGGGTCGTGTTGGACGAGAAGCGCACGCGGCCTCCAGGCGTTGGGACGATGGTTAACGGTACGAGATACAGGCTGCGACAGTCAGCATAGCAGCCCGCTCTCGGGCAGGAGGCCCGATGCAGAAGGTAGAGGAGATTTATTGGCTGCGCGCCTATGGCTGTGTGGCGGTGTTCCTGTTCCATTGGCTGGACCATCTCAACCAGCGCCTTGACAACCTGGCTACCGACCTTGCGCGTATCCCCCTGGTGCTGGGGACGCCGGTCTTTCTGTTCATCTCGGTCTTCGTGTTCGCCCTGCGCTACGGCCGCCAGGTACCGCCGGGTTTTCTGGGGCAGCGGGTGAAGTACGTGATGCTGCCCTACCTGGTCTACGGTTTCATCTATTCCACCGCCCAGTGGGTGCACCTGGAGACGAGCGGCGAGCCGGTGAGCTTTTGGGCCAACGCGCGGGAGTACTTCCTTTACGCGGGCTGGCACGGCTATTTCCTGATCATCGCCATGCAGTTCTACGTGGCCTACTGGCTCTTCACCCGCTGGCGGCTCTGGCGCTTCGATCCGGTGCCGTGGCTTTGGGTGAGCTGTGTGGTCAGCATGAGCTACTGGGGGCTCGCCTACTGGCTGGAGGTGACGCCTCCCGGCTATCTGCTCTGGGTGGCGCCGCTGGGTTGGGTCTATCTGTTCTTTCTCGCGCTGGTGCTGGTGCGCGACTACCCGGTCTCGCCCGAAAGGCCCTGGTCACTCTCGCCGGGGTGGATGAAGACGCTCTCCTCGCCGCTCTGGCTGGCGGTGTTCGTGGGGCTGGTCGTGCTGGCCACCTTTGCGGGATGGCTCGCCTTCTCGTCCAAGGAGGTATGGGTCATTCCGTTTTTCGTGCTGGCGACGCTGTGTGCGCTGCGCTACCTGAAAGGGCGCCGGGCGCCGGCGTGGGTGCGCACCATCAACCGGTACTCCTTCGGTATTTACCTGGCGCATCCGATGTTCTTCGCCATCGTCGATGCCCTGGTTGGTGTCGACACGCTGCCGCTGGTGCTCTATGCCGCGCTGCTGGTGGCGGTGGGGGCAACGGGTTCGGTGCTGCTGAACAAGGTCGCCAACATCTCCACGCTCGGGGCCATGCTGTTCGGCAAGCGCCTCAAGATCTGAACACCGCCGCTTGATCGCGAAGCGAGAAACTGATCATTACGGTGCGTCCAGGCGAATAAAAGTCCACTTGGTGCACCGCTTTGGTTCGCGAATGCGTTTTTTGCACTACATTGGTGCTTGGCGAAAGGGTTTCAGGCCACCGAGGCCCGTCTGCGCGCCGTGCATTTTATTCGGGCGCGTATTGTCGACGATAAATTGATTTTCAAAACAAGGTGTTGTGACCGGGTCATGCCATATTGGTGCAAAGTTGGCACGCTACATGCTTAATATATGGTAGCGGCCGGTGCCGTAGGCAAACGCCTGGTGGCGTGCTACAACGACAGCCGGTTCGAACTCATCGCGTGACCCGGGGCGGGCCTTTGGCAACCTCCCGCGCCGCCTGAGAGAACAGCCCGGAGAGAACAACAAAGGCGCTCGCTGCGCATCGACGGTCTTGTTCAACAATTACGTTTAATCGATCGCTTACAGTACACGCTTTAAGCCACGCTCATACCGGAGACGGAGAACAGTATGTCAGCCAAGACGCTCGCGCTAATCGAAGAACATGAAGTCAAGTGGGTAGACCTGCGTTTCACCGACACGCGCGGTAAAGAGCAGCACGTCACCGTACCGGCACGGGATGTGAACGAAGAGTTCTTCGAGAACGGCCAGATGTTCGATGGTTCCTCCATCGAAGGCTGGAAGGGCATCAACGAATCCGACATGATCCTGCGTCCGGAAGATGGCACCGCCTTCCTCGACCCCTTCACCGAAGACGCCACCCTCATCCTGCGCTGCGACATCATCGAGCCGGCCACCATGCAAGGCTATGATCGCGACCCGCGCTCCATCGCCAAGCGCGCCGAAGCCTACCTCGAGTCCACCGGCCTTGGCGACACCGCCTTCTTCGGCCCGGAACCCGAGTTCTTCATCTTCGACGAGGTGCACTGGAAGACCGATATCCAAGGCTCCATGTTCAAGATCAGCTCCGAAGAGGGCGCCTGGGCGACCGACTCTACCCCGGAAGGTGGCAACCTTGGTCACCGTCCGCGCGTCAAGGGCGGCTACTTCCCGGTACCGCCGGTCGACAGCTTCCACGACATTCGCGGCGCGATGTGCAATACCCTCGAGGCGATCGGCCAGACCGTCGAGGTGCATCACCACGAAGTGGCGAACGCCGGCCAGAACGAGATCGGCGTCAAGTTCAACACCCTGGTGAAGAAGGCCGACGAAGTCCAGGAAATGAAGTACGTGATCCACAATGTGGCCCACGCCTACGGCAAGACCGCGACCTTCATGCCCAAGCCCCTGGTCGGCGACAACGGTTCCGGCATGCACGTGCACCAGTCGTTCTGGAAGGATGGCGAGAACCAGTTCGCCGGCGACGAGTACGCGGGCCTGTCCGAAATGGCGCTCTACTACATCGGCGGCGTGATCAAGCACGCGCGCGCCCTGAACGCCTTCACCAACGCCTCCACCAACTCCTACAAGCGTCTGGTGCCGGGCTTCGAAGCGCCGGTCATGCTCGCCTACAGCGCGCGTAACCGCTCCGCCTCGATCCGTATTCCCTACACCGCGAGCCCGAAAGGCAAGCGCGTGGAAACCCGCTTCCCCGACCCGACCGCCAACCCGTATCTGGCGTTCGCGGCGATGCTGATGGCCGGTATCGACGGTATCAAGAACAAGATCCATCCTGGCGATGCCATGGACAAGAACCTGTACGACCTGCCGCCGGAAGAGGGCAAGTCCGTACCCACCGTGGCCTCCAGTCTCGATCAGGCGCTGGAAGCGCTCGACGCCGACCGCGCGTTCCTGACCGAAGGTGGCGTGTTCACCGACGACATGATCGACGCCTACATCGAACTCAAGATGGAAGAAGTCACGCGCATGCGCATGGCCACCCATCCCATCGAGTTCGACATGTACTATAGCTGCTAAGTACAGCTGCTAATATCACCTGCGAGGTGAATTGGCTCTAAACCCCGCCTCGGCGGGGTTTTTTATTGGCTGTCCGCCAGGAGGATGAAGTGAATCGACGCGTGAAGGAGATCTCGAAATGGGCCTGGCTGGGGCTGGCCGTGGCGCTGGCAGCGATGGCCGTCGAGGCCCAGACGGTGTACCGGTTGACCGATGCCCAAGGCAACGTGACCTATACCGACGACCCGGAGCGCGGCGGCGAGGCGGTGACGCTCGCACCGCTGCCCAGCGTCTCGCCGTCGGCCACCGCCGCATCCCGTGCACGCCCCGGCCAGCCCTTCATGCCTTACGATCGCTTCGTGATCGAAAGTCCCGCCGCCGGGGCGCTGATCGCCGGTGCCTCCACGCCGGTCGAGGTGCGCATCGAACCGCCGCTGCGTGACGATCACCGCGTCCAGCTGCGAGTCAATGGCGAGCTCAGTCAATCCGCCCTGCACAGCAGCGCGTTCTGGCTGGCCGGGCTTCCCGGTGGCCGCCATCACCTGCAGGCGGAACTGGTCGACGGTCAGGGACGGGTGCAGCACCGCACCGAAGCAGTGAGCATCGAAGTCGTTGCTCGCTAACTTGCACTTTTTTGGTGCATCATGAGGCGTCGGCATTGGCTGTTGTGCTTCATCGCGCAGCTCGCTGGCGGCCGTGCATGCCTTAAAGCCGTGCAGGGCGGGCCCGGCGAACAGTTGGCGCGCTTCTTGCAATTTCTCCTCCAGCGACGAAGCGCCACGCCAATGGTGATGGCCCTTCAGGACACGCCATGTCTTTTCAGGACACGCCATGTATCAGCGTTTAATCGAACACCTCACCACGGCGGTTCTGCTGCTCGATGGGGAGCTGCAGGTCTGCTGGATGAACCCGGCCGCCGAAGCGCTGCTGGCGGTGAGCATCAGCCGCGTGCAGGGCTCGAGCCTGGATACGCTCCTGGGCTGCAGCGAAAGCATCGATACGGTGCTGGCCAAGGCGCGCGACGCCTTCCACCCCTACACCCAGCGCGAGGCGCGCATCACGTCGCTCAGCGGCGAACCGTTGACCGTGGACTATACGGTCACGCCGCTGTCGCCCGATGAGCTGCTGCTGGAGGTGGAGCCACGCGACCGGTTGATGCAGATCTCCCGGGAAGAGGCGCTGACCACCCGTCAGGAGACGATCAAGGTGCTGGCTCGGGGCCTGGCCCACGAGGTGAAGAACCCGCTCGGCGGCATTCGCGGTGCCGCTCAGCTCCTCGAGCGCGACCTGGTCGACCCGGCGCTGCAGGAGTACACCCATATCATCGTCGAGGAGGTCGACCGCCTGAAGGACCTGGTGGACTCCATGCTTGGCCCCAACCGCATCGTCAAGCACGCGCCGGTCAATATCCATAAGGTGCTGGAGCGGGTACGTGCGCTATTGCTGGCCGAGCATCCCCATATCACCATCAACCGCGACTACGACCCCAGCCTGCCGGATCTCTCCGGCGACGAAGCCCAGATGATCCAGGCGGTATTGAACGTGGCGCGCAACGCCGTGCAGGCAATGACCGAAGCCGCGACCGAGGTGCCGGAGCTGGTGCTGCGCACCCGCGCCCGGCGCCAGTTCACCCTCGGCGCCGAGCGTCACCGCCTGGTCAGCGAAGTGGGACTGATCGACAACGGCCCCGGCATCCCCGAAGCGCTGCGCGAGACGCTGTTCTACCCCATGGTCTCCGGGCGGGCCGAGGGCAGCGGCCTGGGGCTCTCCATCGCCCAATCGATTCTGCACCAGCACCACGGGCTGATCGAGTGCGACTCGCGCCCGGGGCATACCGAGTTCCGTTTACTGATTCCGCTAGTCATCCCTCTTGCCGGAGAAGCGACATGACCGAGACGACACGAACCGATGTTTCACGGGTGGTCATCGTCGACGATGATCGCGCCATTCGCTGGGTGCTGGAGCGCGCCCTGGCCCAGCCGGATCTCGAGGTCGAGTGCATCGAGCGTGCCGACACGGCCCTCGAGCGTCTGCTGAGCGACCCACCGCAGGTGCTGGTGACCGATATCCGCATGCCGGGTATCGACGGGCTCGACCTGATGTCGCGAGTGCGCGAGGCGCATCCGGATCTGCCGGTCATCGTGATGACCGCCCATTCGGATCTCGACAGCGCCGTGGCCTCCTATCAGGGCGGTGCCTTCGAGTACCTGCCCAAGCCCTTCGATGTCGACGAGGCGCTGGCACTGGTGCGCCGTGCGGTGGCCCATGCCCGCGAACGCCAGCGACCGGTCAGCGTGCCGGAAGGGCTCAACGCCGAGATCATCGGCGAGGCGCCGGCCATGCAAGAGGTGTTTCGCGCCATCGGCCGGCTGTCGCACTCGCACATCACGGTGCTGATCAACGGCGAATCCGGGACCGGCAAGGAGCGCGTCGCCCAGGCGCTTCACCAGCACAGCCCACGGGCGGGCAAGCCGTTCATCGCGCTCAACATGGCGGCGATTCCCCGCGATCTGATCGAGTCCGAACTGTTCGGCCACGAGAAGGGCGCCTTCACCGGGGCCGGTGCTCAGCGCCAGGGGCGCTTCGAGCAGGCCAACGGCGGCACGCTGTTTCTCGACGAGATCGGCGACATGCCGGCGGAGACCCAGACACGGCTGCTGCGCGTGCTGGCCGACGGCGAGTTCTACCGGGTGGGCGGGCACACTTCGGTGAAGGTGGACGTGCGCATCATCGCCGCGACCCACCAGAACCTGGAGTCGCTGGTCGCGGAGGGGCGCTTTCGCGAGGACCTCTTCCACCGCCTGAACGTCATTCGCGTGCACCTGCCTCGGCTTGCCGAGCGCCGCGAGGACATTCCACGGCTGACGCGGCACTTTCTCGCCGAGGCGGCCAAGGAGCTCGCCACCGACGTCAAGGTGCTCACCCAGGCCGCCGAGACGCATCTCACCAAGCTGCCCTGGCCCGGCAACGTGCGCCAGCTCGAGAACATCTGCCGCTGGCTGACGGTGATGGCGTCGGGGCGTGAAATCCTGATCGAGGACCTGCCGCCGGAACTGCGCACCCTCGGCGCTTCGCCGGAAGGCACTCATGGCGACTGGCGCACCGCCTTTCGCGGCTGGGCGGACCACGCCCTGGCCGAAGGCCATACGCATCTACTGGAAGAGGCCGTGCCGGATTTCGAGCGCATCCTGATCGAGACCGCGCTCAAGCATACTGGAGGGCGCAAGGGAGAGGCTGCCGAACTGCTGGGGTGGGGGCGCAATACGCTCACCCGCAAGCTCAAGACGCTGCTGCCGGCGCTGGCGGACGAGGCCTAGGTTCGGCGAAGATGACCGCCCTGGCAGCGATCCAGAAACGCCTCGAAGTCGCGCAGGATCACCTCGAGGCTGGCATGCAGGCGATGGTCATCGTCCACCAGGCGCAGCGATAGCCGCTGGCGCCTGGCGTGTTCGATGACCGGACCGCAGGGCACCACGTCATCGCCCCAACCGTGAACGATATGGGTGTGCCGCGCTTGAAGGGTAACGGTAGTTTCCGGATAGTCCGGCATGCCCAGGGCCGGCGCCAGCAGAAAGCAGCCCAGTACCGGGTGACGCTGGCTCACCGCTGCGCTCAGGAAACCGCCCAAGCTCGATCCCGCCATGATACAGCGGGCGGGATCGTCTCCACGTGTTTCGAGCGTTGCAAGCAGATGACCGAGGCGCGCGGCAACATGTGGCTGGTCGCGATAGTCCATCAGCACCGCCTCGCAGTCGTCGCGAGTCTCCACTACCCCCTTGAGTGCCTGCACCTTGAGCGCGTCCGGCCCGCTCTCGAGCCCATGTGAAAGGTATACCTGGGTCAGCATCAGTCCTCTGCCGCATCCTGAACGACCTTGCCGCCCTGTTCGATATCGCGGCCCATTCCCTGGAATGTATTGCAGCCGGTGGCCAGGAAAAGAGTCATCAGAAGCGCAAGACCCAAAGCGATGGAGCGTTTCATGGGTGGGTACCTGTAGTGAGCGTTGATCACGGGCAAGGCGCGAGTGGCCTTGCCCTTACTTTAGCCAGCAATGTGCGCTTTGGTAAATAAAATCTGACGACGGTCACGCAGGTGCCAGCGCCGGCATGACCTGCACACGAGCAGGAGTTCAGAGCAACGGGCTTTCCCGAAAGGTCGAAGGAGGTTGAAGCCTTTCCATCAGGCTTTGCCAAGCATTGAGCCAAGATGGCATGACGTTAAAGAGCTAATGTCGCATGTGTCATTTTTGCACACCCATTTCGTATCTTGAGGGTAAGAAATGCCCGAATTCGAAATTTTCTCAACTTTATTATGTGTTTGATATTTGTACATTTTTTAATATATTAGCGTTTTTGGTTCGTATCGTGCAGTTGTTTAACCAAGAGCCACCGCATCGCGTTATTAACCTAACCGTCGGTTCGAGCAGGCTAGCGGTAGACCAGGACGGCTGGAAGCCAAAGGGGAATGGATTTCAAAGGACATTAGCCTGCTCACTCTCAACGGCGCAAGGTGGCGCCGACATCACGGCTAGGGAGTGGCGGCGATGCAGACAAGTCATCTCGGGAAACCGGGGTGGCTTTTTTGCGTTTTTATTGACGTTTCAAGTGATTGATATTTATACAAAGTTTGTATATTCAGAGCGCGGAAAGAATAGCTGTGCAGAACTTTATACAGATGGCACCTGGGTTTTAGTCTATCCTCTGGGATACACCACATTCAGCGGCTATAAAACGTCAACGAGAAGCCGCCCACTCAGGGACTAACGTCATGGCAATGGTATTAATGTTCGTCATGTTTATCTTGTTTTTAGGTTTTTCAGGTGTGGGCGTCTACATGATGTTCAAGACATCCTTCACGACGCCGGAAGACCTCGACGATATCCCGCCCGATTTAAAGTAACGTCTCGATCATGCGTTCTGCGGGGAGCGAGCGCAACCCCCGAAGCCTTTTCTCATCAACGATTTTCCAAACGCCCGCCATTGCGGGCGTTTATCGTTTCGGGAAGGCGTCATTGACTACCCTGCCAGCGTCCCTTGCCCCGCTTTGGCACCATGCGCCCGAAGTAAAGAAGTCCGAAAGCGAGCCAACCAAACGTCAACAGCGCCGTGAAGATCAAAACGGCCAGCGCGCCGAACTCGGCAATCAAGGGCAGCGCCGCCGCGGTGAACAGGCCCCCGCCGACCACCGGCTCGAACATCAACTGCTTGTAGCCGAAGCTCTCCAGCGCCCCGGATTCGTTCTTGGGGTCGGCCATGCGCATCAGCAGAAGCCCGGTGACCGTCACCCCCATGGATTGGCCAAAGTCGCCGATGCCGCGCTCGAACCAGTTGTGTGGAATCACGCGCGGAGCGATGACGATCAGCACGAACAGCCCCCAGGCGATGCCTGCTACGGAGAGCAGCAAAAAGGGCAGGAAGTAGTCGCTCAGCGTGGTCAGCGACAGCGTCGCCAGTGCCGCGACGATGGTGAAATCCAGCGCCGTTCCCGCGATGCGTGACATGGTGCGCGTCGAGACGTGGCGCTCGAGGCCGAAGCGCATGATGACCAGTTGCACGATCACCCCGCCGATCATGGCGATGGGAAACAGCGGCACGTGGGCAAGAATCTCGAGCCCGCCGTCGCTTGCCCAGGTGGCCTGCTCGATCCACTGCAGCCCGGAAAGAAGCAGCCAGCCGATGACGATGGCGATGCCCACCAGACCGATGTGCAGACTCAAGGGGTCGGTGGTGCCAGCCTCCTGGGTCAGGTCCTTCTTGAACTCGCTGAACTCCTCCGTCGAGGGGCGCTCGTCGTCGCGCAGGGTGTCGTCCGGCGCCTCCTCTTCCTTGCCGGGCGTGATGACGCCACGCCGGGCGGCGAGGTTGATCATGATCGTGCCGATCAGCACGCCGGAGACGATGCCCACTGTGGCCAGACCCAGCGCCAGGTCGGCGCCTTCGGCAAAGCCCAGGTCGGCGAAGGTATCCGCCATGCCCGCAGCGGTGCCGTGGCCGCCCTCGAAGCCGATCTCGATCAGCGCTCCCGCCATCGGGTTCATGCCGAACACCGGCGCCAGTACCAGCAGCGCAAGCGTCAGCCCCACCACGTACTGCCCCCAGGCCATGGTCTGGCCGACCACCACTTGGGGGCCTGCGCGCAGCCAGATAGTCCTGATACCGGGAATGGCCTTGCCGATGAACAGTGCCGCGAACACCACGTTGATCAGAAGTCCCGGCAGTGCCGACCAGCTCTCCTGCACATAGGCCGGAAAGAGCCCGGGGCTCTCCTCGAACAGGGTGGGGGTGAAGCGCCCGATCACCTCGGGGCCCAGCAGCAGGAGCAAAAGCCCGGCGATGACGGAGCTGGGCAGGAACAGTCGACGCAGCCAGGGCAGAAGTAGGCGAATCGCGTTGCTGAGCAGAAGCGCCAGCGCGATCAGCACCAGCGCAACGAAAAGTTCACCCACGGTCATGGTCATGTCATCACTCCCTGATGAGCATCGGTTACAAAAGGGTATCAAAAGGCCTGACAGGCCTCAGGAGTGAATTAACCGTAGCGGTTTTTGTTTGAAAGCGCTATGGATCAGCCGCCCAACAGCGACGCCATCACGTAAAGGCTCAGAAGCGCGAAGCCATAGCCCATCGCCGCGCCGGCCAGCACGTCGCTTGCGTAGTGCAGGCCAAGCCCCACCCGCGAGATGGCGATCAGCGCGCTCAGCGGTAGGATCACCACCAGTAGCCAGGGCGTATGCGCCGCCACCAGTACGCTGAACATCACCGCGTGCATGGTGTGGCCGCTGGGAAAGCTGTAGCGATCGCGGGCCGGCTCGCCGCAGTGCACGCCGCCTAGATAAGTGATGAACGGGCGCTCGCGGCAAAGGCGCGTCTTGACCAGCCGGTAGGCCGCCAGCGCCACCAGCGCGATGGCGCCGTACTGGAGCACCCGCCGCTCGCCACCGGGGCCGAGCCAGGGCTGGGCGACGATCAAGAGCACCCATACCGGCCAGTCGCCCAGGCGGCTGGCGACCTGCAAGGTGATGCGCCAGGCGGGAAACAGCGACAGACGGGTGACGCGCTGGCAAAAGCGCCACTCCCAGGTATCAAGGCGATCGAATACGACAAGCGGGCGAGAGCGCATGATGAGCCTCCAAGGCGTTGTTCAGGTGGCGCTTGAACTGCTCGGCGATACCGATCCAGCTGCGTTCGAGCACGGTCAGCCGCGCCAGGCGTCCAAGACGGGCGTAGTCGGCGGGGTGCTGGCATAGCTCGGAAGCGGCCTGCTGGAAGCCGGTGGCGTCGCCGGGGTCGAGGTTGATGCCGTTGTCACCGCTCTTGATCAGCTCGGCGCTTGCGGCGTGACGAAACGCGACCACTGCCAGGCCGCTGGCCATGGCTTCGGTGATGACATTGCCCCAGGTCTCGGAGAGCGAGGGAAACACGAACAGGTCGGCGCTGGCGTAGTGGCGGGCCAGGCTCGGCTGGTCCAGAAAACCGGTGAAGTGCGCCTCGGGCAGCGCCTTTTGCAGCTGCTCGCGCGCCGGGCCGTCGCCGACGATGACCTGGGCCATGTCCGGGCGCACGTCGCGCATCGCCTGGAAGGTCTCGATCAGTAGCGCCAGGTTCTTCTCCGCCGCCAGGCGGCCGGCGTACAGCGCGACCGGCTGGTGCTCGCCGACCTGCCAGCGGGCGCGGAGGGCGCCATCGCGGTGATGCGGCGAGAAGAGCTCGCCGTCGATCCCGCGCGAGAGCACATCGGCGTCACGAATGCCCTGGGCGCGCAGGGCGCTCGCTTGGGCGTGGGTGGGAACCAGGGTCAGGGCGCAGCCGTTGTGGAAGTGGCGCAGGTAGCATCGGGTGGCCCCGCCAAGCCAGGCTACACCGTAATCCTGGCAGTAGTGGTCGAAGTTGGTGTGCCAGCCGGCCACGCAGACGATGCCCATGCGCCTGGCCGTTTGCCGGGCAGCCAGGCCGAGCGGCCCCTGGGTCGCCAGGTACGCGACGTCCGGCGGGTGGCGCTGCCAGAAGCGGCGCAGACGCCCGGGGCTCGCCAGGCCCACCTGGACCTCGGCATAACCCGGTAGCGGCAGCCTGCGTACCTGAAGCTCCTCGCCGGAAAGCGTGGCGCGTTGGCGACCGCGCGAGGCGGGGTGCACGACATCGACCGTCACGCCCAGGCCGGCGAGTTCCTGCGCCAGACGATTGAGCGTGTGGGCGACGCCATTGACGTCCGGTGACCATGTTTCGCTCACTATGCAAAGTCGCATCGGCGCCATCCCATGCCCGAAATGTCGTTCAAGCGTGGCGCGTAACGATGACAGCGGCGGGACAGTCGGGTGAAGAACTCGTGACAGGAGGAAGGCCAAAGAAGAGGCCGACATCTTGTATAAACGATAAATATTTAATTTTTATTGCTTTTTAGTTAAATAAGGAGAGTTTCATATTTAAACAGTGTTAACACGAAACCTTAAGATAACTGACATGAAACTCGCCTAAGGTTCCCTGCGCTGAAGGATTAGCCACAGAACGGATGCATCGAACGAATGGCCGGCTCGGGACCGCGCCATGCTGACTTTCAAGAATATCGAGCGGCTGCGGCTGCTCTTGACGGCAACGGGAACATTCATGTTGAAGAAATCACTACTGGCACTGGCGGTAAGCGGTTCACTGGCGGCCTCCGGCGCGCAGGCGGCCAAGGTATACGACGAGGACGGCACTGCGGTGGATCTGTACGGGCGCATCGCCATCGGCTTCGAAGGCGGCGGGCGTGACGATGGCGTCGACAACAGCGAAGAGTTTCGCAACTTCGGCTCGCGGCTCGGCTTCAAGCTGAGCCAGCAGATCAGCAGCGATCTTCGCGCCTTCGCCCGCCTGGAGTGGCGCTTTCGCGGCGACGAACGCAGCAGCCCCGGCTTCGACGAGGTGCGCAACAGCTTCCTGGGAATCGAGAGCGCACAGTTCGGTACCTTCATGGCCGGCAACTACAACAGCTTCTACAACGACTACGTCATGCAGCCCTTCGACGTCTACGTGGAGCGCGGCTACGAATTCGCCGGGGGCGGCCTGCAGGCGCGCGGCGACTCGATCGGCTACCTGTCGCCGGAGCTCAACGGCTTCCAGGCGGTGATCACCGCCAAGCACTTCTCCGAGCGCGGGCTGACCGAGGCCGAGCAGACCGACGAAGGCAGCGTCGTCGCGACCCAGGGCGGCGTGGTCTATTCGACTGGCCCGGTGCGCCTTGCCCTGGGCTACGTGGAGGACAAGGTGCGCGGCGGCGGCAACGGCAAGGTGCGCTACGGCGCCACGGCGGCCTACGACATGAACGACGACTTCCAGATGCGCCTGGGTTACGAAACCCGTAGCGACAGCGACACCTACGGCGGCGGATTCGACAAGGTCGGCCTTGGTGCCACCTACGCCGTCGGCCCCCTGGCCCTCTACGGCGACTACTACCATATCGATCTGGACGGCCAGGACGGCAACCGCGACGCCTGGGCGCTGGGCACCCTGTACAAGGTCTCCAGCGCCTTCGATGTCTTCGCCGAGCTCAACGATGCCGACCTGGACGCGCTCGACAACGTCGGCCAGGACGACCTCTACTACGCCTTCGGCGCCCGCTACCACTTCTAACAACGACAGCGACAACGACAAGGGCGCCCATGGGGCGCCCTCCTTGCGAGTTTGATGTTATCGATCCTTGCCGGCGCGGCCCTCCCGCGCCGGCTTTTTGGCGCCGCTCTTTTCAGCGCTCGTCGCGTCGTTTCTCAATGGTCTTGCGGTACTGGTCGATGAAAGGCCGCTCGGCCTTGTCGATACGGTCCATGCCGGCGACCACGCGGTGCCAGTAGGGGTACTGGGGTGCCGGGCGGGTGGCGGCTTCGATGCGCTCGATCTCCTCCGGCGTCAGGGTCATCTCGGCGGCAGCCAGGTCGTCCGCGAGGTGCTCTTCGCTTCGCGCGCCGACAATCAAGGCCGTGACCCCCGGGCGATCCTTCAGCCAGGCCAGGCACGTGCGCGGAATCGAGGCACCGTGAGCCTCGCCGATCTCGGCGAGCAGCTCGATGATGTCGTAGGCGCGCTCCATGTCGTGAACGTAGGGCTCCGGCCAGCCGTTGCCCTGGCGCGTGCCCTTCGGCGCCTTCTGGCCGCGGCGTACCTTGCCGTTGAACAAGCCCTCGCCAAGCGGCCCCCACACCAGCGTGCCGACGTTCTGGTCGATCGCCAGCGGCATCAGCTCGTACTCCGCCTCGCGGGATTCCGGCGTGTAGTAGATCTGCTGGCTGATCGGCCCTGCCAGATTGTGGAGTTCGGCCCTGCCGAGGGTCTTCATCATCTGCCAGCCGGTGAAGTTGGACGTGCCGTGGTAGCGGATCTTGCCGCTTTGCACCAGGTGGTCCAGCGCGTAGAGCATCTCCTCGACTGGCGTCACGCCGTCCCAGTTGTGTATCTGGTAAAGATCGATATGGTCGGTGCCCAGGCGCTTGAGGCTCGCCTCGCAGGCGTTGATCAGGTGGTAGCGGGAAAAGCCACTGTGGTTGGGGTTGTCGCCCAGAGGGCTTCGGGCCTTGGAGGCGAGGATGATGTCGTGACGCTTGGCGCCGAGCGCCTTGCCGACGATCTCCTCGGCTTCCCCCATGGAGTAGAGGTCGGCGGTGTCGATCAGGTTCACGCCGGCATCCAGGGCCAGGTCGATCTGGCGGCGCGCGCCTTGTACGTCCACGCTCGCCGCCTTTTCGAAGCCACCGCTGCCCCCGAAAGGCACGGTACCCAGCACGATTTCCGAAACCAGCAGGCCGGAATTTCCCAACGGGCGATATTTCATTCTGCACATCCTTGTTGAACGAAAGTAGGGGGCTTGCGCCAGACTTTCAGCCTAGGAGATGCGTGGGTGTTGTCAAAAGTCATCACCCTCGATGACTTACTCTCTGCTTAAGAAACGTCATGAACAGTGTTAATACTGTCCCAAGCGAGCTCGCGAAAGCCGGTCGAGCGAATCAAGCGAACACACTATCCAAAGGAGCTGTCATGTCCGTTTCACGTCTTTCGTTACCTGTGGGAGTGGCGCTGCTGGCGTTGTGCCCTGCCGCCTTCGCCGAACCCTTTACGCTGACGATCTACCACACCAACGACCTGCACGGGCGCACCGACCAGTACCCTCAGCTCGTCACGGCGCTGGCGAAGGCGCGCGCCGAGTACGGCGAGGGGCTGCTGCTCGATGCCGGGGACATCTTCTCCGGTACGCTCTACTTCAACGAGTTCAAGGGGTTGGATGCCGTCGAATTCATGAACCGGATGGGCGTCGACGCCTTCGTGCCCGGCAACCACGAGTTCGACCTGAACGACCCGGAGAGCGGCCACCAGGCGCTGGCCGCGTTCTTCGAGGCCGCCGACTTTCCCATCGTCGGCGCGAACCTGGACTTCTCCGCTGCGCCGGAATTCAGCGAGCTGCTGGGTGAGTCGATCGGCACCGAGCCGCAGCCCGGCCACCTGTACGACGGCGTGATCCTCGAGCAGGGCGGCGAGCGCATCGGCGTGTTCGGCCTCAGCACCCAATCGAGCGAAACCGTCTCGAGCCCGGGCAACGTCACCATTGGCGACTACCGCGCGGCGGCCGAGGCGATGGTGGCGGCGTTCGACGCCCAAGGAGTCAACAAGATCGTCGCATTGACGCACCTGGGGTTCGACAGCGACCCGAGCGTGGGCAACGATTTGCTGCTGGCTCAGCACGTCGAGGGCATCGACGTCATCATCGGCGGGCACAGCCACACCCGGCTCGAGTCGCCCGTCACCGTGGCCGAGAACGACCAGGGCGAGGCGAAGGCGCCCACGGTGATCGGCCAGGCGAACGAGTACGGCAAGTATCTGGGCGTGATGCAGGTCACCTTCGATGACGACGGCGTGGTGACGGCCTCTCAAGGCGAGCTGCTGGCGGCGGAAGATTTCGAGCCGGACGTGGAGGCCGCCGCGATGCTCGAGCCTTATACCGCCCGCATCGAGGAGCTGCGCGACGCCGAGGTGGGCGTGGTACTGGACACGGCGCTTGCCAACCCGCGCCACGGCAACGGCGACGAACAGAGTGTGCGCGCCGACGAGACGGCGCTGGGCAACCTGATCAGTGACGGTCAGCTCGCCGCCGCCCGTCGGGTGAGCCCGCAGACCGTGATGGCGCTGCAAAACGGCGGCGGCATCCGCGAGCCAATCCCCGAAGGCCCGGTGACCGTGGGCGAACTGATCGCCGTGCAGCCCTTCGGCAACCGCCTGACGCTGATGGACGTGACCGGCGCGGAGCTTCTGCAGACCTTCGAGATTGCGCTGGCCAGCGCCCCGGAGGAGAGCGGCGCCTTCCTGCAGGTATCAAACGGCACCGAGGTGGTGTATGACAGCCGCGCGCCGGCGGGCGAGCGGGTAGTGAGCCTGAAGGTGACCGAGAACGGTGAGCTCGCGGAGATCGACCCGGCACGCACCTACGTGATCGCCACCAACAACTTCACCGCCGCCGGCGGCGACGAACACGCGGCGCTCGAAGCCGCGCACGATGATGACCGCAGCCATATCGTTGGCAATACCGACTGGGAGATGCTGCGCGACTACCTGGTGGAGCAGGGCGACGTCGCGCCCCGGGTAGAGGGGCGCATCGTCGACCGGGCGCGCGACTAGCCGCCGGTACGCTTGCCCGAGGCGCTGTCGAAGGGGTGCAGCGCCTCGCGGGCAACGTAAAGACGCAGCGTCTCGCCTTCACGAACGGGCGGCTGGCCGCTGACGCGGATCACCGTGGGCTGATCGCTTTCGGATAAGCGCACGTAGAGGTGGCTCTCGGCGCCGGCGGCCTCGAAAAGCGCCAGCGTCGACTCGACCACCAGGTGCGGGGTGCTTGGCGGTGTCAGGTGCATATCGTCCGGGCGGATACCGACCACGTCGGTGCCCGCGGGCAGGTCGTCGAGCAGTGACTCCGTGCTTCGCGTGGCCAGATACTCGACGGGCACCATGTTCATCGCCGGCGAGCCGATGAAGCTTGCCACGAACATGCTCGCCGGGCGGGCGTAGATCTCCATGGGCGTGCCCACCTGCTCGATCTGCCCGGCGTTCAACACCACCAGCCGGTCGCCCAGGGTCATGGCCTCGAGCTGGTCGTGGGTGACGTAGAGGCTGGTGGTCTTGAGCCGGCGCTGCAGCTGCTTGATCTCGACGCGCATCTGCACGCGCAGCTTGGCGTCCAGGTTCGACAGCGGCTCGTCGAACAGGAAAGCGGCGGGCTCGCGCACCAGCGCCCGGCCCATCGCCACGCGCTGGCGCTGGCCGCCGGAGAGCTGGCGCGGCTTGCGGGTAAGGAACTCCTCGATCTCGAGCATTCTGGCAGCGTGGCGTACCCGTTCCTCTATCTCGGGCTTCTTGAAGCCACGGTTCTTGAGCCCGTAGGCGAGGTTGTTGTAGACCGTCATGTGCGGGTAGAGCGCGTAGTTCTGGAACACCATGGCGATGTCGCGCTCGGCGGGTTCGAGGTCGTTGACCACCCGGTCGCCGATCTTGAGCGTGCCGTCGGAAATCGTCTCGAGCCCGGCCACCATGCGCAGGAGCGTGGACTTACCGCAGCCCGATGGGCCCACCAGCACCACGAACTCGCCATCCTTGATCGCAAGGTCCACGCCCTTCACCGCCTGGACGTCGCCGGCGTAGGTCTTCTTCAGCCCTTCCAAGGTAATACTGGCCATCTTATTTCTCCGTCTCGGTCAGGCCTTTCACGAACAGTTTCTGCATCAACAGCACCACCATCACCGGCGGCACCATGGCCAGCGTCACCGTGGCCATGATCAGGTTCCAGGCGGGCACCCGATCAGAAGAGGCCATCAGGCGCTTGATGCCGAGTACGATGGTGTAGAAATCCTCCTGGGTGGTGACCAGCAGCGGCCACAGGTACTGCACCCAGCCGTAGATGAACATGATCACGAACAATGCCGCGATATTGGTGATGGATACCGGCAGCAGGATGTCCTTGAAGAACTTCATGGGTCCTGCGCCATCGACGCGGCTCGCCTCCATCAGCTCCTCGGGAACGGTCATGAAGAACTGGCGAAACAGAAACGTCGCCGTGGCCGAGGCGATCAGGGGCAGGGTGAGGCCGGCGTAGGAGTTGAGCATTCCCAGGTTCGCCAC
Organism: Vreelandella malpeensis; assembly: GCF_020622355.1. GTDB lineage: Bacteria > Pseudomonadota > Gammaproteobacteria > Pseudomonadales > Halomonadaceae > Vreelandella > Vreelandella malpeensis. The sequence continues at coordinate 983,230 of NZ_WHVL01000001.1, read as the reverse complement.
CACAGCGTAGGTAGGAATGATGCGCACCTCCACCGGCAGCATCAGGGTGATGAAGATGATCCAGAACGCCAGCAGGCGAAAGCGAAAGCGGAAGTAGACGATCGCGAAGGCCGAGAGGATCGAGATGGTGATCTTCCCGAAGGCGATGGCCAGCGCCATGATGGTCGAGTTGGCCAGCATCAGCCACACCGGCGGCGCGCCCGCCACCTGCCAGCCCGAGCCGAGCATCTGCGAGTAGGTAGCCCAGAAATGGTCGCCGGGGGTGAGCGGGATCACCCCGCGCACGAAGGCGCCGGCCTCGTGAGTCGAGGCGATGAACGCGACATACACTGGAAACGCCACCACCAAGACACCGATGATGAGTACCAGATGGGTCAGCACATTGAGAAAGCGTCTGTTTTCAACCATGTCGATAGCCTTTGATGTCGATGACCTGTGATGTCATAACCTTTGATGTCATAACCTGGGCGCACTAGTAGTTGACCCGGCGTTCCACATAGCGGAACTGGATGAACGTCAGAAGGATGACGATGCCCATCAGAATCACCGACTGGGCTGACGAGGAACCGATGTTGAGTCCCGCCACGCCGTCGGTGTAGACCTTGTAGACCAGCGTCATGGTGGCGGTGCCAGGGCCGCCGGCGGTGGTGGCGTCGATGACCCCGAAGGTGTCGAACATCACGTAGTTGATGTTGATGATCATCAGAAAGAAGGTGGTCGGCGACAGGAGCGGGAAGACGATGGTCCAGAAGCGTTTGAACGGCGTGGCGCCGTCGATGGCGGCGGCCTCGATCAGCGAGTGCGGGACCGACTGGAGCCCGGCCAGAAAGAACAGGAAGTTGTAGGAGATCTGCTTCCAGGCGGCGGCAATGGTGATCAGGATCATCGCCTGGGTACCGGAGACGCGGTGGTTCCAGTTGATGCCGAACCAGTCAAGCAGGTGCGGCAAGAGCCCGATGGTCGGGTTGAACAGAAACCACCACAGCACCCCGGCGACCACCGGGGCAACGGCGTAGGGCCAGACCAGCAGCGTGGTGTAGAACCGCGCGCTCTTGATGACCCGGTTGACGCACACCGCCAGCAGCAGCGCTACCCCCATCGAGAGCACGGTGACCGAGACGGCGAAGATCGCGGTGCGACCCAAAGCGTTGAGATAGCCCGGATCCGCCAGTACGCGGGCGTAGTTGGAGAGCCCGACGAAGGTGGTCTTGAAGCCGAAGGCATCGGTGCGCTCGAAGCTCGACTTCACCGCCTGGCTCGCCGGCCAGATGAAGAACACCAGGGTGATGGCGAGCTGCGGCGCGAGCAGAAGGTAGGGAAGCCACCGATGCCGGTAGGTGGAGCGTTTGGTCTGCATGGCACGTCCTGTCTTGCGGGTGCACGAGGCGGCAAGCCGCCGGGAATGAGTCGGGAAACGCACCATCCCATGGGCCCGGCCGGGCCCATGGGATGGCGGTCACGACACGCCCCGGCCCTGAGGGCCGGAGCACTTCAGGGGGCGGGATCAGTTGTTGGCCGACTCGAAGTCACGCAGGATCTGGTCGCCGCGGCGCGCCGCGTCGTCCAGCGCCTGCTGGCCATCCTTGGAACCCGCCAGCACCGCCTGGAACTCCTCGTCGAGGATCATGCGCACCTGCGGGTAGTTGCCGAAACGCAGACCCTTGGAGTTCTCGGTGGGCTCGTTGAGGTTGATCTGCTCGATGGCGATGTCCGCGCCCGGATTCTCGTCGTAGTAGCCCTGCTCCTGGCTCAGCTCGAACGCTGCGGTAGTGATCGGCAGGTACCCGGTGCCTTGGTGCCACTCGGCCTGCACCTCCGGCAGCGACAGGTACTCGAGGAACGCCGCCACGCCGGCGTACTCGTCGTCTTCGTGGCCGGAAAGCACCCACAGGGTCGCGCCGCCGATGATCGAGTTCTGCGGCGCGCCCTCGACGTCATCATAATAAGGCAGCATGCCGAAACCGACCTCGAAATCCGAGTTGGCCAGCACGTCGGCGCGCGAGGCCGAGGAGTTCATGTACATCGCGCAGTCGCCGGCGTAGAACGAGGGCGCCGCGTCCGGACCGCTGGCCGGGCCGCCGTAGCTGTAGACGCCGCTGTCGCTCCACTCCTTCAACTGATCCCAGAAGCGCGCCTGCACCTCGCCGTTGAAGTCGAACTCGGTGTCGAGCCCGCCGAAGCCGTTCTCCTTGGTGCCAATCGGCTGGTTGTGCAGCGCCGATAAGTTCTCGAGACCGATCCAGTTGGCGGCGTAGGCCATGGTGAAGCCGCAGGGCGCCGCGCCTTCATCGACGATCTGCTGGCCCATCTCGCCCATTTCCGCCCAGGTGGTCGGCGGCGTTTCCGGATCGAGCCCGGCGGCCTCGAAGGCGTCCTTGTTGTAGTAGAGGATCGGCGTCGAGGAGTTGAACGGCATCGAGAGCATGTTGCCGTCGGTGTCGGTGTAGTAGCCGGTCACCACGGGCAGGTAGTCATTGGGGTCGAAGGTGTTGCCGTGCTCTTCCATCAGCTCGAATACCGGGTAGATCGCGCCGCGGGCGGCCATCATGGTGCCGGTGCCCACTTCGTAGATCTGCACGATGTGCGGCTGCTCGCCGGCGCGGAAGGCGGCGATGGTGTTGACCATGGTCTGCTCGTACTCGCCCCGGTAAGAGGGAACGACCCGGTACTCGTCCTGGGTGGCGTTGAACTCCTCGGCCAGGCCGACCAGGCGCTCGCCGAGCTCGCCGCCCATGGAGTGCCACCAGGTGATGTCGGTCGCCGCCTGGGCGGAAACGCTCAGGGTGGCGGCCGCGATACCGACCGACAGCGCGCGTAACGTGAAACGAGGCATAGTAGGCTCCTTGTCGCCCTGGCATCGCCAGGTGGCACAGTGCGTTTGTTGAGGTTTTGGGTGCACCGAACAGTAGTGAGTTTAGATGACAAACTGATGAACGATAACCGGCGACGAACGCGAGGCTCATGCAACTTTGGCAGTAGGCGAGGGCAGTGGCCGGTGATAGGGTGGACGCCATTGCACAACCAGCGAGAGCTCTGTGAGAGAGCTCTGTGAGAGAGCCCCATGACTGACGCCATTTCGCTACTGACCCGCCTGGTCGCCTTCGATACCACGTCCAAAGGCTCCAACCTCGCGCTGATCGCGTTCGTGGAGGAGTACCTCGCCGGCTACGGCGTCGCCTCGGAGCGGGTGACGAGCCCGTGTGGCACCAAGGCGAACCTGATCGCCCGCATCGGCCCGGACGCGCCGGGCGGAGTGATGCTCTCCGGCCACACCGACGTGGTGCCGGTCGAGGGCCAGCCCTGGTCGACGGACCCGTTCACCCTGCACGATGGCGGCGATGGTCGGCTCTATGGCCGCGGCAGCTGCGACATGAAGGGCTTCATCGCCTGCGCGCTGTCTTTGGTTCCCGAGTGGGTCAAGGCGCCGCTCGCCCAGCCGATCTACTTCGGCTTCTCCTATGACGAGGAGGTCGGCTGCGTCGGAGCGCCTGCGCTGATCGAGCGCTTTTTCGAGCACTACTCCACCACGGCGCACGTGATCGTCGGCGAGCCGACCCTGATGCAGCCGGTGGTGGCCCAGAAGGGCGCGACCAACCTGCGCACCACGGTCACCGGGGGCGAGGCGCACAGCAGCCAGGTCAACCAGGGCACCTCGGCGATCCACGTCGCCGCGCGGCTGGTCACTTTCATCGAGGACACCATGGCCGCGCTGGTGGACGAGGGACGGGTGGACGAGGCCTTCAACGTGCCCCACACGAGCCTCCACGTGGGCAGGATCAAGGGCGGCACGGCGATCAACATCATGGCCCGCGAATGCACCTTCGAGTGGGAGATCCGCCACCTTCCCACGGAAACCTTCGAGGAGATCTTCGCGCGATTCACCGCCTACGCTGCCTCGCTCAAGACCGAGCTCGAAGCGCGCGGCAAGCGCGTCGAGATCGCAACCGAGGCGCTCAACGTCACCGTGCCGGGCCTGGCCGATCGCGACAACGCCGCCGTGCTGCGCCTGGCCAAGGATCACCTGCCCGGCGAGTGCGCAAACCATGCGGTGGCCTACGCCACCGAGGCCGGCCAGTTCCAGGGCCAGGGGCTGCAGACGATCATCCTGGGCCCGGGCAGCATCGCCCAGGCCCACCAGCCGGACGAGTACATCGAGAAGAGCGAGCTCGATGCGTGCGTCGAATTCATGACCCGGATGGGCCGGGCGCTGGAGGCGCCGTTCGAGGGATGATCGTCGAAGCTTTCGAGGCCACTGTTGGTAGTGTCGGGTAGCCCGTAGCGAGGGTCTTTCGCCAAGGAAGGCGAAAGTAGCGTACAGGGAGGTATTCACAGCGCCCTCGCGTAGGGCTACCCGGCACGGGCGACAAGCCACCAACGAAAACACCCGCCTTGTGCGGGTGTTTTGGTATCAATAAACGTTTTCGTCAGGGCGAGGAGTGCTCCTCGTAAAGCTCCGCCTTGGCGTCGCGCATCACCTGCTCGCAGGCCTGCTGGTGGGCGAGCTGGGTGATCAGGCCTTGGGTGACCTCGAAACCCTTGACCAGGCACGTGTCCACCTCGGCCCGGCTGATCGCAGGCGTGACGCGGCAATCGATTCGAACCGTACGACCGCCGCCCTGGAGGCGGTCGGCCCACTGCCTGAGTCGCCAGGCGAATCGCTCTTTCCAGCGGGCCGCGTCTACCGCGCCCTCGTTTACGCTGAACGTGCACTGCCACTCCGGTCTGTATACCTTCATGCGAACCTCCGTTGCGTCTGGAAAGATGGTTAGGGCGTGTGTCGTACTCCGTCTTTTTTGGCGATGTGACTCTGCTACTATACCCATATCGACCGTTACCGATACAGGAAAAAGGCCCGATGCACCCGCGTTGATGGGGCCACCGTTATGACCTCGAGCCTGATGACAAGTTGCCCCTGCGGCAGTGACGCCGTGTACCAAGCGTGCTGTCACGTCTACCACCAGGGCACACCCGCCCCCACGCCCGAGGCGCTGATGCGCTCGCGCTACACCGCCTTCGCGCTCGATCTGGTCGACTACCTGAGGGCCACCTGGCACCCGAGTACGCGGCCTCAAACGCTTGCGCCGGACCCGAGCACGCAGTGGAAACGGCTTTCCATCGAGAACGCCCCTAAGCCGGAAGGCGGGCGTGGCACGGTGCATTTCACGGCGTACTTTTTTGAGGGCGGCTGGCATGCGCTGGAGGAAGTCTCGCGCTTCGTGTTCGAGGCCGGGCGCTGGTACTACCTCGACGGTGAGCCGCGCCTTGCAAGACTCAAGCTTGGGCGCAACGAGCGCTGCCCATGCGGAAGTCATCGCAAGTTCAAGGCGTGCTGCAGTGGCTGACGGCGAAGGCGCACGGGCGCCGTGGTATCTTTATCTGCTGGAGTGCCGGCGCGGCACTTACGCGGGCATCACCAACGACCTGGCTCGGCGCTACCACGCCCACTGCCAGGGCAAGGGCGCGCGCTACACTCGGGCCAATCCGCCTCACGCGATACTCGGCGCGCAGCCGTTTGAGAACCGCGCCGAGGCGAGCCGCGCCGAGTACCGGCTGAAGCAGCAGACCCCCGCCGAGAAGCGCCGCTGGGCGGCGTGCTGGGCGCTGGATGACCCCTCCGTTTTCAAGGAGCTTTCGCCATGATGACGTTCTTCTCCGAGCAGAGCTTTCGCCGCCAGGCGACTACCGAGCTTTACGGCAGCACCCTGGTCACGCCTTTCGAGACGCCAAGGCGCATGGAGATCGTGCTCGAGGCCATCGAGCGTGCGGGGCTTGGCGAGGTGCGCGCCCCCAATGATTACGGCCTCGAGCCCGTGAAAGCGGTACACGACGCAGGCTATATCGAGTTCCTTGCCAACTTCTGGCCCGCCTGGCAGGCCGAAGGCCGCACCGGTGAGGCGATCCCGAGCATCTGGCCGGCGCGCACGTTGCGCTCCGACCGCATCCCCCGTTCGCTTGGCGGAAAGCTTGGCTACTACGCCCTGGCAGCGGAAACTTCGCTCTGCGAAGGCACGTTCGAAGCGGCGCTCGCCAGCAAGGACACCGCCCTCGCTGCTCTTGAGCACACGTTTGAAAGTGGTGAGCCGAGTTTCGGCCTCTGTCGCCCTCCGGGCCACCACGCGGCCACGGATCAGTTCGGCGGCTACTGCTTTTTCAACAACGCCGCCATCGCCGCCCAGCGCGCGCTGGATCGCGGCTACAAGCGCGTGGCGGTGCTCGACGTCGACTTCCACCACGGCAACGGCACCCAGCAGATCTTCTACCGCCGCTCGGACGTCTTCTTCGCCTCGCTGCACGGCGACCCGGAGGTCACCTTTCCCTACTACCTGGGCTATGCGGATGAAACCGGTGAAGGCGAGGGCGAGGGCTTCACCGCCAACTACCCGATGGCGCCGAAAACCCCGGTCAGCGTCTGGATGCAGGCGCTCGAGAAGGCGCTGGCGCAGATCGCTCGTATCGAGTGCGAGCTTCTGATCGTCTCGCTCGGGGTGGATATCTTCGAGCACGATCCGATCAGCACCTTCACCTTCACGCGCGACGACTTCACCGCGCTGGGCGAGCGGCTGGCGGATGCCGGGCTTCCGACCGTCTTTTTGATGGAAGGGGGCTATGCGGTGGACGATATCGGTGTCAATGTGGTAAGCGTACTGCAGGGGTTCGAGGCCCGGGGTGGCGCAAAGGCGTGACACCGCGGGTCATTTGGGGCAGGCTAGCGCCTTTTCACGATGCGAAGGGGCGAGGAGTCAAAGCGTGGCAGTCTACGGCGGCATACAGGCACACGAGGTGGAGCGTTGGCTCAACGCCTTGATCAACGCCGCGTTCGATCGACGCTGCCCGCTTTCCCGCGTGCACGGCGGCAACGCCCGCGCCCGCACCGCGCGCCAGGACCTTCTGTGCCTTGCCAGCACCTTTCGCGGCGAGCAGGGTGAAAGCCACCTGATCGCCGACGGCCTGAGCCGCTGGTGCCAGCACTACCTCACCGAAACCGAGTGGTACGTGCTGGTCAGCGGCCGGCCCCCCAGGCGCCTGCCTGAGACAACCCCGGCAAGCGCCGACGACACCCCCGAGGACGTGCCCGAGTTCATCGAGGTCCTGTTGCAGCATAAAGTGGGTTAACGAATAACCGCTTAACGCCGCTTTCGCGACGCTGTTAGAATGGATGGATGAACAGTGTTCTCGCCGCGCCCGCCACGGCCTCCCTGGATGACCCCTTCTATTATCTGACGAACTTTCGTTTCGTCCTCGCCTGGGTATTCGAGCGCCACCACGACCTGCTAGGCATAGAGGAGACCGCCTTCCTCGACGCCTTCGATGCCCTTCCTCGACCCTCCCAGGCGCTGCTTGCGCGCATGGTGATGCGCAAGGGCGAGCTTTTTCGCACCGACAAGCTTGTTTATCCCGAGATCGGCGACCCCCATCAGGCGCTGGCGCCACTGGCCCAGGCGGGGCTGGTCGAGCCGGCCCCGGCGCTCGCGGCCGCCGCACTGTTTCACCATCTGAAGCTCGATGAGCTCAAGCAGGCGCTGATTGATGAGATCCGCGCAGCGGGCCTGGGAGCGTCGCCTGCCAAGAAAGCGCTGGTCGAGCACCTCGTCCCGACGCTTGACAGCGTCCAGCCGCTGGCCACCTGGTGGCCCGAGGCGCCGATGGCCCTTGTCCGCCTCACGGTGATGGACGTATGCGACCGGCTGCGGCTGATGTTCTTCGGCAACCTGCGCCAGGACTGGACGGAGTTCGTGCTCACCGAGCTTGGCCTGCAGCGCTTCGAGCCGGTGGCGCTCTCGCCGGACGCCCGCGCCTTCGCCCACCGCGACGACGTCACCACCTACCTGCACCTGCACCGCCTGCGCGAGCGGCTCGGCGAGGGCGAGCCCCCGGCGGCGCTGTTCGAAAAGGTACCGCCGGCCAGCGCCAACCGCTGGCTCGCTACCCGACGCGACCGTCTGCTGGTGAGCCTCGGCCGCGAGGCCGAACGGCAAGGCGACACGGCGCTGGCGGTGACGCTCTTCGAGAGCGCCGAGGGTAGCGACGCGCGCATTCGTCTGCTGCGCCTGCTCGAGCGCCGGGGGGAGAACGCCCGGGCCTTGGACATCGCTCGCCGTGCCCTCGATGCCGACCCCATCGACAGCGAGCGCCAGGCGCTGGCACGGCTGGTGCCGCGTCTCGAACGGCGCCTGGGCGGGCCGGCGGTGGCGCGCTCGAAAAGCGCAAGCGTGGTCGAGCGCACCCTGACGCTGCCCGGCCCGCGCCCGGTGGAGCGTGCCGTGGCCGAGCACCTGGCTACCCCGAACGCCCCGGTCCACTACGTCGAGAACACCCTGCTGACGGGTCTGTTCGGCCTGCTGCTGTGGCCGGCGATCTTCGAACCGCTTCCCGGCGCGTTTTTCCACCCCTTCCACAGCGCTCCGGCGGATCTCTACCGGGAAGACTTCGCCGAGCGCCGCCGGTCGATCATCGACGCCTGCCTCGCCCGGCTCGACGACGGCAGCTACCGTCAGGCGATGCGCGACACCTTCGCCGCCAAGCAGGGCGTGGCCTCGCAGTTCGTCCATTGGCCGGCGCTGAGCCCGGCGCTGCTCGACACCGCCCTTCACTGCCTGCCCGCCGCCCACCTGCGCGCCGTGTTCACCCGCTTGCTGGCGGACCTGAAGCACAACCGCGCGGGGTTTCCCGACCTGATCCAGTTCCTCCCCGAGGCCGACGACGGCGCGCGCTATCGTCTGATCGAAGTGAAGGGCCCGGGTGATCGGCTGCAGGACAACCAGCGCCGCTGGCTCGACCACTTCGCTCGCCACGACATCCCCGTCGAGGTGTGCCACGTGCGCTGGCAGCAAGCCCCGTGAGCGAGTACCGGGTCGCGGTTAGAGCGCTTTGCGAGTTCACCGCCCGCCGGGGCGATCTCGACTACCGCTTCACTCCGGCGCCCAGTGCCCAGGAGGGCATCGCCGGGCATGCGCTGGTGGCGAGCCGCCGGGGCGAGGACTATCTCGCCGAGCTGCCTTTGGCCGCCACTTTTGAGGGCTTGACGGTGTCCGGCCGCGCCGACGGGTTCGACCCCACCGCCCACTGCCTCGAGGAAGTGAAGACCCACCGCGGCGATCTTTCGCGCATGGCGGAGAACCAGCGCGCGCTGCACTGGGCTCAGGTGAAGGTGTACGGGGCGCTTCTGTGTGCCGAGCGAGAGCTTCCCCGGGTGACGCTTTCGCTGGTCTACTTCGAGATCACCAGCCAGAAGGAGACCCGCCTGAGCGAAACCTTCGAGGCCTCTGAGCTCCAGGCGTTCTTTCATGAACAGTGCCGGCGCTTTCTCGCCTGGGCCCGCCAGGAAGCCGCCCACCGCGAGGTGCGCGACCAGGCGCTCGAGACGCTGGCCTTTCCCCACGCGCGCTTTCGCCCCGGCCAGCGCGAGCTCGCCGAAAATGTGTTCAAGGCGGCGAGCACCGGGCGCTGCCTGCTCGCCCAGGCGCCTACCGGTATCGGCAAGACGCTCGCCACGCTCTACCCGACGCTGCGCGCCGCCGCGCGCAAGCGCCTCGATGTGGTGGCGTTTCTGACCATGAAGACCCCCGGGCGGCGGCTGGCGCTCGAGGCGCTGGAAACGCTCACCCGCGATGAAACGCCGCTGCGCGTGGTCGAGCTGGTGGCGCGCGCAAAGGCCTGCGAGTATCCCGATCGCGCCTGCCACGGCGAGGCCTGCCCGCTGGCGGCGGGCTTTTATGATCGCCTGCCCGAGGCACGCGCGGCCTGTGTGGCGCGCGGCTTTCTCGACCGAGGCGCCCTCAGGGAAGTGGCGCTGGAACACGGCGTCTGCCCCTATTACCTTGGCCAGGAGATGGCGCGCTGGGCGGACGTGGTGGTGGGCGACGTCAACCACTGGTTCGATGCCCACGCGCTGCTTCACGGCCTGGCAGCGGCCTTTGAGTGGCGGGTGGGGCTTCTGGTCGACGAGGCCCACAATCTGGTCGAGCGTGCCCGGGGCATGTACAGCGCCGAGGTATCGCAAAAGCGGTTCAGCCAGGCGAAGAAGGCCGCCCCGGCGGCGCTGAAAAAGCCGCTGGATCAGCTTGGGCGCCAGTGGAAGACGCTGTCGGAGGGCGAGGGTGACGCCGAGCGCTACCGCCTGCTCGAGGAACTGCCCGGCAAGCTCGTCGGCGCCCTCCACAAGGTGGCAAGCGCCATCACCGAGTATCTTGGCGAGCACCCGGAGGCGGCAAGCCTCGAGCTTCAGGAGCTTCTGTTCGAGGCGCTGGCGTTCTGCCGGCTGGCGGAGAGCTTCGGCGAGCACTCGCTGTGCGACGTGACCCGCTTCGGGCGAGGCCGTGCGGTGCTCGGTATTCGCAACGTCGTTCCGGCGGATTTTCTCGCCCCGCGCCTGGCGCGCGCCCAGAGCGCGGTGCTGTTTTCCGCCACCCTGAGCCCGCCGCGCTACTACCGCGACCTGCTCGGCCTGCCCGCGAATACCGTGTGGCGCGAAATCGAATCGCCCTTCGCCGCCCACCAGCTCAAGGTAGAGATTGCCCGGCACATCTCGACGCGCTACCGCGACCGCGAGCGCTCGATCGTGCCCATCGTCGAGACCATCGCCGGCCAGTACCGGGAGATGCCCGGCCACTACCTGGCGTTTTTCAGCAGCTTCGCCTATCTCGAATCGGCGCTGGCGCGTTTTCAGGCCGACTGGCCGGAGATCCCCGCCTTCGCCCAGACCCGGAGCATGGGGGAGCGCGAGCGCGAGGCGTTTCTTGCCCGCTTCACCCCCGGCGGGCGCGGCGTGGGCTTTGCGGTGCTCGGCGGCGCCTTCGGCGAAGGTGTGGATCTGCCCGGCGACCGGCTGATCGGCGCTTTCATCGCTACCTTGGGGCTGCCGCCGTTCAACGTTTTCAACGAGGCGCTCAAGGCGCGTCTCGAGGCGCGCTTCGGCGAAGGCGACGCCTACACCTACCGCATTCCCGGCATGGTCAAGGTGGTGCAGGCTGCGGGCCGAGTGATTCGAGGCCCCGAGGACGAAGGCGTGGTGGTGCTGCTTGATGACCGCTTCGACCAGCCGGCCATCCGCACACTGCTGCCGAGCTGGTGGGCGCTCCCGCGGTGGGCGAGCGGCTAGGAGGCCAGCGAGAACGCAAGCCCCAGCACGCTCACCGCGATCAGTACCGCCCCCAGCACGCGAAAGAACAGCACCGTATCGGCCTTTTGAAGCGCCTGGTGGGCGCGCTCGCCGAGCAGGTGGCCAGCAAAGGCGCAGGGCAGCAGCCAGAGTTGGTGGATGAGCTGCAGGTCGACCCCGGCGACGATGAACGAGACCATCTTGATCACCACCAGGATGAACCAGAGCACGAACATGGTATCGCGCAGCTGCTCCTTCGCCACGTGGGCGGCGAACACCGCCACGATCAAGGGTGCGCCGATCAGTGAGGTGCCGCTGACGTAGCCGCCCAGGCCCAGCAGTACTACATCCACGTAGCGGTGCCGGCTGGTGAACGGCTTGTTGAGCACGTAACCCACGGCGTAGACGATGACGATGGCGAAGATGATGTTGGTCATGATCATGGCCGGCAGGGTCAGAAGCCCCACCACGCCGATGAGCTTGGGCACGATCATGATCTTCAGCGCCTTTTTCAGGTAGCGCCAGTCGATGTTGCTGCGGGCGGGGTTCGAGGTGTCCGCCTTGAGCTGGCGATTGCCCTGCCAGGCGATCCAGCTCGAGAAGATCAAAAGGTGAATGGCGATGATCGGCAGAAACACCAGCGGGTCGTCGTGCACCAGCAGCAGAAAGGGGAGTGCGAGCACCGCACCGCCAAAGCCAAGGCTTGTGCGCACGAAGCCGCTCCAGGCGAAGATCAGTCCGATCAGCGCGTACTGGTACCACAGAAGATCCGCCATCGCCCGGCTTCCTCGATCCAATAAACGTTAAAGAGTAACGCCGCCGGGCGTGCTTTTCCCCGCCGGCGGCTATGCTGGTACAAGCCTACCAACAAACCGCCGCGAAGGAACGCCGTTCACCACGGCCACGCGGACCTGCCACCACAACGGAACGTGTGACTCATGACTGCCAAGAAACCGATCAGCTTTTTCGTCCATCACCAGGGCCGCGGCCACGCCCGCCGCGCCATGGCGATCATCCGCCACTTCTCGAAGGAGCGCCCGGTCAGCGTGATGACCGCCGATCCCAGCCTGTTCGACGGCTTCGAGCGCGACATCGATGTGGTGGCCCTGCCCAACATGATTGGCGCCGCGGTGCCGACCCAGGCGCTTTTCGACCAGCCCACGCCACCCGTGATGCACTGCGTGCCCATGGGCGTGGCCGAGATGCGCCAGACCATGCGCGGCGTGCTCGATCACCTCGACGACATCGACGCGGGGCTATTCGTGATCGACGTCTCGGCGGAGCTGGCGCTGCTGTCGCGCATCGCCAGCATCCCGGCGGTAAGCATTCGCATGCACGGCGATCGCAACGACCCGGGCCACCTGGGCGCCTATGAGGCGAGTGTCGCCATGCTCGCGCCCTTCGACGAGCGCCTGGAGCAGGCGGATTACCCGGCCCATCTGCGCAAGAAAACCTTCTACAGCGGCGGGCTTTGCACCACCACGGCGAGCGTGCCGAGCCGCGAGGAGGCGCGTGCACGGCTGGGACTCGACCCGGATCGCGAGATCGTCGTCGCGCTGACCGGCGGCGGCGGGGCGGGCACGCCTTATGCACCGCTCACCATGGCCGCCCGCGCCGCGCCCGAGACACTCTTCATCACCATCGGTCCGCTGCATCTGGAGGGTCATGAAACCGACTTCGCCAATCTGGTCAACCGCGGCTGGGTGGAGAACGTGGTGGAGTATCTTGCCGCCAGCGACATCGTGCTCGCCTCCGCCGGCGACAACACGGTGCACGAGATCGCCATGCTGGGACGCCCCTATATCGTCGCGCCGGAGTGGCGCTACTTCGGCGAGCAGGTGCGCAAGGCCGAACGGCTGGCCGAGCTCGGGGCGGCAGTGAACATGCCGGTGTGGCCGGGGGACTTCGCCGGCTGGCAGGCAGTACTGGAAAAGGCGCGCGGGCTCGACGTCGAGCGCCTGACCACGCTGTTCGACGAAGACGCCGCCCGCCGCGCCGCCGAGTGGCTGGAGGCCTGCGTCGATCGGCTCTGGGAAGGCGAGCCCACCGCCGCCGCGCTCAATGCCAAGGCTGTGGACGCGGCGCTGGCGCAGGCTGTCAACCGCTAGCCAAAGCGCGCGCTCTCGGGCAGGCGCGCGCGCTCGATGTCATCTCGCGTCGGGTAGCGAAGAAGCTCGATATCCGCCGCCCGGGGCGACCAGCGGATCGCCCCGGCTTTGGCAAACTGATCCAGCCAGTACTCCATGCACCAGCGCCCCCAGCGGGCGTGAAAGCGCCGGGCGTTCTCGATGATCGCCTCGAAGTGCGGCCAGGGCGGTGCGTACACCGCGTGGTGCTGGTGCCAGGCAAGCGCCCCGCCGACCCAGAAAAGCGGAACGCCGGCGCTTTCGAGCCGCCAGGCGTAGTCGGTTTCCTCGCCGCCATAGCCCACATAGCCTTCGTCCATGCCGCCGGCGCGGCGATGATCTGCCTTCATCAGCGCGAACGACAGCCCCCACAGGTTGCCGTGGTCCGGCTCCGGGCGCAGCTCGTGCTCGTCGAGCGCCGGGCGTGCCGGGTGACGCTCGCCTTCGGCGTAAAGCGCCTCGATATCGAGCGCGCCGCTCTCGAGGCGCGGCACCGCTCCGGCGGCCAGGTAGTGCACCTCGCCGATATAGAGCGCGGCGCGCTCAAGCAGCGCCTGGCGGTAGCGGCCGATGAGCGTGGGTGATGCGATGCAGTCGACGTCGAGAAACACCAGGGCGTCGAAGGATGCCGCCTCGACCGCAGCGTTACGGGCGCGGGCGAGCGGCAGCGCTTCGCCCTCGACGAACACGTGGTGCACGGGAAAGCCGACCTCGGGCAGGTTCACATGCGCCGTCGGCTGCATCCAGGCGATCACCAGCTCGTCCGGCGGGCGGGTCTGGGCGTCGAGGCTTTGCATCAGGTTGATCAGGTGCTCGCGGCGCCCGCGCACCAGGGTAAGTGCGCTGATCTTCATGAGGCGATGTCCTTGGCCGCAGGCGTCGGCGAGCGGCCCTGGAAGTGCTGCACGCCCTCGATCACTCCCTGGGCGTGGGAGGCGCGGGCGACGTAGACGTGGTCCATGCCCGGCGCCTGGGCCAGGCCGTCGCTGTAGTTGGCCACCAGGATCGAGCATTTCGAGGCGCGCAGCATGTCCAGGTCGTTGCCGGAATCCCCCGCCACGTAGAGTGCTGCTTCGTCGACCCCGAGGTGCGCGCGCACGTGCGCGACCGCCAGGCCCTTGGAGGCGGTTTCGGGCAGGATGTCGACGTAGCGCCCGTGGCTGTGGACCACGGTACAGCGTAGCCCGCGCTGCTGGAGGTGGCGGGTCAGGCGCAGGGTGATGTCGTCGCTGTCGTCACTCAGGAAGCTGAGCTTGTGGCGGCGCTGCTCGAGCGGCCCCTGGGGCGTGATGGCATCGAACTCGCCAAGCGCCTCGCTGAGCGCCTCGCGCTGCCAGCGGCGGTCGAGGGTGGCAAGCCAGGCGGAGTCTTTCCGGTAGGTGACGCCGTCGTCGTTGAGGTAGTGAATCTCGGTGCCCACCGAAGAGATGATCAGCGGCGGGTAGGGAATGCCCGCCTGGGAGAGAATCGCCAGGGCGCTGTGGAAGCTTCGCCCGGTGGCCACGCCGAAGCCGAGCCCTCTCTGTTCGGCGAACCAGGTGTTGAACGCCAGCACGCCCATCGGCGAGCCGGTCAGAGTGTTGTCGATATCGCAGATCAGAAGCGCCGTGACCCCCTCGAGGATGGAGCGCCGGGGCGGGCGCAGCAGACGGGCCACGAGGTCGTGGTAGCGCTCGGCGTGGCGCTGCCAGTCGAAGGCCAGCACCGCCCGGCGGCCGTTGTCCGCCATGGCCTGCCAGCGCGCCGGGTCGTCGAGCAGCGCAAGCGCCGCTCGAGCGATGTCATCGGGGCGCCGGGGGTTGACCAGCACGCCGTTGGCGCACTGCTCGATGATGTCGTTGGGCCCGCCGCTGTCGGTGGCGATCAGCGGAAGCCCCGCCGCGGCGGCTTCCAGCAGCGTCAGGCCGAAGGGCTCGTTGAGCGCCGGATTGACGAAGACCCCGTGGCGCTCGCGCGCCCAGGCGTAGAGCGCCTTGACGTCCTCCGGGGCGTGGTGTTTGGGGTAGGCGACGTGGCCGTAGAGGTCGAAATCGTCGATCAGGGTCAGAAGTTCGTGCAGGTTGTCGGCAAGCTCCGGCTCGAGCGCGTCGATGTGATCGCGCACGCCGGCGACGATCACCAGGTTCGCCTTCTCCCTGAGCGCGGCGTTCTCGCCGAAGGCGCGCACCAGGGTGGCCAGGTTCTTGCGCGTCACCGGCCGGGCGATGGCGATCAACGCGGGCTTGTCGGGGTCGACCAGAAAAGGCGCGAGCAGCGACTCGACCGCCGGGGTCGAGCGGGCGGTCGCGAACGCGTCGAGATGGCTGCCCGGGGCGATCACGCGAATCTTGCCCGGCGTGTAGTGGTCGTAGTCGGCGTACTGGCTCTCGGCCTCGTCGCGCGAGCTTGCGACGATCAGTGCCGCCTCGCGGATCGCGCGCTCCTCGAACACGATGCGTCGGGCGAGTGCTGCCCGGGTCGGCTCGTCGATATCGCCGTCGGCCAGGCACTTGAGCTTGCTGCGCCCCAGCGAATGAGCGGTGAACACGAAGGGAATGCCGCGACGCGCCTGGATCTCGGCGGCGACCTCGCCAGCATCGGCGTAGTGGGCGTGCAGAATGTCCGGGGCGTCTGGCTGGGTATCGAGCCAGGCGTCCAGCGCCTCGACGAAGGAGGGCAGCTCCCGCCACAGCGCTTCCTTGGAAAGATAGCCGGGGCTCTGGGTGGCCAGGCGAACCAGCTCGACCTTGGGGCCCACCCGCTCATGGGCGAGGGTGTAGTCGATGTCGCTGAACTGGCACTCGAAGGCGCGGGTGACTAACGTTATACGCGTCACGGCGGGGTCGCGGGCGCTGGCCTCCACGAGTTCCAGCAGGTAGCGAATGTGCCCGCCGGTATCTGCCGTCACGCCGTATTCGACCTCGCTGCCCCGAAGGCAGCCCTGCAACGCGATATGTACGATATGCATGTCGTGAATTCCTTTTCACTTTGAGGCCGAACACGCTATGCCCATCGAAAAGCGTATACGCATCGCCCAGGTTGCTCCAGTTATCTTTCCCACCCCGCCGCCGGGCAGCGGGGGGACTGAACGCATTGTGGCCGACTTGACCGAAGCGCTCTTTAACCTTGGTTACGATGTCACGCTGATCGGCCCCTCGGACTGCCGGACGCCGGCGCGCCATCTGGCCTGTGCGCCGAGCCTTTACGCACTCGAGCGCCAACACGGCCAGGTGCCGCCCGGGGTGCCCGGCGTGCTCGAAGCGCGGGTGCTGGAAACGCTGCGCGCGCACCTCGACGAGTTCGACGTGATCCACTGCCACGGCGAGTTCGCCCACGCGGCGCTTCTGGGCAGCCGTCGCCGCCATAGTCTCACCACCGTGCACTGGCGGGTCGACGAGCTCGACCGCACGCTCTTCTTCGAGGGCTTTCCCGACCTTCCCGTGGCGGGGATCTCCCACGCCCAGGCCCGCGCCATTCCCGAGGCGAACCTCGCCGGGGTCATCCACCACGGGCTCAAGGCCAAGCGCTTCACGCTAGGGACGGGCGACGGCGGCTATCTGGCGTTCATCGGCCGGATGACCGACCAGAAACGTCCGGACCGCGCCATCGAGGTGGCGCGAAGAACCGGCCATGCGTTGAGGCTCGCCGGCGGCGTGGACGTGGGCAACCCGGGCTGGTTCGACGCCCACGTGGCAGGCGAGCTCGATGAATCCATCGTTCACGTCGGTACCATCGACGATACGCAGAAGCAGGCGCTTCTGAGCGGCGCGAAGGCGCTTCTGTTTCCCATCGACTGGCCGGAGCCCTTCGGGCTTGTGATGATCGAGGCGATGGCCTGCGGCACGCCGGTCATCGCCTGGCGCAACGGCAGCGTCGAGGAGGTGATCGAGCACGGCGTGACGGGATTCATCGTCGACTCGATCGAAGAAGCCACGGCCGCAGTGGCGCTGCTGGCGGAGCTTGACCGCGGCCGCATCCGCGAGCGCTTTCTGGAGCGCTTCACCGCCGAGCGCATGGCGCGCGACTACGTCGCACTCTATGAGCGGCTGCTGGCGCGCTAGAGGGCGCTATCGGCCTTCAGAAGCGTTCTGCCCAGCACCGCCACCACCACCGCCAGCGTCACGCACAGAAGCCCCATCGCCAGGTACACCTCGCGCAGCGAATCGAGCCAGGGCGAGATCCCGGAGACGACGATCGGCGAGATGAACTGACCGAAGAAGAAGGTCGAAGTGAAGCCGCCGAACACCCGCCCGCGCACCCGCTCCGGAGTGATGCGCATCAGCCAGGTGGTGGTGTTGGGCATGAACAGCCCAAGACCCAGCCCCGCCACCGCCGCGCCGATGACCGCCATGGCGTAGCCGTGGGCGGCGCCTGTGATGAAAAGACCGGCCGCGGCGACGCTAAAGCCCAGCACGTAGACCGACATCACTGAGAGGTGCGCCTTGATCCGGCCATAGCAGAAGCTCACCAGGCTTGCGGTGAGCGCGGCCATGGAGAGCGCCGCGCCGATGGCAAGGCCGCTTTCCACCCCCTGCTCGGCGAGCAGAAACGGCAGCTGGGCCGGGAAAAGGTAGAACATCATCATGCTGATCATGGCGATCAGGTAGGCAAGCGCGGTACGCCCGAGATCGAGTCGCGCGAAGGGCGCCTGGTGCGCCGCGCTTTCCCCTGTTACCCGGCTCGGTTCGCGCAGCACTAACAGCGCGTAGGGCAGCAGCAGCACCCCGGTGAGGTAAAGAAGAAACGGCCCGCGCCAGCTCCAGTCGGACAAAAGCCCGCCCAGGTTGATGAAGATCACCCCGCCGAGCGCCATGGCGCTGCTTTGAAGGCCCAGAAAGCGTACCCGCTCGGCGCCGCTGAAGTAGTCGCCCACCAATGTGGTGCTGATGCTCAGAATTCCTGCCACCGCCACGCCCATCAGCGCTCTTGATGCCAGCAGCAGGTTGACGTCATCGATCAGAAAGCCCGAGGCGCCGGCCAACCCGTAGACCGAGAGCATCATCATCAGAAGCGGCTTGCGCCCGAAACGATCGGCCAGATAGCCCATCAGCGGGCTGAACAGCGTGATCATCAGCGCCGGCAGCGTCAGGATCAGCTGGATCAACACCTGCGGGGCGTCCGCGTAGAAGCGGCCGATGCCGGGCAGTGCCGGCGAGATGATCGCCCCGGACATCACGGTCATGGTGCTGGCGAAGAGCAGTACGGCCTTGGTGTGCGTGCTGTGGGAAATGGCGGTCATCCGGAACCTCTCGAAAGCGGGCCGCCAAGCTTAGCACATCTCTTAGCAGGCTACTTTTCGCGCCTTCAATGGCCGCCGAGAAGCAGCTGCAGGGCGATGGCGAGCATCATGGCCGCCACCAGCAGATCGATCAGCCGCCAGGTCAGAGGCCTTGCCAGCAGCGGCGCCAGGCGCGTGCCGGCCAGGGCCAGCGCGCTGAACCACAGCGTCGAGGCGCACACCGCGCCGAGCGCGAAGGCACCGGGCGAGGGTTGCTGGGCGCCGAGGGAGCCGATCAGCAGCACCGTATCGAGATAGACGTGCGGGTTCAAAAGCGTCACCGCAAGCGTGGCCGCCAGCACCGCCACAAGCGGTCGGGGCGCGCTCTGACGCACCGTCAGGGCATCGCTTTTAAGCGCCCGGGTCAGCGCCTGCAGGGCGTAGACGATCAGAAACGCCGCGCCGCCGTAGCGGGCCAGCGCCAGCAGCACCGGGCTCTGGTGAAGCAGGTTGGCAAGCCCGAACACGCCGGCGACGATCAGCAGCGCGTCGCAGACGATGCATACCAGCGCCACCGCCAGCGGGTGTTCGCGGCGCAGGCTCTGGGAGAGCACGAAGGCGTTCTGCGCGCCGATCGCCACGATCAGCCCAAGTCCCATTACCAGGCCGTTGATATAGCTCAGTCCCACGGGTCCCTCCTCGTCGAATCGATTGAAAGTCGCGATATAGCTCGCGATGCGCTGGGAGTGTGGGGCGTGAGCAGGTATAAACGAAACGAATAATCGCCATGAGGTATTAGGAAAACTGATGCTCGACTACAAGTTGTTGGATGCCCTGGCCGCCGTGGTCGAGCAGGGCGGCTTCGAACGCGGCGCCCAGGCGCTGGGCCTGACCCAGTCGGCGGTCTCCCAGCGCGTCAAGCTGCTGGAGGCGCGCCTGGGCCAGCCGGTGCTCGTACGGGGAAATCCGCCGGCGCCCACGGCGGTCGGTCGGCAGCTTCTCAACCACGTACAACAAGTGCGTCTGCTCGAGCGCGACCTGGGCGGCCAGGTGCCGGCGCTCAACGAGGCCGGCACGCACCGGCTGCGCGTGGCGCTCAACGCCGACAGCCTCGCCACCTGGTGGGCCGAGGCGGTGGCGGCGTTCTGCGACGAGCGTCGGGTGCTGCTCGAACTGGTGGTCGAGGATCAGGACGTGGGCCTCAAGCGCATGCGCGCCGGCGACGTGGCGGGCTGCGTATGCGCCGAGTCGCGACCGGTGGCTGGCGCCGAGAGCGTGGCGCTGGGCGCGATGCGCTACTTGGGCGTGGCGAGCCCCGCCTTCGTCGAGCGTCACTTCAAGGGCGGCGTGAGTGCCGAGCGGCTGTTCCACGCCCCGGCGGTGATCTTCGGTATTGATGACCGCCTCCAGCACCGCTTCGCGGCGCGCCTGGGCGTGGCGGACGGCTTCGTCCATCACATCGTACCCTCCTCGGAAGGCTTCGTGCGCATGCTCGAAAGCGGCCTGGGCTGGGGGCTGGTGCCGGCGCTTCAGATTCGCCAAGCACTCGAGCGTGGCGCGCTGGTCGAGATCTGCCCCGGCGAAGGGGTCGACGTGCCGCTCTACTGGCACTCCTGGCGTCAGGGCGGGAAGCTCTTGCGCGAGCTGACGGCGAGGCTTGTGCGCGAGGCGGAGCAACGGCTGGTGTGACGCGCGGGCGCAACTGGCCGGATGGGCCCGCGCGCCGTATCATGACGAAGCACCTTCGATTCCGATCCTGCTGCCGCGAGTTCCCATGACCCACACCAAGACGCCCTTCATCGTGGTGCTGAGCCTGGCGCTGACCATGATGCTCGGTCCCTTCTCCATGGACACCTACCTGCCCGCCTTCCCGGTCATCGGCGAGACGCTGGGCGTCTCCCAGCAGTCGGTTTCGCTGAGCGTGTCGGTCTACGTCATCGCCCTGGCGCTTGGTCAACTGGTCGGTGGGGCGCTATCGGACCGCTTCGGGCGCCAGCGCGTGCTGATGGGCGGGCTTGCGATCTTCGCCGCGGCGAGCGTGGTCATCGGCCTTGCGGACTCGCTCGGCGAACTGCTCGGCGGACGCGCGGTGCAGGCCTTCGGCGCCGGCTGGACGCTGGTCTCGGTGCCGGCGCTGGTGCGCGACCGGGTGGCCGGGCGCGACGCCGCCAAGCTCTTCTCGATGATGGGCTTCATCATGGTGCTTGCCCCGGGGATCGCGCCGAGCGTGGGCAGCGCCATACTGGCGATCGGCTCCTGGCACTACATCTTCTTCGCCCTGGCCGCCTACGCGCTGGCGCTGGTGCCGCTGCTGATCCGCGCGGTGTTCACCGGGCCCGGCAAGGTGTCGCGGGCCAAAAGCCCGCAGATGAGCCTCTGGGCGCGCTACAAGCAGGTGCTCTCGACCCGGCCGGCCATGGCCTTCATCGCCTGGCAGGCGGGGTCGTTCTCGTGTCTGATGATGTTCATCACCTACGCCTCGTTCATCTACCAGGGGCATTTCGGCCAGACGAGCAGTGAGTTCGCGCTGCTGTTCGCCGCCAACATCGTCGCCATGCTGGCGTTCAACATCGCCAACCGACTGCTGCTGACGCGCCTGGCCTCGCTGCGCATCCTGCAGATGGCGACGGCCTGCCAGGCCGTGGGCGTGGTGCTGCTGCTCGCGGCGGCGTTTCTCGACTGGTCGATGTACGCCTTCCTGGCCGCCATGATGCTGACCATCGGCGCGGTGGGGGCGATCTCGCCCAACATCCAGGCCTGCTACATGGAGTTCTTCCCCACCAGCGGCGGCACCGCCGCGGCCCTGCTGGGCGCGGCGCAGTTCGGCATCGCCGGTATCCTGAGCGCGCTCTCCGCCGTGATGCCCCACACCCTCGCGTCGGTAGTGCTGGCCATGGCCGCCTGCGGGGCGGTGGCCTACGGCATGCTCGCCCGCTCGCTACTCAAGGGGCGCGGAGCGATCGAGGCGCGCTGAGGCGTCCTTGACGCACGAAAAACGCCGTGGCGAGTGATCGCCACGGCGTCGTCGTTTTTGCACGCTGGATCAGAAGATCGCGCGCACGCACAGATACAGCACGGAAGGCGCCAGCAGCGCCCCGAGGCCGGTGTAGAAGGTGGCGGTCATGGCGCCGTAAGGCACCAGCTTCGGGTCGGTGGCGGCAAGGCCCGCTGCCACGCCGCTGGTGGTGCCCATCAGCCCGCCGAAGATCATCGCCGAGCGCGGGTTGTCGAGACCGATGCGCTTGGCCGCCATCGGCGTGAGCACCATCACCAGGATCGACTTGAACAGGCCAGCGGCGATGGAGAGAGCGATCACATCGGAGGAGGCGCCGATGGAGGCGCCGGCGATCGGGCCGACGATATAGGTCACCGTGCCGGCGCCGAGGGTGGTCAAGGCGACCGGGTCGCGGTAGCCGAAGGCGAAGGCAACCGCGACCCCGGCGACGAAGGACACGACCACCCCCAGAAACAGCGCAATGACGCCGCTGAGCCCGGCCTGGCGGATCTCCTGAAAGCGCACGCCGTAGGCGGTGGCGATGATCGCCAGATCGCGCAGCATGCCGCCGCCCATCAAGCCGAGGCCGGCGAACAGGCTGATATCGGCAAGCCCCTTGCTGCCGCCGGTAGTGATGCCGCCGAAATAAGCCAGCGCCAGCCCCACCATGATAGCGATGGCGGAGCCGTGGACGCGGCCGTTGGTCAGCTTGGCGCTGACCAGGTACGACACGTACATCGCCGCACCCACCAGCGCGAAGGCGGCGATCAGATGCTGTTTCTCGAGTTGCGTCATGAGGGATTCGAGCATGAGACGGCTCCTTAGCGGGCGTGGTGGGGGCGGGCGTGGCGCGAGCGCTTCGCCGAGGAGGTACGCTTATTCGTCTTCGATGCGCTGGTGGCACGCGAGGCGACCTTGTTCACGGGCGTATCACTTTGCGGCACATCGGCGGTGGCGGGCGCCTCGGGGCGGCCCAGGCGGGTCAATGCCGGCACCAGCGCGAAGCTTGCGCCCACCGCGACCAGACTTGCCAGCAGCGCGATCAGGCCGCCGTCGATGGCGGCGGCCACGTTCTGGCTGGCCGCCATCGCGACCACGATGGGGATGTACATGCCGTTCCAGAAGGTGATGCCGCTTTCGGTGCTGGGAGGCATCTTTTGCTTGTCGATCAGATAGCCGCCGAGAAAGATCAGCAGCAGCATGGCGATACCGACACCGCCGATGTTGGACTCCACGCCGAGCAGCATGCCCAGCACGTCTCCAGCCCACAGGCCGACCAGCATGCAGCCGGCGAGCAGCGCGACTCCGTAAATGACCATGGCGTTTTCCTTGTTGTATTGTCGTTGTTGTCAGGGGAGCGCCGCCTCTTGGCGGCGCCGTGGTTCTCATCAGGCGGTGGCGTCTCTCCGATCAAACGTGCTGGAAAACGTGTCGGCGAAGGTGTCGCGCAGCTGGTTCTTCTGCACCTTGCCCATCACGTTGCGCGGCAGCGCCTCCACGAAGAAGACGCGTTTGGGCTGCTTGTAGCGGGCGAGATCATCCTTGAGTGCTGTGAGCACGTCTGTCTCGCTCACGGCGCCCTGGGATTTGGGCACCACCACCGCGACCACGCCTTCGCCGAGATCCGTGTGACGCACGCCGATCACAGCGGACTCCGCCACGCCCTCCATGTCGTCGATGATCTGCTCGATCTCCTTGGGGTAGACGTTGTAGCCGCCGGAGATCACCAGATCCTTGTCGCGCCCGACGATGTTGAGATAGCCGTGCTCGTCGATCAGGCCAAGGTCCCCGGTGATGAAGTAGCCATCGTCGCGAAACTCGGCCTTGGTCTTCTCCGGCATGCGCCAGTAGCCCTGGAACACGTTGGGGCCGATCAGCTCGACCAGCCCGGTCTCGCCTTGGGCAAGCTCTCTGCCTGTCTCGCGGTCGGTGATGCGCACCGTCACGCCGGGCAGCGGCGTGCCCACGGTGCCCGGGCGGCGCTCGCCCTCATAGGGGTTGGAGGTGTTCATGTTGGTCTCGGTCATGCCGTAGCGCTCGAGGATGGCGTGACCGGTGCGCTCGCTGAACGCTTCATGGGTTTCGGCCAGAAGCGGCGCGGAGCCGGAGATGAACAGGCGCATGTTGGCGACCACCTCGCGGTCGAGGCGCGGGCTTGCCAGAAGGCGCGTGTAGAAGGTCGGCACGCCCATCAGTATGGTGGAGTGGGGCATCAGATCGAGCAGCTCGTCGATGTCGAGCTTGGGCAGAAACGTCATCGAGGCGCCGTTGATCAGCGTCACGTTGCAGGCCACGAACAGCCCGTGAGTATGGAAGATCGGCAGCGCGTGGATCAGGTGGTCGCTTTCGCCGTAGTGCCAGGCCTTGGTCAACGCCTGGCTGTTGGAGGCGAGGTTCTCGTGGCTCAGCATCGCGCCCTTGGAGCGCCCGGTGGTGCCGGAGGTATAGAGGATCGCCGCCAGATCATTGGCCGCGACCTCGGCGACCGTCGTCGTCTCCTCGGCGGCGTCTGCCTTCTCCATCAGGCTGCCGTCGGCCTTGGTGCCCAGGCTCTCGATATGCGCCACGCCAGCTTTTTCGGCGATCGAACGGGCGCTTTCCAGCGCTTCCGGGCGGCAGACGTAAAGGCGCGGCTCGGCATCGTTCAGGAAGTAGTCGATTTCGCTGTCGGTATAGGCGGTATTGAGCGGCAGGTAGACCGCGCCGATCTGCAGGCAGGCGAGATACAGCATGACGATCTCGGGACTCTTGTCGACCTGGACGGCGACCCGGTCGCCGGGCGACACGCCGAGCTCCTTGAGCACGGTGGCCAACCGGCGACTCAGACTCAGCACGTCCTGGTAGCGGTAGCGCTGGCCATCGAGCGTGTCCATCAGCACTTTCTCCGGGGCGCGCTCGAAGTGCGGATAGAAGTGGCAGTAGAGGTTGTGGTTCATGAGAGACTCCTTTTTATTGCGGCAGGCGCTATCAGGGGGTCGTCACGCCTTGGCCGGCGCTTTCGCCTCGACGTACTGGCTGGCCTGATGGGCCTGGCGGCGAATGTCGCTGGCGCAGACCACCGTGTGGTTCACGCTGTAGGCTTCGTGGTTCTGCTCGATTCGGTTGAGCTGGTAGAGATAATTCACCATCAGGGCGTGGGACTGCTTGAACCCCTTGGCCGAGGTATCACCCTGCCAGTTCAGGCGGTGCAGGCTCGCGCCGTTGCCCAGGTGAAAGCGCGCCACCGGGTTCAAGGGTTGACCGCTCTTGTGCTTGACGTCCACCAGGTAGTGGGCCGCCAGGCGCATGAACTCCTTGTGAGCGGCGGAGGAGAGCGTCTCGCTTTCATGGGTGTCGAGGTAGATGGTGAGTTCCTCGGACAGCGTCGCCTTTTCGCGCGCGCCCTCGAGCCAGTCGGCGAAGCCCGGCACCGGCGAGAGCGTGACGAAGTTCTTGATCTGGGGAAGTTCGCGGCTCAACTCCTGGACCACCTGCTTGATCAAGAAGTTGCCGAACGATACGCCCTTGAGCCCGGCCTGACAGTTGCTGATGCTGTAGAACACCGCGGTGTCGGCGTCCTCCAGCGGCAGCTCCTCGCCGTGCTCGAGAATGCGCTGAACGTTGCCGGGAATGCCGTCGCACAGCGCCACTTCGACGAAGATCAGCGGCTCGTCGCCGGTCGCCGGGTGGAAGAAGGCGTAGCAGCGCCGATCTTCCGGATCGAGGCGGCGGCGCAGGTCGCGCCAGTCGCCGATCTCGTGCACCGCCTCGTAGCGGATGAGCTTTTCGAGCACCGCCGCCGGGGTGTTCCAGTCGATGCTTTCGAGCATCAGAAAGCCGCGGTTGAACCAGGAGCTGAAAAGGTGCGCGAAGTCGCTGTCCAGCGCGGAAAGTTCCGGCGCCTCGCGCAGGCACTTGAGCAGGTCGGCGCGCATGTTGACCAGGTCGAAGGTACCTCCGGGGCAGAGGTTCAAGCGGCGCAGGAGCGTCTGGCGGCGCGGCTCGCAGGCATTGAAGAGTGTTTCGAGGGCGGCATTGTCCTCGCGCTCGCGATACACCGCGTAGGCGCTGTGGATGTCGGCGGGCTCGGCGGCGTAGTCGTTGGCCAGGAGCTGGAAGAAGGCCAGCCGCTCCTCGTCGTTCAGCGCCCGGTAGTGTGCCAGCGCCTTTTGGGCGAGCATGATCTGCGACGCTTCGCCGGTGCGGCCCATCAGGGCCTGGCAGGCCTCGGTCAGCGCGGTGAGGTGGTGTTCGCTACCCTTGTCGGCGCCCAGCGCATCGCTGAGCTGGCGGGTGCGCGTTGAAATATTGGTGAGCAGCCCCTGAAGAAACGTCATGTTCATGTGCATGCGCATTGGCCTTCTGGTTCGTCGAATGGGCGGTCTGCCTTCTACCGTGCCGACGGTTTATCATTATCGTTCGGCATGATAAATATTGAACAGCGCGTCATGTTGTATATAACAGATACAGGCAACGAATTTATGCGTCAAGACAGACGGGGGTAGACATATGGCGAAGGTGTCCCAGGCGCAGCGGCTGCGCGACCTGCTCGAGGATGCGATCGTCGCCGGGCGCTTCACCCCGGGCGAGCGGCTCGACCCGGACGCGCTGGCGCTCGAGTACGCCTGCTCGCGCACGCCGATCCGCGAGGCAATCCAGCAGCTCGCCGTGTCCGGCATGGTGCAGGTGGTACCCAAACGCGGCACTTTCGTCACTCGGCTGGGCGTCACGCAGCTGGTCGAGCGCTTCGAGGTGATGGCCGAGCTCGAGGGGCTGTGCGGTCGCCTGGCGGCCCGGCGCATAAGCGATGAGGAGCTCGCGGCCTTGCACCAGGCGCTGTACGCCTGCCGCGCGAAGGCCGAGCAGCGCGACATCAACGGCTACTACTACGAGAACAGCGTCTTTCATCACTGTATCTACGCCGCCAGTCACAACCCGTTCCTCGCCCAGGAGGCCGCCCGGCTGCACGCGCTGCTGCAGCCCTACCGGCGCATGCAGCTGCAGGCAAGAATGCGCGTCGAGAACTCGCTGGCCGAGCACGAAGCGATCGTCGCCGCGATTGAAGCCGGCGACGGCCCCCGCGCCGAAGCGCTTTTGCGTGATCACGTGCTGGTGCAGGGCGAGCGATTCAACGACCTGGTGGCGTCGGTTCGAACCCTTGAGATGGCGTGAAGAGGCGCATGAAGCCGCGCAACGAAAAAAGGCCCCATCGATGATGATGGGGCCTTTTTTGATGCAATTTCTGGTCGGAATAGCAGGATTCGAACCTACGACCTCTGCCTCCCGAAGGCAGCGCTCTACCAAGCTGAGCTATATTCCGGCGCTCGATAACGGAGATGGATACTACGCCGATAGCTGGAAAATTTCAAGCGTCGACGCATAAATTCTTTGCCGGCTCGCCGCTTTCACGACTGGCGTGCGATCGCCATGCGCACCAGATCTGCCATGCTATCGCGGTAAGGGCTTGGCGGCAGCGTCTCGAGCTCCGCCAGCGCCTTCTCTACCATCTTCTCGGCGCGGGCACGGGTGTAGTCGAGCGCTCCCGTGCGGTGAACGATGGTGAGCACCTCGTCGAGCTGGTCGAGCCCGCCCTGGCGGATCGCCTGGCGAATCAGCTTGGCTTCCTCCGGCGTTCCGCGCTCCATAGCGTGGATCAAGGGCAGTGTCGGCTTGCCTTCGGCGAGATCGTCGCCGACGTTCTTGCCCATCGCATCAGAGTCGCCCTGGTAGTCGAGCAGGTCGTCGATGAGCTGGAAGGCGAGCCCCAGGTAGCGCCCGTAGTGCTTGAGTGCCTGCTCCTGCTCCGGGGTGGCGTCCGCCAGCACCGCGCCGCACTGGGAGGCGGCCTCGAACAGCATCGCGGTCTTGCCCTGGATGGTCTCGAAGTAGGCCTCTTCAGACAGGCTCGGGTTGCCGATATTGGTGAGCTGGAGCACCTCGCCTTCGGCGATGATGCAGGTCGCGCTCGACAGGATCGCCATGATGCGCATCGAGCCGACGTCGACCATCATCTGGAACGAGCGCGAGTAGAGAAAATCGCCGACCAGCACCGAGGGGGCGTTGCCCCAGGCGTCGTTGGCGGTCTTCTTGCCGCGGCGCAGGTGCGAGTCGTCCACCACGTCGTCGTGCAAGAGTGTCGAGGTGTGCATGAACTCGATCAGGGTGGCAAGCTGAATGTGCTTGTCGCCCTCGTAACCCAGTGCCCGGGCGGCCAGCAGCACCAGCAGCGGGCGCATGCGCTTGCCGCCGCTTTCGATGATGTACTGACCGATGGTCTCGACCAGCGGCACCCTGGAGTTCAACTGCCTGACGATGGTGCGGTTCACGGCCTCGAAGTCGCTCGCCACCACGGCGTGCAGCGGTGAAGGCGTCGGGCTGGCAGGCGTTGTAGTAGGCGAGGCGTTGGTCATGAAATCGGGTCATCGCGGCAGGTGAGAAGGCGGCGCGTGCAAGCCTTGGTGGGGATTATGCTATGGGGACGCCTGTAAGGCGTCAAGGCGAACGCCGCCGCGCCCGATCCCCGGCCGTCGTCCCGGTGATTGACAGGCCCCAGGGGCCTTGTGGTAAGTGGTGAATGCCGCTATAATCCGCGACCCACTCGTCATGCTCCCTGTCAGATGGCTGCCAAAAGGGGCGCCACTCGCAGCAGGTTCAAGAGCCAAGCGCCTTCGGGCGTGGATTCGACGAGCGCCGGCGCAGGGCCGGCATTACCGACAAGTCCGGAGAGCGACATGTACGCAATTATCAAAAGCGGTGGCAAGCAGTACCGCGTTCAGGAAGGCCAGACCCTCAAGCTCGAGAAAATCGAAGTCGCCACCGGCGAAAGCATCGATTTCGAAGAAGTGCTGATGGTCGCCGACGGTGACGACTTCAACATCGGCGCGCCGATGATCAGCGGTGCCAAGGTGTCCGCCGAGGTCGTTTCCCACGGCCGTGGCGAGAAGGTCACTATCATCAAGTTCCGTCGCCGCAAGCACCACATGAAGCGTCAGGGCCACCGTCAGTGGTTCACTGAAGTCAAAATCACCGGAATTTCCGTTTAAACGGATCTTTCCCTCGATCAGGAGGCTATTTCGATGGCACATAAAAAGGCAGCCGGCTCCACGCGTAACGGTCGCGATTCCGAATCCAAGCGCCTGGGTGTAAAACTCTTCGGTGGCCAGGCGGCGACCGCGGGTAACATCATCGTGCGTCAGCGCGGCACACGCTTTCACGCGGGCACCGGCGTCGGCATCGGTCGTGACCACACGCTGTTCGCCCTCAGCGACGGCAAGGTCCAGTTCGAGACCAAAGGTCCGAACAACCGCAAGTTCGTGAGCATCGTTTCCGAGTAAGCGCGTAGCGCTTCTACGATGACACGCAAGAAAGGCCCCGCATTGGCGGGGCTTTTTTGTCTGTTCAAGACCCCGGCGCGAGCGCGGGGAAGAAAAGGGCGGCGAAAGCGGCCGGGAGAATTCAATGCAGTTCGTCGATGAAGCCTCGATCATTGTCGAGGCAGGCAAGGGCGGCAACGGCTGTCTGAGCTTTCGCCGCGAGAAATACGTGCCCAAGGGCGGCCCGGATGGCGGTGACGGTGGTCATGGCGGCAGCGTCTACCTGATCGGGGACGACTCGCTCAACACCTTGATCGACTTCAAGTACCAGCGCTTCTACAAGGCCGAGAACGGCCAGGGCGGCATGGGCCGCCAGATGAGCGGCAAGGCGGGCGAGGATCTGCACGTCAAGGTGCCGGTCGGCACCACGGTGATCGACGAGGACACCCTCGAAGTGATCGCCGACGTCACCGAGATCGGCCAGGTGGTGCTGGTCGCCGAAGGCGGCCGCCGAGGGCTTGGCAACATCCACTTCAAGTCCTCGACCAACCGCGCGCCCCGGCGCACCACGCCCGGCACCGAAGGCGACCGGCGCAACCTGCGCCTGGAAATGAAGGTGATGGCGGACGTGGGCCTGCTCGGCATGCCCAACGCGGGCAAGTCGACGCTGATCCGCTCGGTGTCGGCGGCCAAGCCGAAGGTGGCCAACTACCCCTTCACCACGCTGGTGCCGAACCTGGGCGTGGTCAAGCTCGGCATGCACGAGCACTTCGTGATGGCGGACGTGCCGGGACTGATCGAGGGCGCCTCCGACGGTGCGGGCCTTGGCCTGCGCTTTCTGAAACACCTGACCCGCACGCGGCTTCTGTTCCACGTGGTCGACATCGCGCCGTTCGACGAGTCCGACCCGGTCGAGGCGGCGAAGGCGATCGTGCGCGAGCTCGGTCAGTTCTCGCCGGCGCTCTCCGAGCGTCCGCGCTGGCTGGTGCTCAACAAGTTCGACCTGCTGCCGGAAGAGGAGCGCGAGGCGCGCGCCAACGCCGTGATCGAGGCGCTCGACTGGCAGGGGCCGGTGTTCCAGATCTCGGCGATCTCGAGTGAAGGCACCGACAAGCTGGTCCAGGCCGCCCACCGCTGGCTCACCGAGCAGCAGCGCCTCGAGAACGAGGACGAAGAGGCCTTCGAGCGCGAGCAGGAGATGCGCCGGCGCATGGAGGAGGAGGCCGTGGCGCGCACCGAGGCACGCCTGGGCCATCGGCGCAAGAAACGCGACGCCGAAGATGACGACGATTTCGACGACGACGAGTACGATGTCGATGTGGAGTACGCGCCCTAGGCCTCGGCCTGGGCGCGGGGCAGCATGGGACGAGCGACGGCAGAACCGGGGCAGGAGACGGGCGGGATGGAACATCGTGAGCAGTTGCCGGGCCGCGAGGCGCTGAGCGGCGCGCGGCGCGTGGTGATCAAGATCGGCAGTGCGCTTCTGACCAACGACGGGCAGGGGCTCGACGAAGCCGCCATCGGCGGCTGGGTGGACCAGGTCGCCGAGCTGCATCGGCGCGGCGTGGAAGTGGTGCTGGTCTCCTCCGGGGCAGTGGCCGCGGGCATGGTGCGTCTGGGCTGGCAGGCCCGACCCAGCGCGGTGCACGAGCTCCAGGCCGCCGCCGCCGTAGGCCAGAACGGGCTGACCCAGTGCTACGAGCAGCACTTCGCCCGCCACGACATGCTGACCGCCCAGATCCTGCTGACCCATGACGATCTTTCCAACCGCAAGCGCTATCTCAACGCGCTTTCGGCGCTGCGCACGCTGGTCGAGCTGCGCGTGGTGCCGGTGATCAACGAGAACGACACCGTGGTTACCGACGAGATCCGCTTCGGCGACAACGACACCCTCGGGGCGCTGGTGGCCAATCTTCTCGAGGCCGATGCGCTGGTACTGTTGACCGACCAGGAGGGGCTGTTCGACGCCGACCCGCGTGACAACCCG
Organism: Vreelandella malpeensis; assembly: GCF_020622355.1. GTDB lineage: Bacteria > Pseudomonadota > Gammaproteobacteria > Pseudomonadales > Halomonadaceae > Vreelandella > Vreelandella malpeensis. The sequence goes on along the minus strand of NZ_WHVL01000001.1, from coordinate 952,535 downwards.
AAGGCCAGCCTGATCGCCGAGGGCCAGGCCGACGACCCGGCGCTTGCCGCCGTGGCGGGCGGCGGCGGGGCGCTCGGGCGTGGCGGCATGAGCACCAAGGTGCGGGCCGCCACGCTTGCCGCGCGCTCCGGCGCGGTCACCGTGATCGCCAGCGGCCGACAGCCCGGGGTGATCACTCGCCTCATGGCGGGCGAGATGCTGGGCACGCTGCTCAGGCCCCACCAGGCGCCGATCGCCGCGCGCAAGCGCTGGCTCGCCGGCCAGCTCCAGGTGCGCGGCACGCTCACCCTCGATGCCGGCGCGGTCAACGTGCTGCGCGAAAAGGGTTCGAGCCTGCTGCCGGTCGGCGTTCGCCAGGTAGAGGGCAGCTTCAAGCGTGGCGACATGGTGCTGTGCATCGACGAGCAGGGCGGGCGCATCGCCAAAGGGCTTTGCAACTATGGCGCCGAAGAGGCACGCCGGCTTGCCGGCAAGCCCAGCCACCAGATCGAGGCGATCCTCGGCTTCGTCGAGGCCCCGGAGCTGATCCACCGCGACAATCTGGTCATCGTCTAGCGGCGGGAAGCGGCAGCGGTATCTGGCGCGGCCAGTCGTCGGGCACGATGAACACCCGCTCCTCACCGCCCCCTTCTCCTTCGGCCCTCAGCATCACTTGCTGGGGGCCGAATCGTTCAAGTGCCTCAGTCAGCGCCGGCAGCAGGCTCGATGACGCGAGGAACGCGTCGTCACTGGGCGGCGCAAGCCAGAACGGCTTCTTCAGCCACGCCACGCGCGCCGGCATGCGCTCTTTCAGCACGGTTTCCCAGTCGCTTGCGTAGCACCAGAGCCCTCGCTCGTGATGAGTACTGGCCTGTATGGGAGGGGGGAGCGAGGCGTGAAAGGGATAGAAGAGCACGCCGGGCATCGCCAGACGCCGGGTCAGCCCATCGAGCCCCTCGTCGCCCGCGCCGTCGCGCGGCGCCAGCAAGCGCTGCAACGTGTCGCGGGCAAGTGGCGTGGCGGAAAGCGGCAGTTGATGGGCTGCCAGGTGGGCGCACTTGCGCGCCAGGCTGTCGAGCCCGCCGGGGCCGATCCAGCGGTCCTGGCTTTCGAGCGCGCCGGGCCCCTCGGGCAAGCCCAGGTAGAACTTGATCGCCACTTCCAGGTGGATCGGGGCGGGGTCGGCCAGGGTGCGGTAGAGCAGGTCCAGCTCGCCCAGCGTTCGCCGTTGCTCGCGTATCGCGACGTTGTGCGCCAGCAGTCGGGTGGCCGGGGCGTTGTCCAGCAAGATCCGCCACAGCGCCTCGTGGTAGTGGCCCATGCGCGTCGGGAGCTTGCCGGCCAGCGTGCGGGCGGCCTTCGCACGCCGCTCGTTCCAGCCCGGCGGCGTTGGTGCAAGCCCGAGCTCCGCGCGGCTCGGCCGGCCCTCGTAGTCGTCGAAGGCGACGATGTCCGGGGCGTCCAGCAGCCACGCCAGGTCGTGCTCGATGGCCGTCTCGGGCGGCGCGGCAGGCGGTTCAGCGACGGCGTCAGTGCGCATGGCATCATCCTAAGGCTGCTTGTATCAGACGAGGGCGAAACAAGCGCGGACTGCTACGCTTTCAAGGCCCCCTCGCGGCAACGATCCCATCGATACAACGGAGTGTGTTCATGGCCAATGCGAAGACCAAGAAACAGAAAACCGCCAAGAAGGATGTGACCCGACGCTCCCATGGTGAGGCCCGGGCGCTCTCCCCGCAAACCGGCGCGGCGCTTTTTGACGATGCCCGTTCACGGCTCGAGGAGGTGTTCGAGGCGCTCGACGTCCATCCGGACGCGCGCTCGCGCCTCATGCAGCCGGCGCTGTCGCTGCAGGTGAGCGTGCCGGTACGCATGGACGATGGCCGCCTGCAGACGTTTCCCGCCTGGCGCGTGCAGTACGATGTGAGCCTGGGCCCAGCCAAGGGCGGCGTGCGCTTTCACCCGGACGTCAATCAGCACGAGGTCACCACCCTGAGCTTCTGGATGGCGGTGAAGTGCGCGGTCGTGGGATTGCCCTTCGGTGGCGGCAAAGGCGGTGTGCAGGTCAACGCCAAGCAGCTTTCGTCGCTGGAGCGTGAGCGCCTGGCGCGGGGCTACGTTCGCGCCATCGCCGACGTGATGGGGCCGGATCGCGATATCCCCGCGCCGGACATGAACACCGATGCCGAGGTGATGGGTTGGATGGTCGACGAGTACGAGCATATCGTGCGCGCCCGGGCGCCAGCGGCGATCACCGGCAAGCCGCTTTCGCTGGGCGGCTCGCAAGGCCGTGTCGAGGCCACCGGCCACGGCGCCCTCACCGTGCTCGATCTATGGACCGAACAGGAGAAGCGCAAGCCCGAGGAAACCACCGTGGCGGTACAGGGGTTCGGCAACGCGGCCTACCACTTCGCCCGCCAGGCTGCCGAGCGCGGCTACAAGGTGGTGGCGGTGTCGGACTCAAGCGGCGGCATCTACAAGAAAGCAGGGCTCGATATCGACGCCGCCAGGAAGGCAAAGCAGAAGCACGGCGCGCTTTCCAAGTGCCGCCAGGGCGACAATATCTCGGGCGCTGAGCTGCTCTCCCTCGAGGTCGATGTGCTCGCACTCGCCGCCATGGAGAACCAGATCACCGATGCCAACGTCGACGACGTCAAGGCCGGGATACTGCTCGAGATCGCCAACGGCCCGGTCACGAGCGACGCCGATACCGCGCTCGAGAAACGCGGCATCGACGTGCTGCCGGACGTGCTGGCCAATACCGGTGGCGTGATCGTCAGCTACTTCGAGTGGCTGCAGAACCGCGCCGGCCAGGCCTGGAGCGAGGAGGAGGTGGACCGGCGCCTGAATGAGACGCTCGAACGCGAGGCGCGCCGGGTGCTGTCCCGCGCCCGGGACGAGAAGATCACCTACCGTCGGGCGGCATACCGCCAGGGCGTCGAGCGCATCAGCGAGGCGATCATGGCGCGGGGGAATTGTCAGGACTGCCGCTGAAGGTCGACCCTCGCAAGGGGAACCGACCGCCAGGGCCCATTCAGTCGCGGTCGACCTCGGTCACCTCGAAGGAGCCCTGGCGCAGGCTGATCTCGAGCTCGCGGCCGTTCTCGTCGCGTCCTTCAATGTCGATCATGCCACTGCGGTCGATGTCGATCTCCTCGAACTCGGTCATGCCTTCCTGGCGCGCCGCTTCGAAGGCCTGTCGGACGTCCTCCTCGCTCATGCCCCAGGCGCCGGAAATCAGCCGCTCGCGCTCCTCCTGCAGAGTTTCGCCGTTGTCCAGCGAGAACTCGATGTCGGCGAACCACTCATCGTCGAGCCAGCCCTCGATCTCGGCGCGGTTGCGGCTCTTGATGCCGATCTCCTCGAAATGGGTGAAGCCGTAGTCGGCGGCGTGGCCGAGGACCTCATCGAGGCGATCCATCGCCAGGCTGTCTGCCTGGGCGCTGCCCATCGCGGCGGTGAGCAGTACGGCGGTCGCCGGAATCGTCAGCATCTTGGTCATGGTCGTCATGGCTAGCTCCTGGTCAAGAGAAAGGGTGTGCGTCGGTTCTTCCGACGCCTTGAGAGCGTTATAGCAGCGCGCAGCTTTCGCCAACCTGAAGGCGCTGTTCATGGTGCATTCATGTTCTCTTTGGCATGCTGGCGCCATGAGCATACGCTACCTTCATTTGTCGTTTCCTGTGCTACGCCGCCGACTTTTCGCCGGCGCCCTCGCTGCCTGGGTGCTGGCCAGCGGCGCCTACGCAGACCAGCACTGGGAAGGGCTTCATGGCGAGGTGCGCCAGGGCGAGGCGGTGAGTCTGGAACAGCTGCTGGACTGGCTGGAAGCGCGCTACCTGGGTGAGGTAATCGAAATCGAGATGGAGCGCGACGACGACGAGATCGAGTACGAGATCAAGATGCTCGGCCCCCAAGGGCAGGTAGTGGAGTTCGAGTTCGACGCCCGTACCGGGCAGTTGATGAAGATCGAGGGGGCGCGTATCAACGAGATGATGCGCGTGAGGTGACCGCGCCAGGGAGGGCGACCATGAAATGTTTGTTGGTGGAAGACGATGCGGCGCTGGCCGATGAGCTTGCCAAGGCGTTGAAGGAGGGCGACTGGCTGGTCGAAGTCGTCGGTGCCGGTCAGGAGGCGGACTTTCTGGTGCGCACCGAGGTGTATGACGCGTTGATCCTCGACGTCGGCCTGCCGGATGGTGACGGTACCCGCTGGCTCGGCGCCTGGCGCGACGACGGCATCGACCTGCCGGTCTTGATCCTCACCGCCCGCGAGCGCTGGGCCGACAAGGCTGCCGGCTTTACCGCCGGCGCCGACGACTACGTCACCAAGCCCTTCGAGGCCGCCGAGGTGCTGTTTCGCCTGCGCGCCATCCTGCGCCGCACCCACGGCCATGCCCACCCGGTGATCAAGGTGGGCGAGCTTGGCCTCGACACCCATACCCAGCACGTGACGCTTGCCGGCCGCCCGGTCAGTCTCACCGCCCAGGAGACGCGGCTTCTGAGCTACCTGATGCACGCCGCGCCCCGGGTAGTGAGCCGTTCCGAGCTCGCCGAGCACGTCTACGACCGTGACCACGAGCCGGATTCCAACGTCATCGACGTGCAGGTCAGCCGCCTGCGGCGCAAGCTCGGTGCCTGGCGCATCGCCACCCTGCGCGGCCAGGGCTACCGGCTTCTGGCCGAGGCACCGGATGGCGTTTGAGCGCGCGCGCCTCGCTCGGCGCTGGGCGCGTCGTTCGATCGCCACGCGCTTGTTGCTTGCTGCGCTGGTGATTATCGCCCTGGTCCTGCCGTTGGCCGGCGCCTGGCTCTCCCATTACTACCGCGCCTCGGCGGTCGCTGCCTTCGACGAACGCTTGAAGGCCACCCTCAACGTGGTGATCGCCGGCGTCTCGGTCGACCCGCAAAGCCGCGAGCTGCGCTATCGAAGTGCCTTGGGCGATGCGCGCTTCGACCAGGTCTTCTCAGGCTGGTACTGGCAGATCACCGACCAGGGCGCGCACCAGCTGGCGTCGCGCTCATTATGGGATCAGCGTTTGCCGGTGACCGACAACCGTCAGGTCAGCGCACGCAGCGTGACCGGCCCGCGTGCTCAGCCACTGCGGGTGGTGGAGCGCGACATCTACCTGGCGCCGCTGTCGGCACCGCTGCACGTCAGCGTCGCTGCCGACGAGACCACGCTGCGCGACGATATCCAGCGCTTCCAAGGGCTTCTATGGCTCGGCATGCTCGCCCTCGGCGCGCTGCTGCTCGGCGTACTGGCGCTGCAGGTGCGCTTTGGGCTGGCGCCGCTGCGGCGCATGAACGCCAACCTGCGCGAGGTCGAGAAGGGCGCGGCGAGTCGCATGGACACCCGCCTGCCCGAGGAACTCGCTACGCTTGCGGGTTCGATGAACGCTGTACTCGCCCGCGATCAGCGCCTGATCGAGCGCGGCCGCCATACTGCCGGCAACCTGGCCCACGCCCTGAAGACGCCGCTTTCCGTCATGCGCCTGCAGCTCAAGCAGCTTCCCCCGGAGAGCGGCGAGCGCCTGGGCGTGGAGCTTGCCCGCATCGACGCCGCCGTGCGCCATCATCTGGCCCGCGCATCGGCAGCGGGCGAGGGCCTGGCGCTCTCTCCCATCGCTCTCGACGCCACGCTCGCCGGGCTGCTCGAGGGCCTCACCCGGCTGGCTGCCCGGCGCGGCATCACGCTGAACCAGCGCTGGCAGGCGCGCCCCCGGGTGCGCATGGACGCCCAAGACGTGCAGGAGGTGATCGGCAACCTGCTGGACAACGCGATCCGCTGGGCGAGCGCCGAGGTCACGCTGAGCGTCGAGGTGCAAGGCGAGACGCTGACGCTTAGGGTCAGCGACGACGGTCCGGGGCTCGATGACGAGCAGTGTCAGGCGGCGCTCGCCCGGGGCGCCCGACTCGACGAGCAGCGCTCGGAGAGCGGCCTGGGGCTTGCCATCGTGGCGGACCTGGTCGCGCTCTATCGCGGCGAGATGGCGCTGTCCCGCGCTGGCGCCGGCGGACTCGAGGTCTGCCTGACGCTTCCGGTGGTGAGCCATGAACGCTAGTACCGAATCGTTTACTCAAGCGCTGCCCGAGGTGCTGGTCGGCCCGCTGCTGCGCCGCCTCGCCCCGCAGCGGCTGGTGATGTGGCTGGTCACCTCACGGCCGCTGTCGCTTTCCCTTGTGCTGTACCCGGCGGGCGAAAAGGTGCGGGAGATCGACCTGGCGGGGTCGACGCGTTTCGTCGCCATCGGTTGTCATGCCTTCATCGCCCTGGTCGACGTCGCCCTCGACGAACCACTGCCGGTTGACCTGCGCATTGGCTACGACCTGCGCATCGGCGCGCCGGGGGCTGCGCGCTCGATCGCCGAGTGGGCGCCCTGGCTCGCCCAGGAGGGCGAGACGCTGCCCGCCTTCGTACTTGCCGGGCGCCATCACCGGCTGATGCATGGCTCCTGCCGCAAGCCCCACCATCTTGCCCCGGACGGGCTGGTGCGCGCCGACGCCTGGCTTGACGAGCACAAGGCAAGCCCCGGCGAATGGCCAGCGTGGCTTTTGATGACCGGCGATCAGGTCTACGTGGACGACGTGGCGGGCCCGACGCTTGCCGCCGTGCACGCGCTGATCGCACGGCTGGGGCTTTTCGACGAGGGGCTCGAAGGCGCCACGGTGGCGGATAGCCAGGCGCTCTACGCCGCCCCCGAGACCTATTATCACCGCGAGCAGCTGCTGCCGGACGTGACCAGCAACGCCGCACTTCGGGAGCGCTTCTTCGGCGGGGTGAAGAAGCCGGTGTTCACCTCGGCCAACGCCTCGAACCACCTGATGACGCTCGCCGAGATGCTCGCCATGTACTGCCTGGTATGGTCGCCGACGCCCTGGCGATTGATCGAGGTGGCCGCGCCCGCGCTCGCCGACCAGGATGCTGCCACCTACCGCCAGGAGCAGGCGACGATGGACGCCTTCGTCGCGGGGCTTTCGCCGTGCGCGCGTCTGCTGGCGCACCTGCCGAGCCTGATGATCTTCGATGACCACGACGTCACCGACGACTGGAACCTGACCGCCGACTGGGAGCGCTGCGCCTACGGCCACCCGTTCTCCAAGCGCATCATCGGCAACGCCCTGATCGCCTACCTGCTCTGCCAGGGGTGGGGCAACGACCCGGACAAGCTCGCACCTCTGGTCGATGCCGCAAGCCAACTGCTCGATACGCGCGGCGAGGCGCTCGATGCCCCGACCCAGGATGCGCTGATCGAGCGGCTGCTGCGCTTTCAGGGCTGGGAGTTCCAGGTGCCCGGCACCCCGGCGCTCGTCGTGCTGGATACCCGCACCCGGCGCTGGCGCAGCGAGCGAAGCCCCAAGCGCCCCTCGGGGCTGATGGACTGGGAGGCGCTGATGGAGATGCAGCAGGCGCTGCTCGACTGCCAGGGCGCGGTGATCGTCTCGCCGGCGCCGATGTTCGGCGTGAAGCTGATCGAGGGGGTGCAGAAGCTCTTCACGCTCGCAGGCAAGCCGCTGGTGGTGGACGCCGAGAACTGGATGGCGCATCGCGGCGCGGCCAGCGTGCTCCTGCAGATCTGGTGTCATTCGAAGACGCCGGGCAACTACGTGATCCTCTCTGGCGACGTGCACTACTCGTTTGCCTATGACATCGTCGTTCGCCGCCAGACGCGCCCCCCGCACCTGTGGCAGATCACCTCCAGCGGCATCAAGAACACCTTTCCGGCGCGGCTGCTCGACGTTTTCGACCGACTCAACCGCTGGCTCTACGCGCCCTGGTCGCCGCTCAACGGCTTCACCAAGCGGCGCAAGCTCGCCGTGGTGCCGCGCGACCCGAGCCGGGCCCGGGCCGGCGAGCGGCTGGTCAACGCCAGCGGCATCGGCCTGGTCAGCCTGGACGAGCAGGGCCGCCCGCAGGACATCCGCCAGCTCGATGCCCGAGGCGGCGAGGTGAGCTTCCCGCCGCCGGAGGTGCGGCGCTGAGAAGCGTGTCACGAAAGTGTCATCCCGATGTCGCAAGCTGCGCGATGATCGTTTTCATCGGCTGTTAGCGCACCACGGCGCTCTACAAGGCACCCGCTCCATGACTTCCCAAGACGCCCACTGGCTGAGCCGCATTCTCGACGGCGACGAGCTTTACGTGCTGTTCCAACCCATCGTGGATGCCAACCGCCAGGCAGTGTTCGGCTACGAGGCGCTGATTCGCGGCCCCGAGCACTCGCCGCTTCACTCGCCGCTGCGCCTGTTCGACGTGGCGCTGCAGGCGGGGCTTCTGGTCGAACTCGATCTCAAGTGCCGCCAGCTCGCCATCCGCCGCTTCGTCGAGCTCAACCTGCCCGGGCGGCTGTTTCTCAACGTGATGCCGCTGACCATCGTCGAGCGCGACTTCGAGGAGGGACTGACGCTCGGGTTTCTGCGCGAAAGCGGGCTCTCCCCGGAACGGGTGGTGATCGAGCTCACCGAGCACGTGCCGATCCACGACTACGCGCTGATGCGCCAGGCGGTGGATCACTACCGTGACATGGGCTTCCAGGTGGCGCTCGACGACCTGGGCGCCGGGCATTCGAGCCTGCGCCACTGGGCGGAGCTACGCCCGGACTTCGTCAAGCTCGATCGCCACTTCGTCGCCGGCATCGACCAGGAGCCCGCCAAGCGCGAGTTCCTGCGCTCGATTCTCGACGTGGCGCGAAGCCTCGACTGCCAGCTGATCGCCGAAGGGGTCGAGACCGCCGCGGAACACCTGTGCCTGTGGGAGCTTGATCGCGGGCTTTCGCTGCTGCAGGGGTTCTATTTCGCGCGGCCCACTCGGGAGCCGCCGCATACGCTCGCCCTGCAGCTGCCTGCGGCGGGCGGTGCGAGCGGAGCAGGGCGCACCGCCCGGGCGATCACCCGGGCCATCGAGACCGTTTCGCCCGGGGATTCGATCCCGGCGCTCGCCGAGCGCTTTCGCCAGCAACCGGCGCTGCGCTGCGTGGCGATAGTCGAGGAGGGTCGGCCGGTGGCGGTGGTGCGCCGCAACGCCTTTCTGACGCTGTTCACCAACCCCTACAGCCACGCGCTCTACGCCAAGCGCAAGGTGCTGGAAGTGGCGGATGCGCGCCCCTTGATCGCCGAGGCGGACACGCTGCTCGAGGTGCTCAGCCAGCAGCTCACCGACAGCCACGACATCGAGCAGGAGGATTTCGTGATCGTCGATCACGGGGCGTACCTGGGCATGGGCAGCATCGTCGACCTGCTGCGCGAGATCACCGCCATCCAGGTGCGCCAGGCGCGCCACGCCAACCCGCTGACGGGGCTTCCCGGCAACATCCTCATCAACGAGACGCTGACCCGCACGCTGGAGAAGGGCGAGCCCTTCGCGGCGGCCTACGTGGACCTGGACAACTTCAAGGCCTACAACGACGCCTACGGCTACGCCCGGGGCGATCAGGTGATCATCGCGCTGTCGCGGCTTCTGCAGGCCCAGGTGGAGAGCGCCGGCGGTTTCATCGGCCATATTGGCGGCGACGACTTCATGATGCTGCTGCCCATCGAACAGTGGGAGGGCATCTGCCGCCAGATCCTCGACGCCTTCGCGGTGATGGCGCCAGGATTCTACGCCAGGGAGCACCAGCGCCAGGGCGGGGTGAGCGTGGAGAACCGCCGCGGCGAGCCGGACTTCTTCCCCTGGGTGAGCGTATCGATCGCGGTCAAGCCGGTGCGCGCAAACGACCGCTGTCGGGCGCTCGACATCGCCGCCCGGCTCTCCGAGCTCAAGCACCAGGCCAAGAAGATCGCCGGCAACAGCCTGTTCGTCGAGCGCAGAAGAGGTGACGCCGCGCCCGCCGTCATCGAGGCGTCATGCAAGTGTCGCGGCGCTGTCACCTTGGCTTGCCAGGATAGCGAGACTTCCAACCATGTCTCGGGTGATGCATGACGACCTTGTCCCTACGCCGTACCCTCGTGAGCGCCGCCGTCTGTGGTGCGCTGTCCCTCCTCGCGACGAACGCCTCGGCGGATCTCTCCGCGCGCTATACCGACCACGATGGCGACATGGTCGCCGACGTCCCCCAGGACGCCGCCGAGTGGGTCAACCCGGACACGCTGGTGTTCGCCTATACGCCGGTCGAGGATCCGGCGGTCTACGCCGAGGTGTGGGCGGACTTTCTCGACCACCTGAGCGAGGCGACCGGCAAGAACGTGCAGTTCTTCCCCGTGCAGTCCAACGCCGCCCAGCAGGAGGCGCTGCGCGCCGGGCGCCTGCACATTGCCGGCTTCAACACTGGCGGCGTGCCGGTAGCCGTGAACTGCGGGGGCTTTCGGCCGTTCGCCATGATGGCCGCCGACGACGGCAGCTACGGCTACGAGATGGAGATCATCACCTACCCGGGCAGCGGTATCGAAGCGATCGAGGATCTCGCGGGGCGCCAGCTGGCGTTCACGTCCGAAACCTCCAACTCCGGCTTTCGCGCGCCGTCGGCACTTTTGAGCTCCGAGTACGGCATGCAGGCGGGCGAGGACTTCGAACCGGCCTTCTCCGGCTCCCACGACAACTCGATTCTGGGCGTGATCAACAAGGATTACGACGCCGCCGCCATCGCCAACTCGGTGGCCACGCGGATGCTCGCCCGCGGTGTGATCGACGAGGGCGATTACGAAGTCATCTACACCTCGGACACCTTCCCCACCACCGGTTACGGTCTGGCCCACAACCTGGACCCGGAACTCGCCGACAAGATCCAGGAAGCGTTCTTCAGCTATGACTGGGAAGGCACACCGCTCGAGGCGGAGTTCGCCAACTCCGGCGAGGCGCAGTTCATTCCCATCACCTACGCCGATCAGTGGTCGGTCGTGCGCACCATCGCCGACGCCACCGACGTGACCTACGACTGCGACTGAACGCACTTTCAGCCCCCTTCGGCCGGAAGCCCGCCTTCCGGCCGAAGGCCGTATAGACGAGGCACTTCCATGCTCACACTCGAAGGCGTCGGCAAGCGCTACCCGACCGGGGACCGCGCCCTGAGCGACATCGACCTCGCGCTACCCAAGGGTCAGGTGATGGCCCTGATCGGCCCTTCCGGGGCGGGCAAGAGCACCCTGATCCGCTGCGTCAACCGGCTGGTGGAACCCAGCCAGGGCCATATTCGCCTGGATGGCGACGAGCTGACCACGCTCTCTGGCGCCGGGCTCAGACGAGCGCGCCGGTCGATGGGCATGATCTTCCAGGAGTACGCCCTGGTCGACCGGCTCACGGTGATGGAGAACGTGCTCTCCGGGCGGCTGGGCTACGTCGGCTTCTGGCGCAGCTTCTTTCGCCGCTACCCGGAGCAGGACGTGCGCGAGGCGTTTCGCCTGCTCGAGCGGGTCGGCCTCGATCACGCCCTCGACAAGCGCGCCGACGCCCTTTCCGGCGGCCAGCGCCAGCGGGTCGGCATCGCTCGTGCGCTGCTGCAAAGCCCGAGGCTTCTGCTGGTCGACGAGCCCACGGCGAGCCTCGATCCCAAGACCTCACGCCAGATCATGCGCCTGATTCGTGAGCTCTGTGCCGAGCGCGGCCTGGCCGCGATCATCAACATCCACGACGTGGCGCTGGCCCGGCAGTTCGCCGACCGCATCGTCGGGCTCAACGCCGGGCGCATCGTCTTCGACGGCGCCCCGAGCGAGCTGACCAGCGACATCCTCACCACCATCTACGGCGAGGAGGAGTGGGATACCCGCGTCGGGCCCGAGGAGCCGGCAGAGGAGCGCTCGGCGCCGCCCCGGGCGTTCGATGTCGCCCTGAGCGGGGCGGTGCGATGAGCCTGAACGCAAGCGAAGGACGCCTTCGAGCAGCGCGTCAGGGGCAGTGGCGGCGACAACCGTTCATCACCGGGGCCGGGCGGCGCTGGGCGCTGGGGGTGGCCGTGCTCGCCTACCTGGTGCTGGCACTGGGCTCCGTCGACGTCAACTGGGCGCGAGTCGCCGAGGGGGCGGGGCGGGCGGTCAACTTCCTGGCGGCGTTCACGCAGCCGGACTTCATCAGTCGCCAGGGCGACATCATCGCCGGGCTGATCGAGAGCCTGACCATGACGCTCACCTCCACGGTGATCGGCGTGCTGCTGGCGATTCCCGTGGGGCTGGGTGCTGCGCGCAACATCGCGCCGCTGCCGATCTACGCGCTGTGCCGGGCCATCATCGCGGTGTCGCGCACCTTTCAGGAAATCATCATCGCCATCCTGTTCGTGGTGATGTTCGGCTTCGGGCCGCTGGCCGGCATGATCACCCTGGCTTTCGCCACCGTCGGCTTTATGGCCAAGCTGCTCGCCGAGGACATCGAGGATCTGAACTGGCGCCAGGTCGAGGCGGTGCGCGCGACCGGCGCCGGCTGGTGGCAGGTGATGAATCACGCCATCCAGCCCCAGGTGATGCCGCGCCTGATCGGGCTGTCGATGTACCGGCTCGACATCAACTTTCGTGAATCCTCGGTGATCGGCATCGTCGGCGCTGGCGGCATCGGCGCGACCCTGAACACCTCGCTCAGCCGCTACGAGTACGGCACCGCTGCGGCGATCCTGTTGATCATCATCGCCATTGTGCTTGCCAGCGAATACGCCTCCAGCCACGTTCGTCGCTTCACCCAGTAACCGCCGTGCTCAAGGATCTCGCCATGCCCGTCTCGACCTCCTCTGCTGGCCTGCCGCTGTGGCAGCGGCGCACCACCGCCGCCCAGTGGCTGCGCTTCGCCGCCTGGCTTTTCGGGCTGAGCCTGTTTCTGCTCTGCTGGAAGGTGATTTCCGACAACACCCTGTGGGTGTTCGTGGAGGACGCCGGCCGCCAGGGAAGCGACCTGCTCGGGCGCATGCTGCCGCCGCGCTGGGAGTACGCCGAAAAGCTCTGGCGGCCCATGTGGGACACGCTCAACATCGCCACCCTCGGCACGGCACTGGGCGTGCTGATGGCCTTTCCCGTGGCGTTTCTGGCCGCGCGCAACACCACGCCGCACCCGCTGGTGCGAAGTCTTGCGCTCATGATCATCGTCTCGTCGCGCTCGATCAACTCGCTGATCTGGGCGATGCTCCTGGTCACCATCGTCGGCCCCGGCGTGCTCGCCGGCATCATCGCCATCGCGCTGCGCTCGATCGGCTTCGTCGGCAAGCTTTTGTACGAGGCGATCGAGGAGATCCACCCGACCCCGGTCGAGGCGATCAGCGCCACCGGGGCGAGCCGCCTGCAGGTCATGAACTACGCCGTGCTGCCCCAGGTGCTGCCGGCCTTCGCCGGTATCAGCCTCTACCGCTGGGACATCAACATCCGCGAATCCACCGTGCTGGGGCTGGTCGGTGCCGGCGGGATCGGCCTGGCCCTCAACGCCTCGATCAACAGCCTTGCCTGGAGCCAGGTCAGCGTGATCTTCGTGATGATCTTCGCCACCGTCATCGTCTCCGAGTGGATGTCGGCACGCGTGCGCCGCGCCATGATCTAGCGCGCCAAGTGTATGATCCAGTGGCGAATCGCAAGCCCTTGAGCCATGATGAGGGCACCCCGAAACGCCACCGGTCGAGTGCTCCATGTTCAACGCTCTCTCGCTGTTCGCCCCGCGTCACGCCTTTTTGATGCGCCCTTTCGCGGCGCTTTTCACCCTGTTGCTGCTGACCGGCTGCGCCAGCAAGGAGATCGCCACGGCGCCCGGGCCTGCCCCGGGCGCCGTGGCGGGCATCTCGATGGAGCGCGCGCTGATTCTTTCCCATGCCCAGCAGGCCATCGGCACGCCTTATCGGTTCGGCGGCAATACGCCGAAGGGGCTCGACTGCTCGGGGCTGGTCGAGATGACCTACCGCGCCGCCGGCATGCGCGTGCCGCGTACCGCCGACGAACAGTACCGGTCACTGCCGGGCATCGATACGCCGCGCCCGGGGGATCTGCTGTTCTTCGGCAGTGGTTCGAAGGCGACTCACGTGGGCATCTATCGCGGCGACCGGCAGATGATCCATGCCCCAGGCAGCGGGCGCAAGGTGGTCAGCGTGCCGCTGGACGTGGCGTATTGGGAGAAGCGCTATCTCGGTGCGGCGGCGTTGGCACCATGAAGCGAGCAATGACTCGGTAATTCGATCGATCGCGATGCTTGGACAAAGCCAATAAGGGTGGCCTATAGACGTGGGCTATGGTCATAATGAATTCTACCTAACGCTGTACAGGTCTTGTCGGATAAAGTAGTCGAGCGCACACCAAGTGCGTTGATGATCCGGACACCAGACGCATGACCGCTATATCGGTTGAGCAAGAATATCGGTTGAGCAAGACGATAAAGCGCCTGCGCGATTTTCCATCAACAACAACCGTCGCGCGCCGCCCGCTATTCGATCTGCCTAAGGAGCAGTCATTGGCCCAGCAACATCGCGACCTTGCGCCGCCCAGCGACGCCTCCCTGTCGGTCGTCGTCTCCAACGCCGCCTTGTCGCCCGGCGAAACGGCTTTTGGTCATGCCAATGAAGCCATCATCATCACCGATGCGGCCAACCGGATCAGCGACGTCAACCCGGCGTTCTGCGAGCTGACGGGGCTTTCGCGTGCTGCGGTACTCGGCCACTGCCTCGAGTCGTTCAGCATTCTCGCGCTCGAGGATGGCCGGCCATCACGCCTGACGGGCGACATTCAGCTGCGCGATCGCAGCAAGAGCCAGGTGAGCTACAAGAGCCACGACGGACGCTTCTACCCGGCGATGATGTCGACCAATCGGGTGCGCGACGAGCAGGGGCGGGTGGCCTGCCACGTCATCGTGCTGTCCGATCTCTCCGCCATTCCCGCCCACGCGCGCCACCTCAACCGCGAGATCTACTTCGATTCGCTCACCGGACTCCCCAATCTCCAGCTTCTGACCCAGCTGATCCAGGAGTCGATCCAGCACGCCGAGGCGAGAGACTTGCCGCTGGCGGTGTGCTCGCTGGATATCGACCACTTCCAGATCCTCAACGAGCGCCTGGGCGCTCAGGCCGCCGACACGCTGCTCGCCGCCTTCTCCCGGCGCGTCAGCCACCTGCTGTTCGGCGACGATGTGCTGGCCCGGGTGGGCGGCGACGAGTTCGTGCTGCTGCTGCATCACAGTGTGGACGAGGCGTACTTCGAGGCGCTGTTGAACTCGATTCGCCAGCCCATGATGATCGACGGTCACAGCATCTACCTGACGGTGAGCCTCGGGGTCACGCTCTACCCCGACGACTACGCTCAGGGCGACGTGCTGTTGCGCCATGCCAACCAGGCGATGTATCGCGCCAAGCAGCGCGGCCGCGACACCTACCACTTCTTCGACCCGGACCAGGACCGCCTGCTGCAGGCGCGCAACGAGCAGCGCCAGCGCTTTCTCGACGCGCTCGACAACGACGAGCTGCGCCTTTTTTACCAGCCGCAGGTCGACATGCGCAGCGGTCGGGTGGTCGGGCTCGAGGCGCTGGTGCGCTGGCAGCATCCGCAAGAGGGCCTGCTCTCCCCGGCGGCGTTTCTACCCATCGTCGAGAGCACGCCGCTCGAAGTCGACCTGGGCGAGTGGGTGCTGGGCGAGGCGCTGCGCCAGCTCGCCGAGTGGCAGAGGGCGGGCACGGCGCTGCCGGTGAGCGTGAACATCAGCCCGTCGCACCTGCTGGTGAAGGATTTCAGCCAGCGGCTGTCGGCGTTTCTGGCCACCCATCCCAACGTCTGTCCCAGCCTTCTGAAGCTCGAGGTGCTGGAGAGCGCAGCCATCCACGATACCCAGTCGGCATTGGTGAACATGGCCTGCTGCCAGACGCTGGGCGTGGGGTTCGCCATCGACGACTTCGGCACCGGCTTCTCGTCGCTGACCCACCTGCGCCAGTTGCCGGTGAATCTGATCAAGATCGACCAGAGTTTCGTGCGCGACATGCTTGTCGATCAGGACGACATGGCGATCGTCGAGAGCGTGATCTACATGGCCAACCGCTTCAAGAAGCCCATGATCGCCGAGGGGGTCGAGACGCTGGCCCACGCCGAGGCGCTGCTCTCGCTGGGCTGCGATCTGGCCCAGGGCTACGGCATCGCCCGGCCGATGCCCGCCGAAGAGGTGCCCGAATGGCTGCGCCGCTGGCCCGAGCGCCGCGAGTGGCAGGCGCTGGCGCCGGCTCGCGGTAGCCCCTGATCATGCCGTCCATCGACGTGATCCTCGACCTGAGCGTCAGCGAATGCCTGGCGCACTATGAAGGCCGCTACCAGGGCGTGCGGGCGCGCAGCGTCGACGGGCGCTGGGTGGCGTTTCCCGCCGAGGCGCTGCGCCGAGTGGTGGGACGCGACGGCGTTCGCGGCGTGTTTCGACTCACCTTCACCGACCAGGGGCGTTTTCGCGCCATCGCTCCCGTATCGAGCTCGCCATGACCCCTTACTCCCGCCATGATGTTGCGCCGATGAGTCTCGACACCTTGGTACTTCGCGTCATCCCCGACCTGAACCTGGCCGAGACGCTGGTCGGCAATACCCTGAAAAGCCTCATCGACAGCGCCAGCGATCCGCTCGACGCGCTGTGGCGCAGGCAGCAGCAGGAGCGCTTTGCGCTGGCCGTGTACCGGCTGCGACTGATTCTCGAGGCGCTGCTCGAGCGCTACCGTCTGGATGTCAACGCGCTGCTCGCCGACCCCCGCCACCGTCCGCCGGCGCTGTTGCTCAAGGACGACGAGGTGGCCGCCATCGAGGAGGCCATCGCCATCTACCGCCACGTGCGCGCTTTCCAGCGCGGCGAGCGCCGCGACCCCGTGGCAAGCGCCACGCGCTGACTCCCCTGGCATCGAAATTGCTTCTATAATGCGACACTCGCCCGGAGATCACCCGCTCCGGGCGCTCGCCACCGCCTACCCGGCCGGCGGCTTTCGATCCGGAGATAACCCATGTCTACCTCGCCCGTTACCCTGATGGTGGCCCGCCGCGTGGCCCACGGCCGCTATCACGACTTCCACCGCTGGCTCAACGAGGGGCGCGACCTGGCCGCGGACTTTCCCGGCTACCTCGGCTCCGGCGTGCTCGCCCCGCCCCAAGGCGACGACGAGTACCAGATCGTGTTTCGCTTCGCCGACCCCGACACCCTCGAGATCTGGCAGCAGTCCGCCTCGCGCAGCGGCTGGCTCAAACGCGGCCAGGGTCTGTTCGACTCGCCCAGCGAGCAGCGCGCCACGGGTCTGGGTGCCTGGTTCCACATGGAAGGTGTCGAGCCCACCCCGCGCTGGAAGCAGGCGGTGGCGGTGTGGCTGGCGTTCTTCCCCATCTCGCTTGCCTTCCAGCTGCTGTTCGGCGACTGGCTCGCCGGCTGGCCGCTGGTGCCGCGCGTGCTGGCCAGCACCCTGGCGCTCACGCCGATCATGGTGTTCGTGTTCATTCCGCTCTCCACGCGGCTGCTCGCACCCTGGCTTCAGGGTCAGTGGTCGCCACGGGATCTGCTGGCGCGATGGTGGCAAACCCGGCGCACCTAGGCCACGCTGTGAACGTCACTCATCGCCGCCAAGGAGCGATCATGATCCAGGTACATCATCTCGAGAAATCCCGCTCGCACCGGGTGATCTGGCTGCTCGAACTGCTCGGGCTCGAGTACGACGTGACGGTCTACCGGCGCGACAAGCACATGCAGGCGCCCAAGGCGCTGCGAGAAGTGCATCCGTTGGGCAAGTCACCGGTGATCACCGACGGCGAGCTGACCGTCGCCGAGTCCGGGGCGATCGTCGACTATCTGGTGCAGCGCTACGGCGACGGGCGCCTGCAGCCGAATGTCGACGAGACCCGCGAGTGGGTCGACTACCGCTACTGGCTGCACTACGCCGAAGGCTCGCTGATGCCGCTTCTGCTGATGAGCCTGGTCTTCAGTCAAATACCCAAGCAGTCGCCGGCGTTGGTACGCCCGGTCGCCAAGGGTATCAGTGCGGCGATCCGCGAGCGCTTTCTCGACCCGCAGCTCGATCGTCACCTCGATTTCATCGAGGCGCACCTGGCCGACAAGGGCAGTTTCGGCGGCGTCTGGCCAAGCGGTGCCGACGTGCAGATGAGCTTTCCCATGCTGGCGCTGAAAGGCACCCGCTCGCTGTCACGCTACCCGGCGATCGACGCCTACCTCCGACGGCTCGAAAGCGACCCCGCCTGGCAACGCGTGATCGACCGGGTGGGGCCACTGGATCTTCCCGAGCGCTGAGCCTCGCAACTCACCCCAGGGCAGCGAAGCTGCCCGCGTTGAGCCACAGATGCACCAGGATGCTCGCCACATAGCCCAGCAGGATCACCGGCGCCCAGCGCAGGTGCCCCATGAAGGTGTAGGCGCCCCGGGCCTGGCCCATCACCGCGACCCCCGCCGCTGAGCCGATCGACAGAAGGCTTCCGCCAACGCCGGCGGTCAGGGTGATCAACAGCCACTGGCCTTCGGACATGGCTGGCTGCATGGTGAGCACGGCGAACATCACCGGGATGTTGTCCACCACCGCTGAAACCACGCCGAGCGTGACGTTGGCCCAGGTCGGGTTCCAGCCGCTGTAGAGCGCCTCGGACAGAAGCCCCAGGTAGCCCATGAACCCGAGCCCGCCGACGCACATCACCACGCCGTAGAAGAACAGCAGGGTGTCCCACTCGGCGCGGGCCACGCGGTTGAACACATCGAAGGGCACCACGCTGCCCAGCTGCTCGAGCTTCTTGTTGTCGCCCAGGCGACTGTAGCGCTCGCGCTTGCGGGCAAGCGAGCGCGGCAGGCTCTTGCGCAGGTAGAAACCGAAGAACTGCAGGTAGCCAAGCCCGGTCATCATGCCCAGCACCGGCGGCAGATCCAGCAGCGTATGGCAGGCCACCGCCGTGGCGATGGTCAGCAAGAACAGCGCGATGATGCGCCGCGCGCCGCGCTTGAGCAGCACCTCCTCGTGGACGCTTGCCGGTTTCTGGTCCTTGATGAACGCGCTCATGATCAGCGCCGGCACCAGGAAGTTGACCAGCGCCGGCAGAAACAGGATGAAGAATTCCTGGAACTCGAGGATACCCGCCTGCCAGACCATCAGCGTGGTGATGTCGCCGAAGGGGCTGAATGCGCCTCCGGCATTGGCGCCCACCACGATGTTGATGCAGGCCAGGTTGATGAAGCGCTTGTCGCCCTCGGCAACCTTGGTGATCACCGCGCACATCAAAAGCGCCGTGGTCAGGTTGTCGGCGACCGGCGAGAGCAGAAAGGCGAGCCCACCGGTCAGCCAGAACAGGGTGCGGTAGTTGAACCCCTTGCGCAGCATCCAGGAGCGCAGCGCATCGAACACTCGTCGCTCCTCCATGGCGTTGATGTAAGTCATCGCCACCAGGAGGAACAGCATCAGCTCGGTGAACTCCAGAAGCGTCATGCGAAACGCGTACTCGGAGGTTTCCGACAAGCCGTTCTGCACGTAGACGAAGCCGATCAGCCCCCAGATCACACCCGCCGCCACCAGCACGGGTTTGGACTTGCGCATGTGGATCTTCTCTTCGAGCATCACCAGCGCGTAGGCCACCACGAACACCGCCAGGGCGAACAGGCCGATCCCGGTCGC
Organism: Vreelandella malpeensis; assembly: GCF_020622355.1. Taxonomy (GTDB): domain Bacteria; phylum Pseudomonadota; class Gammaproteobacteria; order Pseudomonadales; family Halomonadaceae; genus Vreelandella; species Vreelandella malpeensis. The sequence goes on along the minus strand of NZ_WHVL01000001.1, from coordinate 933,063 downwards.
GGTCAGGTCGAGCTCGCCGGTGATCGCCAGCGCCGATGGCGCGAAGGCGAGCAGCGCGCAGGCCAATACGAAAAGCCGGCCACGCGTGCATCGTGGCCGGCCGAGACTGCTATCGAGCAAAGGCATAAGGCATTCATCCTATAGACGTTGTAATAGGCGGGAATAAGCAAAGTCAGTTTAACAATCGAGCTTTTGCGCCAATACGGAATAAAACCGAACAAAGCCGCATCGGGGCGGTGTCGAGACGTCTTTTTTTAGGAAATTAACCGTTTCGCTAATAGCCTTCGCCACTGGCGGGTGGCATACCTGCTGGGGGCGTTAGCCATTGGTCGAAGCCGGCATGCCTTTGGCTACCCGGGGGAGCTGCCTGGCAAGGCGCACCGTGGTATGTTAGCCCTGCAAGGCCCGCCCCGGGCCATTAAAACGAGACCCCCTCGACGGGGGCTGAACATACGAAGGACGCCCATGCGCTACTCGATTCGCTCTCTTCATCGCGCGCTGACGCTCTCGGTCGCGCTGCTCACCACGACCACGCTCGCGTTTTCCGCCCAGGCGCAGACGCGTATCACCTACAAGTCCTCCTCGGCGGGAACGGCCTACTACCAGATGGGCGTCGAGCTCTCCGAGGCGATCCGCGAGGAGACCGACGACGCCATCATTCTGACGCTCGAGGAGAGCCAGGGCTCGGTGCAGAACGTCATGGAGGTGATGGCGCGCCAGGGCAACTACGTGTTCACCACGCCGCCGGCGCTGGTCGAACAGGCGATGCAGGGCGAGGGGCCCTTTGCCCAGCGTCAGAGCCCGCGCTTTCAGGAAATCCGCGGACTGTTCCCGATTCCCTCGATCACCATGCACTTCGTCATCGCCGGCGATCACGGCACCGCCGGGGTCGAGGCGCTCGCCGACAAGCACGTGCTGATCGGCCGCGGCACCTATGGCGCCCGCGAGGCGCAGCGCTACCTCGAGCTGTTCGGGCTGGACGGTGACGTGCGCATCGCCGATGCGGCGCTGGGCAGCGGCCCGGACGCGCTGAAGAACGGCCAGATCGATGCCTTCGTCACCGCCAGCTCCTTTCCCACGCCCAACGTGATCGAGATCGCTGCCAGCATGCCGATCACCCTGGTGAGCTTGACCGACGAGCAGATCGAGCAGACCGGGGCCACGGCCCAGGTGATTCCCGGCGGCACTTATCCGGGTGTCGACGAGGACGTGCATACCACGTCGCTGCCGGTCATGGCCTTCACCACCGCGCAGATGGACGACGAGACCGCCTACGCGCTCACCAAGGCCTTCTGGGAGCGTCGCGACGCCATGGCCGAAGAGGCGGCCTGGTGGGGGGCCATCACCCCGGACATGCTCGCGCAGATGATCACGCCGCTGCACCCCGGCGCGCTGCGCTACTACGACGAAGCCGGCATCGACATTCCCGACGCGCTGCGCTGATTCCTCCTCCTTGTATCCCCCCGCGGGCGCCGCCTGCGGGGGGATTTCGTCGATAGGCACCTTCGATGCAGGCTCCTTTTGATACTTCCCTCCAACCGGCGCGCCCCTGGGCGAGCGGCTGGGTGGCCCTTGGCGCGGCAAGTGTCGCCTTCCACCTTGGCCTGGTGTTCTACGGCCTGGCCCCGGCGCTGGTCAGCCGGCCCCTGCACATGGCGCTGTTGCTGCCCTGGGTGCTGGTCTACATGGCGCGCACGCGAGTGCAGCGCGCCAGCGGCTGGCTGCTGACGCTTCTGGGCGTGGCGGCCTGCGGCTACATCGCCTTCAACGAACCGGCGCTGGCCAACCAGTACGGGTTCATCGATACCCATCTGCAGATGGCCATCGGCGTGTTCCTGATCCTGCTGGCGCTGGAAGCCGCGCGCCGGGCGATCGGGTGGCCGCTGCCGCTGGTGGCGCTGATCGCGCTTGCCTACGGCGTGCTCGGCGAGCACGTGCCCGGCGCCTTCGGCCATGCGGGCATTCCGCTGCCGAGCCTGGTGGGCACCTTGACCATCGCCGAAGGCGGGCTCTGGGGGTCGCTGACCGGCGTGAGCGTCAGTGTGGTGGCAATCTTCGTCATCTTCGGTGCGGTGCTCAACGCAGGCGAGGCGGGGCAGGGGTTCATGAACCTGGCTTCCGCCATCGCCGGGCGGCTCACCGGCGGCGGGGCGAAGGTCTCGGTGATCTCTTCGGCGCTGATGGGCTCGATCTCGGGCTCGGCGTCCGCCAACGTGGCCTCCACCGGGGCGATCACCATTCCCTCGATGGTGCGCCTGGGTTACCCGCGTTCGCTTGCTGGCGCCGTGGAGGCGGTAGCCTCCTCCGGCGGGCAGATCATGCCGCCGTTGATGGGTGCCGGTGCCTTCGTGATGGTCGAGCTGACCGGTACGCCCTACACCCAGATCATGGCGGCGGCGACGCTGCCGGCGATCCTGTACTTCCTGACCGTGTGGGTGGGTATCAATGCCTTCGCCACCCGCCATGACTTGAAGCCCGTGGCCGAGAGCGAGCGGCCGGCACCTCGCGAGGTGCTGATCACCTCGCTGTTCTTCGCCGTGCCCTTCGTGCTGCTGCTCGAGCGCATCTTCCTCGCCGGTTTCACGCCGCAGTACGCGGCGAGCATCGCCATCTTCGCCGGCATGGCGCTTTTGCTGTTCAACGTGCGGCTGCGCTTCTCGCTGCCGGGTTTCGTCGAGCGGCTCAGCGAGGCTGCCCTCACCGCCGGGCGCCAGATCGCGGTGATCGGGGCGATTATCATCTGCGCCTCGGTAGTGGTCGGCGTGCTGTCGCTGACCGGGCTCGGTGTGAAAATCACCTCGGGGATCCTGTCACTCTCGAACGACATGCTCTGGCCGGCGCTGCTGCTCACAGCACTTGCCTGCCTGATACTGGGCATGGAAGTGCCCACGACCGCCGCCTACGTCATCTGCGTGTCCGTGGCGGGGCCTGCGCTGACCTCCCTCGGACTTTCGCCGCTGCTGGCGCACCTGTTCGTGTTCTGGTTCGCCTTGCTCTCCACCATCACGCCGCCGGTGTGCGGCGCGGTGTTCATCGCCGCGGGCATGGTGGGGGAGAACTGGCTGAAGGTCGCTCTCAAGGCGATGGCGCTGGGGATCGGGCTGTACATCATTCCCCTGGCCATGGTGGCGAATCCGGACATCATCGCCCTGGCTTTCGATCCGACCGGGGCAGTGATCAGCGCGCTGAAGGTGGCCGTTGGCCTCACGCTGATCTCCTATGGCGTGATCGCCCGGCGCGCGCTCGGCTGGCGGGTGGTGTTCGTGCTACTGGGCGTGGTGGCCATCTTCGTCGTTTAACCAGAGCGGCGCCTCTGGAGTCAGAGGCGTGGTCGCGTAGACAATCCAGGTATCCAGCGCCGGGCCCAGCGCGCGCACCACGCGAAGGGTCTCGGGGGCCTGCTCGGCCGCTTGCTCGGCGCAGATGCCCGCCGTCTCCCGCCCCTCCAGCAGCGCCTGGGCCACGGCGGCGGTGGTGGGCATCTCGACGACCGTGGTGAAGTCGCTCAGGTCGGTGTAATGGCGGGTGGCGGCCTGCAGGGCGATACGCGAGGTGTCCACCGCGTCGCGGCGCATCACCAGTGCCAGAGGATGGGAGCCTGCGATGAAGGCATCCACCGGAAAGGTGCGGTGCATGGTGCGCCCCACGCACTCGGCGTGGCTGGCGTGGGCGCTGCATTGAAGCAGGTGGGTGATTTCACCGGCCAGCAGCGCGTCGAAGGCGTGATCGAAGGCCTCGAAATAGACGCACTGGCCACGTCGGGGGGCGTGGCGGCGCAGGTAGCGCCTAGCGATCAGGCCGTGGTTGCTGCTGTCGGGTCCCAGGGTACCAAGGCGCATCGGCGACTCCTCGTCGAATCGAAAACCGTATTATGCCAAGACCGTGAAGCTCGCTACCACATACGCGGCGTAGCCCAGCAGCAGTATCGCCCCTTCGGGGCGGGACAGGCGCAGCCCGGTATACAAGAACACCAGCAGGATCACCGCCGAGCCCAGCATCACCCACTGGTCGAACACGATCATGCGATCCACCAGCGTCAGCGGCTGCAAGAACGCCGACACCCCCAGGATGCCCAGCAGGTTGAAGATGTTGCTGCCGAGGATGTTGCCGACCGCCACGTCCGCATGGCGGCGAATGGCCGCCACCAGCGATACCGCAAGCTCTGGAAGCGAGGTACCCACTGCCACGATGGTCAAGCCGATGACCGCCTCGGAAATGCCCGCGGACTCGGCAAGTCCTACTGCGCCGTAGAGCAGCAGCTGGGAGCCGCCGATCAATAGCGCAAGTCCACCCACTACGCCGGCCACGATCCAGGGCGTCGACAGTGGGCGGGTGGCCGGCGCGGTCGCATCCGCCTGCAGGTCCACATTCGGCACTCCCTGGCGCTCGCTCAAGTAGGCCCAGACCAGATAACCCACCAGGCCCGCCATGAACAGGACCGCATCGAAGCGGCCAAGCGTGCCGCTGAGCCCCAGTACGATGAACAGAAGCGTGGCCAGCAACATCACCAACCCGTCGCGCTTGAGCGCTTCGAGCCGCGTCGTGAGAGGGTAGATCAGGGCGCAAAGCCCCAGAATGAGCATGATGTTGCCGATGTTGCTGCCGACGACGTTGCCGATGGCGATGTCCGGCTTGTTGTCGAGAGCGGCGTTGATCGACACCACCAGTTCCGGTGCCGAGGTTCCGAAGCCGACGATCACAAGGCCGGTGAAAAGCGCCGAGACCCCGAGCCTTTCGGCACCGGACACCGCACCGCGAACCAGCGCCTCACCGCCCAGGGTCAAAAGGGCGATTCCCCCTAGAAGACTCAGTACGTACAGCATGTCGTTCCCTCGTTACCCGGTCGGTCGACCTTGTCTGCTCAAATTAGCGCGCGCCGAGCGTTGTCGCCATGCCAACGTATTTAACGCTCGAACACTTGCCAATCTCTTCGCTTAATTGATATGTTATATCATTATCTAGAAGGCCGGCGTTGCCGCGCCTTTCCTGTACGTTGAACGAGGAGAACGCATGTCACGTTTCACTGGTAAGGCCCTGGGTGCCCTCACCGCCGGATCATTGATGATGGTGGGTTTTCAGGGCGCTCTGGCCGGCGACCACGATCATTCCCATGAGCACGGCCATGATCACTCTCATGACCATGCGCACTCTCATGATCATGGCAACGATCACGCACACGAGCATGCTCACGACAGCGATATCTATCGGGGCTATTTCGATGACGATCAGGTCGAGGATCGCACGCTTGGCGACTGGGAGGGCGACTGGCAGTCCGTCTACCCCTATCTTCAGGACGGCTCCCTGGCGCCGGTGTTCGAGCGCAAGGCCGAGAGCGGTGACAAGAGCGCCGAAGAGTACGCCGAGTACTACGAGACCGGCTACCGGACCGACGTCGAGCGCATCGTGATCGACGGCGATACGATTACCTTTGTCGAAAACGGCGAGGAAAGCAGCGCCGACTACCACTACGACGGCTTCGAGATCCTCGAGTACGAGGCGGGCAATCGTGGGGTACGCTTTATCTTCGAAACCGAGGACGTCGAGGCCGACATGCCCCGGTACATCCAGTTCAGCGACCACGATATCTACCCGACCGACGCCCACCACTTCCATCTCTACTGGGGCGATGACCGCGCGGCGCTGCTCGAGGAAGTCACCCACTGGCCCACCTACTACCCGAGCGAGCTGTCCGGCGACGAGGTCGTCGAGGAGATGCTTGCCCACTGACACCTTTCAGCGCGCGACACCACGCACCCCCGGGCCTATGCCTGGGGGTGTTTTTTTCCGCTGTTTCGCTGGTGGGGCCGGGGCTTGTTGACTATGGTGAAGGAATTCCCGCACCCGAGGCCGTTTTCATGCGATCGACCGCACTTGCGCTGACTCTGTCGAGCGCCTTCTTCATGACCTTTTTTATGACCTTCGCCGTTGCCGGAGAGAGCGAGACGTCTTGCGACGACGCCACGACTCAGGCCAACATGAACCGCTGCGCCGGCCAGGCCTACCAGACGGCGGATAGCGATCTCAACGAGGCGTACCAGACGCTGATCGAACCGCTCGAAGGCGATGCCCGTCAGGCGCTGGTCACGGCGCAGCGCGCCTGGATCGCCTTTCGCGATGCCGAGTGCGATTACGCCGCCCAAGGGGTCGCCGGCGGCAGCGCCGAACCCATGGTGCGTAATCAATGCCTGACCACGCTCACTCGAGAGCGCACCCGCACACTGGACGAGCACGCCCACTGTGAGGAGGGTGACTTGAGCTGTTCTCGGTAAGCGTTCTATCGTCCGGTGACTAGAAAAATCCCCCCGCGTCGACGTGTTTTCCGTCCTACGCTTAGCCTACTGTTGCGCAGGCTCGCCCACGCCATTGTCGATCGGTTTTTAAACACGCCGTCGATAGTATGGGATATCCATCAACTAGGTTAAAAAGTGTATCATAGTGTAAATGTCGAAGCCGCCGGCTCATGATGGGCCCTTGACCACCCTGTGGCTGCGACACGTCCAGAGTAAAAGCGAAGGACATCGCTTGATCACGCTTCAGTGGAAGAAAACACCATGTTGGAACCCTTGCCGACGCCGGCGCCACCCGCCAATGAATCCAACCCCCAGGCGATCGCCGTGTTGGGCGGTCAGGCGGGCGGCAGCGATCTTCACCTTCTCGATATCAGCGACGAGTACCTGCGTTTCTGGGGCGGGCGGCGCGATCAATGGCTGGGCGCCGCACCTCGGATCGTGGAGCGTGACATGGAGAATCGCCGACTGTTGCGCAAGCTCGGTCAGGCGCTTTCCAAAGGCGAGCTGTGCGATGGCTACTCGCTCTCGGGGCTCGATCGGCACAGCCGCGCACGCTGTCCCCGTGCCCCCGCCACGCTGATCGAATGGCGAGTGACCGCCATGAACATGCCTGGCTACGCCTCGCGAGTGCTGGTGCTCGTGCAGCGGGATATTTCCAAGCGGGTGGAGAAGGAGGCCGAGCTCGAGCGCCTGGCCACCACCGACATGCTTACCGGGCTCTACAATCGCGCCCGCTTCGACGTGCTGCTCAAGAAGGAAATCAGCCGCCTCAACCGCTATATCCGGCCCTTTTCACTGATCATGCTCGATATCGACTATTTCAAGGCGATCAACGACAGCCACGGCCACGACATGGGTGATCAGGTGCTGGCGAGCATCGGCGAGCAGCTCAAGTCGAACCTGCGCAAGGCGGACTATTGCGCGCGCTGGGGCGGCGAGGAGTTCATGGTGCTCGCCCCGGAAACCTCGCTCGAGCAGGCGATTGCGCTGGCCGAGAAGATTCGCTGCTGCATCCGCGAGACGCACTTCCCCCAGGTGGGCAGGGTGAGCGTGAGTCTCGGTGTGATCGAGGCGCGCCTCAGCGAGCATCAGCAAAGCGTCATGAAGCGCGCCGACAACGCCCTCTACCGTGCCAAGGAGCAGGGGCGCGATCGGGTCTGCTACTGAGCCGGTTCGTCAGGTCTTGTCGCGATCCACGGCGAAGGGGGACCAGGCCTGGCGAACCGGCATGATCTCCAAGCGGTTGATGTTGACGTGCGCTGGCAGCGTGGCGAGATAGAAGAGTTGCTCGGCAATATCCTCGGCCTGCAGCGGCGTGGTGCCCCGGTAGAGCGCATCGGACGCTGCCTGATCGCCCTTGGTGCGCACCAAGGTGAACTCGGTTTCCGCCATGCCCGGGGCGAGATCCGTCACCCGCACGCCGGTGCCCAGCAGATCGCAGCGCAGGTTGTAACCGAACTGCTGCACGAATGCCTTCGACGCCCCGTAGACGTGCCCGCCCGGATAGGGCCACTGCCCGGCCACCGACCCCAGATTCAGGATGCTCGCTCCCGCGCCGTGCTCGATCAGAAGCGGCAGCGCCGCGTGGGTGACGTTCACGAGCCCCGTGATATTGGTGTCGATCATGGTGTGCCAGTCGCGCAGCGCCACCTTCTGCGACGGCTCCGGCGCCAGCGCCAGCCCCGCGTTGTTGATCAGGCAGGTGAGCGGCAAAAGCGCCTCTGGCAGGTTCTTGAGCGCCTGGGCGATGGCGTCGGCATCGCGCACGTCGAGTGTCAGCGTGAGCACCTCGACCTGGCTTCCAAGCTCGTCCTCCAGCGCCTTCAGGCGCTCCTCGCGGCGGCCGGTCAGAATCAGCGACCAGCCAGCCTTGGCGAAGCGGTAGGCGGCGGCGCGACCGAAACCCGACGTGGCGCCGGTAATCAAAACGCTTGGCATGGCTAAACCTCCTTCTCTAGCGTGAACGTGACGGCAAGAGTGGATAATGTAGCCGTTTTTGGTCCCGCGCGTGAAGGCTCAGCCCAGCTGGCGACGCCACCGGTTCTCGATGGTGTCGAGGGCGGCGGGCCCGTAGTGTGCCTGCGGGCGGCCGCTGAAGTGGGCCCAGAGCTGATCGCCCAGATCGAAGTGCCACCACTCGCTGGGCAGATTGGTGAAGCCTTGAGTGCACATGGCGCGGTACAGAAGGCGCCGGTTGTCCCGCACGCGTCGCTCGCGCTCGTCGAGGTACTCGCGCTCGAAGTGGGCGGTATGCGAGGCGGGCACGGCTTCGTCGAACAGCGTTCCCATGTCCAGCGGCACGCCAATGGCATCGCACAGCGTCACATCCACGGCCCCACCGGTCAGGTGCGGGCTCGGCGCGCGCTCGTCGGTGCTGGGGATCGACACGAACTCGCGGGTGCGCTCGCCCAGCGACTCATCGTCGAGCTCCGGATGGCGCAGGGCGATCGCCGCCTGCAGGGTATCGAACAGATACTGCTGTACCCGCCAGGGGCGCCAGCCATCCAGCACGATCAACCCGATGCCCGGCGGCAGGCTTTGGGCGACGGCAACCAGCGCCCGATATACCCCCTCGCGCACGAAGCAGTCGTCGATAGTGCCGGGAATACCTAGCCGGGAGTAGGCCGGAAACACCCGGATCGGCGCCTGCGCCAGGCTCATGGGCAGCAGGCGTTCGCCGTTGTCCCGTATCGGCAGGGCGCTCGCCCGGGGCCAGTCCGGTGCCGGATGATGAGGAATGGCGGGTAGAACGCTGGGGGATGACGGCATGGATTTATCCAAGAGCATGAGGCAACCAGAGGGTCAGGCCGGGAAACACGATGAGCAGCAACAAGACACCGAGGGCGATCAACACGAACGGCCAGATCGCCTTGAACAGGGTCACGATCTCGAGCCGGCTGACGGCGGCGGCAACGTACACGCAGGCCCCCAGAGGTGGGGTGATCAGGGCGATGGTGATGTTGAGGGTGATGATCACGCCCAGGTGCACCGGGTCGATCCCCGCCATCATCGCCACCGGCGCAAAGATCGGCGTGAGCAGCATCAGTGCCGACACCTCTTCCATGAACATGCCGGTGACGAAGGTGATCGCGCTCAACATCAGCAGCACGAGCACCGGGCTATCCACGAAGGGCGAGAGCAGCGAGACGAACTGCACCGGCACCTGGGCGTAGGAGAGCAGCCAACTGATGGTGGCAGAGGCGGCCATGATCAAGAAAATCATCGAGGTGAGCCGGGCGGTGTCCTTGAGCGCCTGCCAGCAGTGGCGAAGGCGCAAGCCCCCCAGCACCACGCCGCAAACCGCGACGTACAGGGCGGTCAGGGCCCCGGATTCGGTCGGCGTGACGAATCCGAGCACGATGCCCGCCACGATGATGAACGGTGCCACCAGCGCCGGGGCCGCGGCAAGACACGCCGCGCCGAGCTGGCCCATCGAGGGCAAGCGACCGCTCTTGGGCAACTGGTGACGCCAGGCGTACCAGGCGTTCATGCCCATGAACGCAAGCCCCAGCAAGAGCCCGGGGACGATACCGGCCAGAAACAGGTCCCCCACCGAGGTATTGGTCAGTGAGGCATAGAGAATCATGAAGATGCTCGGCGGAATGATCGGCCCGATCAGGGAGCTCCCTGCGGTGAGCCCGGCGGCGAAGGAGCGCGAGTAGCCCTCTTTCTCCATCGCCGGCACCAAGAGCGAGCCGAGCGCCGAGGTGTCCGCCACCGCCGAGCCGTTGACACCGGCGAAGAACACGCTCGACACCACGTTGACGTGGCCCATGCCGCCGCGCAGGTGCCCCACCATCAGCCGCGCCAGGCCCATCAGGCGCTCGGTCAGCCCGCTCGCGTTCATCAGGTTGCCGGCCAGGATGAACAGTGGAATCGCCATCAGCGAAAACACGTCGATGCCGCCGAAGAACTGCTGGGGCATCATGCGCAGGATCATCGAGGGATCGACGAACAGAAAGCCCGAAAGTGCAGTGACCAGCAGCGCGATGAACAGCGGCAGGCCCAGCAGCACGTGGGCGAGAAAGATCGCCAGCATGGTCAGGATCATTGGTCATCCTCCACGGTCTTGAGCGGGGTGGGGCCGTAGAGCAGCACGTGCATGGCCAGCAGTGTGAAGCCTACCGCCAGGGACAGCAGCGGAATCGAGCGGCTGATGCCGAGCCCCGAGGTCTTGAACAGCCCGATCGACGGCGACATCGCGTAGCGGTAGCTCACAAAGGCGCCGCCAAGGGCGATGGCCAGCGTCACCAGCCACTGATAGGCCACCAGCGCCGCCGCAAAGCGTCCGGGCAGGCGCCGCTCCAGCAGCGCCACGCGCATGTGCCCACCTTCGGCCCACACGGCGCCGGCGGCGAGCATGACGGTGGCGATGATCAAAAAGCGGGAGAGCTCATCGGTCCAGATCGGCGCACCGCCGAGCAGATAGCGGGTGAGCACGCCATAGAGAATGATCAGCACGTTCGTCGCCAGAAGGATCGCGGCGATGGCAATCGACAGGGAACGGCTGAAGGAGAGCAGACGATGGCGAAAGGTTATTAGCATAGTATCGCTCCTGCGGCGGCCAGAAAAAGGGCCAGCCGAAGCTAGCCCTGACAAGCGAAGAAACGGCTTATTCGGAGAGCGTTTCGACGCCAGCGTCCTCGAGCGCCATGTCGATCCAGCGCTGCTTGATGCCGCGCTCGGCGAGCCACTCGAGGTAGGCAGGCTGGCCGATGGTCTGGAACGCTTCGAGCTCTTCATGGGTCGGACGAATCACTTCCATGCCCTCGGCCTCGAGGTAGGCGATGCGCGTGTCGACCTGGGATTCGTTGGTCTCGCGGGCGCGCTGGTTGGCTTCTGCCACGGCGTCCTGGAAGGCGGCGCGCAGTTCGTCGTCCCAACTGGCGATCATTTCGCTGTTGCCGACCAGGAACTGGTCCGAGTACTGGATGTTGGCCAGGGTCAGGTAGTTCTGAACCTCGTAGAGGCTCGCCAGGATGATGTACATCGGCGGGTTCATCTGGCCGTTGGCAATGCCGGTGCGCAGCGCCATGTAGGTCTCGGTCCAGGGAATCGGCGTGCCGGAGGCGCCGAAGGATTCGTACAGCGCTACCTGACTCGGGTCCATGGCGCGAAAGCGCAGGCCTTCGAAGTCGCTAGGCTGACGGATCGGGCGCTGGTTGTTGGTGAAGGCCAGAAAGCCGCCTTCCTCGACCACCGCCAGCATGTCGACGCCGGTGCGCTCGCTGAACTCGTCGCTGAAGGTCTGCCAGTAGCGGCCTTCGTCGAAGAAGGTGCGCGCGGCAGCGAAGTCCTCGAACAGGAACGGGATGGCACTGACGAACAGCTCATCGGCCAGCGGCGAGATACCGGCGAAGGAGGCGATGTTGAGCATGGGCGTGTTCATCGTCTGCTCCATACGCTCCTCTTCGCTGCCCAGCATGCTGTTGGGGAACAGGCGTAGCTCGATCTCGTTGTCGGTGCGCTCTTCCACCAGCTCCTTGAGGTTGGTCGCGAACACGTGCACCGCGTTCTTGTCCGGGTCCGGTGCGCCGTTGTAGCTCAGGTTGATGGTGGTCGCGGCCAACGCGGTCTGAGTCATGGCCAGCGAGCCGAGCAGGCACGCAGCACCCAGGCGCGTGAGGTTGAAACGCAGCATGGTGAGATTCCCTTGATTGGTGAGGTAGGCGAGTATGAGAAGCCTACTTATCGTTATTAACAAATTTGCATGAGGAGACTATGCATTGATGTGTTGACTATGCAATACCCAAAGTGTTGTTTTTATATCAACAGGCGCGGCGCGTTGGCGGAAAAGAAGCGCATGTCATGATGCAGGTGCTTGAGGCAGGTCGCCGCCGCCACGGTGAGCTCGTGGCCTTTGAGACTGACGATCTGGGCGCGGGCTTCGTTCATTAGCGCGTAGCGCATCGGCAGGGTGACAATTTCGCCGCGATGGATCTCGTCCTCCACGGTCAGCTCCGGCATGAAGGTGACGCCGATGCCCGAGCGCACGAAGTTCTTCAGCACCGCCACCGAGTTGGTGTAGAGGCGCGCCTCCAGGTGAATGCGCTCGTGGTGCTCCACCATGTTGACCATCTGACGCATGCCGAAGGGATTGTCCATCAGCCCCAGCGGCCAGTCGCTCAGGTCGTCGAGGGTGATCGCCCGCTTGAGCCTGCAGAGCGGATGCCCCGGCGGCACGATCAGATCCAGCGGCTGGCGCGTTTCGACGTGGCAGTGAAGCGCCGGGTCCACCGGCGGGGCGTAGAGCAGCGCCAGATCCACCTCGTAATCCTTCAGCAGCGACATCGCCTCGTTCACCCCGGCCATGCGAATGTCCACGCTGATGCCCTGGAAGGTGGTCATGAACGCCTCCAGCGGGCGGGCGATCAGATCGGCGATGAACCCCTCGCCGACGGCGATGCGAACGTTGCCGCGAGAAAGCCCCTGCAGTGCCGTGAGCCGGGAAAGCACCGCCTCCTCCTGAGCGCGCTGGGTGTTGAAGTGCTGGGCCAGCAGGATGCCCGCCTGGGTGGCGCGCATGCCGCTGCCTACCCGCTCGCACAGCTTGCTGCCCAGCGTTTCCTCCAGCGCCTTGATCTGGCGGCTCAGTGCCGACGGGTCGACGTCCAGGTGCGCCGCCGCCCGGCGCAGCGACCCCCTGCGGATGACCTCGTTGAGGTAGACGAGCGCGCGCTGGTTGAGCATGGAAAACCACCTGCCGGCAAGGGGTTGGAAAAACGCGCCCTAGTCTAGCAGACCCGGGGCGGGTAAAGGCGTCGGGGAAGGTGGACGCTTTGCTTTGCCCTGCCTGACGTTTTCATCGACAATGCTTGACTCCTTTCGACCTGAGGCAGAACGGATGCAAGCTAACGGATTTTTCGGTGGGGTGGGCGAGGCCATCGGTGAGGCGATTCGCGTGGTGGTGGAGTTTCTGCTGGGGATTTTCACCAACTTCTTCGGGGCGTTCAGCGACTTCATCGATGGACTCACCCGGTCGCTCGGCATCAGCGCCTCCTTCTTCAGCATCGCGGTGCTGGTCATCGGCCTTCTGATCCTGTGGGGCGGCATCAAGTCGTTTCTACGCGGCTCGATCCTCGGCGGCATCGTCAAGACGATCCTTGCGCTGTTCATTCTCTCCTGGCTGATGATGTAGCGTTGGCCGAGCACGGCGCATGAATCGAATTCATTAGCGGGTGATCGATTACCATTTGCTTATCTGGTGCATTTTGCGATCATTTGCACTCTTTTAGTGCTTGAGAAAATCGGTTGCTTAAGAGAGTGCCATGCGAACCTATCTAGGCAAGATGCGCGGTGAGCCCTTCAAGCGTGGCCGGGTCGGCTGGCAGGATGCGCTCTGGTCCTGGGTCGGGGCGTTCAGCGGAATGGCGCTGATCTGCTGGCTGAGCACCCACTGGCTGAGCCAGCAGCTTTTGATCGTGGGCTCCTTCGGCGCCACCTCGGTGTTGATCTACGCCGCCCCGGACAGTCCCTTCGCCCAGCCCAGCCACGTGCTGTTCGGCAGCATGTTCTCGGCGGCCATCGGCGTTGCCTGCTTTCAGCTGCTCGGCGCCACGTCGGTGGCCATGGCGCTGGCGGTATCGCTCTCCATCCTGGTCATGCAGCTCACCCATACGGTGCATCCGCCAGGGGCCGCCGCCGCGCTGATCGCCGTGGGCGGCGGTTCGAGCGTGCATCAGCTTGGCTGGTGGTATCCGCTGGCGCCGATCGGCATCGGCTGCGTGGTGATGCTGGCGGTGGCGATCCTGGTCAACAACCTGGCCCGCCACCGCCGCTACCCGCGCTACTGGTAACGCTAAAGGCGCGCAAGCTGCGCCTCCAGCGCGAAGATGTGCGCGTCTTCCACGTTCAACTCGCGAAGCGCCTGGGCCAGGTTGATCAGGTAATCGCGGTTGGGGCCACTCGGGCCCACGGCCTCGTGGATATGGCGCGCCATGGCCTCGATGGGGGCCGGGCCTAGAAAGGCCGGGTTGTCCTCGGTGGCCATGTAGACGAGGCCCTGAGCCTTAACGCCATCGGCGAAATGCAGTGGCGTGATCTCACGCAAATAGCCGTTCTTCTCGCGGTGGTCGAGCGGCGCAAGCGTCGCCTCGTTGATGCGATACGCCATGCCATGGCAGATCGCCCCCTCGGCCCGGGTCAAGGTGACCACCCGCCCAGGCGCCTCCGGGGTGCCACGGTGGTCATGGGAGCCTTGCCAGAAACGCCGCTCCCAGCCCTTGATGAAGGCGCGGCGCCTCTCCAGAAAGGGGAAGTCCGCCTTCCAGATCAGCGAGCCGTAGCCGAAGATCCAGATATCGCCGTGTTCGTCGACAGGTCGGCGCGTGCGGTTGAGGGCGGTGGTATCGATCATCGAGGTCAGCCAGAACGGGGTCAAACGGCCATGATACCATGGCCGAAAACGTTCTCCAGGAGGCCCTCATGCGCGCGATCTTTCTGGTCGACAACGGCTCGCTCAAGCCCGCCGCCGTGTTCAATCTGCGCCGCGTGGCGGCCATGCTCGGCGAGCGGGTCGACGCCCCGGTCATTCCGGCCTCGCTTCTGCACTCGAACAAGATCCCTGCCGCAGAACTCGACGGCGAGCCTGCTCTCACCCTCGGCCCCGCCGCCGAGCGCAGCGCTGCCGAAGGCACGCGGGAGATCGTCGTCATCCCGTTCTTCTTCGGCGCAAGCCGCGCGCTGACCGACTACCTGCCCAAACGTATGGCCGAGCTCCAGGCGCGCTTCCCCGGCGTGAGCGTGCGGGTGGCGATGCCGCTGGTCGACGAGCGCGGCGACAACGACCTGCGCCTGGCCGACATCCTCGCCGACAACGTACGCGAGGTACTGCCCGAAGGCGCTCCGCCGCGCGTGGCGCTGGTCGACCACGGAAGCCCGATCTTCGAGGTCACGGCAGTGCGCAACCGCCTGGCGGGCCAGCTCGGGGCGCTGTTGGGCGAGTGCGTCGCCTGCGTGGCGCCGGCCTCCATGGAGCGTCGCGAGGGCGACGCCTACCGCTTCAACGAGCCGCTTCTGGAGAACTTGCTGGAGAGCGTCGAGTTTTTTGAGGCCACCGTGGTGGTGGCGCTGCTGTTTCTGTCGCCTGGCCGTCACGCCGGTGACGGCGGCGACATCGCCGAGATCTGCCGCGAGACCCAAACGCGCCACCCGGCGCTTCGCATTGTCTTCACGCGTCTGGTGGGCGAGCACGATGGTATCGTCGATATCCTCGCCACGCGGTTTCGGCAAGTGGTTGATCATGGGCGGGTTCTGCTGACGCTTTCGCCGAGTGCGGCGGATTGAGCACGGCGGCAGGTGCCAGACGCTGCATTAGCGCGTAGAATCGCGAGCCTTTGCGCGCTTGCGCGCCCACCTTCGCACCCATGCCAACCAGGGGCTCCCTCTTGATCGCCACCGCCAACATCACCATGCAGTTCGGGGCCAAGCCCCTGTTCGAGAACGTCTCGGTCAAATTCAACAACGGCAACCGTTACGGACTGATCGGCGCCAACGGCTGCGGCAAGTCCACCTTCATGAAGATTCTCGGCGGCGAGCTCGAGCCCTCGTCGGGCCAGGTGATGCTCGACAGTAGCACTCGCCTTGGCAAGCTGCGCCAGGACCAGTTCGCCTTCGAGCACGAGCGGGTGATCGACACCGTCATCATGGGCAACGTCGAGCTCTGGCAGGTCGCCGCGGAGCGCGAGCGCATCTACGCCTTGCCCGAGATGAGCGAGGAGGACGGCATGGCGGTGGCGGATCTCGAGGTGCGCTTCGCCGAGCTCGACGGCTACACCGCCGAGGCCCGTGCCGGCGAGCTGCTGTTGGGCTTAGGCATTCCGCTCGAACAGCACTTTGGCCCCATGAGTGAAGTGGCGCCGGGCTGGAAGCTTCGAGTGCTGCTCGCCCAGGCGCTGTTCTCCGACCCGGACGTGCTGCTGCTCGACGAGCCGACCAACCACCTGGACATCAACACCATCCGCTGGCTCGAGGAGATCCTCAAGGCGCGCAGCAGCACCATGGTGATCATCTCCCACGACCGCCACTTCCTGAACAGCGTCTGCACCCACATGGCGGATCTGGACTACGGCGAGATCACCCTGTTCCCCGGCAACTACGACGAGTACATGACCGCCGCCACTGCGGCGCGGGAGCGCCAGCACGCCGACAACGCCAAGAAGAAGGCGCAGATCGCCGAGCTTCAGCAGTTCGTCAGCCGCTTCTCCGCCAACGCCTCCAAGGCCAAGCAGGCGACCTCCCGGGCGCGCCAGATCGACAAGATCAAGCTCGAGGAGATCAAGCCCTCGAGCCGGGTGAGCCCGTTCATCCGCTTCGACCAGAACAGGAAGATCCACCGCAACGCAGTCAGCGTCGAGGCGATCAGCCAGGGGTTCGAGGGCAATCCGCCGCTGTTCGAGTGCTTCTCGATGGTCGTGGAGGCCGGCGAGCGCATCGCCATCATCGGCCCTAACGGCATCGGCAAGACCACGTTGTTGAAGACCCTGGCCGGGGATCTTGCACCGCAAAGCGGCGAGGTGAAGTGGACCGACGCCGCCGAGCTTGGCGTGTTCGCCCAGGACCACGGCGCCGACTTCGCAGCGGATGCGACGCTGTTCGAATGGATGGGGCAGTGGACCAAGGGCGGCGAGCAGGTGGTACGCGGGGCGCTCGGGCGGATGCTGTTCTCAAGCGACGACATCAATAAGTCGGTGAAGGTGATCTCCGGCGGCGAGCAGGGGCGGATGCTGTTCGGCAAGTTGACGCTCACCAACCCCAACGTGCTGCTGATGGACGAACCCACCAACCACCTGGACATGGAGTCGATCGAGGCGCTCAACCTGGCACTCGAGAACTACCCAGGCACGCTGCTGTTCGTCAGCCACGACCGCGAGTTCGTCTCGAGCCTTGCCACTCGCATCATCGACATGCAGCCGGAGGGCATCGTCGATTTCAGCGGCAGCTACGACGACTACCTGCGAAGCCAGGGCGTACTGGCTAGCTGAGGATCTGCTGGTAGGTCGTGTCGGTGGCGGGGTTCTGCTCGCTATCGAGCATGTCGCCCTTGAAGGCGTCGTTGAGCTCCTTGGCCAGCGCCACGTAGACGTGCATTTGCTGGTTGCGCCGCTTGTGCAGAGGTGGCTTGACCAGCAGGCTCACCCCGCGAATCGGCGCGTGGGACTCGCCGCGCAAGAGATCCGGCATCTCGCCGGGGGGAAAGGCGTTGGCCAGGGTGACCGGGTTCGAGCGCTGCTGGCCGTCGATCAGAAAGACCTTCTTGAGCGGATCGAAGCGGGCGTTCTTGCCGCGCAGCCACTCGGTGAGCCGCTCGTCGGTGGTGGCGTCCGGGTGGGCGAAGATCACGAACAGTGAATGCTGCTTGACCTTGGCGGCAGGCACCGGCGGCGGGGCGGGCTCGGCCGGCGGTGCCGGGGCGGGCTTGGGCATGGCTGCCTGCGCCTTGCGCGCCTTGGCGCGTCGACGCCTTGGCAGCACCACGTAAACGAACAGTGCCGCCGCCACCACGCCGCACAGCAGCGATACAAAGGCGAGCCACACCGGAAGGGAAATCGTATTCATTTATCACCCCAAGCCAGACACCAAACGCGAACCCTGTCGATCAAAGGCCAGTGGCCCCTGCGACAGCCCCGCACGCGTGAATAGGTAACGTAGTCGAAAATAGCAGGATTTTTAGCCATCCGGGTACAAAAAAAGCACCACGGGCGTGGTGCTTCGATAAAAACGACTGCTTTTTCAGATGTCTATAACCTTCCGCAAGGCAAATCTTACTTCAGTCGGTCGTGGCCGTTGTCGAGAAACGGGTAGTCGGTATAGCCCTTAGCATCACCCCCGTAGAAGGTCTCCTGGTCCGGTTCGTTGAGCGGCGCAGCCACGCGAAAGCGCTCGACCAGGTCCGGGTTGGCGATGTAGGGGCGCCCGAAGGCGACGAGCTCGCCGTTGCCGCTTTCGAGCAGCGCCTCGCCCTTGTCGACGTCGTAATGGCCGCAGTAGATCAACCGGCCATTGAAGCGCTCGCGCATCCGCTCGCGGAAACCGTCCGGGAAGGTGTTGTCGCCACCAGCCCAGTTGGGCTCGTTGAGATGGATGTAGGCGATGCCGCGCTGGGACAGCTCATCGGCTAGATACAGCGCCATCTCCTCGGGCTCGTCGTCGGTCAGCCCGAAGATCTCGATGAACGGCGTGAGACGGATACCCACGCGGCCGGCGCCGACCACTTCGATCACCGCATCGACCACCTCCAGCGGGAAGCGGGCGCGGTTCTCGATCGAGCCGCCGTAGCGATCAGTGCGCTGGTTGGTGCCGGTGGCCAGGAACTGGTTGAGCAGGTAGGCGTTGGCGGCGTGCACTTCGATCATGTCGAAACCGGCATTTTTGGCGCGTTGGGCCGCCTGACGGTAGTCCTCGACAATGCCGGGGATCTCGTCGGTTTCCAGCGCCCGGGGGGTGCTTGCGGGGTGCTGGCCGGCGCTGCCGTCCTCGAACTCGACGAAGGCGTTCGCGCCTTCGCCTTTCAAGGCGCTGGGGGCGACCGGCGCCTGACCGTCCGGCTGCACCATTTCGTGGGAAACGCGCCCGACGTGCCAGAGCTGCAGCGCGATGCGCCCGCCCTTGGCGTGCACGGCGTCGACCACCTTCTTCCAGCCGGCCTGCTGCTCGTCGGTCCAGATACCCGGCGTGTAGACATAGCCGCGCGCAGTGGGCGAGATATTGGTCGCCTCGGAAATGATCAACCCGGCACCGGCGCGCTGGCCGTAGTAGGCCTGCTGCAGCTCGCCGGGCACGCTGTCCGGGGTGCGCGCCCGAGTCAGCGGCGCCATGACCACCCGGTTGGGCAGCGTCAGATCGCCGAGCGTGATCGGTTCGAGAAGCGTTTCATGAGCCATTCGGCAAACTCCTTCTTGCTGAGTGAAGTGACACGGCAAACAATAGACCAGTTTACTACTGCTTTCCAGTGGCGCCTTGCCCCACCCAGCATAGCCCGCGAATCGCCGCTTGGCCTGACCACTGGCCGTACGGCGATTCGCGGCGCGTCGTTCAGTAGCCGACGGCCTGGCCCAGCACCAGCCCGGCGAAGCTCAGAAGATAGACCAGCCCCATGAACGGCAGGATGGCCTTGAGCCACTGCTCGTAGCTCACCCGGCCCAGCGCGATCATCGCCAGCATCCCGCCGGAGGTGGGAATGATCAGGTTGGTCAACCCATCGCCGACCTGGAAGGCGGTGATCATCAGCTGGCGGCTGATGCCGACCAGATCCGCCAGCGGAATCAAGATCGGCATGGTGACCAGCGCCTGGCCGGAGCCGGAGGGGATGAACAGGTTGATCACGCCCTGCAACACGCTTGCCAGGATCGCGGTCAGCCCGGCGGGCACGCCGTCGAGCAGTCCGCTCAGGCCATTGACGATGGTGTCGATGATCGAGGCCTCGGCGAGGATGACCTGGATCGAGGCGGCAAGGCCGATGACCATGGCCCCCGCCGTGACGCTGGACGCGCCTTCGATCATGCGCGCCACGAAGGCGTTGGGCGAGAGCCCGTTGAGGGCGGCGATGGCGATCGCCATCACCAGGAACATCGCCGCGATCTCGTTGATGTACCAGCCCCGGGTGAACACCCCGTAGAGCATCACCGCAAGCCCCAGCACGAAGGCGACCAGCGTTGCCACGTTGCGCCGAGTGAGCGAGTACTCGTGCAGCGGGCGGCTCATGCCCTCGGCGTTGGCGGCCTCCTTGAACGGCATGGGCACCACACGCTTGCAGATGTAGAGCGCAAGCAAGGCCAGCGACGTCACCAGCAGCAGCGTGCGCAGCCAGGCGCCTGAAAAGGTCGGCAGTTCCGCGATGCCCTGGGCCACACCCACGGTGTAGGGGTTGATCGGCGAGAGTGCGAAGCCCACGCCGATGCCGCCCACTGCCATGGTGGTACCCACCAGGCTCGAGCAGCCGATGGCGCTGGCGATCAGCACCGCGATCGGCACCAGGGCGATGTTGTTCTCGTAGCCCACGGCCACGCCGAAGAAGCCGTAGATGAAGGTGCCCACGGTGATGATCAAGTTACGCCGGCGCACACCCACCTTGTTCACTGCCACGCCAATGGCGTTCTCCAGCGCCCCGGTCTTCTGCAGAACATGAAAGAGCCCGCCGGCGATGAATACGATGAACAGGTACTGGGAGGCGTTGATCAACCCCTGAGGAATGGCGACGAAGATATCGAAGGGCGCGATGGGGGCCACGTCGCTCAGATATTGAAACGAGCCCGGCACCACCACGGTGCGTCCGTTCTCGGTGATGCGCTCGAACTCGCCGGCGGGAATCACGAAGGTCAGAAGATAGGTGGCCACCAGGATCAGGAAGATCAGGACCATCGGATCCGGCACCGTGCGGTACCACGGGCGGGGCGGAGTCGGGGAGTTGGCGGGAGTCATGCGTGGCCTTGTGGGTCGTTTAGATAAGCGGCGGCGCCGAGTGGGCGGCTATCATACCAGTGCGCGCCGTGCCCGAATCAAGACGACCAGAACCAGCGCCGGGCGGAGGCGGGGGCCGCGGCGTGTACGAGCGCCTCG
The DNA here is from genome assembly GCF_020622355.1 of Vreelandella malpeensis. Lineage (GTDB taxonomy): Bacteria > Pseudomonadota > Gammaproteobacteria > Pseudomonadales > Halomonadaceae > Vreelandella > Vreelandella malpeensis. The sequence goes on along the minus strand of NZ_WHVL01000001.1, from coordinate 912,217 downwards.
TTCAGCGCGTTCACGATGTCGCCGAGCTGGCGGTGGCACACGGCGCTGCTGAGCACGCCCGGGCACTGCTTGAGCAGCAGCTGGCACTGGTTCGCGGCAAGGCAGAGCGGGGTGCGCGAAGGCGGCGCCAGGCTCGTCTGCGCCTCGCGGCAGGCACTTGTCAGCTCGCGGGCGAGCATCGCAAGGGTGCCGGTATCCAGCCAGCAGGGCAGCGGGTCCGCCAGGCGCGGGGCGATGGCGTGCTGCATGGCCTCGAAAGAGGTCCGCAGAAAGATCATTTTCTGGCGCAGCTGACGCTGCTCCTGAGAGGCACGCCACCGTGTCATGTCGATTCTCCTGCGGGCGACTCGGCAAAGGTAAAAATGTTTCTCATTTACATTCATCGAGACGATAGCCTGCACCAATGACCCTGTCAATCGCACCAAAGCGGTCAGTTCGTCAGCAGGGTGATGCCCTGAATCAGGTAGAACACGCCGATGGCGGTGACGATCCAGCGTGTCCAGGCGCGGAAGTTGGCATCGGTCAGCCGGTGCAGGATACGCGTACCCACCTGGGTGCCCGCCAGGGCGAAGGGCGCGGCCAGCGCGACGATGCCCCACTCGGCGCCGCTGAGCGACAGCGCCGCGCCGAGATAGAACAGGATCTTGATGCTGTGGGCAACCACCTGGATCATCGCCTTGGTCGCCACCACCTGGCGGCGGTCCATCCGCGAGCGCACGAAGAAGATGTCGATCAAGGGGCCGGACACCCCGGCGGCGATGGTCAGGCCCCCGGAAGCCAGTCCGCAGGTGATCGCGTGGCTCGCCCGGCTGGCATCGAGATGGAACCAGCGCTTGGGCATCCACACCAAAATCGGCATCAGGCCGATCAGAATCGACACCGTGGCGGCGTCGGGGCTGTAGCGAAACAGCAGCAGAAGCCCTGCCGCCCCGACCACGCCCGTCGCCATCAGCGCCACCACCCGCCAGTGGATGAAACGCCGGGAAAGCCAGGCGCGCGAGGCGTTGGCGGTGAGCTGGATCACCCCGTGCACCGCCATGGCCGAGGCCGCCGGGAACACCAGCAGCAGAAACCAGAGCAGTACCAGCCCGCCGGCCATGCCGAACACGCCGGACAGAAGCGAGGTGAAAAACACCACGCCGACGAAAGCGGCGCCTATCAACAAACTCATCGACAATCCTTAACGGCAGAAAGGCCATACCTGATAGAACTTGCGGCACTGGAACTCGGCTTCGCAGGCGCCCAGCTGGGCCTGATAGCGACCGGCGCGTGACGCCACCTCGCGCCCGGCGCGCAGCACGTGAGGCTTCTGGCGGTAGGTGCCGCGCTGATAGCCGCCGGCGCCTTCGTGGTAGGCGTAGTAGAGGTGCTCGGGGTTGTTCAGAGAAATGCCGGTCTGGGCCCGGGTGCGGGCGTTGTACCAGCCGATGAAGTCGGTCGCGTGCTTCATGTGAGTACGCCGGGCGAACAGGCTCCCCGCCTGGTCGCGGTACTCGCCCCACACTGGGTCCTGGGCCTGGGCGTAGCCCTTGGCCGAGGAGGGCCGGGGGCCGGGAATGAAGCCCAGATAGTACTTGCGATCCGGGCGCACGTGGCTTCTGAACGACGACTCCTGCTGGATGAACGACATTTGCGTCGCGATCGGCGTGCCCCACTGCTGGTGGGAATCCCGGGCATAGTCGTACCAGCTCGGCTGTTCGCGAAAGATCTCGCAGACGTTGCTCTGGTCCTGCGGCGGGTTGGGCGCGAAGGTGGCGCAGCCGGTCAGCAGCGAGAGCGCCAGCAGCACTCCCAGGCAGCGCAGGCGCGCCGGGCCGCGCGTCGAATTGGCGCGTTGAAACATGAGTCATCCCCTGTGGTCATTGGCGCTTGGCGCGTCTTGTCGTCATGGCGTGCGCAAAAGCGCCGCCAGGCAGTGGCGAAGGCGCAGCACCTCGCGGTTCAGCGTCTCCCCGGAGAGCATGCCCACGCCCATCACCAGCCCCGTCCGGTGATCGTGCTCGGCGCATACCGGGCTCAGCGCCCGCACGATCAGGTGCTCTTGCAACAGCGCCTGGGCGATGGCCACGTCGTCGATACCGGGCTCGAACTCCACGCACAGGCTGATGGTGCTGCTCGGCGGCGAGACCCGCTTCACGCCGGGCAAACTCGCCAGCTGGTCGTGCAGCACCTGCTGGCGGCCAAGATAGTCGCGCTGGATGCGCCGGCACCAGTGGTCCAGGTCGCCGTCGAAGATGAACTGGGCGAGCACCGCCTGGTCGAGCATGCGGCCCTCGCGAAAGAGTTCGCTGCGCAGGCGGTTCATCGGCTCCGCCAGGTGGCGCGGTACCACCAGGTAGCCCAGGCGCAGGCCGGGAAACATCATCTTCGAAAACGAGCCCACCAGCAAATGGCGTGGCGAGGCGGGGTCGAACAGAAGCGCCTCGTGATCGCCTTCGGTGAACTCGTAGTCGTCCTCCAGCACGTAGCCCGGCGCCAGCGCCTCGCACAGCTGCCCCTTGTGGCGGGCGCTGGCCGGCTCGCTCAGCGGGTAGTGGTGGGTGCCGGTCAGGTAGGCGAGCGCCACCGGCGGCGGCTTGGCGGGAAGCCTGTGGCCCCGAACCGGGTCCCAGGGCAGCAGGGCAAGCTCGAGCCCGGCGGCAGTGAAGATGTTGCGCGCGCCCCAGTAGCAGGGCGACTCCATCGCCACCGTGTCGCCCGTATCGGTGAGCGCCATGGCGCACAGCTCGATGCCGTTGTGAGTGCCGTCGGTAATGATGATCTGGTCGACGTCGCAGTCGAGGTGGCGCCAGCGGGCGAGAAAATCGCGAATCGCCCGCTTGAGTGGGCCGTAGCCGCCGGTGGAGTAGGAGAGCAGCAGCGCGTTCTGGGCCACGGTAACGCTGGTGTAGAGCTGGCGCCAGCGGCGCATGGGGAACTGGGCGATATCCGGGATGCCGGGCATGAAGGCGCCGCTCTGGATCGCGCTCGAACCCGGCGCGCGCAGCACCTGGCGGGCGCGCCGCGAAAGCGGTGTGCTCAATGGCGAAGGATTCGGCGCAGGCGCCCTGCGGCGCACCCAGGTGCCCTGGCCGTGACTCGTTCTTAAAAGCTCCTCGGTGAGCAGGGTGTCGATGGCCAGCGCCAGGGTCTGGCGCGCGCAGCCGATCCGCTCGGCCAGCGCCCGGTGCGCCGGCAAGCGGCTGCCCGGCGCCCAGTGGCGCGTCACCGCCTGGCGCAGGGCCTGCTCGATACGCACCTGCTTGCTCAGCCGTTCGGGCTCGCGCGCGTAGAGCGCCGCGAACGTCTCCAGCATCTCTTCCCGACTCATCGACGCTCCTTCAACGCAAGGCTCTTCACGGCAGATTCATCGTCAAATCCGAGCGTTATCGCACAAAGGCGCAAAGTGGTCCAGTCAAACAGCCAAGTGGTCCATTCGCGCCGCGCGGCGACCCTGCTAGCGTGTAGAGAAAGGCGCGTTGCGCCCGCAGGCAGCGGGCGGCGTCTCAAACAACAGCTGTCTCAAACAACAACGCCGCACTGCTCACATAATAATCAACGACCCTGGAAAACATCATCATGACGACATCGACTCCTGAACAAGCCAGGCTTGTTCGCGTACTGGCACGCGGGGACGTGCTGGCGCTGGCCTTCGGGGCCATGATCGGGTGGGGCTGGATCGTGCTGACCGGCACCGCCATCCAGTCCGCCGGAAGCCTGGGGGCCATTCTCGCCTTCATCGTCGGCGGGTTCGCCATCGTGCTGGTGGGCCTGACCTACGCCGAGCTCGCCTCGGCCATGCCCAAGGTGGGCGGCGAACACGTCTACAGCTACCGGGCGCTGGGCCACGGGGCCTCGTTTCTGTGTACCTGGGCGATCATCCTGGGCTATTTGAGCGTGGTGGCCTTCGAGGCCGTGGCGCTGCCGACGGTGGTCGAGTACATCGCGCCCGACTACGCGGTGGGGCATCTCTGGACCATCGCCGGCTGGGAAGTGAAGGCTACCTGGGTGGCGGTCGGCGTGGGCGGCTCGCTCGCCATGATGGCGATCAATTACTTCGGCGTCACCACCGCTGCACTCCTGCAGAAGGTGGTGACCGGGCTGATTCTGGTGGTAGGTGTGATGTTCATCACCGGTGCCCTGTTCGAGGGCAGCACCGCCAACATGACGCCGCTGTTCGCCCCAGGAGAGGCGGGTGTGGCCGCCGGCATCATGGCGGTACTGGTCATGGTGCCGTTTCTGTTCGTCGGCTTCGACGTCATCCCCCAGGCCGCCGAAGAGATCGACCTGCCCTACAAGGCGATCGGCAAGGTGCTGATGCTCTCGGTGCTGCTGGCGGTGGCCTGGTACTCGCTGATCATCCTGGGTACCAGTCTGATGCTCGATAGCGCCGCACTGGACAACGCCAGCCTGACCGTGCCGGAAGCCATGGGCGTGCTGTTCGACGCCGCCTGGGCGAGCAACCTGATGGTGCTGGCGGGTATCGCGGGCATCATCACCAGCTGGAACGCCTTCTACATCGGCGGCTCGCGGGCGATCTACGCGCTGGCCCAGGCGGGGATGCTTCCGCAGACCTTCGCCAAGCTGCACCCGCGCTACAAGACGCCGACCAATGCCATCTTCCTGATGGGCTTTCTCTCCTGCATCGCGCCGTTCTTTGGCCGCCCGGCGCTGGTGTGGATCGTCGACGCCGGCGGTCTTGGCATCGTCATCGCCTATCTGTTCGTCGCCGTCTCCTTTCTGGTGCTGCGCGTGCGCGAGCCGGACATGCCGCGCCCGTTTCGCGTCAGCTTCGGCATGCCCTGCGGCGTGGCGGCGGTGCTGATGTCGCTGGCCATGGCGTTTCTCTACCTGCCCGGCAGCCCCGCCGCGCTCACCGGTGCCGAGTGGATCATCTTCGCCGGCTGGTCGCTTCTGGGCCTCATCCTCTACGTCTATTCGCTGCGCACCTACGGGCGCGCCTACAGCGACCGTCACATGTTGAACGATCTGTAACGTCTGGGAGTACTTTATGAGTTTTATCGATCAATGGTTAAACGACAGCGTACCGGCACTGGTAGGCGGACAGTGGCGCCAAGGGGAAGCGACCTTTGCCGTCGACAACCCGTCCACCGGCGAAACCATCGCCCGCGTGGCGGAGCTTGGCGGTAGCGACACCGCAGACGCCGTGGCGGCGGCGTATGAAGCTGGCCCCGCCTGGCGCGCGACTCCGGTCAAGGAGCGCGCAAGAATCCTGCGCCGCTGGTTCGAACTCATTTCTGAACACGCTGACGATCTCGCCCGGCTGATGACCCTGGAGCAGGGCAAGCCGCTGGCCGAAGCGAAAGGCGAGGTAGGTTATGGCGCCTCCTTCATCGAGTTCTTCGCCGAGGAAGCCAAGCGCATGGCCGGCGAAACGCTGCCGAGCCACGGCGCGGACAAGCGCATTCTGGTCACGCGCGAGCCGGTCGGCGTGGTCGCCGCCATCACGCCCTGGAACTTCCCGCTGGCGATGATCACCCGCAAGTGCGCCCCGGCGCTGGCTGCTGGCTGCACCGTGGTGATCAAGCCTGCCGAAGCAACGCCGCTCACCGCACTGGCGGCGGCGTATCTTGGCCGCGAGGCGGGCCTGCCTGCCGGCACCATCAACGTGGTCACCGCCAGCAAACCCGCCGAGGTGGGCGAAGTGCTGACCACGGACCCGCGCGTGCGCAAGGTGTCGTTCACCGGCTCCACGCCGGTGGGCAAACGCCTGCTCGCCCAGTGCGCCAGCACGGTCAAGAAGACCGCCATGGAGCTCGGCGGTAACGCCCCGTTCATCGTCTTCGACGATGCGGATCTCGACGCCGCCGTCGACGGCGCCATCGCCTCGAAATTCCGCAACGCCGGTCAGACCTGCGTGTGCACCAACCGCTTTCTGGTTCAGGACGGCGTGTACGACGCCTTCGTCGAAAAGCTCGCCGCCCGCGTCCAGACGCTGAAAGTCGGCGACGGCCTGAGTGAGGGAAGCACTATCGGCCCGCTGATCAATCAGGCGGCGGTCGAGAAGGTACAGCGCCACGTCAGCGACGCCCAGGAGAAGGGCGCCCGGCTGGTGTGCGGCGGCAACGCCCACGCGGCCGGCGAGCGTTTTTACACCCCCACGGTGCTGGCAAACGTGACCACCGACATGGCCGTGGCCAGTGAAGAGACCTTCGGCCCGGTCGCACCGGTGTTTCGCTTCGAGCGCGACGACGAGGCGATCGCCATGGCCAACGATACGCCTTTTGGCCTGGCCGCCTACTTCTACGCAACCGACTACCGGCGCATCTGGCGCACGATGGAAGCACTCGAATACGGAATGGTTGGCGTCAATGAAGGGCTGATCTCCACCGAGCTTGCGCCCTTTGGCGGGGTGAAGGAGTCCGGCCTTGGCCGTGAAGGCTCCCATCACGGGCTCGATGAATTTACCGAACTGAAGTACGCCTGCATCGGCGGGCTATAAGGAGTTGACGATGACCAACCACGAATTGAACGAGCTGAAGAACCGTTTTGTCGCCAACGGCGCCGCCACCCCGACCACCCAGTTCGCCGAGCGCGCCGAAAACGCGGAAATCTGGGACGCCGACGGCCACCGCTGGATCGACTTCGCCGGCGGCATCGGCGTGCTGAACCTCGGCCACCGCCACCCGAAGATCGTCGCGGCGGTGGAGGCCCAGCTCAAGAAGGTGATGCACACAAGCGCCGCCGTGATCTCCTACGCGCCCTATGTCGAGCTGTGCCAGAAGCTGTGCGAACTGACCCCGGTGCGCGGCCCCGAGCGCAAGGCGATGCTGGTCAATACCGGCGCCGAGGCGCTGGAGAACGCGGTGAAGATCGCCCGCGCTGCCACTGGTCGCTCTGGCATCATCACGTTCGATGGTGCCTTTCACGGGCGCACCATGATGACACTCGCCATGACCGGCAAGGTGCTGCCCTACAAGAACGATTTCGGCCCGATGCCGGGTGACGTCTTTCGCGCGCCGTTCCCCAACCCGATCCACGGCATCAGCGAAGAAGCGTCTCTGGAGGCCATCCGCACGCTATTCAAGACCGACATCGCCCCGCACCGCACGGCGGCCATCGTCATCGAGCCGGTGCAGGGTGAAGGCGGCTTCTACATCGCCTCTCCCGAGTACCTGCAGGCCCTGCGCGCGCTGTGCGACGAGCACGGCATTCTGCTGATTGCCGATGAAGTGCAGTCCGGCTTCGCCCGTACCGGCAAGCTGTTCGCGCTGGAACACAGCGGCATCGAAGCGGACATCCTCACCACCGCCAAGAGCCTCGCCAACGGCATGCCGCTCTCGGCGGTCGTGGGCACCGCCGCGGTGATGGACGCCTCCGGCCCGAATTCGCTGGGCGGCACCTACAGCGGTAACCCGCTCGCCTGTGCGGCGGCGCTGGCGGTGATCGAGACGATCGAGGAAGAGAACATCCTCGCGCGCAGCGAGCAGATGGGCCGGATGCTCGCCGAGCGCTTTGCGGTGTGGGAAGCGCGCTTCGAGCACGTGGCCCACGGCCGCCATCTGGGTGCCATGGCCGCCTTCGAGCTGGTAGACGCCAACGGCAAGCCCGACTCCGCCGCTACCGCGGCGCTCTGCGCCAAGGCGCGCGAGCAGGGCCTGATCCTGCTTTCCTGCGGTTTCTACGGCAACGCCGTGCGCATTCTGGTACCGCTGACGGTCTCGAGCGAGGTGCTGGAAGAGGGACTGGGTATCATCGAAGCGTCGCTGCAAGCGCTCGACTAGGTCGCGAGCGCTTGCAGTCGGCTGCTGGCTTCTCGGCCGTTTACTTCTGTCATGCGGCGGCCAGCGGCCGGGCGGGGCCGAAGTGCTCGTAATGGCGGTGGGCTTCATCGACGCCCAGCGCCGCAAGCGCCTTGTCCATCATCGCCATGAACCCTTGGGGGCCGACGAAGTAGCAGTGCGTGTCGGTGCCCGGCAGGTAGCGCGCCAGAAGCGCCTGGTCGATGCGTCCGATGTGCGCCGCCTCGTCCCCGTTTTCCAGCACGTCGATCACCGTGAGCTGCTCCGGGTAGTCACGGGCGAGCGCCTGGACGTCATCACGAAAGGCATGGTGATCGCGGTCGATGGCGGCGTGCAGGTAGACCACCCGGCGGCCCTTTGAAAGCGCCTGGCGGGCGATGGGGAGAAGCGGCGTCTGGCCCACCCCGCCGCTGGCCAGAAGCAAGGGTTCGCTGCCCTCGATGAGCGTGAGATCACCCGCCGGCGGCAGCAGCTCCAGCGTATCGCCCACGTCCAGCGTATCGTGAAAGTGGCGGCTGACGCGGCCCTGCGCCTCGCGCTTGATCGAGAGGCGGTAGCTCTTGCCATTGGCGATGTCCGAGAGGCTGTAGTGGCGGTAGACCGGCTCGCCGTCGATCAGCACGCGCACGCCAATGTACTGGCCCGGCAGATGATCCGCCACCGGGCCGCCGTCTTCAGGCTCCAGCACGAAAGAGCGGATCACCGCGCTCTCCTGACGGGTGCGTGCGATTCTGAAGCGGCGCGCGCCGCGCCATCCGCCGGGGCGGCGTTCGAACTCGCGGTAGCGCTGGTCCTCGAGATCGATCAGAAGGGCGGCCAGTTCCCCGTAGAGCGCGCCCCAGGCGTCGGCGATCTCCGGGGTGAGCGCGTCTCCCAGCACCTCGCCGATCGCCGCCATCAGGCACTCGCCGACGATGGGATAGTGCTCGGGCAGGATGTTGAGCGATACGTGCTTGCTGACCACGATATCCAGCGCCGCCCGCGCCTTGGCCGGGTTGCCGCGCAGCTGCACGTAGGCCAGCACCGCGCCGGCCAGCGCCCGGGGCTGGCTGCCGTTTTGCTGGTGGACCTCGTTGAACAGCACCTTCACCTCCGGGTAGCGCTCGAACATCAGCGGGTAGAAACGGCGGGTGATGGCTTCGAGGTGTTCGGCGACCACCGGGGCGGTGGCGGCAATCAAGGCTTCCTGGTCGTGGCTCAGCATGGCGTGCTCCTTATAAGATGTATTTAAAATGAATCTTATAAGGCGGGCTTGATTAGCTCAAGCGCGCAGGCTCGCCGGATGTTGATCTGGATCAAGAAGTGGTGGGTTATTGAAAGGCAGCGCTCATAGCTGGGCAGCGGGGATGCGCAAAAGCCCGGCGAGCTCCGGTACGTGGCCATCGAGCACGTCTGCCAGGGTGTAGCGGTCGAGCACGGCGAGAAAGGCAGCCAGCGCCTCGCCGAGAATCGGCCGCAGCCGGCAGGCCGGGGTGATCGCGCAGCCGTTGCCTTGCTGGAAGCACTCGACCAGCCCCAGGTCCTGCTCGGTATCGCGCACCAATGCCCCGAGCCCGATGGTGTCGGGAGCGCGCGCCAGCACCAGCCCGCCATTCTTGCCCCGCATCGCGGTGACGTAGCCTTTGCGCGAGAGCTCGTGCACCACCTTCATCAGGTGGTTGCGCGAGATATCGAAGGCCTCGGCAATCTCGCCGATCGTCGAGCGCGCCTCCTGCTTGACGGCGAGATAGATCAGCACGCGAATCGAGTAGTCAGTGAACCGGGTCAGCTGCATGGTGGGCGCCTGGCGTTCGCCCCGCGCGGGGCATCGAGATGGAGGCCGTAGCCTAATCACTTACCGGTTGTGGGTCAAAGCACACGGCGCCGCTCAGTCGGCGGGCGGCTCGAACAGCGCAAGCTGGCGATGATCCACGGGTTTTATCCGCCCGCGTCGGGCGCTGGGGCGGCGGTGGCTGGCAAGCCGAGCCATCAGCACCTGGCTGATCTCTTTCGCCTGCGGCGTGTGACTCATCTCGAAGATGCGCGTTTTCCACACCTGCGCTTCGGCTTCGAAATCGTGGGGCAGCGGGTAGTGCTCGCCGGGGGTGAAGGCGTAGCGCGTCTGCAGGCTCTGCGGCAGCGCCCAGGGTTTGGTCCGCCACTCGACGGGGAGTGCGGTAAGCTCCGGCACCCAGCGGGCGACGAATTCGCCGCTCGGGTCGTTGTCTTCCGCCTGCTTGATCGGGTTGTAGATGCGCAGCGTATTGAAACCGGTGGCGCCGGACTGCATCTGGATCTGCGGGTAGTGGATGCCGGGTTCGAAATCGGTGAACAGCCGCGCCAGGTGCAGCCCGGGCTCACGCCAGTGAAGGCCAAGGCCGAAGGTCGCAAACGAGATCAGCATCGCGCGCATGCGGAAGTTGATCCAGCCGGTATGGATCAAGCAGCGCATGCAGGCATCCACCAGCGGCACCCCGGTGTGGCCGCGCTTCCAGGCCAGCAGTCGCGGGTGCTCGGGGTCGCGCTCGCGCAGCCCCTTGAGCGCCGGGTGTAGCGTGTACGATTCGATACTCGGCTCGCTTTCGAGCTTCTGGATGAAGTGGCAGTGCCAGTGCAGCCGCGAGGCGAGTGCTCTTAGCGAGTGCGCCCAGCGGGTCTTCTCGGCGTGCTTCTCGCGTTGATGGCGCAGCGAGCGCACCACCTCGCGCATCGAGAGCGTCCCCCAAGCCAGGTGCGGCGACAGCCGCGAGCCGTGCACCTCGGCCAACAAAGGCTTCGAGATCGAACCCCGGTAGCGCTCGCCGCGCCGGGTGATGAAGTCGTACCACAGCGCCCGCCCGGCCCGCCGACCGCCGGGCTGGCGCGCCGGGCAGGGCGTGGTGTCGAAGCCAAGCGTTAGCTCGGCCAGTTCCTCTATCTCGACATGATGAAACGCCTCCCAGCCTGGCGCAGCGTGGGCATTGGTGGGTGCCTTGAAGGGCGCGGCCTGCATCAGCGCCTCCCACTGTTCCTCCCAGGCCTCTTGATCCACGCGGCTCTTGAGCCCGCGCACCACGCCCACCTGACGATATTCGTGCCACGTCACGCCTTTAGCGCGGCACCAATCCAGCACCGCCACATCGCGCGCGTAGCTCCAGGCGTTGCCGGTTTCCTCATGCGAGTAGAGCGTAAGCGCCCCGTAGTGCGCCTTCAGCGCGGCGAGCAGCGCGAGCATATCGCCCTGCCAGATACACAGCGGCAGCCCCCGCTCGCGCAGCGCCGCCGCGAGATCGACCAGTGACTCGGCGGCGAACTGCCAGTGGCGCAATGCGCTGTCTGGCGCCTGCCACTGGCCGGGCTCGATGGCGAACACCGGCAGTACCAAACCTGCCTCGGCGGCAAGGGTCAGTGGCGCGTGGTCATGAACGCGCAGATCGCGCTTGAACCACACCACGTGAATACTGGCAGTGGCCATGGGGCTCCTTGGGCTATCCGTGCCCGGGTCGTAGCGTTACCATCAAGCGTTGGTCACAATCTCCCAAGGAGCAAGCCCATGTACATCGCCATGAACCGTTTTCGTATCGCCCCGGGCCGGGAAGAGGAGTTTCTCGAGGTATGGCGCAACCGCGACTCCCACCTGGACGAGGTACCCGGCTTCAAGGAGTTCAAGATGCTCCAGGGCGACAAGCAGGACGACCATACCGTGTTCATCTCCCACAGTATCTGGGAAAGCCAGGAGGCCTTCCGCGCCTGGACGCAGTCCGATGCGTTTCGCAAGGCGCATGCCAATGCCAAGTCGCCGGAAGGGATTTATCTGGGGCCGCCGAAGTTTGAAGGGTATGAGGTGGTGCTTTAGAGCATTCCTTTGAAACCACGTGTTCGATGCTGCCGCTTGCGAGCGGTAGTGTTGTGTTTGGCTGGGGTGAAATGCTGACGAGTGTGTGGGGCTGCGACCTATGGTTGACGGCTTTCATCGAGTTTACGCGTGACCGAAGGTAAATTTGTGGGTAGGGTGTGATGGAATTGAGCAAAACGAGCGGGCACGCGAAGAAAGGATAGGCTGCCTGAGAATTAGGCCGTACTTTATTTATCAATGGGTTATAGTTTCGGGGTTGGCTGCATAACCTCAATGAACGCGCCGGCACGTTTATTGAGGTTATGCAGCTGGGCGTATAATCACTGTTATAGCTGTAGAGCACAAATCTAAGGAGAAAGAGGTTGTCGGAAAAACCAAATTACTTTGTAAGAACTTTAATAGTGCTTTTCGTATTAGCGCTTTTCTCTATGGCATTCTTAAGCTTCTATCTGGCCGAACCGAAATACCAAATAACAACAGGCATTGTTACGATAATAGGGTTTGTTGTTGTGCTGGTTTTGTCGGAATCTTTCAATAATCTTAGTTTGGGTAAGATATTATCACTGAGTAGAGAGGTTCAAAAGAAAGAGCATGAGAAGGAAAAAGTAACAAGCGAGAATAAAGAGTTACGGCAAGAGCTTTTTAAGATCGTATCAAATATCCAGCAATCACAAGTTAACAATACATACAATGCACCATCTGATGAGTGGTTGAAACTGCTTGGAGTTGTAAAAGCACCAGAATCTGATGCTGAAGAGGATCAGGAGGAACAAAAGGAAGCTCAACGCGCTATGGAGTACATGGCAGAGCGTCAAAAGGCTAGAGACGAGTCTAGGGCAAGGATGGAATTGCGTAGAACAGCTGAGATTATTGGAATGGAGAAATACGCCAAAAACCTCTCAATATCTGATTCAGTGATAATTCAGCGCGCTGAGTTTTCACAAGCATTCGATGAGATTGACCCAATAATGCACAGAAGAATTATTTTCGACGGGTATATAAAGGGGGCGGGTCAAGAGCGATTTATTGATGTTCGTCCTAAGGGCTCGATCTCTCCAATGTATTATGATCGTCTTTACGTAATGCTCAATAAAATATACCTTTATCGTCAAGCGAAAGGAATTTCAGCTGAACTAGTTCTAATCATGCTAGATATCGAGGGAGAAGACAATAATCGGCTTTGGAATATCGATAAGTTTTATGACTATTTTCAGTCTGCAATTTCAAATAAGTTACTAAAAATCGAGTCGATCAGTGTGTCCACTGAAGAGATTGGAAAGTACGGCAGTAATAGTCAGCAAAGCTTGCTATAACAAGGCGCTGCTACGGAAAATTTATTCGCTGGCGCTCCTAAATTTCCGCAGAGCGCAGCGTTAAAATCTCGGGAGAGCATCATGATTGAGTGGGTTTCTGTAAGCTCAAAAGCCATAAGAAAAATCGGATATGATGCTACCAGTTCCAGAATGTTTATCGATTTTGAAGATAGCCATCCGATTTACACGTTCTGTGGCGTTCCAGAATCAGTGTTCCATGATTTTATAAGTTCTGGCTCTGTTGGACGCTATTACCACCAATACATTAAGGATCGGTATCAGTGCTGATCTGGTGCTAATTTTGCAGGCAATGATAAAACTAATGACATCAGTGAGTGGCTTCGCTATGCTGATGAAATGTCAGGAAAATATATGAACAATATAATGGAGATTGATCTCAGCAAGCGGCTTGAGATAAAAATCAATAACAAAAACCCTGTCGGTCTGGAAGATCTATCTCTCTCTTTACTGGCTTTCAATCATCAGTTTCAAAAGTTTGTCGAGTCTGAGACCAATCGGGAAACGGATATAGGCTCCGAGTTACTGATTAAAGAGGTTCGTAGCGGGTCAATCATTGTCGAGTTAATTTCCCATGCTGCACCAATAATACCTCTGCTGTGGGAAGGTGGTTCGTTGGCTCAATGGTCCAAAGTCGCAGAGGGGATTTGTGGTTGGTTATTGGGTAGAGCAGAGAAACCTCCAAAAGAGCTAACAAAGCAGGATCTTCAAGAGTGGAACAAATTTGTTGAGCCTGTGGCGAAGGATAATGGCTCTCAAATGAACATAAATGTTTCCGACAATGGCAAGGTAATCCAGCAATTCATCATCAATTCCACCGAAGCAAATGCCATGCAGAACCGAATCGGAAACCTGATATCCGACATGGATACCCCCGAAGGCAACATACATACCCGAAAGGTGATGTATTGGTACCAGACAAAATTTGATCCGAATTCAGACACAGGTAATCGAGCAATCATCGATGACCTCTCGAAATCAGCCTTAAAGGTAATTTTCGAGAATAATGCGGTAAAGGATGAGATGCTGCATGCGGAACCAAAATTTGGGAAGCCTTGGCATGAACTTGCTTATGTGGTTGATGTAGAGGTTGAGACTGTGAGGGGAACGCCCAAAATGTATAAGGTCCTCCGCTACTACCCGGAGCATACCTTTGACCCTGACGCGGACTGAGGTTTTAACAAATGGCTGTTGTCGGAAGCGCCTACGCTGCGCTCCGGCACGCCGCAAAGCCAAGCGTTATGCAAATTGACACCCTGTACGTTACAGGTTGCGTTTAGAGGTTGATACGAAGCATCAAACACAAGGGCTTGGCCGAGTTCTTCAAGTCTGGTAGCACTGCGGGTATTCAGGCCGCTCATCCAAAGAGGCTTTGGCTTCAGGAGCTTTCCGGCCATCGGTCGGGAATCTGGTCGGTGACGGTAAGCGGCAACTGGCGCATGACGTTCCGTTTTGAGGATGGAGACGCCGAGATAGTGAATTACGAAGATTGTCACTGAGGTACTCCTATGTTGATGCACAACCCCCCCATCCAGGTGAAGTCATAAGAGAGCTGTGCTTGGAGCCTCTTGGTTTGTCTGTGACAGCGGCGGCACAAGCGCTCGGGGTCAGCCGAAAAACGTTAAGCGCAGTTTTGAACGGCAAAGCTGGTATTAGCCCGGAAATGGCAGTCAGGCTTTCTATCGCTTTTAATACCTCATCGGAGAGCTGGCTAACCCAGCAGGCTCAATATGAGCTGTGGCATGCTGAGCAACACCGTAACGACCTTAGGGCCAAGAAGCTTGTCGCCGCGTAGTAGAGCACATCATCAGGCCATCAAATTCGCTCCCTCCGGTCGCGGCGAGCTGGGAGGAGGATGTGTTGGGCAGCGACGTGTTGAGAGACGGCGATACCCAGCGCGTGACGCTGACCAATTACACCAGCCCCATCTTCGATATTCGCCTGGTGGATGAAGACAAGGACAGCTACACCTTCTGGGATGTGGATGTCTCGCAGCGGGATATCGTGGTCACGCTGGATGATCTGGATTGAAGCACCCTCGTGGTCAAGCATGAGCGAAACCCCGAACCGTACCCTCATTCCGGTGGGCTGACCGGCAACGCTCATCTTTGGAGCTTGGGAAACCGAAACAATCAAGCGGATGCTGCGAAGGAAAATGCTAACGTATGAATTCTCTAACGTGAACTAAAGAAAAATCTGTTTTTATAAACGTGGCGAGCGGCGCATGCTGGAGGGGTCTTCCACTTCTGGAGCCGGAGCCATGACGGATCTTTCCACGGGCGCTTCGCCCCGTAGTGCCTCTGCCGAGCGCACTAGCACGGCACTCAACCACCACTACTGGATGCCCTACACCGGCAACCGGGATTTTCGTGCGAACCCCCGGGTCATCACCGGGGCCGAAGGGCGCTATTACATCGACGATCAGGGCCGCAAGCTATTCGATTCGCTCTCCGGGCTCTGGACCTGCGGGGCCGGGCACAACCGCGAGGAGATTCAGCAGGCGGTCTCGAAACAGCTCGGCTCGCTCGACTTCGCGCCGGGCTTTCAAATCGGCCACCCCTTGGCGTTCCAGCTGGCCGAGAAGATCGCGAGCCTGACGCCCGAAGGGCTCGATCACGTCTTCTTCACCAACTCCGGGTCGGACGCGGCGGACACCTCGATCAAGATGGCGAAGGCCTACTGGCGCCTGAAGGGTAAACCCGAAAAAACGCGCCTGATCGGCCGCGCCAAGGGATATCACGGGGTCAACATCGGCGGCACGAGCTTGGGCGGCATCGGCGGCAACCGCAAGCACTACGGCCAGTTGATGGACGTCACCCACCTGCCGCACACCCTGCAGGCGGGACACGCGTTCACTCGTGGTCAGGCCGAGACCGGCGCGGCGCTGGCCGATGCGCTGCTCGATCAGATCGCGCTGCACGACGCCTCGACCATCGCGGCAGTGATCGTCGAGCCGATGTCCGGCTCCGCTGGCGTCATCGTACCGCCGAAGGGGTATCTGGATCGGCTGCGCCAGATCTGCACCGACCACGATATCCTCTTGATCTTCGATGAGGTGATCACCGCCTTCGGACGCAGCGGCGCCCGTACCGGCGCTGAGGCGTTTGGCGTGACGCCGGATATCATGAACGTGGCCAAGCAGGTCACCAACGGTGCCATTCCGATGGGCGCGGTGATCGCAAGCCGCGAGATCTTCGATACCTTCATGCACGGCGGCGGCCCGGCCCACGCCATCGAGTTCCCCCACGGCTACACCTACAGCGCCCACCCGGTGGCCTGCGCCGCGGGTCTTGCCGCTCTCGAGATGCTCGAGCGCGAGGACTTCCCCGCCCAGGTGCGCGGTATCGCCCCGGCCTTCGAGCAAAAACTTCACGCCCTGAAGGGCCGCCCCCACGTGGTGGATATTCGCAATTTTGGGCTTGCGGGCGCCATCCAGCTCGCCCCGCGCGCGGGCGACCCGACCCTTCGCCCGCGCGATGCGCACCTCGCGCTGTGGGAAGCAGGCTTCTACGTGCGCTTCGGCGGCGACACGCTGCAGTTCGGCCCTCCCTTCGGCACCACCGACGCCGAACTCGAGCGGCTGTTCGATGCCGTCGCCACCACCCTGGATGCCCTCGCCTGACCGACCAAGGAGACCTCGATGGAACACATCACCCACCTGATCAACGGCGAGTCCGTTAAAAGCGAGCACACGCTTGCTGTCACTAACCCCTCCACCGGCGAGGTGATTCGCCAGGTGGCAGAGGGCCGCCGCGAAGACGTCGAGCGCGCCATTGCCGCCGCCCAGGCGGCATTTCCCGCCTGGCGCGACACGCCGCCGGCCAAGCGCGCCCAAGTGATGTATCGCTTCAAACAGCTTCTGGAAGACAACGCCGAGCGTCTGGTACAGCTTGTCAGCGAGGAGCACGGCAAGACCCCGGAGGATGCCCTGGGCGAGCTCAAGCGCGGCATCGAGAACGTCGAGTACGCCTGCGGCGTGCCGGAACTCTTGAAAGGCGAGTACTCCCACAACGTCGGCCCGGGGATCGATGCCTGGTCGAACTTCCAGCCGCTGGGCGTGGTGGCGGGTATCACTCCGTTCAACTTCCCCGCCATGGTGCCGCTGTGGATGTATCCGATGGCGATCGCCTGCGGCAACACCTTCGTGCTCAAGCCCTCGGAAAAGGACCCCAGCGCGGCGCACGCGGTGGCAGCACTCTTGAAGGAGGCCGGGCTGCCGGATGGCGTGATGAACGTGGTCCACGGCGGGCGCGAGGCGGTCGAGACGCTACTGGACGCCAAGGCGATCAAGGCGATCTCGTTCGTCGGTTCCACACCGGTGGCCGAGGCGATCTATAGCCGGGGCACGGCGAACGGCAAGCGCGTTCAGGCCTTGGGTGGAGCCAAGAACCACGCCGTGGTGCTGCCGGATGCGGATCTGGAAAACGCTGCCAATACGCTGATGGGCGCGGCCTTCGGCAGCTGCGGCGAGCGTTGCATGGCGATCTCGGTGGCGGTATGTGTGGGCGACGAAACCGCCGACCGGCTGGTGGAAACGCTGCTGCCCAAGATCGCCGCGCTCAAGGTCGGCCCCGGCACCGACAAGGGCCTGGACATGGGCCCATTGGTCACCGCCGAACACCGCGACAAGGTACTCGGATATATCGAGGAGGGCGTGCGAAGTGGCGCGAAACTCGTGGCTGACGGGCGCGAGCTGACCGTGAAAGGCCATGAAAACGGCTACTTCGTGGGCGGCTGCCTGTTCGATCACGTCAAACGTGACATGCGCATCTACCAGGAAGAAATCTTCGGCCCGGTGCTCTGCGTGGTGCGCGTGGGAAGCCTCGATGATGCCATGCAACTGATCAACGACCACAAGTACGGCAACGGCACGTGCCTGTTCACCCGCGATGGCGAGGCCGCCCGGCGCTTCACCGACGCCATCGAAGTCGGCATGGTCGGCGTCAACGTGCCGCTGCCGGTACCCGTGGCCTATCACAGCTTCGGCGGCTGGAAGCGCTCGCTGTTTGGCGACTTGCACGCCTATGGGCCGGATTCCGTGCGCTTCTACACCCGCCGCAAGGCGGTCTCCCAGCGCTGGCCTTCGGTGAGTGAGGCGACCCGGGCGGAGTTCTCCTTCCCGGCTAATCAGAACTGACGCTCCTGACCCGCCAGAGTTGACGTCTCGAGCCATCTAGGACATCGTCTCAGCACCGCCTTCGGGCGGTGCTTTTTTTGTCGTCGCTTGCGCTGCCAGCGTCGGCGAAGTCTTTCTCGTTTGCGTCATAGGGCTACGCCAGCCCCTCGACGACCAACAGTTCGAAAAGGCGGTGCAAACGGTCACCTCGGTGATCCTGCGTGGAATCGGACTCACGGCTTGATCAGGGCCGAGTACGTCGAGACTATCGTTAACAAGAATCAAAACTTCTTTTATCGCTTTCGGTGTTCTTGCCGTGATTAAAAGTCGACCGGTAAATAGTCCTGGTGAGTGTTTTACGAAGCTGGCTAGAATGGAAAGTTCATGATGACCAATGATTTGTACCGAGGTAAGACGAGTGTTTCTAGCATTGAACGATAGTGAACATAACGAGCGAACCGAGCAAGGTGGTTTATCCAGCGTTGCTTACGATGCCATCATGCGGATGATACTGGCACGTGAACTCTCGGGCGGCGATATCATTCAGGAAAGGCGTCTGGCGGATGAGCTCGACATGTCGCGCACACCGGTCAGGGAAGCCCTGCGTCGCCTGGAAGCCGAGGGGTGGCTGGAGCGTCTCAACGCGCGAACCATCGGCGTGAAGAAGATTGCCATCAATGAATACGTGGCGGCGCTTCAGGTGCGTGAGCTTCTGGAGCCCGAGGCGGCAGCCCTGGCGGCGGCGAAGGCCGGTACCGACATGATCACCGAGTGGGCCAGCAAGCTCGAGGCCATTCGCCAGGCAGAGCAGACCGGTCTCAAGCAGCAGTGGGAGTTCGATCAGACGCTGCACATGGGGATCGCCAAGGCAACGGGCAACGAAGTCTTGCTGAAGATCATCTCCGAGCTGAGAAAGACGACGCAGATCTTCGAGAACCAGACGCTGCCCGCGCGATCCTTTCCTGGTTATGACGCTCACCTTGCGATCATCCACGCCATCGTCAGTGGCGATAGCGAACAGGCGCGCAACGCCATGCAGCTTCATTTGCGCGAAACCAAGAAAAATATTTTCGATGCCATCTAAATATAACTCGCTCTGACGGCACGAATTTGGTGCGCGAGCTGATTGTCATGGCGGGTGCAAGGCTAGCCATGGCGCTATGAGAATCGGTTGATCGACTATCTTTGGTTAAACGTGTCAGGGCATGCACTAAATCTGTGCAGTAACGTCCGATTGAATCCCTTTTTTGTTGCATAACGCTGAGCTAACTACCAACGAAATGACAGTTGACAGCTGGTATACCACTGGTCTACAAATGGGCTACAACGTCTAAGAGATATAACTATGAAAAAATCTATAGCTGTTGCAATGGCCGTTTTCACCACTACCTGTTCGACGGCTTCCTTGGCGGACACTCTGGTCTTGAGAGCCGGTCACTCGGCCAATCTGAGTGAGCCTTATCAAAAGGGATTGGAAAAGTTTGCCGAAGTCGTCGAGCGAGAAACCAATGGTGACGTGACGGTTCAGATCTTTCCCAATAATCAACTGGGCAACGAAAGAGAAATGATCGAGGGCGTGCTGTTGGGAACCCTGGATATCGCCGTTCCCACCAATGGCGTGCTGACCAATTTCGTTTCTGAACTCTCGATCTTCGACCTGCCGTTTCTTTTCGATGATCGCGCTCACATGTACCGCGTGCTCGATGGAGAAGTGGGCGAACGACTGGCGTCGACCATGCAGGACAACGGCTTTCGCCTGCTCGGTTTCTACGAAGCCGGTATTCGCCATATCGTGACTCAGGAGCCCGTCAACAGTATCGAGGATCTGGATCGTCAAAGCATCCGTACCATGCAGATCCCGGCGCATGTGGCGGCGTTCAATGAGTTCGGTGCCAACGCGACACCGCTTGCCTACAGCGAACTCTATGCTGCGCTCGAAGCCGGTGTGGTGGATGGCGCCGAAGCGGCGTACACCAACTACCAGGCTCAGCGTTTCTATGAGGTGGCGCCTTACCTTGCCGAGGTCAGCTGGACGACCCTGGTGGCCGATCTGATCATGTCCGAACAGCGCTTCCAGAGCCTGCCCGAGAACGTGCAGCAGGCCTTGGTGGTCGCCGGTCAAGAGTCCGCGGATTACGAACGTCAGGTGTATGCCGAAATGGATACCCGCATTCGCGAAGAGCTCCTGGATGCCGGCGTCGAATTCACTCAGCCGGACTTGGCACCTTTTCGTGAAAGAGCGCAGGCGGTTTACAGCCAATACGTCGATACGGATCAGAAGAAGACCCTTCTGGACATGATTCAGCAGCAACATTGAACCGCCATTCGCTATTTACCGCGTCGTAAATGGCCCCGCTGTTTCGGGAGATATCATGACACCTATAGTGCGATGGGCAGAACGAGTGCTGCAGTGCATTCGCGTGTTGATTGCAGCATGCATCGTCGTTTTATTTGCGTATATGGTCGTGGCAATACTTACCCTGGTAGCGGGGCGATACGTGTTCGGTTTTTCCGTGGCGGGTGCTGCGGAAACCGCCACCTTCGCGCAGATATGGGTGATCTTTCTCGCCGCCGGAGTGGCGATGCGCGAAAAGCTCCATATCGGCGTCGATATACTTTATGAAGCGCTGCCGATGTTTCTCAAGCGTGTGGCCGCGCTGTTCATTCTGCTGCTGGGCAGCTGGTTCTTGTGGCTGGCCATTCTGGGCAGTCAGCGGCTGCTGCAGATTGGGCAGATGCAGACGTCCTCGGCGTTGGGCATTCCCATGTGGATTCCCTATCTCTCCTTGCCGGTAGGGCTCGGGTATTTCTTCCTCGAGTTCTTCATCGCCTATTCGAGAAAGATATTCGCAAGCTCCACCAACGCCGACCAGAACGATGAAGAGGGCGCCGTCTCATGATCATGGTCCTCGTACTGTTTGTCGTGCTGCTGATCGCTGGCGCCCCGATCGTGTTCACCATGGGCGTGTCCGCGAGTCTCGTCTTGATGGGCGAGGGAATTCCCAGCAGCATCATCTCCCAGCGCCTGTTTGCCGGCCTGGATAGTTTCACCATCATGGCCATTCCCTTTTTCGTGCTGTCCGGGCTCTTGATGGAGCGCGGTGGCATCGCTCGGCGCATGATCGATTTCGCGACCGCTCTGGTCGGCTGGATTCGTGGCTCGCTGCTGCTGGTCTCGGTCGTCTCGGGCACGGGGCTTGCCGCCGTGTCCGGGTCCGGTTCTGCGGACACGGCGGCCACCGCTTCCCTGATGCTGCCGGAGATGAGGCGCCGTCGCTACGATATCGACTTCGCCGCAGGCTTGATGGCGGCAGCGGGCTCGCTGGGGCCAGTCATTCCTCCCTCCATCATGATGATCGTGCTGGCATCCGTGGGCAACGTCTCGGTAGGTGACATGTTCATCGCCGGGGTCGTGCCCGGGTTCTTGATGGCGGCGGGGCTTCTGCTGGCAGGGTATCTCCATGCGCGTCGCCACGGTGGGGTCTACAGCCATGTTCAGCCTTTCTCGCTGCGTGAGCTGGGCTCGACCGCTTTCAAGGCGATCCCCGCGTTCTTGATGCCGCTGATCATCATTGGCGGTATCGTCGGCGGCGTTTTCACCCCGACCGAGGCCGCCGCCGTGGCGGTAGCCACGGGGCTGCTGGTGGGGCTTCTGATCTATCGTGAGCTGAAGCTTCGTGACCTGCCTCGCCTGATACTGCGCGCCGCCAGCATTTCCGCGTCGGTGATGATGATCATCGCCGTGGCCAACATCTTCTCCTGGCTGGTGGCCCGCGAAGGCGCGCCCCAGCTGCTGGTCGGGTTCCTGCAGTCCATCTCCGACAATCCGTTGATCTTTCTGGCCCTGCTCAATGTCGGCCTGCTCTTCATCGGCATGTTCATGGAAAGCATCGCCGCCATCCTGATCCTGGTGCCGGTACTCATGCCTGTCGCTCAAAGCTACGGTATCGACCCGCTCCATCTGGGGGTGGTCATCATCATCAACCTGTCCATCGGCATGGTGACGCCGCCCTACGGCATCACGCTGTTCGTGGCCAGCAGCATTGCCCAGCGCCCGATCATGCGCGTGGCGTCGAAGATCGTGCTGCCGCTGAGTTTCATGCTGGCCGTGCTCCTGTTGGCCACCTATGTACCCCAGGTCGTCACTGCCTTACCTGATCTTTTCAGAACCCGTTAACGTTGAGTAGGAATCCCAATGCCCCAGTTCGCCGGTACTTATAGTGTGCTTATCACCCCGTTCGATGACGACCTGAACGTAGACGTGGAGAGGCTGCGCTCGTTCATCGATTGGCAGATCGAACAGGGCATCCATGGCCTGATACCGCTTGGCAGCACCGGCGAGTTTCTCTCGATGACCGACGAGGAGCGCCGCCTGGTGGCCAAGACCGTGATCGATCAGGCGGCCGGTCGCGTGCCCGTGCTGGTGGGGACCGGCGCGGAAAACACCAATGACGTGGTGCGCTATAGCCGCGAAGCCGAGGCGCTCGGCGCGGATGGTCTGATGATCATTCCGCCGTTCTACAGCTGCCCTACCGAAGACGAGCTTTACCATCACTACAAGCAGGTATCGGACGCCGTGTCGCTGCCGATCATGATCTACAACAACCCGAATGCAGCCAACGTGGACATGCAGCCCGAAACGGTCGCCCGGCTCGCCGAGATCGAGAATGTCGCCTACATCAAGGAGTCCACGCTCGAGGTCACCCGAGTACGCGACATTCTAAGACTGTGCGGTGACAAGATCGGTGTGTTCGGCGGCGTGCTGGGGTTCGAGTCCTACGTGGAAGGGGCGATCGGCTGGGTGGCCGTTGGCTCCAACGTGATGCCGGCCGAGTTCGCCGACCTCTACACGGCGACGGTCGTCGAGAAAGACCTGGATCGCGCTCGTGAGGTGTACCGTCGCATTCTGCCGGTCATCGATTTCGTCTTTGGCCATCGCTACGTATCGGGCACCAAGGCGTTGCTCGAGTCGATGGGCCAAAGCGTGGGCCATCCCCGCCCGCCGCGGTTGCCGTCCCCCGCCGACGACAAGGCGTGGGCCGATCGCATCGTTCGTACACTTGCACTGAAGTAAGGGGCGATCATGGACGCGCTGGGACGCAAGGCCGTCAAGGCGGCAGCGAGCATCACCTTCACCTTCGAAGGCGAACACATCAAGGCTCTCGAAGGCCAGAGCCTGGCCTCTGCCTTGGTCGGAGCCGGCCATCTCTCCCAGCGCGAGGGTCGCCAAGGCGGCCTGCACGGTCACTACTGCGGCATGGGGGCGTGCTTCGAGTGCCTCGTCAACGTCGATGGCCATCACGGTGTGCGTGCCTGCATGACGCCTGCCCAGCAGGGGCAGACGGTCACACGTCATCCCTACAAGAGTCCGCTGACACACACGCCCTCTCACGCTACCCCCAAATCCTCTCATGAGATCGTGACGACGGACGTGCTGGTGATCGGCGGTGGCCCCGCCGGCTTGCAGGCGGCGCTTTCGGCCCGTCAGGCGGGAGCGGACGTGCTACTGGTCGACGAGCGGCCGAGTCTGGGCGGGCAGTACTACAAGCAGCTTTCGCAAGCCTACGCGACGCGCGATGGCAAGGCGCCCGACAAGCAGATGCAGGCCGGACGCGAGCTCATCCAGGCGGTGAAGGAGGCGAAGGTACGATCCTGGCACGATACGCTCGTCTGGGGCGCGTTTCGAGAGCGCCCGGAACAGCTGCGTATCGGTGTCGAGCAGGCGGGCGAGGCGAAAATCATCGAGCCTCGCGCTGTCGTCGTCGCGACCGGCGCCACCGAGCGCTCTTACCCCGTGCCCGGCTGGACGCTGCCCGGCGTGATGACCACGGGCGGGCTGCAAACGCTGCTGCGCTCCTATCGAACAGCGCCGCCGGGGCCCGTGCTGGTTGCCGGGAATGGTCCGCTCAACCTGCAGGTCGCCGCCGAGCTGGTCGCAGCCGGTGTCGAGGTGGCGGGCGTCGTCGAGAGTGCACGTCTCACCTCCCTGACCGCGCTCGCTCGAACCGGGCAGGCGAGTCGTCATGCGCCCGGCTTGATCAGCGCGGGACTTGGCTACCTGCTGACCCTCAAACGTGCTCGCGTGCCCATTTTCGATGGCCAGGCGGTGGCGGCGATCGAAGGTGACGACGCTGTCCAGAGCGTGGTGCTGGCGCCCGTGACCGCCTCGGGCGAGCTGGGCGAGGCGAGGCGTCGCCTGCACGTCAAGGCGGTCGGGCTCGGGTACGGCTTTCAGCCGCAGGCCGAGATCGGCCGGCTGCTGGGTGTCGAGCACGCGTATGCGCCCGCCACGGCCTCCGCCGTGAACGTGCTTTCCGCCGACCGGCGAGCGGACGGTAGCTGCAATATCGACGGTATCTTCATCGCCGGGGAGGCTGGAGGCTTCGGCGGTGCCCAGCTGGCGCTGGCGCAAGGGGCGCTGGCCGGCGCTGCCGCCGCTAAATACTGTGGCCATGAGGTGAGCGACAGCGGCGCGAGCTGGCGGGAGCGACAGCGAACGCACCAGCACTTTCAGACAGCACTCTGGCGCGCCTTCGAGTCGCCCTTGAAGCCTCTGGCCGGCCTGACCGACGACACGGTGGTGTGCCGCTGCGAGGGAATCACCGCCGGAGAAATCCGCAGTGGCTACGAGGCCGGGAGCGACGTGGCCTCGGTCAAGCGTCAGACCCGGGCCGGTATGGGGCGCTGCCAGGGCCGCTACTGCGCCTCGACGGTCAGCCGGCTGATCGCCAGCGACAAGAGTGATGGCAGCCAATTCGATCTGCCCGCTCCGCAGAATCCGATCAAGCCGATCACCATCGGCGCACTGGCCATCGAAAAGGGCGAGTGGGCCGGCCACCGGCGCGTCGACATGCCGCGCTCACCAAGCCGGCAAACGCCTGGCGCCGCCCGTTCGGTCAATGATGCCGAGGTGCTGGTCATCGGGGCCGGTGTCGCAGGAAGCGCCACGGCGAGGGCGCTGGCTCAGCGGGGCGTCGACGTGGCGGTGCTGGATCGCGGGCTGCCCAATGGCCAAGCGTCGGGTGGCAATGCGGGCAGCCTGCATGTTCAGCTGCTGTCGTTCGATTTCGGTGCCAAGGCTGAAAGTGGAGGAGGGCCGGCCGCCAGTACGCTACCGCTGCAGCAGGCGAGTGCCTCGCTTTGGGAGCAATTGGCCAGCGAACTGGGGTGCGATATCGAGTTCAAGCGCAGTGGCGGTCTGATGGTGGCGGAAAACGAGGTTCAGATGCGTTTTCTGGAGCGCAAGGCCGCGCTCGAGCGCTCGCTGGGCATCGATACCCAGATCGTCGGACGGTCCGACGTGGAGCGCAAGGTGCCCACGGTGTCAGAGGCCGTGGTGGGTGGGGCATGGTGTGCCGAAGAAGGAAAAATCAACCCGCTGCTCGCGACGCCGGCGCTGGTGCGGGCGGCCAAGCAGGCCGGGGCGCGCTTTTATACCGGCGATGCGGTGTGTTCGATCGAGCGCGTCGATGGGCAGTGGCAGGTTGGCACCCGTAGCGGGCGTCTCTATCGAGCACCTCGAATCGTCAATGCGGCAGGCGCCTGGGCGGGCGAAATAGGCCGGCTCGCGGGCATCGACGTCCCCGTGCACGCCGCTCCCTTGCAGATGATCGTCACCGAAGCGGCGGAGCCGGTGGTCGATGTTCTGCTGGCTCATGCCGATCGTCACTTGACGCTCAAGCAGGCGGCGAACGGCAATGTCATCATCGGCGGTGGCTGGCCGGCGGGGCTCAGCATTCCCTTTGGTTACCAGCGGCCGCTGCTCGACAGCATCGAAGGCAACCTCTGGGTGGCGCAGCACGTGCTGCCGGCCTTGAATCGACTTCGTGTGATACGCAGCTGGGCGGCGGTCAATATCAACATCGACGGCGCACCGATTCTGGGTGAGGCGCCTGGGCTGCCCGGCTTCTTTAACGCCGTGACCTCCAACGGATACACGCTGGGGCCGCTGGTGGGGCAGATCACGGCGGATCTGCTGACACGAGGCCATGGCGACTGGGATCTGACGCCTTTTTCGCTGACCCGATTCGAAGGGCTTCGCCTCTCTTGAGTACGTTGACCGCTGCCTCACAGCGCCCGTTACGCGGCATCGCGTGCATGCTGGCGGCGGCCGCGCTGTTCGTGGCCATGGACTCTCTGGCCAAGTACCTGGGAGATCGCTACTCCCCCGTACAGCTGGCCTGGTCGCGCTACACCGTGCATCTGGTCGTGTTGGTGGCGCTGCTGGCCGTCATGGGGCGACTCAATCGCGGCGAACTCGAAAGCCAGGCTCCCTGGGGGCAGCTGGGCCGAGGGCTGCTGCTGCTGGGCGCCACGCTGTTCGCTTATCTCTCGGTGCGCGCGTTGCCGTTGACCCAGGTTTACGTCGTCAACTTCAGTTCACCGCTCATCGTCACGCTGCTGGCTATTCCACTTCTGGGTGAGCGGGTGGGTATCAAGCGTATCATGGCTGTGGTGGGTGGCTTTTCCGGCGTGCTCATCGCCGTGCAACCCAACGTGGGCGGCGTGAGCGGGGAGCTTCTGCTGCCCGTGGCCATGGCGGTCTGTTTCGCGCTTTATCAATTGGCAACACGCTATTTCGCCGCGCAGGACTCCGCGCTCACGTCGCTGCTTTATACCGCCGCGGCCGGCGGGGTGGTGAGTACGCTGGCGGTGCCCTTTTTCTGGGTTCCCATCCTGACCCAGGACATTGCCCTGTTCGTCATGATCGGTGTGCTGGGGGCGTTGAGCCATTTCGCACTGATCGAGGCCATGCGTTCGGCCTCGGCATCGCTGGTCTCGCCCTTTCTCTATTCACAGCTGATCTGGGCGACGCTCATTGGCTACTGGTTTTTTGGTGACGTCCCCTCCGGAGCCACCCTTCTGGGGGCGGGTATCGTCGCCTTGGCAGGCGGTTATCTGATCATCGGTGAGCGCCATCGACATTAGATCGAAAAGGAGAACTTTCATGAGTGAACAATCCCAAACGCTGCGCATGTTCGTCAACGGCCAGGCGATGTCGGGGGGAAGCATCAATTTCGCCCTCGAGGGCGCGAAATTTCTGGGGCCGGTCAAGACCGCTCCTCGCTATCGCTTCTACTCCGTGCGCGATGAGTTTCCCGGCCTTTGGCCCGTCGAGCAGGGCGGCCAGTCGATTCCCGGCGAACTCTACGAAGTGACCTACGCCCAGCTTCGCGAATCGCTGCTGCCCAACGAACCCGGCGAGCTCGAGTTGAGCGTCATCGAACTCGAGGACGGCAGCGGCTCTTTGAGCATGAAGATGCGTGCCGAGGAGATCGATGCCGATGGCGTGGTGGAAATCACCGATCAAGGCGGCTGGCTCAAGTATCTCGCTCGCAAGGGGTGATCGCTGCGGGTCTTTCGTCCGCGATACTCACCTACGACACTTACTAACAAGAGCATCTTTACATGACCGGATTCGATTTGATCATTCGTAACGGCACCGTGGTGACCGCAAGCGACACCATGCGCTGCGATGTCGGGATTCGTGAGGGCAAGATCGTGGCCCTGGCGGACAAACTGGAGGGCGGGGAGCGCGAGATCGACGCCACGGGGCTTTTGGTCCTGCCCGGCGGCATCGACAGTCACGTTCATCTGGCGCAGCCCACCAGCGACGGCAGCGTGATGGCCGACGACTTCGAATCCGGTACCCGGTCGGCCGCCTGCGGTGGCAATACCACGGTCATTGCCTTCTCGCTTCAGGAGCGCGGAGCGTCACTGCTCGATTCGGTCGCGGAGCATCATCAGCGCGCGGCGGACAAGTGTCATATCGACTATGCCCTGCACGCCATCATTACCGACCCTACTCAGCAAGCGCTCGAGCATGATCTGCCCAAGGTCGTGCAAGAGGGGGTCTCGTCGATCAAGATCTTCATGACCTACGAGGATATGGCGCTGAACGACGGCGAGATTTTCCGGGTCATGGAGGCGGCGCGTCGCGAAGGCGCGCTGACCATGGTGCACGCGGAGAATTTCGACGCCATCCAGCAGATGACCGAGCGCCTGGAGAAGGCCGGCCAGACTGGGCCGCGCGGCCATGCCGACTCCCGGCCCATCGTGGTCGAGCGCGAGGCGACGCATCGTGCGATCAGTTTCGCCGAGCTGGTCGATGTTCCGCTGTTCGTCGTGCATGTCTCCGGTGGCGATGTGATCGAGCAGATCGAGTGGGCGAAGCGGCGTGGCCTGCCCATCTATGCGGAGACCTGCCCGCAGTACCTGACGCTGACCGCAGACGATCTGGATAACGCCAACATGGAGGGAAGCAAGTACGTGTGCAGCCCGCCTCCGCGAGACGAAGCCAACCAGAAAGCCTGCTGGGATGCCCTGGCCAGAGACGTGTTCTCGACCTTTACATCGGACCACTGCCCGTTCATCTACGAAAGCGAGACCGGCAAGCAAAAGGCCGGTGCCGACACGAGCTTCAAGTACGTGCCCAACGGTATTCCCGGCGTCGAGACGCGCCTGCCGATCCTGTTCAGCAAAGGGGTCAGCGAAGGGCGCATCAGCCTGAATCAGTTCGTTGCTCTGTCAGCGACCAATCATGCCAAGGTGTATGGCATGTATCCTCGCAAGGGAACCATCGCCATCGGCTCGGATGCCGATATTGCCCTATGGGACCCGGAGAAGCGCGTCACGCTCTCGCAATCGATGCTCAACCACAACTGTGACTACACGCCCTACGAGGGCATGGAGTTGATCGGTTATCCCGTCACCGTCATTTCCAACGGCGAGATCGTGGCCGACCAGGGGCGCCCTACGGGCGGTCCCGGCAAGGGACGCTTCATTGCCCGAGGCCCCTCGAGTTTGATTCCCACAACGCGGTAAGACTTGGCGGGCGCTTACCTCACCCGCTACGGTGCATGCTCTGATTCATCCCTAGCCCCGTAGCGCGGTATAACGAGCGCAGCGAGGCATCCGCGAAGGCGGCCTCAGCCGCCCCAGTGATGGCACCCCATCATCAGCGGCAGGTTGTTATGCCAGAGGATGGGGAGCTAACCGATCCGCAGTTCTCCCTTGCCCATCCAGACGGCACGGCCACCGACGCGTACCCGGTCAGCGTCCATGGCGGTGTCGATCACGCTGGGCCGTCCCATCTCCACGCCTTGGTGAAGGGTCCAGCGCCGCGCCGTTCCGGTGGTGGCAAGATAGCCGCTCAGCGCCGCCGCCGCGCTGCCGGTGGCGGCATCCTCGCACACGCCGTGCTCGCGGGAGAACATGCGGGTGCGCAGTCTCGGCAGGTTATCGGCCACATAGAGGTAGACCTGCTCGACACCGGTTGGCGCCACGCGGGCCTTCCACTCGGCCGCCGAAAGGCTGACCGCCGCCAGCGCTGCCAGATCGCGCAGCTCGATCAGATGAAAAGCTAGCCCGCAGGAAGAGATGACGGGCGTACCGACGACCTGGTGCGCCTCGAGCCCCAGCAGCGCCGCGGCGGCGGGACCGTCCAGCGCGCTCGATGCTATCCGGGCGGGGTGCGCGGTAATGAAGCTGGCTCGGTCATCGTCGAAGGCGATGGGCAGCGCGCCGACCGGCGGCACCAGCGTCAGCGCCTGTCCGCGATCGACCAGGCCGAGGTCGGCCAGAAGCCAGGCGGTGCCTACGGTGGGGTGGCCGGCGAAATCGAGCGCTTCGACCGGCGTGAAGATGCGCATCGGATAGCGATTCGCCGCATCGGCGCGGCCCAGAAAGACCGTCTCCGCCAGATTGAGCTCCCGGGCGATCGCCTGGCAGGTGCGGCTGTCGAGCGCATCGGCATCGAGAAACACGGCAAGCTGATTGCCTGCGAAGCGGGTATCGGTAAAAACGTCGAGTAGATGGTAGGTCGCGGTTTTCATGGGGCGGTCCCTGGTAAAAGAGCGTGTCAGAAGAGGCGGCGGCTTTCGCGGCGAACCTGTGCGCGACTGATGCCGACATCCCTCAAGAGCCGGTCGTCAAGGGTGGCGAGCTGGCGGCGGCTGCGTTGACGCTCACGGTAACGGCGTAGTCCGGATCGGATGCTTGCAAGGCTGAAGCGGGGCATGGGAGGTCTCCTGTAGGGGGCCCGTTCAGGTTACTCAGCAACATAAGTTCAATACAGATATAGAAATGAAAGATTTTAAAATACAGTTGAGGTATTTTCAGGTGCTGTAGGGTGGCTTTATCCACCAACTGTATGGCGACTGAAGAGGCAGGCACCGTGACACGTTATGAATCAGTGGCCGCTGTATTGCGCGAGCGTATCGAGCATGGTCTTTATCGTCCGGGGGATCGCCTGCCGTCGATTCGTGCCGTATGCCAGGAAATGGACGTAGGCATCTCGACCGCCCAGGAGGCGTATCGGCAACTCATGGACGCGGCGCTGATCGAGTCGCGGCCGAAATCCGGCTACTTCGTGCTGCCGGGATACGCGCCCTCGGTGCTGCCCTCGGCGTCGCGCCCGGCCCAACGGCCGCTGGACGTCTCCCAGTGGGACCAAGTGCTGGAGCTCATCGCCACCCGGCGCGACGACGACCGGCTGCAGCTGGGGCGCGGGGTGCCGAACCTCGAATGCGCCACGCTCAAGCCGCTTTCGAAAATTCTGGGCGGGCTGCATCGCCGTACCGAGCTCAACGGCTTCAACTACGACACGCTCATCGGCAGTCCCGAGCTTCGCCAGCAGGTGGCCAAGCTGGCGGTGGCCTCCAACTGCCTGCTGCACCCGGACGATATCCTGATCACCACCGGCTGTCAGGAAGCGCTGGCCATCGCCCTGCGCATCCTGACCCAGCCCGGCGACGTGGTGGCGGTCGACTCCCCCAGCTTCTACGGCACCCTGCAGATCCTCAAGGCCAACGGCCTGAAAGCACTGGAGATTCCCACCGACCCGCAAACCGGCATCAGCCTCGAAGCGCTGGAGCTGGCGCTCGAGCAGTGGCCGATCCGCGCGATCCAGATCACGCCCACCTTCAACAACCCGCTGGGCTACACCCTGCCCGCCGAGCGCAAGCGCGCGCTGGTGCAGCTCGCTCAGCGCTTCGACGTGGCGATCATCGAAGACGACATCTACGGCGATCTGGCGTATGCCCAACCTCGCCCGCCGACCGTGAAATCCTTCGATGACGACGGCCGGGTACTGCTGTGCAGCGGCTTTTCCAAGACCCTGGGCCCCGGGTTTAGAGTCGGCTGGCTAGCGCCGGGGCGCTACCGCGACCAGGCGCTGCACATGAAGTACGTCTCCACCGGCGCCTCCGCCACACTGCCCCAACGGGCGGTGGCGGAATTCATCGCCAAGGGCCATTTCGATCGCCACCTGCGCGCGGTCATCCGCCAGTACCAGCGCCAGCGCGACGTAATGATTGGCTGGGTGCAGCGCTACTTCCCGCCCGGTACCGGCATCAGCTACCCCCAGGGCGGCTTTCTGCTCTGGGTAGAGCTACCCGCCGCCGTGGACTGCGTGCGTCTCAACGACCGCTTGGCCGAGCACCGCCTTCACGTTGCCCCGGGAGCGCTATTCTCCGCCTCGGGCAAGTTCCGCCAGTGTTTGCGGCTGAACTACGCGTTCACACTTACGCCGGATATCGAAGACGCCGTGCGCCGCGTGGGCGCACTGGCGGGTGCAATGGTCGAGGAAGCCCTGCAGCCGCTCGAGTAGCAGCGTTCGACTCAGTAGACATCACCGCGAATACGCAGCTATAACATCACGCTTAGTGGACTTTTATAGGGGCTTAGCAAGTAACTGATTTTAGGGTTCTTTAATAATATGCTGTTGATCAAAAAGTAACCAAACACGGTGGTGGATTTTTTGTTGCCTGTTTTTGTCTTTTAGATCAATTGTCTATAATTAGACCGTTCCCCGCAGGCGTGGGGATGAACCGGCGGGCTGCGAGTGGTTGGCCAGCGTTGCCGACCGTTCCCCGCAGGCGCGGGGATGAACCGTCGGGCTGCTTCCTCCAGGTGATCAGGGGCGACCGTTCCCCGCAGGCGCGGGGATGAACCGCCCGTGTTGGCCGACCTGGAGTCTATTGGTACCCGTTCCCCGCACCTGCGGGGATGAACCGCTCGTTCTCGCGCCTGGAGAATTTGCGCTGGCCCGTTCCCCGCACCTGGGGGGATGAACCGCCTGAGGGTGAGCGCAGTATGGCAGCCACCGTCCGTTCCCCGCACCTGCGGGGATGAACCGCCAAAGGGCATTTTGTGGGCATCACTCAGGGTCCGTTCCCCGCACCTGCGGGGATGAACCAGAAGCTCCGCTCGCCGAACAAGCTGGAGGAAGCCGTTCCCCGCGCCGGCGGGGCAATTCCATCCCCTCCACCGTTACGCGAACACGCGGTGGCCTGCATGAGGATGAAATAAGAAGCGACAGTGGAAAACATTGCCTGGGGATGGCTACCTGGATGAAATCGGCGTATCAAATAGGGATATTGCCAAGTCGCGATGAGTCATGAACGCTCATCGCAAGAGGAAGGTAGTCATGATGTTGCGTTCATTTGGCTGGATGACGGCTGCTGTCATGGGGCTGTCGATAGGGTTTGCCGTTGAGGCCAGCGTCAGCACTGCCCAAAGCGGTTGGCGCGCAGATGAGTGATACCTGCACCCCCGTCGACGAATCGCTGGGGATCACGCCCCAGCGCTACGCGATGGATGATGACATGGGTGGCGATCTGTGGCTCTTGCCCTGCAACGCAGGTGCCTACCAGACGTCTTTCGAGGCGGTCTACCAGCCGGAAGACGCCGAACCGCGCAAGTTGCTGTTTGCCTTGTGGCGTAACGGGAACTGGACCGGCACCGCCTCGCTCTTCGATCCCGACACCGGTGTCCTGACCGACCGGTACAAGGGTCGCGGCGTCGGCGGCTGCGGTGGCGAGCGTACCTGGCAGTGGGAGCAGGGTGATTTCCGGCTGACCGAGTATCGCGCCCAGGAAATCTGCGATGATGAGGCCGGCGAGTTTCCCGTCGTCTTCGAGGCCGAATGATGGCTCCGAGCGATGAGCCAACCGCTCAGAGCGTCAGGTTGTCTCGCCGTACGTCCAGCTGCTCAAGGCGCTGCTTCAATAAATCCGGGAAGCGACGGTACCAGGTCTGATTGAGCGGTGACGGGTGGGGGAGCGGGTAGAGCGTGAAGGTCTGAGTTTTGCCGTGTGCGTCTTCCAGGGTGACGTCGATATGGTTCTCGAAGCGGTCTTCGCGCTTCCAGAACGCCTCCAGCCGGTCGCGCTCTTCCTCCGGGCGGTCGATGCCGAACCAGAGAAACGCCTCGCGCCCCAGGGTGATCAGAGTGCGGCCTTCCCAGTGCGAGATCAGTACCTCGCTGACCAGCCCATGAAAGCGGCGCTTGACCTTCATCGACCACGCCTTGTTGCCGACCGGCTTGTAGGGCACGGTGTTGATCCAGAAGAAGTGCTCGCCGATCTCTTCTGCCGCGTCGAAGTCCGGCATCTCCTCGCCGTAAAGGTGGCGGTAGAGCGCCTTTCTGACCAGCTGGCCGCCGGCGCCGATGAAGGGCTCGTTGAAGCGTACTTCATCGCGGCCCGGGTCGCGGCCGAAGAAGCCGAGGCGCAAATCGCGCCGGCCAAGGCCGATGATCGGCTCCAGCGGGTCGCGTTCGAAGCGCTGGTACACCTCAAGATCGATACCGTCGGTCTCGGCGGCGAGTGTCCGAAAGCGCTCGCGTTGTCGGTTGGTCAGCGGCATCCTTGCCTCCTTTCAACAGGTTAGGGTAAATGCGGGTGAGTCAGTCGAACCACTCCTGAGCGGTGCGCCACAGGCACATGCCCACGAAGTAGATGGACGCCACCGCCAGCCCCAGCAGCGCCCAGCCGGCATGGACGGGGCTTTCGATAATCAGCACGGTGGCGCACACGCACCATACCAGGGTGATGGCGATATTGAGCGGCATGAAGCGGCGCACCCGGAAGGGGTGGAGAAACTTCATCTTGGTGACGGTGAGCACGGCGAGAAACAGGATGGCGCCGAGTGTCAGCCAGGGCGGCAGGTCGAGAATGAAGAAGTAGGCCGCCGCGATGTTCCAGGCCGCCGGGAAGCCGACGAAGTAGTTGTCTTGGCTTTTCATGTCGACGTTGCAGAAGCAGAACATCGACGACAGCAGGATGGTGAACACCGCCAGCAACTCGAAGCCCGCCGGCAAGTCGATGAAGTAGTAGATGAACAGCGCCGGGATGAACGCCCAGGTGAGGTAATCGATCACCATGTCCAGGGTCGAGCCGTCGAAGTGGGGCAGGATTGTCTTCACCTCGTACTTGCGCGCCAGGGTGCCGTCGAAGCCGTCCACCATCATCGCCGCGCCCAGCCACAGAAGACACGCCACCGGGTTGTCGTCGATCAGCGCCAGCAGCGCCATGGTGCCCAGCAGCACGCCGCTTGCCGTGAGCACGTGCACGCTCCAGGCCTTGCAGCGAGACGCCTGAGACGGCGCCGGTGAAGAGAGTGGTTGAGCCACATTAACCCCAGGGGGAACCCGTGTTCCCGATATGTTTGGTGTATCGATTCGCGTGTGAAGCGTAACCCTACTACAAGAGAGCATACCGAGAATACGTGGCCCTGCTCATTCGTCGCCGCTGGCCACGCTGTGGGCCTCTCATCAAGATAGTCGACCTTCGTTCGATGCGGCCACTTCGGCGAGCCAGAGGCTGCACAGCCACTGCCCGGCGCGCAGGATCGCCTCGTCCGAAGCGCCCGCATAGCCCAGCACCAGCCCCGTGCGTGCCGGCGTGCCCAGGTAGTAGCGCGAAAGTGGCGAAAGCGTTACCCCCGCCTGGCGCCCCAGCGCCGTCAGCCGGGTTTCCTGCTCGATGCTTTCGAGCTCGGCCACCAGGTGCATGCCGGCGTGGCCTGGCGACAGCCGCAGACCGGCCTTCACTGCCGGGGGCAGCTGGTACTGATGACTCAGACCGACAATGCCCCGCCCAAGCGCTCTACGAATCGCTGGGTTGGCAGCGCAACACTGCTTTCTACAGCTACCTGCTGGATATCGAATAAAGGAGCGAATCGATGACGCCAATTCCCTCTGCAGTGTTCGTTTTTCTGACGAGAGCGAGGAGCGGGTGGTGATCGACACGCGAAGCCTTGAGCACTACCGTGCGAGGTAGCGGCTGTTGAATGATGCCTTGTACACAGGCCCGGCGCTGACCGGGCCTGTGTATATCACGCCTCGCTCAGCTTGCGCGCCCGGTGCAGGTTTTCCATCGTGTTCAGGCAGGCGCTGGCGGCTTCGCGCCCCTTGGTCACGAAGTGCTCGAAGTAGAAGCCATGGTGGGTGGCGTGCTCGTGGAAGTGATGCGGGGTGAGCACGACCGAGATTACCGGTACATGGGTGTCGAGCTGAACGCGCATCATGCCGTCGATCACCGCGTGGGCGACGAAGTCGTGGCGGTAGATGCCGCCATCGACGACGAAGCCGGCGCCGACGATGGCGCCAAACCGGCCGCTTTCCGCCAGTACCTTGGCCTGAAGCGGGATTTCATAAGCGCCGGAGACGGTGAATACCTCGACTTGGTCGGCGCGCAGGCCGTTTTTCTCGATCTCTTCGATGAAGGAGGTGTAGGCCTGGCCGACGATATCGCTGTGCCAGTGCCCCTGGATGAAGGCGATGCGCTGGGAGGTGGTGTGGCTGGAAAGCGTCAACGGAAAGGTCTGATTCATGGTCATTCTCATGGATGATGGTTGCCAGAATCAGGGCATGCGGCGAGCAGACGCGCCCGTGCCTGGGCCCGGAGCGCGTCCGCGCGGCCGTTCTCTTTCATCCGGACTATCACCGTCGGCTTCGGGATCTCACCGAATCTGCTGACCTCCAGAACGTGACATAGCCTGGAGCGCTCGCGGGCTCGTGCCTTTTGGCCATCACCGCCGGTGGGGACTTTCACCCCGCCCTGAGAACTTGTTCGCGTGCGAAACGCGGCCAGTGTACGTCGATTGTCGCAGCGTCGCCAGTCAGGCAGGCGAGCAGACGTCGAGCCACTCGGCGCCTACCAGCGTCGCCAGGCGTTCCGGGGCAATGCGTACGGCGCTGCTGGGCGAACCTGCCGCCGGTAGCACCTCGTCGAAGCGCTTGAGCGATTCATCGCAGTAGATAGGCAGGACCGTGGCGAGTCCGAAAGGGCAGACGCCGCCCACAGGATGGCTGGTCAGCTCCATCACCGTTGCCTCGTCGAGCATCGTTGCCTTGGCCTCGAAGCGCTCGCGGAGCTTGGCGTTGTCCAGGCGCGCATCTCCCGCCGCGACCACCAGAAAGGGCTGCTCGCCGACCTTCAGCGCCAGCGTCTTGGCGATCTGGCCGGACGTCACGCCGTGGGCCTTGGCGGCCAGCTCCACGGTCGCGGTGCTCTCCTCAAGCTCGATGATCTCGATGTCCGGGGCGTGCTCGGCCAGAAATCCCCGCGCGGTATCAATGCTCATGAAACGGCTCCTTGTCGTGAACCGTTTCAGATTAAACCGCTTTTGGGATCTCAGCCAATCCAAAGCCCCCGCTCGACGCGCGATCGGGGGCAGGCATCACGCATGACTCAGGGCCTTGCGCCCAGCGCGCTGGCTACTTCCTCGATCTGCAGCGCCAGGCTCTGCAGGCCGCCGCCGGAAAGATACCAGAGCTCCGGCGAGAGCAGAGCGACGTCGACATCGTTGGCGCCGACCTCGGAAAGCTGTTGGCGCAGGGCATCGGCGTCAAGAGGCGTTTCGCCGATGGCGGCGCTGCGGTCAATCACCAGCAGGCGCTGCGGGTCGATCTCGGCGATCGCTTCCGGCGAGAGCCGCGTGAAGCTGCGCGCGCCGAAGGTTTCGGTTTCGACGCCCTCCGGCATCTGTTGTTTCTCCACACCCAGTACGTCGTGGATCACCGAGTGCTCGTTGAGCGAATAGTTGCCGTCGTTGTGCGTGATGACCAGCGTGCGCGGAGCGTCTGCCAGCGCTTCGCGCTGGGTCTCGATCTCTTCGTGCAGCGTCTCGAGGGCGCTTTCGGCCTCCTCTTCGAGCCCGGCGTGCTCGCCGAGCGCGCGCACGTTGTCATCGAAGGCGGCGAGGTATTCGTTGCCAGAAAGGCTTGCCTCGAACAGCGGCGCGATCGCCTCGAACTCCTCCTGCCACTCGCCCTGGCGGCCGGTGTAGACGATCAGGCTCGGCTCGCTTTCCGCAAGCGCCTCGAGGTCGGGGCTGCGCAGCCCGCCGAGATCGGCGTAGTCGTCAGTGTCGAAGCTTGCAAGGTAGGCGGGCAGGATCTGCTTGGGCAGTCCGACCACCTGGTCGCTCGCGCCCAGCGCGTGCAGGGTATCGAGGCTTCCAAGGTCGAATACGGCGAAGCGCTCCTGAGCGTGGGCGCTGGCGCTCATGGCGGCGACCAGCAGCGAGGAGGCGACGAGCGAGGCTTGTGTTCCGATCTTCTTCATGGAAATCCTTTTATGAGAAAGTATTTTATATGAGACTTATTATCATATTGGGGTTGGTTAGGGATTGCCATGCTTTTTCTCGTCTCAGGATCGCTCGCTCTCGAAATCATATGTGATATGTTATAGCGTAATTTTTCGGGACGACAGGCGTCGGCCAACGATCACGAGCTTTAAAGGGAGAACCCGGGTGGCCTCGGTACTTTTCGAACATATTGAAGCGCTCCACGGCAAGCGTCAGTGGGGCACGTTCCTCGACGCTGGCACTGGCGTCAACTCGATCACTTGGGTAAGTGGTCTTTCAACCGACAGCTGGACCGCGGTGACCGGTGCCGGCGGCATGGCCATGAGCGTCGAGCGCGCGGTGGAGGGCAAGAAGCGCGAGCAGGACCGGCTGGTGCTGGGCAACTGGCAGGACCCGCATTTTCTTGCCGGCGAGCGCTTCGACACCGTACTGGCGGACTATCTACTTGGCGCCATCGACGGCTTCGCCCCCTACTGGCAGGACGAGCTCTTCCCCAGGCTCTGCGCGCTGACCAAGAAGCGCCTGTACCTGGTCGGCCTCGAGCCCTACGTGCCCTTCGATGCCACTACCGCCGCCGGCAAGCTGGTGGTGGAGATCGGCCGGCTGCGGGATGCGTGTCTGCTGCTGGCCGGCGAGCGCACCTACCGCGAGTATCCGAGCGCCTGGGTCGCGCGCCAGCTCGACCGCGCCGGCTTCGAGGTCATCGAGACCAAACGCTTTCCGATCCGCTACGGCAAGAAGTTCGTGGATGGTCAGATGAAGATGTGCCGTCAGCGCATGGCGACGGTGGCGGATCGCAAGCTGGCCCGGGCAATGCTCGAGCACGTCGACGACGTCGAGCGCCGGGCGCTTGCGCACATCGAGATCGACGGTGGGCTGAGCCACGGGGCGGACTACGTGATGGTGGCCGAGCCGAAAAAAAGCAAGAAGTGAAGAAGCAGCGATCCAAAGGTGGCGGAGGAGGGTGAGAGTCGAACTCACCAGGGGCTGCCTGGCAGCCCCTACGCGGAGTTGAAGTCCGGTCGTCCCACCGGGGAGCGATCCTCCTCCTTGTTGCTTGCCACCAGAGCCTAACCGCTTTTAACCCCACATGCCAGGGCGGCGCAGCTGGCGGGCATCATGTACCCGGCGGGTGTAGCCCACCCGGTCGAAGAATTCGAGCTGAGCGATGGCGAGCTTGCGCCCCACCTGGGTGCGGTCGCGGTAGTCGGCGGCGCGTACGCAGCCGTGCTCCCGGGCGAGTGCCTCGATGATCTCGCCCAGGCGGGCCAGGGTATCGGTAGGGTAGAAGTGATCCTTGCGCACCTGGAAAAGCCGGCCGAGCCGAGCGTTGGCGAACAGCACCTCGCGCACCCGAGGCTCGTCGAGCTGCCGGTCGGTTGCGATATCGCGCACCCGCGGTGGGTCGAAGCGCTCATCAAGCAGCGGCAGCAATGTCTGTGAAAGCGTCTCCAGCGCCTCGTCCAGGCGTGCCTCGTGGGAAGGACGCTTGATGAACGGGCCCTGGGCGATGACATGCCCGGCCGAAACCAGCGTGTCGAGCCACTCGCGGAACACCCCGACGTTCCACTTCGGCGCCACGACGCGTCGCAGGCGATCGCGCTCCATGCCCACCTCGGCGGGCGCTTCCAGATGATATTGTGCCAGCGCCTCGTCGAGCACGTTGGCCAGCGCGTCGAGATGCACGGGAGCGAAAGCGCGGTGCTCGGTGCCGGCGCGAATCAGCGTCAGGCCCCGGGCGCGGGCCTGCTCCTCGAGGGTTTCGACCGAGCGGTTCAGGGTAGCGGAGAGCTCCACCAGGGAGAGGCCGTCTGGCTGGCGTTCGGCAAGGGTTTCGAGCGTGGCGGCGAAGCCGTTCTGGCGCTCGCTGGCGCCGTTTTCGAGCGCTTGCTGCAACGTTGCCAGGTACGCCAGCCGCGGCGGTCGGCGCGCGCCTCGCCGTGGCGGGTAGGGGTCGAGCACGCGCCCGCCGCCGAGGGTCTCGTCGGCGCCTTGGGAGCGAATCACGAAGCGGTCGCCGCAGCAGGCGTGCTGCGGGGCGTCCAGGGTCAGCTGGGCGAGCGCCCGGCCGCCGGGGGCGAGGGTGGGCGCCTCGAGCAGGCCGAGCCGGCCGGTCAGGTGCGCCGCGCCCATATGGATATGCACCGGCATCCAGTGCAGCGCGTCGCGATCGAGCGTGGGCAGAAGATGGAGCGCAACGTCGAGACGCTGGCTCGCGGGCAGCGGCGCCGGGGCGTCGATCAGCCAGTCGCCACGCTTGATCTCGCACTCGACCCCGGCGAGGTTGAGCGCGCAGCGATCTCCCCGTTGAGCGTGCTCGGCCTCGCGGTTCTGGCGTCGCAATCCGCGCACGCGAACCCGCTCGCCCCGGGGCAAGAGCCACAGCGACTGGCCGCGTTCGACGACCCCATCGACCACCGTGCCGGTGACCACGAGCCCGGCACCCTTCTTGGTGAACACCCGGTCGATGGCGTGACGAAAGCGCCCCGGAGCGGGGCGAGCCTGCCAGTCGGCGGCGCGCGCGTCGAGCCAGTTCGAGAGCGCCTCGATACCCGTGCCGGCGCGGGCGCAGACGCTGAACATAGCCACCTCGCCGACCAGGGCCTGTGCCTCGCGCTCGCAGGCGGCACGCCGCTCGCTATCCACCAGGTCGGTCTTGGTCAGCACCACGGCCACCACGGGAATCGACAGCAGCGTCAGGATCGCCAGGTGCTCGCGGGTCTGGGGCATCACGCCATCGTCGCAGGCGATGATCAGAAGTGCCCCATCGACGCCGGCCACGCCCGAGAGCATGTTGTGGATGAAGCGCTCGTGGCCGGGCACGTCGATGAAACCGAGCTCGGCGCCGCTTTCGGTCGTGGGGTAGATGAAGCCGGGCTCGATGGTCAGCCCCCGGCTCTTCTCCTCCTTGAGCGTATCGGCATCCACGCCGGTCAGAGCGTGGAGCAGCGTGGTCTTGCCGTGGTCGACGTGACCGGCGGTGGCGAGAATCATGTTGGCGTCTCGGCGGCGTGCAGGGCGCGGGTGATCTGTGTGGCCAGCAGCGCTTCGTCACCCTGCATCAGGCAGCGCAGGTCGAGCCACAGCGCGCCTTCCTTGACCCGCCCGATGATCGGCCGGGGAAGCTTGCGAAAGGCGCGTTCGAGTTCGCGCAGCGCGCGCTCGCGCACCTCGCGCCGGGGCGAGTCCACGTCCAGCACCAGCGCCACGCTCGGCAGCCGGTCCACCGGCAGCGAGCCGCTGCCGAGCTGGCTCATGCACGCTTGTAGCCGCGCGGTACGCCCGGCGGGCAGCGTGGTGATCCCGGCCAGCACGCGCTCGCCGGCGGCCTGGATGTCATCGGCCTCGCGGGTCAGCAGGCGCAGCGTGGGCAGGGTCTGGTCCGGGCGGTCGTCGTCACGGTAATGTTTGAGCGTGGTCTCGAGCGCAGCCAGTACCAGCTTGTCCAGGCGCAGCGCGCGCTTGAGCGGGTGGCGCTTGATGCGCTCGATATAGGCGCGCTTGCCGACGATGATGCCGGCCTGGGGCCCGCCGAGCAGCTTGTCGCCGCTGAAGGTGACCACGTCGGCGCCGGCGGCAATCGCCTCATGGGGCTGGGTTTCGTAAGGCAGGCCAAAACGGGCTAGATCCACCAGCGCGCCGCTGCCCAGGTCTACCACCAGCGGAAGCTCGGCCTCGTGTGCGATGCGCGCAAGCTCGGCCTCGTTCACGGCGGTGGTGAACCCCTCGACGGCGTAGTTGGAGGTGTGCACCTTGACCAGAAGCCCGGTGTCGTCACCGATCGCCTCGCGGTAATCGCGCGGGTGGGTTCGGTTGGTGGTGCCTACCTCGCGCAGCCGGCAGCCGGCGGCAGCCATGATGTCCGGCATGCGAAAGGCGCCGCCGATCTCGATCAGCTCGCCGCGGGAGACGATCGCCTCATGCCCGGCGCCGAGCGCGCCCAGGGTGAGCACCACGGCAGCGGCGTTGTTGTTGACCACGGTGGCGGCCTCGGCGCCGGTCAGCTCGCACAGAAGCGCCTCGATCAGGTCGTCGCGGTCGCCGCGCCCGCCGGTGGCCAGATCGTACTCCAGCGCCACCGGGTTGCGCGCCACCCGAGCCATGGCGTCGATGGCGGGTTCCGAGAGCAGCGCGCGGCCCAGGTTGGTGTGGATCACCGTACCGGTGAGGTTGAACACCGCCCGGGCATTGGGGCTCACGAAGGCGTCGAGCCGTTCGCGCAGCGCGTCGACGATCGACGTCTCGTTGGGGGGAGCGTCCAGCGGGGTGGCGCGCAGCGCGTCGAGGGTGTCGCGCGCCATGCGGGTGACAACGCGGCGGCCGTGACGGCTTTCAAGGTCGCGAAGTGCCGGGTGCTGCAGCAGCCGGTCGACGGCAGGAAGGGTACGGCGCCAGTCCGTGGCGCCTTGCGGGGATGCGATATCAGTCATGTCGTCAGGCGTCTGTCCGTGTCGAGCGGTGTCCGGGCTCGTAAGCTTGGCTTTCGTCACGTCGGCTCGCCGGCAAACGCGAGCAGCGGATTGAAACCGGCACGAACATAGCCCTGCTCTTCGAGCAGCATGTCCAGGCCAAGCGTTGCGATATCGTCAGCGAAGGGGTCGGTATCCGCCTCCCATTCGCGATCCATTAACTTAACGCTTGCGTGACAGGCGC
Source organism: Vreelandella malpeensis (assembly GCF_020622355.1). GTDB lineage: Bacteria > Pseudomonadota > Gammaproteobacteria > Pseudomonadales > Halomonadaceae > Vreelandella > Vreelandella malpeensis. Next base: position 870,187 of record NZ_WHVL01000001.1, on the reverse strand, counting down.
CGCAACTCTCGGCGCGAATCGGCAGCGCCCGTTTGCCGTCCGGCCCTTCCGCGCCGATGTAGTCGAGCTTTTCGGCATCGAAGCAGTGGCTGCAGCGCGTGCGCTCGAGATACCACTGGGTAGCGCACAGCCCGCACACCAGATAGCGCACCCGCGAGCGGTGGCGGCCAAGCTGCACGATAGAAGCCACCGGCGGCATGCCGCAGCAGGGGCAAAGTCCTTGGGCGGCACCTTGCGGGCGCGTGAGCCGCGCCGCCAGTGCATGGGCCTGGCGCGTCCAGCTCACCTGCAGCGCCGCGCCCACCAAAGGCGCCACGGCCCGCGCCTGTGCCGGCACGCCTTGTTGTCCGATGATCGCGCCGACGATCGAGTCGAGCGTCTCTTCGGGAAGGCTTTCGAGCTGTGAGAGCAAGTGGCGCTGCGCTGCAAAGCGCTCGCCATCGGCGGCCAGGGCGGCGTCGAGCGTCTGGCGCAGGGCGTCGAGATCCTCGCGCCACGTCAGTGTCTCGAGCAGCGCCGAGGGGGCGAGCGGTGGAAAGCCGTGCTCAAGCGCGACCTGAAAGCTTTGCGCCGCGAAGGTCGGGCCCGCCTGATCCTTCAACGTGCGGTGCTGGGCGCGAGCGAGATGAGCATTGAAGGCCAGAAAGGGCGCCATGTCGACAAAGCGCGTCTCGAGTTCGGCAAAGCGACTCGCCCGCGTGGCAAAAAGGCGCGACTCCGGCGCCACGACCAGCGGCGGCTCGCCGTGACGGGGCGGTTTGGGGTCGTGCAGCGTATCGGATATGTCGCTCATGGGCGCTCCTGCGAAACGGGGCGCCCGAAGGCGCCCCGTGGTGTCGTGTGTGCGATCAGGCAACGGGGTCGTCACGCTTGATGGGCGTCTTTGCGTCAGGGCGCGGCCGCTCGCGTTTGATGGTGTCATCGTACCAGAGCGGGTGGTGATGCTTGGCCCAGGCGTGGGTGACGAAGCCGCGAATCATGGCGCCAAACGAGCCCTTGACCCAGATCGCCGCGTAGATGTGGATCACGATGGTGACGATCGCCCCGAAGGCCGCCAGCGCGTGCAGAAGGCTTGCGATACGCACCACCGTGACCGGGAAGTAGCCGGCGAACCAGGGACGCCACATCAACACGCCGGTGATCAAGAGCGTCGGCACGCAGAGTACCAGCAGCCAGAACACCAGCTTCTGGCCCGGGTTGTACTTGCCGATCGGCGGTACTTTCTCGTCGCGATTGGCGAGCACGTCCTTGATCTGCTTCATCCAGCGCACGTCGTTTCGGATCGGCAGGTTGTTGCCTGCGTGGCTCACCGCCATCAGCGCGAAGAGTAGAAAGAACAACACGCCGATGAACGGGTGCAGGATGCGCGCCCACACCGGCCCCCCCAAGGTGTGGGAGAGAAAGAAGAACGGCGGGTGGAAGAAGGCTAGCCCCGAAAGCGCCAGCAGGATGAAGCTCAACGCCATCGTCCAGTGGTTGATGCGGGTCGAGGTCGGGTAGCGCAGCATCATGCGCTGGCCCAGCCGGTTACGCTTTTCGTCATCGCGGTTCATGGTCGCTTCTCCTGCCGGGCTCGTGAGGCTCGGTCTCCGGCGCGCTGAGTGTGTGCTCACGCAGGTAGGCGTCCTCACCTTCCGGGCCGAACACCTCTTCGTCGAGCGGCTCGTCCTTCGGCCCCTTGGTGAGGTAGTGCATGAAGCCGGCGAACGCCGTGATACCGATGATCGCGCTCATGATCGGCTTGGCCGGCCCCTTCCAGGCACTGACGAAGGGCGAGATGCTCGGGTTTTCCGGAAGCCCCGCGTAGAGGTCCGGCTTGTCGGCGTGATGAAGCACGTACATCACATGGGTGCCGCCGACTCCGGCGGGATCGTAGAGGCCGGCCTCAGCGAAGCCGCGCCCCTTGAGTTCCGTCACGCGCTGTTCAGCCCGGGTGATCATGTCCGCCTTGGAGCCGAACTCGATGCAGCCGGTCGGGCAGGTCTTCACGCAGGCGGGCTCGAGACCCACCGAGACCCGATCCGAGCAGAGCGTGCACTTGTAGGACTTGCTGTCGCGCTCGGAGATCCGCGGGATGTCGAAGGGGCAGCCGGTGACGCAGTAGCCGCAGCCGATGCACTTGTCCGAGTCGAAGTCGACGATGCCGTTGGCGTACTGCACGATTGCCCCCGGCGCCGGGCAGGCGGTGAGGCAACCCGGGTCGGCGCAGTGCATGCAGCCATCCTTGCGGATCAGCCACTCCAGATCGCCCTGCTCGTTCTCGTGCTCGGTGAAGCGCATCACCGTCCAAGAGTTCTCGGTGAGATCCGTCGGGTTGTTGTAGGTGCCGCCGTTGATGCCGACCTCGTCGCGCACATCGTTCCACTCCATGCAGGCGACCTGACACGCCTTGCAGCCGATGCAGCGGCTGACGTCGATCAGCTTGGCCACGGGCTCGACCTCGTGACGCCCCTGGGGGGGCGTCGTGGTCGTGGCGGAACGGCGCAGGATATTTTGCGGGTTGCTCATGTCCTGCCTCCTGAGGTGTCCTTCTCGACGTTGACCAGAAAGGACTTGAATTCCGGCGTCTGGGTGTTGGCATCGCCCACGAAGGGCGTGAGGGTGTTGGCCAGAAAGCCCTTGCGCGCCAGACCCAGAAAGCCCCAGTGGATCGGAATGCCTACCTGATGGACGATACGATCGCCCACGGTGATCGCCTTGATGCGCTTGGTGACCACCGCCACGGCGCGAATGTAGCCGCGCTTCGAGGACACCCGCACCCAGTCGCCCTCCTTGATGCCGAGCTCATTACCCAAGGCCTCGCCGATCTCGACGAACTGCTCGGGCTGGACGATGGCGTTCAGGTGCACGTGCTTGGTCCAGTAGTGGAAGTGCTCGGTCAGCCGGTAGGTGGTCGCCGCATACGGGTACTCCTCCCAGGTACCCATCATCTCCAGATCCTGAGCGAAGACCCGCGCCGCCGGGTTGTAGCGCACCTTGTCGTTGCGCGGGAAGAGCAGGTTGCCCTCCGGCACCGGGCTCTCCAGCGGCTCGTAGTGGGTGGGGAAGGGACCTTCCGCCATGCCCTGGCTTGCGAACAGCTTGCCTACGCCCTCCGGGTTCATGATGAACGGCATCTGCCCGCGGGTCGGCGCCGAGTCCACCGGAAAATCCGGAATGTCCGCGCCGGTCCAGCGCCGTTGAACGCTGTCCCACCATACGAGCGACTTGCGCTCGGACCAGGGCGTTCCGTCGAGCTTGGCCGAGGCGCGGTTGTAGAGAATCCGCCGGTTGGCGGGCCACGACCAGGCCCAGCCGAGCGTCTGACCGATGCCGTAGGGGTCGGCGTTGTCGCGGTTGGCCATCTGGTTGCCGGCCTCGGTCCAGGACCCGGCGAAGATCCAGCAGCCGGAGGCGGTAGAGCCGTCGTCGCGCAGCTCGCCGAAGCCCGCGAGCTGTTCGCCCATGCGCCGCACCAACTGCCCATCGAGGTAAACGTCGCTTATCGCGCGGCCGTTGTACTCCCGGGCGAGCTCTTCCGGCGACGGTTCGTCGGGCTGTTTGTAATTCCAGGCCATTCCCAGAATCGGGTCCGGAAAGGCGCCGCCGTCGCGGGCGTAGAGTTCGCGTACGCGGGTGAACAGCGCCCCCAGAATGTGGGTGTCTGCGCGCGCCTCGCCGGGGCCCGAGGCGGCGGCATAGTGCCACTGCAGCCAGCGGGCACTGTTGACCGTTGAGCCTTCGTCCTCGGCGAACGACAGCGCCGGCAGGCGGAACACCTCGGTCTGGATCTCGCTCGGGTCGACGTCGTTGTACTCGCCGGCGTTGCGCCAGAACTCGGCGGTTTCGGTGTTGAGCGGGTCGATCGACACCAGGTACCTGAGCTTGGCAAGCGAGCGCGATACCTTCGCCTTGTTGGGAATCGCCGCCAGCGGGTTGAAGCCCTGGCAGAAGTAGCCGTAGATCTCGCCTTTCGACATCCGCTCGAAGGTGTCGAGGATGTCGTAGAGCGGCTTGTCGAGCTTGGGCAGCCAGTCGTAGCACCACTGGTTGTGCGCGCGGGCATTGTCGCCGTACCAGGCCTTCATGAGACTCACGAAGAACGCGTCGGCATTTTGCCAGTAGGAGACCTGGCCCGGCTGCAGCGGTGCCCGCCGCCGCGCGGTCAGAAAGGTGTCCAGGTCCTGCTCGTCGTCCACCGGTGCCGCGATGTAGCCGGTCAGCTGGTTCGAAAGCAGGCCGAGATCGGTCAGCCCCTGGATGTTGGAGTGCCCACGAAGGGCATTCACACCGCCGCCGCGAAGGCCGATATTGCCCAGCAAGAGCTGGACCATGCCGGCGGTGCGGATGATCTGCGAGCCCAGCGAGTGCTGGGTCCAGCCGAGCGCGTACAAGAGCGTGGTGGTGCGATCCGGCGTTGCGGTGCTCGCCAGCGTCTCCCATACCCGCATGATCTTGTCCACGGGCGTGCCGCAGATCGAGGAGACCATGTCCGGCGTGTAGGCATCGAAGTGCGCGCGCAGAAGGCGATAGACGCAGCGCGGGTTCTCGAGGGTATCGTCTCTGAGCGCGAAACCGTCCTCGTCGGTCTGGTAGACCCAGTGCTCCTTGTCGTAGGAGCGGCTCTCGGCATCGTAGTTGTCGAACAGCCCGTCCTCGAAGCCGAAGCCCTCATCCACCAACAGCGCGGCGTCGGTGTAGTTGAGCACGTACTCGCGCTGGATCTGATCGGTATCGATCAGATAGCGAATCAAACCGCCGAGAAAGGCGATGTCGGTACCGGTACGAATCGGCGCGTAGAAGTCCGCGACCGAGGCGGTCCGCGTGAAGCGCGGGTCCACTACCATCAATTGAGCGTTATTGTGCTCCTTCGCCTCGGTGACCCAGCGAAACCCGACCGGGTGCGCCTCGGCGGCATTGCCACCCATGACCAGAATGACGTCGGCATTGCGGATATCGACCCAGTGGTTCGTCATCGCACCGCGACCAAATGTTGGGGCAAGACCTGCCACCGTTGGTCCGTGTCAAACGCGCGCCTGGTTGTCGAAGGCCAGCATCCCGAGGCTGGTGACGAACTTGTGGGTCAGATAGCCCGCCTCGTTGGAGGAAGCCGAGGCGGCGAGAAAGCCGGTGGTCGTCCAGCGGTTGACCGTGCGGCCCTCGCTATCGGTTGCAACGAAGTTCTCGTCGCGGTCCGCCTTGATGTGGCGGGCGATGCGCTCGTTGGCCTCTTCCCAGGAGATGCGCTTCCACTCGTTGGTGCCGGGCTCGCGCACCTCGGGGAACTTCAGGCGCGAAGGGCTTTTGACGTAGTCCAGAAGCCCCGCGCCTTTCGGACAGAGCGCTCCGCGGCTGACCGGGTGGTCCGGGTCGCCTTCGATGTGGATGATCTGCTGGTGGGCGTTCTTGGCCTCGTCACCGCGGCTGTAGATCAACACCCCACAGCCCACCGAGCAGTAGGTGCAGATGTTGCGCGTTTCCTTGGTGTGGGTCAGCTTGAAAGGGCGGATGGAGGAGGCCGCCGCTTCCGGCGCGAATCCCATCATCGCCATGCTGGAGGTGGCGAGCCCCGCCGCCCCCAGCTTGAAAAACCCGCGTCGGGTCACTTGAATCGTCATGGTCTCACCTCGAGGGTCAAGCCGCGCTCGAAACGCCGGCGCCGGGCCTTGGCGCCTGTGGGATCGAGTCGCGTGCTTGCGGGTACGGTCACGGTGTCACTTGTTATGCTGCTTATGAACTTACCCTAGCATCTTTGACGCCCCCATGCCTTGGGTTAATGCTCAACTATTTCTTGAAGGCGCTTTTTCTTCGCGCTCGCCGTCGATGAGGGCCAGGAAGGCATCGACCACCCGGTTGGGGCGCCGGTCGCGACGCGCGATCAGCACGAAGGGAATCCTGTAGCCGGAGCGCTCGACATCAAGCGCGCGCATCTTGCCCGCCGCCACCCACTGGGCGGCGACGTGATCGGGCAGAAAGCCGATGTAGCGCCCGGTCAGGATCAGAAACGCCGCGCCCTCCCGGTCGGACGCCGAGGCGTGCAGCATAAGAGTGTCGTGGGCATGGCGGGCCTGTAGCGGCAGCGGGTAGCGAGGGGCGACCGCCGGGGTCCGGGCGAGCGCTTTTGCGTCGAGCGGTAAATCGGCCTGCTCGAACAGCGCGTGGCCCGCACCGCAGTAGAGCGAGGAGGGTTCGTCGTAGAGCCAATGCGCCTCGAGGCTCGTGGGCAGGTTCACCGAGGGCACCACGCCGACGTGCAGGTGGCCGTCCATCACCTTGCGGATTACCGCATCCGACGGGTCCATGTGGATATTGACGCTCACCTCGTCATGCCGCGCGGCCAGCTCTCCCAGCGCATGGGTGACGTTCATGGCCGGCAGGGTGACGAGGTTGTCGGTGATGCCGATGTTGAGCTCGCCCTTGATGGTGTGGTGCAGCGCGTTGACGTCGCTTCTGAACGTCTCCAGGGCGCTCAGCAGCGCAAGGCCCGCCTGATAGAGTGCCTTGCCCTCCTCGGTGAGGCTGAAGCCGCCACGGCCGCGCCGGCAAAGCGAGAAACCCACGCGGCGCTCCAGGTCGCCCATGTGCTGGCTGATCGCCGAACGGCTGATGCCGAGCGTGGTTTCGGCAGCGGTGAAGCCACCGCACTCGACCACGGTATTGAACACCCGGATCAAGCGAATCTCGTAGTCGCTCATCTGGCCAAGCGATGCCATGGCTACCTCGCGCTGTACAAGATGACCCTTTTTAACAGATCATTCGTGGCTCAGGATCGGCGTGCATCAAACTACCATGCTCAAACTACCATGCCGCGCTCGGTCGGCACCATGCGTTCTGGCCGAGGATGCCCACGATGCGGACCGCTGACTCGGCGGTTTGCAACACCATCGGAAGAAGGCCTACGCAGAATGTCCGCTTTATCGGGTCACTCCCCCCGCGATGACCAGGCTTCCCTGACGACGTCTCGCCATCGTGCCATCGGGCTCTATGTCGGTGCGCTGCTCGCCGTGGCCGGCGTGTTCTGCTGGCTCTCCTGGGATCAGCGCGACAAGGAGATCGAGACCGCCGTGGCGCGCATGGAAGCGCGGGCCAGCGTCATGATCCAGTGGACCCAGGGCGTGCTCGGCCAGAGCGAGCAGGCGCTGTTCAGTCTTTCCGAGATGATCGAGCTCAGCGGCGGCGTCGATGCCGACAACGCGGCGCTGGCGCGCGCCTTGAATCACCTGACTCGCCACGTTGACTCCATCGACGAATTGGGCTTGCTCGACAACAGCGGTCGCGTGGTGATGGGCAGCAATGCCGAGTATGCGGGTGAATCCTACCGCGACACCGAGCTGTTCGAAAGCTTCGCCCAAGGCGGCGTGAATCGGGTGATCACCACGCTCCAGCGCTCGCCGAAGAACGACCTATTCTATCTCTACAACGCGCGACGCCTGGAAGACGCACAGGGCGGCTTCGCCGGTATGGCCGTATCGCGCATCCGCCCCGAGATCTTCGACAATGCGCTGGCCCGGTTGAGCATGAACGAAGGCGAAAGCATTACCCTGATCGACATGGACCAGCAGGTGATCGCCCGCCACTCGCGACCCGTTGTGTCTTTCCAGCTCGGGCAGCGCCTCGAGCTCGCCGAAAGCCAGGGCACGCTCGATGGAGGAAGCGACCACACGTTCGAGATGCGCTCGCAGATCGACGGGCGCGAGCGCCTCTATCATTTGCGCCGCGTCGACGACTATCCGGTGTACGCGGTAGTGGGGCTGGATATCAACAGCGTGCTCGAGGGCTGGCGCGAGCGCACCCTGGCGCTTCTGATCATCCTGGTGGTGATGGCGCTGCTCGGCGCATGGGGGCTGCGCCACTACCTGAACCGCCTGACGCTGTCGCGGCTTTTGCAGCAGCGCATCGAGGAGCGCGAAATCGCCCGCGCCCACGCTCAGGAGCGCGAGTCGCGTCTTGACGCACTGGTAAACTCGTTGCAGGACTTGATCTTCGTGTTCGACGAGCAGGGACGTTTTCGCTATATCCACGCCCTGCACCGTCACCAGCTCTTGATCGACCCACACAAGGCGCTGGGCGCGCATTTCTCCGATATTCTGCCCGACGCGCTCACCCGCACGTTCACCACGATCTTCGACCGGGTACGCCGCCTGGGCGACGTAGAGATCGTCGAGTACACGCTGCTCCTCGACGGCGGGCCGAGGCATTTTCACGCCACGGTGAGCCCCTTGACCGATGCCACCCAGGCCTTCAGCGGCGTGCTCTCGGTGGTGCGCGATGTGACCGAGGACAAGAAGCTCCAGGCGGAGCTGCGCATCGCCGCGGCGGCGTTCCAGACCCACCTGGGCGTCCTGATCACCGATGCCCGCGGCACGATCCTCAAGACCAACGATACCTTCAAGCGCATCACCGGCTATAGCGACGCCGAGATGATCGGCAAGAACCCGCGCATGTTCAGCTCCGACCATCACGGCGCGGCGTTCTACCGCGAGATGTGGCGGCGGGTGAACAGCACCGGCAACTGGGAAGGCGAGATCTGGAACAAGCGCAAGAACGGCGAGCTGTTTCCTGAGTGGATCACCATCAGTGCCATTCGCGACGAGAGCGGGCGGCTGAGCCACTACGTCGCCACCATCAGCGACATCAGCGAGCGCAAGGCTGCCGAGCAGGAGATCCATCAACTGGCGTTCTACGATCCGCTCACCGGGCTGACCAACCGCCGCCTGTTCCTGGACCGCGTCGAGGCGGCGCTCAAGGAGCTCAACCGCTACCCGCGCTACGGCGCGCTGATGCTGTTCGACATCGATCACTTCAAGGAGATCAACGATACCCTGGGCTACCACGCTGGCGACCAGCTGCTGCAGAGCGTGGCGCGGCGGCTGTCGCGCATGCTGCGCGATACCGATACCTTGGCCCGGCTCGGCGGCGATGAGTTCGCCGTGTTGATCGAAGGCGTGCACAGTAGCCTCGCCCAGACCCACCAGCTCGCCGAAGGCATCGCCGGCAAGCTGCTCGCCTCGCTCAACGAGCCTTTGCGGCTCAACGACGACCTGGTGACGATCACTGTCAGCGCCGGCGTGACGATGATCGCCAGTGACCAGCTCAGCGTCGACGACTACCTCCAGCAGGCGGACATGGCCCTCTCCCAGGCCAAGGCGAGCGGGCGCCAGGTGCTGCGTTTTTTCAACCCGCACATGCAGGCGCAACTGCTCGCCCGAGTGCGTCTGGAGGCGGATTTGCGCCAGGCGGTGATCTTCAAGCAGTGGGAGCTTCACTATCAGCCCCAGGTCGATGCCCATGGCGAGCTGACCGGCGTGGAGGCGCTGCTGCGTTGGCACCACGCCGAGCACGGCCTCGTCTCGCCGGACGAATTCATACCGCTTCTCGAGAGCAGTGGGCTGATCACCGAGGTCGGCGAATGGATCCTCGAGCAGGCTTGCCATCAGCTGCTTGCATGGTCGACGCATCCGAGACTTGGCCGGTTGACCATTTCCGTCAACATCAGCCCGGTGCAATTTCGCGAAGCGGGCTTCGTCGAGCGGGTGGAGAGCGTCTTCGCGCGCGTCCAGGCGCCGCTTACGAAGCTTAAGCTCGAAGTCACCGAGTCACTGTTCGTCGAGGCGCCGGAGAACGTGCGCGAGACCATGCTGCGCCTGAAGCGCCGAGGCGTGCGCTTCTCGCTGGACGACTTCGGCACCGGCTACTCGTCGCTGGCCTATCTTGCGAAGCTGCCGCTTGATCAGCTCAAGATCGACCAGTCCTTCGTCCAGCAGGTGCTGACCAGCGACGCCAACGCCGCCATCGTCGAGAGTACCATTGCGCTGGCCGAGAGCCTGAGCCTCGAGGTGATCGCCGAAGGTGTTGAGATGCGCGCCCAGTACGAGTGGCTGCGCGCCCACGGCTGCCTTGCCTACCAGGGCTACCTGTTCGGCCGCCCCGTACCGGTGGCGCTGTTCGAGGAGCAGGTCCTGACTTGAGTCGGCGGGCTATTCGAGTGGGCGCAGTCGCTCGAGAAGCGAGGCGTGGCCATCCGCGCTCGTCTGGGCATCGGGCAGGATGATCTCGAGGCGCGAATCCTGGCGCCAGGTGCTCGCCTCGACGCTCAGCGCGCCCTCGGCGCGGTTGAGCCGCTTCCAGCCGTCGCGGGTGTGAAAGACCCCTTTCGCCCGGGCCGCCCTCGGCAGCGCGGAAAGAAGCTGGGCGAGCAGGTCGAGATCGAAGCGGTCGTCGGGGTGCCAGCGCAGCCCCGTGGAGGTGTAGCCCAGCGAGCTTGCGGTTTCGCAGCGGGGCGTCCCCGGGCGTGGCGCGGGATCGAAGAAGCTGCCCTCGAGCGACGGCGGCGCCGCTAACCTGCGATGTGCCGCGGGCCGCTCGAGTGCCTTGAACGGCGCCTCGCCGCCGTCTTCGAGCAGGGTCAGCGGGAGTGTCTTGCGTTCGGCCTCGTGCACCCACTTCGGGCGCGGCCAGCGCGTCTCGAGAAAGGTGTGGGCGCGGGCACGCTGGTCGCTGCTCGCGTGTTCTAGCTGGGTGAGCACCACCGCGTCGGCCACCGCCAGCTGGTCGTTGAAGGTCTCATGCTCGCGCACTTTCGGCTCGTCGAGCCGGCGCGGGTCGAGGGCGACGACGATGTCACGCACCTCGAGCGCCTCACGAAAGGTCTCACCACGCAGCAGATCGAGAAGCCCCGCCGGATGTCCGAGCCCCGACGGCTCGATGATCAGTCGATCGGGCCGGGCGCGGGCGATCAGGTTGACAAGCCCCGCCTGCAGCACGAAGGCCAGCTGGCAGCACAGGCATCCCCCGGGTAGCCCCTTGACCACGACGTCATCGCGTTCCTCGAACATCGCCTGGTCGATGCCGATCTGACCGAATTCGTTGACCAGCACCGCCCAGGTTTCGTCCCCAGGCTTCTGGGCGATCAGGCTGTGGATGAGTGTGGTCTTGCCGCTGCCGAGAAACCCGGTCACGACGTGGGTGGGAGTGCGCGCTGGTGACAAAAACTAGCCTCCGGTCATGTTCATGAAGCGCACCACCTGGACGTCACCGTCGGTGGTGAAGTGGTGGCGCTCGGGCTTGAGCGGCAGCGCATCGATGATCGCCTGCTTGAGCCTTGCCATGTCGCCGGGGTGACGGCGAATCACCGCGCGCAGGTCCACTGAGTGCTCGTTGCCCAGACACAGCAGAAGCCGCCCCTCGACGGTCACCCGCACGCGGTTGCAGCTGTCGCAGAAGTTGTGGCTGTGCGGCGAGATGAAGCCGATCCGGCTGTCGCTGTCGCTCATGCTGAAGTAGCGCGACGGGCCCGGCGTGGTCACGGCACTGGGCGTCAGCGCGTAGCGCGCCTCGATCAGCGCCTTGACGTCGTCGCTGGAGAAGAAGGTCTCGGCGCGGGAGTGATCCGACACGTCGCCCAGCGGCATCTCCTCGATGAAGCTCAAGTCGAGCCCTTCGCGGCGAGCGAACTCGACCAGGTCCAGCACCTCGTCGTCGTTGCGCCCTTTCAAAATCACCGCGTTGAGCTTGATGCGCGAAAAGCCCGCCTCCTTGGCGGCGCGGATGCCGTCGATCACCTTGTCCAGATCACCGGTGCGGGTCAGCGCCTTGAAGCGCGCCGGGTCGAGCGAATCCAGGCTCACGTTGAGCCGGGTGAGCCCGCCCTCCTTGAGGCGCCGGGCGTGCTTTCTGAGGCTCGCGCCGTTGGTGGTCATGGTGAAGTCGGCAAGTCCCAGGGCGCCGATCTCGTCGACCAGTTGGGTGATGTTGGCGCGCACCAGCGGCTCGCCCCCGGTCAGGCGGATTTTCTCGACGCCGAGCTCGGTGAAGGCGCGGGCGATGGTGGCGATCTCCTCGAGGGTGAGCACCTGGGCGCGGGGCAGAAACGTCATCTCCTCGCTCATGCAGTAGACACAGCGGAAGTCGCAGCGGTCGGTGACCGATATCCGTACGTAGTTGACGCGGCGGCCAATGGGGTCGATCAGTTGCTCGGTCATGGCCATCTCGATAGGTCGGTGGAGGGCGGCGTTGCGGGCGGTTGCGGCGCGGCGAGCGGCTGGATCGACACGATCTCGCCCGCAGCGGCGGCCCCCTGATTGTCGCCAAGCTCGATCAGGCAGTTGGCCGCCACCATGGAGGTTAGCATACCCGAGCCCTGGGCCCCGGTGATTCGTACGTGAAGCCGGCCCTGCGCGTCGCAGCGGTAGACGCCGCGAAGCAGATCGGTGCGCTGGCGACGACCCTGGATCGGCGTCTCGAGCACCGCCGCCAGCCGCACCGGCGCGGCGGAGGGCAGGCCTTGCAGGCGCGCAAGCAGTGGTGCTACGAACTGGTGAAAGGCCACCATGGCCGCCACCGGGTTCCCCGGCAGGCCCACGAAGGGGGTGCGGCGCTCGCCTAGAAGCCCTGCGGCGAGCGGTCGCCCCGGGCGCAGCGCCACGCGCCAGAAGGCCAGTTGGCCCAGGGCGTCGAGTGCGGCGCGGGTGAAGTCGCGCTCGCCGGCAGAGACGCCGGCGCTGGTCAGCACCAGATCACTTCGCGCGGCGGCCCCGGCCAGTGCCGCCTCGATTGCCGAGGACTCGTCGGGCAGGATGCCCAGGTCGAGCACGCAGGCGTCGTGCTCGCGAAGAAGCCCCATCAGCGCAAAGCGGTTGGCATCGAACACTCCGGCAGAAGGCAACGCCTCGCCGGGGGCGATGACTTCATTGCCGGTGGAAAAAAGCGCCACCACCGGGCGCTTGATCACGCTCACCCGGGCAAAACCGAGCGAGGCGAGAAGCCCGAGGGCAGCGGCGTCAAGGTACGCGCCTGCGCCTAGCACCACAGCGCCGGCGGCGAGTTCCTCGCCGGCCTGGCGTACGTTTTGACCCTTCGTCACTTGCGCTGGTGCTGTGAGCAGAACGTACCCGTCGCGCTCCTCGAACTGCTCACGGGCAATCACGGTATCGGTGCCGGTGGGCAGTGGCGCGCCGGTGGTGATGCGTACACAGGCGTCGGCGCCGATCTCGCCGGTGAAGGCGTCGCCGGCGAATACGCTCCCGGCAATCGACCAGCGGCGAGGAGCGCCCTCGGGCCAAGCCAGGGCGATGCCGTCCAGCGCGGCGTTGGCGTAGCGCGGCACATCGAAAGGCGCCTCGACGGCGGTGGCCAGCGTGCGACCGTGGGCGTCTGCCAAGTCGAGGGTCTCGCTGCCCACGTCCCGGCTCACCAGGCGCGCGAGCGCCGTGCGGGCCTCGTCGACGCTCAGAGCAATGCCTTGCTCGGCACCGCGCGTCATTGGCTCGGCCTTGCGCGCCGCGCGGCGCGATCGAGCTCCAGGCGCTGCTTGTGCGCTTCGTCGTTGAGATTGACGAAGGCGCCGGGCGCGTGCGCCATGTCGACATCACAGTTCGCATGACGGTCGTACCAGCGCGTGAGCTTGCGCTCGCCGCTGGCCAGAAAAGCGCGCAGGTCGTCGGCAAGCGACGTGTCGATCAGCGCGACCGTCGGGTGCCGACGCTCGCCGTCGAAGGCAACGCCGATGCGCGCCGTGCCGATGCCGGCCACCAGGCGCTCGACCACGTCGTCCGGCAGCAGCGGCGTATCGCAGGGCAGAACGACCAGCCACGGCGTGATAGCCACCTCGAGACCGCTCAGGATGCCCATGAGTGGCCCTTGAAAGCCGGGCTCGAGGTCACCGATTACACGGTGGCCGAACAGCGCGTAAGCGTCCGCATTGCGGTTGGCGCTGATCAACACTTCACTGACCCGGCCTTCGAGGCGGTCAAGCGCATGGGTAAACAGCGGCGCGCCCTCGAAAGGATCGAGCCCCTTGTCACGCCCGCCCATGCGGCGGCCTTCGCCGCCGGCCAGGACCAGGCCGGTCAGTTCATCCTTCGCGATCATGAGAGTACCTTCGCCGGGAGTGAGTGGGGCGGTGCACGCATTTGGACTCGACGCGCCGTGCGAAGTGCCATGTTCGCAATCGCCGCGGCGTTTTTAAAGGGCGTCTTTGCTATTTTAAAGGGCGTCTTTGCTATGCTGGCGAACATCATCCGCTCAAGGAGCCATCATGCAAGCGTTCGATGAATTTGACCAGACGACCCGCACCGAACTCGAGGCCGCCGCCTTTCGCCGGCTTCTCGCCCATCTCGACGACAACAAGGATGTCCAGAACATCGATCTGATGATCCTGGCGGACTTCTGTCGCAACTGCCTCTCCAAGTGGCTGGTGAGCGCCGCCGAGGCGCGCGGTGAAACCCTCGACCTCGAGGCCGCCCGGGCTCACGTCTACGGCATGCCCTACAGCGAATGGAAGGCGCACTACCAGGGCGAGGCAACGCCCGAGCAACTGGCGGCGCTCGAGGCGCGCCAGGCCCAGAAACGCGCGAAGGAGTGACCCCGTGGATGCCATGCAAGCGCTGAACATCGCGGTGTTGACCGTCTCGGACACGCGCACCGAGGAGAGCGACACCTCCGGCCAGTTGCTGGTCGAGCGCCTCGAGAGCGCCGGCCATCGGCTGGCGGAAAAACGCATCGTGGTCGACGACATGTACCGCATTCGCGCCGTGGTGGCGGCGTGGATCGCCGACCCCGAGGTGCAGGTGGTGATCACCACCGGCGGCACCGGCTTCACCGGGCGCGATTCCACCCCGGAGGCGGTCGCGGTGCTCTTCGACAAGGAGATCCAGGGCTTCGGCGAGCGCTTTCGGGCGCTCAGCGGCGAGGAGATTGGCAGCTCCACCATTCAAAGCCGCTGTCTGGGCGGGCTCGCCAATCGAACTGTGATCTTCTGTCTGCCGGGTTCCACCGGCGCGTGTCGCACCGGTTGGGACCGCCTGCTCGCCGAGCAGCTCGACAGCCGCCATCAACCGTGCAACTTCGCCAACCTGGTGATTCCAGGGCGGGGCCAGCATGGCTGAGCTGGCGCCGATCGAACACGCTTTAGAAGCGCTTCTCGCCGAGGTCTGCCCGCTCGAAAGCGAAACGCTCGCCCTCGAGCACGCCGCCGGGCGAGTGCTGGCTACCCCCGTGATGGCCACGCTCGACGTGCCCGCCTTCGACAACAGCGCCATGGACGGCTACGCCTTGCGCGCGGCGGATGCCGGCACCTGGCTGCCGGTCTCCCAGCGCATCGCCGCGGGAAGCCCGGCGCGCCCACTCGAGCCGGGAAGCTGCGCGCGCATCTTCACCGGCGGCGAACTGCCCGAAGGGGCGGACTGCGTGGTGATGCAGGAGGAGGTGGAGCGTGACGGCGAGCGCGCCCGCATTCCCGCCGGTGTTGCCGTGGGCAATAGCGTGCGCCGGCGCGCGCGGGATGTGGCCAGGGGCAGCGTGCTGCTCGAGGCGGGCACGCGGCTCACGGCCGCCGGGCTCGGGCACCTGGCGGGGCAGGGCATCGACGAGGTCGTGGTGCGCCGCCGCCCGCGCGTGGCGCTGCTCTCGACCGGCGACGAGGTCGTCGAGCCGGGTACGCCCTTGGCGCCCGGCCAGCTCTACAACAGCAATCGGCCGATGCTCCGGCAGTTGCTGGCAAGCTTCGGCGCCGAAGTGGTGCATCTGGAGAGCGTGCCGGACGATGCCGACAAGACCCAGTCGTGCCTGGCGCGCGCTGCCGCGCTTGCCGACGTGGTGATCACCACCGGCGGGGTCAGCGTGGGCGAGGAGGATCACGTCAAGCGTGCCCTCGACGCCCTGGGCGAGTTGGATCTGTGGCGGCTGGCGATTCGCCCGGGCAAGCCCCTGGCGCTGGGGCGACTGCCGCGCGGCAACGGCCGCACGGCGCGCTTCGTGGGGCTGCCTGGCAATCCGGTCTCGAGCTTCGTGGGGGCGTGGCTGTTTCTGCGCCCGCTGATGGGGGCGCTGCTCGGCTGTCCAGCGCTCGAGACGTTGACTCAGGTGACGGCAATCGCGACTTTTTCCACCACCACCGGGCCGCGCCGTCACTACATGCGCGTGAAGCTCGCCTTCACCGAGGCCGGGGTCGAGGCCCACGCCTTCGACGATCAGGACTCCTCGGTGCTCTCCTCCTGCGTGCACGCCGATGCCCTGGCGATCGTTGACCCGCACCGGCGCGTGGCGCCGGGCGATCCGCTGGCGTGCTTGTGGCTCACGGCGTGAGCCGGTCTGCCGCCAGCAGCCAGCAGGGGGTGTGCTGTCGCTCGAAGGCGATACCGATCAGCGCCGGATGCACGCTAGCGCGTACGAGCACGAGCTCGGACAAGGGATAGAGGGCGGGGGCGGGCCAGTCGATAAGCTTGGTACTGCCCGCCACTCCCAGCTCCCACGCGCCTTCGCCATCGACGAGAGTGAGCCAGCGGCTCGCCGGGGCGCTGCCTTCGAGGTTCAAAAGGCGTGCAAGGTGCGCGGTGCGCGTGTGGCTCGGGGTACTGGAGAGTCGGCGTACCCGGCTCGCTTCCAGGGCGAAGCGGTGCTGGCCCGCCTCGAAGACCACCAGCGAGACGTGATCCATCCTCAGCCCTGGCCCGCCTGGAAGGCGCCGAGCAGGGCGTCGGCATCGAGCAGCGCAATCGCCTCGCGTGCGTCGCGATGGATCAGCGCGGTGACGAAGGGCGCGAGCGTGTCGTTCAGCGCCTCCGGCGGCTTGAGGGTGCTCTCGCCGACCTCGCAGACGTCCTCGAGTGCTTCGATGCGCACGCCGGTGCGAATGCCGGCCGCGTGGACCAGCAGCAGCATGCCGGCCCCCGGCGGGGGGGCCGGAAGGTCGAGCAGGCGCTCGAGGGTGATCACCGACTCGATGGCGCCGCGCAGATGGATCACCCCTTCGATGCCGTCGGGAACCCCGGGAACGAAGTAGACGCTCTGCTGGCCGTCGAGAATTTCGCGCACCGCGCTTCCCGGCAGTGCAAAACGCTGGCCGCCCAAGCGAAACAGCACCAATTGACGGGCGGGTTCGTCGACGTCGACGCGGGTGTGTGCCTCGCCCTGGCGGGCCAGCGCCTCGCCGAGGCCGAGCGCGGAGGGGTCACTCATCGTCGGCGCCGTCATCAGATTCGTCCGGATTGATCGCGACGCGATTGCGACCGCGATTCTTGGCGCGGTAGAGCGCGCGGTCGGCGCTGACCCGCAGCGCTTCGGTGGAGGGATGATGGGGGAAGGCGCTGATGCCGGCGCTGAAGGTGCAGTTGAAGCGTGCGCTTCCCGCATTGAAGTCCACCTGCTCGAAATCCTGGCGCAGCTCCTCGATCAGTGCGGCGGCGGTATCGGCGCTGACGCCTTTGAGCAGCACCACGAACTCCTCGCCGCCGTAGCGGCCGATGATGTCGGAGACGCGCAGGCGGGTCTTCAGCATGCGCGCCAGGGTGATGATGACCTGGTCGCCGGCCAGGTGCCCGTGGGTATCGTTGACGTCCTTGAAGTGGTCGATGTCGATCATCGCCATGGCGTGCTGTGCATCGTCGCGATACGCCTGCACCAGGGCGCGTGAGATCAGATCGGTGGTGGTGCTGTGGTTGTAGAGCCCGGTCATGCTGTCCTGGGTCATCAGCGAGCGCAGGTGGCGCAGGCGCTCGGCGCGCAGCCGCACCGCCGACACCAGCTCCTCCGGCGCCACCGGCTTGGTGATGAAGCCCTCGACGCCGGCGTTCATGGCGGTCAGCTGCTTCTGGCGGTCGGTCTCGGAGGAAAGGTAGAGGATCGGCAGCCCCACGTACTCGGTCTGCTGGCGCACGATGGTGGCAAGCTCCTCGCCGGAGCAGACCGGCATGTACATGTCCACCAGCATCAGGTCGGGGCTGAAGTAGTCGAGCGCCTCGAAGGCCTCGGCAGGATGATGAGCGCGTTTGACGGTCATGCCGGCCTGTTCGAGCACCAGCGCGTGGTAGTCCGCCGCCGCCGGGTCGTCGTCCACCACCAACACGCGCAGCGGCTCATCGTCCAGGGGCGTGGTCAGCTCGTCCAGGGCGAGCATCAGGTCCAGCGGCTTGACGGGCTTGGTGAAATAGCCGCTGCAACCCGCCCTGACGGCGCTCAGGCGCGAATTGAAGTCACCGTGAGCGGAGAGCACGATGGCGGGCAGGCGCTCGCCGGTGAGCCGGTTGAGGCTGGTCAGGGTTTCGGTACCGGCGGTGTTTCCCTGGGGAAACTGGACGTCCATGATGATAGCGTCGGGGCGCCGCGACAGCACGGCGTTGAAGAACGCCTGGGTATCGGCGAAATGGATCACCTCGTGGCCAAAGCAGCGCAAGTGGTGCAGCAGCTGGGTGACCTGCTCCGGCTCGTCGTCGCACAGGTAGATCAGCCGCTGGCGACTGTTGCGCTGACCGGCGCCGAACTCGACGGCGTTGAAGGAGGCGGGCAGCGTCGCCTGGCTTCTGTGTTGTTCGAGGTAGGCCTGCTCCTGGACCAGCGCCTCCAGCAGCCGCTCGATGGTGCGATCGATGTGGGCGGGCACCGGCAGCGCCGTCAGTGCCTCTTCGCCCTGATGCGCCAGAGCCGACAGCCGCTCGAAACCCAGCGACCGGCCGGTGCCTTTCAAGCTGTGAAAGAAGCGGTGAAGCTCCGGGGCGAGCTGCGCGCGTGCCTCGGTCGAGCCGGCACTTTGCTGCCATTGGTTGATGGTGGCATCGATGCGCGTGGAGAGTTGCGCGATGAAGCGCAACCGCAGCTCGTTGAGTTTCTCTTGCAGCGTCGAGGGAGTCGACATCGGCTTACCTGTTGAAGTGGGCGGGCATGGCGTCATTCCCTCAGCGCCCGATCGACGGTCCGGACGAGGGTGTGTGCCAGGTCCGCTTCCTTCTGCAGGCAGGCGGTCAGGCCTGGCGTCGCGGTGAGCGCGGCGGTCGGCGTGTCGCCGGTCAGCAGGACGAACGGCAGCATCACGCCCTGTTCTCTGAGCGTGGCGCAGAGCTCGATGCCATCGATCAACGGCATGTACAGATCGCTCACGATCAGGGCGATGTCCGGGTGGGCCTCTAGCTGCGTGATCGCCTCCATCGCATCGTGAGCCATGACGGGGATGTACTGCTGCCCCGCCAGGATGGCGGCGGTCATTTCGGCCGACAGCGTGTCGTCGTCAACGACTAGAATCCGCATGCTGTTCCTCTTCTAAAACGCGTCCACTAGCCAAGCAGGGCCTTCAGGGTGTCCACGAGATTGTTCTGATCAAAGCTTCCCTTGACGATGTAGGCATCCGCCCCAGCTTCGATGCCGCGCTGGCGATCGGCTTCCTTCTCGCGCGAGGTGATGATGATGATCGGTATATCACGGTAGCGCTCATTTTCGCGTAGCCGCATGGTGAGTGCAAAGCCGTCCATGACCGGCATTTCCACATCCGTCAGGACCGCGTCGAAGGGCTCGGCCAGCGCCTTGTTCAGGCCGTCGCGACCGTTCTCGGCCAGCACCACGCGATAGCCCCAGGCCTCGAGCACGTCCTTCTCGATCTCGCGGGTGTTGAGCGAGTCGTCGACGATCAAAATTCGATGAGGTGCTTTAGCAATAAGTTCCGAAGAAGCAGGGCGGCGAGGTGCACGTTTAATGTGAGTTAATAATGCCGGGACGTGGAGGAGGCTGGCAAGCGCGTTCTGGCCCACAGTGACCATGCCCGACACCAGCGGCAGGTGGCAAAGGTGCGAAGGCAACGGCTTGATCACCATGTCGCGCTCGTCGACCAGGGCATCGACGTGCAGCGCGAGCTTCTGCTGACCCTGCTGGACGACCAGCAGCAGCACGCGCTCGCCGGACGGCGCCTGCTCGAGTCCCAGCAGGGCGGCCAGGGAGGCCACCGGGATGAACTCGTCGCGCAGCACCAGCGTTGGCTGGCCGGCGGTGTCGATGAAGGTCGCAGGCGACGTCTCGAGAAGCTCCATGACGTAGGGCGCGGTCACCCCCAGGATCTGGCCGTCGACCCGCACCAGCAGCACCCGCATCATGGCAAGCGAAAGCGGCAGGCGCAGGGTGAACACGCACCCCTTTCCCGGTTGGCTTGCCACGCGCAGGTCGCCGCTGAGCTCGTCCACGACGGTACGCTTGACCACGTCCATGCCAACCCCACGCCCGGAGACGTCGGTGATCATGGGTTTGGTCGAGAACCCGGGCAGGAAGATCAGCTCCAGGGTCTCCTGCTCGCTGAGCGTGGCAAGCTGCTCCTCACCGATCAGCCGCCGGGCGAGCGCCTTGCGCTGCACCGCTTCGAGGTCGATCCCCGCGCCGTCGTCGCCAAGCTCGATGACCACCCAGCCGCCGTCCTGCCACGCCTCGAGACGAATTCGCCCCTGAGGCGGCTTTCCGAGCGCGCGCCGCGCCTCGGGCGGCTCGAGGCCATGGTCGAGGGCGTTGCGCAGCAGGTGCACCAGCGGCTCGGAGAGCTGGTCGATCATCTGCCGGTCCAGCTCGATCTCGCTGCCCTGCAGGCGGCAGACGGCCTCCTTGCCGAGCGCCCGGGCCAGGTCCCGGGTCATCTGGGCAAGCGGGTCGAAGACGATGCCGAGCGGCAGCATGCGCATCGCCAGCGCCCGGTCGTGCAGATCACCCATCAGGGTGTCCTGACCCCGCACGCTCTCCTTGAGCTCGCGCGCGAAGGCGCGCACGTCGCGCTGTTGCGCCTCGGGCAGGGTAGCGCCGAGCGCCTGCGCCCGGTCCACCAGGCCGTGCAAGTGATGATGCTTGGAAAGCACCTCGCCCATCAGACGAATCACGTCGTCCAGGCGCTCCAGGCGTACTCGCACGGTATCGCTCAGGCGAAGGCGCTGGGAGAGCGCGTCGTTCGACGACGTCGCAAGCGCCGGGCTCGGGGCGGCGGGCGCTACCTCGGGCGGCGCCTGCGTGGCCGGTGCCGTCCCCTCCATGGCGTGGCAAAGCGCCGAGTCCGCCGGGGTCAGGGTGTCCGGCGCCTGGCCTCGGGCCAGTTCGTCGACCTGGAGGTCGAGCGCGTCGGCGGCGCGGGTGAGAAGCGCGATGGCGGCCGCGTCGATCGGCCGGGTGCCGTCGCGCAGGGCGCTCAGAAGCTCTTCCGCGCTGTGGGTCAGCGTCGTGATCGCCTCCAGGCGCAGCATGCGCGACGACCCCTTGAGGGTATGCAGCGAGCGAAACAGCGCGTTGACCTGCTCGGCGTGATCGCCGTCGCGCGCCAGCGCCTCGATGCCCTCGCGCAGGCGCGGCAGGTGATCACGGGCCTCCTCCACAAAGCGCGCGAGAAAGCGTGACAGATCAAAGGCCATCGTCTGCCTCCCGAGTTTGCGCGCCGGTGACGAGATGGCGCTTGGCAAGAAACCGCGCGTCGCCCGGCGGAATGGGCGAGGCGATGATCGTTAATCCGCCGGTGGCGTGGGGGCTCGCCTCGAGCAGGCGCAAAACCGCCGCGTAGCCGCGCATGGGCTGGCCCGGTATGCCTTCGAGCTCACCGGCACGCACCAGCTCGGCCTGGTAGAAGTGCGCCGGCCAGCACTCCGGGGCGACGTAGAGGGCGCGCTTGAAGTGCTTCTGGGCCTGCTCGGGGCGCTGTTGCCAGCGTGCCACCAGTCCCGCCAGAAGGCGCGCGTCGACGCTCCAGGGCTGTTCGTCGAGAAGCGTGGCCAGCAGCGCTTCGGCGTCGTCGAAGCGGTTGTCGTTCAGGTGCGCCTGCGCCTCTTGTACGCGCTGGGCGAAGCTCTCCGCGGCAGCAGGCATCACTGCCGGGAGCGGCGTGGCGGCGCGCACCGGTGCGGCGATGCACTCCGGTTTCGGCATCGCCGTCGACGCGGGAGCGGGCAGCGGGCGCGATGCGGCGGCCTGGTGCGTCGGGCGCCGGAAATGGAACACGCCCTCGCGCTGGGTGAGCTCCAGCACGCCAAGATCGTTGCCCAGGGTTTCGGAGACGCCGCACACCAGGATGCCTTCCGGCGCCAGACGCTCGAGCAGGCGCTTCTGGATGGCGATGCGCTTTTGCTCGTCGAAGTAGATCGACACGTTGCGAAACAGGATCAGATCGAATGGGCCGCCGTCCTCGCTATCGCCTGAGGGCTCGAGCACGTTGAGCGCTTGAAAGCGTACCCAGTCGCGTAGCGTATTGTCGATGGCGAACTGGTGACCGCGCGGCGTGAAGTAGCGCGTCTTGAGTGCCCCCGGCAGGGCGCGAAACGCCATGCCGGCGTAGATCCCTCGCCTGGCCTTGGCGAGAACCCGGTGGTCGACGTCGCCGCCGATGATACGAAAGAGCGTTGGCGCGCGCGCGCCGAAGCGCTCCAGAAGTGCCATACCCAAGCTGTAGGGCTCCTCGCCGGAGGAGCAGCCAGCGCTCAGGATACGCAGCGGCCCCGCCCCGCGCGCCAGACGCTCGGGCAGGTAGTGCTCGGCAAGCCAGGCGAGCGCCTCGGGCTCGCGATAGAAGTAGGTCTCGTTGATCGTCAGCTGGCTGATGAAATCGTCGAGCAGGGCGGCATCGCGCCTCAGCCGCTTGACGAGCACCCCCGGGTCGCGCGTCCCGGTGGCATCGAGCAGAGCATCGACCGCCCTGACCAGCCGTGGTTCGGCCAGGCCCTCCAGGTCCAGACCGTAACGCTCGTAGATCAGCTGCTTGAACGGTGCGTAGGATTTCATGACGACGACCGGGACAGCGACCGGACGCACAGGGTATGCAGCAGTAGCTCAGGCAGCTCGTCGAGCGAGACCACACGCTGCACGACCCCGGCGTTCACCGCCTCCTGGTTCATGCCGTAGATCACCGAGCTCTCCTCGTCCTGGGCCAAGGTCGCGCCGCCGGCCTGACGGATCGCGCGCATTCCCTGCACGCCGTCGCGCCCCATGCCGGTCATGATCACGCCGATGGCGTCGCTGCCGTAGACCTCGGCCACGCTGCACAGCAGCGTATCGCAGCTCGGGTGGTACAGCGCCCCGACGGGACTCGGGGTCAGCTTGAAACGGTGGTCGAAGGTGACCTCCAGGTTGCTCTCCGAGGGCGACAGGTAGACCGCGCCGGGCTTCAGGAACTCACCCGCCCGGGCCACGCTCACCGGCAGGTGGCAGATCGAGGCGAGCCACTGCGCCATGCCGTCGATGAAGCCGTGGCTGATGTGCTGGGCGATGACCACCGGTGGCAGGAAATCCGCCGGCAGGCGGCTGAGAAGGCGCGCCAGCGCCTGGGGGCCGCCGGTGGAGCAGGCGATGGCGACGATACGCCGAAACGCACGCGGCGGGGGCTGGTAGGCGCTCGGCGGCGGGGAGCAGGGCAGGGCGCTGCGTCGCCGCAGGCGGGTGATGACCGCCACCCCCGCCAGCAGGCGAACCCGCTCGAGCAGCCGTGTGGCGTCGGTATCGGCGAGGGTGGGCTTGCCGATCACCTCGAGCGCTCCCAGCTCCAGGGCGCGATAGGCCGTCGGCGCCTCGAAGCGCTCGCTGACCACCAGAATCGGCAGCGCCTTGGTATGCATGATCTCGTCGATCGCCGCGAGCCCGTCCATCACCGGCATGGTCAGGTCCATGGTCACCAGCTGCGGCACCAGCCGCCGGGCCAGCGCCACCGCCTCGCGCCCGTTGCAGGCCTCGCCCACTACCTCGATGTCACCCTCGCGGGTGAGCAGGTGGCGCAGCACCTCCCTGGCCACGGGGCTGTCGTCGGCGATCATTACCCGTATTGGACTCATCATGTCATTCCTGGCCGCGCTACTGATCGTCCGCGTGCTGTGAATGGAGCGTGAATTCCTGGACCAGCGCGTTGAGCTGGGCCGACATGTGGATCATCTCCTGGCTGATCTCGGTGATATGGCGCACCGACTGGGCGTTGCGGGCGCTGGCCGTGTCGATATCGCGAAGCGCCGTCACCACCTGGCTGCTGGCGGTCTTCTGCTGCTGGGTCGAGAGCGATATCTGCTGGGCGGCGCTGCTGGTCTGGCTGGCTGCCTTGAGCACCGCCTCCAGATCCTGGGCGGTGGTGAAGCTCACCTCGACGCCTTTCTCGATCGAGGTGGCCCCCTTTTCGGATGCGACCACCAGGCGGCTGATCGAGTGCTGGATGTCCTCGGTATGGCCTTCGATCTCCTGAGTCGAGTCGGTCACGCTGTCGGCCAGGCGGCGGATCTCGCCGGCCACGACCGAGAAGCGCCGGCCGGACTCGCCGGCGCTCGACGCTTCGAGGGCGGCGTTGAAGGCGATCAGCTTGGTCTGGGCGGCCAGCGAGTTGATCAGCTCCATCACCTTGCTGATCTGCTTGGACTTGGCGCCCAGGGCGACGATCTCCGCCAGGCTCTGCTCGCTGTCGCTGCGGATGTCCTGCATCTTGGCCTGCAAGAGCTCCATGGCGCTGGAGCCCTTGCGGCTGCGCTCCAGGGTCTGGTTGGCAACATCCACCACCGACTGGGAGTGATCGGCGATCTGGGTAGAGGAGGTGGAAAGCTCCTCCATGGTGGAGGTGATCTCCGCCACCGACGAGGCCATCTCCTCGACCGCCGCCGCCATGGTCTGGTCGGCCTCGAGGCCCAGGTCGCCGCGCTGCAGGCCCGACAGCCCCGCGGTTCGAGCGAGTCGGTCGGCCACGCTGTTGAGCGCCTGGGCATTGCTGGAGACCGCAGTCATGGCGCGGGCCAAACGCGCCAGCAGTTCGTTGGTCTGATCCGCCAGGTCACCCAGCTCCGCCCGGTCGTCGGTGCTCACCCGGCGGGTGAGATCGAGACTCAGGGTGATCTCCTTGAGCTGGCGTTGAAGGCGCGACAAGGGGCGCACCAGGCTTGCGGTGAGCGGATAGAGAAGTATCAGGGCGGCCAGCAGGATCGCCAGCCCCCAGCCGGTGGAGGCCAGGAAACGGTGCTGCGAGGCCGCCGTGTACTCGCCCTTGTCGACCTCGATCATCAGGTAGCGCTGCAGCTCCGGCAGCCAGCGCGTGGCGACCAGGTAGGTGGTGCCGGCGCGATTGAGCTCGTTGACCTGGGTGGCGCTGCGCTCGAGCGCCTGCTCGGGCAGCGTTTCGAACAGTCGTTCCAGCGCGCCTTCGTCGCTGTGTACCATCAACTCGCCTTCGGCGTTGAGCAGCGCCGCGCGGCCGGTCTGGCCCAGCGAGAAGTCCTCGATGAGCTGGGCCATCTGGTTCAGATTCAGGCCGGCACCGGCCACCACCAGCGGGCGGGCGTTGGTGGCACGCTCATCGCTTCTAAAATTGAGAAAGACGAAGGAGTCGCCCGGCGTGAAGGTGTCGCTGTCGAGGTTGAGGTTGTAGGGGGCGTCGCTGTCGGTGAACTCGAAATACCAGCTGTCCTCACTGGTCGGGCCCTGCAGAGGGCGTTCCAGAAGTGCCCCGTCGCGATACTGGTAGTAGTAGGCACCTACCGGCGACTGCACGGCGAGAAACAGAAGCTCCGTATCGAGCTGTTCGGCCATGCGGGCGAGATAGCCCGTCAGCGCCGGCTCCTCTGCCTCCGGCAGCCCATCCAGTACCCACTGCTCCAGCACGTAGCTGTTGGCGAGGTTCTCGGAGATCGCAAGCGAGGGGCTCAGGCGCAGCAGCAGGCGGGTGGCGAGGCCCTCCACCTGCTGGGGAAGCTCGTCCTCGATAAGGTCGCCCAGGCGCGCCTGGCTCTGGGTGCGGGCCTGAAGGTAAAGCGCCAGTAGCATGGTGAGCGCAAAAGCCGTTCCGAAACAGAGGAACAGCCTCAGTCTGAGGGGCAGGGACTTCCAACGCGCCGTCATGATGGCTAGTGCTCCAGGTAACCGGTGAGAATGGTGATTCGTTAGCAGAATCATACTGCCAATCAACCTTTGGGTTATAGAACGATGTGCATCGCTGTGGTAGCTCGGCTTTCAACGTTGCATGCAAGAGCGCTGCGCCAACATGGATTAAAAGTTGTACAGGAAAACCTCACGCTTTTGAGGTTCAGGCGTATTTGCTTGTCCGATCAACATAAATACTTAAATTCGCTGATGATTCAAAAGCGTAATAGTTGTGCGGCGTGCGTTAATTTTTTTGACAAGAGTGATACAAGGGCGTAATGTTGCGGTCAATCAGGTAGACACCATTGCAAAGGACGCAACCATGTTGTCACTCACCCACGAGACCATTCTGAGCGTTCTTCGCGCAGTGGCAACTCAACACGGAAAGGCAAAGCATACGGAGATGCTGCCAAGCGCCGGCACCCCCGAGCGTACCGGGTTGATCAACGCCGTTTCCCATCTGTTCGGTGCGCGCAGCGTAGCGCTTCCGGACACCTCGATCACGCTCGGTGAATGGGCGCAGGCGCTCATCGACCATACCGACATCGAGTATCTCAATCTGCATGACACCACCAGCAGCGCGTTCTGCGACCGCCTTCAGCGCTGCTACCGCCACACGGCCGCTACCTTGAACCAGGAGGCAAAAGCGCTGCAGGCGATGCTGGCGCTTCCCGAGGCCCAGGAGCGGCGACTGATCAGCTGGTTGTCACTGCAGAGCGTCTCCGGTTTCGTGCTCGGGGCGCTGCTGCCCCAGGAAGCGGGCTGGCAGGCGCGTTCGCTGTTCGACAACGCCAATGCGCTGTGGGAACTCACTACCGGCGACGTCATCGCCACCGACAGCCAGCGCTGGCGCCAGCTCGCGGCGCGCCTGCCGGCGCTGCCCGACGGTATCACCGCGATCACCACCACGCCGCTCGACGCTGCGACCCGCCAGACGCTCGAGCAGAAAGGCGTGGCCGATATCGTCGAACTCTACAGCGAGCCGGCGCTGGGCGTGATTGCCGCCCGGCGCTCGCCGGATGCGCCGTTCGAGCTGTTGACGCACTGGCACCCGACCGAAAGCCACAACTACCTGCTGCGCCTGGCGCCGGGCAGCGCCATGCAGGAGGTCAAGCTGGCCGAGCCGCTCGAGTGGGTCGGGGCGCGCAGTTTCGAACGCTCGGGTGCCGGCTCCCTGTGGCCCGGTTGCGCGTCGATCCAGGCGTCGAGCCAGTCTTCGCGCCGCTATCCCGCCGGATCTGCCCATAACGTCAGCGCCGCCTGACGCGGGCTCAAACGATCGCGTGGGGCACGAAGCAGGAGGAATCCTTGGTGATTCGCCCCACGTCCTCGCGAATACCCATCCCGCAGGCGCGATCTCCCACCATCCAGCTCCCCACCAAGGCGTGAAAGTCGCCAAAGCGCGGCATGGGATGATACGCCTGTCGAATCCAGGGGCTATCCACGTAGGGCCCGGCCACGCTCTCGAACGCGCCGTCGTTGGTCGTGAGCTCGACGTTGCTCCCTTCGCGTGAAAAAAACGGTTTGCGCACCCAGCCCGGTGGCAGGGCCTTCTCGCCGGGTTTTTCGAAGTACGCGGGCAGCAGGTTGGGGTGATCCGGATACTCTTCCCACAGAAGCGGTAGAATCCCCTTGTTGGAGAGCACCGCCTTCCAGGGCGGCTCGAACCAGTGGGTATTGAGCCTGGGAATGAGTTGACCGAACGTTTCCTGGGCCAGCTCCTCCCAGGGGTAGAGCTTGAACAGCGCGTGAATCGGCGCATCGTCCAGGTCGACGAAGTAATCGCCGCCTTGCAAGACGCCGATATCCTCGGTGTGGATGAACGGCGCTTTCAGCCCGGCCTGCACGGCGATGTCCTGCAGGTAGTGAACCGTGGCGCGCTCCTCGGCGTTGTTCTTGATACACGAGAAGTGCAGCGTGTTATCGCGCAGGCGCTGACCGATGTGGGCAAGCGCGCCCATCAGCTTTTCCTGGATCGAGTTGAACTGATCCGCGTGGCGCGGGACGAGCCCCTGCTCGATCGCTTGCTCGAGCCACACCCACTGGAAGAGCCCCGCCTCGTAGAGCGAGGTGGGCGTGTCGTAGTTAAGCTCCAGAAGCTTGGCCGGGCCGTCACCTGAGTAGGCGAAGTCCATGCGTCCGTAGAGGTGCGGCTGGCCGGCGCGCCAGGAGTCGAAGATGGTGTCCCACATGAACTCCGGGATCGCCAAACGCTGGAGCAGAGCGTTGGAGTGGCACACCTTGTCCACAAGCTGCATGCACATCTCGTGAAGCTCTTCGGAGGGCGCTTCGATGTCGCGCTCGACCTGCTCGAGGGTGAACTGGTAGTAGGCGCTCTCTTTCCAGTAGGGCTCGCCGTCGATGGTATGAAAATGAAACCCCAGCTCCTCGGCCAGGGTTTTCCAGTTCGGCCTTTCGGCGATATCGACTCTCAGCATGGAGGGCTCAGGATCCCCAGCCGCCGCGCGCGGAGGAGCGCGAGCCGAAGCCGCTGCGCTGGGTGGCCTGGCGGTTCTGGGTGGCGACATTGCGCATCGTCTGCTGGCGCTGGCTGACCCGCTGGCTCGCCTGGTTGGTGGCCGCGTTCCAGTTGCCCTGGTTCTGGCGGTTGCGGTAGACCGGCTCCTGGTAGAGCCCCTGGCGTGTCGCGCCACGGCTGGTGCGCGACATCATGTTGCCCACCATGTAGCCCATCAGCGCCGGCATGAACCAGCTGCCGCCGCTTGTGCCGGTGGCCGCCTGGGCCTGCTCCTCGGTGGGCGCGACGCAGGCGCCTTCGCCATGCTCGGCTTCGCAGGCCTCCAGCGAGTCGAAGCGCGGTACTTCCTTGATGGAGGCCTGGTACGCCTCTTCACAGGCACTCTCAGTGTAGACGTTGGCCGCCACGCACTCCTCGACGCTCTGGAAGCTCTTGGGGCTATCGAAACTGACGTCGGTCACTTCCTCGGACTGGCCGCAGCCAGTGAGCGTGAAGGCGCCGGCACCCATCAATGCAAGTGACAGCCGCAGGCTGCGCTTGCGGTGGGGCAGGTGAGAGAGTTGATCGTCTCGGGTCATGATGCGCTCCTTACCAGGTCATCGAGGCGGCGTTGAGCAGGCCGACCGCGATGCAGATACTGCCGACGAGAATGCCGTAGGCCATGTGGCCTTCGCTGATATGGGTGGAGAGGCTCTCTCCCTGGCTCTTGAGCATCACTTTCAGGCCAAAGAAGGTGGCCAGCTGCACGCCGAAGGCGATGACGCCCCACAGCAGGAAATCGATGAAGCTGATCGAGTTCGCCATGGCGCTGTAGAGCGGCAGCGTGAAGCCGAGAATCGAGCCGCCGTAGGCGGTCGCCGCCGCCGCGTTGCCCTGGCGAATCAGCAGCCACTCCTTGTGCGGGGTGATGCGGCTGTAGCAGTACATGAAGGCGCCCAGCAGGATCAGTGCGCCGATCAGGTAGCCCAGAAAATGAGGCAGGCCTTGCAGGTAGTTCATGGTCGCGTCTTCCTTGTTCGAAATGGGGCGCTTGGCGGCCTAGAGTAAAGGCTCGACGGTCAAATAGCATCAATGTCGATCGAGGCGACGTCAACGCCCAGGTTCTCCACCAGCATGAAGCTGCCTTCCTCGTCGCTTTCGCCGCTCATCAGGACGTACTCCATGCGCTCGGAGTCCGCGATCGAGCGCTCGAAGAGCATGGCATGATGGACCACCTGGCGACCGGTGACGCTTTCCGACGTCGTCACGCGCTCCTCGAACTGCACCGGCGGCGACCAGTCGCTGGCCGGGTCGCCCCATACTCGGATGAATTCACGCGGGCCTTGACCGCCGGTCGACTCGATCGTGAGCTGCCGGGTACCCAGCGGGCGCGACGCCGAGGCGCCTGGATCGAGCAGCGCATCGAACTCGTCGTTCGAGAGGTGGCTCACGCGGTAGAAGTCGAACAGCTTGTACTCGATGACCCGCCGATTCTCCACGTTGGCTTGAAGCCAGGTATCGTTATCGAGGTAGAAGCGCACCAGATGCGCTCCCTGGCCAAGCTCTACGTGGCCGACGGCGGCGATGTGGTAATCGCGGTCGCTCTCCCAGGTGAACAGCGTGTCGGGAAAGGCGGCCAGCTCGCTCAGGTTCAGGCGCACCCGGCCATCCAGGCGCAGTCCGGCGAAGTCCTCCGCGGTCATGCCGATCGGAAGGCCCAGGGCGAAGCCCGCCGGCGACGCCGCCTGCGGGGCTTGCTCCTCGCCTGGCTTGCCGAGCAGCGCTTTCAGTGTCTTGAGCATGTCGTCTTCTCCCGGGGAGGCCGCGAATTGCCGGGCCCCCCTGCGCGACGCGATGGAATGGGGGCCTGCTCAGGAGGCGCTCTTTCTGGCCTTGATCCGCGCCAGCACATCGTCCGCCTTGCGGTCGCTGGCGCCGATGCCGGCGGCCTTCAGGCGCGTTTCGAGCTCGCTGCCGCTCTCCTCGGCGGAGAGCTGCTCGGCGGCCTTCATCTGCGCCGAATCCAGCGCCTGACGCTCGCGAATGCGCTCCAGCGACTCCATGGCGCTGCCCATGGCGCTGTTCTGGCCCGAGTGACGCGCCGCCACGGCGGACTGCGCCCGCTGGGCGGACTCGGTCGCCTTGACCACGCTGACCTGCTGCTTGAGTTGACGCAGCTGGTTCTCGGTATTGCGGATCGCGCTGCGCAGGCTCTCGATGCTGGTGTCGAACTCGGCGACGATGTGCTGCTCGGCATCCAGCGCCTCGCTCAGCGCAACGATGCGCTCGGCCACTTCCAGCGCCAGCTGCTCTTCGCCCTTCTCCAGGGCGGCAGCGGCGCTCTGTTCGAGCTCGTCGATCTTCTTCTCGAGAGTAGCGGCCTTGTCGCTGTTGATCTGGCGCTGGCCCATCAGGCGGGCGAGCTCGGTCTTGGAGGCCTTCAGATGCTGCTCGGCGTCACGAATCTCCTGGTCCAGGATGCGCAGCGCCTGGGAATCCACGACGGCCTGTCCGGTCTCGTGGGCTTTGCCGCGAAGGGCGGTCATGATCTTGTTCAGCATGGGAGCTCCTGGAAATCAACGAATCGGGTTGACGAAATGATCCTGAATCAGCCGCGCCACTTCCACGGCGGCGCTTGCCGTGGCATGAAGCTCGGCGCAGATGGAGGCCAGGCGCGAATCACCGAACAGCTGGACGAACGCGACGTAGTAGTCACGCTCGTCGAAGGTGACGATGCCGATCGAGGCCAGCGGCAACAACACGCCCTGGCGCAGCAGCTCCTCGTTCAGCGTGGCCTGATCGGCGATGCGCTCGACCGGGATGATGGGGGTCATCGCCACCCACTCCTCGTCGCTGCGCGACAGCGTCAGCGTCAGGTTGCCGTAGTCGTGCAGGGTGAAGACCAGGGTGTCGTTGGCCGCGTCGAGCTGCACGTCAGCCTCGGGCCAGACGAGCCCGTCGGACCCGTCGGCGGCCATGATGCGCTCGTAGAGTTCGGTCGCCGTGGCGGCGGGGGTGTCGTTAAGCGTCGTCAAGAGCGAAACTCCTTGTAGGCAAATGGCATGAAAACGTCCATGAAAAACGGTCAAGCGTGCACCTGTCCTTCGATACTACCGCAATCGTTGCCTGTTCGGGGCATAAATGAATTAACCTGAAATCAACCTTTTTCGACCCCTCTTCCCGGCGCGAGTTCGTCGCGCCGGCCGGCTTCAAGGAACCGTCATGACTCAGCAAGCAGACCAACCAGGTATCTGGCAGACGCCGCTCGATACGTTTCGCGATGCCCTGGCTCACGACCCGATGCCCGGCTGTGGCGCAGCGGCGACGGTGACCGCTGGTTGCGGCCTCGCGCTGATGCTCAAGGGCCTCCACCTTGGCCAGCGCCATGCGCCGAGGGCGCCGCGCGCCGCGCTCATCGAACGCGGCGAAGCGCTCGAGCAGGCGCTGGTACCGCTGGCCGACGCCGACGTTGCCGCCTTCCAGGCCATGATGGCCGCGCTCGATCGACCGCAGCAGACCGACGAACAGCGCGCTTCGCGCGCCGAAGCCCTTCACCGCGCCGCACGTGACGCCGTCGAGGTGCCGCTGGCCACCGCCCGGCGCTGCCTCGAGGCGCTGGCGCTCGGCGAGGAGATACTGGCGAACATCGAGACGCAGTTTGAAAGCGACGCCCGCGCCGGCGGGTATCTCCTGAGCGCGGCGGTCGACAGCGTGCTGCTCAACGTCGAGGCCAACCTCGCGGCGCTCGACGAGCAGGATCGACGCTACGCCCTCAAGGAGCGCGATACGCTGGCCATCGAGCTTGGCGCCGCGCGCGCGGCGCTGGGGGTATGATGAGGGCGGTCGGCCCCGCCATGCCGCTATCCGTATGGCTGCTTTCCCTGTGTCAGGCGCTGCTGGTCAGCGGCAACATCCTGCTCATCGCCGTCTCGCCGCTGGTGGGCGCCGCGCTTGCGCCCGGCCCCGCCTTCGCAACGCTGCCGGTGGCGGTGCAGTGGCTGGGGCTGATGGGCGCGACGATCCCCGCCTCGCTGATCATGGGTCGGCTCGGGCGCAAGCGTGGCTTCGTGCTGGGCAACCTGATCGGTCTCGCCGGGACCTTCGTGGCCATGCGGGCGCTGTCACTGGGCCACTTCGGGCTGTTTCTGCTGGCAACCCTTCTGATCGGCGCAGGCATCGGCTTTGGCCAGCTCTACCGCTTCGCCGCGCTGGAGGCCGCCGAGGAGCGCCACCGCGAGCGCGCGTTGGGACTCGTCATGGGCGGGGGCTTGCTGGCCGCCTTCGCCGGGCCCTGGCTTGCCCGGTTCAGCCGCGAGCTCTCCGAGGTGCCGTTTCTGGCGAGCCTCGCGGGACTCGCCGTGCTCTACGTGCTCGCGCTCGGGTTGCTGCTCGTCACCCGGCTACCCAGGGCGTTCGTCGAGCCGCAGGTCGGCGAGCAGCGCCCGCTGGGCGAGATCCTGCGAGCGCCGGCGTTTATTACCGCGGTCGTCTCGGCGATGGTCGGCTATGCGGTGATGAACCTGGCGATGACGGCCACGCCCCTGGCCATGTCTCATGCCGGCCACGGCTTCGACCACGTGGCGACCACCATCCAGTGGCACGTGGTGGCGATGTTCGCGCCGTCGTTCTTCACCGGGCCGTTGATCGCCCGCGTAGGGGCGAAGGCGGTCATCGTGGCGGGCTGTCTGCTGCTGGCGGCGAGCACGCTGGCCGCGCAGCTTTCGCTCACCTTTGCCGGTTTCAACCTGGCGCTGGTGCTTCTGGGCCTTGGCTGGAACTTCACCTTTTTGCCCGCCACCGGGCTTGCGGCCAAGGCGCACCGCCCGGCGGAGAAGGCGCGGGTGCAGGCGGCCAACGAGTTTCTGGTGTTCGGCGCCGTGGCGGTGTCGGCACTCGCGGCAGGGCCGCTGGTCAGCACGCTCGGCTGGGCAGCACTCAATGCGTGTCTGCTGCCGGTGTCACTGGTGCCGATCGTGCTGCTTGCGTGGCAGCGCCGGCTCGACGAGCGTTAATCCCGCTCCAGGCACCAGCCTTCGCTCAGCGTCAGCGCGACCGTCTGGCCGACGTCGAGCGCGTGCGGGTGATAGGCCATGAGCGCGGCACCGTGGGCGAGACGCAGGTGCAGCTCGAAGCGCTCGCCGCGAAAGGTCTGGTGCTCGACGCGGGCGGTGAGATGCCGGGCAGTGGGCGTCTCGGCGCTCACGCGAACGTGCTCCGGGCGCACCAGCACGGGTTGGGTTCGCGATGTGAGCGGGGCGTTCAGGCCCTGCATCAAGGCGGCCTCGTCAAGACGCTGGCCAGGGGCGCCGGTAGCTATTTGCAGCTCGCTGCCCTGGCCGATGAAGCCCGCGACCCACTGGTTTCGGGGTTCGCGGTAGAGCGTCTCGGGCGTAGCCCACTGAACCAGGCGGCCGTCGCGCATCACCGCGATGCGATCCGCCAGCGCCATCGCCTCGCTTTGGTCGTGGGTCACGTAGACCATGGTGGCGCGTGCGCGGCGGTGAAAGTCACGAAAGCTCTGCTCCATGGCGGCGCGCAGGTGTCGGTCCAGGTTCGCCAGCGGCTCGTCGAGCAGCACTACTTCCGGGTCCACCACCAGGCAGCGTGCCAGCGCCACCCGTTGGCGCTGGCCACCGGAAAGCTCCTGAGGCGTGCGGCTGGCGTACGCCTCGAGTGCGACCAGAGAAAGCGCTCGCTGAACGCGTTCGTGGTAGGCCGCACCGCGCACTTTCCGGAGCTTGAGTGGATAGCCGACGTTGTCCGCCACGCTCATGTGCGGCCACAGCGCGTAGGATTGAAATACCATCGCCATGTGGCGCTGCTCCGGCGGCAGGTGGTGCCCGGGGCTTGCCAGCAGCGTCTCACCGAGGCGAATTTCGCCGCGCGAGGCTTCCTCGAAGCCCGCCAGCAGGCGCAGCATGGTGGTTTTGCCGCAGCCGCTGGGGCCAAGAAGCGCCACGAACTCGCCGGGCTCCACAGTGAGCGAGAGCCCATCAACGGCGGCGTGTTCGCCGAAAAACTTGCTCACGCCTTCGATGCTCAGCGCTGCCATGGCACGACTCCTCTGGGCAGACGAGGCGCCAAGAGGCTCAAGGCGAGCATCAGCGCGGCGACCATCGCGACCACCAGTACCGATACCGCCGAGGCCAGCACGCTCTCGCCGCCCTCGTCCAGGTTGAAGATCAGAACGCCGAGGGTCTCGTTGCCGGCGCTCCACAAAAGCGCCGAGACCGTCAGCTCGTTGACCGCGAGCAGAAACACTAAAAGCCCCCCGGCGAACAGCGCCGGCGCCACCAGCGGCAGCACGATCGTCGCCATCCGCCGCCAGGGCCCGGCGCCGGCGAGCTGCGCCGCCTCTTCAAGAGAGGGGTCGAGCTGGGCAAGGCTCGCCGCCACCGGCTTCAGGCACACCACCAGAAAGCGCGCCAGATAGGCGATGAAAATCAGCGTGAGCGTGCCGTAGAGCGCCTCATCGATGAGCGGAAGCGGGCGCACGAACAGCAGGATGCAGGCGATGGCGAGCACCACGCCGGGCAGCGCGTAGGGCAGCTCCACCGCGCCGAGGGCCAGGTTCTGAAGCCTGGGTGGCAGGCGCTGGAGGCGGTAGGCGAGCGGCAGGCTCGCCGCCATCAAGACAAGCGAGGCACCGCCAGCGAGCCATAGGCTGTTGTTCACCGCCCGCCAGGTGGCGCCCTGGCGGCTCAGCACCTCTTCAAACGCGGAAAGCGTGGCGGTCGTGGTGTTGAGCGGCACGCCCATGGCGGGCACCAATGAGCTGACCACCAGGGCGGCAAGCGGGGCGACGAGAATCGCCAGCAGCACCGCCGCCAGCAGCGCCGTGACGGGCACCTGCAAGCGCCCCAGGGTGAAGTCGTGGGCGCGGCCGCTGTGGCCGGTGAGCCCGAAGCGGCTGCGGCTCAGGGCGCGCTGCTGAAGCGCCACGCCGATAAGCGCAATGACACCGATCAAAAGCGACAGCGACGCCATCTCCGGAAGCACCCCGGTGCCGAAGCTCGCCATGCGCTGGTAGATCAGCGTGGGCAGCACGTAAACCCCGGCGGGAATGCCAAGCATCGCGGGAATGCCGAAGTTGCCGAGACTCGAGATGAATGCCATCGCCGCTCCGGCCACCAGCCCACCCCGTGTGACCGGCAGAATGATGTGGCCCCACACCTGAGACTGGCGAGCGCCGCTGATGCGCGCGGCCTCGACCAGCTCCCGGGGCAGCGACAAGAGCGAGGTGCGCAGCGCCAGAAACACCAGCGGTGCCGCCTGAATACCGAGCAGCAGCGCAATGCCCTCGGCGGAATAGAGCGGCTGGGGGCTACCCAGCGCCGGCGCGAAGCCGAGGCTCTTCAACAGCGGGCTCGCCGGGCCGAAAAGCTGCAGCCAGGCAAGTGCGGTCACCTGGGGCGGAATCATCATCGGCAGCATGAAGCAGAACACCCAGGCGGCCTTGGCGCGCAGGTCGGTCAGGGTGATGACGAAGGCGAAGAGGCTTCCGAGCACAAGTGCGAGCAGCATGCCGAGCCCGGCGGTATAGACGCTGTACCACAGCGCCCGCCAGGTAGAGGCGGCGCCGAGCACCCGCCACAGCGGCGCGTTTGCCCCCTGGGCGAGATCCCCCAGCGCCTCGACCAGAAGCCTCGCGCTCGGCGCCAGGCTCAACAGGACGATCGTCACTGTCAAAAGCGACAGTAGCCAGCGGTGCTGGCGGCCCGCCGCCGTGCAGGGCATCACCATCAGCCGCCGAACAGCTCGCTGAAACGTGCCTTGAGCGCTTCTTCCTGCTCGAGGGTGCGGCCGATATCGACCGGCATCAGGTCGATAGTGTCACGAGCCGGGAAGCCTTCCGGGGGCGCCACCCCGCTGCGAGCGGGCAGATACCCCTGGCGGCTGACCAGCTCCTGACCCTCTTGAGACAGAACGAAATCGACGAACTTCCGGGCTGCCTCGACGTTTTCCGCACCTTCCATGATCGCCACCGGCTCGGTGACCGCGCTCACGCCCTCTTCGGGAAACACGAATTCGACCGGCGAGCCCTTGGCTGCTTCACGAATGGGCAGAAAATCCACCACGATGCCGTAGGCCTTGGTGCCCGCCGCTACCGCGTTGAACACGCCGCCGTTGCCGCTCTGTGCCTCGACTCGGTTATCGCGAAGGCCTTCAAAATAGTCCTCGCCAAGTGCAGGGTGGTCGGTGATCGCCGCCATGTGGATCAGCGCCGCACCGGAGTAGAGCGGGCTTGGCATGGCTATCAGGCCTTCGTAGTCGGGCGTGAGCAGGTCCTGCCAGCTCGACGGCTGATGCTCGGCGCCGGTGTTGTAGACGATACCGGTGGTGATCAGCTTGGTGCCGTAGTAGTA
Source organism: Vreelandella malpeensis (assembly GCF_020622355.1). Classification (GTDB taxonomy): domain Bacteria; phylum Pseudomonadota; class Gammaproteobacteria; order Pseudomonadales; family Halomonadaceae; genus Vreelandella; species Vreelandella malpeensis. The sequence continues at coordinate 833,788 of NZ_WHVL01000001.1, read as the reverse complement.
ACCCTCGGGGTCGAACACGTCCTCATCGAACGCCTCGCGCGCCGGGCTTTGGTAGGGCTGCAGGTTGCCGTCGCGCTTGAGCGACTCCATGGTGGTGCTATCGGCGATCAACAGCACGTCCGGGTTGCTCACGCCCGCGGCGAGCTCCGAGCGCAGCCGCGTCATCAACCGCGTGGTGCCGTCGCGCACCCACTCCACCTCGATCTCCGGGTAGGCGGCCATGAAGGCATCCACGGTCTGCTGGGCGTCGCTCTGGGGCTGGCTGGTGTAGAGCGTGAGCGTCTCGGCGGCACTGGTGCCGGCAAGCGTGAGAGTCGACAGGGCAACGGCAAGACAGAGTGGACGCTTTAACATGGGAGTCTCCGGATGAGGGGCGCCGCCCAGCGTAGGACGAAGACCTTACAGCTTTGTGACAGCGGCGCGGCGAGGGGTGCCCGGCGCAGAAAGGTCGAAAACGGGCGGTGTGTTGAAGGCTTTCGAGCGAAGAGCTGGTATGCTTTCCTGAGGTCTGCTTCGGCGTGCTCGGCGCCGGTTTCTCTCATGCTCGAAAGGATATTTCCATGTCTCGCCAACCGTTTCTGGCCCGTGCGGCCGTTCTGTTTGCGCTGGTGTCGCCACTCGTCGCCGCCGACACCTTGGTGTTCACCGCCATTCCCGACGAGGACGAAACGCGCCTGCAGCAGCGCTTCCAGTCGGTGGCGGACTACCTTTCCGACGAGCTCGACGTCGATGTGCGCTTCATTCCCGTGACGTCCTACGCCGCCTCGGTCACCGCCTTTCGCAACAACCAGGTGCAGCTGGCCTGGTTCGGTGGCTTCACCGGCGTGCAGGCGCGCGAGCTTGTTCCAGGCTCCCAGGCGATCGCCCAGGGCATCGAGGACCCGGAGTACAAGAGCTACTTCATCGCCAACGCCTCCACCGGCATCGAGCCGGTCGAATCCGACACCGCCCCGGAGGCGCTCAAGGGCCTGACCTTCACCTTCGGCTCGCAGAGCTCGACCTCCGGACGGCTGCTGCCGGAGTACTTCCTGACCCGGGATCTCGGCGCCTCGCCTGACGAACTCTTTACCCGCGTGGGTTTCAGCGGCAACCACAGTCGTACCGTGTCGCTGGTGCAGTCCGGGGCCTACCAGGCGGGGGTATTGAGCTACACCGCCTGGGAGAACGAGGTGGAGCAGGGCAACGTCGACCCGGAGCGCGTCCAGGTGATCTGGGAATCGCCCTCCTACCCGGACTACCACTGGACCGTGCGCGGCGACGTGGACGAGCGCTTCGGCGAAGGCTTCACCGAGCGCCTTCAGCAGGCGCTGCTGGAAATGGACGACCCGGAACTTCTGGCGAGCTTCCCGCGCTCGGGCTTCATCCCCGCCTCCAACGAGGATTTCGAGCCGGTGCGTGACGTGGCCATCTCGCTGGATCTGCTCTGACGGTGACTCGCTTTACGCTGACGGACGCCGAGGCGTATTACGGCGCCACGCGGGTGCTCGGACCGCTGTCGCTTTCGGTGGGCGAGGGCGAGCACATCGCGCTGATCGGCAAGAGCGGGGCGGGCAAGTCGACGCTGCTCTCGCTGATGTATGATCGCTGGCGCGAGCAGCCGGTGGCGCTGATGCCTCAGGCGCTGGGGCTGGTGGATACGCTCTCGGTGTTTCACAACGTCTACATGGGGCGGCTCGACCGCCACCGGTGGTGGCGCAACCTGGTCACGCTGGCCAAACCCTGGCGGCGCGATATCAACGAGATCACAGCACTCTTGGAGGACGTGGGCATTGCCGAGAAACGCTGGACGCCCTGCGGCGAGCTCTCCGGTGGCCAACGCCAGCGGGTGGCGGCGGCGCGGGTGCTCTACCAGCAAGGCGAGTTGCTTCTGGCCGATGAACCAGTGTCGGCCCTCGACGGCCCCCAGGCGAGCGCGGTGATGGCAAAGCTCACCCAGGGCTACCCGCGCACGGTGCTGGCGATGCACGATCTGGAGCTGGCGCTTGCGTTCTGCACCCGCGTCGTCGGGCTCCAGGGCGGGGCGGTGGTGCTCGATGCGCCGAGCAAGACGTTGACCTCCGCCGCGCTTCAGGATCTCTACTGATGCCGCTTCGCGCCACCACCCGCGTCACGCTCGGGCTCGTTCTGCTGGCGCTCGTCTGCCTTGCGCTCGGCGACTTCGAAATCAGTGCCCACGACCCTTGGCAGTCGCTGGGTCAGCTCTTTCTAGGGCTCATTCAGCCGGACTTCACCCGCGTCGACTCTCTCGGCGAGGCGCTTTTGCGCACCGTGGCGTTCGCCTTCGTCGGGGTCGGGGTCGGCGCGCTTGCCGGCATGGCGCTGGCGCTCTGTTTCCACCGCTGGTGGGTGCGCACCTTCTGCGCCTTCATCCGCGCCATTCACGAGCTGTTCTGGGCGCTGATCTTTTTGCAGAGTTTCGGGCTACACCCCATTACCGGGGTGCTGGCGATCGCCATTCCCTACGCGGGGATCTTCGTCAAGGTGTACGCGGAGATTCTCGATGAGACCGACCCGCTGCCCGGGCAGGTGCTGCCACGTGGAGCCGGGCGGCTGTCGGCCCTGGTCTACGCGCGAGTGAGCCAAGCCTGGCCGCACCTGGTGAGCTATACCGCCTATCGGCTGGAGTGCGGGCTGCGCTCGAGCGCGGTGCTCGGCTTCGTCGGCATGCCGACCATCGGCTACCACCTGATGGCGGCCTTCGCCCAGGGGCACTACCCGACGGTCGGGGCGCTACTGCTGCTGTTCTATCTGCTGATCGGCACGCTCCGGTGGTGGGTGCGCCCGAAGATCCTGCCGCTCTACCTGGTGGTGGCGCCATTTCTGCTGGGCACCGGGCTTCCGATCATGTGGTCGAACGTGACGCGGTTCTTCACCGAGGACATCGTGCCCGCGCCATTAAGGCGAGGCGAAGGGTTCGAGGCGCTGTGGGAGTGGTTTACCCGGCTGTTTCTCGACCAGGCGCTGCCGGGCATCTGGAATACGCTCTTGCTCACCCAGATCGCGCTGGTGGCGACCGGGGCGCTGGCGCTGGCGCTTTTCCCGCTGATCTCGCGCCATTTCACCGGCCGTGCCGGGGGCGTGGCCGGCCACGTGATGCTGGTGGTGATGCGCTCGACGCCGGAGTACATGCTGGCGTTCATCCTGCTCCAGCTCTGGGGGCCCTCCATGCTGCCGGCGGCGGTGGCGCTGGCGCTGCACAACGGCGGCATCATCGCCCACCTCGTGGGGCGGCGCAGCAACGAAATCACACTGCGTCAGGACGCGCCGCATGGGGTGAACCGCTACGCCTTCGAGATGGTGCCACGCCTTTACGGGCCGTTTCTGGCGCTTTTGTTCTACCGCTGGGAGATCATCCTGCGCGAGACGGCGATTCTGGGAATCCTGGGGATCGCCACGCTTGGTTTCTACGTGGACAGCGCCATCCAGGAGATCCGCTTCGACCGCGCAATGGTGTTGATACTGATCACCGCGTTGATCAATATCGGGGTCGACGTGCTCGCCCGGCGCCTGCGCGGGTATCTACGCCTGCGTCATGGTATTGACCGCCAGCAGTGCTAGGCGATGCCGGCGTTGGTTCAGGTACTCGAGGAGTTCCATGGAAAGCATGAACCCGATGGCTCTGATGGGCCAGCTGTGTGGTTTCGTCGCGCTGGTAATGTGCGTGCTGGCCTTCGCCAACAAGAACGACGACAAACTGATGACGCTGCTCATTTCGGCCAACGTGGCTTTCATGCTGCAGTTCGTCTTCTTGAGCAGTTGGACGGCGGCGGTACTGACCGCGCTGGTGATCGTGCGTATTGCGCTTGCCCGGCGCTTTCCAGGCAGTCTCAAGGTCATGGCCGGGGTGCTCGGCGCGAGTGCCGTGGCGGCCATACTCACCTGGCAAAGCCCCGTTGATACGTTCGCCGTGCTGGCTGCAGCGCTGGGCACGCCGGCCATGTTCTTGTTGAAAGGAGTCATGCTGCGTGTCTTTCTGGGGCTCGCCGCCTTTTGCTGGATGATGAACAACCTGCTGATCGGCTCCATCGGCGGCACGCTCGCCGAAGCGCTGGTGGTGGTAACCAACGTGATCACCATCGTGCGCCTGATCCGAGCTCAACGGCGCTATCCCGGTGCGGCCGAGGAGCTCGAGCGTTGATCAGGCCTCCTGGTCGGTATCCGGCAGGCGCTTGAAGTAGATGAAGCGGTGAAGACGAATCAGGGGGCGAATCAACAGTTGCACGCTGCCCTCGTAGAAAAAACACACGCTGCCGATAACGAAACAGATCCCGATCAGGATATCGTTGCACCTGAAGTGTTCTTGCGGCCGTGCTTGCGAAACTGCCGAGGATTAATGCCCCATTTGTGTAATCGGGAGGCGAATGTTGTCGGTTTGACCCCTAGCATTTCGGCCGCACCTCCCGCGCCGTAAATCTTTCCATTGGCGGCCTCGAGAGCTTTCAAGGCGTTGCGGCGCTGGTATTGGTATAGCGCGTGTTCCGTCATGGGCTGATCAGGCGATTCGTCGGGGGCCTGAGTATCGGTACTTGACGGCACAGGGCCGGATGAAACGTCCGTTGGCGAAAGATCGGCAAAGGAGAGCTGCATGTCTTGCGTCACAATGACCTGCCTTTCGATCACGTTTTCGAGTTCGCGAATATTGCCAGGCCAAGGGTAGTGCATTAACGCCTCCAATTGCGCGGGAGCTATGCGTACTCCCGGTTTGTTGAACTTTAGACAGGCGCGATGCAAAAAATGGCGCGCCAAGAGGGGAACATCCTCTACACGTTTGCGAAGTGGAACGGAATCGATAGGAAAGACATTCAAGCGGAAGTAAAGATCTTCACGAAACTGGCCGGCGTCGATCATCTTTTTCAACCCACGGTTGGTCGCCGCGATGACCCGCACATCCACTTTGCGCGTACGGTTATCACCAACCCGCTCGAACTGCTGGTCCTGTAATACGCGAAGCAGCTTGCTTTGTAGCTCGAGTGGAATCTCACCCACTTCGTCAAGAAACAGCGTCCCTCCATGCGCGAGTTCAAAACGGCCAAGCCGGTCTTGAATCGCACCGGTAAACGCCCCTTTGACATGGCCAAAAAACTCGCTTTCGAACAAGTCACGAGGAATGGCCGCACAGTTCACGCGAATCAGCGGCCGGTCACTGCGGGTACTGCTGGTATGAATCGCCCGTGCGATGAGCTCCTTGCCAGTGCCGGACTCCCCGCTGATCAATACGTTGGCACTGGTGGGAGCCACCATGGCGATCTGCTGAATCAGCTTGTTGACCGCCGGACTATTGCCCACGATGTTGTGGTGGTTGACCTCCGCCTTTATCTCCTCCTGAAGGTATTGATTCTCGAGCTCCAGGCGACGCTTGAGCGACTCCACCTCCTCCAGTGCATTGCGCAGCTGTTGCTCGGCCCGTTTGCGCTCACGAATATCGCGGAACAATACGACGGCCCCTATTAGGCGGCCCATTTCAAAGATGGGTGTGCTGGTGTACTCCACGGGAATCGCTTCACCGTTTTTATGCCAGAACACCTCGTTTTCCACATGGTGTACTTGACCGTCGCTAAATGAGGCGTGGATGGGGCACTGATGCACCGGGAAATAACGGCCGTCGATATGTGAATGGTGAAACATCAAATGTGCATCGTGACCCACCATGTCTTCCGTACTCCAGCCGAGGATACGTTCGGCGGCAGGATTGGCGAAGGTAGTTTTGCCCTCCGTATCCAGGCCGTAGATGCCTTCCCCCGCGGCGCCAAGAATGAGCTGATTCTGTTTCTCGATGCGCTCGAACACCTGTTCGACTCGTTGCCAGCCTACTCCCCCTTGACGGTGCTGGCGGCTGAGTTCGGCTCTGGTGCGGCGCTGCTCGGCTTTATGCCGGTCGATCACTGTCAGCAGTAGCTGTGAGGTGTTGTCCAGGCGCCGGCCAAATACTTCTACCCGGCGAGGCTGGCGAATGCTATCCAGCAACACCAGATCATCCGACCAGCCCTGGCCGGTCGTGAGCACCTCATCGGAGAAGCTCACCCACAGTGCCAATGTGGCCCCCAAACGATGGCTAAAGGGCGTATCCAGAGCGTCATGGGTATCGATAAGCAGCAGTTGGCAGGCCGCCGCGTTCGCTTCGATGAGAGAGTCATTCAGCGGATCGATGATCATCATCGCCAGCGGCGTGTGGCTGGCCATCTGCATTAGGGGCGTTTTGACCACCGCCATCTTGGACATGGCGTGCATCATGAACTCCTTGGCTTTCAGAAAAAGGCCCCGATTTCCATACAAACGGTGGGCCAACCACGAATTTTCGTTATTTAAACAACGAAATATCGTTAACCACGAATTTTCGTTGTTTATGAGCTCTTTTCGGGATCGCTCTACCACTTTGTTAAGTGGCTGACAAATAATGATAAAAAAACTATGCAGCTGCACTGGCATGCAATTCGCCTTGTAGAAAGCAATACCTTGACGCCGTCACGCACCAGGACGGCGCAGATTTGAGCCTATTTGCTTCCATGAGGTGAGCGACCATGCAAAAGAACAACGACCACAGCGGTCTTGGCAACCCGTTCGATCATCGCCAATCACTGATTCATGGACGACAGTGTGATTGTCAGCAGTGCCTTTCCGACCCGCCCGGCGTTACGTTGGCCAAGCGCGCCCCCGCCGCGTCGGTGTCAGCTACTCCTGATAACGCCGACGAAATGATGGACCGCGTGGTAGAGAGCGCGCTGGTGCGCGGGATGTTCGGCCATAGTGATATGCACCGTCGCCAATTCATGAAGCTGGTGGGCGGCGGCACGGCCGCGGCGGCGCTGGCCAGCCTGTTTCCTCTGGATGCGATCAAGGCAGCTGTCAAGGAGGATCTGGGTCCGCTCGAAAAAACCCGGCTCAACGTGGGCTTCGTGCCGATCACCTGCGCTACCCCCATCATCATGGCGCACCCCATGGGATTTTATGAGCGCTACGGTCTCGATGTTTCGGTCATCAAGACGGCGGGCTGGGCCGTGGCCCGAGACAAGTCGCTCAACCGCGAATACGACGCCGCGCACATGCTCACGCCCATGCCACTGGCCATGACCCTCGGCGCGGGCTCCACGCCGGAGCCGTTCATCATGCCCGCGGTGGAAAACATCAACGGTCAGGCGATCGTGCTACACAACGACCACTTGGATAAACGCGATCCGCAGCAGTGGAGAGGATTCACCTTTGGCGTACCGTTCGAGTACTCCATGCACAACTTTCTACTGCGCTACTATGTGGCCGAGCACGGGCTGGACCCGGATCAGGACATTCAGATTCGTGTCATTCCGCCGCCCGAAATGGTGGCCAATTTGCGGGCCGGCAATATCGACGGCTTCCTGTCTCCCGATCCCTTCAATCAGCGCGCCGTGTTCGAGCGCATCGGCTTCATTCACCTGCTCACGAAAGAAATTTGGGACGGCCACCCCTGCTGCGCCTTCGCCACGAGCGCCCGCTTCGCGCGCGAGAACCCCAACACCTACGGCGCTCTGTTGCGAGCCATCATCGATGCAACCCAGTACTCCTCCGACCCCGGCAATCGTTCGGAGATCGCCGAAGCCATCGCCCCGACGAACTATCTGAATCAGCCGGTCACGGTGATCGAGCAGGTTCTCACCGGGCGTTTCGCCGATGGTCTGGGGGGCGTTCAGGACGTCCCGAATCGCATCGACTTCGACCCCTTTCCGTGGCACTCCATGGCGGTCTGGATTCTGACGCAGATGAAGCGCTGGGGGTATATCGAAGGCAGTGTGGATTATCAGCAGATTGCTCGTGACGTCTACCTGGCGACCGATGCCCAAGCCGTCATGCGTGAGCTTGGGTACGAGGCACCGGAAGAGACCGCTCGCAACTATCAGATCATGGGCAAAACCTTTGATTACACCCAGCCCGAAGCCTACATCGACAGCTTCGAGATTCGGAGGAGCTAACGATGAGCCGTGATGCTACCGCAGAGAAGTTGAGCTTGAATGTTCGCGCAGCGCTTCTCGCCATCGTCCTGCTGGTCGTGGGGCTGGGCGTTTGGGAAGGCGTGAACCACTCGCCGCTCATGGGTGGAAATGAAACGCTCAGCGAGTATGAGCAACTGCTCGCCGGGGCTGATGAGCGGGCCAGTGTGCCTCCGCCCTCCGAGATTGCCGCCAAAGCGTGGAAAGAGCTCTCCAACCCCTTTTACGATGCAGGACCCAACGACAAAGGCATTGGCATCCAGCTGGGTTACTCGCTTTATCGGGTGCTGAGCGGCTATCTGATGGCCGCGCTGGTGGCGATTCCCATTGGCTTTCTGATCGGCATGTCGCCGCTTGCGTACAAAGCGCTCAACCCTTTCATTCAGGTACTGCGGCCTATTTCGCCACTGGCCTGGATGCCGTTGGCGCTATTCATCATTCGCGACTCCGAAGCTTCCGCCATCTTCGTGATCTTCATCTGCTCCATCTGGCCGATGCTGCTTAATACCGCCTTTGGCGTGGCCGGGGTACGCAACGACTGGGTCAATGTGGCCCGGACCCACGAACTGACCTCGTTACAAACGGCTTTCAAAGTGATCTTGCCGGCTGCCGCGCCCACCATTTTGACCGGTATGCGCATTTCCATCGGTATTGCCTGGCTGGTCATCGTGGCCGCCGAGATGCTGGTGGGGGGCACCGGCATTGGCTATTACGTCTGGAACGAATGGAACAACTTAGACCTGACCAGCGTGATCTTCTCCATCCTGATGATTGGCGTGGTGGGCATGCTACTGGATATGGCGCTTGCCTATATAGCGCGCTTCGTCACCTACGCCGAATGAGGAGCCGGTCATGAGTCATGCTTTCGTAGAAGTACAAAACGCGACCAAGCGCTTCCCGGGGACGGGCAAGCACGCTTTGCCGCTGACGGTATTTGAGAACATCAGCTTCGGGCTCAACAAGGGCGAGTTCGTCTGCATCATCGGGCATTCCGGCTGTGGTAAATCGACCATCATGAACGCGCTGGCCGGGTTGGATCAGTTTTCCGAAGGCTCCATGGTCATGGAGAACAAGGAGATCAAAGGCCCGGGCCTCGAGCGTGGTGTCGTGTTTCAAAATTACAGCCTGCTGCCCTGGCTGACCGCGCTGGAAAACGTTCGTTTCGGCGTTCGCGCCCGCTGGAAAGCGTGGAGCGACCGGGAGGTCACCGAGCACAGCATGAAGTACTTGAAAATGGTCGGCCTGCAGGAGGTGGTGAACCGAAAACCTTCCCAACTCTCCGGCGGCATGCGCCAGCGGGTCAGCATCGCCCGCGCTTTTGCCACCAAACCCAAGCTGCTGCTGCTGGATGAGCCCTTTGGCGCACTGGATGCCCTGACCCGCGGCGTCATTCAGGACGAGTTGATCAAGATCTGGAGTCAGGATCAGCAAACCGTGTTCATGATCACCCACGATGTGGACGAAGCCATTTTGCTGGCCGATCGCATCTTCTTGATGACCAATGGCCCTCATGCACGAATCGCCGAAGCGGTAGAGATCGACCTGCCCAGGCCCCGCCAGCGGGCAAGCATCATCAAGCATCCGCACTTCTACACGATTCGTAACTACCTCGTCGATTTTCTGGTCAATCGCTCCAGCGAATTGCGTTCAGAAAAACCCAGCGGGCACGGGATGCTCTACCCGACACCGGTGGACCCGGTACGGCAATCGTCCCCCGAGTGCGCGACCGAAACCGCTTCGGCATCCCCGGACACCGAATCACACCAGAACCTGGTCAATTTCACTCCCAAGGAGACTCGTCATGGATAAACTTGAAATGCGCCACACGCTATTGGCGGCCAAAGCGCGTAAAAAAATGAGCTGGGACGACATCGCGAATGCGGTGGGTATGTCGCCGGTGTGGGTCGCATCCGCGTGTTACGGAATGAACAGCTCCAGCGCCGATGTGGCCCATAAGCTTTGTGACGTACTCGAGGTCGATAGCGACGTGGCCACAGCGCTCACGGCCTTCCCCACCAAGGCGTGGGATGAAGCCATTCCCCAGGACCCGTTCATCTACCGCCTGTACGAAGTGGTCGGCGTCTACGGCGAAACGCTCAAGGATGTGGTGCAGGAGAGATTCGGTGACGGCATCATGAGCGCTATCGATTTCACCATGGCGGTGGATAAAATCGAAGATCCCAAGGGCGATCGCGTATTGCTCACTTTGAACGGCAAGTTTCTTCCCTACAAATCCTGGTAATAGACCATCGAGCCGATCGGTTACCGGGTGGCCGATTTCATACTCACTCAAGCCTTGCCCACCAAATGATTCGGCGGGCAAGGCATCTAGAGAGGGTGGATGGTTGCCGCCGCGTTCTCCTTTCCATCACGAACTTCTCGCAGCGTTCATCGCGGCGCGCACGCAGGCCAACACGTTGTAGTCGATCTGGCCGTCGAGGGCGTCGAACACCGCGCGCATGCCGCCTGCCGCGTGTTCACGGATCGCGCTCTGAATGCGCTCTAACGCGGCGGGTTCCAGTGTGATCACCTCATCGAGAGTGAGTGCCCCGCCTTCGATCGCCTCGGCCAGGTGGCGGTAGATGGTGTTGACGGTGAAGCCGCGCCGGTTCGCGACCTCCTCGACGGTCAGGCCCGCCCTCACCATTTCGGCGGACTCCCGGGCGCTGTCGCCGACGCTTGCGGGTTGGGCGCTGCCCTTGTGCGCCGCGATCACTTCCAGAATCCCTTCACCGTAATCCTCGAGCTTGCGCGCGCCGATGCCGGTGACGCCACCCAGGGCGTCCAGGCTTTCAGGGCGGCGCTCGACGAGTTCATTGAGGGTGGCGTCGTTGAAGATCACGTAGGCCGGCACGCCCTGCTCGTCGGCAAGCGCCTTGCGGTGGCCGCGAAGCGCCTCCCACAGCGGGCCGTGGCCCTGGGCGGCGGGCGCGCCCCGGCTGCGGCGCCGGGCGGCGGGCTTGACCGGTTTGCGCAGGGTCAGCGCCTGTTCGCCGCGCAGCACGGGCTTGGCCTGAGCGGTCAGGTGAATGCCACCGTGGCCCTCCATATCCACGCTCAGGTAGCCGCTGGCGATCAGCTGACGATAAAGCGCCTTCCACTCGTTGGCGGAAAGCTCGGTCCCGATGCCGAAGGTGCTGACCCGGTCGTGGCCAAAGCGGGCGATGCGCTCGTTCGATTTGCCCAGCAGCACGTCGACCAGGTAGGTCACGCCGAAGCGCTGCTCGGTGCGAAAGACGCAGGACAGCGCCTTCTGCGCGGCGACGGTGGCGTCCCAGGTCTCCGGCGGGGTCAGGCAGTTGTCGCAGTTGCCGCAGGGTTTCTCCAGATGATCGCCAAAGTAGTGCAGAAGCGCCTGGCGGCGGCAGCTGATGATCTCGCACAGCCCCAGCATGGCGTCGAGCTTCTGCTGCTCGATGCGCTTTTGCTGGTCGCCCGCGCTCGAGTCCTGCTGCATCTGGCGCAGGGTGATCACGTCCTGCAGCCCGTAGGCCATCCAGGCATCCGCGGGCAGGCCGTCGCGCCCGGCGCGGCCGGTTTCCTGGTAGTAGGCCTCGATGCTCTTGGGCAGGTTCAAGTGCGCCACGAAGCGCACGTCCGGCTTGTCGATGCCCATGCCGAAGGCAATGGTCGCCACCACGATGACGCCGTCCTCGCGCAGAAAGCGGGTCTGGTTTTCCTGACGCTGCTCTGGCGGAAGTCCCGCGTGGTAGGGAAGGGCGGTCAATCCTTGGCGTTCGAGCCAGGCCGCGGTCTCCTCCACCTTCCTGCGCGACAGGCAGTAGACAATACCCGCCTCGCCGTCGTGGTTCTCGCGAATGAAGCGCAGCAGCGCCTCGCGCGTGTTGCCCTGATTTTCGGCGATGTGGTAGCGGATATTGGGCCGGTCGAAGCCGTTGTTGTAGAGCGCGGCGTTTTGAAGCTGCAGGTGCTCGATGATGTCGCCGCGGGTCGGCACGTCGGCGGTGGCAGTAAGCGCGATTCGGGGAACGTTTGGGAAGCGCTCGTGAAGCTGGGAGAGCTGACGGTACTCCGGGCGAAAGTCGTGCCCCCATTGGGAGACGCAGTGGGCTTCATCGATGGCGAACAGCGCAATCGGCACCTGATCCAGCAGTGCCTGCATGCGCGGCGTGGCCAGGCGCTCCGGGGCGACATAGAGAAGATCCAGCTCGCCTGCGCGCAGCTGGTTTTCCACCGCCATGGCGTCCTGAAAATCGAGGCTCGAGTTGAGGTAGGCCGCGCGCACGCCGTTTTGAACGAGGGCTGCCACCTGATCCTGCATCAGCGCGATCAGGGGTGAGACCACAATCGCCGTGCCCGCGCGCAGAAGCGCCGGAATCTGGTAGCACAGCGACTTGCCGCCGCCGGTGGGCATCAAGACCAGCGCGTCGCCGCCGGCGCTTACGTGCTCGATGATCGCCTGCTGCGGGCCGCGAAACTGATCGAAGCCGAAGACTTCCTGCAGCACCGACAGCGCCGGGTGGGGTTCGCCGTGCATCCTCGCTCTCTCCTCGCTGGTTTGCGTTGCGAGGATTGTCGCACGAAAGCGGGGGCTACCGGATGCCCGCGCGCAGAAACGACTGCACGAACTGGCTCTGAAAGAGCAGAAACGCCACTAAAAGCGGCGCGATGCTCAAGAGGGTGGCCGCGCTCACCGTCGCCCAGTTGACCCCGGTTTCCGGCGCGGAAAAGACGCCCAGGCCCACGGTCAGCGGGCGGCTCTCCACCGAGTTGGTCACCACCAAGGGCCACAGGAAGTTGTTCCAGTGATGGCTAATCGACACCAGCGCGTAGGCGAGATATGTCGGGCGGGCCAGCGGTACGTAGACTTTCCACAGAACGGCAAGCCAGCCGCAGCCTTCGATGCGCGCGGCGTCCTCGAGCTCGCGGGGGATGGTCTTGAAGGTCTGGCGCAGCAAAAAGATGCCGAAAGCGCTGGCCACGTAAGGCAGCCCCATGCCGGCGATGGTGTCAATCAAGCCCAGGCCGCTGGCGATACGGTAGTTCTCGACGATCAGCACCTCGGGAAATACGAACAGCTGGATCAGCACCAACAGAAACAGCGCGTTCTTGCCGGGTATGGGAAAGCGCGCAAACGCGAAGGCCGCCAGCGTGCATACCACGAACTGCGCCGCCACCACGCCGGAGACCAGTAAAAAGGTGTTGAGGTAGTAGCGCGCGAACGGCGCCTGGGCCCAGGCGGTCTTGAAGTTCTCCAGGCTCAATGGCGCGAAGAGCTCGAAGCGCACCATGAACGCCGGCGGGTGAAACGCCGCCCACACCGCGTAGAGCAGCGGAAAGATCCACACGATGGCCAGAAGCCAAGCGGCCAGGGTCTCGAGCGAAAGCGTTAGCGCCAAGCGGCGGGGAAGGGCGGCGGCGAGTGTGCTCATGGGAATGGAGTCGTCATTGGTAGTGGGTCCGGCGGTCGAGAAGCGTGAACTTGAGCGTCGCCACCGCCGCGAGCACCAGCAGGATCACCACGGTGAGGGTGGCCGCAGTGGTGCGATCAAAAAACGCGAAGGCGTTCTCGTAGACGTAGTAGAGCAGCAGGTTGGTGGCGTTGTTCGGCCCGCCCTTGGTGAGGATGAACAGGTGATCGACCACGCGCACGGCGTTGATCAGCGCGTTGATCAAAACGAACAGGGTGGTCGGCATCAGAAGCGGAAAGGTCACCCGCCAGAAAAAACGTGTACGGCTCGTGCCCTCGAGATCCGCCGCTTCCCTGAGCTCCGGTGGGATCGCCTGCAGGGCGGCCAGATAGAAGAGCATGAAAAAGCCCGCCTCCTTCCACACCGACATCACGATGATCGAGTAGAGCGCCACGCTCGGGTCGCCCAGCCAGTTCACGCCGGACAAGCCAAGTGTTGCGAGCAGCTTATTGAACAGCCCGATCTGCGGGGCGTAGAAGAACATCCAGATATTGGCCGCGGCGATCATCGGCAGAATCGTTGGCGTGAAATAGGCCATGCGCACAAGCCCCCGCCCGGGGAGCTTGCCGTTGACCAGCAGCGCCATGCCGAGCGCCAGCGCGATGGAGAGCGGAATGGTGCCGAGCGCATAGATCAGGTTGTTGCGCGCTACCTGCCAAAACTTGGGGTCCTCGAACAGAAACCGGTAGTTCTCGAGCCCGACGAATTCCGGCGGCGCGCCGCGAAAGCCGGGTAGATAAAGGCTCTGGATCACCGTGGTAACGGTGGGCAGATAGGCAAAGAGGCCCAGCAGCGCCGCCGCAGGCAGCAGCAGAAGCGCTCCTTGGAGCTTGCGATGGGCAGTCAGCGTCATGGCGAGGACTCTTGGAAGGGTGGGCGCCGAGGCAGGTCCCGGCGCCCGGATGAGCTTAGCGAGCGTAGCGGCGCAGGATGCGATCGGCCTCGGCTTGCGCTTGGGTCAGCGCTTGCTCTGGCGTCATCTGGCCGGTGAGCGCGGCCTGCACGGCGTTGTCGAGCGTGCGGCGAATGCGACCGCCCTCATGGGTGGCAAGTTCGGCGGTGCCGAATTCCAGCTGGTCGCGGGCCACCGCCGCCGGCGGGAATTCTTTCACGTAAGCCTGAAGTGTCTCGGTATCATACGCGGCGGGGCTCACGCCCATGTAGCCGGTTTCGATCGACCAGTCCGCGGCGCGCTCCGGGGCAGTCATCCAGCGGATGAAGGTCATTGCGGCGCGCTGCTCTTCGTCGCTGGTGTCGGCAAAGATGTAGAAGTTGCCGCCGCCGGTGGGGCTGCCGCGCTGAGTCTTGGCCGGCAGCATCGCCACGCCGAAATCGAAATCGGCGTCGCTCTTCACGGCACTCAGGTTGCCGGTGGTGTGCCACATCATCGCCGTGGACTGTTCGAGGAAGTTCTGGCGAAGCGTGCCCCACTCGATGGTGCCGCTCGGCATGACGCCATCTTCGGCAAGCGATACCCAGTACTCCAGCGCTTCCACCGCCGCCGGATCGTCGAAATAGACCTCGGTGCCGGCCTCGTTCATCAGCCGGTGGCCGTTCTGGTAAGCGAAGGCCTGAAACATCCAGTACGGGTAGCCGGTGGAGGGCACCATCACGCCCCACTGGTCGCCGTTTGCCTCGCGCAGGGTGGCGGCCATCTCGGCCATTTCGTTCCAGTTTGCAGGCGGCGTGTCCGGGTCGAGCCCCGCCGCCTCAAAGGCGTCCTTGTTCCAGAACAGCACGATGGTCGAGCGCTGGAACGGGATGCCGTAGGTCTTGCCGTCGAGCCGACCGTTATCCATCAGCCCGGGGTAGAAACCGTCCAGCCACGCACGCTCCTCGTCGGTCTCGACCAGGTCGTCGAAGGCGACGATGGCGCCTTGCTCGATCAGCTCGAACAGATCGATGGAGAACATCACCGAAAGCGCCGGGGTATCGCCAGCCTCGATGGCGGACATCGCGCGCACCCGGGTGTCGTCGTAGTTGCCGGCGTAGATTGCGTCCACCGAGATGTCCGGGTGCTCGCTTTCGAACTCCTCGACCAGTTCGTCGATCACGCCGGTCAGCGCGCCGCCCACGGAGACCGGGTAGTACATGGTGAGATCGACCTCGGCGCTGGCCTGGGTGGCGCTCAAGAGACCGACGGCCAGGGCAGTGAGGGCAAAGGGAAGACGAACAGACATGACGAACTCCTTGCAGGTGGCGAGTGGATGACGGATCAGTGCTGGAACGAGCCCACCGTCGGCGGGCGGGCAACGGTGCGCGCCGCAGAGGCGAAGGCGCTGGGCGTCAGGTGCTCGTGGCGCAGGCCGCCGGCGGCGAACAGGTGCGCCTTTGCCGGCACCCAGTAGAGGCGACAGGCGGCGCTGGCAAAATCGGGGCGACCCGCCACGCGTACGCGAAGGCTGTGATTGCCCACCGCCACGTGCACGACGGTATCAGCGCCCAAGTACTCCTCGCCGGTGATGCGCGCGGCCACGCCGGGCGCGTTTTCAAGGCGAAGCTCGATATCCTCGGGGCGAATGCCAAGCTTTCCGCCGGCGGCTTCCAACGGGGCGACCGGGGTAGTGTCGCCGTCGATCACGGCACCGGTAACACCGGCGACCAAAGGCAGTAGATTCATGGCGGGGCTTCCTATGAAGCTGGCGGCGAAGGCGCTCGCCGGGTGGTTATAGAGCTCACTCGGGGTGGCGTCCTGAACGATGCGGCCGTGCTGCATGAGAATCACCCGGTCGCCCATGCTCATGGCTTCCACCTGATCGTGAGTGACGTAGATCACCGTCATTCCGAGCCGGCTCTGCAGCGCCTTGATCTCGCGGCGCATGTCGGCTCTCAAGCGCGCGTCCAGGTTCGAGAGCGGCTCGTCCATCAAACAGATCGGATGTTCGGAAACGATGGCGCGGGCCAGCGCCACCCGCTGGCGCTGACCGCCGGAAAGATTCGCCGGCTTGCGGTCGAGGTAGGGCGAAAGGTCGACCAGCTCTGCCACGTGAGCCAAGCGTTGGTCGCGCTCGGGTTTGGGCACGCGGCGGCTCTTCAGGCCAAAGACGATGTTCTCGGCCACGCTCAGGTGGGGAAAGAGCGCGTAGGACTGAAACACCATGGAGAGGCCGCGGTCGCCGGGCGGTGAGCGCGTGACATCGCGCTCGCCGATGTGGATCGCGCCACTCAAGGCCTCTTCGAGCCCGGCGATCATGCGAAGCGTGGTCGATTTACCGCAGCCGGAAGGCCCCAGCAGAATGACGAACTGCCCCGGCGTCACCTCAAAAGAGATGTCATCGACGGCGGCGGTCGCGCCCCACTGCTTGGAGACGCCCGCCAGGCGGATACGTGATGGGCTCATGGCTTTCACCAAAGGTGGGTCGTGGCCAATCACTGTGGGTCAAGGACGTTGCCGTTGTGTGACGCTTGTGTGGCGAAAGGGTATCAGCTGTCCAAGTGGGGTGAGCCCATTGCATTTGATTTCAAATTTTACATGCTATTTTTAATCTCTGTAGAGGGAAAACTGCGATAATAATTGATAGTTTCTTTGTTTGTGTTTATATTGCTGTACATTGAACTATAGAGCTTTTGACATGCTTTTAGCGGATCTTTGCGATATCCATTCGGGTTACACGGCTCGCAGCAAGCTAGAGCCCGCCGACGAAGATGGCATTCCTGTACTCCAACTGCGCGATGTTGCCGCTGATGGAACCCCACCGACGCCGCCGTTTCAGCGCTATGCACTCAGCAAGCTTGCCGATCACTATTTCGTGACACATGGCGACGTCGTGTTTCGTTCCCGCGGAGTGCCTAGTACGGCATCTGCTATTGATGACGCCCTGAAAGAACCCGTGCTCGTCGTCAGCCCCCTCGTGATCCTGCACCCCGATACGAACTACCTGCTGCCGACCTACTTGGCTTGGGCCATCAATCAACCCGATGCCCAGCGCAGGCTTGGTGCCGAAGCTCAGGGCACTAGCCTGCGTATGATCCCAATGAAAGTGCTCGAACGGCTTGAGATTGCCGTGCCCGATCTTGCTACGCAACGACGCATCGTTGAGCTCGACGCTCTGGCTCGACAGGAAGGGCGCCTGCTGCGGGAACTCGCCACACACCGAGAACGCCTGTCGAGCCTCATTCTCGGCGAAGCCGCGATGGCCGCTGATCACAAGGAAATGGCCCCATGACCGACCAAATGACGCAACACCAGATCAACCAGACCGCCTGGGCCGCCTGTGACACCTTCCGAGGTGCCGTCGATGCCGGCCAGTACAAGGATTACATCCTGGTGATGCTGTTCCTGAAGTACATCTCGGATCTCTGGAACGATCACCTCAAGACCTACCGCGAGCAGTTCGACGGCGACGAGGCGCGCATTCGCCGCCGTCTGGAGCGCGAACGCTTCGTTCTGCCCGAGGGCGCGAGCTTCTATGACCTGCACGCACAGCGCAACGCGCCCAATATCGGCGAGCTGATCAATATCGCCCTCGAAAAGATCGAAGACGCCAACCGCAGCAAGCTGGAAGGGGTCTTTCGCAATATCGACTTCAACTCGGAAGCCAATCTTGGCCGCCCCAAGGACCGCAACCGCCGGCTCAAGAATCTGCTCGAGGATTTCGCCAAGCCCGCACTCGACCTGCGCCCCTCTCGGGTGACCGAGGACATCATCGGCGAGTGCTACATCTATCTCATCTCGCGCTTCGCTTCGGACGCCGGCAAGAAGGCAGGCGAGTTCTACACGCCCACGGCAGTCTCGCGCCTGCTGGCCAAGCTGGCCGCCCCCGAACCGGGTAGCACCATCTGCGATCCCGCCTGCGGCTCTGGCTCGCTGCTGATCCAGGCTTCTCAGGAGGTCGGCTCCGAAAACTTCGCCCTCTACGGCCAGGAGGTCAACGGTGCCACCTGGGCACTGGCACGCATGAACATGTTCCTGCACGCCAAGGATGCCGCGCGCATCGAGTGGTGTGACACCCTCAACAGCCCGGCGCTGGTAGAAAGCGACCATCTCATGCGCTTCGATGTGGTGCTGGCCAATCCGCCGTTCTCGCTGGATAAGTGGGGCGCAGAGAACGCCGGTGCCGATCCGTTCGCGCGCTTCTGGCGCGGTGTGCCGCCCAAATCGAAGGGCGACTACGCTTTCATCACCCACATGATCGAGATCGCCAAGCGCCAGTCTGGCCGGGTCGCGGTCATCGTGCCCCACGGGGTGCTGTTCCGCGCTGGCGCCGAGGGGCGCATTCGCCAGCAGTTGATTGAAGAGAATCTGCTCGACACCGTCGTCGGCTTGCCCGCCAACCTGTTCACCACCACGGGGATTCCGGTCGCCATCCTGATTTTCGACCGCTCGCGAGAGGAAGGGGGCGCCAACGAATCACGCCGCGACGTGTTGTTCATCGACGCCAGCAAGGCATTCACGCCGAGCAAGACCCAGAACGTGATGGACGACACCCATATCGGCAAGGTGCTGGAGACCTATCGCACCCGTGCCGAGATCGAACGCTACTCCCATCGCGCCAGCCCCGAGGAGCTTTTTGATAACGGCTACAACCTCAATATCCCTCGATACGTGGATACCTTCGAGCCGGAGGAAGAGATCGACGTGGCAGCCGTACAGCGCGACATCGAACGCATCGAAGGTGAGCTGGCCGAGGTTCGCGCAAAGATGGCCGGCTATTTGAAGGAGCTCGGTGTCGATGTCTGAAGGCGAAATCATCCTCTACACCACCGAGGACGGTCAGGCCGAGATTCAGCTGCGGGCCGTGGAGGGCACCGTATGGCTGACCCAGGGCCAGATGGCGGAGCTGTTCGCATCCAGCCCACAGGGCATCACCCAGCTCGTGCGGGCGATCTACGACGATGAAGAACTGACCGAGGCGGCAACCTGTAAGGAATTCTTACAAGTTCGCAGCGAGGGCAAGCGCCAGGTGCGCCGATCGCTCAAGCACTACAATCTCGAGCTGATTCTGGCGGTTGGCTATCGCGTCCGCAGCCCCCGCGGTGTGCAGTTCCGCCGCTGGGCCTCGGCGATCCTGAAGGAGTATCTCGTCAAGGGCTTCGTCATGCACGACGAACGCCTGAAGGATCCCGCCTGGGACTACTTCGACGAGCTGCTCGAGCGCATCCGCGATATCCGCGCCTCGGAAGCGCGCTTCTATCAGAAAGTGCGCGATATCCTGGCGCTCAGCGAGGATTACGACCCCAGCTCGTCGGCCGTGCCCACCTTCTACGCCACGATCCAGAACAAGATGCTCAACGCCGTGACCAGCCATACCGCCGGCGAGCTGATTCGAGCCCGCGCCAACCCCGATCAGCCCAATATGGGTCTGATGACGTGGAAAAATGCGGACAAAGGCCGGCCGCTGCGCAAGGCCGATGTGGGCACGGCGAAGAACTATCTCGCCGAAGCCGAAATCAAGGAACTCAACCTGATCGTCGAGACCTTCCTCAACACCGCCGAACTGCGCGCGACGCGACGGCAGACCATGCGGCTGGCGGAGTGGGAGCGCGTGCTCGACACCTTCCTGACTGCAAACGAACTGCCAAAGCTGGAGGGCGCGGGCTCCATCTCGGCGGAAGCCGCCAAGCGTATCGCCCACGAGCGCTACGACGCGTTCGATGCCAAACGCAAAGCCGCCCAGCAGAAGGCGGCGGATGAGGTAGGTGATATTGAGGAGCTGAAGCGCATTGCCGATGCCGCGAAGGCGAATGAGAGAGGATGATTTGAATAAGTTATATAAAAATAATCCAAAAATAGTCGAGGGCGATCTGGTCGAATTCTGGGTTAAGAGGCTCAAGTATCCGAAGGAGATATATGCCAATGCGTGATACAGTATCACGAGGCTTTCAGCAGGTGCGGCTGGGTGAAATATCGCGAGTGACTGGTGGCAAGCGGCTCCCAAAGGGTCGCAATCTTCAAAAAGAGCGTAGCCTATTCCCTTATATTAGAGTCGCAGACTTTCCCGGTGGGCAAATCGATCTCGACAGCGTTAAGTTTATTTCGCCAGACCTCGGAAAAGCGTTGAGCCGATACCGCGTCTCTAGTGGCGATTTGATCATCTCTGTTGCAGGTACCCTTGGTGTTGTTGCCATGGTTCCAGACAAACTTGATGGCGCAAACTTAACTGAGAATGCGGATCGTATTTCCGCGATCAAACAGGCACTTCCGGAGTTTCTTCTTGAAGCCCTACGATCTGATAATGTTCAAGCCGCGTTGCTGGCGGAGGCCACACAAAACGCGCAACCGAAGTTGGCATTAGAACGTATTCGAAATTTAAAATTTGGTCTCCCCCCTCTCACCGAACAACATGAAATCGTCAAGATACTGCGAACTTGGGACGAAGCTCTCGAGAAGCTCACTGTGCTTCGAGATAAGAAGACACAGCGCTTGGGCAGCCTAAGGGCGGCTCTAATTTTTGGCAGCCTCCGTCTGAACGGCCAACGAAGCCAGTGGACGCCGACGCGCATTGCGGCCGTCACCCATGAGCTGACCGAACGAAATGGAGTCAAAGGGCTATGCCGCGACTATGTCATGGGGGTAACCAAAGTCCAGGGTGTCGTACCGATGCGTGAACAGACCATCGCCGGTGATATCAGTCGCTATAAGCGCCTGCCGCCTCGAGCTTTCGCCTACAACCCGATGCGTATCAATGTCGGCTCCATCGCGATGAATCAACGCGATGAAGAGGTACTGGTCAGCCCTGATTACGTCGTCTTCGCCTGCAACGCCGACGGGCTCGATCCAGGCTACCTCGACCATCTGCGTAAAACGTCGTGGTGGGCTCACTACATCAATAGCGGTGGCTCGGGCAGTGTTCGCCAACGCACCTACTACGCTGATCTGGCAGCGCTGAAGCTGCCACTGCCCGAGCTCGACGAGCAGAAGGCGATTACAGAGGTGCTGGACACCGCAAGAGGTGATCTGGAAGCGACCGAACGCGAGATCAAAGCTGTTACACGGCAGAAGCGCGGGTTGATGCAGAAGCTGCTAACTGGCGAATGGCGAGTCGAAATGGAGGAATAAGATGACTGTGCGCACCCTCAACATACGTCTTTTACGTGAAGGCCGAGACATAGAAAGGGCCTTCACTGACACCTTCGCCCCAAACGCGGGTCGCGCTCTTCAGCGAGGGCCATGGGAGCTGATTGAGGGAGCAACAGTATTTGTCGGACAAATATATTCGAACCCTCCTAAATGGCGCTCCTTCATCGAAGAAGGATCTAATGAAATACCTGACGAAATATTTACAGGTGGCGCAGGTGCTGTGATTTTCGTCCCTATCGGGGCAAGATTCGCTGCCATCTGCTTCGGACACATTCATATCGCCCTCAACGACGATGCGTTTGAGCGACAGTTTGGATTGAAGGTCACGCTGAACTCTGTTCCGGGGAGCAATATACGTTCACTGGATTTGGCAACACCAGATGCGGTTACATTCCAAAAAAGAGTTCAGGCTAGCCGTGATAGCGATGTCAATGCCTTCGGCGTTGATCGATTGCGTGATGTCGCGAGGGTCGCAGGTGGTACGCCTAAAGATCCAAGTTTTGCACGCTTTGTTGCAGGTAAGGATTCTTTATCTATCACTTGTGAGCTAGATATTAATGATGTCCAGAAAAAATGTAATGAGATCTTTAAGGTTTACGAAAAAACAGACTATAAAACTGATTTTAAATGGGTTGATAACCTGCGACCCGTGATCGAAAAGGATCTCATCGAACAGCTGGACGAAAAGTTATTTGTAGATCTGGGTGAGTTGCGAAAGGGTAATCCGGTGGATCTTCACATGTCGCCACCGGAAGTGGCCAACTATATCGAAGGGAGTGAGCTTCACTACAATGGCTTTGGAAGTCATGGAGCCACATTTCACAGCTTGGCAATAACTGACTATATAAGTGAGCTGAACCGATGCAAATTCACCGGCGACATTAAAGAGATAAAGGAAAAACACCGAATTTCCGCGAAGCCGTCTGACAAAGATCAGTTCTCGGAAAAATGGAAAGTTTACGATTGCTTTATTCACGAGGCGTCTTTGACCTCGAAAACGGACACGCTTTATTTTATCCTTTTTGCTGGCAACTGGTTTCAGGTCGAAGCATTATTCAAGGATAGTGTGAACAAATTTTTTGATGAGATCGACACAGTCAATATTATTGGAAAGACCGTTGCACATAATGAGCAAGAACTCATCGCGAATCTGGTTGCGACTAGGGCAGCAGATCTTCTCAAGCTCGATAGGGAAAAAATCAACCCCGCCGGTGTGCGAAATGCAAACCTCGAGCCAGCGGACTTTTTGTCAGATAAAAAACACTTCATTCACTTGAAAGACGGCCACTCTTCCGGCCCCATAAGCCACCTTTGGTCACAGGGTATTGTCAGTGCAGAGGCTTTCGTAGGCGATAAAGAGTTTAGGAAAAAACTGCGTTCAATTGTTAAGTCTGAGAAGAAAGGTTTTGAAGTCCATTTGCCAAAATCAACCGAACGTGTTGTTCGCGAAAAATACACTATTGTTTACGGAATTATGCGCCAACCCTACGCCGACGGGACTTTGGGATTGCCATTTTTCAGTAAGGTAAGTTTGCAAGTTTCAGTTGAACGCCTCCGAAAATTGGGATTCGACGTTGCGATAGAACTGATCGAAAAGCCGGCGTCTTCGGCAGGGGTAAGAAGAGGACGTACCTCTTCGGTTGCAACGTCCGAAGAAGCAGGCGGCAAAGCTCTGGCAAAATCATGATGAACAAAGTTTTTAACGCCGCTGAAAAACACCAGTCCCAGATTCCCGCGCTACAGCTGCTGGTGGCGCTGGGCTTCACTCCGCTGTCGCAGGCGGAGGCGCTGCGCCTGCGCGGTGGGCGGCTCAAAAACGTGGTGCTGGACGATATCCTGATCGAGCAGTCGATGCGCCTCAACCGCTTCACCCATCGGGGGCGAGAGTACCCTTTCGATCTGCAGGATGCCCATGAGGCGCTGCGCCGGCTCAAGCCCACGCCGGACCGGCTGAAGGGGCTGCGCGGCACCAATCAGGAGATCTACGACACCCTGGTGCTCGGCACCACGATCACCAAATCCATCGATGGCGACTCCAGGAGCCACTCGTTTCGCTACATCGACTGGGAGACGCCCGAAAACAACGTTTTCCACGTCACCGCCGAATTCGCGGTGGAGCGGACGGCGTCTCGCCAGACCCGGCGCTGCGATATCGTCGCGTTCGTCAACGGCATTCCGTTCGTGGTGATCGAGAACAAGCGACCCACCGAAGACCTGAAGAAAGCCGATAGTCAGTTGATCGGCTATCAGCGCGAAGACGGTATTCCCCAGCTCTTCCACTTTGCGCAGTTGCTGATGACCATGAATCGGGTGGAGGCGCGTTATGCCACCGTCGGTGCCAAGGCGAAGTTCTGGCACGGTTGGCGGGAAGAGGATGATGCGGAGGAGGCCCTCTCCGTCATGGCGCGCGCGCTCCCCGCCACGGCAGCACCGGCCCCGGAGCAGATGGCCGAACTCGCCAGCGAGGACGAAGCCGAGCGACTGCTGGCGGCGGCCAACCAGCCGCTGAGCATCGCGGAAGCGCAGGCAATCTATGCCGGCCGCCTGGCGGATGCCCGCGACCATTTCCTGGCGCTACGGGAGGAAGGTGAGCGCGCCGTGACCGCGCAGGATCGAACGCTCTACGCGCTGTGTCGGCCGTCGCGGCTGCTCGATCTGGTCCGTCGCTTCACCGTGTTCGATGGCGGTGTGCGCAAGATTGCGCGTCATCAGCAGTTCTTTGGCATCCGGCGGGCGATCGAGACCATCAGCCAGCACGATACCCGCGGCGCGCGCAAGGGCGGCGTGATCTGGCACACACAGGGCTCGGGCAAGTCGCTGACCATGGTGATGCTGGGGCGTGCCCTGGCGCTGGAAAGCGGCATCGAGAACCCGCGCATCATCATCGTCACCGACCGCGACGATCTCGACCGGCAGATCAAGGGGACGTTCAAGTCCTGCGATCTGGAGCCGGTACGGGCGACGACCGGTGCGCATCTGCTCGAACTCGTGCGCGACAAGACGCCACTGATCACCACGATCATCAACAAGTTCGATACCGCGCTGAAGCACAACCAGCCGCCGGATGAGGATCCCAACGTCTTCGTACTGGTCGACGAAAGCCACCGTACACAGACCGGCCGCTACGGCGGGCATAGCCAGTTTGCCGCCAAGATGCGCCGGCTGCTGCCCCGCGCCTGCTATCTCGGCTTCACCGGTACGCCGCTACTGAAGAAAGAGAAGAACACGCTCCAGACCTTTAGCCGACTGATCCATCGCTATGGCATCGACGAAGCGGTGGCCGACGAATCCGTGGTGCCGCTGCTCTACGAGGGCAGGCTGGTCGAGCAGCAGGTCTCAGGGCAGGTGATCGACCGTTGGTTCGACAAGATCAGCGTTGGTTTGAGCGAGGATCAGCGCCGCGATCTCAAGCGCAAGTTCTCGCGCAAGGATGCACTGGCCAAGACAGAGCAAGCAATCCGCGCCAGGGCGTTCGACATCTCCGAACACTATCGCCAGCACTGGCAGGGGACCGGCTTCAAGGCACAGCTCGTCGCGCCCTCCAAGGCCGCCGCTGTCCGCTTCAAGACTGTGCTCGACGAGATCGGTCATGTCTCGAGCGCCATCGTCATCTCGCCACCGGACGACAACGAGGGGCACGAAGAGATCGACCAGGACGCCCGAGATCTCGTGCGTGATTTCTGGGCAAAGATGATGGCGCAGTACAAAACCGAGGAGGCCTACAATCGCGAGATCGTCGAGGCGTTCAAAGGCTCGGGCGACCCGGAAATCCTGATCGTGGTCTCCAAGCTGCTCACCGGCTTCGATGCACCGCGTAATACCGTGCTCTATGTCTGCAAGTCGCTCAAGGAGCACAATCTCCTGCAGGCCATCGCTCGCGTGAACCGACTCTTCGGGGAGGGGGATACGGAGAAGCAGTTCGGCTTCGTCATCGACTACGAAGGCCTGCTCGGCGAGCTCGACAGCGCGCTGACCAACTACAACGCCTTCGAGGGCTACGAAGCGGCGGATCTCGCCGGGACGGTGCACGATGTCCGCGAGGAGATCCGCAAGCTGCCTCAGCGTCACGATCAGCTCTGGGATCTGTTCAAGCCGGTGCGCAACAAGCGTGACATGGAGCAGTTCGAGCGCCATCTCGCCGACGAAGCGTGCCGCCAGGACTTCTATGCGCGCCTGAGCGCCTACAGCCGTTGCCTGCACATCGCGCTGTCGTCGGACAAGCTGCTCGACGTCTTCGACCAGAATAAAGTGGACGCCCTAAAGCGCGACTGGCAGCAGTTCTCGGAACTCAAGCGCTCGGTCCAGATCCGTTATCAGGAAACGGTCGATATCCGCGAGTTCGAGCCCAAAATCCAGAAGCTGCTCGACGACCATGTCGTGGCGATGCCCGCCGAGACGATCATCGATGTGGTCAACATCAACGACCCCGATGCGCTGAAGGCGGTGGTCGAGGAGACCGGGGTCTCGGAAGCCTCTAAGGCTGATCGCATCTCCAGTGCCACGCGGCGGGCGATCACCGAGAACATGGATGAGGACCCGACCTTTTACAAACGTTTCTCGGAGCTGCTCGAAGAGACGATTCGCGCCTATCGCGAGCAGCGGCTCTCCGAACGTGAGTACCTGCAGAGCGTGGTAAAGCTGGCAAGCCAGATAGCGCGCAAGGAGCGCGGCCATCACGTGCCGGAGCGCCTCAAAGGCGACGAGGATGGGCAGGCGTTCTTCGGTATCCTCGACGGCCAACTCCAGACCCGGGACGAGGCGACGGTGGCGGGCGACGAAGCGGCCATCATCTCTTTGGACATCATCGAGATCATCAAGTCACATCTGATCGTCGACCTGTGGTCGAACGAGATGGCGCAGAACGATCTACGCAACGCCATCGACGATTACTTCTTCGACGTCATCCGCGATCAGAAAGGCGTCGATCTGCCGGTCGAAGTGCTAGACGACCTGGAGCAGAAGATCATGAACCTCGCCCGCGCCAGGTTCACCACATGACTCGGGAACGGCACTGCCTGCGCTATGGCGCTCAGGAGATTCATTACGAGGTCAAACGCCGCCCCAGAAAGACGCTCGAAATCGCCGTCGAGCCGGACGCCTCGGTGATGATCGCAGCCCCCATGGAAACGCCGTTGGCGGCCATCGAAGCCAGGCTGCGCAAGCGCGCCGCCTGGGTGGTGCGGCAGCAGCGCTATTTCTCTCAGTTCCTGCCGCGGACACCCGAGCGGCAGTATCTCTCCGGTGAGACGCACCTCTACCTCGGACGGCAGTATCGCCTCAAAGTGATCCCGCATACGCACAAGCGTGTGACGCTGATCCGAGGCTTCATCGTCGTGCAGACCCCTCGCCCCCACAGCCCCGAGACGACACACGAACTGGTCGAGGCCTGGTATCGGGAGCGAGCTCATATCAAGTTCCCTGAGCGGCTCGAACACTGCCTGGCCCGCTTCGCGGTGCCGCAGTCATTTCGCCCGATCGGAATCATCGTGCGTCGAATTCAGCAGCGTTGGGGGTCCATGTCTCCCGCTGGCCGCCTGCTGCTCAATCGCCGCCTGGTTCAAGCACCGGTGGACGCCATCGACTATGTCATCACCCATGAACTCTGCCACCGCGCCGTGCCCCATCACGGCACGGCATTCTTCGAGCTATTGGAGCAGGTGATGCCGGACTGGGAGCGGCGCAAGCAGCGGCTGGAACGGGCCATGGCATGAGAGGGCAGTAGCCTGACCTTTTTATAATTATGCATGCCTCTTGCGTCACACGACCTAGCCGTGGGGAGCGCTCAGGCCGTGCTTGCGAAGTTTGCGCACCACGCTCGATTGGCTGATGCCCAGCCGTTTAGCGATGGCGTAAGTGCTGGGGTGCTGCTGGCACAGCTCGCGCAGCAGCCGCTGTTCGACGCGGGCTAGGTAAGCGGGCAGCGTTTCTTCGCGCGCGATTGATTCGTACGCTTCAAGCGTCGGCTCCGGGCGGGCAGTGGTGGGGGTGGCCTCGACGCTTTCGATTTGATCCGAGGCGCTCGAAAGCCAGGCGCGCTCCAGCCAGTTTTCGAGCTCGCGCACGTTGCCGGGCCAGTCGCTGCCCATCAGCGTCGACCAGACGTGGTTGTCGAGAAACTTCTGCCGTCCGTAGTGGGCGTTGAGCCGGGCAAGGCAGGCCTCTGCAAGCGCGGGGATGTCCTCGCGGCGCTCGCGAAGCGCAGGCAGCGTCACAGGGATTACGTTGAGGCGGTAGTAGAGATCCAGACGGAAAAGGCCTTCCTGCACGCGCGCCGCCAGGTCCTGGTTGGTGGCCACCACCAGTCGGAAATCGACCCGGCGCGGGCGAGTGTCGCCCAGGCGCGTCAGCTTGCCGTCCTGGATCACCTTCAGCAGTTTGGTCTGCATCAGAAGCGGAAGCTCGCCGATCTCGTCGAGAAACAGCGTGCCCCCTTCGGCCTGCTCCAGAAGCCCCGCCTTGCCCTGGCGGGCGGCGCCGCTGAAGGCGCCGGGCTGGTAGCCGAACATCTCGGACTCGAACAGATTCTCCGGAATGGCGCCGCAGTTGACCTCGACGAAGGGGCCGGCAGCGCGCTCGCTCCAGCGGTGAAGCTGGCGCGCAAACGCCGTCTTGCCCACGCCGGACTCCCCCAGCATCAGCACGCTGGCACCGGAAGGCGCGACGCGCTTCAGGAGGCTTGCGACTTCGCGCATCGCGTGGCTTCTCACCTGAAGATCTTCCAGGGCGCTGTCGAGCGCCGGGTCGTCGACCACGCTCTGGCCGCGCTTGACGTGCTCGTTGAAGCGCTTTTGCAGCAGCGCGTACTCATCCTGCAGAAGCTGCAGGTCGGTCATGTCCCGCGAGCGGCTGACGATACGCTCGAGCCTGCCGTTCACGAACACCGGGTGAGCCTCGGCGATCACCCGCCGCCCGGTGCCGGTGACCTGCATGAGCTGCGCCGGGCGATGGGTGCGCATGACCTCCAGACTGATGGAGGGCTTGAGCACGCCGTCTCGCTCAAGCGTACTGACGTTGCTGCCCAGAAGTGCCTCGCGCGCAAGCCCGTACACCGCTTCAACGCCGGGGCTGATATCCAGTATCTGGCCACCGCCACTAACGATGAAGAAGTGGTCATTGGCCGTCTCCACGATGGTCTTGAGCACGCTGCGATCGATCTCATCCACGCCGTTTTCCTCGAACCAATAATGACTCGTTGATGCATTAGTGACTCAATGCTACGCGATTTCGAGTCGATTTTGCATTAATCAGACGCTATGTAAGCCGATTTTCCGGGCGTAAAGCGCTTGGCACACTAAATGCAGTATCAGGGCAATCTTCGAGATCGAGCTGATGGCTCAAGCACAACCACAAGGAGAAACGCAGTGAGTGATTTCAACCAGCCGCTTGGCGGCAACAGCGTGCCGCGCTTTGGTGGGCCGGCGACCATGATGCGCTTGCCAGCGCAGGAGAGTGCCGAAGGACTCGACGTTGCCTTTATCGGTATCCCCATGGATATCGGCACCTCCAACCGGCCCGGCACGCGTATGGGCCCGCGTCAGATTCGCGACGAGTCGCGCATGCTTCGCCCCTACAACATGGCGACTCGCGCCGCGCCTTTCGAGCACCTGCAGGTGGCGGATATCGGCGATGTGCCGATCAATACCTTCCACCTGCCCAAGAGCGTGGACATCATCACCGCGTTTTTCGATGAGGTGCTGCGCCACGACTGCATCCCGCTGACGCTGGGCGGCGATCACACCATGACGCTGCCGATTCTGCGCGCCATGGCGAAAAAGCACGGCCCGGTGGGGTTGATCCATATCGACGCCCACGCCGACGTCAACGAGCACATGTTCGGCGAGGAGATCGCCCACGGCACCACCTTCCGCCGCGCTCAGGAAGAGGGGCTTCTGGCGAAAGACAAGGTGGTGCAGATCGGCCTGCGTGGCACCGGTTACGCCGCCGAGGACTTCGACTGGTGCCGCGACCAGGGTTTTCGCGTCGTTCAGGCAGAAGCCTGCTGGTACCGGTCGCTGGCGCCGCTGATGGAAGAGGTACGCGCGCAGATGGGCGACACGCCTGTGTACATCAGCTTCGACATCGATGGCCTCGACCCGTCGGTAGCGCCGGGCACCGGTACCGTCGAAATGGGCGGGCTGACCTCCCAGCAGGGGCTCGAAATCGTGCGGGGCACTGCGGGCCTCAACATCGTCGGGGGCGATCTCGTCGAGGTCTCGCCGCCTTATGACACCAGCGGCAACACCGCGCTGATGGGCGCCACACTGCTGTATGAAATGCTCTGCGTGTTGCCAGGAGTGAAGAAAGGCGAGTGATCGCTCGGGGCGCCGTCGTGGCGCCCGCATGAAAGAGATTTGGATACTACAAAAAAAGGAAGGTCGAGCCTTCCCTGCAAACGCCGCCAGCCCACCTTGAACAATCATATCCAACAGGTGACCATCATGTATGACTCTCAAACGTTACGCGCTGGGCGCGATGCGGACGGCCCCATCCCGCGTCGCCATCTGCTCAAGTTCCTGATTCCGTCGATCATCGGCGTGCTGCTGTTTCTGATACCGTTTCAAACCGGTGAGTCGGTCAATATCGGCATGGGGATGATGGCCAACGGCCTGCAGGCGCTACTCGGCGAGGCGCTGCCGCTGATCGCCATGGTGGTGCTGTGCGTGTCGGTCATCGTCACGCTCTACGTAAAAGCCGCGAACCCGGCCTGGGCCAAAGGCGGCCATTTTGGCGACATGTTTCAGGTCGGCTGGCTGTGGGTGGTGCTGCGCATTCTGGGCGCCATCTTCGTGGTGATGACCTACTTTCAGGTGGGGCCTGCCTTCGTCACCGCCTCGTTCACTGGTGGGGTGATGCTCAACGACCTTGCGCCTGTATTGCTGACGTTCTTCTTCTTCGCCGCCATTCTGCTGCCGTTTCTGGTGGAGTTCGGCTTCATGGAGTTCATCGGAAGCCTGGTGCGCAAGCCGTTTCGCCTCATCTTCAATCTGCCGGGGCGTAGCGCCATCGACGCCACCGCTTCCTGGATGGGCTCGGGCACCGTCGGCGTGCTGATCACCTCCCAGCAGTACGAGCAAGGCTTCTACAGCGGCCGAGAAGCCTCGGTGATCGCCACCAATTTCTCCGTGGCATCCATCGCCTTCAGCCTGCTGGTGATCAACTTCGTCGACTTGAATCATCTGTTCGTGCCGTTCTATTTCACCGTGGTGGTTTCCGGGCTGATCGCTGCGATCATCGTGTCGCGCATTCCGCCGCTGTCGCTCAAGGCCGATGATTACCATGAGTCGGTGGGCTGTCAGATCTGTGAAGAAAATACCGAGAAAGTGGGGCTTTTCCGCTACAGCCTGTTGCAGGCCACCCGCCGCGCTGCCGACGCGCCGGGGCCGGGCCAACTCACCAAACTGGCGCTGATCAACGTCATCGATATCTTTCTGACACTCTTACCGCTGGTGTTCGCCATCGGCACCGTGGCGCTGATTCTGGCCGAGTTCACGCCGCTCTTTACCTGGCTCTCCTACCCGATGGTGCCGGTGCTCGAACTATTACGTCTGCCCGAAGCTCAGGCCGCCGCGCCAGCGACGCTGGTGGGCTTTGCCGACATGTTCCTGCCGGCGGTGCTGGCGACCAATATCGACAGCGAGCTCACCCGCTTCGTGATCGCGTGTCTTTCGATGACGCAGCTCGTCTACATGTCGGAAATCGGCGCGCTGCTGCTGAAGTCGAAAATCCCCATCGCGCTGTGGGAGCTGGCGGCGGTGTTTCTTTTGCGCACCGCGATTACGCTGCCGATCATCGCCCTGATCGCGCATACCATCGTCTTTTAAGGAGCTTAGATGAAAGAGCACGACACGATGACCTGCGCGGAGCTGTTGATTCGCCTTTTACGCGATACCTACGGCGTGAATACCCTCTTCGGCATCCCCGGCGTTCACACGGTTGAGCTTTACCGGAGCCTCGAAGGCAGCGAGGTTCTCCACGTCACGCCGCGCCACGAGCAGGGCGCGGGCTTTATGGCCGATGGCTACGCTCGCGCGAGCGGCAAGCCAGGGGTCTGCCTGATCATCACCGGCCCCGGCATGACCAATATCGCCACCGCCATGGGGCAGGCGCTCGCCGACTCGATTCCGATGCTGGTGATCTCGAGCGTCAACCGCCGCGATACGCTGGGGCTGGGCCAGGGCCGGCTGCACGAACTGCCCAGCCAGCGGCAGTTGGTCAGTGGGGTAGCGCGCTTCAGCCACACGCTGCTCGACGCCGACACGCTGCCCGAGGTACTGGCCCGCGCCTTTGCGGTGTTTAGAGGCGCGCGGCCGGGGCCGGTGCATATCGAGATCCCGATCGATCTGTTCAACGCCCCGGCCACGCCGCCCCGGTGCTGGCAGGCGCCAAAACTTTACCGCGCCGCGCCGGACCCGGAAGGCCTTCGTGAAGCGGCCCAGCTTTTGAAAGCGGCGAAGCGCCCGCTGGTGCTGTTGGGCGGCGGCTGCGAAGACGCCTCTCAAGCCGCTCGTACGCTGATAGAGCGCCTCGACGCGCCAACGGTGACCACCATCAACGCCAAGGGGCTTCTGGGGCGAGGGCACCCGCTGGATCTTGGCGCCAACGCCGCGCTCCCTGCGGTAAGGCGGCTGGCCTCGAATGCCGACGTGATTCTCGCCGTGGGCACCGAGCTCGGCGAAACCGATGTTGACGTAGTGTTCGACGATGGCTTCGAGCTGACCGGCACGCTGATTCGCGTGGATATCGACCCCGAGCAGCTGGTGCGCAATCAAACGACCACGCTGGGCCTGGTGGGCGACGCCGGGCGTACGCTGGCGCTGCTCGCCGAGTATTTCCCCGAGCCGTTATCGCGCGGCGGCGCCGAGCGGGTCAGCAAGGCGCTAGCGGAACTCGATCTGGCAAACGATCCGGCGCTTGCCCCCTTCGTGCCGCTTTACGAAACCCTTGCCGAGCAGCTGCCCGAGGCGGTGCTAGTAGGCGACTCCACCGCGCCGGTCTACGCCGGTAATCACTTGGTCAGCCAGCCCGCGCCCCGGCGCTACTTCAACGCCTCGACCGGCTACGGGACGCTGGGTTACGGGTTGCCCGCCGCGCTCGGCGCAAAGCTCGCTCAACCGCCGCTTCCCGTGGTCGCGCTGGTGGGCGACGGTGGGGTGATGTTTACGCTCTCGGAACTCGCCACCGCCGTCGAAGAGCGGATTCCCGTGGTCATCCTGCTGTGGCACAACGCAGGGTACGAGGAGATCCGCCGTTACATGGATGACAACGGCGTCGCGCGACTCGGCGTGGATCTTCAGGCGCCGAATTTCATGACCCTGGCCGACGGCTTTGGCTGCCCGACCATTCATATCGAAAGCCCGGTTGAATTGGCGGCGGCGCTTGCCGAGCGCGATATTAGCCGCCCGCTTCTCATCGAAATCGACGCTAGCGCCTGGCAGCGCAGCGTTACACGAAAGGATGCCCCATGAAAATCCTCGATCAGCAGTTCATCGACAACCAGTGGGTGGCCTCCAGCGCGACTCGTACGCTCGATGTGATGGATCCCTATCGCGAGGAAGTAATTGCTCGGGCCACGGTAGGGGATTCGGCCGACGTCGACGCCGCCGTGGCGGCGGCTCGCGCCGCGCAGCCTGAGTGGCAGGCGCTGGGCGGCCAGGCGCGGTCGGAGTACCTCGAAGGCTTCGCGGACGCGCTGACGGCGCGCCGCGAGGCGCTGATCGAACTCAGTGCCACCAATAACGGCAAACCGCTGGCAGAGGCCGGCATCGATCTCGACGACGCAATCGCCTGCTACCGCTACTACGCCGGGCAGGCCCGCGCGCTGGGCGAGCGCCAGGGCGAGCGGGTCGAGGTCGGGATGGAAGGCGTCGAGGCGCGGGCCTACTTCGATCCTGCCGGCGTGGTCGGGCTGATCACACCCTGGAACTTTCCGCTGGTGACCAGCGCCTGGAAGCTGGCACCTGCGCTGGCCGCCGGCTGTACCGTGGTGCTCAAACCTTCCGAGATAGTACCGCTGCCAGAGCAAACGCTTGCAGAGATCGCGCTCGACATCAATCTGCCCGCCGGCGTGCTGAACCTCTTGAACGGCGACGGCGAGGGCATCGGCGCGCCGCTGGCAAGCCATGCAGACGTGGATAAAGTGTCGTTCACCGGCAGCAACCGGGTGGGTGAGGCGGTGATGAAGGCCGCCGCCGCCCGCACCGCCGGGGTATCGCTGGAGCTCGGCGGCAAGTCGCCGATCATCGTGATGGAGGACGCCGATCCTTCTCAGGCCGCCGACTGGGTCATGGCGGGCATTTACTTTAACGCCGGCCAGATCTGCTCGGCGACCTCGCGCCTTATCGTGCACGAAGCCGTGGCCGAGGCGCTCTTTGAGGCGCTCGCCACGCGAATGGACGCGCTCACTCTGGGCGACCCGCTGGTCGAGGGCACCGACTTAGGCCCGCTGACCAGCGCCAAACAGCGCGAGGCGGTCAACGCCTACCTGAAGATCGCCGAGCAGGAAGGGCTCGTGGCGGTGCGCGATCACACCCGCTACACCTTGCCCGAGCAGGGCTACTTCGCCGCCCCTACGCTCTACCGCGACGTGCCGGTAGAAAGCCGTTTGTGGCGCGAGGAAATCTTCGGCCCGGTGCTCTGCGCGCGCAGCGTCCGCAATGAGGCCGAGGCGATCGCGCTTGCCAACGACAGCGACTTTGGCCTCGCCGCCACGGTGGTGAGCGGCGACGTTGATCGCGCCAGGCGCATCGGCCGTCAACTCAAGGCCGGCAGCATCTGGTACAACTCCGAGCAGCTGGTACTACCGGAAACCGCCTGGGGCGGCTTCAAGCGAAGCGGCATCGGCCGCGAGCTGGGGCCCTGGGGGCTGAGTGCTTATCTGGAAGTGAAGCATGTGGTGGGGCCGGCCTAACGCGCCGGCACCGGATAACGCCGGTCCCACTTCCCCGCCTTGACCACCTGCCCGGGCACCTCATGCCCGACGAGCTCGGGTAGCGTGGCGGCCACTTCCAGCAGGGCGTCCAGATCCACGCCGGTATTCACCCCCATCGCTTCGAACATGTGCACCAGATCCTCGGTGCAGACGTTGCCCGTCGCCCCCGGGGCGAAGGGGCAGCCGCCGAGGCCCCCGAGGGCGGCATCGAAGCGGGTGATGCCCGCCTGCCAGGCGGCCAGGGCGTTGGCCAGGCCCATGCCACGGGTGTTGTGCACGTGCAGGGTGAAGGCGGTAGAGGGCCAGCGGGTGATGACCGCCTCGCACAGCGCCTTGACTTGGGCGGGGTTGGCCATGCCGGTGGTGTCGCACAGCGTCACCCCATCGATACCCAGTGCCACCAACTGCTCGATCAGTTCCAGTACGCGCGCCTGGGGTACCACGCCTTCGAAGGGGCAGCCAAAAGTAGTGGAGAGCGAGGCGTTGATGAACACGCCGCT
The DNA here is from genome assembly GCF_020622355.1 of Vreelandella malpeensis. Lineage (GTDB taxonomy): Bacteria > Pseudomonadota > Gammaproteobacteria > Pseudomonadales > Halomonadaceae > Vreelandella > Vreelandella malpeensis. Next base: position 798,950 of record NZ_WHVL01000001.1, on the reverse strand, counting down.
TTCGCGCGCCATGCTTACGATCTCGGAAAAGCGTTCGATCGACTGTTGCGGCGTCATGCGCAGGTTGGCCAGGCCGTGGCTCGCGCTTGCCGACATCACCAGGTTGAGCTCGTCCACCCGGCAGGCGAGCGCGCGCTCGGTGCCCTTGAGGTTGGGCACCAGCACGGTGATTTCCACGCCGTCGCGGCGCTCTATGCCGTTCACCACGTCAGTAGCATCCGCCAGGTGGGGGATCGCCTTGGGCGAGGTGAAAGAGGTGGCTTCGATACGCGCAAGGCCGGTGGTCGAGAGCGCGTCGATCCAGCGGATCTTCTCCGCCGTGGGGATGAAGCGCTGCTCGATCTGCAGGCCGTCGCGGGGGCCGACTTCGTTGATCTCGATGGTGGCAGGGCAGGGGGCTTGGGGGATCATGGCGTGCTCCTCAAATGATGCCGGCGGCGCGCAGCTTGGCGCGGGTGTCCTGGTCGATGCCGAGTTCGTCGAGCACGTCCTCGGTGTGCTGGCCAAGCCGGGGGCCGCCGTTGCCCAGCCTCCCGGGAGTGGCGCTGAGCTTGGGCAGAACGCCCGGCACCTTGAGCGGCTCGCCGCTTTCGCGCGTGAAGGTCTGGATCATCTCGCGGGCGATGTAGTGCGGGTCACTTGCGATGTCCTTGGCGGTGTACGGGTAGCCTGCCGGTACCCGGGCGTCGTCCAGCGTCTTCAGGATGGCGTCGCGCGGGCGCGTCCTGGTCCAGGCTTCGATCGCGTCGTCGATCATCCGAGCCTGTCGGCTGCGCCCGTCGTTGTGGGCGAGTGCCGGGTCTTCGGCGAGATCCGGGCGGCCGATCACGCCCATCAGGCGCTTGAAAATGCTGTCGCCGTTGCCGGCGATCAGCACGTACTCATCGCCCTCGCAGCGGTAGGCGTTTGACGGCGTTATGCCGGGCAGGGCGCTGCCGCCGGGTTCGCGGATCTGGCCCGTGGCGTCGAATTCCGGCAAGAGGCTCTCCATCATGGCGAAGACCGATTCATGCAGCGCCACGTCGATCTCCTGGCCCAGGCCGCTCTTGTGGCGCTCTTGAAGCGCGAGCAGCGTGCCGATCACCGCGTAGAGCGCCGAGAGCGAATCGCCGATGCTCACCCCCACGCGCACCGAAGGCTCGCCGGGGTGCCCTGTCAGGTAGCGAAGCCCGCCCATCGCCTCGCCGATGACGCCGAAGCCGGGCTTGTCGCGGTAGGGGCCGGTCTGGCCGTAGCCTGAGACGTGCACCATGATCAGGCCCGGGTTGAGCGTTGAGAGCGTCTTCCAGCCGAGGTTCCAGCCGTCCAGCGTGCCGGGGCGGAAGTTCTCGACCACCACGTCGGCTTCGCTTGCCAACTGGCGCACCAGCGCCTGGCCCTCTGGGCTTCGCAGGTCGAGCGCCACGGAGCGCTTGTTGCGCGACTGCACGTGCCACCAGAGCGAGGTGCCCTCTTCGAGTATTCGCCACTTACGCAGCGGGTCGCCGGTGCCCGGTGGCTCGATCTTGATCACATCGGCGCCGAACTCGCCAAGCAGCTTGGTGGCGAAGGGGCCGGCGATGAGCTGGCCGAGCTCGAGCACCTTGAGGCCCTCCAGGGGTAGCGTGCGAGACGCATCGCTCATGACATCGCTCCTTGAAGAAATGACTGGCCGAGACGGCCGGCATGGCGGGCAGCATGCCCCCGCAAGGGGGCGGGAGACAATTAGGCAAAGGGCAAACCAGGTTTCGCCGGCGGCGAAGCATCGTCTTTTGTCACCGCCTTTGTCATAGTAGTGGCTCTCGGCTTTACGCCGTTCGTCATTCAGGGAATTCCATGCGCCGTTTCGACCTCGTCAGCCTCAAGCTTTTCATCTCCGTGGCGGACGAAGGGCGGCTGACCGCCGCCGCCCGGCGCGAGCACCTGGCGCTGGCGGCGGTCAGCAAGCGGATCAGCGATCTGGAAACGCTGGTCGGCACCACGCTGCTTTACCGGCGCCCGCGGGGCGTCGAGCTGACCCCGGCAGGCCAGGCCTTCTTGCACCACGCCCGGCGGATCATGGACGATATCGAACGCATGCAGGCGGAGCTCAGCGAGTATGGCGACGGCGTGCGTGGTCACGTGCGCCTTCACTCCAACACCTCGGCGATCATCGCCTTTCTGCCTCAGGATCTGAGCGCCTTCGCCCGCGCCTTTCCCCAGATCAAGCTCGACTTGCAGGAGCGGGTCAGCAGTGAGGTGATCGCGGCGCTGCGCGACGGGCTCACCGACGTGGGCATCTTTGCGCGCCACGTGGCGGCGCCCGATCTCGAGGTCATGGCGTATCGCCGTGACCGGCTGGTACTGGTCGTGCCCCGCGAGCATCCGCTGGCCGAACGCGAGAACCTGGCGTTTCTCGAAACCACGCGCCATGACTTCATCGGCCTGCAGCAGGACGCGTCGCTGCAGACGCTGCTGCACGAGCAGGCCAGCCGTGCCGGACAGACGCTGCGCATGCGCATCCAGGTGCGCAGCTTCGACGCCATCTGCCGCATGATCCATCATGGTATGGGGATTGGCATCCTGCCGGAAAGTACGCTCGACGGCCGCGATCTCGACGCGCTCCAGCTGATACGCATTCCGCTGAGCGACCCTTGGGCGCGCCGCGAGCTGGTGGTGGGCATGCGCCGCTACGCGACCCTGCCGGTCACGGCGCGACACTTGGTCGATCACCTGACCGGCGCCGACCGTCTCGATTTGAACTGAGTTCGTGAACCGCGAAGGCGTGCTTCATGAACGTCGATTTGAGCGCGTGCGCGGCTTGTTTCAAGATCGGGCGCGACACACGCCATTCTTCGCCATAACGATAAATTGAGAGAACCCATCTCATGCAAAAGACACTGCTGGCCACCCTGACGACTCTCGGCATGCTGGCGGCGGCGCCCTTCGCGCTCGCCCAACCGATCGAGATCCAAGTCAACAACACCATGAGCGAGGGCGGCTCGGAAAGTGCCGCCATCGAACGCTTCGCCGAGTACCTTGAAGAGCAGGCCCCCGGACGCTTCAACGTGCGCCCGTTCCTGGCCGGCTCGCTGGGCGGCGAGGATTCGGTGCTTGAGCTGCTCAACCTGGGGCAGACGCAGCTGGCGCTGACCGGCGGCAACTGGCGCCAGCAGTACGCGCCGGACTACGATGCCATGACCGTCCCCTTTCTCTTCACCACCTGGGAGGAGGTGGACCACTACCTCGAAAGCCCGTCGGGGCAGACCCTGATCGAGCGGGCCGGCAGCCGTGGCGGGCTGACTTTTCTGGGCCTTCAGCATCGCGGGCCGCGCCACATGACGGCGAACAAGGAAATCCACTCCCCGGCGGATCTGCAGGGTTTTCGCCTGCGCATGCCGTCGCTGCCCATCTGGCTCGAGGTATGGCAGGAAATCGGCGCGCAGGTGGTCAACGTTCCGGCGCCGGAGATCTATCTTGCGATGCAGACTCGCCAGGTGGATGGCCACGAGAACTCGCTCTCCTCGCCCTACACACGCAGGCTCTGGGAGGTGCAGGACTATCTCATCATGACCAGCCACGTCCAGTTCCCCTGGAGCTGGGTCGCCAGCACCCGCTGGTGGGAGGGTCTCGATGAAGAGGACCAGGTGCTGATCGGCGAGGCCGTGGACGTGGCGCGCGCTTACGGCAACGAGCAGGAGCTCGAGCTCGACGTCTTCTATCGCGATGCGCTCGAGGAGGAGGGCATGATGGTGATCGAGCCCGATATCGCTGCTTTCCGCGAAGCGGCGCAGCCGGCCATCGACCGCGTGTTGTCGAACATGGCGGACGGTGTGCGTGACGACGCCCTCGCTGCCGGTCGGGTCGACGACTGAGCATCAGCCTTTCCTGACGGCGGGGCGGCGTGGCCGCCCCGTGTCGTCGCCGCTTTGCGTACGTACCATTCAAGGAGTCGTTTCGTGGACGAAGCCAAGTCGCCCGCTCGAGGCGCAGACCGCTTTGCCTTTCATGCCCTGCGCACCGTCACCCGCTGCTGCGACGCCATCGGCGTGGCGCTTCTGGTCGGCGTGCTGGGACTCATCGTCAGTGCCGTCGTGACCCGCGACCTGCTGGGCTGGGGAATGCCCTGGTCCGAGGAAGTGGTGTCGCTGCTGGCGGTGTACGCCGTCGCCTTCGGCGCCATTTCCGCCTGGGTGCGCAGCGACCACCTGGTCGTGGATCTATTCAGCCACCGCCTGGGGGCGCTCGGGCGCCAGTGCCAGTACCGGCTCACGGCGGCCATCTCGGCGCTGTTCTTCGCGCTTGCGGGGTGGGGCGCCTGGACCATGTCCTACATGAGTGCCCATAACAATACGGTGTCGCTGGGCATCAGTTTCTCCTTTCTCTACTACGCCATCCTGTTCAGCTTCGCCGCCATGGCACTGATCGCGCTGTGGCAGACCCTGCGCGGACCGGTGGCCTGGCTGGCGCCTGCTTCCGAGGGGGTGGCGTCATGATGGAACTGGCAATATTCGTGGGTGGCCTGCTGGCGCTGATGATGATCGGCCTGCCGGTGGTCGTGGCCATCGGCGTGACGTCGTTCACGGCGCTGGCCGTCACCGGGGCGGGCGGGCTTCCGGTCGAGCTTCTGTCGCTGCGCATGATCCAGACGCTCAACAACTTCACCCTGCTGGCGATTCCGCTGTTCATCCTGGCGGCCAACATCATGAACCAGGGCTCGACGACCACGCGCATCTTCGACTTCGCCACCGCTCTGGTGGGCTTCACCCGGGGCGGGCTCGGTCACGCCAACGTGGTGGCAAGTTCGATATTTGCCACCATGTCGGGCACGGCAGTGGCGGATGCCGCCGGGCTTGGCAGCATCGAGATCAAGGCGATGAAGGAGCGCGGTTACGCGCTCGATTACAGCACCGGGATCACCGCCGCTTCGAGCGTTGTCGGCCCGATTTTGCCGCCGAGCATCGCGCTGGTGGTGTACGGGTGGCTGGCCAACGTCAGCATCGGCGGGCTGTTCATGGCCGGGATCGTCCCCGGCATCCTGATGGCGCTGCTGCTCATGGGCATGACGGCCTACCTCGGCGCGACCGGCAAGGTGCAGATGCCCGAGCCCACGCCCTTCGATAGCCGTGAAGTGCTGCGTACCGGCAAGCGGGCGGTGCTGCCGCTGGTGATGCCGGCGATCATCGTCGGCGGGATCTGGGGCGGTTTCTTCACGCCCACCGAAGCCGGCGCCATCGCCTCGCTCTACGCCATCGTTCTCGGCGGGCTGATCTATCGCGACCTGAGTCTGAAGAGCCTTTTTGATGCCTTTCGCCGCACGCTGATGTTCAGCGCGGTGATCCTTTTGATCATCGCGGTGTCGAGCTTCTACGGCTGGATCCTGGTGCGCATGGGCATTCCCCAGGCGCTGGCCGGACAGGTGGCGACCGTCGAGATGCCGACTATCCTGCTGCTGGTCTGCTTCGCGCTGTTCTTTTTGTTGATCGGCTGCTTCATGTCGGTGATCGAGAGCATCCTGATCTTCACCCCGATCGTGGTGCCCGCCGCGCTCACCGCCGGGCTCGACCCGGTGCACTTCGGCATCGTGATGGTGATCACGCTCTCGATCGGCGTCATCACGCCGCCCTTCGGCACGGTGCTGTTCATGATGGTCGGCATCACCAAGCTTCGCTACGGGCAGGTGGTCAAGGCGGTGCTGCCGTTTCTGATACCGGTGCTGCTCGCCATCCTGCTGCTGATCGCCATTCCGGGGCTTGCGACCTGGCTTCCGGATCTGATGGGGTATTAAGATAGGGTATTGAAATAGGGGATTAAAATAGGGGATTGAACGATCGCCCCGAGGGGAAACCCACGGGGCGCTTATTTTTCTAGCGCGGTGGCAGGATACGCCCGGGATTCATCAAGCCTTTGGGGTCGAAGAGTGTCTTGATACCTTCCAGCAGTTCGCGCTCGGTAGGCGCGAGCCGCTCGAGGTAGGCTTCTCGTTTGGTGCGTCCGATACCGTGCTCGGCGCTGATACTGCCGTCGAAGCCGTCGAGCACCTCGAATAGTCGCGTTTCGAGGGCATGCAGGTAGGCCTTCTTCTTCTCGTTTGCCATGGTGGGCGGTGGAAGAAGGTTGAAGTGCAGGTTGCCGTCGCCCACGTGACCGTACGCGATGATCTCGCACTCGGCGTCGAGGGCCTTGATCGCATCGCTTGCCTCGCTCACGAAGGCGGGAATTTTCGAAATCGGCACGGACAGATCGGTGCGCAGATGTTCGCCGCGTCGGCGCTGCCCTTCCAGCATGCTTTCACGGAACTGCCAGAGCTGAGCCGCCTGGGCGTCGCTTGCCGCCAGCGCACCGTCCAGCACCAGCTCGCGCTCCAGGCCCGCCTCCAGAAGCTGCTCCAGCAGGGCGCTGAGATCGATCGGCCCGGTCGCGGCGACTTCCATCAGCACGTACCAGGGGTAGGGCTGATCCATAGGGTCAATAAGCGATGGTGTGGCCTCCATGGCGAGCTCGATGCAGCGCCTTGGAATCAGTTCGAAGGCGGTCAGCAGGTCGCAGCAGTCGCGCCGAGCGAGGCTGTAAAGATCGACCACCGCCTGCACCGAGGGCATGCCCAGAAGCGCCGAGCGGCTTTGGGTCGGTCGGGGCGAGAGTTTCAATACCGCGCCGGTCACGATGCCCAGGGTGCCTTCGCTGCCCATGAAAAGCTGCTGCAGGGCGTAGCCGCGGTTGTCCTTGTGGAGTGCGGTCAGGTTCTGCCAGAGCCGGCCGTCGGGCAGCACTACCTCGAGCCCCAGCACCAGCTCACGCATCATGCCGTGGCGCAGCACGTTCAACCCGCCGGCGTTGGTGGCGATGTTACCACCGATCTGGCAGCTTCCCTGGGCGCCCAGGGAAAGCGGGAAATCGCAGTCGTGCTCCCAGGCGGCGCGCTTGACGTTTTCGAGAATGCAGCCGGCATCCACGGTCATGGTGAAGTTGATCGGGTCGATGTCGCGCACGCGGTCGAGCCGCTCCAGGCTGATCACCAGCTCCTGACCGTCCCGAGCAGGCAGAGCACCGGCAACCAGACCGCTATGGCCGCCTTGGGGCGTCATGGCGATACCCCGAACATTACAGCGTCGCACGACTTCGGCGACGTCTTCGACGCTTGCGGGTCGAGCCACGGCCAGCGGCGCGCCCAGCGACTCTCCGGCCCAGTCGCTCACGTAGCGTGCCATGGCATCGCTGTCGCGAAGAAGGCCAGGCTTGCCGAGCAGCGCTTCGAGCTCGTCCAGAAACGTGTCTGTATCACTCATGGCCACTCTCCTGCCAGGCCGGGCCGTCGGGAAAGCGGTGCTGCGCCCGGACGTCGGGGTGCATGGTGATGCTGTAGCCGGGCGCCTCGGGCACCTGGTAGCGGCCGCGGCGGACCACGACCGGGTCGATGAAGTGCTCGTGTAGGTGATCGACGTACTCCAGCACCCGCCCCTCTAGGTCGGCGGAGACGGCGATGTAATCGAACAGGGCGATGTGCTGGGTGTATTCGCAGAGCCCGACGCCGCCGCCGTGGGGGCAGACCGGCACGCCGAACTTGGCCGCCATCAGCACCACCAGAACGACCTCGTTGAGTCCGCCTAGGCGGGCGGCATCGAGCTGGCAGTAATCGAGCGCTTCGGCTTGGAAGAACTGCTTGAACATCACCTTGTTGTGGCAGTGCTCGCCGGTCGCCACGCCAATCGGGGCGACGCGATGGCGGATTTCCGCGTGGCCAAGGATATCGTCGGGGCTGGTGGGCTCCTCGATCCAGAGCGGGTCGAACTCGGCCAGCCGGCGCATCTTGTGCACCGTCTCATCGACCTCCCACACCTGGTTGGCGTCCATCATCAGCACGTTGTCCCAGCCGATCTCCTCGCGCAGCAGCGCCGCGCGGCGAGCGTCCTCGTCGATGTCGCCGCCGATCTTCTGCTTGAAGTGGGTCCAACCGTCGGCCAGCGCGTCGCGTGCAAGGCCGCGCACCTTGTCGTCACTGTAGCCGAGCCAGCCCGCCGAGGTGGTGTAGCCCGGATAGCCGTCGCGGCGCATGTGTGCCTCGCGCTCGGCCTTGCCGGGTGCCTGGCGGCGCAACAGGCAAATCGCCTCTTCCGGCGTCAACGCGTCGGTGACGAAGCGAAAATCCAGGCAGCGCACCAACTGCTCCGGGCTCATGTCCACCAGCAGCTTCCACACCGGCTTGCCTTCGCGCTTCGCCCACATGTCCCACAGCGCGTTGACGATGGCGGCGGTCGCCAGATGGATTGCGCCCTTGTCCGGGCCGATCCAGCGCAGTTGGCTGTCGCCGGTGAACTCGCGCCAGAACGCGCCCATGTTATCGGTGATCGAGTCGAGCGTGCGTCCCTGAATTAGCGGTGTCAGGGAGTGCAGGGCCGTGATCACGATTTCATTGCCGCGACCGATCGTGAACGTCAGCCCATGGCCTTCGAGCGCCCCGTCATCGGTGTGCAGAACGACGTAGGCGGCGGAGTAGTCCGGTGCGGCGTTCATGGCATCGGAGCCGTCGAGCGAGCGCGAGGTGGGAAAGCGGATGTCCTGAACGTCGACGTGAGTGATCGTTGTCATTGTTGTCTCCTCGAAGATTTAGCGGCGTGCCAGATGACGCATCAGTTCCCGGATGCCGAAGGTCCAGGGTGGCAGCTTGTCGCTTTGCCCCACGGAATTGACGAGCGTGCCGAGCGATGGCGTCGCGATGGACACCCGGTCCTCGAGATGGTGGGTAAAGCCCTGGCCTTCGCCATCGCGATCCTCGATGGGGGAGAACATGGTGCCCAGAAACAGCATGAAGCCATCGGGGTATTGATGGTGCGCGCCGACGGTCTGGCGCACCAGATCCAGCGGGTCGCGGCTTATTTCGCGCATGTCGCTCGTACCCTCGAGTACGAAACCGTCGCTGGCGCCTTCGATGCGAAGCGATACCTGGCTGGCGCGAACCGTGTCGATGTCGAAATGCTCGTCGAACACGCGAATGAACGGGCCCAGCGAGCAGGACGCGTTGTTGTCCTTTGCCTTGCCCAGCAGCAGGGCGCTGCGACCCTCGACGTCGCGCAGGTTGACGTCGTTGCCAAGCGTCGCGCCACGCACACGACCTTGACTGTCAACGGCCAGCACGATTTCCGGCTCGGGGTTGTTCCATTTCGAGCTTGGATGCAGGCCCACGGTAGTGCCGAACCCTACCGACGAGAGCGGCTGCGCCTTGGTGAAGACCTCGGCGTCGGGACCGATACCCACTTCCATGTACTGCGACCAGCCGCCTTTCTCCTGAAGCGCTCGCTTGAGCGCGGTGGCCTCCTCGGAGCCGGGTACGATTCGAGAAAGATCGGTGCCGATCACTGCTTGCAGGTCATCGCGGAGGGCCTTGGCCCGCGCCGGGTCACCGCCAGCCTGCTCCTCGATGACGCGCTCCAGAAGGCTGACGGCGAAGGTGACGCCGCAAGCCTTGACCGCCTGCACATCGCAGGGGGCAAGCAGGTAGGGGGCCTTGGCCGGCACGGTTTGAGAGTTGGCCACCAGGGTGTCGATATGGCCAAGCGATGAACCCCTGGCGTTCTGTACCACGTCGCGCAGATCATCGCGCTCGAGAAGATCCGCCATGGTGGGGCCGAATTCGGTGATATCGATCACTTGGCCACGGCGAACCGTGACCAGTACGGGGCCCGGGTGCTCGCCTTCCTGCCAAACGCGGCCGACCAGCAGCGCGCGGTCGGCATCCCGGGGGAGAACATCTTTCGAAGAGAGCGGTTGCGAGAGCGCTTGTGAAAGTGATTGCACGCGTACCTCCGTCAATGATGGATTCGAGTATCGGTGGCGGATCTTGTCACTCTGCGAGCTTTGTATGACAGGTATGCCAGCTGATGATCGACTTTAGCGCAGCGTCAAGAGCCGGGTCGATACGCCAATGGCATGAGACGCCAGCGCGGATAGTGTGCACCGGCACTTTTTATGGACCACGACTAAAGTTCGAAGACGTAGGGTTGTCGGGAAGCAAGCGAGCGTCTAGTTTTGAAAAAAGTGGTATGACACGTATACAGACTGAGCGTCTGTTTCGGATGGCGTTACCGCTCGTACACTGACCGACAGCAACTGACCAATAACAAGTCCAAGGGTTGTGAGGAGTCTCTCATGCGCAATAACCGCTACACGCGTGTTCGTTTTTCCTGTTTTCTGGGTGCTGCGCTATTCACGGCAAGCGTCGGCGTTGCCGGCGCGGCGGAGAACCTGCGTTTTGCCCATGTCTACGAAACCACCGAACCGTATCACGAGTGGGCCCTGTGGGCCGCCGACCAGATCGAAGAGCGTACCGACGGGCGCTATACCATGGAGGTGTACCCGGCGGCGTCGCTGGGCAAGGAGGAGGATATCAACGAAGGGCTCGAGCTCGGCACGGTCGATGTCATCTATACCGGTACGCAGTTCGCCGGGCGGGCCTATGGGCCGATCGGCATCGCCGGGGCGGCGTACATGTTCCGCGACTTCGATCATTGGCAAGCCTTCGCCGACAGCGAACTGTTCGACGAGATCGCTCAAGGGTATCAGGAGCAGACCGGCAGCGTGCCGGTTGCGCTCAACTACTACGGTGAGCGTCACGTCACCTCCAACAAGCCGATCAACGAACCCGAGGACATGCAGGGCCTCAAGATCCGCGTGCCCAATGCCCCCATGTACATGATGATGCCCCGGGCCGTGGGCGCCAACCCGACGCCGATCGCCTTCGACGAGGTGTATCTGGCGCTCCAGCAGGGGGTGGTCGACGCTCAGGAAAACCCGCTGCCGACGATCAAGGCCAAGGCCTTTTACGAGGTGCAGGACTACATCAACCTGACCGGCCATATCACCGATTCGCTGATCACTATCGTGGGCGGGCCGCGTTGGAACCAGCTCTCCGAAGAGGACCAGGCGATATTTCGCGAGGTGTTCCAGGAAGCAGCGGTGAACAACACCCGCGACATTCAGCAGGCCGAGGCCGAACTCGTCGCCTGGTTCGAGGAGCAGGGCAATACCATCAACGAGGTGGATCGCGAGCGCTTTCGCGAGGCGGTGCTACCCGCTCACCACGGCAGTGCCGCGACCTGGGACGAGCAGACCTACGAGCGCCTCCAGGCTATCGGCCAGTAAACCACGCCCGCTTTTTTCTGACCGACGCCCCGCTGACCGGCGGGGCGCAAGGAGCCCGCTGCCATGAACGATAGGCAAGACAGCGTATCGCCCCAAGGCGACCCGATGGTCGATTTCGAGGCCGCGTTCGACGACGCCCCTTTCAGGTGGAAGGATTACGCCGTCGAGGACTTCGTTACCTTGCTCGTGTTCTGGGCCTTGATTCTGGTCGTCTTTGCTCAGTTCTTCAGCCGCTACGTGCTGGGCAACTCGATCGGCTGGACCGAGGAGGTCGCCCGGTACCTGCTGATCGTGGTGGGATTTCTGGGCAGCGCCATGGCGGCGCGCAACGGCAGCCATATTCTGGTGGAGTTTTTCTATCACTATATGCCGAGCTGGCAGGCACGGCTGCTCGAGCGCCTGATGGGACTGGCAAGCCTGGCGTTCTTCGTGGCGATGGCCTGGATCACTTATCAGTTGGCGGCGCGTACCAGTAGCCTGATGGTCTCCATCGACCTTCCCAAGAGCCTGATCTACTACACCGTATGCGTGGCGTTCGTATTGATGGCCCTTCGCACTCTTCAGCGGTTCTACGTCACGTACCGACAACACCGCGACGCGATCTAGGCATTGACCCTGGTTCCCTTTCACTCGTGAGGCCTGGTATGTCTCGACTCTCCTTGATGCGCTGGCAAAGGCCGCTGATTTCGCCGCTACTGGCGGCACTGGCGATACTGGGCTGCGTTATTCTGCCCCTGATGGGCCATGACCTGGCCTTTCTTTTCTTCGCTCTGTTCACGCTTTTGGTGCTGGGCGCGCCGATCGCGATCAGCCTGGCCGGAGCATGTCTGATGTTCGTGCTGATCACTGGTCAGGTACCCAACATCGTCGTTGCTCACCGCATGATCAACGGCATCGATAGTTTCCCGCTGTTGGCTATCCCGTTTTTCATCTTCGCCGGCAGCCTGATGAATAATGGCGGTATCACCGAGCGCATCTTCAATTTCGCCAAGGCCCTGATGGGCTGGATGCGCGGTGGGCTGGGTCACGTCAACGTCGGTGCCAGCATCGTGTTTTCCGGCATGTCCGGCGCGGCGGTAGCGGACGCCGGCGGGCTTGGCATGATCGAGGTCAAGGCGATGAAGGATGCCGGCTACGACGAGGAGTTCGCGGTGGGCATCACCGCCGCCTCCTCGACCATCGGCCCGATCATTCCACCGAGCCTGCCGATGGTCATCTATGGCGTGATGGCGTCAGCCTCGGTGGGGCAGCTGTTCGCCGCCGGGCTGATACCGGGGCTGTTGATGGGGGTGATGCTGATGCTGATGATCTTTCTGATCTCGCGCCGGCGTGGCTACCAGCGCGATGCGGTCTTCTCGCTGCGCGTACTCGGTCATACCTTCAAGCGCGCGTTCTTGTCGTTGATGACCCCGATCATCATCGTTGGCGGTATCATCACCGGGGCCTTCACGCCCACCGAGGCGGCGGTGGCGGCGGTTTTCTACGCCTTGGCGCTGGGCGGGATCGTCTACCGCACCCTGACCTGGAAAAAACTGCTCAAGGTGAGCATGGAAACCATCGAGACCACGGCGGTCATTCTCTTCATCGTCTCCGCTGCCTCGATTTTTGCCTGGATTTTGACCAGCAATCAGGTGACCCAGAACGTCATTGCTCTGATGGGCAACTTCGCCGACAGCAAACTGGCGGTACTGATGATGGCCAATATCGTGCTGATCATCGTTGGTTGCTTCATGGAGACCATCGCCGCTATTACCATTCTGGTGCCCGTACTGCTGCCCATGGCCGTGGCGGTAGGGGTGGACCCGGTGCACTTTGGCGTCATCATGGTGCTCAATCTGATGATCGGTCTGCTGACACCGCCGGTCGGCATGGTGCTTTATGTGCTCTCGCGCGTTTCCAACGTGAGCTTCGAGCGCTGCATGCGCGGAACCCTGCCATTTCTTGTGCCGCTGGTCATCTCGCTCTTGCTGGTGACGTTCGTTCCCGCCATCTCCATGTGGCTGCCTTCACTGATCTATCGTTAAACGTGCCGCCAAGGCGGACAGGAGTATCGGTTCATGCCCATCTCATTCGACTCTGAGTCCTTTGATGTTCGCGTGACGCGCGAAGACCTGACCCGCTTCATGCAGCAGGCGCTCGCGGCGGCAGGCGCCGATCAAGCCTCAGGGCACGCTGTCTCCCGCGCGCTGGTCACGGCGTCGCGTATGGGCACCGACAGCCACGGGCTCAGGTTGCTGCCGCACTACTTGAAGGCGCTGGAAGGCGGGCGCGTCAATGCTACCCCCAGCATGCGCTTCGATCAGCGCCTGGCAGCCACGGGCTTTCTCGATGCCGACAACGGTCTTGGCCATCTGGCGGGCTACACGGCCATGGAGCATGCCATCGAGATGGCGCAAAAGACCGGGCTGGGCGCCGTTGCGGTGGGTCACTCTTCTCACTTCGGCGCGGCGGGCTGCTATGCGCTGGCGGCAGCAGAGCACGGCTATATCGGCATGGCGTTTTGCAACTCCGACCCGTTCGTGAAGCTTCACGACGGCGCAGGTGCGTTTCATGGTACCAATCCCATCGCCTTCGCGGCGCCGGTGGCGGGTGAGTTACCCTACCTTCTTGACATGGCGACCAGCTCGATTCCCTGGAACCGGGTGCAACAGTTCGGCGCGATCGGTCGTGAGCTCCCCGGTCAGGTCGCCGCCCGCGCCGATGGCCAGACGAGCACCGACCCGAAAGCGGTCGCATCGCTACTGCCGCTCGGAGGGAGCGATTTCGGCTTCAAGGGGGCGGGGCTCGGTGGCATGGTCGAGATTCTGAGCTCGGCACTTTCCGGTATGCAGCACGGCTTTCGCTTGTTGCCGATGAACGGGCCCGATATGGCGACCCCGCGCGGGGTCGGCCACTTCTTCCTCGCCCTGCACCCGGACGCCTTCGCCCAGGAGGGAAGCTTTGCGCGCGGGCTGGAGGCGTATCTGGCCGACCTGCGGCGCCAGCCGGCAACGCCGGGGGCGCAGGTCATGGCGCCGGGAGATCGTGAGTGGCGTTGTCAGGCAGAGCGCGACACACGCGGTATTCCGCTGGATAGTGCCAACCAGAGCGCCTATGCCGAGATTGCGACTCGCTACCGGATCGAGGCGCTGTCGGCGCTGGCGTAACGCGCTCGCGCCCAACGTGCGGGCGTAAAAATACAGTAGAGTAGCGCCTGAATCATTGTAATCAGCCAGGACGAGTCTTCATGAGTAAATACCGGATCGAGCGCAAGACGCTCTCCGTGCAGGTCGCCGAGCAGCTCGAGGCGGAAATCCTCGAAGGACGACTGAGCGAGAACGACCGGCTCCCCTCGGAGCGTGAGCTGATGGAGCAGTTCGGCGTCGGGCGTCCGGCCGTGCGCGAAGCGCTTTTTCATTTGCAGCAGCTGGGGTTGATCGCGATCAACAGCGGCACTCGTGCCCGCGTGATTCGCCCTACGGCGGAGGCCGTCATGGCGCGCCTTTCCGGCGTCACGCGGCAACTTCTTTCCCAGCCGGACGGGCAGCAGCATTTTCAAGAGGCGCGAGCGGCGTTCGAGATCTCGCTGGCACGCTACGCCGCGTGCAACGCAAGCGATGAGGATCTGGCGCGGCTGCGCCAGGCGCTGGCGGACAATCGCGAGGCGATCGGCGACGAGGCGCGCTTCAAACGTTCAGACAACGATTTCCACGGCGTGCTGGCGAGTATCGGGCGCAACCCGATCTTCGATGCCATTCACGTTGCGCTATCGGAGTGGCTCGATGACCGGCGCGCCCACGTGCTGCAGCAAAAAGGCGAGGATCAGGCCGCCACTAAGGCACATACCGACATCGTCGAGGCGATCGCCTCCGGCGATGCGGACGCGGCGGAAGCCGCCATGCGCCGCCATCTCGAGCGTCACTACGGCACCTACCGCCAGCTAAAGCAGCGCCTGGCGCCAGCATCGGAGTAGACGCCAGCGCCGACACGTCATATCGCTCAGCGCGGACGGTCGTTGGACTCGGCGACAACCGTCTGGGTCTGTTCGCCCAGCCCCTGGATCCCCAGGCGCATACGCTGGCCGGGCTTGAGGTAGACCTGGGGCTGCTGCCCCATGCCAACACCGGGCGGCGTACCGGTGGAGATTACATCGCCTGGCTGAAGGCTCATGAATTGGCTCAGGTAGCTGATCAAATAGGGAATCTGGTACACCATGGTGCGGGTGTTGCCGTTCTGGTAGCGCTTGCCGTCGACCTCGAGCCACATGTCGAGCTGGTGCGGATCCACGATCTCGTCGGGTGTCACAAGCCAGGGGCCCAGCGGGCCGAAGGTGTCGCACCCCTTGCCCTTGTCCCAGGTACCGCTGCGTTCGAGCTGGAACTCGCGCTCGGAGACATCGTTCACCACGCAGAACCCGGCAACGTGCTCCATGGCGCTCGCTTCATCGACATAGCGGGCGGTCTTGCCGATCACTACGCCAAGCTCTACTTCCCAATCGGTTTTTTGTGAGTTGCGCGGGATCACGACGTTGTCGTTGGGCCCACAGATGGCGCTGGTCCACTTGTTGAAAATGACCGGCTCCGGCGGTACCTCGGCGCCGGTTTCGGCGGCGTGGTCGGAGTAGTTCAAGCCAATGCAGATGAACTTGCCCACGCCCGCCACGCAAGGTCCCAAACGCGTGTCGGCGGCGACTTCGGGTAGCGTCGAGGTGTCGATCGCCGCGAGCCGCTCGAGCGCGGCGCGATCAAGATGCTCGCCGCCGAGGTCGGGTAGGTGCGCAGAGAGATCGCGAATCGTGCCGTTCGCGTCCACGATACCGGGTTTTTCCTGCCCGGGGGCGCCAAAACGTAACAGTTTCATTTGTGTAGTTCCTTTGGGATTGGCCAACCGAGGCTCGCGGGCCCTGCGGTTTGGCGTGAAAGAGTCAGCGTGGTGAGCCCTACGGCGTCAAACGAGCCAGCCGCCATCGATGATCTGCGCTGTGCCGGTGGTATAGGCGGACTCGTCGGCGGCAAGATAGGTGGCAAGCGCGGCGATTTCCTCCGGAGTGCCCAGCCGGCCCTGGGGTTGGCGAGCGATGAAGTCGGCGTAGACGTCGTCGCGCGGACGCCCTTGCTGCAGGGCCTGCTCGTCGATGCGCTGGCGCAGCGACGGCGAATCCACGGTGCCGGGGCAGATCGCGTTGCAGCGAATGCCGCGGCCAATGTAGTCGCTGGCGATCGACTTGGTCAGCCCCAGTACCGCCGCCTTCGAGGTGCCGTAGGCGCAGCGGTTGGGCACCCCCTTGAGGCTCGAGGCAACGGAGGCCATGTTGATGATGCTGCCGCCGCCCTGATCGAGCATGGCCGGTAGAAAGGCACGGGTCATGCGTACCATGGCCATGACGTTGAGCGACAGCGAAAGCTCCCAGTCTGCGTCAGTACCGTCCAGAAGCGACCCGCTGGCGACAAACCCCGCGCAATTGAACAGGATATCGATGGCACCGACTTTCTCAGCCAGTTCATTGATCGCCGCCGGGTCCAGGACGTCGAGGGTCAGTGTCGTAATACCGGGCGTGGAGGAGAGCGCCTCGAGGCTCGCGGGGTTGATGTCGGTGGCGACGACCTGCGCGCCTTCCGCCGCGAAGCGAAGCGCCGTGGCGCGGCCGATACCTTGGCCCGCTGCGGTGATGAGCGCTTTCTTACGTTCGAGTCTCATTTGAAAATATCCGGTTCGATTGTTATTGAGATTGTTGTCGAGATAGCTGTTGAGATTGTTGTTGAACCCGCCGTGATGCGCCGTGAGTGCTCCTGTCATAGGGTATGACAGGTTGGCGGCGTGCTCTGTTCGACTTTATGCCAACAGCGCACGCCAAGCGTTATCTAATTGCCACGAACCGAGGTCAATTCCGGCAGCCAGGTCACGATACCGGGGAACGCGATCAACACTACCAGCACGACCAGAAGCGCTGCGTAGTAGGGCAGCATCGCCTTGACCAGTTGCTCCATGGAGACCTTGCCCACGCCACACCCCACGTAGAGACAGGTGCCCACCGGCGGCGTCAGCAGGCCAATGCCCAGAATGAACGCCATGAGCACACCGAAGTAGACCGGATCGACCCCTACCGAGGTGACGATCGGCGTCAGCATGGGCGCCATGATCACCATGGCCGGTGTCAGGTCCATGACCAAACCGACCAGCAACAAAAGTCCTGCCACGATCAACAGCAGCAGGAAGGGGTCCTGGGTAATCGCCTGTACTTGGGTCACCAGAGTTTGCGGCACCATGTTGATGGTCAGAAACCAGGCGATGACGGTGGCAAAGGCGAGCAGCAGCAACACCATGCCGGTGAGGCGAGCGGTGCGGATCAGCATGCCCCAAAGCTCGGTGATCCTGAATTCGCGGTAGACCACTAGCGAAATGAGCAGCGAATAGAGCAAGGCGGCCACGGCGGCTTCGGTGGCGGTGAACACGCCGCCGATGATGCCGCCGATCACGATCACCGGCAGGACCAGCGCAAGCCAGGCCGCCTTGAAGGCGGCCCAGAGCGGCGCGAGACGAAAGCGTCGCGTCTGTCCGGCATGACCGATGGTGGCCATGATGAAGGTGGTCGCCATCAACGCCAGACCAATCAGAATGCCCGGTACGATACCGGCGATGAACAGTCGGCTGATCGAGGTTTCGGTCACGATGCCGTAGAGAATCAGGGGAATCGAGGGCGGAATGATGATGCCGATGACCGAAGAGACGGTATTGATCGCCGTGGCCTGGGGGGCGCTGTAGCCCTGTTTGGTCATCGACGGGATCATCATTGCCCCGGTGGCGGCGGTGTCCGCGACCGCCGAGCCACTGATACCACCGAAGAACATCGAGCCGGTGATCGCGACTTGGCCAAGCCCGCCGCGTATGAAGCCCACCAAGGCGCCTGCCAGATCCATGAGTCGGCGCGCGATACCGCCCTGGCTCATCACCTCACCGACGAGAATGAAAAACGGGATCGCCAGCAGTGGAAAACTGTTGACCCCACGAATCGACTGCTCGATCAGTACCGACAGCGGAATATCCGAAATGAATGCCATCACCACGGCGGCGATACCGAGCCCGAAGGCGATCGGAAGGCCCAGTGCCAGCGAAGCGAACAGGATGCCCAGAAATATCCACAGCATGGTCAGCGGCCTTCGTTGAGAGGTGGCGCCGTGTCCGGCGAGAGTATGAAAAGAATGCTCTGGTAGGCCCGCCACAGCGCAACGGCGGCGATGAAGCCCGCGCAGAGAATCAGCGAGGAATTGATCAGGTTCCAGGGCACGCTGAGAATCGCGGTGCGGCTGGAGGCGCGAGCGACGACCAGCGCGCCGCCCCACACGATGATGCCCATGAGTCCGAGGATGACGAGGTGCTGAAACAGATAGAGGGCGTGGGCGGCGCGCGGCTTCAAGCGCTGCACCAGAATGTCGACCGCGATATGCTCGTAACGCGCGAAGGCCGCGGCGGCACCCAGAAAGATGAGCCATATGAAGAGCATGCGGGCAAGTTCATCGGCCCAAGGGAGCGAGTGATTGAGCACGGCGCGCCCGACCACGTTGGCGGACACCGACACGATCAAAGCGACTAGCAGCGCGGCGATCGTATGCTCCATGGCGAGCGTCAGCCAGCGAAAAAGCGCGGGCCCGCGGCCAAGCTCGGGCTCGATCTCGAGCGGGTGGCGCGTGGGGTCATCGAAGAGCGCGGCGGTATCGGGGATTCGGTCGTCCGGTGGCGTATCCATGGTATCTCACTAGGCTGATAGCGCGAAGGCAAGAGGCGTGCGCCTCTTGCCGGGTGGGGCGACGGCGCG
Source organism: Vreelandella malpeensis (assembly GCF_020622355.1). Taxonomy (GTDB): domain Bacteria; phylum Pseudomonadota; class Gammaproteobacteria; order Pseudomonadales; family Halomonadaceae; genus Vreelandella; species Vreelandella malpeensis. Next base: position 780,061 of record NZ_WHVL01000001.1, on the reverse strand, counting down.
GTGCCGTCGTCGGTCAGCGCTTATTGGCTCATCGAAGACTCTGCGATGCGCTGGAACTCGGCGACCAGGTCTTCACCGATACGCGGGGCCCATTCGTCGTAGACCGGCTGTACGGCTTGCTGGAAGGCGGCGATCTGTTCGTCGTCCAGGCGGGTGACCTGCATGCCGCGCTCCTCGAGCTGATCGCGTGCCCAGTCGTCGTATTCGCTGGCCAGTTGAATCTCGTAATCCGCCGCCTGAAGCGCCGCTTCCTGTACCAGCTCCTGGTATTCCGGGTCGAGACGGTCCCAAGCGCGCTGGGAAATCATCTTGATGAACGGCGTATAGACGTGGCGAGTTTCGGAGCCGTACTCCTGCACTTCATAGAAGTTGGAGGTCAGAATCGTGCTCCAAGGATTCTCCTGACCGTCGACCACGCCCTGCTCCATCGCCGAGAAGAGCTCACCGAACGCCATGGGCGTCGGGTTGGCGCCAAGCGTCTGCCAGATCGCCAGGTGAACCGGGTTCTCCATGGTGCGCACCGATAGACCGCGAACGTCCAGTCCAGCGACATCCTCCGGCGAGGCGATGGGGCGAGCGCTGTTGGTCAACTGGCGAAAGCCGTTTTCCGAGAAGGCCAGCGCCTTGATGCCCGTACCGTCGAAAGCGTCGAGCATTTCCTGGGCGGCATCGCTGCGCATCGCTTCGATGGCGGCTTCGCGGGTAGGCAGCAAAAAGGGCAGATCGAACACCGCCAGCTCGCTCACGTAGCCCGTGGCCGGGGAGGTCGAGGGGTAGGTCATGTCGAGCGTACCGGTCTGCAGCATCTCCATCATCTGAACGTCATCGCCGAGCTGGCTGTTGGGGAAGATATTGACGCTGATGCGGCCTTCGCTGCGCTGGTCGAGAATGTCGGCAAAGTACTGGCTGGAGAGATACTGCGGGGACGTCTCGGCAAGCCCTAGCCCCATTCTTAGCGTCACGCTGCCGTGGTCGCCCACGGTCGCTCCCTCGATGTCCGGCGGGTCGGAAAGCGCTGGCGTCTGGGCGTGGGCAGCGCCGGTGCCGAGCAGCGCGGCGCCGGTGATCAATAGTGTGCGTTTGAAAAACGGGTGCATAGTGCGTTGCTCCTTGCCCACCGCCATCGTCTGAGGTCACTGCCTGAGGCAAACCTGTCGACGAGTGGCTGCGTGGTTGATGTTGTTGTTGTAAGCCAGCGATGACTCGGTTTGCAGCGAGTGATCGCGCCTGCAAGGAATGTCTTACTTTTCGCCACTATGTTCAACATAGACTTTTGTATGTATCGACGAGATCCTCGAGGGGGCGTACCGTCGGTGCAAGATTTCGTCCTTGTTCATTCAACGTGGAATGTCGCCATGGTCAACGCTCATCGCCTTGCTCCGGAGCAGCTACGCTCACGCTACTGGTTCGACAACCCCGACCATCCCGGCACCACGGCGCTGTGCATCGAGCGCTTTCTCAACTATGGCATCACCCTCGAGGAGCTCGTCGGCGGCAAACCCATCATCGGTATTTGCCAGTCCGGCTCGGACCTGACGCCCTGTAACCGCCACCACATCGAGCTGGTCCAGCGCGTCAAGGAGGGCATCCGTGCAAGCGGCGGGGTGCCGTTCGAGTTTCCCATGCACCCCATCCACGAAAACGTGCGCCGGCCCACAGCGGCGCTGGATCGCAATCTCGCCTACTTGGGCATTGTCGAGGTGCTCCACGGCTATCCGCTGGATGGCGTGGTGCTGACCACCGGTTGCGACAAGACCACGCCGGCGGCGCTGATGGCCGCAGCAACGGTCAATATTCCCGCCATCGTGCTCTCCGGCGGGCCGATGCTCAACGGCTGGCGGGGGCGCGAACGGGTCGGCTCGGGCACGATCATCTGGGAGCTGCGCAAGCGCCTGGCCGCCGGCGACATCGACTACCCGGAGTTTCTATCGCGCGCGAGCGACTCGGCGCCGTCGATCGGCCACTGCAACACCATGGGTACCGCCTCGACCATGAACGCGATGGCGGAAGTGCTGGGCATGAGCCTGCCGGGCTCCTCGGTGATTCCCGCGCCTTACAAGGAGCGTGCGATGGTGGCTTACGCGACCGGCGAACGCATCGTCGATATGGTCTGGGAAGATCTGCGCCCGCTGGATATCCTGACCCGCCCGGCCTTCGAGAACGCGGTCGTTGCCTGCTCGGCGTTGGGCGGCTCGTCCAACGCGCCGATTCACGTCAATGCCATCGCCCGCCACGCCGGGGTCGAGCTCGACAACGACGACTGGCAGCGGCTGGGTCACGAGATTCCGCTACTGGCCAACGTGATGCCCGCCGGCGCTTTCTTGTGTGAAGAGTTCTATCGCGCCGGCGGTGTACCCGCGGTGCTTAGTGAGCTGCGCGATGCAGGAAGACTCCATACCGAGGTACCCACGGTGAGTGGGCATACGCTGGGCGAGACGCTCGAAGGCGTCACCATCGAGGACGAAGAGGTCATTCATCGCTACGCCGACCCGCTGGTAGCCCACGCCGGATTTCTCAACTTGAAGGGCAACCTGTTCGACTCGGCGCTGATGAAGACCAGCGTGATTTCCCGGGATTTTCGAAAGCGCTTTCTCAGCGATCCAGACGATCCGGAAGCCTTCGAGGGGAGGGTGGTGGTCTTCGACGGCTCGGAGGACTATCACGCGCGTATCGAGGATCCCGCGCTTGGGGTCGATGCGCGCACCATTCTGGTGATGCGCGGCGCCGGGCCAGTGGGGCACCCCGGCGGCGCCGAAGTGGTCAACATGCAGCCGCCGGCGGCACTCATTAAGCAGGGCATCGAATCGCTGCCCTGTCTGGGCGATGGGCGTCAATCCGGCACGTCCGGGTCGCCTTCCATCCTCAACGCCTCACCGGAGGCGGCCACCGGCGGTGGCCTGGCGCTACTCGAAGACGGCGACCAACTGAGAGTGGACCTTCGAAAAGGACTGGTGCAGCTTTTGATCGATAGCGCCGAGCTTGATGCGCGCAGGGCGCGACTGGCAAGCCAGGGCGGATATCGCTATCCCGGCCATCAAACGCCTTGGCAGGAGATTCAGCGCACGCTGGTGGAGCCGCTCGATCGCGGCATGACGCTTGCGCCTGCGACCAATTACCGGGATGTGGCACGCAGGCACACTCCGCGTGACAACCACTGAGCGAAGCGGGCGTCTGGCCAAGTGCGCTATGATGAGCGATCAATGAAACAGGGTCTGTTTAGTGCCAGTGTCCAAAAAAACCGTGTCCAGTAAAGCCGCGCCCCGCGAGCGTATCGACGAGTACCTCGTCAAGGATATCTTCGGCGGGCGCTACCGCCCAGGCGACCTGGTGCCTCGTGAAATCGATCTCTGCGAGCGCTTCGCGATCAACCGCTCGGCGGTGCGCAGCGACCTGCTTCAGCTGGTGAATGCAGGCATTCTCGAGCGTATATCGGGGCACGGCTCTCGAGTGCGCGAGTACGCCGAATGGCGCATTCTCGACCCCCAGGTCACCGAGTGGCTGACGCGATATGCGCCGCCCAATCCTCTCATCCTCAAGGAGATTCTCGCCTTTCGACTGGATGTCGAGCCTTACGTTGCGATGACCGCGGCCAAACGCGCCACGGCGCGCGACCTGCTCGCGATCGAGGAAGCCTTCGACGGTATGGGGCAGAACCTGAGAAACGCCGCCGGTGCAGACGAGCGCCGGCTTCACAGCGAATGTGATATCGCCTTTCACGAAGCGATCTTCAAGGCAACGCACAACATCGTGTGGGCCCAGCTTTCGCACATTCTGCGCCCCTCCATCTTCATGCTGGTGTCGATGTCGAACCAGTGTGCCATGGATCCCGAAGAGAGCCTCGAGCGCCACCGCGCGCTCATGGATAGCATTCGTCTGCGTCGTCCTCGAGAGGCCTTTCAGGCGGCTGAAGCCGTACTGGCAGGAACCGGCGCCGCGCTGGGGCTCGAGCATAGTGCTACTTCGCTGGGGCGAAGCGTCGAGCTTCCGACATCACCGCCGGCCGCTTTCGACGAGTAAGCGCCGGTTTCGATCCAATCTGCAAGGGAAAGGAGGCAAGCGAATGTCCAGGTTCAAGCTCGGCCTGATCGGCGCCGGCAAGATCGTTCGCGACCAGCACCTGCCGGCCCTCCGGCAAACGCCGGCCTTGCAACTGGCTGCCACCGCGGACCCCTACGCGTCGCTTGACGGCGTGCCCGGCTTTCACGACATGGACGCGATGCTCGACGCCCATCCGGACATCGAGGCGGTATCGATCTGCACGCCTAGCGCGCTGCGCTTCGAGACGGCGCGGGCCGCGCTCTTGCGGGGGCGTCACGTGCTGCTGGAAAAGCCCCCGGGCGCGACCTTGAGCGAAGTGGAAGCGTTGACCGAGCTGGCGCGCCATCAGCGGGTGAGCCTGTTCGCCGCCTGGCACTCTCGTTTCGCGCCGGGAGTGGCGCGGGCGAAGGCCTGGCTTGCGAACCGTCGTATCGACCGGGTTCATATCGAGTGGAAAGAGGACGTACGCGTCTGGCACCCGGGGCAGGCATGGATTTGGCAGCCCGGCGGCATGGGCGTTTTCGACCCGGGCATCAACGCGCTTTCGATTGCCACGGCGATACTGCCCGCGCCGTTTTTTTTGCGCCACGCCCGGCTGTGGGTACCCGAGAACGTGCAGGCGCCCATCGCGGCGAAGCTTGACTTCGTCGATACCCAAGGGGGCGCGATCGCCGCCGACTTCGACTTTCGCCAGACCGGCGCGCAGACCTGGGACATTCACGTCGAAAGCGATGGCCACTCTCTGAGCTTGACCCAAGGCGGCTGTCGGCTTGCGATCGACGGCGAGATGGTGCTGGGCGAGAAGGAGCAGGAGTATCGCGGCCTGTATCGCCACTTCGCCGAGCTGATCGAGACCGAACGCAGCGAGGTCGATATTGCCCCGCTGCGCCATGTGGCCGATGCGTTCCTGTACGGCTACCGCGAGATGACCGAGGCGTTCATCGAGTAGCCAGACGCCACCGGCGGCTCATTTTTGCACGCAGCTGTCGTAGGCGGTGGGAACGAAACTCTCGTCTCCCTGGTCCTCTTTCGCGCGGGTGAGAAATGCGCACAGCGGTGGCAGCATCGCCGAGCGCGCCTGATAGGTGGCCAGGGTCTCGGTCAGATAGTTCATGTCCTTCTCGGCGTTGCCGAGGCTGAACTTGAGCTTCGTGCATTCGCGCTCGAGTACCCACTCCATGACCGGGGCGAGCATGGCGCTGTTGGCGCCACCCTGGGAGCAAATATCCAGCAGCTTCTGCTGGGAGACGTCCAGCGTCGCGGCCATGCTGGCCGCTTCGGCAGCCAGCGCCGCCGCCCCGAGCGAAAGGAAGTTGTTGATCAACTTGAGCTTGTGGGCCGAGCCGGTAGGGCCGACGTGAAACACGTTCTCGGCAAAGCTGTGGATGATCGGCGTGAGTCGGGTAACGACATCGTTTTCCCCACCGATCATCACGTTGAGCCGTCCTTCACGTGCCTCTCTGGGCGTTCGCGCCAGCGGCGCATCGATCAGCGTGACACCCTGGGGCGCCAAGGCAGCGGCGAGCTGCTCGGTGATGTCCGGGCGTGCCGTCGAGCAGTCGACGATGACGAGCCCCGGGCGCGCGCCGGCCAGCAGGCCATCCTGGCGCTTGATGATATCGCTCACCTGCTCGGAGGTCTTGACGCAGATGAATACGATATCGCTCTGAGCGGCCATGTCGGCCGGCGTTTTCGCTTCCTGGGCGCCGTCGCGACATAGCGCTTCGAGGGGCTCACGGCGGCGGTGCGCCATGACCGTGAGCGGATATCCCTTGTGCAACAGATGACGAGCCATCTCCTTGCCCATCAGGCCCAGTCCGATAAAGCCGATGCGTTCCTGTTTCATGGTGGTTCCTCGTGGAAAACGTTGTTGTTATTGGTGTTATTGGTATTGTTGTTGTTGTTGTTGGGCCGCCAGATCAGCGTGGATTCGACGCCCTGGCAGCGGGAAAGGGCACGTCCAGCCGCTCGGCCCACTCCTGCAGCGCCTGGGGCACGCCGTCGGGGAGCGGCACGCCGTCACGCGAGTAGCGCTCGTGCAGTGCCAGGCCGCGCTCGCCGGGGGTGCGCACCGCCGAGCAGCCTTCCGCCACCGGATTGGTGCGGCAGGCGTCGACCAGCGCGCCGGTCTCCTGCTTGAAGGCGTCGAGCCCGCCGAAGGCGGCTGGGTCGATGATCTGTACCATCACGGCCGCGCCCCATTGGGTAGGCGCCTGTACGCGCCCGAACCCGCCAAGCCCCGAGGTCAGCGCTTCGACCATGAGACCCAGCGCGTAACCCTTATGGCCGTGATCCAGCCCGCCGATCGGCATGATGCTGCCCTTGGGCTCCTGAAACAGCGCGCCCGGATCGTCGGTGGCGTGGCCCTGGGCGTCCTTGAGCCAGGAATGAGGAAAACGCCCTTGCTGCTTGTTGAGCCGCCCGGCCATGCCGTTGGTGGTGATCGACGTGCTGACGTCGAGCAGCACCGGCCCGGAGTGGGTCGGGTAGCCCACGGCAATCGGGTTGGGGGTGTGGGTGGCGCGAAGTCCGCCGTGGGGCGAGACCGACGCGGTGGCCGGGTCCGAGGACTCGATGACCACCACCAGGTCCTGGTCCGTGGCGCGTTTCAGGTAGGCGGCCAGGCAGGCGATATGGTGGGAGCGGCGAATCACTACCGTGCCCGTACCGCAGTTTCTCGCCATGGTGGTAGCCGCGTTCATCGCCTCGACGATCAACCAAGGACCGGGCAGGTAGCGCCCGTCCCAGGTTTGCACCGCCGCGCGCTCGGCGACCACCTCGACCTCACCGGTCGCGCACATGCGCCCGGCCTGAAGCTCACCGAGATAAGGCGCGAGAAGCTGCAAACCGTGGGTGGTATGGCCCATCAGGTCGCCTTCGACGAGCACTTCGGCCACGGTGCGCGCCTTGTCGCTATCAAGGCCCGCCGCCTCGAGCAGGCGAGTGCTGAACCGGGTGATGGCGTTCGCTTCAAAGGTATCGGTCATTGTCGTTGTTCTCCGTATTTTTGAGTGCGTGTTCAGGCGTTCTGTTGCTCTTCGTGATGGCGACTATTATGGCGACGAAGCTGCTGGATGAGAGCGCTATGATCCAGGTCGCCACCGCCGCTCTCCACCAACTCTTCGAAAAGCGAGTCGACCAGTGAGGAGACCGGAAGTGAAAGCTCGAGCGTTCGGGCAAGCGCCATGGCGGTCTGGGTATCCTTCAATTGCCACTTGGCCGGCCCGCCGGGAGTGAAGTTCTCAGCCACCATGCGCTGACCGTGAAGACGCAGAACGGTCGAATCGGCGAAGCCGCCTTGAAGCGCTTCGAGCATGCGTTTGGGGTCGGCGCCGCCGCGCTCGGCGAGCAGAATGGCTTCCGCCACGGTGGCGATGGTATTGGCCACGATCATCTGATTGGCGAGCTTGGCAAGCTCGCCGCTGCCGGCCGGGCCGATGTGTGTCGGCCGACCCAGCACGCGCAGCACCGGCGCCACCGCGTCGAAATGCGCGGCGTCCCCGCCGGCCATGATCGCAAGCGTACCGTCGATCGCGCCCTGCTCGCCGCCGGACACCGGCGCGTCCAGGTAGCGAATGCCTCGCCTGGCCGCTTCATCGGCCTGACGCTGGGCGGTCTCGACCGGTATCGAACTCATCACGATCAGCGTGGACTCACGCGCCATGGCGTCGAGCAGGCTGTTCTCCAGCAGAAGCGCATCGCAGACCGGCCCCGAGCTGAGCATGACGATCACGATTTCGCACTGGGCCACGGCGGCCTGCGGGGTTTTTTCGATACTCACCCCCAGCGGCGCGAGCCTTTCGGCTTTGTCTGACGTTCGATTCCAGGCGCTGACTCGGTGGCCGGCCTCTGCCAGGCGCCCCGCCATGGGGGCGCCCATGAGGCCGGTACCGATGAAGCCGATCCTGCGCGGTGTCGTCATTGTTGTTTTCTCCTTTCGCGGGGGGCGGCCCGGCGGTTCGCCCGATCTCATCGAAGGTAGGCGGGGATATCGATATCGCCCGATTCACGGAAATTGATCAAACGCTCGAGTACCTTGGACTCCGAGTGCTCGAGGTGCGAGGTCAGCGCCTTGCGCGCCTGGTCGGGGGCCTCTCGGCGCAGGCTTTCGAATACCCGAAGGTGCTCCTCGAAAAAAGGATCTTGATCGGGGAGCTTAAGAACGCGGCCCAGCAGATGCTTGCTGATCAGCAGAATCGGATGGGTGCGGCGCAGCATGTTCATGATCTCCGCGTTAGCGCCCCAACTGACGGCGGTGTGGTGAAGGTCGTTTTCCAGCTCGTCGAGCAGGGCACCGGTGAGATGAGGGTAATTACCGGCGGCGCGCTCGAGCCGTGCGATGCAGGTGTCTACGGCGTCTCGGGGCAGCTGGCGCGCCGCCTGGGCGATCATGTAGGGCTCGAGCTGGCGTCGCGCTGCATAGAGGTTGTGCAGGCGCTGGTCATCGAGCGGCACGACGCGCCAGCTGTTGTATTTGATCTTCTCGACCAGACCCAGAGAGTGCAGATGAAACAGCAGTGGGTGGGTCACCGTGCGGCTGACGCTCAGTGACCTGGCCAGTTGAACCTCGTTGAGCTCGAACGCGCCCTTGATCGAGCACAGGACGATCGCATGCTCGACGCCATCGAGATGCGCTCGCCAGGCGAGGGTGCGATCGACTTTCGGGGCCTGGTGGCCCGGCGGCTGGACGTCGGCGGCCGAGAGCGTGCGCCGCACCGGCTCGACGGGCGAGGCGCCCACCAGGTAGCCGCGCCCTTCGAAACGGCAGATCAGGCGCTCCTCGCACAGGCGGCTCAACGTCTGGCGCACCGGCGAGCGGCTGATACCGAACAGCATCGCGATATGGCCCTCCAGCAGTACCAGACCTTCTTCGAGGCATTGATCGTGAATGCTTTTCTTGAGCGCGTGGTAAAGCTGGTCGCGAAGCGGTTGCGTCATAAGGAATCCGTGGCTCTTGTCGGTCGATCAGGTGACGGCGCCGACCATCCACGGAACGAACTCGTTGTTGCCGTAGCCGAGCGATTCGCTGGCGCTGGGTTCGCCGGAGGCGATCGCGATGATCCGCTCGAAGATCCGCTCGCCCACGCGCTCCACGCTGTCGGTTCCATCGACGATCACGCCGCAGTTGATGTCCATGTCTTCCTGCATTTTCTCATACATGGTGGTGTTGGTGGCGAGCTTGAGACACGGGGCCGGCTTGAATCCGGATACCGAGCCGCGCCCGGTGGTAAAGCAGACCACGTTGGAGCCCGAGGCGATCTGGCCGGTCACGGACACCGGGTCGTAGCCGGGACTATCCATGAAATTGAATCCCCGCTGGGTTCTTTTTTCCGCGTACAGCAACACATCGTTGAGACTCGATGTGCCACCCTTGGCAACGGCGCCCAGAGACTTCTCGAGTATCGTCGAGAGTCCGCCGGCCTTGTTGCCGGGAGAGGGGTTGTTATTGAGCTCGGCTCCGTTGATCTCGGTGTAGTGTTTCCACCAGTCGATGCGGTCGAGCAGTTTCTGCGCGACGCCTTGATCGATCGAGCGCTCGATCAAAAGGTTTTCGGCGCCGTAGATTTCCGGCGTTTCGGCCAGAATGACGCTTCCCCCGTGAGCCACGATAAGATCCGCGGCGTGACCCAGCGCCGGGTTGGCGGTGATGCCGGAGTAACCGTCCGAGCCGCCGCACTGAAGGGCCACGACCAGATGTTCGAGCGGCACCGCCGTACGCTGTGCACCCTTGTGCGCTTCGGCCAGGTGCATGATCTGGTCGCAGGCGGTCTTGATACTGGTGCGCGTACCGCCGGCGTCCTGAATGTTGAAGTAGGCAAGGCGGGATGCGTTCTCCAGCCCTTTTTTCTGAACCAGCGTTTTGACCTGGTTGGTTTCGCAGCCAAGGCCAATCATCAGCACGAAGGCGAAATTGGGGTGCTGGGCGTAGCCGGCCACCACCCGTTCAAGAAACGCGAACCCTTCCGACTCCGTGTTCATGGCGCAGCCGGAGCCGTGGGTGATCGGGACCACGCCATCGAACCCCATGCGTGTCAGCTCCCCTGACTGGTTCAGCTCCTCGGCGGCGGCCCTGGCCACGGTGGCCGAGCAGTTCACCGTTGAAAGAATGCCGATGTAATTGCGCGTCCCGACGCTTTTATCCTCGCGCTCGAAGCCCTGAAAGGTGCGGGTTTGATCGGTCGTGGCGGTTCGGGCGTGGGGCGTGAAGTGATCGAGCGACGAGTCGACTTCGATCATCTCGAGGTTATGGGTATGCACGTGTTCGCCAGGGGCGATATCACGCGCAGCGAGCCCGATCAACTGGCCATATTTGAAGATCGCCGCGCCTTTCTCGATGCCGACGAGCGCCACCTTGTGGCCCGCGTCGATGTTTTCCAGCGCGGGTGTGCCAGCCGCGTCGATGGGGATGCCTTGGGGAACGGGGCTCGAGGCAACGCCGACGTTGTCGCGAGCGTTGAGATGAATGATCACGGACGGCGAATTGATAAGGTTCATTGCGGCCTCATGCTTTTAGCAGCTCTCCAAGCGAGTCAAGGGAGCGTTTATTGTTCCTGCACTCTAGCAAGCCCTTTCAAAGCGTCGATTAGACTATCGTTCTACATAATGCTCATTGAACGCAATGTTCGTTTGATCTAGGTTGCTCTTGACGTCTCGATTGAAAAGCATTTGACGATGAGCGTTTCTCAATTGAGGTGGTGCCGCCGAATGTTGAACGAAAGCAGTGGTTGCTAAGGGTATGACGGTATGACACCTTTATTTTCGGTAGTCGATCGCATTCAATAATAAAGAGAATTCTTGATGCCCTATCTTATTAACTACCTCACTAAAGTACAGTTTGGCGAAGGCGCGATCACCGAGCTTTCCAATGAGCTCGAGACTCTCGGTATTACACGGCCTTTGTTCGTAACGGACAAAGGGCTGGTCGCGACTGGTCTCATCAATGAGGTGATCGCTGCCGCCCATCTGGACGGGCGCGCCCACCTGTTCGACGACACACCCTCCAACCCCACCGAAGCGGCCGTGGAACAAGCGCTGGCATTTTCAAGCGCGCATCAGTGCGATGGCATCGTGGCGGTCGGCGGCGGCTCGAGTATCGATCTGGCCAAGGCCGTGGCGCTGATGGCCCGCCACCCGGCGCCGCTTCGTCAGTACGCCGCCATTGAAGGCGGAGCGGCGAAAATCACCGCAGATGTATTGCCGCTGATCGCTATTCCCACCACGGCGGGGACCGGCAGTGAAGTCGGCAGAGCCTCGCTGATCACGATGAAGGACAGCCGCAAGCTCGGTTTTCTATCGCCGCATCTGATCCCTTCGGTGGCCATTTGCGACCCCAACCTGACGCTCGGCCTGCCGCCTTTTCTGACCGCTGCCACGGGCATGGATGCGATCGCCCACTGCGTCGAAACCTTTTTGAGTCCTAAAACGAACCCGCCTGCCGAGGCCATCGCGCTGGATGGGCTCACGCGCGCCAGCGCCCACCTGGTCGAGGCGGTCGAGTACGGCGATCGTCTGAACGCGAGAAGCGAGATGATGATGGCCGCGCTGGAAGGCGCCATGGCCTTTCAAAAAGGCCTCGGTGCGGTGCATTCGCTTTCCCACGCTCTGGGTGGGCTGATGGAGCTCAAGCTTCACCACGGCACGCTCAACGCCGTGCTGATGCCCACCGTGCTGCGCTTCAACCAGCCTTCCTGCGAGGAGAAATTCGAGCGTCTCAAGCAGGCGATGGGCCTTGCGCCCGAAGAGGATCTGGCCGCCGCTTTTGAAGCGCTCAACGCGCGGCTGGGAATGCCCAAGGGGCTTGAGGCGATGGGCGTCGAGAAGCATCACTTCAATGATATCGCTCAATGGGCGCTGGAAGACCACTCCACGGCCACCAATCCACGTACACCCTCGAAAGAGGACTTCCAACGCATGCTTGAAGACGCTTTCTAGTCAGCATTTTCGATCGCGCCGCACGCTTTGCAAGGCGCGAGGTAGGGCCCAGCCGTTTCACACAACAACCACAACAACGCCAACTTCATCGAAAAGGATACCTGCCATGACCACGCCAAACCGTCCCTTTAGCGTACTGATCGCTTCCTCGCTCGCCGTCGCCATGGCGGCGGCTTCCGGCTCGGCGCTCGCGGATTATCCGGAGCGCCCGCTCACGCTGATCGTTCCCTGGGCCGCCGGGGGCGGTACCGACGCCACGGCGCGCACCATCGCACGCGCCCTGGAAGAGCAGCTGGGGCAGAACGTCAACGTGGTCAATCGAACCGGGGGTAGCGGCGTGGTGGGTCACACTACCATGATCAACGCCCGCCCGGACGGCTACACCATTGGCCTGGCCACCGGCGAGGTCAACATGATGCACTGGCAGGGCCTGACTAATCTGACGTTCGAGGACTTTACCCCGATCGCCCAGATCAACTATGACTTCCCGGGCATTCAGGTCGCCGCCGACTCCCCCTATGACACGCTCGAGGCGCTGCTCGAGGCGATCCGCACCGAGCCCAAGGGCACCTTTACCGCTTCGGGCACCGGTCAGGGCGGCGTGTGGCACCTGGCGTTCGCCGGCTTCTTGATGGACCAGGGGATCGACGCGGATCAGGTGACGTGGATTCCCAGTGAAGGCGCGGCACCGGCGATGACTGAGCTGGTCTCCGGTGGTATCGACATTGTGCCGAGTTCGGTACCCGAGGCGCGCTCGATGATCGAGGCGGGCCGCGTCAAGAGCTTCGCGGTCATGTCGCCCGAGCGCATTCCGAGCTTCCCCGATATCCCCACCACTCAGGAGCTGATCGGCAGTAACTACCAGGTGGGCGAGTGGCGCGGTATTGCCGGGCCCAAGGGCATGGACCCGGACATCGTTGCGACCCTCGAGGCCGCGCTCGAAGCCGCCTACCAAAGCGATACCTATCAGGAGTTCATGCAGCAGCAAGGCTTCGGGACCGAGTGGCGCGACGCCGAGGCGTTCGGCCAGTTGATGCAAGAGATGGATGGCGTGTTCGGCGATATCGTCGAGCAGGTGGGCTTGGCCAACTGATTGAACGGCCGAGGGCCAGGTAAGGAGCGTTGCTATGCAAATACCCACGAACACCTTCAAGCGTGCGCTGGAAAGCGAATCCCCCCTCTGGGGGTGCTGGGCCGGCTTTGCCAGCGGCTACGCCACGGAAATCATGGCCGGTACGGGCTTTGACTGGCTGCTGATCGATGGCGAGCATGCGCCCAATACGCTGACCACCATTCTGTCCCAGCTGCAGGCTGTTGCCCCCTACCCGACGGCGCCGGTAGTGCGCAGCGTCAACCACGACCCGGCGCTGATCAAGCAGCTTCTGGACATCGGCGCGCAGACGTTGATGGTTCCCATGGTCGAAAGCGCCGAGCAGGCGGCGGCGCTGGTGCGCGCCACCCGTTACCCACCTCACGGTATTCGTGGGGTCGGGGGCGGCGTGGTGCGCGCCACCCGCTGGGATGGCGTGGACGATTACCTGAACAAGGCCGCCAACTCGCTTTGCCTGATCGTTCAGGTCGAGTCGCCCAAGGGCGTCGAGCAGGTCGAAGCGATCGCCGCGACCGACGGTGTGGATGCGGTGTTCGTCGGCCCGGCGGATCTTTCGGTGGGCATGGGGCACCCCGGCAACCCGGGCCACCCGGAGGTCCAGGAGGCGATTCGCCATGTCATCGAGACGGTCAAGGCGGCGGGCAAGCCGGTAGGCATTCTGGCCCCCGTGGAAGAGGATGCGCGGCGCTACCAGGCGCTTGGCTGCCAGTTCATCGCCGTTGGCATCGACATCAGTCTGATGCGCCAGGGCGCGCTTTCCACCATCGGCTTGTACAAGGAGCGGTCCGCCGAGCGCCCCTCGAGAACCTACTGATACTCATACCCATAATCATCAACAACAAGACGGTACAGGAGTTCGCAATGAAAAAGCTCACCATTGGACGCAAGGCGCTGTGCTCGTCGGTAGTACTGACGGCGCTGCTGGCCACCACGGCCCAGGCGGATTATCCGGAGCGGCCGCTGACCCTGATCGTTCCCTGGGCGGCCGGGGGCGGCACCGACGCCACGGCGCGCACCATCGCACGTGCGCTCGAAGAGGAGCTTGGCCAGAACGTCAACGTGGTCAATCGCACCGGTGGTAGCGGTGTGGTCGGCCACACTGCCATGATCAACGCGGCACCGGATGGCTATACGCTGGGGCTGGCAACCGTCGAAGTGAACACCATGCACTGGCTGGGCCTGACGAATCTCACCCATGAGGACTTCACGCCGATCGGCCAGATCAACTACGACCCGCCCGGTATTCAGGTCGCCGCCGACGCGCCCTACGAGGATCTTGGCGATCTGCTCGAGGCGATTCGCAGCGCCCCTCAGGGCGGCTTCACGACCTCGGGCACGGGGCAGGGCGGCATCTGGCATCTCGCCTTCACGGGGTTTTTGCTGGATCAGGATATTCCCGTCGACCAGATCGTCTGGATTCCCAGCGAAGGCTCGGCGCCGGCAATGACGGAGCTGGCCTCCGGTGGTATCGAGGCGGTGTCGACCTCGGTGCCCGAAGCGCGTTCGATGATCGAGGCCGGTCGGGTGAAAAGCCTTGCGGTCATGGCGCCAGAGCGACTCGCGGCCTTTCCCGATATCCCCACCACGCGTGAGCTGGTGGACAGCACTTATCAGGTTGGCGCGTGGCGCGGCATCGTCGGTCCCCAGGGTATGGACGAGGAGGTTGTGGCCACGCTCGAGGCCGCGCTTGAAGCCGCTTACCAGAGCGACACCTATCAGGACTTCATGTCCCAACGCGGCTTCGGCACCGAGTGGCGCGACGCCGAGGCGTTCGGCCAGATGATGCAGGAGATGGATGGCGTGCTGGGTGAGATCGTCGAGCAGGTTGGCCTGGCCAACTAAGGAGGCCGCATGCGGGACTTGTTTGCCGGGCTGGCGTTTTTCGCCGCTGGCGTCGCCACCATCATGATGGCCCGGCAGTTTCCTACCCTGCCAAGCCTGCAGTATGGGCCATCGCTGTTCCCTACCATCGTGGGCGTGGGTTTTTGCCTCGGCGGGGCGGCACTGGCCGTCAATGCGCTGCTGGCCAGACGACAACTTGCGCTGGCGCGCGGGACTGACAACGCGCCAGCGCCTGCCACGCAGAGAATGAGGCCGACCATGGTGTTGCCGCCATTGGCGGTACTTTTCTATATCTTGGCCAGCGACTATCTGGGCGCGGCACTCACCATGGCGATGATCATGCTCGTACTGATGCTCGTTCGAAAGACCGCTGTCGTGGTGGCGGTGATTGCCTCGGTCGTCGTGGCGCTGGCGATCTACTTCGTGTTCTCGCGCTACCTGCTCATTCCATTGCCCCAGGGCGTCTTGTTCGAAGGGGGATTGCCGTGGATATTCTGATCAATGGCATCGGTCTGGTGCTCAATATCGAGACCTTGCTGGTCATCTTTCTAGCATCACTATTCGGTATCTTTGTCGGCGCCGTACCCGGGTTGACCGCGACCATGGCGGTAGCACTGCTGGTACCGCTGACCTTCTACATGGATACCATTCCGGCTATCGCCGCGATCGTGACGACCTCGGCTATGGCGATCTTCGCCGGTGACATCCCGGGTACCTATCTCAATATCCCGGGTACGCCGGCCTCGGCGGCCTATGTGGGCGAGTCTTACGCGCTGGCCAAGAAGGGCCGGGCGAGAGAGGCGCTGGGGATCAACCTGGTATGCTCGGTATTCGGCGGTATCTTCGGCACGATCATCCTGATCGTGGTGGCTCAGTCGCTGGCAGAAGTAGCGCTGCAATTCAGCGCCTTCGAGTACTTCTGGCTGGCGGTACTGGGCCTGAGCTGCTCCATCTTCATTTCGGTCGGGTCGCGGATCAAGGCGTTTCTGTCGCTGCTGTTCGGCGTACTGCTGTCGACCGTCGGGCTCGACATGATGAGCGGCGCGCCGCGCTTCACCTTCGGCGTGCCGGATCTGATGGCCGGGATCAACTTCATTCCGGTGATGATCGGCATGTTCGCGCTCAACGAACTGATCAGCTACTACGGCTCACGTTCGGAGAAGAAGAACATCGGCATCGACGACAGCGACAGCGTCTTTCGCCAGGTGCCCAACCACTTGAAGCGCTACTGGCGTAACATGGTGCGCGGAAGCTCCATCGGCACCCTGATCGGCGCGCTGCCCGGGGCTGGTGCGGACATCGCCGCCTGGATCTCCTATGGGGTCGGCAAGGGGCGCTCGAAAGAGAAGGAGAAGTACGGCACCGGCAACGTCGAGGGGATCGTCGACGCCAGCTCCGCGAACAACTCCGGTATCAGCGGCGCCTGGGTGCCTGCGCTGGTGTTCGGCATTCCGGGTGATTCGATCACCGCGATCGTGATTGGCGTGCTCTACATGAAGGGCATGAACCCGGGGCCCACCATCTTCATGGACAGCACCGGCATGATCTACGCGCTGTTTCTGGTGTTCATCGTCGCCAACCTGATGATGCTGCCGGTGGGTTATGCCGCCATTCGCCTGTCGAAGCTTTTCATCCTCACGCCCAGCCGCATCCTCATGCCGGCCATTCTGTGCTTTTGTATCGTGGGTGCCTTCGCCATCAATAACAGCGTCGTCGATATCTGGCTGATGCTGATCGTGGGTCTGGTGGCGTATCTTCTGGCGGTGAACGACTTTCCCATGGCGCCGGCCATCCTGGGGCTGGTGCTGGGCAAGGTGGTGGAGAACAACTTCATGAGCGCGATGCTGCGCACCGGCGGTGATCTGACCAGTTTCTTTGCCAGGCCGATCAGTGCCGGGCTTGGCGTTGCCGTGATTCTGTTGTGGTGCTCGCCGCTGCTGCTCAGAGCCTATCGTCGTTATCGGGCGAACCGCGCCGCCATCGCGCCATGAAAGCCACCTATCAACGCGCCGCGAGTGCATGACTCGCGGCGCGTTGGTTTTCAGCGGTGCCCCGATGGACGCCGAGGTGCCATCACAGGGGGCGCACGTTGATCGCTGGTGTCTGCGTTTCCAGCGCCAGGGTATTGCGCAGCGCTCTGCCGAATGCAGGAATACCGATCTCGAAACGGTCTCCCTCGCGCGCCTCGATGCTATCGGCAAAGCTCAGCGTCGCTGTACCGAAAAAGTGTACATGCACGTCGCCCGGGCGGCGAAAACCGGGGTACTTGAAGTGATGGTATTCCAGGTTGGACAGGCTGTGGGCCATATTGGCCTCACCGGTCACGAACGGCTTTTCCCATAGCGTGCTGCCTTGTCGCACGATGCGGCTGACTCCCTCGAGGTGGGCGGGCAGTTCGCCGACCAGTATTTCGGGACCGAAGCTGCAGGCGCGAAGCTTCGAATGGGCCAGCCACAGGTAGTTGAAACGCTCGGTAACGTGATCTGAGAACTCGTTGCCCAGTGCGTAGCCAACCCGACAGGGGTGTCCGTCGTCATCAATGATGTACAGGCCGGCAAGCTCGGGCTCCTCGCCCGCGTCCTGAGCGAAGCTGGGGGAGGCGATGACTTGCTCGGGAGCAACGACGCACTGACCGTCGCCTTTGTAGAACCATTCTGGCTGGGCGCCTGTATGGCCCTGTCGAGGCTTGCCGCCCTCCACGCCAAGCTTGAACATGCGCATGGAGTCGGTCAGCTCCTCCTCGCTGACCTGGGTCTTGGCATGCATGGCCGAACGTGTATCGGCGCTGCCCAGGTGGGTCAGTCCAGTTCCTGTGACCAGGCAATGCGCCGGGTCGGGATGGGTCAGGGGCGGCAGTAGTCGGCGCTCGTCCACCAGCCGCTGGTAATCGATGCGGTCCTCGCTTCTGCGTGACTGAACGGCTTGCTCGAGCGGTACTCCTTCCGCGATGGCGGCGCGTGCCAGAGCATAGGTACCGCCCTCGATGTTCACCACTCGAACGCTTTTCTCGTTCTCCACTTCGGCTACCCGTAAGCAGTTGTGCTCGATGAACTGAATCAGCCGCATGATCGTTTATCCTTGTTGGTTTATTGGCGACGTAGTTTGATCAACTTGTCAGCACGCGTATGCTGCGATCGACCAAACTATATGTCTAACATAAGTGCTGCTATGTCGCAGGTAAAGTATGTCGCAGGTAAAGGCAGGGTCGACCTATGTATCAGGCTTATGGCTTGGCATGAAACATGGTCGATGCTTCAAACGCTGTCCTCGATCATCAGGGCCCGCAGCTCGCTCATCAGCGCCGCCGCCCCCGGCGACAGCCGGCGGTTTCGCAGGCTGACCAGCCCGTAGGGCTGCACGCGGAGGGTTTCGTGAAAGGGGAGCTGGCGAAAGCGCTGCGGCGCACAAAGCAGATCCGCGGTTTCCCGGGTGATGACGGTCAGGGTGTCGGACTTCGAGACCAGCGCCAGCGATACCAGCAGGTCGGCGGTATCGACGACCTGGCGGGGCGGCGCGACCTGGTGGTTGAGAAAGAGAGCATCGACCCGCTGGCGCATCAAGGCGCCCGGTGGCTGAAGCGCCCAGGGGAAGGCGGCCATATCCAGAAGCGCCGGCGCCGCCACCTGCGCCAGCGGATGCCCTTCCCGGCAGATGAAGCAGAGCTCCTCCTCGCCGATCTCCTCGAACACGAAGTGCTCGATGTCGCTACCTGCGGGGATGCGGGTGATGGCGAAATCGAGCTCGCCCTCCAGCAGGCGCGGCACCAGCGCCTTGCTCACATCCACCTCGACGCTGATCTTGAGTGTCGGGCGGTCGCGGTGGATACGCTCGATGGCGCTGGTCAGAAGCGTCACCGCCGGCGCCATTACCGTGCCAACGGCCACCGTCCCTAAATGGCCTCGGCCGAGCGCATCGAGCTCCTCGCCGGTATGGCGCAGCGTCGAGAGCAGACTATGGGCCTGGCGAATCATCACCTCGCCGTACCAGTTGGGCACGAGCCCGCGGGGCTTGCGATCGAAAAGCCGCAGGCCCAGGTGAGCCTCGAGATCCCCGAGCAGCTTCGAGGCGGCGGGCTGGCTGATCCCCAGTGCCCGGGCCGCCCGGTGCAGGTTGCGGTGCTCGTCGATCGCCAGAAACAGCTGAAAATGGCGCAACTTTAGTCGAGCGCCGAGAAACCAGTCGTCGTCGCGAATGCCCATGGATCAAGCCTTCCGAGGTGATGCATAACCATTTGAATATCGTTTTCAGGGGATTTTCATATTGGTTGGTTATATCGACCTTGTCTAGCATAGGGATTTGATTGGCGGCGGCTGGCCGCTGAATAACAATAACGAACGACGGGAGGAGAGCCATGCCTCTGACCCATGCCAGACCCGCCCGCTGGAAGCGCTCCGCCTCGAAGGCCGGGCTGATCGCAAGCCTGCTGTGCGCTACCGCCCACGCGAGCCAGGAAGCGCCCCGCACGACGGACGACGCCGTGTTCGAGAACGTCGAGCGCTCGACGTTCGGCCGCCTGCCCGACGGCCGCGAGGTCGAGCGTTACAGGATCACCAACGTCAACGGCCTCGTGCTGTCGGTCATCACCTACGGCGGCATCATCACGGCGCTTGAGGTACCGGATGCCGACGGTCGACTCGACGACATCGTGCTGGGGTTCGACACGCTCGACGGATACCTCTCGGATACCTATCGGCAGGTCAATCCCTACTTCGGGGCGCTCATCGGCCGCTACGGCAACCGCATCGCCGGCGGGCGGTTCTCTCTGGATGGGGAGAACTACACGCTCGCCACCAACGATGGCGACAATCACCTGCACGGCGGAGAGCAAGGCTTCGACCGGGTGCTGTGGGAGGCGGACCCCTTCGACAGCGACGGTGGTTCGGGCGTGGTGCTGCGCTATACCAGCGCTGACGGGGAGCAGGGGTATCCTGGCGAACTGCGCGTGGCCGTCACCTACATGCTCACCGACGATGACGAACTCGTCGTCGACTACCAGGCCGAGACCGACCAGCCCACCCCGGTCAACCTGACCCAGCACAGCTACTTCAATCTCGAAGGTGAAGGCAGCGGCCGCATTGCCGACCACCGCCTCATGCTTGCGGCCTCCACCTTCACCCCGGTGGACGCAACGCTGATTCCCACCGGCGAGCGACGCGCCGTGGCGGGCACGCCCTTCGATTTTACCCAGCCCAGGGCCATCGGCGAGCGCATCGACGAGGACAACGAGCAGTTGGCCTTCGGCCAGGGGTATGACCACAACTTCGTGCTCGACCGGGGGAACGCAGGCGACGACGAGCCGGTGCTGGCGGCGCGCGTATGGGCGCCCGCCACCGGCCGGGTGCTGGAGATCGAGACCACCGAGCCCGGTATACAGTTCTACTCCGGCAATTTTCTGGACGGCGAGCTGACCGGCAAGCGCGGCGAACCCTACGCGCACCGCTCGGGATTTGCGCTTGAGACCCAGCACTTTCCCGACTCGCCCAACCAGGCCGGCTTTCCGAGCACGATCCTTTCGCCCGGCGAGCACTACCAATCGCGTACCGTGATGCGCTTCTCGACCCGCCCTCGGCCCGACTGACCCGCGCTCGAGCCTATAACGACCATCGAACCTATAACGACAACCGAACCCATAACGACAACCGAACCCATAACGACAATCATCCAGGAGTTCACCATGCCCTCGTTGCCCTCACTCACGCGCCTTGCGCTGTGCGCCTCCCTGGCCCTGGCACCGCTGGCCGCCGCCCAGGCGCAGACCGATACCGTCAAGATCGGCTTCATCGTCAAGAAACCCGAGCAGGCCTGGTTCATCAATGAGCAGCAGGCGGCCACCGATGCCGGCGAGGAGCTGGGGTTTCAGGTAGTGCGTCTCGGCGGTGAAGATGGCCAGGAGGTGCTCAGCGCCATCGACAACCTCTACGCCCAAGGAGCGCAGGGTTTCGTCATCTGCCCGCCGGACGTGCGCCTGGGGCCGGCGATCATGAACCGCGCCGAGCAGTACGGCATGAAGGTGATCACCGTGGACGATCAGTTCGTGACGTCCAGCGGCGAGCCGATGGAGGGCGTGCCGCACCTGGGGATGTCCGGCACCAGAATCGGCATGCAGGTGGGCGAGGCGATCGCCGCCGAGATGCAGGCCCGCGGCTGGAACATGGACGAGGTCGCGGCGCTGCGCATCACCAACAACGAGTTGCCCACGGCGGTGGAGCGCACCGACGGCGCCACCCAGGCGCTGCTGGCGGCGGGCTTTCCCGAGGCCAACATCTTCGATGCGCCTCAGCAGAGCACCGATACCAGCGGGGCGTTTTCCGCCGCCTCGCCGGTGCTCTCCCAGCGCGGCGGTTTCGAGCATTGGGTGATCTACGCCTTGAACGAGGAGAGCGTGCTGGGCGGCGTGCGCGCCACCGAGCAGTACGGCCTGGCGCCCGACAACGTGATCGGCGTGGGCATCAACGGCTCCGGCGCGGCCTTCGCCGAGTTCTCGCGGAGCAACCCGACCGGTTTCCACGGCACCGTGGCGGTGAGCTCCACCATGCACGGTCGTCAGACCGCCGAGGACCTCTACCGCTGGATCGCCGAGGACGAACAGCCGCCGGCCAATACCGAGACCACCGGCACCCTGATGACCCGCGACAACTGGCAGGACGTACGCGAGGAACTGGGCCTTTGAGCGCCGATGGCGCAAAGGAGATCGACATGGCGCAGCCGTACCTGCGTTTCGAGAAGATCAGCGTGGTGTTCCCTGGTGTGCGGGCGCTCGACAAGGTGAGCTTCGCCGCCCACGCCGGGCAGGTCCACGCGCTGATGGGCGAGAACGGTGCCGGCAAGTCGACGCTGTTGAAAGTGCTCAGCGGCGTCAACCGCACTACCGAAGGAGCGCTCTGGGTCGACGGCCAGCGTCACGTCTTCGCCAACGCCCGCGAGGCGCTGCGCGAAGGGGTGGCGATCATCTACCAGGAGCTGACGCTGTCGCCGAACATGTCGGTGGCGGAGAACCTGCTGCTGGGGCAGCTACCCACGCGCGGCGGGTTCGTGGATCGCCGTCGGCTGAAGGAGCGGGCGCTTACGATCCTACAAGATCTGGGCGAAGGGGCGATCCACCCCTCGACCAAGGTGCGCGAGCTTTCGATCGGCCAGCAGCAAATGATCGAGATCGGACGGGCGCTTCTGCGCGATGCCCGGGTAATCGCCTTCGACGAGCCCACCAGCAGCCTGTCGGTGCAGGAGACGCGCCAGCTCAAGCGCATCGTGGCGCGCCTGCGCGACGAAGGGCGCGTGGTGCTCTACGTGACTCACCGCATGGAGGAGGTGTTCGAGATGTGCGACGCGGTGACCATCTTTCGCGACGGTCGCCACATCCGCACCCACGAGCAGATGGCAACGCTCACCCAGGACCAGCTGGTCAGCGAGATGGTCGGCCGCGACATCGACGACGTCTACGGCTATCGCCCTCGCGAGACCGGCGAGATCGCGCTGCAGGTGGACGCGATCGAGGGGCGTGGTGTCAGTACACCGGTCAGCTTCGCGGTGAAAAAAGGCGAAGTGTTCGGCCTGTTCGGGCTGGTCGGCGCCGGGCGCAGCGAGCTGCTGCGCCTGGTGTGCGGGGTCGAGACGCCGAAGGCGGGCAGCGTCACCTTCAACGGGATCACCCGGCGCTTCAAGAGTCCGGGCGAGGCGATCCGCGCCGGCATCGCCATGTGCCCGGAGGATCGCAAGTCCCAGGGCATCTTTCCCGTGGCGAGCGTGGCGGACAACCTGAACATCAGCTGCCGGCGCTTTTTCAAGCGGTTGGGCGTGTTTCGCCACCCCGGGCGCGAGCGGCGCAACGCCCAGGACTATATCCAGAAACTCAGCGTCAAGACGCCGAGTCATCGCGCGCCGATCGGCAAGCTCTCCGGCGGCAACCAGCAGAAGGTGATCCTCGCTCGCTGGCTCGCTGAGGAGATCGACCTGTTCGTGATGGACGAACCGACTCGCGGCATCGACGTGGGCGCGCGGCGCGACATCTACGGACTGCTTTACGCGCTCGCCGAGCGCGGCAAGAGCGTGGTGGTGATCTCGAGCGATCTGGCCGAGGTGAGTTCGATCTGCGACCGCATCGCGGTGATGCGCGACGGCGCGCTGGTCGAGGTGGTCGAGCGCGACGAGGCGACGCCCGAACGCTTGCTGGGGTTGGCGCTACCAGCCTGAACCGATCTTTTCAAAGGGCTCGACAATGACGACGAACAAGGTTGCGACCTACAACGATCCCAAGGTCCCGGCGCGTCCCGCCGGTCGCCAGGGCTTGATCAAGCCGCTGCGCACGCTGCTCGATACCTCCGGGCTGATCGCCATTTTTCTCTTGCTGTTCGTGGCGCTGGCGGTGTTCATCCCGGACTTTCTCACCGGCCGCAACATGGTGGGACTGCTGCTCTCGATCACCCTGATCGGCAGCCTCGCCACCACCATGATGCTGGTGCTGGCACTGGGCGAGGTCGACCTGTCCGTCGCCTCTATCGTGGCCTTCGCCGGTGTGGTCGCGGCGGTGGTGACGTCGACCTCCGGCAGCGTGCTGGTCGGCGTGCTCGGCGGAGTAGTGGCTGGCGGGGCGGTCGGGGTGTTCAACGGCCTGGTGATCGCTCGCTTCGGTATCAACTCGCTGATCGCCACGCTCGCGGCCATGGAGTTCGTGCGGGGGCTTGCCTACATCACCTCCGGGGGAGACGCGGTGATGATCACCGTGCCGGGCTTTTTCGATCTGGGTAGCGCCGCGTTTCTGGGGCTGACGCTGCCGGTGTGGACCATGCTGGCCTGTTTTCTGATCTTCGGCGTAGTGCTCAACATGACCGCCTTCGGGCGCAACGTGCTGGCCACCGGCGGTAATTCGGAAGCGGCGGCCTTGGCCGGGGTGAACGTGCGGCGCCTCAAGATCATCGTCTTCGGGCTGCAGGGCGTGGTGGCCGGCGTGGTCGGGGTGCTGCTCGCCTCGCGCATGGGCCTTGGCGACCCCAACACCTCCATGGGGCTCGAGCTTGCGGTCATTTCCGCCTGCGTGCTGGGGGGCGTGGCGCTCTCCGGCGGGGTGGCGACGATCACCGGCGTGGTGGTCGGGGTGCTGATCATGGGCTGCGTGCAGAACGCCATGGGGCTTCTCAACGTGCCCACTTTTTATCAGTACCTGGTGCGCGGCGCGATCCTGCTGCTGGCCGTGATGTTCGACCGCTGGAAGCAGACCCGCCGACAGCGCGCCTGACCCACCTCTTTTCTCGTTTCACCGCCTTTCACCGATGGCTTACGGAGAGCTTCCCATGTCCACAGGAAAAACATCGCTGCGCTCGGCCCAGTGGTTCGGCACTGCCGACAAGAATGGCTTCATGTACCGAAGCTGGATGAAGAATCAGGGCATTCCCGATCATGAATTCCAGGGCAAGCCGATCATCGGCATCTGCAACACCTGGTCGGAGCTTACCCCCTGCAACGCCCATTTCCGCAAGCTCGCCGAGCACGTCAAGAAGGGCGTGCTCGAGGCCGGCGGCTACCCGGTCGAGTTCCCGGTTTTCTCCAGCGGCGAGTCCAACCTGCGTCCCACGGCAATGTTCACCCGCAACCTCGCGAGCATGGACGTCGAGGAGGCGATCCGCGGCAACCCGATCGATGCCGTGGTGTTGCTGGTGGGCTGCGACAAGACCACCCCGGCGCTGCTGATGGGTGCGGCGAGCTGCGATATCCCTACCATCGTGGTCACCGGCGGGCCGATGCTCAACGGCAAGCATGAAGGCCGCGACATCGGCTCCGGCACCGTGGTCTGGAAGCTCTCCGAGCAGGTCAAGGCCGGCGAAATCTCGCTGCACGACTTCATGGCCGCCGAAGCGGGCATGTCGCGCTCGGCGGGCACCTGTAACACTATGGGCACTGCTTCGACCATGGCCTGCATGGCGGAATCATTAGGCGTCTCGCTGCCCCACAACGCCGCCATTCCGGCGGTGGATTCGCGTCGCTACGTGCTGGCGCACCTGTCGGGCAACCGCATCGTCGAGATGGTCCACGAGGATCTGCGGCTCTCGAAGGTGCTCACGAAGGAGGCCTTCGACAACGCCATTCGCACCAACGCGGCGATCGGCGGCTCGACCAACGCGGTCATTCACCTGAAGGCGATTGCCGGGCGCATCGGCGTGGAGTTGTCGCTCGACGACTGGAGCCGGGTCGGGCGCGGCACACCCACGCTGGTCGATCTGCAGCCCTCCGGGCGCTTTCTGATGGAGGAGTTCTACTACGCCGGCGGGCTGCCCGCGGTGCTCAGGCGCCTGGGCGAGGTGGACCGGCTGCCGTTCAAGAACGCACTCACCGTCAACGGCAAGACCCTCTGGGAAAACGTGCAGGACGCGCCGCTCTACAACGACGCGGTGATCCGCCCGCTGGACAATCCGCTGACCCGAGACGGCGGCATCTGCATCCTGCGCGGCAACCTCGCCCCCGACGGCGCGGTACTCAAGCCTTCGGCGGCCACACCGGAGCTCATGCAGCATCGCGGGCGGGCGGTGGTGTTCGAGGACTTCGACGATTACAAGGCACGCATCAACGACCCTGACCTGGATGTGGAGGCAAGCGACATTCTGGTGATGAAGCACTGCGGCCCGCGGGGGTACCACGGCATGGCCGAGGTCGGCAACATGGGGCTGCCGCCGAAGATCCTTGCCCAAGGCGTGACCGACATGGTGCGGATATCGGATGCGCGCATGAGCGGTACCGCCTACGGCACGGTGGTGCTGCACGTCGCGCCGGAAGCGGCGGCGGGTGGGCCGCTCGCTGCGGTTCAAAACGGCGACTGGATCGAGCTCGACTGCGAAAGCGGTCGGCTGCACCTGGAAGTCGACGAGCAGGAGATCGCTCGGCGGCTGGCTGAGTGCGATGCCCTGGCGGCCTCGACGCTGATCGCCCGCCAGGGCGGCTACCGTCAGCTCTACATCGAGCGGGTACTGCAGGCCGACCAAGGGTGCGACTTCGATTTTCTGGTGGGCTGCCGGGGGGCGGAAGTGCCACGGCATTCTCATTGAACCAGGCTTGTCTAACCGCGATTGACATGGCCCGCCGGGGCCCATGTGTCAGCCTTAAACACCAATGGCATTGATTATTGTTATTAAGAAGAGCGTATTGGCATTCTTTGAGTGTTTGTAAAGCACTGTTTTAAAGTGTATTTTAATTTTTTGCCAAAAAGTTGGTACGCCCACTGCAACTGGGTTGGCAAGAGCGAATTGGCCGGAAGGCGGCGCTCTTGAAGGAAAACTCAACGTACCATTTTCAGATGGGGCTGCCTTACCGGCCCTGGATGAAGCAGGAAAGCAAAGCCAAACAGGAGGCATGATCATGAATAAGGACGCTCTCAAAAAGCTGGGTATTCTGGGTGTATCTTTCGGTCTGATGGCGAGCCCGCTGGCGTTTGCCGGCATGGAAGAGGGCACCGCGCCGCAGGAGCCGACGCCGCACGAAGACACCATGCAAGATGATCAAGGCACCTACCAGAGCTACGAAACGGATCAGCAGCCGGGTGCTACCACCGAGTACGAAGAGGAAGAGCAAGAGTTTACCTACGAAGAGGAAGAGGAAGAGCAGGAATTCACCTACGAAGAAGAGGAAGAGGAGCAAGAGTGGGATACCGACTCTGACACCGATAGCGATTCGTAGTGGTAATTGACCCATTGCGAAAGGAATGGCCGCTTCACCGGCTCATGGACGAGCCACGAAATGCCCCGCCGACTGCGGGGCATTTTGCGTTTAAAGCCCCCGGCGTGGCGGGGCGGGGGATAGGCTAAAGTGGTAGGCATGCCTGTCATCGCCCGAGCGTCTTTCCGGGCGCTTCATACAAGGAAGTGGGTCACGTGCCGAATTTCAAGGAAGTCCCCGTTCTGCCGCGGCTCGAGCGCCGCATCGAAGCCATCGATCTCGCCCGCGGCATCGCCATCGCGCTGATGATCCTGAGCCACACCGTTAGCGGCCTGGTCGGCATCCCCAACGTGCCGGAGTGGGGCATGGTGCCGGTGCACCTGCTCACCAAGTTCTCCTCGTCGCTGTTCATCCTGGTATTCGGGGTGGCGCTGGCGGTGGCATTTCTGCCACGTACCCGGGACGAGGATTGGCCCCGTCGGCGGCTGAAGCTCTGGTTGCGTGCCCTGGAAGTGTGGTTCTGGTACAAGGCGCTGACCATCGTCGAGATGCTGCCCTTCAACGCGCCGGCGGACATCGTCAACACGCTGCTCTACGGCAACTTCGCCATCTGGGTGGAGATCCTCGGCTTCTACGCCATCGCGCTGTTGTGGGTGCCGCTGGTACTGCCGTTCTGGGCGCGGGCGCCGCTGTGGTCGCGCTTGGCGGCCATCGTGCTGCTCGCGGCCCTTTCCGCCTGGCTCCAGGGGTTCGATTTCGGTGGCAACGCCATTCTCAAGGCGCTGCTGGTCGATCACGAAGACTACTACACCTGGGGGCAACTGAGCCGTGCGCCGCTGGTGTTGACCGGCCTCTTGATCGGCGAGGCGGCGCTGCGCTGCGCCAGCGAGCGTGCCGACCGGCGCCGGCTGGTGCTGGCGCTCCTGGCACTCGGCGCGGTAATGGTCGGCGCCTTCTTCGCCCTGGCCGCTGTTAACGGCGACGTTCACGCCGCCATGCTGGCGGTGGCCAACAACGTCGGCAAGCACCCGCCGGGGCTCGCCTTCATGCTGTTCAGCGTGGGGGGCGCTTTCGTGCTGCTGGGCCTTGCGCTGGCGGGCGGGGCCACGGCGGCCAAGGCACTTTTGCCGCTTACCCTGGTCGGAAGCGATGCGCTCAAGGCGTTCATCTTTCATATCGTGATGATCTTTCTGGTGCTGCGCTTTCTGCTGGAGCGCAACGGCGTCTACACCTACGCAGAGACGCTGGGTGTGGGAGCTCTTTTGATCCTGGGCGCGGCGCTATGGATCTGGCTCACCCGGTGGATTGCGGCGCGCCGTTGAACGAAGAGGTAACGAAGTGCGACGTTTAAAACGCTGGCTGCTTGGCGCAGCGCTTTTGGTAGCGCTGCCCGTTCAGGCCGACTGGTATTTCGAGGTCGACAAGCGAAGCCCCTGGCAGACGAGCCTGAGTACCCGCATCGCCGCCATCGAGGAGGCGCTCAACGGCGAGGTGGGGGTCTACGTGCAGGATCTCCAAAGCGGCGAGGCGTTCTCCTGGAAGGCCGAAGCGCCCTGGTATCTCGCCTCGCTGGTCAAGGTGCCGGTAGCTGCCGAGATTCTTGCCCGGCGTCAGGCCGGTGAGCTCGCCCTCGACGAGCGCCTCACGCTGACCCCGCGCCACTTCGTCGACGGCGCCGGGCCGGTGAACTGGCACGATCCGGGTACGCCGATTTCCATCGGCTACCTGCTCGAGCAGATGATCACCGTCAGCGATAACACCGCCTCGGACATGCTGATCGAGCGCGCCGGGCTCGACGCGGTGAACGCCCGTGCCCGGGCCATGATCGCCGCTGCCGGCGGCGACCCGACCAGGCTTGGGCCGATCACTACGCTGGTCGGCGTACGTCAGGGCGTGTACGGCGAAATGCACCCGCAGGCGCGCGAGCTCACGGGCACCGACTTCATGGCACTGCGCCAGCACCGCCTGTCCGAGCGTCCGGCGGCGCTGGCAAGCCGCCTGGGCGTGGCTCGGCAGAGCCTGGCGGCGGCGGATTACGACGCCGCGTTCGAGGCCTACGAGCAGGGCGGCGAGAACACCGCCCCCCTGACGGTCTACGGCGACCTGCTGGCCACGCTTAACGCCGGCGGGCTTGCGGATCTGGACGCTGCCGAGCGCCAGGCGTTGATCGAGATGATGATGCGCACTCGCTCCGGCGAGGCGCGGCTCAAGCGCGGGCTGGGCGAGGGATTTCGCTTCGCCCACAAGACCGGCACCCAGCACCGGCGAAGCTGCGATGCGGGGCTCGCGTTTGCGTCATCAAGTGTCGCCTCATCGAGCGCAGGGCCTTGGGTAGTCGTCGCCTGCACCCGCGGGCCAGTAGCGCTCGCCCCCCACGAACAGGCGCTGGCTCGTGTCGGCGAGGCGCTGGTGGTCACCAGGGCGCTTGGCCACACCACGAGCGGCGAGCCGTGATAAACTAGCGCCCCTTCGCATCCCGCTTCAGAAATCCAACCTCAGGAGAGTTTCCATGGCCAGCGCCAACGCCCGTCATATTCTGGTAAGCAGTGAAGAGCAGTGCCTCGCCCTCAAGCAGGAGATCGAGAACGGCCGTGATTTCGCGGACGTGGCCAAGCAACACTCGAGCTGCCCGTCCGGCCGCCAGGGCGGTGACCTGGGCAGCTTCGGCCCGGGCCAGATGGTGCCGGAGTTCGACAAGGTGGTGTTCAGCGGCGAGCTCAACAAGGTGCACGGCCCGGTCAAGACCCAGTTCGGCTACCACCTGCTCGAGATCACTCGCCGCAGCTAATTCGCCGCTCGGCGTCGGCGCTTGCGCCGACGCCCCTGGTTGTCAGGCACCGCGCGCCGAACGCGGTGTGAGGAGTACGCCTTGCACGACCCGATCATTTCCATCCAGGGCCTGAATAAAACCTATGAGGGCGGCTTTCAGGCGCTCAAGCATGTGGATCTGTCCATTCAGCGTGGCGAAATATTCGCCCTGCTCGGCCCCAATGGCGCGGGTAAGACCACGCTGATCAGCCTGGTGTGCGGGTTGGTCAACCCCACGAACGGCCGCATCACCGTCGACGGCTTCGACAACGTCAAGCAGTACCGGCAAGCGCGCGAGCGCATCGGCCTGGTGCCCCAGGAGCTCACCAACGAGGCCTTCGAGACGGTATGGAACACGGTGAGCTTCAGCCGCGGCCTGTTCGGCAAGCCGCCGAATCCTGCCCACATCGAGAAGGTGCTCACGTCGCTGGCGCTGTGGGACAAGCGCGACAACCGGCTGATCACGCTTTCCGGCGGCATGAAGCGGCGCGTCTTGATCGCCAAGGCGCTCTCCCACGAGCCGCGCATCCTGTTTCTCGACGAGCCCACCGCCGGTGTCGACGTGGCGCTGCGTCGTGACATGTGGGAGGTGGTACGCCGGCTTCGCGACGATGGTGTCACCATCATTCTCACCACCCACTACATCGAGGAAGCCGAGGAGATGGCCGATCGCATCGGCGTGATCAACGGCGGCGAAGTGGTGCTGGTGGAGGAGAAGACCGCGCTGATGAAAAAGCTCGGCAGCAAGCAGCTCACTCTCGAGCTTCACACGCCGCTTTCGGCGCTGCCGGCGCGGCTTCAGGTCGATACGCTCACCCTGAGCGACGACGGCCGCTCGCTCGTGTACACCTACGACGGCCACCAGGAAGAGCAGGGGCGCGGCGTCTCGGCGCTCTTGAGCGTGCTCAACGAAGAGGAAATTCTGGTGAAGGACGTGCACACCCGGCAGAGCTCGCTGGAGGATATTTTCGTCGACCTGGTCAAGGAGCGCTCATGAACCTCTATCCCGTCCGCTCGATCTACATGGCGGAGATGGCGCGCACTCGGCGAACGCTGTTGCAAAGCATCGTCTCGCCGGTGATCTCCACCTCGCTCTACTTCGTGGTGTTCGGCGCGGCGATCGGCTCGCGCATCAGCGAAATCAACGGGGTGAGCTACGGCGCCTTTATCGTGCCCGGGCTGATCATGCTGATGCTCTTGACCCAGAGCGTCTCGAACGCCTCCTTCGGCATCTTCTTTCCCAAGTTCTCCGGCAGCATCTACGAGATTCTCTCCGCGCCCATCTCGTATCTCGAGGTGGTGGTGGGCTACGTGGGGGCGGCGGCATCGAAATCGATTCTCCTGGGCTTGATCATCCTGGGCACCTCGAGCTTCTTCGTGCCGCTCGAGATCGCCCATCCGTTCTGGATGCTCACCTTTCTGGTGCTCACCGCCGTCACCTTCAGCCTGCTGGGGTTCATCATCGGTATCTGGGCCGACGGCTTCGACAAGCTGCAGATCGTGCCGCTTCTGATCATCACCCCGCTGACCTTTCTGGGCGGCAGCTTCTACTCCATCGACATGCTGCCGCCGTTCTGGCAGAGCGTGACGCTCGCCAACCCGGTGGTGTATCTGGTCAGCGGCTTTCGCTGGAGCTTCTACGGCGTCAGCGACGTCAGCCTGTGGGCGAGTGTCGGCATGATCACGCTCTTTCTGGCGGCAAGCCTTGCCACCATAGGCTGGATCTTCCGCACCGGCTATCGGCTGAAACCCTGAGAGCGTTTCTCCTCGAACGTTTCCCGTCGACCGTTTCACGGCGACCGCTTCATCGTTTAAAAGGCTTCTCTTCATATGCCGCTTCTGCAAAGCATCGTGCATCGCCTGGAACCCACCCTCGACGGCGAGCGCCTGACCGTGACCCCCGCGCCCGCTGCCAGTGCGCCGGAAGATGCGCACATGACGAGCCTC
Organism: Vreelandella malpeensis; assembly: GCF_020622355.1. Lineage (GTDB taxonomy): Bacteria > Pseudomonadota > Gammaproteobacteria > Pseudomonadales > Halomonadaceae > Vreelandella > Vreelandella malpeensis. The sequence goes on along the minus strand of NZ_WHVL01000001.1, from coordinate 748,743 downwards.
GTCGGCAAGCTCGGGGATGCCTACAACACCAAGGCCAAGGGCTGGGGGCGCTTTGCCCTCGAGGGCGACCAGGCCGGGCCGCTGGTGGCCTGGCTCGAGGCCTACCTCGCCGGCGAGCAGGATTTCCTGACCTTCACCACGGCGCTCACCGAGCGCCTGGCCTCGGAGCTCAAGGAGGCGCTGTCGGTGAGCGGCTACCTGGTCGTCGCCCACCAGCGCCAGGGCGATACCGAAACGCTGTTCTTCGCCCTGGTGCATCAGCGCGAAGGCATCGGCATCGATGACGCCCATCAGGCCGTGCCCGCCGCCCAGCTCAATACCCAGCAGTTGACGCTTGCGGCGCGGGTCAATATCACCCAGTGGCGGCAGAATGAGGGCAGCCAGCAGTACGTCTCGTTTCTGAAGGATCGCGGTGCCAAGAAGCTCGCCGACGGGGTCGCGGCGGTGCTCGGCATGGAGGAGGGAGTCGATGCCCCGACGGAAACCCGCACGCTGCTCAAGGCGTTCAGCGACTACGTCGAAAAGGAGGACTTCGACGAAGACACCAGTCGCGAGAAGACCGATACGCTGGTGGAGTACGCCAGCGAGCAGATGCGCCGCGGCGAGCCGATGACGTTGGAGGAGCTCTCGGAGCTGGTCGATGATCAAGCGCCCAAGGCGTTTTATGATCACATCCGCAACGCCGACTACGGCCTCTCGCCGGAAATTCCGCCGGACAAGAAGACCTTGAGCCAGTTTCGCCGCTTTACTGGCCGCGCCGGGGGTGTCTCGATCAGCTTCGACTCCCACCTTCTGGGCTCGAGCATCGAGTACGACGAGGGCCAGGATCGCCTGATCATCAAGCAGGTGCCCAAGCAGCTCAAGGAGCAACTTTCCAAGCGTAAGGGGTGAGTCGTTGGTGTTGAGTGTTAGTGGTGAGTAGTGAATCGGGAGTCGTGATGGATGATTTGATCTTTAGGCAGCGAGGAGACGGCGATGCTCGATGCAATTCGTGATTTTTTCCATGAGGCGCTGGCACAGCCCGAGCGGCGAGAGCGCCCGCACCTGACCCTGGAGCTCGCCTCGGCGGCGCTACTTTGCGAGGTGATACGCGCCGATTTCGAGCAAACCGATGCCGAACGTCGGGCGCTCAAACAAATGCTGATGGCGCGCTACTCCCTCAGTGAGGCGGACGTCACCGAGCTGATGGCGCTGGCGGATGCCGAGGTGGATCAGGCAGTGGATCACTACCAGTTCGTCAGCCTCATCAAGGAGCACTACGATTACGCCAGGCGCTGCGAACTGGTCGCTCTGATGTGGCAGCTCGCCTGGGCGGACGGTAGCATCGACCCGCTGGAGGAACACCGCATTCGCCGGCTGGCGGATCTGTTGCACGTCAGCCACAGCGACTTCATCCGGGCCAAGCTCGAGGCAGAAAAGTACCGCGATGCGTGATCACTTCGGCGTGTTGCCTTGGCCTGAATGCATCAACACATTGGCCACCAGCCGGTTCAACTGCTGCTGGAATTGTCCGCCCGGCGAGGGTGGATTGGGGTCGGAGGTGATCACCACCGTCATTGCCCGCTCGGGAATCACGTAAAGCGCCTGACCGCCGTAGCCGCGGCCGTAGTAGGCCGGCACGCCCGCCAGGGTGGTGACGAACCAGCCCAGCCCGTAGCCGTCGCCGGTCCAGGGCGAGCGTCCGCGTGGTGTCCATGAATCCTCGACGTAACCCTCCGGCAGAATGCGCTCTCCGTTCACCACGCCGTCATGGCGATAGAGCTCGCCGATGTCGACCAGCGCCCGAGGCGAGAGCTGCATGTCGTTGCCGCCGAAGTAGATACCTTGGGGATCGCGCGGCCAGCTGGGGATGGCGATATCGAGCGGCACGGCCAGCAGGCGCTGGGCGAGCGCATGGGTGGATTCACCGCTTGCCTCGGTAAGGGCCGCGGAGAGCAGGTGGCTCGAGCCCGTGGAGTAGAGCATTCGTCCGCCGGGCTCGTCGACGAAGGGCTGGCTCAGGGCGTAGGCCACCCAGTCGGGGCTCGCCACCCAGGCGCTGTAATGGGCGCCGGAGGTGCGTTCGAGCCCCGACTGCATGGCCAGCAGGTGCTCGAGAGTGATGTCCTCGACCTGCGGGTCGACGCCTTCGGGCACGCGGCTTCCCAGCAACTCGACCAGCGGCTGATCGAGCGTCTCGACCACGCCTGCTTCGAGCGCTGCCCCGGTAATCGCCGCCAGCACCGTCTTGGAAAGCGATTTCACGTTGGCCGGCACCGCTACACCCGGCCCGCCCTGGTGAATCTCATGCACAATCTCGCCGTTCACGGCGACCAACACCGTGTGCAGGCGCGAAAGGGCGCCTGCCTGCTCGTCGAGGGCGTGAAGCGCCTGACGTGAAGGCGTCTCGGCAAGCGCCTCTGACGACAGGCTTATCAACATCATCGCTCCCAGCAAGGCTATCGCACGCATCGGCTCTCCTCGTTCATGTTGGCGGTCACTCAAAAAGCGTAGAGCGTTCGGCACATTAGCGCATGCAAATTACGCAAAGAGCTCAAAAGCCTGCTAATCTGAGGGTGTTACCTTTAAGGGGTCAACAACCCCTTGATTTTTCTAAACGCAAAAAGCAAGGAGCGCCATTATGCGTAACATCATCTACATCGTGGGCCTGGTCGTGGTCGTACTGTTCATTCTTTCGATGCTTGGACTTCGCTGATCCAGGCCGCGCCGAACACAAACGCCCGCATTCGCGGGCGTTTTTCGTTGGGCCTTTCAAGGCTAGAGACTATAGGGCTAGGCGCAATCCGCCGCCCCTTGGCCGAACAAATCGAAGAGCACTTCCCTGCCCAAGGCGGTCAACACGAATCTGCCCTCAGGGTTGATTCCCGCCGCCGCGCTCGCCTCGAGCGTCTTGCGGCACACGCTCCACCCCGTTCCCCGCGCTTCCAGCGCCTTCATTTCCCGCTTCGCCAGCCCGCAGCTCGGCAGTGAAATCGTCTCCAGCACATGGCCGCCCTCGGCGAGCAGGTCGGCGACGGTCAGCAGGCAGCGGCGTAGCTGATGGCGCTCTGCAAGCCTCGGTTCGGCGGCGTTTGCCTCGAACGTCATGTGAAGCTCCAGTGGTGTTAAGATGTTCTCCATCATTGTAAATCAGTGACTGATGTTAGACCAAGGTCTAAAGTGACCGTCGGTGAACGACGTTGTCGTTTTGAATGTAATGGTGCGCCTTGCATCATGTAACTGTCAGATCAAGCGGCTAGATTGGGCGAATGGTAAAGAGCAGATGCAGCGGCTCCTCTTTTACCACTTCGCTTTGATGAAGGCAGCCGAAGCTGATTGTCACTGCTTTACGAACGTTGCGGCTAAAGTTTTTTTATGTGTGGCCGATAGCTGATTCAAGTGACTTTTACAATATTCAAGGAGGGCTTACCTCATGGCGTCAATTTCTGCACTTGGTGTGGGTTCTGGACTCAATTTGTCCGGCCTGATTGATCAGCTCAAGGCAGCTGAACAACAGAAACTCGTGCCGATACTCGAGCAGCAAAGCGCACAGAAGACCAAGATTTCAGCTTACGGCCGTCTTCAGTCTGCCATGGAGCGCGTTCAGACGTCGGTGGTAGCCCTTAATGAAGGCTCTACTTTCAAGCAGCAAAAAAGCTCCGTAACAGGGGAAGGGGTTCTGGCAACGGCCAAGGAGTCCGCCAGCCCTGGACGTTACGAGATATCCGTCACGCAGCTGGCGCGCGCCGGCAGTGTGGCCTCCAATAGCATGGCGCTTAATGACGTGTTGGCGGCAGATGCTTCGACGTTGACTTTGACGTTCGATACGGCGCTAAACGTGAATATCGACATTCCTGCAGGCAGCACCTTGGCGGATGTGCGCGACCAGATCAATGCTGACAAGGAGTCTGGCGTCAACGCATCTCTGATCAACGATGGCGCAGGCTATCGATTGGCGCTGAGTTCGAAAGAGACGGGCAAGGAAGCTGCCGTGACCGGTTTTTCCGGCCTCGGCTCGCTTGCCGTGGATAACACGACGCTAAGGGCGGGACGCGATGCCGAACTCGACGTCAACGGCATTGCCATCACCAGCAAGACCAATAAGGTAGAAGAGGCGATTCAGGGCGTCACGCTCGACCTGACAGCAGTATCCGAAAGTTCTATAACGCTGGTCATCGAGCGCGACCAGGATTCGCTGCGCGGTGCTATTGACGATTTCGTTAAAAATTTCAACGAGATGAAGTCTACAGTTGGACGCATGACACAATTCAATGGTGCAGGAGAAATTTCCGGTGAGCTGATCGGGGATCGTACAGTACGTACCATCGAGAATCGGCTGCGCCAGGATATCAGTGATAGTCTAGCCGGCGGGGATATCCAGCGGCTCTCGCAAATCGGTATCACGCTGGACCGGCAGGGGCGCCTCGAGATCGATGATGACAAGCTCAATGCGGCAATTGCGACCGGCCCGGAAGCCCTTTCCAGTTTCTTTGCCGGGGACTCGAAGGAAGCGGGATTTGCAGGACGCCTGACTACGACACTCAAGGAGATCACCAGCGAAGATGGATTGATCAGTAGCTCGATTAGCAGTGCTGAATTACGCGTCGACAGCCTCGATCAGCGCAAGCTTCGCATGGAAGGCAGCATCGAACGCAGCGTCGAGCGCTATCGCAAGCAGTTCGCCCAACTGGACGGCATGATCGCGCAAATGAATTCGATGAGCAGCTACCTAGGTCAGCAGTTCGACATGCTAAGCAATATGCAGAAGAAATGATCTTTGAGTTGCACTTCGTTACATAAAAAAGGGTGGTGTAGTTAAAGAAGTTTGCCTGGGGGCCGTTATCTATAGCATCGGCGACATAAACGCCGCAAACCGGCCCCTTGGCCAGTCAAACTTCGAGGAATATATCCATGTCCGTGATCAACACCAACATCACTTCCATGATCGGCCAGAACAACCTGCGTTCTTCCCAGAGCATGCTGGCCCAAGCGCAGGAGCGTCTGTCTTCCGGTCTGCGTATCAACAGCGCATCCGACGACGCTGCCGGTCAGGCCATCGCCAACAAGATGACCGCCCAGATCAAGGGTATGGACCAGGCCAGCCGCAACGCCAGCGACGGTATCTCTCTGGTGCAGACCATGGAAGGTGGCCTGGATCAGATCAACGACAACCTGCAGCGTATTCGTGAACTGGCGGTACAGGGTGCCAACGACACCAACACCGCCGACGACCGCGCCGCGATCGAAACCGAAATCAACGAGCGTCTGGCCGAGATCGACCGCGTTGCGGGCAGCAATAACTTCAACGGTACCAACCTGTTGAACGTTGCGAGCGGCGCCGATACTGCCCTCAATATTCAGGTCGGTTCCAACACCGACTCCGAAGACGTCATCACGGTCAATCGTATCGATGCAACCGTGACTGGCCTCGGTCTGTCTGGCGGCGGCATGTCCGGCTCTTCGTTCACAGCGGGTACCAGCGGAGCCCATGACAACTTCCAGAGCCTGATCGACTCCGTCGATACTGCCGTCAAGTCCCTGGACACCGACCGTGCCACCCTGGGCGCCACACTCAACCGCTTTGACTCGGTCATCGACAACCTGGCGACCACCAAGACCAACCTGTCCGAAGCGCGTTCACGCATCGAGGATGCCGACTACGCAGTGGAAGTCTCCAACATGACCCGCGCGAACATCCTGCAGCAGGCGGGTACATCCATGCTGGCCCAGGCAAACCAGACCCCGCAGTCCGTTCTTTCCCTGCTGGGCTAATACGTCACATCGTCCTTGGACGAACGACGATAGAGACGGGGCCGAAAGGCCCCGTTTTTTTAGTTAAAAAGACATGATCGGGCTAAAGAATTCCTTCGTGCGGCCGTTAATCATAATAACGGCGATGAAAGCGCCGCAAAGCCGGCCTCCAGGCCAGATAAACTTCGAGGAGCATTTCCATGTCCGTGATCAACACCAACATCACTTCCATGATCGGCCAGAACAACCTGCGTTCTTCCCAGAGCATGCTGGCCCAAGCGCAGGAGCGTCTGTCTTCCGGTCTGCGTATCAACAGCGCCTCCGACGACGCCGCCGGTCAGGCTATCGCTAACAAGATGACCGCCCAGATCAAGGGCATGGACCAGGCGAGCCGCAACGCCAGCGACGGTATCTCTCTGGTGCAGACCATGGAAGGCGGTCTGGATCAGATCAACGACAACCTGCAGCGCATTCGTGAACTGGCGGTACAAGGTGCCAACGACACCAATACCGCCGATGACCGCGCCGCGATCGAAACCGAAATCAACGAGCGTCTAGCCGAGATCGACCGCGTGGCGGGCAGTAACAACTTCAACGGTACCAACCTGTTGAATGTCAGCGGCGGTGGTGCCCTCAACATTCAAGTGGGCGCCAACACCGATTCCGAAGACGTCATCACTGTCAATCGTATCGATGCAACCGTGGCTGGCCTCGGTCTGTCTGGCGGCGGCATGTCAGGCTCTTCGTTCACAGCGGGTACCAGCGGTGCCCATGACAACTTCCAGAGCCTGATCGACTCCGTCGATACTGCCGTCAAGTCCCTGGATACCGACCGTGCCACCCTGGGTGCTACGCTCAACCGCTTCGATTCGGTCATCGACAACCTGGCGACCACCAAGACCAACCTGTCCGAAGCGCGTTCACGCATCGAGGATGCCGACTACGCGGTGGAAGTCTCCAACATGACCCGCGCGAACATCCTGCAGCAGGCGGGTACGTCCATGCTGGCCCAGGCAAACCAGACGCCGCAGTCCGTTCTTTCCCTGCTGGGCTAATACGTCGTATCGTCCTTAAACGAACGACGATAGAAACGGGGCCGAAAGGCCCCGTTTTTTGGTCGAAAGAATGACGTCCCGCGTTGCCGAGCATTACGGACGATCCCTCTATCCGATCATCCAATTCCTACGTCATTGCTAGAATACCTGCTCAAACATGAGCGCATTTACCCCTTTGGTCTTCGAGTCGACACAGTAAACTAACGGCATGATTATTGTCGCTACGTGAGTCGTTTAATGGCCAAGCAAAAAGCGGTACCGGTGATCGAGAAACGCAAACCTCGTCTGCTGTGGGCAAACCCCTTCTGTCTGCTGGATACATCGAGTGGTGCCAGCATGAGCGTGCGACAGATGCTGCAGCAACTGGCGGCCAACGGGTACGAAATACAGATACTGGGGGCGACGATTTTCGATAACCCCAAAGGCACTGGGCTGCTCAAAGAACAGTTTCCCGACTTGAATCAACACCTGCACCAGCTCATCGAGGTCAACGATGGACCGCTGATGCACCAAATGATCGTGAGCAACAGCTTCAACCGTAATCATTTAACGAGCCACGAGGAGAGTCTCTGGTACAGCCAGTACCTTTACATGCTCGATTCGTTCAAGCCCGACGTCGTATGGTTCTACGGAGGCCAGACGCTGGATCTTCTGATCGCCGATGAAGCGCGGGACCGAGGTATTGCCGTCGCGTTTTACCTGGCCAATGGAAGCTACCAGTCGCCACGCTGGTGTCGTGACGTGGATCTTATCGTCACTGACAGTCAGGCCACGGCAAAGATGTATCAAGACAAGATCGGCTTCGTCTCGAAGCCGGTAGGCAAGTTCATCGATTCTACCCATTTCGTTGCCGAGCGCCATGAACGGCGTCGCCTGCTTTTCGTCAATCCTAGCTGGCAGAAGGGAGTGAGCATCTTCGTTCAGCTGGCGGAGAAACTCGAGCGAGAACGACCGGATATCGAGCTCGAAGTCGTGGAAGCTCGAGCGGACTGGTCTGCGGTACTGCGAGAAGTTACGCAAAAGATGGGGGGCCAGCGAAGCGCATTGAAAAACGTTACCGTTACGCCCAATACCAGTGACATGCGAGGCCCTTACAGCCGTGCTCGCCTACTGGTGGCGCCCAGCCTTTGGTGGGAAAGCTCAGGTCGAGTGCTGGCGGAGGCCATGTTGAACGGCATTCCTGCCCTCATTACCAATCGCGGTGGCATGCCCGAGATGATCGGAGATGCCGGCATCGCCTTCGACTTTCCGTCACGTTGCTATGAGGAGCCTTACCAACAGCTACTCGAGGAAAGTGAGCTCCAGCCACTGTTTGAAGCCACCGTTGCCTTTTATGACGATGAGGTGCTCTATCAGGACTATGTAACCCGTGCGATAGAGATTGGCGAGCGAATGCATCATATGGATCGCGCGACCGAACGCCTGCTCCAGGCGTTCGATCCTTTGGTGCGCTTACGCTCGGGCAGCAAGGATTTTTTGATCACCCAGAAAAAACGGCATCGGCAACGTCTTGTCGGCAGGGCGACCAAGCCCACGCTGAAAGTGGATCGTTCCTGGGAGCAATGGATCGACAGCCGTACCACAGGCGGCCTGGATAGCGACGTTCTGACACCGAAGCTCCAGCTATCTGATGATTTTACCTGGCAGCTCAAGGGCAAGATCATCGTGCTCGACAATCGAGCCCGTTTGATCAAAAACGGCCTGGCCAGCCAGATGGCCTCGACAGGGGCCTTTGCCCTTGTGGCTTTCGACCCGGCCAGCGAAATAAAAGAGCCCAAGCAGTATGAGGGCAGTGATACGATTCAAGTGTTTCAGCATGCGCTGTTGGGTGATGGCCAGCCCACCACACTATACGCTTGCGTCGCACCCGAGATGAGCAGCACACTGGCGCCTCTTGCGATGGGAGAACTCCCCAAACGCCATCACTTGGGTATTCAGCAGATCGCGGAGCTTCCCATCAATACGGTGGCCCTTGATAGCATTACGGGCCTCGAGAGTCTCGATTGGCTCGTTCTGGATGAGCTGAGTGATGCCATGGCCGTGCTAGAAAACGGTGAGCGTTACTTGAAGGAAACATTGCTTATTCAAGCGCGTGTCCCTTTTCAGCTGACCCATGCAAGACAACCCAGTTTCGCCGAACTTCAGCACTGGGCGAGCCGACACGGGTTCCGCTTCTATCGTTTCCACAACGTACGTCATTACAGCCATCTTCCCGACAAACTGAATGAACGAACGCCTTGCGCCAGCGAACAGGAAAGTGCAGATATCCTGCTGTTGCCCGATGCAGAGCGCCTGGGAAGCATCAGTAACGAAAGAAAGGTCAAGCTCGCTTTCATCTTGAGCAGCGTGTTTGCTGCCCACGATATGGCCTTCGAGCTGTTATCCAAGGTGGACCAGGATAAAGCCTTGGCCTTTCTGGAAGCCCGATCGCTGCTTCCCAGATCATCAGAGCAGCGTAACCTCAAATCCGTCATGCCCCCGGCAGGCCCCGTCGTCCTCCCGGAAGAGCATCACAATGGCAAACCCTTGGTCAGTGTCTTTTGTGCGACTTACAACCACGTAGATTTTCTAGAGGAGGCCATCCAAGGGATCATTGCCCAAAGAACTCGTTTTCCATTTGAAGTGGTCATTCACGACGATGCTTCGACTGATGGCACGCAGGAGATCATCAGAAAATACGCATCCCAGTACCCAGACTTGATTAAGCCTATCTATCAACAGAAGAATTTATTTAGACAAGGTGTCAAGGTGACCGATTTCTGCTTTCCCAGACTGCAAGGGAAGTACGTTGCGCTATGTGAAGGGGATGACTACTGGACGGATCCCGAAAAACTCCAGAAGCAGTTCGATTTCATGGAAAATAATGAAGAGGTAGTCATTTGCCATCATGACGCTTTCATCTTCGACAAGAATGGAGAAGTGGCTTCATCGAAATTGAGAGATGAATTCAAGAGAAGCTATACTCGAGATGAAATGCTACGTAACAACTGTTTTATCTTAACGCTGACCATGTTTTTCAGAAAGAAGTTTACTCATTTTCCTGAAGAGAAATCTCACGTTAATAATGGTGACAGCTTCTTGATCGCTTTGCTGGGGCAGTATGGTAAAAGTTACTACATGGAGAATATAACACCTGCAGCTTACAGGCTTCATGGCAATTCGATATGGTCGAGCAAGAGTGTCAAGGAAAAGAATAAGATGCAGGCCAATACGTTCAAGTGGATGTCGCGGTACTATAAGCGGATGAAAAAAAAGGATCTCGCGGATTATTATGCTTGGCAGGAAAACAATTTCTTAAAAAAAAGCTAGCATCTGCTTTTACTGTTTGTGAAAGCCCCGCCGAATGGTGGGGTGTATTCATAGATAGTGACGGAAATATTTTTGGATACTGGCGATTGCTGCTTACTTTAGGCGGATAACGACACATGAAAAATCGTCAATGTCGATGAGAGGTTTGTTTGAAATAAGTAGGATGGTACTTATCTACAACAATTCGCATACGGCTTTCAACCAAGTCGTGGCGATTTATTTCGCTTAATAGAAGGCCTGTGATGATACCTGTAACAAAGCCTTATTTACCTTGCCGTGAAAAGTTTGACCGGTATATAGACGGCATCTACGATCGCACTTGGCTCACTAATAATGGTAAGTTGGTTCAAGAGCTTACTCAGCGTCTAGAAGAATACTTAGAAGTAGAAAATCTTCTTCTTGTAGCGAACGGCACTCTGGCACTACAAATTGCTTATCGAGCGTTGTGTGTTACTGGTCGTCATGAGCCTATTGAAGCTATCACCACTCCTTTTACCTTTGTAGCTACTGCCAGCTCACTCAAATGGGAAGGCGTAGAGCCGGTATTTGCTGATATTGATCCGAATAGCTGGTGCCTGAATCCTTCAAATATTGAAGACAAGATCACCGCCAATACACGCGCTATCGTTCCGGTGCATGTATTCGGCAACGCCTGTGATGTAGAAACTATTGTTACTATTGCAAAGAAAAATAATATTAGCGTTATTTATGATGCCTCCCATGCTTTCGGCGTAAAATATAAAGGGCAAAGTTTGCTCAAGTATGGAGATGCTGCTACCCTCAGCTTCCATGCAACTAAGCTTTTTCACACCGGCGAAGGCGGTGCAATTATCTTTAAGCGAAAGGAAGATTTAGAGCGCGCTAAGAAGATGATCAACTTTGGTATTACCGGCCCTGAGACAATAGAAGAATTGGGTATCAATGCCAAGATGAGCGAGCTGCAGGCCGCGATGGGGCTCTGTGTACTGGATGAAATGGAAGAGAATTTGCAAGCCAGAGCAGGGGTCTGGATAAGATATGAGCAAGCATTAAGTGATTTATTACAGCTTCAGACCAAACCTGAGGCGCTTGGCTACAATTACGCCTATTTTCCGGTGGTATTTGAAAACGAAGAGCAGGCCATACGAGTAGAAGCCATACTTAAGGAAAATGGTGTACTAGCAAGGCGATACTTTTACCCGTCACTAGGGTCATTGAAGTATTTAGATGTCCACCTAGACCAACCAGTATCAAAAGATATTGCCAGCCGAATTCTGTGCTTACCTATCTTTGCGCAGTTGAAGAATTGTACACAAGATAAAATTATCGAGATTATTACTCATGAGCTCAGGCGCTAATGCAAATAATACACAGCATTCGTTACGGCGGATTGTTGTAGGTATATGTTCCATTGGTAGTGGCGTCGGCCAATCTATCATAGACTCATGCCGTCTATCCCGTCTTCCCTTACGAACAATAGGGCTAGGCAATACACCCTTAGCCTATGGGCTGTACGAGTGTGATGATTACGCATACTTACCAAGCTATTATGACTCAGAATATATTGATCATCTACTGAGTATATGCTCAATAAAGTCTATTAATGTTTTGACCCCTGGTCATGATGATGAAGCGCTAATCCTTGCGGAAAATATCGATAAGTTCAAGGAGAGGGGAATAGACGTTATTGTCTCCCGGGCAGACCTCATTAGAGCTTGTCGCGCAAAGGAGACTATGGCGGAGTCTTTTCCTACTGTAGCAGATTTATTTGTTAAAAGTTTTACGCTTGTCGAAGCGCGTGATCTAGCAGCTAGTGGAAAGCTTCTATATCCTTTAATCGCCAAACCTAGAAATGGCTATGCTTCAAGGGGGATCGCCATTGTCAACACTGCCAGTGATCTCGAAAAGATTGATGAACCACTAATGCTTCAAGAAGTAGCTATTCCACATTCTGACGATCCATTTCATATCGATTACGTCAAAAGCCTGCAGGACGGGAAAAATTTGCAAGCGGCTGAAATATCAGTACAGTTATTAGCCGACAAAAGAGGTCAAATCAAAGCACAGTGCATTACCTACAACAAGCTTAATAATGGCGTACCCATTGAGATTCTTCCATACGAAAATAATACAGTGAATGGTGCTATATTACGATTGGTACCATTTCTACAGAAAAAGGGTTTGCAAGGGCCAATCAATATACAAGGCAGACTCACCGACAAGGGTTTCAAAGTTTTTGAAATCAACCCGCGATTTACTGGAATTACAGGTCTACGGGCAGCCATGGGTTTTAATGAGGTCGAAAGCTGCATTCGGCATTGGAGCTTCGGTAAATCCTTGGAAGGGTCTGCTTTGAACCCGCGTATTTTTGGCATACGGCAAACAGCAAATAAAGCCATACACATATCGAGAAATAAAAGAGTAGAGAGGTTGTATCGGAAAATTCATGGCGATAAAGAATATAATAAAGAAAAGCCTATAGTATTGGTTACCGGCAGTACAGGAACCATTGGCCGGAACCTTGTAGAAACCTTACTGCAACAAGGTGAGTTTGAGGTTTGGACATTAGACCGATCAAAAGAAACAGCAAGGAATATTCATTATGCGGTAAATAGCGTATTTGACTGGCACGACTTTGAATCAGGAGTGCTGAATTTTGGTGCTATAGACAAGATTGTTCACTTGGCATCAGCTCGTCCATTCCACGAAGCAAAAGAGATTGCGGATAGCCTAACTAAAGGCATGCAAATATTTTCAGAATATGCCGCACATGGCTCCGGTGAAATTATCTATGCCTCATCGCAAAGCGTTTATGGCAACCAGCCCGGCACACCTTGGACAGAAGACCTGACTCCGCAACCCACAACGCTTTACGGCCAACTCAAATTTGCCCTTGAGCAGCACTTGGAGGGGCTTAGGAAAGTCCATCCTGGTATTTCTACTGTTATTTTAAGAATTGGAGCGGTAACTGGAGATGATACGACGATATGCCAGCATGAGGCGTTAGCCCGTTTAACTCTCAGAGCTATCCAAGAGCAGGTAGTTGAGATATACGGCGGTAGACAAGTTCTTGCGCGAATTCACTACCGCGATGTGGTCAGTGGAATTCTTCAGGTCATCAATCAGCATTCGTATGAAAATCATTCCGTTTATAATCTTAGTATGAAAGAAGCTCACACATTACACGATATAGCAGTTAAAGTTATTGAGATTGTTGAGTCATCGAAGCCAGAAAAATCTATTTCTTTCATCAAACACGACATAGAAGAAGATAAGCTTAAAAGTTATGCAATAGATCCGACATGTTTTATGAGTAAATACAACTGGAGGCCAAAGTATTCCTTGTCTGATATAATCAAAGAGCTAGTAAGCTAAATGCTTTAAATAATTTTTTTTAAACACTATAGTTAATTAATCGAAGTGTTTGTCATCAACTATTTGTGATAATAATCAATGAGCTATAAACGACATCAGCTATGGCTAAGATTTATGCAAAATTTTTTTGGCTCTAAGTGGTTTAGCTACCCACTTTTATTCAGAGCTAGAATAGCACTTTATAGAAAGTCTTTTAACATGGGAGATTCATCTGTTATTGAAAATAATGTTTGGATCTATTGTACTCATGGAAATCAAGGGTGTATCTCAATGGGTCAAAGAGTTCTGTTGGCGAGAAATGTTCAAATAGATTATACAGGTGAGGTTGAAATTGAAGATGATGTTTGGTTCTCAGAAGGGGCTTCCGTTCATTCGCATCAGCATACAGTAACTAGAGATAGACTATCTCGTGGAGCAGCTACTCTGAAAACTACCAAAGTAGTTTTTAGAGCAGGTTGCTGGATTGGTAGTCGTGCTATTATTCTACCTCAAGTCAATGAAATAGGTGAAGGTGCGATTGTTGCAGCTGGTGCTGTTGTTACCAAAAACGTTCCTGCTTTTTCAATTGTTGCAGGGAATCCTGCAAAAATAATCCGGATGATTGATGACCGACATCAAGATAGCAGCGAGGTTTGATTTTAAGTATTTATTTCCGAATAGATCAAATGTCAACATCCCGGTTTAGTTGCATCTGTAATGACCCAGTGAATTTCTGCTCAGGGTATTATCCCAAGAAGAGACACCTGTAAGTATCGAGATGAACGAAGACATCAAGCGTTGGACTGCCAAGCGGAAATCGGCCCGGGTGATGGAGATTATCCAAGGCAAGCAAACAGTGACGGAAGCCAGCCGTGCGTTCGATCTTACCCCTTCCGAGATCGAAGAGTGGGTCGATCAAGCCAAGGCTGGCATGGAGAACGCGCTGCGCGCCAAGCCTAAAGATGTCCGCCAACAATACGAGCGCCAGTTGAAGGATCTTCAGGGAGCTTACGGCGAAGCCATACTGGAGCTACGCGCCCGAAAAAAAGTTGGCGTCCCTGCTGGGAAAGGACGAGTAGTGATCGACACGGTCCGTCAGGACCTGCGGGACGAAAGGTCCGATGTTTCTATCAGCAAGCTCTGCTGCTGGTTCGGCTTTCTTCGACGCACATGGTATTACCGATCCGTTGAATCTACCCTACGGGTGAAGCCCGAGCTGGAGACCTAAATCAAGGCGCTTATCGAGCAGGAGCCCTCCTTTGGCTACCGTACGGTGGCGCACCTGCTGGGCATGAACAAGAACACCGTTCAGCGCATCTTCCAGTTGCGAGATTGGTAGGTGCGCAAGCGAGCCGTCGGTTTCCGGCCTCGTATTCGAGCGTTGCCTTCCGTGGCGACGGCACCCGATCAGCGCTGGTCGACCGATCTCTGCCGAGTATGGGGCGGTCGCGATGGGTGGCTGACGTTGGCGCTGGTCATTGATTGCCATACGCGACAACTGCAGGGCTGGCACCTGTCTCGTTGCGGCAAGGCGAGCACAGCCGCCAGCGCTCTCGAGCAGGCCTTGAACAGCCGTTACGGTTCCTTGGGACGGGTTCCCGAACCCTTCCTGCTGCGCTCCGATAATGGGCTGGTTTTCACGAGTCGACGCTACACGAGCCTGGTTCGGAGTTACGGTCTGCAGCAAGGGTTCATCACACCGCATTGTCCGCAGCAGAATGGCATGGTCGAACGCGTGATCCGAACGTTAAAAGAGCAGTGCGTGCATCGCCATCGCTTCGAGAAGCTGCAGCATGCGATGCGCGTCATCGGGGACTGGATCCAGTTTTATAACCACCGTCGCCCTCATCAGGCGCTGGGCATGAAGACACCCGCTGAAGCGTACGCTCGTGCGTATGAATGAGCGGCCTGACCTGCTGAAACCGCTGGATCATTACAGGCATTTGTTAAGATCACCGCCGCGGGGCAGGATGTCGTCCAGCGCGGCTTTGAGCGGGCGGGTGATGCTGCGGATGATCATGAACGAGAGCGCCAGTGTCAGCAGCGTGACGTCGGGCAAGGAATTTGCCATGCTTGATGAGGAGCGACCGCCAGTTTCACATATAACCTGCAACAATAGGCTGGTCGTTGATACGGCTGTGGCGACATTTATTCCAGCGCTGTTACCACGTACCTGGCTGACGTTAAAGGGACTGTTCGAAACTCTAATAACCCTTATGCATAAAAAACTATTTTTAATATTCTTTTTTGTGTTTATGATGGACGTACCAGTGACGCGGTTTTGCCCCGCCAGGCCCACACACTATATAAGGCAATGTGTCTTTGCCGACGAGGAGGCTCAAAGATGACCCGAACACGCCGTTTAAATACAGTCATCGCGGTACTTTCATTAAGCCTTGCCAGCGGTTTTGCCGCGGTGCAGGCTCAGGCGGATACGCTGCGGGTGGGCATGTCCGGTGGCTACTTTCCGTTCACGTTTGTCGAGCGCGACCAGTTGAAGGGCTTCGAAGTCGACGTGATGAACGCGGTGGGCGAGGTAACCGGTGACGATATCGAGTTCGTGACGGCCAGCTTCTCCGGGTTGGCGGGTCTTCTGGATTCTGGTCGCATCGATACCATTGCCAACCAGATCACCATTACCCCTGAGCGTGAAGCCAAGTATGTGTTTACCGCGCCCTATGTGTATGACGGCGCTCAGGTCGTGGTACGTGCCGGTAACGAGTCGATCAATGGGGTGGAAGATCTTTCCGGTAAAAGTGTGGCGGTCAACCTGGGCTCCAATTACGAGCAGTTGTTGCGCGAGCTGCCCAATGCCGATGAGATCGATATCCGTACCTACGAATCCAACGTGGAGCAGGATGTCGCGCTTGGCCGTACCAACGCCTTCATCATGGATCGAGTCAGCGCCACGCAGGTAATCAAGGAGCGTGGGCTGCCGCTGGAGCTGGCCGGCCAGCCGTTCACGGTGATCGAAAATGCCTTGCCATTTCGTAACGATGCGGCAGGCCAGGCCCAGCGTGATCGGGTAGAGGCAGCGCTGGCAGAGCTTCGTGAAAACGGCACGCTGCAAGAGATCTCAGAAAAATGGTTTGATACCGATATCACCCAACAGCCAGAATAATCACTACGCTAGATAGTAAGCGTCATGTACTAGAACCGGCCGTGGATAAACCACGGCCGTTTGCTTATAAGCGAAACTGCCATGCTGAATCTGGGTTACATGTGGGAGCTATTGCCGGTCCTTCTAAGCTATTTGCCGCTGACGCTACAAATGGCGACCATCGCCATGCTGCTGGCACTGGTGCTGGCCTGTTTGCTCGCTGTCATTCGCGTGACGCGTGTGCCGGTGCTGAACGGTCTTTCTCTGCTGTTTATCTCGTTTTTTCGCGGCACACCGCTTCTGGTGCAACTTTTCCTGTTCTATTACGGGTTGCCTCAACTGGTGGAGGCGCTGGTATCGATCAACGGTATTACCGCCGCGGTGTTGGGCCTGACCCTTCACTTCGCTGCTTACATGGCGGAGTCCATTCGGGGGGCCATCCTGGGGATTGACCGCAGCCAAACCGAGGCAGCGCTTTCGATTGGCATGACCCAGTCGCAGCTGATGCGGCGTATTATTCTTCCTCAGGCGACCCGCGTGGCTACCCCTACGTTGATGAACTACTTCATCGATATCATCAAGGCGACCTCGCTGGCCTTTACGCTGGGCGTTACAGAGCTGATGGGTGCTACCCAAAAAGAGGCCGCCAGCAGCTTTCTCTATCTGGAGGCTTTTTTACTCGCGGCGATGATTTACTGGATCGTTGTGGAAATTCTCTCCTGGGGGCAACGTCGCCTGGAAATCTACCTGAATAAGGCGTACCAACGATGATCTCGCTCGAGGCCGTGACCAAGCGCTTTGGTCAGCAAGACGTCTTCACCAACATTGATTTGTCGCTTGAGCGGGGTGAGATCATTGTCATCATTGGACCCTCAGGCACCGGCAAGTCCACGCTATTACGCTGTATCAACTTTCTGGAGCGGCCCGAGTCTGGGCGTATTACCGTAGGTGATGTCAGCGTGGATGCGCAGCAGGCCAGCCGCGCCGATATTTTGAAGCTGCGGCGGCGTACCGCGTTCGTGTTCCAAAACTATGGCTTGTTCGCCAACAAGACGGCGCTCGAGAATATCAGCGAGGGCATGATCGTGGTTGATAAAATGCCCAAAGAGCAGGCCCATGCCCGTGCCCGGGAGATTCTCGAGCGAATTGGGCTTTCGGATAAAGCCGATGCGTACCCGGCCGCACTGTCCGGTGGGCAACAGCAGCGTGTGGGCATTGGCCGAGCCATGGCCGCGAACGCCGATGTCATTTTGTTCGATGAGCCCACGTCATCACTGGACCCGCAATGGGTAGACGAAGTACTAAGCCTGATGAAGCAGCTAGCCGCCGAACAGCAAACCATGATGATCGTTACCCATGAGATGCAATTTGCGCGAGACGTGGCCGACCGCGTGATCTTCATGGATGAAGGGCAAATCATTGAGCAAGCCCCGCCGGAGGAGCTGTTCACCGCTCCTAAAGACCCTCGCACGCAGCGCTTTCTGCGCAAGATTCTTGCGCCAACGGGGCTATCCTTGCCTTGAGATCATGCGACTATCGGCCCATACGTCACGCCATCGATATGTCTTCTTGCATGAGAATAAATCCGCTCATATTATGTGGACATAAACCGCTCTTTTTTGTGTGGTTGCTGGTGCTATAGCGCCATGGTGCCAAGTTAGTGCGTTAGTGAGGCGATGATGAAGCAGAGCGAAGCGGTCAAGCGTCTAAGCCATTTCGATCAGCAGGGACGATACGTTTTCTCCACACGTGATATGGCGCGGGTTTTTTCAGGGGAGTCTTCCCGTAGCCGAGAAGCCACCTTGAAGCGCCTGAGCGAGGCCGGCATTCTGGAGCGACCTTCGAAGGGGGTGTATGTCTATGCGTTGTCTCGGCACAAGGGCCCAGACACCCTGGAGCTGATTGCCCGAACATTGCGGCGAGGGGCGTATAACTACGTGAGCCTAGAGTCGTCGTTATCGGAGTACGGCGTCATTTCCCAAGTGCCGGTAGGCAGGCTGACCGTAATGACCACCGGGCGAAAGGGCGAGTACCGAACGCCTTACGGGGTGATCGAATTCACGCACACCCGGCGCGGCGTCTCGGACATTCTTGCCTCCACGCAGATGCGCCAGCGCCCGCTGCGCGTGGCTACCCCCAACACCGCGCTGCGAGATATCAAGCGGGTGGGGCGCAATACCCATTTAATCGATGAGAGGGCGCTGCATGATGATTGAAACGGCAGATTTCAACGCGCTCGTCGACCAGGCCATGCGAGAACCGGCGCTAGCACGGCTAAGGCCGGTCATCGAGAAGGAGCTTCTGCATTACGACTTGCTCTTCGCGCTGGATAAAGAAGGATTGCTGGAAGGGTTGGTCTTTCAAGGTGGCACCTATCTTCGGCTTTGCCATGGAGGGAGCCGGTTTAGCGAGGATCTCGATTTTGCTGGCGGGCCCGACTTCTCCTCGCGTGGACTCATGGAGATAAAAGGCTGCCTCGAGGATTATCTGACTAAACGCTACGGACTGGAGGTGAGTGTCAAGGAACCCGCATCGCTTAAAAGAGATGTCCGGTACGCGGAGCTCAATATCGAGAGATGGCAGATTGCCATCACGACGTCACCCCAGCGACGCGATCTTCCCAAACAGAAAATCAAGCTGGAAGTCGCCAATATACCGGCCCATACCCAAGAGGCGAGGCCACTGCTGCGCAATTATGAGTTCTTGCCCGACGGCTATGAAGATCTGTTGATCATCGGCGAGACGCGCAATGAGATCATGGCGGACAAGCTCTTCTCGCTGCCCGCGACCGAAAAGTATGTACGCCACCGCGATATTTGGGATCTGGTCTGGCTTACACAGCGGGGCGCCGAAGTCGATACTGACCTGGTGAAACGTAAGATGACCGACTACCGGCTTGAGGACTACCCGGCAAGGCTCGAGCGCATGATGACTCGACTGCCTCACATCATCGCCAGTAAAAGCTTTCATGATGAGATGGGGCGCTTCCTGCCCGTTGACGTATACGCACGAACGCTCGAGCAGGATAAATTCCACTCTTACATGACGGCTACGCTGATACAGCTACTGACAACGGTGAAGGCGGCCCTGAAAACGTCGCCAGAAAAGCCGCCTTTCCAGATGTAGTTCTCTTTGATTGGTTAACAACTTGCTGCTCGCTGGAGAATGCCAGTGATGTAGGCATTGAACTCACCGAGTTCCTGGTCGGCTCGACGGCGCTGGTCGGGAAGTTCGGCGCGAAAGTTCTGCCCGCCGCTGCGCAGGAACGCGGCAGACATCCCGCGAACGTCTCGTCTTGAATTCATGAGGCTTTTATTCAAATGAAACGTTTGATTTATCATGAGCATGTAAGCCACTGCACCAGTCATCATGCTATCGAGGCGCGCGGAACCGTTTGGTCCGCGAGCCTGCCCGTCATTCTCGTTTGACGTCACAAGGGGTACTCATGAGCGCATGGTGGGCCTATCATGTCGTCACCCCACGCCTTGCTATTCGAGAGACTTTCATGGATGCACTCACGCTCACCCTCGTCATGGCCATCGTCGCCATCTGGCTCAGCCTGACCTGCGGGCTGGTGGTGGTGTATCTACTGCTCAGTGGCCCTACACTGGAAGGAACCCTGACCCGCAAGCGAGCAGACAAGAAGGCATCGACGAACGATACGCCGACCGAGGGCCTTCAGGATGCCCCCGTGCTGGTAGACGATAGTGGTGCCGCCTGGGGCGTGCAGGTGCTCTTCAACGAACCATCGCTTGCCAACAACGCGCGGCTGGCCACCGTGCTGGCGGCGCTGGGCGCGGTGTACGAAGGCAGCCTCAAGGCGTATACGGTGGCGGGGGAGTCGTCGCGCACACCCATCATCGTCGAGAACGGCGCTTCCTCTCTCCCCCTACCGGCGCCGGACGATAGCGAGAATCTCTATGTGATCAATGCTCTGGGTATCAAGATCACCGCCCAGAACGAAGCCCTCAAGCCCAGCAAACTGCAGCTGGCGCGACTGGTCAAGATCGCCAAGGCCATCACCAAGGTGGGGGGAACGGTGGTCGATGCCCAGAAGGTACCCATCACCAAGGCGGGGTTCAACGCCGTGATCGCCGGCAAGGCACGAGTGTGAGCCCATCGCCATTTTGCATTCTCTGAATTCGATTCGAGTACTCGTTGCTCTCTACCATCTCTCGCTGTCTATTTATCATTAACGTTTATTAAATAATAAGCGGACATCGCCTTGATCGACGTCAGTGCACTTGATCTTTATCGATTGATATAACAAGAACTGCGTTAGGAATATCGGTAAATTACAGCTAAGTGCATTAAAAGAGCGACTTGCGGCTGTCATCATAACGCAGGTTAGTTATTGACGCTTCTCGGGTTGCAACCCGTTTTAGATTAGCTACTTTGACTACTACGCATGGAGTAGCTCTTTTTTGAGTACCATGTCGACCTGAAATTTAATCATACAAGGAGTGGATTAGATGACAGTCAGCAACACACCTCTCAATGTTGTGACCGCTCATAAACAGTTCAGCGAAATGGGCGATACGCCCTCGGCGCAGAGCGTGAAAAGGCAGGATGCCTACCCCACGCGCTTGACCGAAGCGCCTGCCGCGCTTACCCAGCCCCGTCAGGATGCGGTGGTGAAAGGGCGCGAATTGAGCGGTCCGCTCTCCCGGGAACAGCTCGACGAATTCGAGCGCAAGGGGTTTCTGTTCATCCCTAATCTGGTCAGCGGAGCCGAGCTCGACGAGCTGTGCGACGATATCAACGCGCTGATGAACAACGACGAGTACCGCAACCAGGAGTTCAGCATCACCGAGCCCGAAAGCAACGAGATTCGCTCGCTGTTCGCGGTACACAAGTTGTCCAATCGCCTGGGCGAGCTCGCTTTCGACGAGCGGGTGGCGGGGGCGGCGCGCCAGATCATCGGCGATGATCCTTACGTGCACCAGTCGCGTATCAACTACAAGCCGGGGTTTGCCGGCAAGGGATTCAACTGGCACTCGGATTTTGAGACCTGGCACGCGGAAGATGGCATGCCGCGCATGCACGCGGTGAGTGCCTCGTTGATCCTGACCGACAACCACGAATTCAACGGCCCCTTGATGCTGATTCCCGGATCGCATAAGAAGTTTGTACCGTGCCTGGGGGAAACGCCGAAGGACAATCACAAGAGCTCGTTGAAGGCGCAGGAAGTGGGCGTGCCCAGCCCCGAGGCGCTCACGGAGCTAGTGGCCAAGTACGGAATCGAAGCGCCCAAGGGTAAGGCGGGCGGGCTCTTGCTGTTCGATTGCAACACGCTGCACGCCTCCAACGCGAACCTGTCGCCGGACCCGCGCAGCAACGTATTCTTCGTGTTCAACCGGCCCGACAACCGCTGTGGCGAACCCTTTGCGGCACCCCAACAGCGCCCCGATTTCCTGGCCCACGGCCTGGAGGGCGACTAGTCTCTCGAACAGGCGGGCACGAGCGAAGTGTTCAGGGCAGGCGCTATCGAGGGCGCTTGCTCCTTGGCCTCTTCCCTAAAGCCTCCTTTGTTACTGACACCGCCCCCTGCAAGGTATCTTGCAGGGGGCGGTGGCATTATGGGCAAGGTTTTACCCCTCGAGCTGTCATGGGCAAGCGCGTGTGAAGAGGGCGTATCACTCGCTTCCCTTGGGATCCGCCTCGTCGCTTTGCCGGTCGATATTCTCCTTATGCGCTTTTTTCTCCTTGACGACTTGAGCGCCAGGGAAGGGCGCGGACTTCATCGACGTATTGTGGGCAGGGGTAGATGAATGCTTCTTCTGGTTGTCGACGTTTTCGTCGGGCCGGTAAGGCGCCGGTGCACCGGACGTGGCGCCTTTTCTCGATGGTGCACTGCTATCGGTATCGCGATCGACGAGTTTCTTGGCCTTGGAAGCCTCATCGCTTTTTTTCTGATCGTGTTCATTGCTCATCATATGCTCCTTTTCGTTCATGAGGCATGCCTTTAAAGCGTAGTCTTCAACAAGTTTTTAGCCATCTTCATCAAACAAAAAAGTTAATTTTTAAAGTCTGTTTATCTGTTTCGTTAATCTTGGTTATCTTTTCTTGATATATTAATTATAAATAAAGATCGTGTATTGAAATCGATGTAATAAGTACTACCATGGTGATTATACGGTCTCAGTAAAGATCTAGTTATTACTCGGATGTTTCTGAACGAAATAGATTTTAAGGTTGCAAAGAGTGGTTGAGAAAGGCTCTTAAATTCATGCTTCAAGTGCCTGTTAATATTGAATAGCTACCAATTATTAAGGAAGAATTCTCACGGAAGAGTGTCCTTGGCGAGGGTAAGGGAGTTTGCCATCTCGCCAGGGGTCACACCGCTCATGGATGAGCGAAAACTCTCTGCCGGTACAGGGACGGGCCGGCAGTTTTCAAGGTTGCATTCAGGTCGAGGCAGCTCGTGCCTGCACTGTGCGAGCCAATGCCACGACCATCGATTGAGGAGAGCGCAATGGAAAGCAAGCATCTGTTGGATTGGTTGCGGGACGCTCACGCCATGGAAAAGCAGGCCGAGAAAATGCTTGGCGCTCAAGCCAGCCGGCTCGAAAGCTATCCCGAGCTGCAGCAGCGTATCAAACAGCATCTGGAGGAAACCAAAGGGCAACTCGACAAGCTCGAGCATTGTATCGGCCTTCTTGATGCACACGCATCAGCCCTGAAGGATCTTGGCGCCGAGCTTACTGCATTCGGTCAGGCCATGGGCGGCATGATGGCAGGAGACGAAGTGATCAAGGGAAGCGTTGCCTGCTACACTTTCGAAAACTTCGAGATCGCCAACTACAAGGTCATCATCAGGGCGGCGGACCTGGCGGGCGAGGCAGAGATTTCGCAGATATGCCATGAAATTCTCCAGGAGGAGCTCGCCATGGCCCACTGGCTGGACAAGCATATTGGCGAAACCACCCAGGCATTTCTCGAGCGTGATCAGGCCGATCACCTGCGTTCCAAGACCTGACGACCCATTACCCACGTTGATACGATATGCGTAGGCTTGCCCGGGCCCCGGCTTCTGGCCGGGGCCTTGCATTTTTATCGGCTAACACTTTTTTATTCTTCAAGCGTTTTGCTAAAGGCTTAAATGGCGCCTGGAGTATTATTTCCTAAATTTATGATAAATCTTAACCTGTGTTCTTACAGCTAGTAGCAACCTCCGCTAAGCTTGTTTTCGCCTTTGCCAAGGGCTTATTGAAGATAAAGAATATCCCTTGTTTTCAATAACATAGGTTATGGTTTTGGCGTGCTTTATTCTTTGACAAAAAAAGCTTTTCTGTTTAATCATTTGTAGGCAAGCGCATAAAGACATGATTTTACATACGTAGGTTGGCCATTGAGCTCAATATTTTAATATTTGTTAAGAGCACTCTTGTGGTAGCGCGGGAAATTGGATTGTCAAATCCTTACTGCCATGTTTTGCCTTTCGGCTTTTTATTGTGCGTGTACATGGATTGTATTCTTTCTTTCTCGGGCATAGTTTTTGTATAGCGGCAATGGAGTGTTGAAAAAATGCGTGACGAGTATAACGCCGATAGGAAAAGTTTGATGAAAGAGAGTAGTTATACTCCGTTGCCAAATAACTCTTCACTACAAGATAGAAAAAGAAGTATCGCTAAAGTGCTGAGCCGCTATAGTGCCATCAGTGATCACTCGATGGAGCTTTTGTCCCGGGTGGGCGTCAAGAACGTCGAGTTGAAAAGACATCAGAAACTTTTTTTTCTGCACGAGGGAAAGCCGAAGATATTCATCGTCAAGAGAGGGTGGGTAAGTATCTGCCAGTCCGTGAAAAGCCACGGCCAGGATATCTGCAACGTCTATATGCCGGGCGATATCGTGGGGTTGCGGGAGAGTTTTTTCGATAATAGCGACGTCGCCATTCTGGCACTGCAGAACTGCGTGCTGGAGCGTATCTCCGCCGATGATATTCATGCGCTGCTGGCCGAGCACGATGATATAAGAAAGGCGATATTTTCTTATATCATGGTGAACGACAATATCTCCATCGTCCGGCTGAGAAGCTGCACCCATCACAAGGCCGAAGAGCGCGTGGCCCATTTTCTCCTCGAGGTCTACGCGCGCTATCGCTTCAAGCATATGATCGATTCGGACTTCTTCACGCTGCCCGTGACCCAGGAGGTGATCGGCGAACTCTTGGGCATCACCAGCGTGCACGTCAGTCGCTGCATGACGGCGCTCGAGCAAAAGAAGTTGATCCGCAAGAGTCGCACGGTGATCAAGCTGCTCGAACCCGAGCGATTGAAGGAAAACACCGGATTCGACGAACGCCTGGTTTACGGCCATATCTATCTGGCTTGATCGCCGTGCGATGAAGCGCGGCGCGCCCTTTCTCAGTCGCACTCTCGTTTTCCCCTCTCACGCATCGAAGCATCCTTGCCTTCGTCGCCCAAGGCGTGCGCTAGGGTGTTAAAAAAGCCGCCGCGGGGTTGCCGTGGCGCCGTCGAGGTGGGGTAGACTAGGGCGCCGATCGTTTCGAAGACGGCACGTATTATTAGAAGGAGAATGCCCGCCATGCGTTTTGTTCCACAGTTTACCGATGGTCAGGAGTTTCCCCACGCACTGGGCAAAGTCGTTTGCGTTGGCCGCAACTATGCCGATCATGCCAAGGAGCTGGACAATCCGGTTCCCACCGAGCCGCTACTGTTCATCAAGCCCGCCACCAGCGTGGTGGATCTGGCCAAGCCCCTCGATCCACCCTTTTCCCGGGGCGAGGTGCATTTTGAAGCCGAGCTTGCGCTCTTGATCGGCGAAACGCTGACCCACGCAACCCTCGAGGAAGCCGAGCGCGCCGTGGTCGGCATCGGCCTGGCGATGGATTTGACCCTGCGTGACCTGCAGACCAAGCTCAAGCAAAACGGTCACCCCTGGGAGACCGCCAAGGCCTTCGACGGCGCCTGTCCGCTCTCGGCCTTTCTGCCGCTTTCCCGCGTGCCCAACTGGAACGCGCTGACCTTTACCCTCGAGATCGACGGCGAGCTGCGCCAGCACGGCGAAGGCGCCGACATGCTGTTCGCGATTCCCTCGCTGGTGGCGGAAATGAGCCGCCACTTCACTCTCGAGCCCGGCGACGTCGTGCTGACCGGCACGCCGTCGGGCGTCGGCGAGCTGCCCCGGGGGGCGGCGCTCAAGCTGACCTTGACCGGCGGGCTCGAGGTGAACACCTCCGTTGTCGAGTAGCGTGCTGTCAAAATAGAGCACTACCAAAAAGCCGCCGGCTGGGGGAGCCGGCGGCTTTTTCGCGTCTGGCGAGCGATGACTCACTCGAGGTAGGTGTAACCCTCCAGTCCCTCGTGGAGGCTGGCCGCGAAGCGCTCCTGCTCCTGTTCAGAGAAGCCGCTGCGAGCGAGCTGATCGAACAGCTTGCGCTGCAGCACCCGGGCGTCGAAATTCACGTAGCCCAGCACGTTGGCCACGGTGTCGCCGGCCTGGAGGTTGGAAAGTACCCAGTCGCCGTTCTCGCCGAGCGCGGCGTCGATGGAGTCGGTGTCGCCGAACAGGTTATGCAGATCACCGAGAATCTCCTGATAGGCACCTACAAGGAAGAAGCCCAGCCAGCGTTCCTCCTCCTGCGGCCACTCGGGCAGGGGCAGCGTGCTCTCCACGCCCTGGCCGTCGACGTAGCTGTCGATACGCCCGTCGGAGTCGCAGGTGATGTCCTGGATCACCGCGCGGCGCGTGGGCGGGGCGTCGAGGCCGGTCAGCGGAAGCACTGGGAAGATCTGCTCGATGCCCCACACGTCCGGCACCGACTGGAACAGCGAGAAGTTGACGAACAGCTTGTCGGCGAGCTTTTCAGCCAGCTCGTCGAGGATCTCGCGGTGGGCGCGGTTGCGGCTGTCGAGCTGCGCCTTGAGCCGCACGCAGGCGGCCATGTAGAGCCGCTCGCCCTGGGCGCGGGCGTCGATGTCGGAAAGCCCGAGCACGAAGCGCTCGTGCAGCTCGCTGACCGCCTGCAGCACGTCGTGCCACGCCTCGACCAGCATGCGCGGCTCCTGGGGCGTTTCTAGCTGGTCGAACACCCGCCACAGCGCCTCGACCTGCGGGTCGTCCTGGTCGCTGCGCTCAGGGGGCGTATCGTCGATGCGCTCCTCGCCGATCACGTTGGTGATCAGCACCGCGTGGTGGGCGGTCAGCGCCCGGCCGGATTCGCTGATCAGGTGCGGGGCGGGCAGGCCCGCCTCCTGGCAGAGATGGGCGAAGGCGTTGACCACGTTGCGCGCGTATTCGCGCATCGAGTAGTTGACCGAGCAGTCGCTCCTGGAGCGGGTGCCCTCGTAGTCGATACCGAGGCCCCCGCCCACGTCGACGGTGTCGACCGGCGCGCCGAGGGCGATCAGGTTCTGGTAGAAGCGCGCGCACTCGCGCAGCCCGCGCTGGATGTCGCGGATGTTGGCGATCTGCGAGCCAAGGTGGAAATGCACCAGCTGCAGGCTGGCAAGCGCATCCTGGCGTTTGAGCGTCTCGACCACCTCGAGAATCTGGCTAGCGGTGAGGCCGAACTTCGATTTCTCGCCGCCGGTGTTCTGCCACTTGCCCTTGCCCACCGAGGCGAGCCGGGCACGCAGGCCGATGCGCGGGGTGACGTCGAGCTCGCGGGCTTCCTCCAGAATGAGCGAGAGCTCCGAGAGCTTCTCGACCACCAGATACACCTTGTGGCCGAGCTTCTCGCCGAGCAGCGCCAGGCGCACGTACTCGCGGTCCTTGTAGCCGTTGCACACGATCAGAGACGAACCGGCATCGGAGAGCGCCATCACCGCCAGAAGCTCCGGTTTGCTGCCCGCCTCGAGGCCTACACGGCCGCTGCCGCGCTCGGCGGTGGCGAGAATCTCCTCGACCACGCGGCGCTGCTGGTTGACCTTGATCGGGTAGACCGCGGTGTAGCCGCCGGTATAGTCGGCTTCCTGCATTGCACCATCGAAGGCGCTGCAGAGCTGCTCGACCCGGTCGTGAAGAATGTCGCTGAAGCGCACCAGTACCGGCAGGCGCAGGCCGGCCTCCTGAAGCTTGCGCGTCAAGCCGTTCAGGGCCAGTGCCGGGCCTTCGGCGTCGCTGCCCAGCGGGCGAACCAGCGCCTGGCCCTGGTCGTCGACGTCGAAGTAGCCGCTGCCCCACTGGTCGATGTTCCAGGTACGGCGGGCGCGCTGGGCGGCGCTGGGGGCGGTCAGCGATTCACTCATCGAGTAGTCACCTCGGGTAGCGGCAGCGCGCCGTGGTCGATGCGCGCCTTCAAGATGGTACGAAAACGCTCCGGGTCGTGGGGCGTCAGGTCATGGGCCGGCGGGTCGACGTAGACGACCAGCAGCCTTGAAAGCCAGTAGCGAAGCGCCGTCATGCGCAGCATCGCCGGCCACAGCGCGCGCTCGGCCTGGGTAAACGGGCGCCGCGCCAGATACGCGTCGAGCACGGCGTCGTGGCGCTTGGCGTCGAGCCTGCCATCGTCGTCTGTGGCCCAGTCGTTGATCACGATGGCCACATCGAACAATAGATCTCCGGTACAGCCGTTGTAGAGATCGATGATCCCACCCAGGGTATCGCCTTCGAACAGCGTGTTGTCGCGAAACAGGTCGCCGTGCAGCGCGCCGCAGGGAAGCTCTCCCGCTTCGGCGAAGGCGGCCTCGAACTCGTCGACCTGGTTTTTCATCAGCGTCTGGTCATCCGGACTCAAATAACCCAGCACCTTGTGATGGACCGCCTGCAGCCAGTGAAGATCCCGCGGGTTGGGACGCTGCCCGGGAAAGTGCTGGGAAACGAGGTGAAGCCGCCCCAGCGCGTCGCCCAGCGCCCGGCACTGGGCCAGGTTCGGGCTTTCCGGGTGGCTGCCCGGCATGCGCGGGAACAAGAGCGCCGGTTTGCCCGCCAGACTCTGCAGCGCCGTGCCTTCCCGGTCATGCACCGGGCCGGGCACCGGAATGCGATGCTCGTCCAGGTAATCCATCAATTCGACGAAAAACGGCAGCTCCTCGTGCTCGCCCTGCTCGAACAGGGTCAGCACCAGCTCACGCTGGTCGGTGGTGACGAAAAACGTCGAGTTTTCCGTGCCGCCGGCCACGCCCTTGAGCGCTTTGAACGCGCCCACGTCGAATCTTTCCAGAAAGGTGGCGACCTGCGCGTCGCCAAGCGGGGTGAATACTGCCATCGTTTTCTCGCCCGGATTTTTGAGCGCCCATTGTAGCGGCTTGTTTTACCACTTGGCAGCGTTAAGGCGATTTCCTCGCCCCAGGATTCGGCACCCGGGCCCGGGTGCGCGTATCATGAAGCGATACGCTCACGCGCTCTTGCGCCCAGTCACATCAGGAAACATGGTTATGGCCCGCGCTCCTATCGTGCTTGTCGACGGCTCGTCGTACCTGTACCGCGCCTTTCACGCGCTGCCCCCGCTCAACGCCTCCAACGGCCAGCCCACTGGCGCCGTGAAGGGCGTGCTGAACATGCTAAAGCGCCTGATCAAGGACTACCCGAGAAGTCCCATGGCAGTGGTGTTCGACGCCCCGGGCAAGACCTTTCGCGACGAGATGTACAGCGAATACAAGTCCCACCGCCCGCCGATGCCCGACGACCTGAGAAGCCAGGTGCAGCCGTTGCACGACTGCGTGCGTGCGCTCGGCCTTCCGCTTCTATGTATCGAAGGCGTCGAAGCGGATGACGTGATCGGCACGCTCGCCTTCCACGCCACGCAAGCCGGGCGCGACGCAGTGATCTCCACCGGCGACAAGGACATGGCCCAGCTGGTCAACGCCCATATCACGCTGGTCAATACCATGAAGGACGAAACCCTGGATGAAGCCGGGGTGGAGGCGAAGTTCGGTCTGCCGCCCAGCTTGATCATCGATTATCTGGCGCTGATGGGTGACAAGGTCGATAACATCCCGGGTGTGCCCGGGGTGGGGGAGAAGACCGCCATCGGCCTGCTTCAAGGCATGGACGGCGGGCTCGACACCATCTATGGCGATCTCGACAGGGTGAAGACGCTCGGCTTTCGCGGCGCCAAGACGCTGCCGAAAAAGCTCGAGGAGCATCGCGAGCAGGCGTATCTGTCCTACCAGCTTGCCACCATCAAGACCGACTGCGAGCTGCCGGTGGGTCTCGATGATCTCGAGATCGCCCATCCGGATCGCGAAAAGCTCACCGAGCTCTACCAGGCGCTCGAGTTCAAGCAGTGGCTTTCCGAGCTGCTCGATGGCCGCGACGAAGGCGTCGACGACGTGAAGGGCGGCGAGCCGGTGGCGGATGAGGCGGTGGAACCCGCCGCAAGCGCCGCGCGGGAAGATCACGTCATCACCGACCAGAAGACATTGGGTGCGTGGCTTGCGCGGCTCAGAAAGGCCGAGCGCTTCTGTTTCGATCTCGAAACCACCAGCCTCAACTACATGGAGGCGGAAATCGTCGGTGTGGGGCTTTGCCTCGAAGCAGGGGAGGCGGCCTACATTCCGCTGGCGCATGACTACCTCGACGCGCCCTCCCAGCTCGACCGTGGCGAGGTACTCAAAGCCCTTAAGCCGATTCTGGAGGACGCGAAAGCGGTCAAGATCGGCCAGAACCTCAAGTACGACATTTCCGTGCTGGCGAATTACGACATAACGGTGGCCGGGCCGCTTGCCGATACCATGCTGGCGTCCTACGTGCTCAACTCCACCGCCACGCGCCACGACATGGACTCATTGGCGCTCAAGTACCTGGGCGAGAAGACCATCTCGTTCGAGGAGATCGCTGGCAAGGGCGTCAAGCAGCTCACCTTCAACCAGATCGCGCTGGAACAAGCCGCGCCTTACGCCTGCGAGGACGTCGACATCACCTTGCGCCTGCACGACACGCTGCGCCCGCTGGTCGAGAAGGAGGGGCGCCTGGCTGACGTGCTCGATCACCTGGAGCTGCCGCTGATCAAGGTGATCTCGCGCATCGAGCGCAACGGCGTGGCGATCGATGACGAGCGCCTGCACCGGCAGAGCCAGCAGTTGGAAGCGCGCATCCGCGAGCTCGAGAGCGAGGCATATGAGCTTGCCGGGCGCGAGTTCAACCTCGGCTCGCCCAAGCAGCTCGGCGAGATTCTGTTCAACGAGCTGAAGATTCCGGTGCTCAAGAAGACCCCCAAGGGCGCGCCTTCGACCGCCGAGGCGGTGCTCGAGGAGCTGGCGCTGGATTACCCGCTACCCAAGGTGATCATGCAGCACCGCGGGCTCTCGAAGCTCAAGTCGACCTACACCGACAAGCTGCCACGCTTGATCGACAAGGCGAGCAAGCGGGTTCACACCAGCTACCACCAGGCGGTCACCGCCACCGGGCGGCTTTCATCATCTGACCCGAACCTGCAGAACATCCCCATCCGTACCGAGGAGGGGCGCAAGATACGCCAGGCGTTCGTGGCCCGGCCCGGCTACAAGATCGTCGCCGCCGACTACTCGCAGATCGAGCTGCGCATCATGGCGCATCTTTCTGAAGACAAGGGCCTTTTGGAAGCCTTCGCCGAGAACCGCGACATCCACACCGCCACCGCCGCCGAGGTGTTCGGCACCGCGCTCGACAAAGTGACCAGCGACCAGCGCCGCAGTGCCAAGGCGATCAACTTCGGGCTGATTTACGGCATGAGCGCCTGGGGGCTCTCGCGCCAGCTGCACATCGATCGCGGCCAGGCGCAGACCTACATCGACCGCTACTTTGACCGCTATCCGGGGGTCGCGCGCTACATGGAGCGCATCCGCACCCAGGCCGCCGAGGACGGGTACGTGGAAACCGTGCTCGGCCGGCGCTTGTACCTGCCGGAGATCCACTCCCAGAACCGTGCTCGCCGCCAGGGCGCCGAGCGCACCGCGATCAACGCCCCCATGCAGGGCACCGCCGCCGACATCATCAAGCAGGCGATGATCGATGTCGACGCCTGGCTGGAGGAAGGTGAGTTCGATGCGCTGATGGTCATGCAGGTGCACGACGAACTGGTGTTCGAGGTGAAGGAAGCTCAGGTCGAGGCGTTCATCAAGGAAGTGCAAAAACGTATGCAGGGCGCGGCGGAGTTGAAAGTGCCGCTGATCGTCGAGGCGGAAACCGGCGACAACTGGGACGAGGCGCACTAGCGCACCCCCGCCAACGAAACGGCCCGCCGAATGGCGGGCCGTTTCCGTTCTAGCGAAAGGCTTAGCGCCAGCCCACGCGGTCGAAGATACGCACCGCTTCCGGGTTGTTCTCGCCCAGAAGACTCATGTTGATGTCGTCGCGCTTGAAGTCGCCCCAGGAGTCGAGCAGCGGGTCCTTGGCCACGCCGTCGACTACCGGGAACTCGTAGTTGCGCTCGGCGAGAATTTCCTGGGCCTCGTTTGATGCGAGGAACTCCAGGAAGCGAATGCCGTTTTCCGGGTTCTGGGCATTGGCCACCAGGCCCGCGCCGCCCACGTTGATGTGGGTGCCGCGGTCGTCCTGGTTGGGGAACAGGATCTCCACGCGCTCGGCGGCTTCACGCTCGGCGTCGTTGTCCGAGTTCAGAAGGCGCGTGTAGTAGTAGTGATTGGCCACCGCCACGTCGCACTCGCCGCTGGCCACGCCCAGAATCTGGTCGGTGTCGCCGCCTTCCGGGTCGCGTGCCATGTTGTTCACCACGCCCTGAGCCCAGGCCTCTGCGTTCTCGGCGCCGTCGTGCTCGATCAATGAGGCGAGCAGCGACTGGTTGTAGATGTTGTTCGACGAGCGGATGCACACGCGGCCTTCGAGGCCGGGTTCGGCCAGCGCCTCATAGGTGTCGATCTCGCTCGGGTCGACGTTTTCCGGGTTGTAGAAGATCACCCGCGCGCGCTGGCTGAAGCCGAACCACATGCCGTCCGGGTGGCGCATCGTCTCGGGCAGGCGCTCGTTCAATACCTCGGAATCCACGCTCTGGAACAGGCCGTCCTCCTCGGCGCGCCACAGCCGGCCCGCGTCCACGGTCAGCATCACGTCGGCGGGGCTGGCGATGCCCTCACGCTGCATGCGTTGGATCAACTGGTCGGAATCACCCTCCAGTACGTTGACCTCGATGCCGGTCTCGTCGGTGAAGGCCTTGTAGAGAATCTCGTCGGAGTCGTAGTGGCGCGCCGAATAGATGTTGACCTGATCGGCCAGGGCGCTGGCGCTGAACAGGGCGGCTGAAACGGCCAGGGCGACGGGAGCTTGTTTCATGTGCGGTTTCCTTAAGGGCATTGATTAGCTTGCTACTTTTTGATAATGGTTTTCATTCGCTTTTATATTTAACGGGTCAGCGCCGTGTGCGTCAAGGTGAACGATAATCGAACTCACGCGCAAACGTTAATGGATGAAAGTGGCGGCGATAGAAAATACACTGTGGCCTTTCCTGGGCGGCCTGCCGCTTCATCGATTCAAAGCTCAATCGATTCAAAGAGTGATCCATGACGTCTACCACGCCCGTGACTCCGCAGAGCGCGCAGGCCTTGTCGCTGCAAGGTATCGAGCATCGTTTCGGCGCGAATCGCGTCGTCAAGGGTATCGATCTCGAGATCGCCCCGGGCGAGGTGATGTGCCTTCTGGGACCTTCCGGCTGCGGCAAGACCACGCTGTTGCGCATCGCCGCCGGGCTTGAGCCGGTGCAGCAGGGGCGGGTGGCGCTTGATGGCCACGAGGTCGCCGGGCCCAATCGGGCGCACCTGCCGCCGGAAAAGCGCAGCGTCGGCCTGGCGTTTCAGGAGTCGGCGCTGTTTCCGCACCTGAGCGTGCTGGAGAATGTCACCTTCGGGCTCAAGCACCTGGCGCGCCGCGAGCGCATACCTCGGGCGATGGAACTGCTGACCCAGCTGGGCATGGCGGACTACGCCGAGCGCTACCCGCACATGCTCTCCGGCGGGCAGCAGCAGCGCGTGGCACTCGCCCGGGCGCTGGCGCCGTCACCCCGGCTGATGCTGCTCGACGAGCCGTTCTCGAGCCTGGACGCGCGGCTTCGCGACCGCATTCGCGACGATACGCTGCACGTGTTAAAGACCCTGGGCACGGCGACGCTGCTGGTCACCCACGACCCGGAAGAGGCGATGTTCATGGCCGACCGCATCGCGCTGATGCGCGATGGCCGTATCCTGCAGGTCGGCACCCCCTTCGAGCTCTACTGCCTGCCGACGGACCCGTTCGTGGTGACCTTCTTCGGCGAGGTGAACGAGCTTTCCGGCGTGGTGAAAGGCGGTGAGGTGGCAACACCCATGGGCATGGTCAAGGCCGACTGGCTGGAAGACGAGACGCCGGTGCGGGTGATGATCCGGCCGGAGGCACTGAGCGTGCGCCAGCGCGCGCGCGCAGGTGTAGAGCCTCACCGCCATAGCCACGTCATCATGGCGAAGCTTCTCGGCCGCTCGAGCCTTCTGCACCTGTGCGCTCACGGCAGCGACGGCGAGGAGGCGCACCTTCACGCCCGCGTGCCCGGCGTTTACCTGCCGGCGCCGGGCGAGGAGGTCGACATCGCCCTTGATCACTCCCAGGTCTTCATTTTTCCGTGTCGCGACTAGGCTTGGCCCGACGCATCGCCAGGCTCAACAGAATCACCGGCACGATCCCTACCAGCACGATCGCAAGCGAGGCGGTCGAGGCCTCGGCCAGACGCTCGTCGGAGGCGAGGCTATGGGCGCGCACCGCTAACGTGTCGAAGTTGAACGGGCGCAGGATCATGGTGGCCGGCAGCTCCTTCATCACGTCCACGAACACCAGGATGCCGGCGGCGAACAGACTCGAGCGCATCAAAGGCGTATGCACGCGCTTGAGCGTGCTGCCTGCGCTGTGGCCCAGGGTACGCGAGGCGGCGTCCATGCTCGGCGTCACCTTGCCAAGGCTCGCTTCCACCGCGTTGAACGACACCGCCAGAAAGCGCACCACGTAGGCGTAGACCAGAATGAAGGCAGTGCCGCTGAACACGAGCCCCACGATCACCCCGTAACGTGCATGCAGCCAGGTGTTCAAGGTGCTGTCGAGCCAGGCGAAGGGAATCAGGATGCCCACCGCCACCACCGAGCCCGGGATCGCGTAGCCCATCGCCGCCACGCGGGTAAAAAGCCGCGCGGCGGGGGTATCGTTCAAGCGCACGCTGTAGCTCAGCACCACGGCGAGCGCCACGGCGATCAGCGCCGCGATGCTCGCAAGTCCCAGGCTATTGAGCGCGAAGCGCAGAAACCGCGTGCCCAGCAGCGCATCGCCCTGGCGGAGCGCCAGCTCGAGCAGGATGCCGCTCGGTAATAGAAAACCGATGAATACCGGAACGAAGCAGGCGAGTGCCGCCGCCACGGCGCGCGGGCCGGTCAGCGCGTACTCCGGCAGCGCCTGATAGCGGCTGCTGGCGTGGAAATAGCGCCGCTTGCCGCGCGAGAACTGCTCCAGCAGCACCAGCACGATCACGAAACTCAGAAGACACGCCGCCAGCTGCGCGGCGGCCACCGGCTCGCCAAGGCCGAACCAGGTGCGATAGATCCCGGTGGTGAAGGTATCCACGCCGAAGAACTGCACCGCGCCGAACTCGTTCAACGTCTCCATCAAGGCAAGCGCCACCCCGCCGACCAGCGCCGGGCGTGAAAGCGGCAGCGCCACGCTGAAAAACAGCCGCCAAGGCCCGCGTCCCAGGGTGCGCCCCACGTCCAGCATGCCGACGGACTGCTCCAGAAACGACGCCCGCGCCAGGAGATACACGTAGGGGTAGAGCACGAAGGTGATCAGGGTGGCGGCCCCACCCAGCGAGCGAATGTTGGGAAAGTAGTAGTCGCCATACTGCCAGTCGAACCACGCCCGCAGCGCGCTTTGAAACGGCCCCGCGACCTGGAAGAAATCCGTGTAAGCGTAGGCGATCACGTAGGTCGGCACCGCCAGTGGCAACAAGAGCGCCCACTCGAACACACGCTTGCCGGGAAAGCGGCACATCACCACGAGCCACGCGCAGCCGGCGCCCAGCACCAGGGTGCCGAGCCCCACGCCCACAGTCAGCCACAGCGTATTGACGAGATAGCGCGGCAGCACCGTGCTGGCCAAGTGTTCCCAGATGCCCTGCGTCGGCACGACGACGTGGCCCAGCACGATCAGAATCGGCAGCGCCACCGCCAGGGCCACCCCGAACAGCGCCACCGACCAGGGCGAGAACGAGAACCGGAACCTGGAAAACGCGCCGGTCGGCAAGAAAGGGTGGGTGGGAGGCGACACGACGAATCTCCTGATAGCGATCGGCTGCAAACGAGTCGAAACGCAAAGAGTATCATTCGCCGCCCGTGGGGGCAGCCCACGTATGGGCCTTGCCGCACTGGCGTGCCTAACGTGCCGTCCAGCCTCCGTCCACCATCAGGGCGCTCCCGGTGACCAATGCCGCAGCGGGGGATGCCAGAAAGACGACCGGCCCCATCATGTCCTCGACCTGACCGAGCCGGCCCAGCGGAATGTTGGCGAGAACGCTCTCGAGAAAGCCGGGCTCCTCGAAGAAGGGGCGCGTCATGGCGGTTTCGATGAATGTAGGGCAAAGGGAGTTGACGCGAATGTGGCGTGGCCCCAGCTCCACCGCCAGGGCGCGGGTCATGCCCTCTACCGCGGCCTTCGAGGCGCAGTAGAGGCTGCGGTTGGCCGCCCCCACGTGGCCCATCTGAGAGGACATGTTGATGATGCTGCCCCCGGCGGGCATGTTCGCCACGACGGCCTGGGTCATGAAGTAGCAGGCGCGCACGTTAAGATCCATGACCGCGGCATAGTCCCCGGGGCCGACCTCTTCCAGCGGCCGTGGGCGGTTGGTCCCGGCGTTGTTCACCAGGATGTCGAAGTGTTGTCCTGCCAGGTGCCGGGTGACCGCCGCGTGATCGTGGACATCCAGCGCCAGTGCCGTTGCCTCGTGCCCGGCGGACGTCAGGGCTGCTACCGCTTCATCGAGCAGGGCCTGCCCGCGTGCCACCAGCGTGACGTGAGCACCGGCCTGGGCCAGCGCACAGGCGGCGGCAAGCCCGATGCCTTGGCTTGCCCCGGTGACCAACGCCCGCTTGCCCTCCAGACGCTGGCTGGGTGTCTGGGGCAGGTTCATGACGTGACGGCCGAGGCGTAAGGTACTTCTTGGCGACCGTAGCGGCGTACCCGCTCGTTGGCCTGCTCACCGTGGCCGACAAAGCCTTCGAGAGCGCAAAGCCTTGAACAGTAGCGGCCGATTTCCGCCGAGGCCTCGTCCGTCAGGATACGTTGATAGGTGCAGGTCTTGAGAAACTTGCCCACCCACAGCCCGCCGGTATAACGCGCGGCTTTTCTGGTTGGTAGGGTATGGTTGGTGCCGATGACCTTGTCACCGAAGGCAACGTTGGTGCGCGGGCCTAGAAAGAGCGCGCCGTAATTGATCATCCGCTCGAGATAGAACTCCGGATCCTCGGTCATCACCTGAACATGCTCGTAGGCCATCTCGTTGGCCACCTCGAGCATCTCCTCGTGGCTATCACAGACGATGATCTCACCGTAAGTGTCCCAGGCCTTGCGAGCGATGTCCGCGGTGGGCAGCTTCTGCAGCAGTGCGTCGATAGCTTCCTGGGTCTGTTGGGCCAGCGCCGGGGAGTTGGTCAGAAGCGCTGCGGGAGAGGTAGGGCCGTGTTCGGCCTGGCCGAGAAGGTCCGTGGCGCACAAGAGCCCGTCCACGCTGTCATCGGCGATGACCAGGGTTTCGGTCGGCCCTGCGAACAGATCGATACCGACTCGGCCGAAGAGCTGACGCTTGGCTTCGGCGACGAAAGCGTTACCCGGGCCCACCAGCATGTCGACCGGGGCAATGGTGTCGGTACCGATCGCCATCGCGCCGACCGCCTGCACGCCTCCCAGCACCAGAATCTCGTCGGCCCCGGCCAGGTGCATGGCCGCCACAATAGCCGGGTGAGGCTTGCCCTTGTAGGGCGGGGCAGCGGCCACCACACGCTTGACCCCCGCCACCTTCGCGGTGAGGACACTCATATGGGCCGAGGCCACCATCGGGTAGGCACCTCCGGGGATATAACAGCCCACGGAGGCGATGGGCACGTGCTTGTGCCCCAGCCACACGCCAGGGCGGGTCTCGATCTCCACTGGCTGCATCGAGGCCAGCTGCGCCTCGGCAAACCGACGAATCTGCGCCTGAGCAAAACGGATGTCCTCCAGATCACGCGGGGATACCTCGCTCATCGCCTGTTCGATCTCCTCCGGGCTCAGGCGAAAGGAGGCGGGTGACCAGCGGTCAAAAGTCTCGGACAACCGGCGCACCGCCTCATCGCCCTTCGCTTCAATATCAGCGAGGGTCTGCTCGACGGTTTCACGCACGTGGCGATCCGCCTCGGCGCGGGTCGCAAGCGAAGCACCGGATTTCAGGTAACGCACCATGTGAAGCTCCTTGTTGAATTTATTGGCATTCTTGTGATGATTCTCGGTGCATGCAACGCGTCCGAGTCGAAGGAACAAAACAAGGCTAGACTTTTTTGCATACGAATGCAAAATGTTTGGAAAGCGCTTGAGCAATCGTTATAAAGCGCTTGATCAGGGCGCATCGGCAACACGATCCACGATGCCATGACTCACAACGTTATGACCCACAACAAGAGGTAGATCATGACCCATAAGATTGCAGTGGTTGGCGCAGGGCTCATCGGGCGTGCTTGGGCCATCGTCTTCGCCCGCGCCGGGCTCGAGGTACGCCTTTTTGATATCGATATCCAGCAGCTCGATCAGGTTCGCGGCCTCATCGACGAATCGCTCGATGACCTGAAAAGCGCCGGGTTGATCGAGGCGCCGTCCCAGGTGGCCTCGCGTATCGCGGTAGAAGTGGATCTGACCGTCGCTCTGGCCGGGGTCGGCTATGTTCAAGAGTGCGGCCCGGAGAACGTGGCCGCCAAGCAGGCTCTGTACACGCAGCTAGAAGCGGTCTGTGATGCACACACCATCCTTGCAAGCTCGACGTCGGGGATCGTGGCCTCGCACTTCAGTGGCCATTTGCGCCATCCCGAGCGCTGCCTGGTGGCGCACCCGGTCAATCCACCCTATCTCATTCCACTGGTGGAAGTGGTGCCCGGGCCCCGAACGAGTTCGACGGTGGTGGAGCGTACGCTGGCGCTGATGCGCAAGGTGCGCCAGGAGCCGATCCTGGTACGCAAGGAGGTGCAGGGCTTTGTTCTCAATCGCCTTCAAGGGGCGCTGCTCAACGAAGCGTTACGGCTCTATCGCGACGGCTACGTATCGGCGGAGGATCTCGATAAAACCGTCAAACATGGGTTAGGCTTGCGCTGGTCCTTCATGGGACCCTTCGAGACCATCGACCTGAACGCCCCGAACGGCGTCGTGGACTACGCTGGCCGCTACGGGCCTCTCTATTACGATGTCGATACCCAGAGAAGCGAGGCCAACCCGTGGGCGGCGCCGACTCTCGAGCGTCTGGAGCAAGAGCGACGCGAGGTGCTGCCCGTTCATCAGTTGCTGGATCGGCAGGCTTGGCGCGACCGGCACTTGATGGCGCTGATGGCCCACAAGCAGCGAATGGCAAACTGACGGGCGGCGAACCTGGCTCGGCCCACCTACTCACGAGCAAGCAGACGAGGTAAGCATGAAAAAGCGGCCGGTGACCTCCCGACAGGTGGCGGAATTGGCGGGGGTGTCCCAGTCGGCGGTCAGTCGGTGCTTTTCCCCTAAGGCCAGCATCGCGCCGAAAACCCGCGAGAAGGTGCTGGCGGCGGCCCGAGAACTCGGGTATCGACCCAACAGCATCGCCCGCTCGCTCATCACCCGCTCGTCTCGCACCATCGCGGTGGTCATGTCCCAGCTCGACAATCCCTTCTACGCCCAGATGCTGGATTGCGCCGCCCGGCAGCTTCAGCAGCACGGGTATCATCTGCTGCTGTTCATGAGTCGCGACGACGAGCAATCGAGCGCCATCATGGCGGATATCCTGCAGCGTCAGGCTGACGGCATCCTGATGTTGGCCGCAAGACTCTCCTCTTCCTTTGCCCAAGAGTGCGTCGAGCGCGGCATACCGGTCGCCTTGATCAACCGCACCGTGACCTTCGAGGGCGTGAGTCAGGTGGCCAGCGACAACCATCGTGGCGGCTACTGGGCCGGAGAGTGGCTGATCGCACGCGGCTACGAGCGCATCGCGTTCGTTGCCGGGGTCGCGCAATCCTCCACGAGCAACGAACGCCGGGAGGGGTTTCTCGCCGCACTTGCCGACCATGGCCACCACTGCTGGGCCGAAGAGTCCGGCGACTACCAGCGCACCGCCGCCCAGGCCGCCACGCGGGCGCTCTTCACGCGTACCCCCCCACCGGACGCCATCTTCGCCGCCAATGACCATATGGCCGTCGCCGTCATCGATACCCTTCGAGCGGAGCTTGGACTACGGGTGCCCGAGGACGTGGGCGTGGTGGGTTTTGACAACATGCCCGTGGCGAGCTGGCCAAGCTACCGGCTCACCACGATTCAGCAGCCGCTGGAAGAGATGGTCACTCACGCCACCCAGCGGCTGCTGGAGCAGATCGAGACCGGCATCGTCACCGGGGAGCGCAAGCGTCTCCCCGTCGTGCCGATCGTGCGTGGGAGTACCCGGTAGCCGGCATCATCGTTTTCAACGCCGATCAATAACCCACCATCACGCTGGGAAGCCCCGTCACTAGCACGGGGAAGAAGGCCATCAGCACGCAGGCGAGCAGGATCAGCGCGCAGAAGGGAATGACCGCACGGTACAGGTCGATGGTTTCCACCCCGGGCGGTGCCACGCCTTTCAGGTAGAACAGCGCGTAGCCAAACGGCGGGGTCAGAAACGAGGTCTGCAGCACCACGGCGACCATCACCACGAACCACAGCGGGTCGACCCCCATCTGCTGGATGATCGGCAGCATGATGGGGAAGCTCAAGAGCACGATGCCGGTCCAGTCCAGGAACATGCCCAGCACGAAGACCAGCAGGAACATCATGATCAGCGCACCCGTGGTGCCTCCGGGCATGGCCAGCAACAGATCCTGGATCACCTGCATGCCGCCGCCCCGGGAAAACACCCCGGTGAAGGCGGTTGCGCCTACCAGCACCAGCATGACCATGGTGGTGGTCTTGCCTGCATCGATCAGGGTGCGATAGCAGGTGGCGAGCTTGCGATCACCGAAGATCAGAAACAGGATGAAGGCGATCAGTACGCCGATCGCTGAGGCCTCGGTCGCGGTGGCGATGCCGGCGAACAGTGCCCCCAGGACGCCCAGAATCAGTGCCATCGGCGGCACCACGTACTTGGCCAGCATGATCAGCAGCTCCGCGGTGCTGACCCGGGCACGCTCCTCCTTGGGCACCGGCGGCCCGAAGTCTGGCTTGAAGTGACATACGATCAGCACGTACAGCGCATACATCACCCCGAGCATCACCCCGGGCACCATGGCACCGGCAAAAAGTGCGCCTACCGAGACCGGCGAGTAGCTCGCCATCAAGATCAGCATGATGCTCGGCGGAATCAAAATCCCCAGGCAGCCGCTGGCCATGATCACTCCGGTGCTGAGCTCCTTGTTGTAGCCGTACTTCAGCATCGGTACCAGCGCGATCATGCCCATTACCGCGATCGAGGCGCCGACAATACCGGTGGTGGCGGCCAGCAGCACGGAGACGATAACCACGGTGAGCGCCAGGCCCCCGCGTAGGTTGGCAAGCAAAAGCCGCATGGCGTCGAACATTCGCTCGGTGACGCCGGAGTCGTTGAGAAACCGCGCCATCAGCACGAACAGCGGGATTGCCACCAGCACGTAGTTGTCCATGGCGTTGCCATAGATGTTGTTGATCAAGGTGCCCAGCACTCGCTCGCCGGGGCCGAGAAAGGCGCCGACCACCGCCACGCCGCCAAGCACGAAGGCGAGCGGATGGCCCATGAAGAGCCCCAGCAGCAGCCCGCCGAACATCGCAAGCGCCAG
Source organism: Vreelandella malpeensis (assembly GCF_020622355.1). Classification (GTDB taxonomy): domain Bacteria; phylum Pseudomonadota; class Gammaproteobacteria; order Pseudomonadales; family Halomonadaceae; genus Vreelandella; species Vreelandella malpeensis. Next base: position 707,323 of record NZ_WHVL01000001.1, on the reverse strand, counting down.
TAGCTCAGGACTCAAGTTCATAGGAGCGCTCCTCACGCAGGATGATCACGGCGCGCAGCACGATCGCGATCGCCTGGAGTAGAATCAGTGCGGCGGCGAGCACGATTACCCCCTTGATGGGGTAGACCGGCAGCGCCACCATGCCGTAGGTGGTTTCGCCCCGGCTGAAGGCGCGATCAAAGAACAGCCAGCCGTACTTCAACAGCATCCAGATGAAGGGAACGAAGAAGATCAGGTAGCCCGCAAGCGTCAACAGTGCCTGGCGCTTGAGCGACAAAAGGCGCTTGATCACGTCGACCTCGACGTGGGCGTGGTGCTTGAGCCCGTAAGCGGCCATCAGCATGAAATGGGCGCCGAACAGCATCTTGGTGACATCGAAGGCCCAGTCGCTGGGGCGGCCCAGAAAGAAGCGCGCGCCGATGTCGTAAAGCACGATCAGGGTGATGACGGCGATCAACGGCGCGATCAGACGCCCGAACAGCTCGTTGAAAGCGTCGATTGCCTTGGCAATGGCATGCATGGTGACTCTCCGCGGTCAGCTGAGGCCCCGGCCGGGCCGGGGCGACAAAGGCGCCTTAAAGGCAGGCTTCGATCTCTTCAAGCGACGGCAGATTGTCCATGGTGCGGCTCATGTTGAAGGGGTAGGAGACGTCGCGCCAGGTGGCGTAATCCTGCAGGTAGCTCACCATCGACTGGTAAACTTTTGCGTGGTCCGGGTTCTCGCAGGCGCCCTGGACGATCACCTCGTTGGTCACCTGCTGTATCTGCGCCAGGTCCTCGTCGGAGAACTGGTTGATGGTGACGCCATCCTCGACGAACTGACGGGTCGCCTCGTTGGACTCGCGCTCGGACCAGGCCAGCGACCAGGCCATGGTAGCGTCGGCGGCGATGCGCAGCTTCTGTTGAGTCTCCTCGGAAAGCGCGTTCCAGGCGTCCATGTTGATCATCACGCCGAAGACGCTGGCGGACTGGTGCCAGCCCGGCGTCGCCCAGTTGTCGGCGACTTCCGAGAAGCCCGCCTTGTAGTCGACGCCGGGGGTGGAGAACTCGCCCGCGTCGATCACGCCGCGCTCGATGGCCTGGTACACCTCGCCGCCGGCCAGCGTCACCTGGGAGCCGCCGAGCCGTTCGAGCACCCGGCCCTGGTCGCGCCCGGAAAGGCGCAGGCGCTTGCCGTCGAGATCGGCGATGCTGGCGATCGGCGTGCGGCCCATGAAGCCGGACTCGTTGTTGGTGATGCCGTAGGGCAGATACATCATGTTGAACTGGCCGTAGATCTCCTCGTAGAGCTCGCGCCCGCCCCACTGCTGGATCCAGTTCAGGTAATCCACGGCGTTGAACAGGCTTGTGGTGGTGGCCAGCGGCGAGAACGCCGGGTTGAGGCCAGCCCAATAGCCGGGCCAGTCCCCGGCGGCCTCGATGCTGCCGGTCTCGGTGGCGTCGAACACCTCGGTGCCGGGCATCAGCGTGCCCCCGGCGCGGAAGTTGATCTGCAGCTCGTCTCCGGCGAGCTGGTTGACCAGCTCCACCCAGTGGCGATCGATCTGGATCAGGTCCAGGTTGTCCGCCCAGGTGGAGGTCATGGTCCACTGCTCTTGGGCCTGTGCGGTGGAGGCGAGCAGCACGCCGGTGGCCAGGGTGCTCAGGGCGAAACGCGAAAGGATTTTCATGGTGGGTTTCCTGTTAGCGTGGTGGTCGTTATTGATTGTTGGAACCGGTCAGGAAAACGAGCGCCCGGTTGACGTTAACGTCAATTCGTCGGCGCTACAGCGATAAGCTAGCACACCCCATGCGGCGACGCGCTTTAGCTCTTAGTGGTAGATGCAGGTCCTCCCTGCCTGCCCGCTCGCCCCGGATAAAGGCTTCGACGACAAGACGTTGGCGCTATACTCTGGCGCCTGGATACGCCACGCGTTTAATCGGGCGTTGACGATCGTTCGCCTTGTCGCCGCGCCAGGAGCCGCCATGCCGCCACGTCCGCTCGACTTCTCTCCCGCGCCCACCGAGCGCGCCGTCGCCGCGCTGATCATTCACGCCCGGCGGCTGGCACGGCGGCACTGGCGGCGGCTCGTGTGGCTCAGCGGCGAGCCGGCGGCGGCTCGCCAGGCGGCAGCGGCGCTGTGGCAAGCGCAGGCGTGGCGCTCGCCGCTGTGGGTAGGCAGCGCCAGTGACTCGCCAAGCCTTGAGGCGCTGGCGCCGCGCAAGGCGCGCAGTCGGCTCGGCGGCGAGCACCAGCTGGTGGTGCTTGACGCCAGCGGAAAGCACGGCTTCGACCCGGACGCCCTCGGCGTGCTCGCGGGCACGCTCACCGCCGGCGGGCTCTGCGTACTGATCACCCCCACCGACTGGGGCACAGCGCCGGACCCGGACTATGCCCGCCTGAGCGACCACCCCTGGACCTGGCAGGGTCTCGAAGCGCGCTACCTCGCGCGGCTGGCGGGCATTCTGAGCGCCTCACCGGCGGTGGCGCGCTGGCCGCTGGAGGGGCGTCTCTACCTGCCGCGCCTCGGGCGCGCGCCACGCGTCGAGCCGGATGCCGAGCAGGCTCGCGTGGCCGCGCTGGTCGGGCGACTCAAACGCCGCCGGCCGCTGGTGATCACCGCCGACCGCGGCCGGGGCAAGAGCGCGGCGCTGGGCATGGGCTGCGCGCGGCTGCTGGAGGCCGGCGTCTCGAACGTCACGGTCACCGCGCCGTCGCCGGCAGCGGTGGCGAGCCTGTTCGAACGCCTGGCAGCACTCTGCCCGAGCGCGCAGCGCGAAGGCCCGACGAGCCTTGTACTGCCTAGCGGCCAGCGGGCGGCGTTTGTATCGCCCCAGGCGCTCGACGACGCCTTGACGGAAGGCTCGCTCGGCGGCGACGGCAGCGTCCTGCTGGTCGACGAGGCAGCGGCCCTGCCGGCGGCGGCGCTCGCCCGTTGGCTGGCGGCGTTTCCGCGCATTGCGTTTGCTACCACGGTGCACGGCTACGAGGGCTCCGGGCGCGGCTTCGCGCTGCGCTTTCGCGCGGTGCTCGACCGGTGCACGCCGTTGTGGCGCGAGGTAAGCCTCGAAACCCCCATTCGTTTTGCCCCCGACGACCCGCTCGAGGCTACCCTCGAGACACTTCTGCTGCTCAAGGCGCCGCTGCCGCGCGTCATGCCGGGCGCGGTTTCGCCCCGCGCCATCACCCAGGCGGCGCTGGCCCGGCGTCCGGCGCTGCTCGAGCGCGCCTTTGGCCTGCTGGTGCAGTCGCACTACCGCACCACCCCGGCGGACCTGCGCCAGCTCCTCGACGGGCCGAGCACCGCCCTCCGGCTGATCGAGACCAACGACGAGCCCCAGGCGGTACTGGTCACTCGTGAGGAGGGGGGCTTCGACCACGCGCTCGCCGACGCGGTGGCCCGAGGCGAGCGCCGCCCGCGCGGGCACCTGCTGGCCCAGTCCCTGGCCGCCCACGGCGGCAGCCGCGCCGCGCTCACCGCCCGCTGGCGGCGGGTGGCGCGGGTGGCGGTTCACCCGGAGCGGCGCCGCGAAGGGCTGGGGCGGGCGCTGATCGAGGCGGATATCGAGGCCGCCCGCGCCGCCGGCGTGTCGCTCTACGGGGCCACCTTCGGCGCCGAGGCGGGGCTTCTGCGCTTCTGGCGGGCGCTGGACTTCACCCCGGTGCGCCTCGGCGTCACCCGGGAGGCCGCCACCGGCGAGTACGCGATCATGGTGGCCCGGGCGCTGGACGCCGAGGGCGCGGCGGTGCTCGAGGAGCTCTCGGCGGCGTTCGGCGCGGCGCTGCCCGGGCACCTGGCCTTCGAGCTTGCCGGATTGGACGCCGACGTGGTGACCCTCGTGCTGGCGGCGCTGACCGACGCGCCGCTGGGCGCGCTCCGGTGGCGCGATGTGGAGGATGTCGCCTACGCCCACCGCGACCCGGCGCTGGCTCGCCCAGCCCTGCAGGCGCTGGTGCGCGCGGCAGCCCGGCATGCAGGGCATGAAGAGATGCCCGCAGGGCTTGGAACCCTTGCCGCCTGGGCGTTTCAGAACGCGCCGCCGGTCAAGGCGCCGCGCGAGGCCGTCGGCGTGCTGCGCCAGGCGCTGCGTGCGGTACTGGCGCACTCTTTTCCCGGGCGGCCCGGAGCGGTAGAGTAGGGCGGTTACGAATCACGAAGAGCTACCATGAACGAACATCTCGATACGCTGGAACCCTCGCTGGTATGGCGCCATTTCCGCACGCTGTGCAACACGCCGCGGCCCTCCGGCTGCGAGGCTGCCCTGGTCGAAAAGCTCGAAACCTGGGCCGACGGCCTGGGCCTTGCCCACGACCGCGACGCCTTCGGCAACCTGCGTATCAAGAAGCCGGCGAGTTCGGGCTGTGAAAGCGCCCCCGGCGTGATTCTTCAGGGCCATCTGGACATGGTCGCTCAGGCCAACGCCGACACGCCGTTCGATTTCGAGCGCGACCCGATCCGCACCTGCGTGAAGGATGGCTGGCTGCACGCCGACGGCACTACGCTCGGCGCCGACAACGGCCTGGGCGTGGCGGCGATTCTTGCCGTGCTCGAGGACGACACCCTGACCCACGGCCCGCTGGAGGCGCTGTTCACCCTCGAGGAGGAGACCTCCATGGGCGGGGCGCTGGGGCTTGCCGAGAGCTGGCTCGAGGGCTCGCTGCTGCTGAATCTGGATAGCGAAGACCGCGGCGAGGTCTACATCGGCTGCGCCGGCGGGGCGGACGTGCTGGTGGACGCCCAGCTTCCCGGCAAGGCGCTTGGCGACGACGAGGTCGTGATCGAGCTCGCCCTGACCGGGCTCAAGGGCGGCCACTCCGGGGTGGATATCCACCAGCCCCTGGGCAACGCCAACCGCCTGCTGGTGCGGGCACTGCGGGTGCTGGACATTCTCGATGCGCGGCTGATCGACTACCAGGGCGGCACGCTGAGAAACGCCATCCCCCGCGAGGCCTTCGCCCGGCTGGCGCTGCCCGCCGATGACGTCGATACCGCCTTCGAGAAAATCGAACGGCTCGAAGGCGTGCTGAAGGCGGAGCTCGGCAGCGGCGATCCGGGGCTTTCGCTCAAGGCGCGCCGCCTCGAGGCCGCCCTCGATGCGGAGCCCTTGACTCGTGACGCCAGTGCCATGCTGATCGCCGCACTGCTGGCCGCACCCTGCGGTGTGGAGCGCATGAGTGCCGATGTCGATGGCGTGGTGGAAACCTCCAACAACCTGGGCGTACTGCGTCTGACCGATGGGCGCTTTCATCTCTGCGCTTTGGTGCGTTCGCTGCACGATAGCGCGGTACAAGCGCTCGCCGACCGGTTCAGCGCGCTGTTCGGCCTGATGGGCGCGCGGGTCAAGGTTGAGAACGGCTATCCGGGCTGGGCGCCGAACCCGCAAAGCGCCCTGCTTTCGACGTTCAAGGCGCAGCATGCCGCTCTCCTGGGCAAGGAGCCTGCGGTCAAGGTGATCCATGCCGGGCTCGAATGCGGGATTCTCGGCGCCAAGTACCCTGAGCTCGACATGATCTCCTTCGGTCCCTTGATTCGCGGCGCCCACTCGCCCAACGAGCGGGTCGAACTCGACTCGGTCAGCGAGTTCTGGGCGATGCTGCGCGTGCTGATCGAGGCGCTGGCAACGCCGCGCTGAGCCCGCTTCAACCGACAACGGCGCCCGAGGGCGCCGTTGTCGTCGAGACTCCTGATGATTCGAGCTGCCTGGCGAGGCTCACTTGCTCAGGTAGGCGTTGAGCATCCACACGGTCTTTTCCTGCTCGCGGATGTAGTCGCCAGCCTGGGCAGCGGTGCCTTCGTCGTCGGCATCGGACGCCAGTGCCAGCACTTCGCGCTGCAGGGCGATCAGGGTCTGGTAGCCGTCGAGCACACCCTTCACGCAGGCGCGACCGTCCGAGACGTCCTTGTCTTCCTGAATGCGCGAGAGCTTGGCGTAGTCGCTGTAGGCGTGGACCGGCTGGTGACCCAGGGTCAGGATGCGCTCGGCTACTTCGTCGACCTTTGTCAGAAGGTCGGTGTAGAGCTCTTCGAACTTGTCGTGCAGCTGGAAAAAGTCGCTGCCCTTGACGTTCCAGTGGTAGCCGCGCACGTTCATGTAGAAGATCTGGTAATTGGCCAGCAGGTGGTTGAGTTTCTCGGCCAGCTGGCTTGCGCTGCTTTCGTGCAAACCGATGCTGTTGAATTCGGACATCGTGACTCCTCCTTGGTGAACCGCCGGGCGGCATCAATTCGTTTGATCCAGAGTACCGGGCGAGCCGCGCGCAATGAAACGAGTTTTATGTATCGCCTTCATAGCGTCGCGGTATCGCGTATTCGTCGTTTCAGTAGATGCAGGCGGTGGCGACGCTTTTCAACCGCCTCGATGGCTCCATAGCCGCACCACGCTCTCGCTTTTCGCACCGAGCAGCTCGGCGGTGCGCGCCAGCGCCTCGTCCAGGCTCATCGGCCCGTCAGCCAGGGCGAAGGCGGCGGTGACGCCCTCGTCGAGACACGCCTGCCACCCTTGCCCGAGGCTGCCCGCCAACACCACCACCGGCGTGGCCAGCTTCTTCGCTGCCCGGGCGACGCCGATAGGCGTCTTGCCCGCCAGGCTCTGGCCATCGAGGCGGCCTTCGCCGGTGATCACCAGGTCCGCGTCCTTGATCAGCGCCGCCAGATGGGTCTGGGTCATGATGAGCTCGATGCCCGGCTTGAGCGTGGCGCCGAGAAAGCGCGCGGCGGCGAAGCCCATGCCACCGGCCGCGCCGGCGCCGGGCAGCATGCGCAGATCTGACCCGAGCACGGCGGCGCTGACATCGGCAAAGCGGGAGAGCGCCGCGTCCAGTGTGGCGATGTCGGCCTCGCTTGCGCCTTTCTGCGGGCCGAAGACCGCGCTTGCGCCGCGGCTTCCCAGCAGCGGGTTGTCCACGTCCACCGCCGCCTCGACGCGAAGCGCCTCCAGGCGAGGGTCGAGCCCGGAAAGATCCAGCGTCTCGAGCTCGGCCAGTGCCGCGCCGCCGGGGGCAAGGGCATTGCCGCGCCTGTCTGTCAGGCGTGCACCGAGTGCCGTGAGCATGCCGGCGCCGCCATCGTTGGTGGCGCTGCCGCCGAGCAGCAAGAGCGCGCGCTCGGCACCGGCATCGAGCGCGGCAAGAAACAGCTCGCCGACCCCGAAGGTGGTGGTGTGCAGAGCGTTGCGCTCGCTGGGGCCGAGGTGCTGAAGACCGCTGGCTTCGGCCAGTTCGATGAAGGCGGTGCGCTCGCGCGCAAGCCAGCCCCAGCTCGCCTCCCGGGGACGACCGAGGGCATCATGAACCCGGGCGGTGCGGCGCTCGGCGCCGGTGGCGGCGATCAGCGCCTCGAGACTGCCCTCGCCGCCGTCCGCCAGCGGGCAGGTGTGAACGCGGGCATCCGGCAGGGCGTTGAGCACGCCTTTGGCCATGGCATCGGCGGCGCTCTGGGCATCGAGCGCATCCTTGAAACTATCCGGGCACAGCACGACCTTCATCATGCATCCTCCATAAAACCTTGTGATTGAGTTATTGTCTTGGGAGTGGGCCAGCAGCGTCGAGCTTAGCGTGGCGGCTCGGCCCGCACCAGCGACTTGCGACCCACGCTTTCGAGCCGACCTGCCATCACGGGGACTCTCCATGAAATCACTACCGATCAGTATCGCGTGCATGATGGCGCTGGCGGGCTGTCAGATCGCGCCCGACCGGCTCCCCCGCGCCGAACCCGCGCCGTCGCCGGCGTGCTACTTTACCGTAGGCGACGACCCGCGCGAGGTCATCGAGCAGAGCGTGGCGCTGCTCGAGAACTGGGGCTTCGAACTCGACAGCACCGATACCGACCTGGGGCTGGTCAGCGCCAGCAAGGAGCGCGAGCTTCCCGGCTACAACGACCCCTACGACGGCTACCGCTACGCCAGCGGCATGCGCCTTTTCGGCGGGTTCGGCATCGGTCGGGGCGCCGGTTTCGGGGTGGGCATCGGGGGCGGCATCGGGCGTGCGCCGGTCGAGAGTGAGCGGGTGAGCGTGCTGGTCCAGAACGGGCATGTCCGCCTCTCCCGCGATCTGCGCCGCTTCGACCAGCTGCGTGACATGCGCGAGGCGCGCAGTGCCAGCGACGACGATTTCTGCCGACGCTTCCAGTCGGCGCTGCCCGGGTTCGGCAGCGGGGAGGGGCGCCCATGAAGGCTCTCGTTCGACTTGGCGGCGTGGCACTACTGCTGGCGCTTGCCGGCTGCGCCACCACCGCGCCGCTCGAACCTCGCGAGCTGCGCTTTCAAGCCTCCTCGGAGCGCACCTTTCGCGAGGCGGTGGATCTGATGGTGGCCCAGGGCTACGTGATCCGTCACGCCGATCTGGCCTTGGGGCGCGCCGAGGGGGCGCTTGCCCGCTGGCCGGAGTACCGCCTGCTGCTGCAGGTCGATGATCAGGGCGGGGCGAGCCGGGTCAGCGTCTCGGCGCTGCGCGGCTCGACGGCGCTTGCGCCCTACCTGCTCGACCCGTGGCTGGTCGAGCTGCAACAACGCCTGGGAGAGGCCCCTTGAGTAAAACCGTAGGGACTACGATGCGCGCCGCTCCCCTGGCGGCGTTTGCGGTGCTGGCGCTTCTGGCCAGTGGCACTGCCAAGGCCCATCCGCACGGCTGGATCGACATGAGCGTTCGCGTCGTCACCGACGACCAGAACCGGGCCGTGGCGCTGGACCAGACCTGGCGGATGGACCCGTTCTACAGTCTGATCGTCTTCGACGAACTCTCCCGGGTGACGGACGCCACCTTCGAACAGGGGCTCGACCAGCTGGGCCACGACATCCGCGACAATCTCGCCGTTCAGGGCTACTTCACCGAGCTGCGTCTCAACGGCGAGCCGCTGGCACTCGGCGAAGTGAGCGACTACACCACCCTCGAGCGCGACGGACGACTGGTCTACATGTTCACGCTGCCGCTGGCGGAGCCAGCAGCACTCGACGGTGCGACCCTGGAGTACCAGATATTCGATCCGACCTACTATATCGAGGTGGTGCACGAAGAGAAGGACGGCGCCCCCGACCCGAGCGCGCTCGCCCTGCAGGGCGATCTGGCGTGCCGGCTTTCCATCACCCCGGCGGATCCGGACCCGGAGCTCGTCCTGCAGGCCGCGCTGCTCGACGAGGACGAGCAGGGCGAACCTGGACTGGGTCGCTTTTTCGCCGAAACCGGCCATCTGCGCTGCGGGGAGGAGTGATCGTGCGGCGTACCTTCTCGAGCGCTGGCGCAGCGCGTTTTGGCGGCGGGCTGGGGTTCACGGTGCTGGGTACGGTGCTGCTCGCCACGCTCGGCTACCTGATCTACACCCAGTTCCAGGGCGTAAGCCTGCAGATCCTCGTCTGGCAGCGCGAGCTGCACCGGGCGTTGACGCTGGCGATCACCGAGCTTGCGCAAACTCCTTCGCGCACGGCGTGGCTATCGCTTCTGGGCATCAGTTTCGGTTACGGCGTGTTCCACGCTGCGGGGCCGGGCCACGGCAAGGCGGTGCTGGCCACCTACCTCGCCTCGCACGGTGGCGCCATGAAGCGTGCGTTGGGGCTCTCCTTTGCCGCATCGCTCTTGCAGGGCGTGACCGCCATCGCCATGGTGGGTGTTTTGGTCATCGGGCTCGGCTTCGTCACCCGCCGGGCGATGGGGCAGGTGGTGTGGGTGGAGCAGGCGAGCTTCTTGCTGGTGGCGCTGCTCGGGGCGTGGCTCTGCGTGCGGGCGCTGCGCACGCTCTGGCGCCTCTACCGGCCGGCGCCCCTGCCCGTGTTCACGCCGCTTTCTCCCGGCCCAGGCGAGGGTTCGCCGCTCTCGCCTCGCGCTCATTCCCAGGATCACGCTCACTCTCACGATCATTCTCACACCCACGCGCACGGCCACCACTGCTGTGGCGGCGCGCACCACGTCGAGCCGGACCAGGCGCTCGATTGGCGCACGGCGCTGATGACCGTCGTCGCGATCGGCCTGCGGCCCTGCTCCGGGGCGGTGCTGCTGCTGGGCGCGGCGGGACTTCTGGGCCAGTTCATGGTCGGCGTCACGGCGGTGGTGGCGATGTCGCTGGGCACCGGTATCACCGTCTCGGCGCTGGCGCTGGCCAGCGTCTTCGCCCGGGACTGGGCCACGCGGCGCCTGCAACGCCAGCGACGCCAGAGCGTGCTCGAGAAGGGGGCCGCCTGGGCGGCGCTGGCCGGCGGCGTGCTCATCGTCTGCTTGGGGGTATCGCTGTCGGTAGCCGGCTTCAATCAGCCGGCGTCGCCGCTGTTCGACACGCCCGCCTCGCGGCCGGCCACGACGCCCTTTGGCCCGGGCGGGTGAGCGTGCTCTAGAGCGCGAGCTTGTCCATGTGGGCGAGAATCAGCTCGCGGCGTTCGCGCTGCTGCTCCGGTGTATAGGGCTCGGCCTCGCCCTTGCCCCATACCGGCCCCGGCCAGGCGGCATCGCGCTCAAAGCGTACCACCAGGTGGAGGTGAAGCTGGCCGACCACGTTGCCGAGGGTGGCGATGTTGAGCTTGTCGCCTTGGAATGCCCGGTTCAGGGCCTCGCCCAGCGCCGTGGCCTCGCGCCACAGCTGGGCCTGGTCGACCGCGTCGAGCTCGTACACCTCGCAAACGCTCTCCCGGCGCGGCACCAGAATCACCCAGGGGTAGCGGGCATCGTTCATCAGAAGCGCACGGCACAGGGGCAAATCGGCCAGCGACAGGGTGTCGGCGGCAAGGCGTGGGTCCAGGATCAGGGTGGTCACGAGGTTCTCCAGAATTCGAGGTCGAAGGCCATCATAGCAGTACCAGCTGCGCCCTGGGCACGTTAAGCGAGCACGATTCTCAAAAGCTGTTACGCTGAAAGAGCACCTGTCTCATGACATAGAGCAAGGGCGTCCACGATCATGATTGTTAAGGAGAACACGATGAAAAAACTACTTGCGGCAAGCTTCGTTCTGCTGGTCAGCGCCTCCGTGCTCGCCGGCTGCAACACCGTATCCGGTGCGGGTCAGGACGTTCAGGCCGGTGGCCGTGCGGTGCAGGAAGCTGCCGAATAACACTGCCGTGTCATGAAAAAGCAGGCGAGCTCCTCGCCTGCTTTTTTGTGGACAACCATTACTCGTTCTCTGCTGGCTCTTTCAAGGAAAACCAAGGCATGCCTACCGTTTCACGATCGTCGACCCTTCGTTTCGCCGCTTTGACCCTGGCCGCGCTGCTCGGCGGCTGCGCCGCCCAGACCGGGACGCTGAGTGCCCCCAGCTCGCCGGACGTCAGCGCGCCGCCGCCGCCGGGCGTGGCCGGCGGCGCGCAAGAGAATGAGGGCACCTGCCAGGCGGGGACGCTTGCGTCCGCCGTGGGCGAGACCTTGAGTGACGAGCGCGCCCAGGCGCTGCGCGCGGACAGCGGCGCCCGCGACGTGCGCGTGCTCGCCCCGGACAGCATGGCGACCATGGACTACCGCGAGGATCGCCTCAACATCGAGGTGGACGAGCAGGGGCGCATCACCGGCCTGCGCTGCGGTTAGCGCAAGACTAGAAGACTAGCGCAGGATCAGCACCACGCTGGCGGCGGTCAACAGTCCCATGGTGACATTGAACGCCCGCCAGCCGGCGTCGTTCTTAACCAGGCGACCGATCGCCACGCCAAAGCCCGCCCACACCAGCAGGCACGGCAGTGCGACGAGCTCGGCGAACCCCACCAGCACGGCGGCGTTGAGCAGCGCCTGACCACCCTGGGGGAGAAACCCCGCGATCAGCGCAAGCCCGAGTATCCAGGCCTTGGGGTTGGCGAGCTGAAAAAGCGCCGCCTGCAGAAAGGTGAGCGGCTGTCCGCGCTCGTCTGTCCCCTTCACGTTGGGTGACGGGGCCGTGGCGATCCTGTAGGCCAGATACAGGAGATAGGCGCTCCCCGCCCAGCGCAGCGTGACCTGCAGTAGCGGGGCGCGCTCGAACAGCACCCCGAGCCCCAGGGCGATGGCCAGGTACAGAAAGAAGCAGCCTCCCACGATGCCGAGCATGTGCGGCATCGTTCGGCGAATGCCGAAATTGGCGCCGGAGGCGGTGAGCATCAGGTTGTTCGGCCCCGGTGTCAGCGTCATCGACAGCATGAACACGGCCACCGGCCCCAGCATCAACAGCCACTCGTCACTCATAGCGATCTTTCCAGCGCTGGCGGCGCACCTGCTCCTTGAGCATTTCGATGATGTCGTAAAGCACCTGCTCGGTGACGTGGGCGCTGGTCTCGTCCACCGTGAGCCAGCTGTCGAAGCCGCTTTCGGCAGTGCGCTCGATCACGCGGCGAAACTCCGGTGAATGAATGCCCAGCGCCAGCTCCTCGACCAGACGCTGGGCTACGCCGCTGAGCGATGCCTGCATGGCGTTGGAGGCAGCAAGCCCCATGGGCAGGCGGTTGAGCTTCTGGATCTCGGGGCTCTCGTTGAGGGTGCGGGTGACCAACGCGTCGATCGAGCGCATGATCTCCTCGCGGTTCTTGCGGTAGGCCTTGCCCACGGTGGCCTCCAGGCGCTGGGTGATCTCCTGGATCAGCGCCTCCTCGCGCGGCATGATGACCCGGTCCACCACGCGCTGGGTGAGCGAGTCCGCCGCTATCACCTGCTGCTGGACATTACTCATCAGGCGCAGGGCGATGCGGTCGGAGAGCTCCTCGAGCAGGATGTCGTAGTACTTGGCGAAGAACTGGAAACTCGACCAGCGGCGCACATCGATCAGCCCGAGTCGGTGCAGGCGATGGAGCAGCGACAGCACGCGCAGCGCCCGCAGCCAGCGAAAGCCCGCCAGCGGGATGCAGCCGAGCACGTCGTACCAGTGCACGAAGGGGTAGAAGAACCAGCGGTGGTAGCGCCGCTCGATGATCGCCGCCGCCCAGCCAAAGAGCACGTCCACCACGAAAATGGCGACGAAGATCAGGTCGATGCGCGCAAAGCGGCTGTGGATCTTTGATGCGTAAACGTCGTGAAAGGCGGGGGAGGCGCTCTGCACCAGGTTCTCGAACCAGGTGAGCAGAAATAGTGAATCGAACAGCAGAAGCGCCAGGTTGACGATCACCGCGACCAGGATGAAGAAATCCCAGCCGATGTGGGCGTACTCCACGGGCTTGGGCAGTTGGGGGTGGCGCTCCCTGAGGAACATGACGACTCCTTTCGTGGGTGGGCGGTGGGCCTAGCGTTCTTCCGTGAGGTGCTGCTGGGCGAGCCGCTCTTCCTGTTCGGCCTGCTTTCGAAGCTTCTTGCGCAGTGCCGCCTTCTCGAAGCGCAGCTTCTCGAGCGGGGTCTCGAGGGTCAGCGGCGGTACCCGGGCCGGTTTGCCCTCGCGGTCCACCGCCACCATGGTCAGATAGCAGCTGTTGGTGTGGCGAATCAGCTTCTCGCGGATGTCCTCGGCCACCACCTTGATGCCGATCTCCATCGACGAGCGGCCCACGTGGTTGACGCTGGCCAGAAAGGTGACCAGCTCGCCCACCATGATCGGCTGCTTGAACAGCACCTGGTCCACCGAGAGCGTGACCACGTAATGACCGGAGTAGCGGCTGGCGCAGGCGTAGGCCACCTCGTCGAGCTTTTTCAGAATAGCACCGCCGTGCACCTTGCCGCTGAAGTTGGCCATGTCCGGCGTCATCAGCACCGTCATGGAGAGTTCGCGCTGGCCGGGCAGGGGAGCGTTGTCGGCGCTGGTCTGGGTCATGTCGAAACCTTGCAAAGTCGAAAGAGAAGCGCCCGCCTCGGCGGGCGCGTCGGGGTCAGAACCACGTGAGCCCGACGGAGATGATCAGGCCGGTCAAGAATAGCTGCACCAGGCAAAAGCCCATGATGTCCTTGGCCTTGAGCCCGGCGATCGCCAGTACCGGCAGCGCCCAGAACGGCTGCAGCAGGTTCGTCCAGGCGTCGCCCCAGGCCACCGCCATGGCGATGCGTGCCACGTCCGCCCCCAGCGCTTCGGCGGCGGGCAGCATCACCGGCGCCTGGACCGCCCACTGGCCGCCCCCGGAGGGCACGAAGATATTGACGAGCCCGGCGCTGATGAACGACCAGAACGGCAGCGACGCGGCGCTGGCAAACGACACCAGCCATTCGGACAGGCTCTGGGCCAGCCCCGACTGTACCATGATCGCCATGATACCGGCGTAGAAGGGGAACTGGATGACGATGCCGGCGCCACCCTTGATCGCCTCGTTGAGGCTGGTCAGCAGGTTGTGCGGCGTGCGGTGCAGCACGATGGCCACGAACAGAAACAGGAAGTTGACCACGTTCAGGTTGAGGCTGCCGCCCCGCAGCAGGAAGTGATCGAGCAAGAATAGAAGCCCCGGCACCCCCACCAGCAGCGACAACGCCAGGCTGTTCTCGAGCTTTTCGGCCGGGCGTGTGGTGCGGGTGAGAGGAGCCGGCTCGTCGTCGAGCAGCTTGGGATCGATGTAGATGCTCTCCTTTTCCGACGGCAGCATCAGCCGGTTGATCAGCGGAACGGCGACGAACAGGCAGACCACGATGGCCAGATTGAAGAAGGCGAAGATGGTCGAGCCGGTGCCGATCACGCCGATCTGGTCGAAAGCGAAGTGGCCTTCGGTGGCGATGGTCAGCGGAATCGAGCCCGCCAGACCCCCGTGCCAGACCACGAAACCCGAGTAGGCGCTGGCCACCAGCAGGCGATAGTCGACGCGCACGAGCCTGGCAAGCTCCTTGGCGAACAGCGCCCCCACGACCAGCCCGAAGCCCCAGTTGATCCAGCTCGCCGCCAGCGACACCAGCGTGACCAGCACGATTGCACCGCCGGCGCTCTTGGCGGTGCCCGCAAGCTTGGCCAGCAGGCGCTTGACCGGCGGCGAGCTTGCCAGCATGAAGCCGGTCACCAGCACCAGAAGCATCTGCATCGAGAAGGTCAGAAGCCCCCAGAAGCCGTCGCCCCACATGCGCAGCACGGTGAGCGGCGTCTGGCGCTCCACGGCGATGGCCGCTACGGCGGCGACCAGCGTGAGCAGCAGCACGAAGATGTAAGGGTCGGGCAGGTAGCGCTCGACCAGCTTGACCGCGGGGCGGGAAATGAACCGTAGCATAGGGGGGCTCGCCTTGATCGTTGTTGGAGTGCGACATCAATATACGAGCCCGAGGCGTTTATTTCACCCCCCACCAAAGGGGCAGGGCGCGGCGTGGCCGGGACGCCAGCAGGTTCGGCGGTAGTGAACGTAGTAGGCGGCAAGCATCGTCGAGCGGGTGAGCATGAACAGCGTGAAGGCGAGCCACAGCCCATGGTTGCCCAGGCCCTGGCCGAGCCACCAGGCGGGCAGATAGACGGCGAGCCCGGCGAAGATGCTGTTGCGCATCTCGCGCACCGCTGTGGTGCCGATAAACACGCCGTCGAGCAGGTAGCTGCCCACCGCGATCAAGGGCATCGCCACCATCCAGGGCAGGTAGAGCGCGGCGGTGGCGCGCACGTCGTCAAGCCCGGTGAGCAGCGCGACCAAAGCATTGCCGAACAGCGCGAAGCCAAGCGCCGCCGCCGCGGCGGTATAGAACGAAAAGCGTGCGCAGCTGCGCACCGTGGCGGCGAACGCTGCCCAGTCGCGGCGGCCGAACGCGCGCCCGACCAGGGACTCGGCGGCGTGGGCGAAGCCGTCCAGGGCGTAGCTGGTCAGCATGATGAACTGCAAAAGCACCGCGTTGGCGGCCAGTACCGTGTCACCCTGGCGCGCGCCCTGAGCGGTAAAGAAGGCGGTGGCGAACAAAAGCCCCAGGGTGCGCACGAACAGGTGACCATTGACGCTGAACAGCGCCCGGTAGGCGGCCAGCGTGAACAGCCGCGCTCGATGGATGCGCCCTTCCAGACGGCGCAACTGGCGGGCTGCCAGCCAGCCACCGACGGCCAGAGCGGTGTAGTCGGCGATGACGCTGGCCAGCGCCACGCCGTCGACGGTCATCGAAAGTCCCACCACGAAGAGAAGGTCCAGCGCGATGTTCACGCCGTTGGTGATCAGCATCAACAGCAGCGTCACGCGCGCGTTCTGCTGGCCCAGAAACCAGCCCAGCAGGGTGTAGTTGGCGAGCACCGCCGGCGCCGAATAAAGCCGGATGCGGGCGTACTCGAAGGCCAGCGCCCGGGCGTCGGGGCTACCGTCGAGCAGCCACAGGCCCGCGTTGATCAAGGGGGTGCCGACGACCAGCAGCAGCGTGCCGATCGCCCCGGCCATCAGCAGCGACTGGCCGAGCAGGGCACGCACCTCGCCCGGGTCGTCGCGGCCCACTGCCTGGGCGACCAGCCCGGTGGTGCCCATGCGCAGAAAGCCGAAACCCCAGTAGAGAAAGCCGAACAGGGTGGCGCCGAGGGTCACCGCAGCGAGATAGCGCGCGTCCGGCAGGTGGCCCACCACGGCGGTATCCACCAGCCCCAGCAGGGGCACGGTGACGTTGGAGAGAATGATCGGCCAGGCGAGCGCCCAGATACGCACGAAGGACTCAGGCGGCGGTGATGAGGTGGTACTTCTTCAGCAACTGCTCTTTGGTTTCCGGGCGTTCGGGGTCGAGCGGGATGCAGTCCACCGGGCAGACCTGCTGGCACTGGGGCTCGTCGAAGTGGCCCACGCACTCGGTGCAAAGGCCCGGGTCGATGATGTAGATCTCCTCGCCCGGGGAGATCGCGTCATTGGGGCACTCCGGTTCGCAGACGTCGCAGTTGATGCATTCGTCGGTAATCATCAGGGCCATGGCTATTACCTCGTGAATGGCGAATACGCAGAAGAATCGCTGCTCAAGCAGGAACGGCGCTCAAGTAGAAACGGTGCTCAAGTATAGTGCTCGCGCAGCGCCTTGACGACCGGCGGCGCCACGAGCCGTGTGACGTCGCCGCCGAGCTTGGCGATCTCGCGCACGATGGTCGACGAGATGTAGGAGTTCTCCACCGCCGGGGTGAGGAACACGCTCTCGAGCTCCGGCGCCTGGGCGCGGTTCATGTTGGCCAGCTGCAGCTCGTACTCGAAGTCCGAGGCGGCGCGAATGCCACGCAGGATGATCCGCGCGTTCTGGTCGCGCATCAAGGTGGTCAGAAGCGACGAGAACCCGATCGTCGAGACGTTGGCAAGTCCGGCGCAGACCTCGTCGGCGAGCGCGATGCGCGTCTCGAGCGAAAGCAGAGGTTTCTTGCCCGGGCTCTCGGCCACGGCGATCACTACCCGATCGAACATCTTCGCGGCGCGCTCGATCAAGTCGACATGGCCGTTGGTGATCGGGTCGAAGGTGCCCGGGTAGACGGCGATGGTCGGGTGGCTCGCACTCATGCGTCCTCCTCGTCGTCGAGACGGCCGAAGGGGTTGTCGACGCGCAGCGACACCGGCTGGGCGTAGCCGGGAATATGGATGCGTTCGGCCTCGATGCCGAGTTCCGGGCCCTCGAGCACCGCCTCGCCGAATTGGTAGCGCGGGGCGTAGTGGCCCTGGTCGGCGCGGGCAAGATAGGCCCGGGCGCTTTCGCGTACCGCCTCGCGGCGCGTTTTCCACTCCTTGATCGCCGCCGCGCCGTGGCGCTTGACCAGAAGCCGCTCGGTGACCTGGGGCGAAAGCACCACGCCCGTGGCGTTGTTGCCGCCGAAGCCCTTGGCGTTGATGAAGCTCGCGTCGGCGCGAAACTCGATCGTCTTGCGCGAGAAGCGCAGCCGCTCGGCGAAAACGTCGCTTGCCACCGCGTCGAGGGTGGGAATGCCCGGCAGTAGCCCGTGCTGAAAGCTGCCCAGTGCGCTTGCCAGCTGGTCACCGGCAGCCGACCCCTGGGAGTGGCCGATGAACGCCTTGATCGCCACTACCGGCCAGTCATGGATGCCATTGGCGCAGGCGATCTCGTGGAGCACGTGGGACTCGGTGGTGCGGTTCTTCGGCGTGCTGGTGCCGTGGGCATGGACGAAGGTGCGCTCGGTCAGCGCCTTGTCACCGAGCATCTCGCGCACCAAGGAGGCTGCCTTGCCGAGCGTGATGTAGTTGCCGATGCCGGGTGCCGAGATCGAGCGTTTGAAGCCATCGGCGTTGACGAACACGTTGGGCACTGCGCCGAGGATGTCGGCGCCCACTTCGAGGGCCAGCGCGTCGTCCATCAGCAGCACGAACTGGCTCGCCTCGGCCATGGTGAAGCCGCAGTTCTGGGCAAACGGCCGGCAGGCGCGCTGGTAGTCCGCATCGGTGAGAAGCTCGAGGGCATCGAGCGCCTTGAGGCTGGCATCGTCCGCCAGTGCCCCCATGGCACGAAAGCCTTCGATGATCTCCGGAGTGATCGGCGCATCGGAGGTGCCCACCATGACCACCCGGGCGCGGCCTTCACGGATGTCGTTGATGCCCAGACGCAGGTTGTAGAGAAAGCTCGCGCAGGCGCCGAGTGCCGCGCCGGTGGCACCGACGCTGCCCAGCACGTAGGCGTTGAGGAAATCCGCCGGCATCTGGCCGTAGCCCAGCGGCATCTGCTTGGAGGTGGCGCGGTTGCCGCTGACCAGGCTCTTCATGAGCCCGCCCCAGCCCTCGTCGTCGAGCTGGCCGATGGAGTTGCCGGCGTAGACGGCGATCTGGTCCGGGTCGAGCCGCGCGCGCAGGGTTTCCCACTCGAGGCCGCTGGCCCCCAGGCAGTCGCTGGCGGCGAAGATTGCCATGGAGAGCCCGCGCGGGTGGTGCACGCTGCGATACAGGCTCGCCGGATCGAAGCCGCTCGGCAGCTGGGCGGCGGCGATGACCTTGGGCGTCTGGGCGTCGGGCAAGAGCGTCTCGAACGCCCCCCCCGGCACGGTGACCTGGACGTGGCGCTCATCGTGGCCCGGGCTCACCTGCCAGTCGGCGGGCAGGTTTTCCGGCAGCTGGCGCCGACGCAGGGTGAAGCGCAGGGGCGCTTCGAGCGCGAGCGTGGCCTGACGCGCGGCGGGCATGCCCGGAGCAAGAAAGCGCGGGTCCTCGTTGCGACGAATCAGGGTGTGATTAAGTACCCGGTCGCCAAGCGCCTCGCTGGGGGCGTCGAGCGGGGCGCCGTCGGCGTCCTGCCAGCCCTGCTCGGTGTGAACGGCCAGGCGCATCAGGGCCGCCAGGCTCTCCAGCGTATGGCGCTTCAGATCGGTGGGGAGCGCATCGAGCACGGTGCGGCGAAAGGCCTGGTGGCCCGAGGTTCTGCCAGCAGGATTGATGCCGCCCATGCCGACAATCACCGGTAAATGTGACAAGCCGGATTCCTCGTGGTGCGATAGTTGGGTAACGTTTGGCTCAGTGGCGCCACGAACACGGCCCGGGGCTGAGCGCCATATAACTCTTGGACGTGATCATAGCATCGGGGGCGCAATGGCGTCATGCCGCGCGCGCTCGAGACTGATAGAATCACGCTTTTTCCATCAGGGGATGGCATGCAGCAGGCGTCTCGAATCGTCACTTCCAATCAGAGCGGCCCGCACCGGGATCTCGCCCGGCGCCTCGAACGGGCGCTGGCGCATCCGCTCAAGAAGCCCGTGGCGGCGCACAACCAACGCGCTTTCGACGCCGCCTGCGCCTGGTACGCGGCCCGCCGGGCACCGTTGATCCTCGATGCCGGCTGCGGCGTGGGGCTTTCGACACGGCGCCTGGCGGCCCGGTTCCCGGACCACGCCGTGATCGGCGTGGATCGCAGCGAAAGCCGGCTCACCCGCGAGCACGGCGCACTGCCCGACAACGCCTTGCTGGTGCGCGCGGACCTGGTGGATTTCTGGCGCCTGGCCCAGGCGGCGGGGTGGGCGCCTGTGCGCCACTACGTGCTCTACCCGAACCCCTACCCCAAGGCCTCGCACCTCAAGATGCGCTGGCACGGGCACCCGGTGTTTCCTACCCTTCTGGCACTCGGCGGACGCCTGGAGGTACGCTCCAACTGGCCGCTGTACATCGAGGAGTTCGCCGAGTGCGTGCGGCTTGCCGCCCGGTGCCCCGTCCGGGTCGAGCCGATCCTGCCCGAGGGCGACTACCTGACGCCCTTCGAGGCCAAGTACGACCAGAGCGGCCAACCCTTGTGGCGGCTGGTATGCGAGCTGACGACACCGAGCGAGGTCCTGTCGTGAGCGCCGCGCGGGTGAGTGCCGTCGACGCCGGTCGCCCGCTGCTCCCTTTTCCCATCAACGCGTATCGAGGCAGGTGAACGTGAGTCGTTGCAACGTCCTTTCAAAGCCCCTTTGGCTCGTCCGTACCACGGGCGTGGCGCTGGTGGCGCTCCTGGCGAGCCAGCCGCTGCTGGCGGATTTCAGCCGTCTTGGCCAACTGCGCGACCAGGGGTTCGCGATCAGCGCCGAGGCGCGTCTGCTCGGACCGGATTCGAGCGAGGTGCTCGGTAGCCTCGAGCCCGGACGCGCGCTCTCGCCGGCCTCGGTCACCAAGGCCTACATGAGCGCGGCACTGCTGAACCGTTTCGGCCCGCAGCACCGCTTCACCACGGCGCTGGTCAGCAGCGCCCCGGTCGACGATGGCGTGCTGCGCGGCGATCTGATCTTCGAGGGCGGCGGCGACCCGGGGCTCACCAGCGAGGATCTCTGGCGCCTGGTGCAGCGGCTGCAGCTTTCCGGCGTGCGC
Organism: Vreelandella malpeensis; assembly: GCF_020622355.1. Classification (GTDB taxonomy): domain Bacteria; phylum Pseudomonadota; class Gammaproteobacteria; order Pseudomonadales; family Halomonadaceae; genus Vreelandella; species Vreelandella malpeensis. Next base: position 686,818 of record NZ_WHVL01000001.1, on the reverse strand, counting down.
GAAGTGGATGGCGCGCTGGTCGTAAGCCAATGGCGCTTCGGCCCGGTGACCTGCGTGACCACCGACCGCTGCAATGCCCAGACCCGAGTGACCAACGCCTACAGCGCGCCGCTCACCTCGGCGGGCGTGAACTTCGCCACCTGGTGCGTCAACGTCGCCCCGGCGGCGCAGGCCGGCGCGCCCGCCCGCGTCGGGCTGTGCGATAGCCCTCTGCCGCTGATCACGGTGGAGAGCCAGGTGCAGACCGTACCCGCCAACAGCGGCACCGAGATCAGCGCCGAGCGCATCTCCGACGAGCGCGGCGACGTGATGCGCCTGACCGGGCAGATCTCCACCAACGCCATGGCCCAGGACGTCTACCGCGGCGCCGGCGACCCCGCCGAGCAGACCGCTCAGGTGCTGCTCGGCATGCTCAATCAGGCCGGCATCACGGTGCGCGACCCGTGGCGGGTGACCTCGGCGCGCCCCACCGGGGCGAGCCGGCTGGCGGCGGTGGACGGCAAGCCCCTTCAGGAGCTTTTGCTGCGCACCATGAACTACTCCAACAACTACATGGCCGACGTGCTGGCGCTGAACCTGGTCGAGACGCCCCAGGCGCAGCTCGACCAGGCGGGCCGGGCGATCGAGGCCTACGCCGGGGCGCTGCCCGGCCACGGCCCGCTGACGCTCGAAAGCGGCAGCGGCCTGACCACGGCGAATCGCACCTCCGCCCACGGCGTGACGGTGATGCTCGAGGACATGTTCCGCCAGAGCGCGCTCTTCCCGAGTTTCGTGGCGTCGTTCCAGTCGCCGGCCAACGGCGTGATGCGCTTCATACGCCGCGGCTCGCCGACGTTCCAGAACAACGTGATGCTCAAGACCGGCACCCTCAACCAGCCGTTTGCGGTGCGCGCCGCGGCGGGCTACTTTCGTACGGCCCAGGGCCGCTGGGGGGTGTTCAGCGTGCTGGTCAACGGCACCGGCTCCACGCCGTACTTGAGCTGGCCGGAAGTGCTCGACCCGCTGTCGCTGGATCTGGACGCCATGATACTGGCCAACTGACGCCGGAGTGAACGGCGCGACCGACGAGATGGATGAGGCAATGAAGCCAAGGCATACCGGAATCACCCACCTGATACACTCCACGCGCTACTCGTGGAAGGGGCTCAAGGCAGCCTTCGCCAACGAGGCCGCCTTTCGCCAGGAACTGGTGATCTGCGCCATCATGCTGCCGCTGGCCTGGTGGCTGGCGGACACCGCACTCGCCTGGCTGATGCTGGTGGGTAGCCTGTTCATGGTGCTGATCGTCGAACTTCTCAACAGCGCCGTGGAGAACGTGGTGGACCGCATCGGTACCGAGCATCACGAACTCTCCGGGCGGGCCAAGGACATCGGCTCGGCGGCAGTCATGCTGTCGCTGATCGTGGCGGGGCTGACCTGGGGCGTGCTTGGCTGGGTCAAGCTGTTCGGCTAGGCGCTTTTTTCACACCGCGCCGCCTTGCCGGCGCCGGGCAACGAGGTGGCTATGCAGTGGGATGACAAGGTGTACCGGCAGGCGCTTCCCGAGGCGCTCTGGACGAATGGCCGGCAGGCGCTCGAAGCACTCTCAAGCGCCCTCGACAAGGCGGACAACGTCGCCTCGATGACCGACCGGCCGCTGCCTTCGCGCTATTACCAGGCGCTCGACCCCGAAACGACCCGCGCGCTGTGCCGGGTCGTGGGGATTTCCCGCTTCGCCGGTGATACGCTCGCCCGTTTTCCCGACTGGCTCGAGGCGCTGGCGGCGCGCGGCGAGCTCGACGCCACCCCGGCCAGGGCCGAGCTTCGCGCCTGGCTCGAGGCACTGCTCGAGGGCATCGAGGACGAGGAGGCCATGCACCGCGTGATCCGCCGCTTTCGTCGCGCGCGGATGCTCGGCATCGTCTGGCGCGATCTCGAGCGCCCCGCGGGGCTTGGCATGTGGGACACCGCCCGGGCGGTCACCGAGCTGGCCGAGGTGTGCCTCGATGCCGCCCTTGGCTGGCTCGAGGCCTTCTACGCCCCGCGCTGGGGCCGCCCTGCTTTTTGCGCCGACGGTCAACCCCAACGGCTGGTGGTGCTGGGCATGGGCAAGCTCGGCGCCGGCGAGCTCAATCTCTCCTCGGACATCGACCTGATCTTCGCCTTCGCGGAGAAGGGCGAGACCCAGGGCGGGCGCAAGCCGTTGGCCCACCAGGAGTATTTCACCAAGCTCGGCCAGCGTCTGATCGCCGCCCTCGACGCGGTCACCAAGGATGGCTTCGCCTTTCGCGTTGACATGCGCCTGCGCCCGCTGGGCGACGGCGGGCCGCTGGTGGGCAGCTTCTCGATGTTATCGAGCTACTACCAGGACCAGGGGCGCGAGTGGGAGCGCTACGCGATGCTCAAGGCGCGCCCGGTGGCCGGCGATATCGAGGCGGGGCAGGCGCTTCTGGCGAGCCTTCGCCCTTTCGTCTACCGGCGCTATCTCGACTTCGGCGCGATCGAGTCGCTGCGCGAGCTCAAGGCGATGATCAATCGCGAAGTGAAGCGCAAGAGCATGGAGGGCAACATCAAGCTCGGCTCCGGCGGCATTCGCGAGGTCGAGTTCGTCGTCCAGGCGTTCCAGCTGATTCGCGGCGGGCGCGACACCGAGCTCCAGGTCGCCTCGCTCCGGCAGGCGCTCGAACGGCTGCCGGCGCTCGGACTCTTGCCGGAGACGGTGGTCGAGGAACTCGAAGAGGATTACGTGCTGCTGCGCGACGTCGAGCACGCGCTGCAGGCGCTCGACGACCGCCAGACCCAGACGCTGCCCGAGGACGAAAGTGAGCGCGCGCGCATCGCCTGCGCGCTGAACGCCGCCGACTGGCCGGCGCTTGTCGAGCGGCTGGAGGCGGCGCGAGCGCGCGTGCGCCGCCACTTCGACGCGGTGATCGCCGAGCCCGAGGAGGAGCTCGACGGCGAGAGCACTGCAGGCGTCGGGCTCGACGAGTGGCGCCTGCTGTGGCGCGGCGAGCTCGAGGAGGAGGAAGCGCTCGCCAAGCTCGAGGCTGCCGGTTTCGGCGAGCCTGCGGCGGTACTCAAGCGTCTGACCGGGTTCTATCACTCGCGCGCGGTGCAGAGCATGCAGCGCATCGGCTTCGAACGCCTCGATGCCTTGATGCCGCTGCTGCTCGACGCCGTGGCCGAGCATGACGCCCCGAACACCGCGCTCGAACGCGTACAGCCCTTGATCGAGGCGGTGCTGCGCCGCACCGCGTATCTGGCGCTGCTGCGCGAGAATCCCCAGGCGCTCACGCACTTGATCGCGCTGTGTGCGCCGAGCCCGTGGATCGCCCGCCAGCTCGCGCGCTACCCCCTGCTGCTCGACGAGCTGTTGACGCCGGAAACGCTCTATACCCCGGCGGACAAGGCCGCGCTCGCCGACGAGCTGCGCCAGACCCTGAGCCGCCTGCCCGAGGAGGACGAGGAAGCCCAGCTCGAGGCGCTGCGGGTCTTCAAGCACGCCAAAACCCTGCACGTGGCCGCCTCGGACATCGCCGGCACCCGCCATCTGATGAAGGTGAGCGACTATTTGACCTACATCGCCGAGGTGATTCTCGACGCGGTGCTGGCCATGGCCTGGAAGCACGTGGCGAAAAAGCACGGCGTGCCGCCGGGGGCGAGCGAGTTCGAACCGGCGTTTCTGATCGTCGGCTACGGCAAGCTCGGCGGCATCGAACTCGGCTACGGCTCCGACCTGGACCTGGTGTTTCTGCACGACAGTGACGGCAAGGGCGCGACCGACGGCGCCCGGCCGCTGGATACGCCGGTGTTCTATACGCGCCTGGGGCAGCGCATCATCCACCTTCTGACCGCCACCACCCCGGCGGGCAGCCTCTACGAGGTGGACATGCGCCTGCGCCCGTCCGGCAACGCCGGGCTTCTGGTCACCTCGCTCAAGGCCTTTGGCGACTACCAGCGCCAGAACGCCTGGACCTGGGAGCATCAGGCGCTGGTGCGCTCGCGGGTGGTCGCGGGCCCTTCTGCGCTTGCCGAGAAGTTCGACGCGCTGCGTCTCGCACTGCTCGCCCGGCCTCGCGCGCTCGAAACGCTCAAGGCGGACGTGGCGGGCATGCGCCAGAAGATGCGCGATCATCTGGGTACCCGGCCTGTCGACCAGGCGGCGCGCTTCAACCTCAAGCACGACGCCGGCGGCATGGTGGACATCGAGTTCCTCTGCCAGTACGGGGTGCTGGCGCTGGCCGAGAAAACCCCGGCGCTGACCACCCATTCCGACAACATCCGCATTCTGGAATCGCTCGCCGAGCACGGCTACCTGAGCGACGAGGAAGCGCACGCCTTACGCGAGGCGTACCTGGCCTACCGCAGCCGCACTCACCGCGCCGCGTTGACCGGTGACAAGCCCGTGGTGGAGGCGGATCAGCTCGTTGAGCAGCGTGAAACGGTCTCCCGGCTCTGGAAGCGTTTTCTGGGACACGGGGCGTGACCGGCCACATTCTCGCCACGCTCTTGCCGGTGTTTCTAATCGCCGGCGCAGGTGCGCTCTACGGGCGTCTTCGCACGCCGGACATCGGCACGCTCAATACGCTCAACATGGAGCTGTTCGTGCCGCTGCTGGTGTTCGCCGTGTTGGCGGATCGTCAGGCGCCGTTGTCGGACTATGCCTGGCTCGCCGGGGCGGCGGCGGCCGTGGTGCTGGGCTCCGGCGTGGTGCTCTGGCCGCTTGCCCGGTGGCTGGCACTCGATCTTCGGGTCTTCTTGCCGTCGATGATGTTCAACAACTCCGGCAACATGGGCGTACCGCTTTTGCTGCTCGCCTTTGGCGAGGCGGCGCTGCCGGCGGCGGTGGTGGTGTTCATCGTCGAGATGCTGCTGCATTTTTCGGTAGGGCTTTACATGCTCGATCCGCGCACGCCGCTCTGGCGTCTGCTGCGCATGCCGATCGTGGCGGCAAGCATTGCCGGACTTGCCGTCAACATGGGTAACGTGGCGTTGCCGGGGTGGCTGCTGGAGGCGATGCACCTGCTGGGCGGGGTGTGCATTCCGTTGATGCTGTTTGCGCTCGGGGTGCGGCTTCTGGAGGTGGATTTCGGTGACTGGCGCACCGGGCTTCTGGGAGCGCTGCTCTGCCCGTTGTCGGGGCTGGTAGTGGCCTTGCCGCTGATGCTGTGGTTGCCGCTGGACGCCTTGCAGCAGGCGACCCTGCTGATCTTCGCTGCACTCCCACCGGCGGTGCTCAACTATCTGGTGGCGGAGCAGTATGACCTCGCCCCGCAGAAGGTGGCGTCCATCGTGCTGATCGGCAACCTGGGAAGTCTCGTCGTGATGCCCATAGTGCTAGTCGCCACCTTTAGCTGGATACTGGCGCCGCTCTAGCGCTCGTTCTTCACCTCAAAGCTGCCTTCGAGGGTCACATGCTCACCTTTCGCAGGTGAGGCGTGCTCGTGGACATTGCCACCGATATCCTGGGCACGGTCGGCGCGCATCTGCTCCATGCGCTTTTTCATCTTATGGCGCATGAACGGCATCATGGCCCAGCCGACCAGCAGAAAGATCAGCCCGAACACCACTCCGACGATCATCAGGGCACCGAAAGCAAGCCAGACCAGCATAAGCTTCAATGCTCCGAAAAGCCCGGTGGGCTGGGTGTTGGCGGCCCTGGCTCGCCATTGATGGGCGGCCTGCCAGGCTGCGTTTCTCGAGTCGCGGTTCGGGTGTGGCATGAGTGCCTCCGTTGGACGTTTGCCCTCATTGGAACACGGCTTGCCAGATGAGTTCATTATGGCGGCAATCTTGCTGGCCCGTATCTTGCTTTTATTCTTCATAAAAAAAAGGGCTGGCAGTGAAGTCGGTCCAGCACTCAAGGGGATTTGCATGCGCGACAATACCGTTTTGAAACTTGCCCTCGATATCGCAACCATTACGCGTGAAAAGATCGGCATGATCGAGAAGATCATGCAGCAAACGGAGATACTGGCGCTCAACGCGCGAATCGAGGCTGCTCGGGCGGGCAGCAGCGGCGCAGCATTTTCGGTGGTCGCACAGGAGATGGGGCGGGTCTCCGGCGGCATCAATACTATCGCTCGCGACTTTCGACAGCAGGTCGAGGCACATACTGAGAGCATCGAGACTGTCGGGGCGACCATGCTCGAGGAGCTCACCGGGCAGCGCTTCACCGATATTGCTCTAAACGTTGTCGAAATCATCGACCGCAATCTTTTCGAGCGCTCTTGCGACGTACGCTGGTGGGCTACCGACAGCGCGGTGGTGGAGGCTGTCACAATGCCCGATGAGGGTCGCCGTGCTTACGCCAGCCAGCGGCTGGCTACTATCTTGCGCTCATACACGGTGTATCTCGATCTCTGGGTAGTGGATAAGGAGGGGCAAGTGATCGCCAGCGGACGCCCCGAGCGCTATCCCGGCGTACAGGGGAAAAACGTGGCGGGCGAGGCGTGGTTCAAGCGCGCGTTGGCGACCTTGGATGGCGATGCCTTCGCCGTGGCCGACATCGCGAACAATCCGCTACTCAATGAGGCGCCGGCGGCGACTTATGCAGCGGCGATTCGCCAGAGAGGGGAGCGAGATGGCGAGCCTTTGGGGGTGTTGGGTATTTTCTTCGACTGGGCGCCCCAGGCCCAAGCCGTGGTGGAGGGTGCACGGTTCGACGAGCAGGAGAAAGCTCGTAGTCGAGTCATGCTACTCGACGCCGAGGAGCGCATCATTGCCGATACGCGGCCGGACGGCCTGGGCCACCGCTACTCTTTAAAACGTGATAGTCGTATCCGAGGCTACTATGCTGAGGGCGATAAGCTTGTTTGCTTTGCCCGAACGCCGGGTTACGAGACGTATGAGGGGCTCGGTTGGTTCGGCGTGGTGGAATACGATCCAACGCGTCTTGACAAGACTGCATCATAATGAGGCATTCAGCGCCTTGTAATAAAGCATGGAGCGTTCAGGTTTCGCAGCCGCTACGGGGGATTAACTTGGGGTTGTCAAGCGCCTTGAGGAAAAGGGAGGTCTTGCGCGAGACCGTTCGACGAGCGGTGAAAGGCCGCGAACGCGTATAGATGATTCAACGAGGGACAACAGGGAGAGAGCATGTCCAATCATGGCGGCAAGACGGTCTTCATCGCGTCCGCGGTCATCATCTTTGCACTGGTGGTGGTCGGCGCGATATTTCCGGACAATTTCGGCGCGGGTGCCGAGGCGGCCCTCGGGGCGATCACTCACTACATGGGGTGGTTCTACCTGATTTCGGTATTCGGTTTCGTGGTCTTTCTGTTCGCGCTCGCGTTCAGCAAATATGGCAAGGTGCGCCTCGGCCCACAGGACAGTCGTCCCGACTACAGTTTCTTCTCCTGGGTAAGCATGCTGCTGGCGGCAGGCTTCGGGGTGGGGCTGGTGTTCTACGGCATGGCCGAGCCCATGAGCCACTACATCGAGCCGCCCTACGGGGATGTCGAGGCTGAGACCGAAGCGGCGGCGCGCTACGCCATCCAGTACAGCTACTTCAACTGGGGCATTCATCAGTGGGCGGCGTTTTCGGTGGTCGGACTGATCATCGCCTACTTCCAGTTTCGCAAGGGACGCGCGGGGCTGGTCTCCTCGGTACTGTCGTCGATGACCGCCAAGAAGCCCTGGCTTCGCCCCTACAGCGCCTGGCTCGACGTGTTCGCCGTGGTGGCGACGGTCATGGGGGTCGCGACCTCGCTGGGCCTTGGCGTCTTGCAGATGAACGGCGGGCTGAACGCGGTGTTCGGGCTGCCGGAAAGCACGCTCTGGCAGTTCATCATCCTCTCGGTGATGTTCTGCGCCTACATGCTTTCCACCTGGTCGGGACTCGATAAGGGGATCAAGCGGCTTTCGAACTTGAACCTGTCGCTCTGTATTGGCCTCATGGTCTACATCCTCGTCACCGGTCCGACGGTCGCCATTCTCGAAACCATCACAATGGGTATCGGCGACTACCTGCAGAACTTCATCGGCATGAGTCTGCGCATATCACCCTACAGCGGCAACGAGTGGGCGAGCAGCTGGACGATCTTCTACTGGGCCTGGGTGATTGCCTGGTCGCCCTTCGTCGGCACTTTCGTTGCCCGCGTGTCGCGCGGGCGCACCATCAAGGAGTACGTGTTCGGCGTGCTGATCATGCCGCCGCTGCTTGCTTGCCTGTGGATCGGCGTGTTCGGTGGTGCGGCGCTCAACATGGAACTCAACGGCGATAGCGTCGGTCTGGCTGCCGCCACCGAGGAGAACATCACCGTGGCGCTGTTCAGGATGTACGAGCTGATGCCGTTCACCAGCGTCATCTCGCTGGTGTCGATTCTCTTGATCTTCATTTTCCTGGTGACGTCAGCGGACTCGGCGTCCTATATCGTGGCGCAGATGACCGACAACGGCTCGATCAACCCACCGCTCTACAAGCGGGTCATCTGGGGGGTGCTGATCGCGGCGATCTGCCTGACCCTCATCGCGGCGGGTGGCTTGACCGGCCTTCAGTCGGCGGCGGTACTGGCGGCGCTGCCGTTCACGTTCATCTTGTACCTGATGGTGTACGTGTTGATGCGCGAGCTGCGCGCCGATCGCAAGGCAATGCTCACCCAGCTCTATCGTCGTCATGGCGACACGCCCGTCGGGGCAGATGCCTTCGAGGCCGAGGAGTTGAGCGAGGAAGAGCAGGAGCGCCTGCGCCGTGCGCCGGTCGTGGTCAACCGCCGCATCAGGGGCTAAACTTTGTTTTTCGCTGGCTCGCTAGAGCGCTCACAGGAGTACGCGCCCATGGCACGACAACGCCACGGCGCCACGCGGAGGCAGCCCAAGGGGGCCGCCTTCGACCGCTGGCTGGATCTGGTGGTCATCGTGGCCGTGATGACGGCGATGGTCGTCGGGCTGTCCGCCGTTCTTGCCCACTGGCTACTGACCTGAAACGCCGGGATTGAGGTGCTCGATCCCGGCGTCCTTCTCTGGGCCATTCCCCGCTCTACACCGATATGAACGCCTCTATACGGTTGCGACCGCGATTCTTCGCTTCGTAGAGCCGGGCGTCCGCCTCGTTCAGGAGCCGATCCGGACTCTCGCCAGGGGTGGGGCGGACACTGGCTACCCCCATGCTAATGGTCAGGACGCTGTCTGCCGCGCCTCGCGCATGGGGGATCGCCAGCGCCATCACTGCCTGGCGCATATGGTTGGCGCGCGAGAGCGCCCCGTGTATGTCCTTGCCCGGCAGCACGCAAACGAACTCCTCGCCGCCGTAGCGCGCCAGCAGATCGCTTTGTGAATCGATGCAGCGATCGAGCGCTTTCGCCACGCGCTTGAGCGTATCGTCGCCCAGAGTGTGGCCGTAGTGGTCGTTGAAGGCCTTGAAGCTGTCGATATCGATGAAAATTACCGCGATGGGGGCATGGGTCGCCGCTGCCTGCTCCCACTGGTGGGCCAGGAAGGTGTCGAAGTAGCGCCGGTTGGCGATGCCGGTGAGCCCATCGTGGCGCGACAGCCGGTGCAGGTGGTCGCGCTGCTCCAGGCCACGCTGGAACTCGTGCAGCAGGTGATCAACGCTCTCGACGAGATGGCCCAGCTCGTCGTCGCGATGCCCGCGCAGGGTGGGCTTGGGCCAGCGGGCCGGATGCGCCGGATCGGTCTGGCTGATGGCAGCGTGCACCTTGAGCAGCGGCCGCGTGATGTAGACGTGAAAGAAGGCGATGAACAGGCTGCTCAGCAAAAACGCCTCGACGATGCTGACGCCGACCACGCTGTAGCCGCGGGCAAGAAACTGCGCGGTGAGGTAGCGCTGGTCGAGCGTCAGCTGGATATCGCCCACCCGCGAGGTGGGCAGGGTATCGTCCAGGTGATAGCGAAGCGGCGTCCGGTAGTCGAGGATGTCGCCGAACAGCGCCTCGGCCAGCCAGCTCGGCGGCGGGGTAGGGGACTCGAAGGTGGCCAGCGTGCGGCCGAAGTCGTCCTGAATCGCCACGAAAGCGATGTCGTCGTCGTTGAACAAACCCAAGGCGATCTGCTCCGCCAGTTGCGGGTTGAGCTGGAAGGCGGCCTCCGCCGCCGCGCCGTTGATGATCGCCAGCTGCTGCTGGGTGCGCTGCTCGATGCTGGCGCGCATGCTCTTGGCATGGCTGAGCAACTCGAGACTGCCGGCGACCAGGCTGATCAGCGTGGCGATCAAGAGCGTCAGTAGCGCCTGCTTGAGCGTCAAACGGCCCTTTATCAGCGCGCCCCGAGGCAGCCTTGAACTCATGGGGGGGCCTCGAGCGCCGTTTGCAGGCGCTCCATCACCTCGCCGGGAACGTCAGCATGACAGGCGAGATAGAGCGGCGTGCGGGCGAAGGTGAAGCGATGGTCGATGGCGACGTTCTGCTCGGCGGCCAGGAACGTTGCCGTTGCCCGACCGGAGACGAGCACGTCGATCAGCCCCGCCTTGAGACGGGCCATGTTCACTCGCTCGCTGGGCGCACGCAGCACCCGGATGCCTTGCTCTTCCACGTAGTCGCCGATGGCGTCCTCGAGAAACCCGCCGACGCGAAGCCCGTCCAGCTCCTCGAGTCGCGTCAGATCCTCGAAGCGCCCCGCCAGGGTGAGCACCGACCATTCGTTGATCACCAGTGGCCCTGCCCAGCGAAACAGCGCCTCGCGCGCCGGTGTCCGCGTGGTCGAGTAAACGCAGTGGTCGGGCCTGAACCGGGCCTCGGTATAGGCGCGCGCCCAAGGCAGGATGACGAAGCGAGCATCGATGCCGGCGCTTGCCACGGCGTGGCGCAGGCGCTGGGTGGCGAGTCCCGCGATCTTTCCGTCGCGTTCGTGATTGAACGGCGGATACTCCTCGGTATTGAGAGTCAGGAAATGGTAGGCGGGTGTCGACTGGGCAGTCACCTGTGTACTCGCAAGCATCATGGTCATCATCAAAAGCACAGGTGAAAGGATACGGGCGCTTGGGCTACTCATCCTGATACACCGCTTGGTGAATATCAAGTCCACTTAGCTCCTCGATCGCCTGCTTGAAGCGGGCGATCAGCGCCGGGTCGCTCTCCTTGTTGATGGCGAAGTAGAGCGGGTAGTCGCTCAGGAGGTAGACCGACTCGAGGACGGAAGACGAGTAGCCGGCGCGCTCGGCAATCCAGTCGGCGACCCGGCCGCTGTAGGCCCACAGGTCGACGCGCTCGTTCATCAGCATGAACAGCGCGCTCTGGTTGTCCAGCGCCCGGTGGATTAAACGTTCGGGGTAGCCCGCCTCTGCTAGACTGGTGTCACCGATATCCTCGCGAATGACCACCACGCTCAGGTTCTGCAGGATGGCCTCCTCGAGTGTCTGGATGTCGATGGCCGCTTCGCGACGGGCAAGCAGCGCCACGGGATCGATATCGATGGGGCCGGCCCAGTGAAAAAGTGCCTCGCGCGATGGCGTCTTGGTGGTGGAAAAGAGCACGGTGTTCGGCGTCTGCAGGGTAAGGTTGTAAGCCCTGACCCAGGGGTAGCTATGGATGTGGGCGTTCTCGAAGGGTGCCTGGGTATGGTGGAACAGCCGCTGCAGCAAATCGATCGTACGGCCCTTCACGATGCCCTGCTGGAGGTAGTTGTAGGGGGGATACTCCTCGGTGACATAGGTAAAGGCGGAAAGCGACAGGGGCTCGGCTCGGGCGGGCACGTCGGCAAGCGCGCCCGTTGCCAGTGCCAGACCGATGACGACGCGCGATGTCCGCTGGAAAAACCGGTTCGTTCTTATGTCGAGCCCACGCGTCATCAAGTAGTATCCCGGTCTGACCCTCTTGAAAAAAGTTAGAGCAACTCGCCGACCCTGTCATCTCCTTTTTGCCGGCCGGTGATCCACCGATTGCACGAGAGTTTCTATGTCCGTAGAACCAGTGTCCGCAGAACCTGTGTCCGCAGCGCCTATGTCCGCAGAGCGAGCTGAAAAAGCGCCCAGGCGCGCCTCGCGCCGCGAGATATTCGGCTGGGCGATGTTCGACTTCGCCAACCAGGCCTATACGCTGTTGATCATCACGGTGGTCTTCGGCGAGCTTTTCACCACCGTCATCGTCGGTGACCGGGGCGATGGCTTTCGGCTGGCCAACTTCCTGTGGAGCCTGGCGCTGGCAGCGAGCTATTTGATGGTGGTGGTCTCGGCGCCCTTGTGCGGTGCCATCATGGACTATCGCGCCGAGAAAAAGCGCTTTCTCTTCGCAAGCTATATGGCGACGGTGGCCACCACCGCCATGCTCTACTTCGTCGAGCCCGGCTTCGTCGTGGCGGGGCTTTTGCTGATCGTGCTTTCCAACTACGCCTACTCCATGGGCGAGTCGTTCATCGCCGCCTTCCTGCCCGAGCTCGGCCCGCCGGAGTCGCTGGGCAAGATCTCCGGGTTCGGCTGGGCGCTTGGCTATATCGGGGGGCTGTTCGCCGCAGGCTTCACGCTGGTGGCCCTGGGCGAGGCGACGGCGGCCAACTTCGAGCGCATTCGCTGGGTCGGGCCCTTTGCCGCGGGGTTTTTCCTGGTCGCGGCGATCCCCACGTTTTTGTGGCTGAAGGAGCGCGGTACGCCCAGGCCCGGCGGCGTCTCCTACCGTGCCATCGCCAAGCGTCAGGTGCTGGGCACGCTCGACGAGCTTCGCCACTTCAAGGACCTGACCCGCTTTCTGGTGTCGCTGCTGTTCTCGATGGCCGGGGTCTACATCATCATCGCCTTCGCCTTCATCTACGGTGCTCAGGTGATCGGCTGGGACGAGAGCGTGCGCAACATCATGTTCATCGTCGTGCAGGTGACCGCCGCCGCCGGGGCGCTGGGCTTCGGCTTTCTTCAGGACCGGATCGGCGCCAAGCGCACCTACCAGATGACCCTGGCGCTCTGGGTGCTGGCGATCCTGGCGATCTGGGCGACGCCGGAGCTGACCGCCTGGGCCAACGCCGCCTTCGGCTGGCAGTGGCAGGCTCAGTACGTATTTCTTTACGTGGGGTGCCTGGCCGGGCTGAGCCTGGGCTCGAGTCAGTCCGCCAGCCGCGCCCTGGTGGGCGTGTTCTCGCCGCAGCCCAAATCGGCCGAGTTTTTCGGCTTCTGGGGGCTCTCCAACAAGCTCGCGGGGGTGCTGGGCATCGTCATGCTGGGCGTGCTGCAGGCGCTGGTCGGCCTGCAAGCGTCTATTCTTCTATGTGCGGGACTGTTCATCATCGCCATGCTGATCTGTGTCGGGGTCGACGAGCGCCGGGGTCGACGAGCAGCGCTTGACTGGGAAGGCCCCTGAGGAGGGACGAATGAGATCGCTCGATGCCCAGCGCGGCGGGATCGTGATGATGCTGCTGTTCTGGATCGTGCTGCTGGGCGCGGGAACCTGGCTGATCGACGGCGGCTTCACCAAGCTCAGCACTCCCAATGCCCACGTGGTGAACGCCTCGCCCGATGGCGCGCCGGTGACGCTCAAGCGCAACCGCTCCGGGCACTTCGAGGCGCCCGGCGAGATCAATGGCGAGCCGGTGACCTTCTTGCTCGATACCGGCGCGACCTACGTCAACGTGCCCCAGGAGCTCGCCGCTCGCCTAGCGCTGGTCCCTGGGCGCAGCGCCTGGTTCAATACCGCCAACGGTCGGGTGCAGGGCAACCTGACCGAGCTCGACGAAGTGGTGCTGGGCGGTCTGCGTGCGCAGAGCGTGCAGGGGTCGATTAGCCCCGGCATGGAGCATGATACGGTGCTGCTGGGCATGAGCTTTCTGAATTTGTTCGCCATCGAAATGGCCGACGGCGAGATGCGCCTGCGCCTGCCCGCGCCGTGAGGCTCGCATGTCGTCGAGGAAGTGCTATGCTGTTCGACGTAAGGATACCAACCCATCGATGTCGAGGTATGGTTAACCCCTATCGATGTCGACCGATCAAGGAGAACGATTATGGGTATTGAAGTCGGCGGATTGCTGGGACTCATCTGGCTCGTCATTGTCATCTGGGCCATCGTCAAGGTCGCCAAGAGCCCGGCGAGCAGCCTCGCCAAGCTGGTCTGGATTCTGGTGCTGCTGATCTTCCCGCTCGTGGGGTTGATCGCCTGGTTCCTGTTCGGTCCCAAGGGATAGCGCGAGCGAACGCACGAAATACTCGCCATACATGAGAAAACGAGAAAGCAGGCCTTCGGGCCTGCTTTCTCGTTGGTGCTTGTCCTTGGCGTATGACCGCGCCGCGAGCGCTCGATCAGTGCTGAGAGCCGCTCTCTTCATTAGGCGGCGCCTTGTAGTGCCCTGGAATGGTCAGTTTTTCACCGTTGGGTAGATCCCGCACCTGGGTGGGTACGTAGACACGCTTGATGACGCTTTTGGCCTTCTGATTGCCCATTGCCTCCTCCTGCCGCTTCAGAAATCACGGTTGACAGCTTGCCCGGTCAACATTAGACCTCAATAAAACAAGAATCAAGCGTCGAAAAGTGGCGCATGACGGGCGACAGGGGCGCCATTTGTCGTCGTGGCGCCACCGGATCTTGCAATTTCGCTCGCCAACGTTAATAAAGAGTAAGCAAGTGTTACTATTGATCGTTTGGCGATATCGCCGAGCCATCATTCGACCACTGGGAGCATCACCATGACCGAGGGAACGGGAGCCGACCATGATTGACCATCCCGATCAAGACCACGTGCTGATCATCGAAGATGACAAGCGCCTGGCCGAGCTCACCCGGGACTACCTGGAGAACAACGGTTTCCGGGTGACCATCGAGGCCGACGGCGCCAAGGGCGTCGAGCGCATCATGGAGCTTGCGCCGGACCTGGTCATCCTCGACCTGATGCTCCCTGGCGAAGATGGACTGTCGATCTGCCGTCGGGTGCGACCCAATTTCGCAGGCCCCATCATGATGCTGACCGCGCGCACCGACGATCTCGACCAGGTGCTGGGGCTCGAGATGGGCGCCGACGACTACGTGCCCAAGCCGGTGCAGCCTCGGGTGCTGCTGGCGCGCATGCGGGCACTGTTGCGCCGCGCCGACGCGCCGGCTGCCCCCAACGGTGAAGTGCGCCTGCAGTTCTCCAACCTCGAGATCGATAGCGCCACTCGCGAGGCGTGGCTCGACGGCGAGCGCATCGACCTGACCAGCGCCGAGTTCGACCTGCTCTGGCTGCTGGCCCGCAACGCCGGCACCGTCTTGACCCGCGAGGAGATCTTCAACGACCTGCGCGGTATCAAGTACGATGGCCAGGATCGCTCGATCGACGTGCGCGTCTCGCGCATTCGGCCGAAGATCGGCGACGACCCCCACCAGCCCCATCGTATCAAGACGGTGCGCAGCAAGGGCTATCTGTTCGTCAAGGATAGCTAGGATGCGAGTGCGTTCGGCGGTTTTCGCCGCATCGAAGAGGTAAGCGAGATGTCGCGCGTGCTCGGCCATGGCTCCTTTCTGCGGTTCTACGTCCTGCTGGGGCTTTCGCTGTGCGTGGTGTTCTTGCTGACCATCGGCGGGCGCACCTTCATCGAGCAGGTGCGCCGGGAAGAGTTTCGCGAAAAGATGGCGAGCCTTCCGATGACGCTGATGACCGAACAGCTCGCTGCACTGCCGCCTGCGCGCCGCGAGGCGCGCCTGAACATCTTTGCCCAGCAGCTCGGCATGCAGCTGGCGCTGCGACCCTTCGATGGCGCCGAGCTGAACTACTTCGAGAAGGCGCGCCTGAAGCGCGGCGGCATCCTGATCGACGAGGAGCCCTGGCAGTTGCGCCAGCGCCTCCCCGACGACGGCGTGTCACCGAGCAGCGTGTTGAGCGCGACCTTCGTCGGCTGGAGCGAGCGGCAGTGGCAGGGCAGCCTGGTCGCGCTCGGCGAGTGGCTTTCGCGCACGCCCTATGCCGAGCGGCCCGAGCTGCTCTCACGCCTGCACTCGACTGGCTGGCCTTTGACCTTACTCACCGCGCTTCCCGAGGATCTGACACCCGCCCAGCGCCAACAGCTCGTTCGCGGTGAGGTAGTGATGCGTCTGGTGACCGAGCAACTGTCGCTGGCATTCTTCTATCAGGTGCCGGGCAACGAGCAGTGGCTCAAGGCCGGACCCATCGCCCGGCGCGAGACGCTGCCCTTGAGCCTTCATCTGCCGCTGCTGATCGGCGTGATGGTGGTGCTGAGTCTGATCATCTATCTCATCATGCGCAGCATCGAAGCGCGCATGGCGCGCCTGGAACTTGCCGCTACGCGCATCGCCAGCGGCCGGCTGGAGACCCGGGTGAAGGTCGAGAGCGGCGACTTCCTGGGCCGGCTGGGCATGGCATTCAACGCCATGGCAAGCCAGGTGCAGACGCTGCTCAAGGGGCAGCAGGAGATGATCCGCGCGGTCTCCCACGAGCTTCGAACGCCGGTGGCACGGATTCGCTTCGCGGTGCAGATGGTCGAAGACATGACCGAGGAGCCGGCGATTCGCCGCCAGCTCCAGGGCATCGATGCCGATATCGCCGAGCTCGACGACCTGGTCGACGAGATCCTGACCTACGCCCGCCTGGGCGGCGGGCCGGGCCACGGCGACGAACTCGACATGGCGCCGGTAGAGTGCTGCGCCATGGCCCACCGGGTGATCGACGCGCTCACCCCGCTCCACAAGTCGCTGACGCTCAAACTCGAGGCCGATGGCGAGGTCGAGCTTCTGGCCGAGCCGCGCTACCTGCAGCGTGCGCTGCAGAATCTGGTGAGCAACGCCTGCCGCTACGGACGTACTCAGGTCGTCATCCGCCTCTGGGACGAGCCGCACCTGGTGCGCATCGACGTCGAGGACGATGGGCCTGGCATTCCGATGGAGGCGCGCGGCGATATCTTCAAGCCCTTCGCGCGGCTCGATGACAGCCGTGCGCGCAGCTCCGGCGGCTATGGGCTGGGGCTCTCCATCGTCCACAAGGTGATGAGCGGCCACGGCGGCAGTGTCACCATCGACGAGAGCCCGACCCTCGGCGGGGCACGCTTTACGCTTCTGATTCCTCGTCGTGACCCGCCGGCTTGATGCCGCTGAGCACCGCAAACGACGTTTCCCGCGCAGTGCGCAGGAAATCCTTCATCCAGGGCGTATGGCGCGTCTCCTCGCGAATCGCGGCGAACAGCGTGCTCCAGATCCCCGACTCGCCGAGCTTCACGGCGCTCACGTAGGCGCGCTCAAGATACTCGGTCAACGCCCAGTTGGGCAGCGCGCATACCCCGCGACCGCTGGCCACCAGCTGCATCATCATGATGGTCAGCTCGGCAGTGCGAATCTCCTTGGGGCGCACCTCGGCCGGGGTCAAAAACTGGGTGAAGACATCGAGGCGGGTGTGCTCGACCGGGTAGGTGATCAGCGTTTCGCCGGCCAGTGCCTCGGGCTCGATGAACGCCTTCTGGGCAAACGGGTGTTGACGGGCCACGGCCAGCAGCCCCTCATAGCGAAACAGCGGCGCGTAGTGGATGCCCTCGATGGGCTGCGGGTCGGCGGTGATCACCAAGTCGAGCTGCTCGCGGGCCAGCGCCGGCAGCGGGTCGAAGTGGTGGCCGCTGGGGATGTCGATCTCGATCTCCGGCCAGTGATCGCGAAAGTAGTCCACTGTCGGCATCAGCCACTGGAAGCAGCTGTGGCACTCGATCGCCATGTGCAGGCGCCCCTGCTCGGTACCGGCCAGGCGGGCCAGGTCGCGCTCGGCGCGGCGCACCGATGGCAGCAGTTCGTCGGCCAGGGCGAGAAGACGAAGACCCGCCCGGGTGAACTCGACCGGGCGGGTCTTGCGCACGAACAGCGGCCCCGCCACGCGGTGCTCGAGATCCTTCAACTGGTGAGAGAGTGCCGACTGGGTCAGATGGACGCGCTCGGCGGCCTCGACCAGCGAGCCGGTTTCGCGCAGCGCAACCAAGGTGCGCAGGTGACGTAGTTCGATCATGGGCAAGGTTCACGGTTCGAACCGGCTCGGGGCCGGTTCATGACGGGGCAAGGCGCGCGGTGTCGGTCGCCGCGATGACAAGCGGATAGCTTCTCATACTCCCGAGCGCTTGCCCACGCGCGTCAGCTCTTCGAGGCGAAGGCGTAGAGCAGGGTCTCCTGGGCGCTGATCGCATCGCCCGCGCCCGGCGACTGCAGCTGGTAGCTGCCATCGCTTTGCAGGAGCCAGCTCTGGCAGTTGTCCACCAGGTAGGTCTCGAGGTCCTTGCGTACCCGGTTGGCGAGTTTCTTGTCCTTGAGCGGGAAGCAGGTCTCGACGCGGTGGAACATGTTGCGCGGCATGAAGTCGGCGCTCGAGCACCAGATCTCGGGTTTGCCGCCGTTGTGGAAGTGGAACACTCGGGTATGCTCCAGAAACCGCCCGATGATCGAGCGCACGCGGATGTTCTCCGACACGCCCTTCACCCCTGGACGCAGGCAGCACATGCCGCGAATGATCAGGTCGCACTTCACGCCCGCTTGGGAGGCGCGGTAGAGCGCCTTGATCAACTTGGGCTCGGTGAGCGAGTTGCACTTGATGATGATGTGGCTGCGCTTGCCCTTGGCGGCGAACTGAGCCTCGCGGTCGATCATCTCGATGAGCTTCGGATGCAGCGTGAAGGGGGCGTGCAGGAGAGTGTCGATGCGGCGCGCCTGACCCATGCCGGAGAGCTGCTGGAAGACCCGGTGCACGTCGGCACACAGCGTCTGGTTGGCGGTCAGCAGGCTGTAGTCGGTGTAGAGCTTGGCGGTCCTGGCGTGATAGTTGCCGGTGCCGAGATGGGCGTAGTGGCGCAGCTCACCCTTTTCGCGGCGCACGATATGCAGCATCTTGGCGTGGGTCTTGTAGGCCATGATGCCGTAGATCACGATGGCGCCGGCCTCTTGCAGGCGCGAGGCGAGCTGCAGGTTGTCGGCTTCGTCGAAACGTGCGCGCAGCTCGATCACCACCGTGACCTCCTTGCCCTGGCTCGCCGCATCGACCAAGGCGCCGACGATCGACGAGTCCCCCCCGGTGCGATAGAGCGTCTGCTTGATCGCCAGCACGTCCGGGTCGCGTGCCGCCTCACGCAGGAGCTCCTCGATAGGGGAGAACGACTGGAATGGGTGGTGGAGCAGGAGGTCCTGCTTGGCGATGGCATCGAACAGGCTGCCTTCCTTCAGCGCCTTGGGCACGCTCGGCGTGAAGGGTCGATACCGGAGCTCGGGCCGGTCGACGTCGCCCAGTACCGACATCATGCGCGTCAGGTTCACCGGGCCCTCGACCCGGTAGAGATCCTCCTGGCCCAAGTCGAACTGGCGCAGCAGGAAATCGGTCAGCCCCTCGGGGCAGTTGTTGGCCACCTCCAGGCGTACGCCGCTGCCGTAGCGCCGGGCGAGCAGCTCGCCCTTGAGCGCCGAGGCGAGATCCGAGACTTCCTCGGGGTCGACGCTCAAGTCCGCGTTACGGGTCAGCCGGAACTGGTAGCAGCCGAGCACGCGCATGCCGGGAAAAAGCTCCTCGGCGTGGGCATGGATCATCGACGACAGGAACACGTACTCGGCGAAGCTCTCGGCGCACAGCGCCCGGGGCAAGGCGATCAGGCGCGGCAGCGAGCGCGGCGCGGGCAGGATCGCCATGCCGCCGGAGCGCCCGAATGCGTCCTTGCCCTCGAGCTCGACGATGAAGTTGAGGCTCTTGTTGACCAGACGCGGAAACGGGTGAGAAGGGTCCAGGCCGATGGGGCTGATCACCGGCATGATCTCGGTATCGAAGAACGTGCGTACCCACGCCTTCTGCGCCTCGGTCCACTGATCGCGGCGGCGAAAGCGCAAGCCCTGGGCCTCCAGCGCAGGCAGGAGGGTCTCGTTCAGAATCTGGTACTGGCGGGCGATCTGGCGGTGGGCGATGTCGGAAATGTCGGCCAGTACCGCCTTGGGCAGGCGGCCATCCACCGAGGTGGTGTCGTCGTTGAGAGCGATCTGGTGCTTGAGACCAGCCACGCGGATCTCGAAGAACTCGTCCATGTTGGAGGAGAAGATCAGCAGGAACATCAGCCGGTTCAGAAGCGGGTGAGCGTCGTCCAGCGCCTGTTCGAGCACCCGGATGTTGAACTGCAGGTGGGAAAGCTCGCGGTTGAAGTAGAGCTCCGGGTCGTCCAGGTCGGTCTGCGCCAGGGCCTCCTTGGCCTGCACGCCGGTCGGGGTGCGGTTGATGCGCAGCGCCGGAAGATCACCCTCGATGCCGGCGCCCTCGACGCCTTGAAGCGGTGTGGACTCCGACGTGTGCATCTCCATGGCCTTACCCCCTGCAGAGTGGCTGTCGCGCCGGCGGCGCTTATCTTGAACGTAGTGCGAAACCTCGCATTCTGCAGGGGGAATATGACACTTCGGTGTCAGCGCGCGGGGCGCTCGGTGAGCAGGCGCGCGGCGTCGAGGGCGAAGTAGGTGAGAATGCCGTCGGCGCCGGCGCGCTTGAAGCACATCAAGGATTCCAGGATCACCGCATCGGCATCGAGCCAGCCGTGGTCGAAGGCGGCGCGGTGCATGGCGTACTCGCCGCTCACCTGGTAGGCGAAGGTGGGCACGCCCAGTTCGCTCTTGACCCGGTGCACCACATCGAGATACGGCATGCCGGGCTTGACCATCACCATGTCGGCGCCCTCATTGAGATCGAGCGCGACCTCGTGAATCGCCTCGTCGGTATTGGCCGGGTCCATCTGGTAGGTGCGCTTGTCGGCTTTACCCAGGTTGCCCGCCGAACCCACCGCGTCGCGAAACGGGCCGTAGTAGGCGGAGGCGTACTTGGCGCTGTAGGCCATGATGCGCACGTTGTGCAGGTTGTCCTGCTCGAGCACCCGGCGAATGGCGCCGATGCGCCCGTCCATCATGTCGGACGGCGCCAGCACGTCGGCGCCGGCCTCGGCGTGGGAGAGTGCCTGCTTGAGCAGCGTGTCCACGGTGCGGTCGTTCTGCACGTAGCCGTACTCGTCGAGAATGCCGTCCTGGCCGTGGCTGGTATAGGGGTCGAGCGCCACGTCGGTGATCAGGCCAAGTTCCGGCAGCGCGGCCTTGAGCGCGCGCACGCAGCGCTGGATCAGGCCATTCGCGTTGTAGGCCTCCTCGGCGAGTTCGCTCTTGTGCTCCGGGCCGACCACCGGGAACAGCGCCAGCGCCGGAATGCCGAGTTCATATGCTTCGCGGGCCTGCTCGATCAGAAGATCGATGGAAAGGCGCTCTACACCGGGCATCGAGGCCACCGCTTCGCGCTGGTTCTCGCCCTCGAGCACGAACACCGGCAGGATCAAATCGGACGGGGTCAGGTGGGATTCACGCATCAGGCGGCGCGAGAAGTCGTCGCGGCGCATGCGGCGCATGCGGGTGGCGGGAAATTGACGGGGTGTGCTCATGAACTCTCCGCTTGGCTCGTATGAGTAAGGCCTTTTCAACACGAGTATATCAGCCACGGCCTGCGGCGAAAGCCGCCTTGTGGCGCTCGTCGAGAGTGACTAGAGTGTCGACTCGACTATGACGCTGGCTTCGCGCTCATAGACATAACCAAGGGAGTGAGGCATGGGCAAACAAGTAGCAGTGATTCTGGCCGGCTGCGGCGCTTATGACGGATCGGAGATTTACGAAACCACGCTGACGCTTCTGCGCCTGGACCAACTGGGGATCGGCTACCGCGCCTTCGCGCCGGACATCGAGGCGCACCACGTCATCGACCACCGCACCCAGGACGTGGCCGAGGGCGAGACGCGCAACGTGCTCACGGAGTCCGCGCGGCTGATGCGTGGCGACATCTGGCCGATCGACGAGCTCGACGCCGACGCCTTCGATGCCGTGATCGTCCCCGGCGGCTTCGGGGTGGCCAAGAACCTTTGCGACTTCGCCGAGAAGGGCGATGCCATGGAAGTGCTCGAAAGCCTCAAGCCCGCGCTTGCCGCCTTCAAGGAGGACGCCAAGCCCATTGGTCTGATGTGCATCGCGCCGGTGCTGGTACCGAAACTGCTGGGCGACGGCATCGCGGTGACCATCGGCCGCGACCCTGGCGTATCCGGGGCGATCAGCGCCATGGGCGGGCTGCACCGTGGCTGCGACGTCGACGACATCGTGGTGGACCTCGAGCACCGGGTGGTGACCACGCCGGCCTACATGCAGGCCAAGCGCATCAGCGAGGCGGCCAGCGGCATCTTCAAGTTGGTCGAGCGGATCGACGAGATGATCGACCAGACCCGTGACTGATACTTGGTTATCTCGCCATGAAATGAAAAAGCCTCTGCACATTGCAGAGGCTTATTTCTTTTTGATCGACGGGCCGGCGCTAGTCGGTGGCGTCTTCGGCGGCCTGCCGGCGACGGCGTACCAGCCGGCCGAACAGCAGGCCCACCTCGTAGAGCAGGTACATGGGAATCGCCAGAAGGCTCTGCGAAATCACGTCCGGCGGGGTCAAGAGCATGCCGATCACGAAACATCCCAGGATGATGTAGGGGCGCTTCTGCGACAGGCTCTCCACGGTGGTCGCCCCGGAGAGGATCAGCAGAAACGTCGCGATGGGAATCTCGAAGGCCACGCCGAAGGCGAAGAACAGCTTCAGCACGAAGTTCAGGTACTGGTTGATGTCGGTCATCACCGCCACGTTGGCCGGGCCCGTCTGGGTGAAGAACTCGAACAGCAGCGGGAACACCACGTAGTAGGCGAAGGCCGCGCCGGCATAGAACAGCGCCACGCTCGAGACCAGTATCGGTATCGCCAGGGCCTTCTCGTTGTCGTAGAGTCCCGGGGCGATGAATGCCCAGGCCTGGTGCAGCACGAAGGGAATCGCCAGGAATACCGCGACCACCAGGGTCAGCTTGAACGGCGCCAGAAAGGGCGAGGCCACTTCCGTGGCGATCATCTGCGAGCCCGGGGGCAGCATGGCCATCAGGGGATCGGCCACGAAGGTATAGAGATCGTTGGCGAAGGCGTACAGCGCCAAAAAGATGACCACGATGACCACCACCGCCTTGATCAGGCGCGAGCGCAGCTCGATCAGGTGCTCGATCAACGGGGCCTGGGTCTGCTCCTCGCGCGCCTTGTCTGAATCGCCCGGCTTGCTCATGGGGAGGTACTATCCTTCTTCGGATCGGCCTTCTTCGGATCGGCCTTCTTTGGGTCGGCCTTCTTCGGGTCGGTGTCGGCGGGTACGTCGGTGGTCGGTGCCGGCGAGACCACGGGCTCCTCGTGAACCGTCTTCAACGCGTCGTCGAGGTGGGTTCTGGCCTCTTCCACGTACTGGTCGGCCTGTGCGGGGCTTCCGCCCGGGCGCGAGGTGACGCGCGTGACATCGGCGATACGTTCCACGTCGCGTTTGGCCTGGGAGAGGCTCTCGTCGAGCTTCTTCTGCTGGTCGCTGAGCTTCTGGCGAAGCTCCTCGGCCTCGAGCTGAGCGGTGATTTCGCGCTGCATGCCCGATACCGTCCGCTTGATCTTGCCGATCCACATGCCAGCGGTACGCGCGGCCTTCGGCAGCCGCTCGGGGCCGAGCACCACCAGCGCCACGATACCGATGAGCACGAGTTCGAGAAAGCCGATATCCAGCATGGCTTACGGGCGCTCCTCGAAGCGCTTCTCGTCCGCCTTGCGCTTCTCTTCAGCCTGGACATCGAACGTGTTGCCCGGCTCCTCGTGGGCGACGCGGGCGGCGTCGTCACGCTCGGCGCTTTTGTCTTTTTCGTCTTCGCTCATGGCGCTCTTGAACCCTTTGACCGCGCCGCCGAGATCGGTGCCGACGTTGCGCAGCTTCTTGGTGCCGAAAATCAGGATGATGATGCCCAGAACGATCAAGAGCTGCCAGATACTGATGCCACCTAACATAGTCGTTTCCTCATGAAGAAGGATCAAAGAACGGGTGATTTCTTATTCGGGATCAGCGCTGCCGGGACGCCTTTTCGTCGTGGCCCGAGACCCCGAAGCGGCGGGCGAGCTCGTCGAGCACGCCTTCATGATCGAGCCCAAGATGCGAGAGCATGACCAGGCTATGAAACCACAGATCCGCGGTTTCGGCGATAACCGCCTGACGCTCGCGCTCGCCGCCGTGCTCGGCATCCTTGGCGGCGAGCACGACCTCGACGGCCTCTTCGCCCACCTTCTCGAGAATCTTGTTGAGCCCCTTGTGATGCAGGGAGGCAACGTAGGAGTCCTCCGGTGCGGCGTGGCGGCGCTGGTCAAGCACCCGGGCGAGATGGTCGAGAACGGGCGATGTGTCGGCGGTGCTCATCGAAATCCTTGGGTCAATGCGCTTGAAATGAAAGGGGCCCAGATGGCATGAGTGTAGCGTAGCTTGGGCGCCATTACTGCCATAAAAGCAGGATCAGGCCGGCGCCTGCCGCGGCGAGCAGCGGCCAGGGCTGGGCCAGCGCCCACTCGCTCAGAGGCTGCCAGGCCAGGGCCACGGCCACCAGCGCCACGCCGATACGCAGGCGGTGATGGCGCTTTCTCTGCTGGGCGTACTTCGCCTCGAGCTCGGTGATGGCGTTGGCCTGGGCGTGGCGCTGGCGATGCTCTTGCTCCATGCGACCCAGCGCCTGATGGGCGAGCACCGGAAGCTCGGGCAGTTGACGCGAAAGCTCCGGTGCCTGGCGCTTGAGCGACTCCCAAAGCCCCCCGACCCCGGCGCGCTCCTTCATCCACTGCTCGAGATACGGCTTGGCGGTGCTCCACAGGTCGAGCTCCGGGTAGAGCTGGCGACCCAGACCCTCGATGTTGAGAAGCGTCTTCTGCAGCAGCACCAGCTGCGGCTGCACTTCCATGTTGAAGCGCCGCGCGGTCTGGAACAGTCCCAGGAGTACCTGGCCGAAGGAGATGTCCTTGAGGGGCTTTTCGAGAATCGGCTCGCACACCGTACGAATGGCGGCGGCGAACTCGTTGGCGCGGGTATTCTCGCCGACCCAGCCGGACTCGATGTGGAGTGCGGCCACCTCATAGTAATCCTGGTGGAAGAAGGCCAGCAGGTTGCGCGCCAGATAGTCCTGGTCTTCCCGGGTGAGGCTGCCGACGATCCCGCAGTCGATGGCGATGTACTGCGGGTCCTGCGGGTTATCGGCGTTGACGAAGATGTTGCCCGGGTGCATGTCGGCGTGAAAGAAGTTGTCGCGAAACACCTGGGTGAAGAACAGCTCGACCCCGCGCTCGGCGAGCTTCTTGAGGTTCACGCCCTTTTTCATCAGGGTATCGAGATCCGCCACCGGCACCCCGTGGATGCGCTCCTGGACCATGACGTGGCGCCGGGTGAAGGGCCAGTAGATGGTCGGCACGAACAACAGCGGCGAATCCTTGAAATTGCGCTTGAGCTGGGAGGTGTTGGCGGCCTCCTTGTAGAGATCCAGCTCGTCGAACAGCGTCGACTCGTAGTCGCGGATCACCTCCACCGGGCGCAGCCGACGCGCCTCGGGTACCCGAGCCAGCAGCTTGGCGACGCGGTACATCAGCGCCATGTCCTGGCGCATGATCGCATCGATACCGGGGCGGATGATCTTGACCACCACTTCCTCGCCGCTGTGCAGGGTGGCAGCGTGGACCTGGGCGATGGAGGCCGACGCCAGCGGCGCGCGATCAAAGCTCGCAAAGGCCTGATCCAGCGTCATCTCGAGCTCTTTCTCGACCCGCGCGACGGCCCGGTCGCCGGGGAACGGCGGCACCTGATCCTGAAGCCTTCTGAGTTCGTCGGAGATGTCGTCCGGCAGCAGGTCGCGGCGGGTCGAGAGCATCTGGCCGAACTTGATGAAGATCGGCCCCAGCGACTCCAGTGCCAGGCGCAGGCGCTCGCCACGTGAGCGCTGGCCGACGGGAATCAGGCGCAGCGGCATGAACCACATCACGAAACGCGACCACAGCGGCAGGCGTTCGATGGGGATCAGCGTATCCAGACGGTGGCGTGCGATCACCCAGAGGATCTTGAACAGCCGCAGGCTCATGAAGCGCGCTCCGTGGCCAGCGCCTTCAGGCGCCGCTCCAGGCGATGAAAGCGCGCCTCTAGCCGGTCGGTAGCCTCGTCGAGCTCGGTGAGGGCGTCGCGCAGCACCTCGCGCTGGGCGCGGCCAGGTAGAAGTTTGGCCTCCTCGAAGACATACTCGGAAACGTCCTGGAAGAGCTCCTCCTTGGCGCGCAGGCCAAAGCGGCCCAGCCGGCGCATGCCTTGGGCGAGTGAGTGAGCGGGGGTCGCGCCGAGCCAGGTGGCGAGCTCGCCTTCCCAGTCGAGATCCAGGTCGAAGAACAGCTCCCGAGTGGCTTCCAGTACACCGATGCGCCCGCGCACCGCCAGCTTGCCCTCGAACATCAAGCGCTCGAGCGAAGCGCCGCCAAGCCACTCGGAGAAGGTTTCCGGAGTGAGCTCGACGACGGCGTCCGCCTCGGATTCATCGACCTCGTCGCCGGGCAGCAGGTCCACCCCCGCCGCGTGGTAGGCGAGCAGCAGGGCCAGGTGAGGTTGCTCGAACCGGATCAGCAGCCGGCTGCCCGAAAGCGCCGCGAGCCGGTTGGGGGCTGCCGGATCGCGGGCGAGCAGCGCGTTGAGTGTGCGTTCACAACCGGCCAGCAGCAGGGTCGGGGTTAACAGCATGACCACCTCGGGGCCGTCGGCGTCGGTGTCCGCCGCGTCATAACTTGATGCCGCGATGCAGCGCGACGATGCCGCCGGTCAGGTTGGTGTACTCGACGCGCTCGAGGCCGGCGGCCTCCATCATCGCCTTCAACGTTTCCTGGTCCGGGTGCATGCGGATCGACTCGGCAAGATAGCGATAGCTCTCGCCATCCTTGGCCACAAGCTCCCCGATCCTGGGCAAAAAGCGAAACGAGTACTCGTCGTAGGCCTTGGTCAGCAGCGGGTTATCGGGCTTGGAGAACTCCAGCACCAGCAGGCGCCCACCGGGCTTGAGCACGCGCGCCATCGAGCGCAGCGCGGCGTCCTTGTCGGTGACGTTGCGCAGGCCGAAGGCGATGGTGATGCAGTCGAAGTGGTTGTCCGGGAACGGCAGGCACTCGGCATTGGCCTGAACGTACTCGACGTTGCCGCCCACGCCGTTGTCGATCAGCTTGTCACGGCCGACATTGAGCATCGAGGCGTTTATGTCGGCCAGCACCACCTTGCCGCGTGGGCCGACCAGGCGCGAGAACTTGAGCGTCAGATCGCCAGTACCGCCGGCGATATCCAGCACCCGATGGCCCGGGCGCACCCCGGCGCGCTCGATGGTCAGGCGCTTCCACACCCGATGGATGCCGAAGGACATCAGATCGTTCATCACGTCGTAGCGCGCGGCCACCGAGTGGAAGACATCGGCCACGCGAGAGGCTTTCTCGTCGAGCGGAACTTCCTGGTAGCCGAAATGGGTAGTGCGCTTTTCCGTGGGGCTCATGAGGCGGCGGGCTCCCGAGTTCGAGGCGGAGGTCGATGGCGCGGCGGCCATCGCTTGAATTGGGTTGGCTGTATTGTAGCCTTCTCTTGGCCGCTTTGTCTGCGCCGTGGCGCAATCGTCACAGCTCCTTGAACAGAATGCCCTTGGGCTCGCGCGAGGCGCCGGCGCTGGCCAACTGATCCAGGTATTCCGCCCAGTAGGTATCCTGGTGGGTGGCGATCTCGTAAAGGTAATCCCAGCTGTAGAGGCCGCTGTCGTGGCCATCGTCGAAGTGCAGCTTGAGCGCGTAGTGGCCGGTCTGGGTGATGTTCAAAAGGCCCACGTCGCGCTTGCCGGTCTGCAGCACGGCGCTGTCGGCGCCGTGGCCACGTACCTCCGCCGAGGGCGAGTAGACGCGCAAGAGCTCGATCGGCACGCGGTAGTGAAGATCACCCGGGTAGGTCAGCTCCAGCAGGCGGTTCTTCTTGTGGTAGTGCACGTGAGTGGGAATCGGGCTGTCCATGAGGCTCTCCTTGAGCGAGCGGTGAATGGACGACAGGCGGGCGCGAACGCCCGCCTGCAAGGCGTGGATCATCGGTTCGAGGCCTCGGCCTACATAATGCTTCAGCCTACAGAATATAGCGCGACAGGTCCTCGTCGACAGCGAGCTCGCCAAGCTGGGCGTTGACGTAGTCGGCGTCGACCACCAAGGGGCTATCCATGTCGCCGCCCTTGAAGGAGGCCTCTTCGAGCAGACGCTCCATCACGGTGTGCAGGCGCCGCGCGCCGATGTTCTCGGTGCCTTCGTTGACCTGCCAGGAGATCTCGGCGATACGCTCGATGCCGTCCGGGGTGAACTCGACGTCGAGCCCTTCGGTGGCGAGCAGCGCCTGATACTGCTTGGTGAGCGAGGCCGAGGGCTCGGTCAGGATGCGCTTGAAGTCGTGGGGCGTGAGCGCATCGAGCTCGACGCGGATCGGCAGGCGGCCCTGGAGCTCCGGAATCAGATCAGAAGGCCGCGACAGGTGAAACGCGCCGGAGGCGATGAACAGGATGTGGTCGGTCTTGACCATGCCGTACTTGGTCGACACGGTGGAGCCTTCGATCAGCGGCAGCAGATCGCGCTGCACGCCTTCGCGGGAAACCTCGCCGCCGCTCGACTGGCCGCTCCCCTTGGCGACCTTGTCGATCTCGTCGAGAAACACGATGCCGTGCTGCTCGACCGCCTCGACGGCGCGCGCCTTGATTTCCTCCTCGTTGACGAGCTTTCCGGCCTCCTCGTCACGCAGCAGCACCAGTGCCTCCTTGACGGTGACGCGGCGGTTCTCGCGCTTTTGCTGGCCCATGCTGGAAAACAGGCTCTGCAACTGGTTGGTCATTTCCTCCATGCCCGGCGGGGTCATGATGTCCACGCCTTGGCCCTGGGAGGTGACCTCGATATCGATCTCCTTGTCGTCGAGCTGGCCCTCGCGCAGTTTCTTGCGAAACGACTGGCGGGTGGCGTTCTCTTCGCGCGGCTTGTCTTCCTGGCCGCGGGGCGGCGGCAGCAGGGCGTCGAGCACGCGATCTTCCGCGGCGTCCTCGGCGCGGTGGCCGACCTCCTCCTTGGCGTGCTCGCGTACCATCTTGATCGCCGCTTCCATCAGGTCGCGAATGATCGACTCGACGTCTCGGCCGACGTAGCCGACCTCGGTGAACTTGGTCGCTTCCACCTTGATGAACGGCGCGCGGGCGAGCTTGGCCAGGCGCCTGGCGATCTCGGTCTTGCCCACGCCGGTCGGGCCGATCATCAGGATGTTCTTCGGCGTGACTTCCGGACGCAGGTCGGCCTCGAGCTGCATGCGCCGCCAGCGGTTGCGAAGCGCAATGGCCACGGCGCGCTTGGCGTCCTTCTGGCCGATGATGTACTGATCGAGGGCGTGAACGATTTCGCGGGGGGTCATCTGGGTCATGAAAAAGGCCTCAACGGTCGTCGATGTTCAGCTCTTCGAGCGTGACGTGGTGGTTGGTGAATACGCAGATGTCGCCCGCGATTTGCAGGGATTTCTCGGTGATCTCCCGCGCGCTGAGTTCGGTGTTTTCCAAAAGTGCCCGGGCGCTGGCCTGAGCGAAATTGCCGCCGGAGCCGATGGCGATGATGCCGCGCTCCGGCTCGACGACATCGCCGTTGCCGGTGATGATCAAGGAGGCGCTGTGATCCGCCACGGCCAAGAGTGCTTCGAGGCGGCGAAGCGCGCGGTCGGTGCGCCAGTCCTTGGCCAGCTCCACGGCGGCCTTGGTCAGGTGGCCTTGGTACTTCTCGAGCTGGGCTTCGAAGCGCTCGAACAGGGTAAAGGCGTCCGCGGTGCCGCCGGCAAAGCCAGCCAGCACCTTGCCCCGATAGAGGCGGCGCACTTTGCTGGCATTGCCCTTCATCACGGTATTGCCAAGCGAGACCTGGCCGTCGCCGGCGAGGGCGACCTGGTGTCCGCGGCGTACGGATACGATCGTGGTCATGGAGGTGACTCCTTGAGGGAGCGAGGCTCCCGATGACGTGTCGGTCGCCAGGCGACCGCAACTGGGTTGAGCGCCGGATGAACGGGCGCATCGATAAAGCGAATGACAACAAAATGCGGGCGGTCGATGAAAAATCAACCGCCCGCAGCGTGGGGAGGGGCAGATTGTCGCAGCGCGTCAGTTCTGCAACTGGATCAGTAGCGGCTCGATGCCCTGGGTAGTCATCAAATCCTGAGCGCGGTTGAGCTCGCGGGTGTCCTCGTAAGGTCCGACCTGAACGCGATGCCAGGTGTCGCCGCTGGCCTGCACTTCGGTGATCTGGGCCAGCAGACTCAAGTTTCGAAGCCGCGAGCGCAGCTGCTCGGCATCGGCGAGGTCCTTGAAGGAGGCTGCCTGGAGCATGTAACGCCCCGGCGCGGCAGCAGGCGCCTGTGCCGGGGGCTGCGCCTGCGCGCTCGGCTGCTCCTCGGAGCGGGTGTTGGCGGCGATCACCTGGGCGATCAGGTCGTCGCCCCCGGCGCCTTCGGCGGCGGGCTCATCCGGCGTCTCGGCCACCTCGGGGCGGTTGACCGTCGAAGGCAGCGCCACGCCCGGCGCGATGACCTCGGTTTCCGGCAGCAGCGTGTAGAACTCGAAGGTCGGCATCGCCGGTTCGGACGGGTTCTCGCTCTGGCGGGCCGCGCCGCGGTCATCGCCGCCCTGGGAAGACTTGGGCAGTACCGTGGCCTGGGGCGTATCGTCCTGTTCCTGCCACGGGGCGGTGCCGTGCTGGTGCTGGGCGAGAAAGAAGCCCGCCACAATCCCGGCCATGCCCCACAGCCAGCCGGGCAAGCGAAAGCCGCTGCCGGGTTCTCTCGGCGCCTTGCGCTGAGTGGTGGCGCCGCGGCGAGAAGGGCGTTTGCGTGCGCGGGCCATGGGTTACATCTCCTCGGGGGCGCTGACGCCCATCAGGTCCAGGCCGTTGCGCAGCACCTGGCGGGTAGCGATGCCGAGCGCCAGGCGAACGTTTCGAAGCGCGTCGTCGTCGACCATCACTTTCACCGCGTTGTAGCAGGTGTGGAAGTCGCCGGCCAGGTCGAGAAGGTACTGGGCGACCTGTTGCGGCTCGCGGGAGCGCGCGGCCTGCTCGACCACTTCCGGGTAGCGTGCCAGGCGGTTGAGCACCGCCTTCTCCTGGTCGCTGTCGAGGCTGGCCAGGTTTGCCAGGGCCTGGGTGTAGTCGAAAGCGCGCGACTCCGCCTCGGCCTTTCTGAGCATGCTGCACACCCGGGCGTGGGCGTACTGGACGTAGTAGACCGGGTTATCGTTGGACTGCGAGCGGGCCAGGTCGATGTCGAAGGTGAGCTGGGAGTCCGCCCGGCGCGCGGCAAGGAAGAAGCGCGTGGCGTCGCGCCCTACCTCGTCGATCAGATCGCGCAGCGTCACGTAGCTGCCGGCGCGCTTGGAGAGCTTCACCTCGACGCCCGAGCGGGTCACCATCACCATCTGGTGCAGCACGTAGTCCGGGTAGCCCTTGGGAATGCCGGCTTCCAGCGCCTGCAGCCCGGCGCGCACCCGGGTCACGGTGGAGTGGTGGTCGGCACCCTGCTCGTTGATCACGGTCTTGAAGCCGCGGTTCCACTTGTCGAGGTGGTAGGCGACGTCCGGCAGGAAGTAGGTGTAGCCGCCATCGCGCTTTCTCATCACGCGATCCTTGTCGTCACCGAAATCCGTGGTGCGCAGCCACATCGCGCCGTCGTCCTCGTAGGTGTGGCCGTTTTGCGTCAGCCGCGCGACGGTGTCCTCGACCTTGCCCTGTTCGTAGAGCGAGGACTCCAGGAAGTAGACGTCGAAAGCCACGCCGAAGGCCTTGAGGTCCAGGTCCTGCTCGCGGCGCAGCCACGCCACGGCGAACGCCTGAATGGCGTCCAGGTCGTCGGCATCGCCCTGGGCGGTCACTTCGCGGTCGTCGGCGGTGACGGTCTTGCCGGCCAGGTAGTCCTTGGCCACGTCGATGATGTAGTCGCCGCGATAGCCATCTTCGGGCCAGGAGGCGTCGTCCGGACCGAGGCCCTTGGCGCGTGCCTGCACCGAGCGCGCCAGGTTCTGGATCTGGGCGCCGGCATCGTTGTAGTAGAACTCGCGAGTGACCTCAAACCCGGTGGCTTCCAGCAGTCGGCACAGACAGTCGCCGATCGCCGCCCCCCGGCCGTGGCCGACGTGCAAGGGACCTGTCGGGTTGGCAGAGACGAATTCGACCTGCACCTTCTCGCCCTGGCCGACCAGGCTGCGCCCGAAGGCGTCGCCCGCGTCCAGGATGTTGGCGACGATCTGGGCGGCGGCGTCGGCGGCGGCGAAGAAGTTGATGAAGCCGGGGCCGGCGATCTCGGTCTTGGCAATGGCGTCGCTTTCGGGCAGGGCCGCGGTGAGCTTCTCGGCCAGCTCGCGCGGCTTGAGACCGGCAGGCTTGGCCAGCATCAGGGCCAGGTTGGTGGCGTAGTCGCCGTGGGCCTTGTCCTTGGTCGGATCGATCTTGATGGTCGCGGTCAGGTCATCGGGCAGCACGCCTTGGTGCTTCAGCGCATCGATCGCGCTCTGGAGCAGGGAAGTGATCGTCTCTTTCATTTGAATATCCGAAATTCTGGTGGCGGCGTGCGCAGATAAACGCGTCGTGCAAAATGCAAAAACGCCATTATCGGCATTTGGCGCCGAGTTTCAAAGCCGTATCGCGTTTCGAACGGTCGGGTTCGAGTGAGCGCTCACTCAGGAGAGCGTCTGTGGGTCGATGTCGATCGACCAGCGCACGCGGCTCGCCTCGCGGTTGGCGTCGAGCCACTGCACCAGGTAGTTCGCCGCCGCATGGCGCTGGCTGCGCTTGTCGGCGGCGAGCAGCAGATGAACGTGATAGCGGTTCTGACGCCGCTCCATCGGCGCCGGCACCGGGCCCAGGCAGCGCGCCTGCGTGCCAGAGTGCGCAAGCCAATGGCGAAGCGCCTGGGCCGCTGCCTGGGCGAGCGCCAGCGCCGCCTGCTCCTTGGCGCTCTCCAGGCGCAGCAGCGCCATGTAGCCAAAGGGCGGGAGCTTGGCGAGCCTTCGCTCCTCGAGCAGGTCACGAGCGAGTGCCCCGTAGCCGTGCTCGGCGAGCTTGCCCAGGTGCGGGTCGTCCGGGTGCAGGGTTTGCACCAGCACTCGGCCGGGGTGGGCGGCTCGCCCGGCGCGCCCGGCCACCTGTTCGAGCAGCTGGGCGCTGTGCTCGAGCGCGCGAAAGTCCGCGCTGTAGAGCCCGCCGTCGGCGTTGACCACCACCACCAGCGTGACGTGGGGCAGGTGGTGGCCCTTGGCGAGCATCTGGGTGCCGACCAGAATGCACGGCTCGCCGCGATGGACCTCCTTGAGAATCGCATCGAAACTGTCCTTGCGCCGGGTGCTGTCGCGGTCGATGCGGTGGATCGGGGTGTCCGGAAAAAGCCCTTGGAGAGTCTCTTCGCTGCGCTCGGTGCCCGAGCCGAGCGCGCGCAGGTCGCCGCTTCCGCACTCCGGGCAGGCGTCCGGCAGCGCTCGGCGGCTGTCGCAGTGGTGGCAGGCCAGAAGCGGTGGCTGACGGTGCAGCGTCATGCGCGCATCGCACTGGTCGCAGTCCGCCATCCAGCCGCAGGCGTGGCAGGCCAGGCGCGGGGCGAAGCCGCGCCGGTTGATGAACACCAGCGCCTGCTTGCCGGCCTCGAGGGTCGCGGTGATCGCCTTGATCGCCGAGGGCAGAAGCCCCCCTTGGCGGCGCTGGTGGCGAAGGTCCGCAAGTTCGAGCTTGGCCGGCGGGTGACGGCTGGGGCGCTGGGTAAGGCGCAGGTGGCGGTAGTCGCCGGAAAGCGCGCGGGAAAGGCTCTCCAGCGACGGCGTGGCGCTGCCCATCAGAAGCGGGATGGCGTGGTGATGGGCGCGGGCCACGGCGAGATCGCGTGCGTGGTAGCGCAGCCCGTCGTGCTGCTTGTAGGAGCCATCGTGCTCCTCGTCGACGATGATCGCGCCAGGGCGGGCGAGCGGAGTGAAGATCGCCGAACGGGTGCCGATCACGATCAGCGCGCGGCCATCGGCGGCGGCTTCCCAGGCGTCCATGCGCTCGGCATCGTTGAGCCCGGAGTGCAGCGCCACCACCGGCACCTTGAAGCGGCTCTTGAAGCGTGAAAGCGTCTGCGGGGTCAGGCCGATCTCCGGTACCAGTACCAGTGACTGCTTGCCCTTGGCGGCAATGGCCTCGATCAGTTGCAGGTAGATCTCGGTCTTGCCGCTACCGGTCACGCCCTCGAGCAGGCAGGGGTGGTAGCCGTCGAGGTTCTCGTGCAGCGCAGAAAGCGCCGTTGCCTGCTCGCGATTGAGCGGCAGCGCCGGCGAGGCGAGAAGCCCCGAGGGTGTGTGACCTGCCTGGCGGGCGACCTCGGTGGCGAGGGCGAAGCCCTTGCGCGCCAGCGCCTCGAGCTGCGCCCGGGTATAGCCGTGGGCGCTGATCGCCTGGGCGGGAAGGCCATGAGCGTGCTGGCGCAAAAGCGCATGGAGCGCGGCCTGACGGGGGGCGTTTCTGAGCTCGGTCGCATCCCGCTCGGTGACCGCCTGCCACTGCAGGTAAGTGCGCCCGGCCAGGGGATGGCCCTGGCGGAGCCTGGCCGGCATGGCGATCTGCAGGGTATCGCCCAGGCCGTGCTGGTAGTAGCGCGCGGTGAAGCGGCAAAGCCACAGCCAGTCCTCGGGCAGCGGCGCATCGTCGAGCACCTCGGCGACGGGTTTCAGTTTTTCCCGGGGCAGCTCGCTTCTTGCCAGCAGCCCGACCACCACGCCGACCACGTCGCGCCGGCCGAAGGGCACGCGCACGCGAAGCCCCACCTGCCAGCCGCCGGAGGGAACCCGATGCGCCGGAAGATAGTCGAACAAGCGACGAAGCGGTGAGGGCAGCGCCACCTGCAGCGCCCCCGGCGATGCCGAACCCGGAGCGACGCGGGAAGAAAAGGAGTCTGACAATTGGCCTCCGCCGTTAAAGTTGCTAGAATATGCGCCCGCTCGGCGCTTTGCCAATGAAGCGGGCAATCCGGTTAGCAGTTATTTCAAACCCCTATGCGGTGCCTGGCAGCAGATCAGGTGGCGGCATGAGTATGCGAGGTTCACGATGAAACAAGGTATCCACCCGAATTACAACATGGTCACCGCTACTTGCTCTTGCGGCAACAGCTTCCAGGTAGGTTCGACCTCTGGTCAGGACTTCTCCCTGGACGTGTGCTCCAACTGCCACCCGTTCTACACGGGCAAGCAGAAGCAAGCGTCTACCGGTGGTCGTGTAGAGCGCTTCAACAAGCGTTTCGGCGCTGCCATCAAGCGCGGCTGATAGCCCCCGCTTGCCGGTGCCTCGGTGCCGGGTGCGAAAAACCCACGCGATTGCGTGGGTTTTTTTATGGCTAAAAAATGAAACGAATTTCCATTAATTGCTGCGATGCATCAATAAGCAATGCATTATGGCTGAATCTGTTTGCTATAAGTTGCAGCAAATGACTGCTAAAATCATGGAAAAGTTTTTAAAGCGGCCTAATATCTCCTTTTTTCAATCAGGTTGACGGCCTCCTTGAGTGATCATCGCTTTTTCTATATTCTGATGCGACATATCTACTTTAGGATAATGGATCTCCTCATGACGGACGCCAACAAGCAGGCCGCGCTCGATTACCACGCCTATCCCATTCCCGGAAAGCTGTCGGTCGAACTGACCAAGTCCACCGCCTCCGCGCGCGATCTGGCGCTGGCCTACAGCCCGGGCGTGGCCGAGCCGGTACGCGAGATCGCTCGTGATGCCGAAAACGCCTACCGCTACACCGGCAAGGGCAACCTGGTGGCGGTGATCTCCGATGGCAGCGCGATCCTGGGGCTTGGCAATCTGGGGCCGCTGGCCAGCAAGCCAGTCATGGAAGGCAAGGGCGTGCTGTTCAAGTGCTTCGCCGGCATCAACTCGGTGGACGTCGAGGTCGACGCCGAGACACCGCAGGAGTTCATCGACACCGTGGCGCGCATCGCCGATACCTGGGGCGGCATCAACCTCGAGGACATCAAGGCGCCGGAGTGCTTCGAGATCGAGAAGGCGCTGATCGAGCGCTGCAAGGTCCCGGTCTTCCACGACGATCAGCACGGCACCGCCATCGTCACTGCCGCCGGCATGCTGAACGCCCTCGAGATCGCCGGCAAGCGCATCGAAGACGTCAAGATTGTCTGCCTGGGGGCGGGCGCGGCGGCGATCGCCTGCATGCGTCTTTTGATCTCCTGTGGCGCGCAAGCCGAGAACCTCGTCATGCTCGACCGGCGCGGCGTGATCCATACCGAGCGCGAAGGCATCAACGAGTACAAGGCCGAGTTCGCCCGCGACACCGACATGCGCACTCTTGATGACGCCATCGACGGCGCCGACGTGTTCATCGGGCTTTCCGGTCCGGGGCTGGTGAGCGCCGACCACGTCAAGAAGATGGCCGCCGACCCGATCATTTTCGCCTGCACCAACCCGGACCCGGAAATCCACCCGGACGTCGCACGCCAAGCGCGCCCGGACGTGATCATGGCTACCGGACGCTCGGACTTCCCCAACCAGGTCAACAACGTACTCGGTTTCCCGTTTATCTTCCGCGGCGCGCTCGACGTGCGTGCCACGCGCATCAACGAGGCGATGAAGCTCGCCGCGGTGCACGCGCTGAAGGATCTAGCCCGCGAGCCGGTGCCGGAAGAAGTGCTGAACGCTTATGAAGGCCGCGAGATGAGCTTCGGTCGTGACTACATCATCCCGACCCCGGTCGACGTGCGCCTTCTGGAGCGCGTCTCCTCAGCCGTCGCCCAGGCCGCCGTGGACTCCGGCGTTGCGCGCAAGCCGTACCCGGCCCACTATCCGCTCAAGACCATCGACAACGTCTACGGCGGCTAGAAACGTCTCGCTCGGATAGCCGTTGTGCCTATAGCAAGAAGCCCGTCATCGACGGGCTTCTTTGCGTTCAAGGCTTCTGCGTTCAGGGCATCACGCCTGCGGGTAGCGCGTCAGCCCCTCCTGGGCGGTAGAGGCCACAAGCCGCCCGTGGCGGTCGAAGATGCTGCCGCGGGCAAGGCCGCGAGCACTGCCTGCCCAAGGCGAGTCGATTGAGTAGAAGAGCCACTCGTCGATGCGGGTGTCCTCGTGCAGCCACAGCGCGTGATCGAGGCTTGCGATACGCAGTTGCGGGTCGCGGAACTTGACACCATGGGGAATCAGCCCGGTGGTCAGAAGGTTGAAGTCCGACGAGTAGGAGAGCAGATGGCGGTGCAGCGCGGGGTCGTCCGGAAGCTCGCCCTTGATGCGAAACCACAGGCCCCGGCCGGCCGGGGCGGCGGGGGTCGGGTTATTATCCAAGTGCAGGAATTCGATCGGGTGGCCGGGGAAGCGCTCGTGCTTGACGTTGCCCTCCTCGATCAGCGACTCGGGGCTCTGCACGTCGGGCATGGTGAGCTGGTGCGTGAAACCTGGCTCGCGCAGCTGGAACGAGGCGCTGCAGAAAAAGATCGGTCGCCCCTTCTGGATCGCGGTGACCCGGCGGGTGGTGAAGCCCCGGCCGTCGCGCACGTTGTCGACCTGATAGACCACCGGGCGATGCGGGTCACCCGGGCGCAGAAAGTAGCCGTGCTGGGAGTGGGGCAGGCGGTCGGGCTCCACGGTGCGCGCCGCCGCCGCCAATGCCTGGCCGAGCACCTGCCCGCCGTAGAGCTGGGGAAAACCCAGGTCCTGGCTCTGGCCGCGAAACAGCGTCTCTTCCAGGGTCTCGAGCTCGAGCAGATTCACCAGTGTCTTCAGCGCGTCGTTCATTCTCGGTATCCTGTGACGTTTGGCCGCTCTAGAATCGGCTAGCTACCTTAACGGAGTTCGCCTCGATGCGCAGCGACGAATTTTACATGCACCGGGCGCTCGACCAGGCGCACCGGGCCGCCGCCGCCGGCGAGGTACCGGTCGGGGCGGTGGTGGTCGACCCGCAAGGCGAGATCATAGGCGCCGCCCACAATGCGCCGGTCGAAAGCTGCGACCCTTGCGCCCACGCGGAAGTTCGCGCGCTGCGCGAGGCGGGCCAGGCGCTTGGCAACTACCGCCTTGACGGCTGTACCCTGTATGTCACCTTGGAGCCCTGTATGATGTGTGCAGGTGCCATGATTCACGCGCGCATCAAGCGGCTCGTCTACGCCGCCGCCGAGCCGCACACCGGCATGGTCGAATCGAAGGCCAACCTTCTCGCCCAGCCCTGGTTCAACCACCGGGTCGACATCGAGGCGGGCGTGCTGGCGCCGGCCTCCAAAAAGCTCTTGAAGGCGTTCTTCGCCCGGCGCCGCTAACCCGAAGGAGACACGATGTCCGTGCTGCTCAATACGCTGATCGTGGTGCTGACCGTGGCCGTCATGGAGGTGGTGGCAACGCTTGCCCACCGCTACATCATGCACGGCATTGGCTGGGGCTGGCACCGCTCCCACCACGAGCCGCGCACCGGCTGGTTCGAGCGCAACGACCTGTATGCGGTGGTGTTCGCGCTACTTGCCATCGTGCTGATCGCCTTCGGCACCGCCGGTGCCTGGCCGCTTCAATGGATCGGCGCTGGCATGACCGCTTACGGGGCGATCTACTTCGTGCTCCACGATGGGCTGGTGCACAAGCGCTGGCCGTTTAGCCTCATCCCACGGCGCGGCTATATGAAGCGCCTCTACAAGGCCCACCGGCTGCACCACGCGGTGAAAGGGCGCGAGGATGGGGTATCGTTTGGCTTCATCTACGCCCCGCCGGTGGAAAAGCTCGAGGCCGAACTCAAGCGTCGCCAGGCCGCTAGCGCGGACGCTGCCAAAGGCTCGACGAGCGCGGTGGCGAACCGCGCCGAGCGCGAGACCCCAGCGCCCCCGCGCCGCCGCTGAGCAGAAGCGCAAGCTTCTCGCCGCGCCCGGTGCTCTGGCGCTCGTCCCAGGCTGCGCTGCCTGCGCGATTCACCTTCACGCCGATTCTGCGATACACCCCGAGCGCGGTGGCGATCGCCCAGGCCGAGCGCAGCGGAAGCCTCGCGATGCCGATGCGCGCCGAGGCGTAGTAGGGCTCCGCCGCCTGGATCAGGCGCGCCGCGATGCGTGCCAGCGCCTCGCGGTGCGCCGGGTCGGGAAGCTCCTCGACGCTCAATCCCTCCTCGCGCAGCCACTCACCGGGCACGTAGCAGCGCCCCGCCTCGGCGTCCTCGACGATGTCGCGGGCGATGTTGGTCAGTTGAAACCCAAGGCCCAGGTCGCAGGCGCGATCAAGCGTCGCCTCGTCGCGCACGCCCATCACCCGGGCCATCATCAACCCCACCACGCCGGCCACGTGGTAGCAGTAGCGCAGCGTGTCCTCAAACGTTTCATAGCGCTCGTCGCGCACGTCCATGGCGTAGCCTTCCAGGTGATCGAAGGCCTGGGAGGGCGGAATGGCGTGGGCGAACGCCACTTCCTGAAAGGCGGCGAAGGCGGGCTCTGTCATGGGCGCGCCCTCGAAGGCGCGGGCGGTCTGGGCCTCAAGTTCGGCGAGGCGCGCTTGCTGCACCTCTTGTTCGCTCTTTGCAGGGGCGTTATTGAAGCCCAGGGTCTGGTCGTCGATCACGTCGTCACAGTGGCGACACCAGGCGTAGAGCATCAGCGCGGCCCGGCGGGTTGGCCGGTCGAACAGCTTCGAGGCGCTGGCGAAGCTCTTCGAGCCCGCCGCCATGGTCAACGTGGCGTGGTCGAGCAGCGCTTCGCTCATGCGCTTTTCTTTTTTGAGGTGAGCCGCTCCACCATCAACCCGGCGGTCGCCTTGGCGGAGCCGATCACGCCGGGAATGCCCGCGCCCGGGTGGGTGCCGGCGCCGACCAGGTACAGGTTGTCGATCTGGCTGTCCAGGTTGTGGGGGCGAAACCAGGCGCTCTGGGTGAGAATCGGCTCCACCGAGAACGCCGAGCCCAGGTGGGCGCCGAGCGTGTCGCGAAAATCGAAGGGCGTGAACGTGCGGTGGGTGACGAGCTGGTCTCTCAATCCCGGCATGTAGTGCTTTTCCAGGTAGTCGAAGATGCGCTCGCGCAGCTTCGGCCCCTCGACCTCCCAGTCGAGCGCCGCGGTGCCCAGGTGCGGCACCGGCGCCAGCACGTAGTAGCTGCCGCACCCGTCAGGGGCGAGCGACGGGTCGGTGACACACGGTGCGTGAAGGTAGAGCGAGAAATCCTCGGCCAACCCGTCGCTATTGAAGATCTCGTCGATCAGCTCGCGGTAGCGCGGCCCGAAACAGACCGTGTGATGGGCGAGCTGGGTGTGGTTGTGATCGAGGCCAAAATAGAGCACGAACAGCGAATTGCTCATGCGCTTGCCCTTGAGCTTTCTGGCCCGCTTTTCGCCCACCGGGTGGTGGCCGAGGAGTTTCTCGTAGGTGTGCACCACGTCGGCGTTGGAGGCCACGGCGCGCGCCGGAATCTCGCGGCCATCGTGTAGCGTCACGCCCCGGGCGCGGTTGCCCTCCATCTCGATGCGCTGGACCTTGGCGTTGACCTGGATCTCGCCGCCGAGATCCTCGAACAATCGGGCCATGCCCTTGACCAGCGCGCCGGTGCCGCCACGCGGAAACCACACGCCCCACTTGCGCTCCAGCGCGTGGATCAGCGTATAGATCGACGAGGTGGCGAACGGGTTGCCGCCGACCAGCAGCGAGTGAAACGAGAACGCCTGGCGCAGGTGCTCGTCCTCGATGTACTGGGAAACTTTCGTGTAGACGCTCTTCCAGGCCTGCAGTTTGGCCAACTGCGGCGCGGCGCGCAGCATATCGCGAAAGGAGAGAAACGGCACCGTGCCGAGCTTGACGTAGCCCTCGTCGAACACCGCCTTCGAGTAGTCGAGAAAGCGGTGGTAGCCCTCGACGTCTTTTGGGTTGAAGTGCTCGATCTGGCGCTCGAGGTTTGGCTGGTCATTGTCGTAGTCGAACACCTCGCCGGACTCCCAGCAGAGGCGATAAAAAGGGGTGACCGGCAACAGCTCGACATAATCGGCGATATTCTTGCCGGCAAGTTCGAACAGCTCCTCGATGGCGCTGGGGTCGGTGATCACCGTGGGGCCGGCGTCAAAAACGAAGCCTTCGTCTTCATACACATAGGCGCGCCCGCCGGGCTTGTCGCGGCTCTCCAGCAGCAGGGTCGGGATACCCGCGGCCTGCAGGCGGATGGCGAGCGCCAGTCCGCCGAAGCCCGCGCCGATTACGATCGTTTTACTCATCTTTGAAGGCTCGCAGCCGAGGGGTTTGTTTGAGCACGGCCGGAATGGCCTCGCGCACCGGCACCGGCGGCTTGCCGGAGAGGATGCGCGCCTTGTCGAAAAGCGTGGGCTGGCCGGCGTAGAAGCGCTCGATCAGGCCGTCGTTCAGGGTGTAGAAGCGCTGCATGACCTGCCAGCGCCGATCCGGTTGGCCTGCCAGAAACAGCATGCGGTTGAGCATGCGAAAAAAGCCAAGCTGCCGCCAGCGCCGGCGGGCGAAACCCTCGATTACCTCGAACAGCGAGGCGGCGTCGAACCTGTCCTGGGCGGCGATCGCGTCCGCCAGCGCCACCGCCTGGGGCAGCGAGTAGCCGGTGGTGGCGTGAAAAAGCCCGGCGCGCAGCCCGCTCGTCGGCTGGTTTTGGGCCGCCTGCCAGAAGGCGTCGATATCGCCGTCCAGGGTG
Source organism: Vreelandella malpeensis (assembly GCF_020622355.1). GTDB lineage: Bacteria > Pseudomonadota > Gammaproteobacteria > Pseudomonadales > Halomonadaceae > Vreelandella > Vreelandella malpeensis. Next base: position 645,406 of record NZ_WHVL01000001.1, on the reverse strand, counting down.
ATCGGCAGGTGGCCGTGCTCCTCGCGCTCGAGGGTGTCGAGCAGCCAGCCCTGGCGCTTGGCGTAGGCGGCGATGTTAGCTCGCGCCCGCGAGGGTTCCAGGTCCGCCGCGTCGACGTAGTGGGTGTCCTCGATCAGGAGCGTGCGCTCGTCGAGCGGCAGGCTGTAGACGAAGCGGTAGCCGCCCTGCTGGTCGACGGTGGCATCCATCATCACCGGCCGGGTCAGCCCGTGGGGGGCGCCAAGGCGCCACTGCTGGCCGACGAAGGATTGAAAGCCGACGGTGAGGTGCGGCGTTCTTTCCGGGCCGCGCCCGTCGATCACCGCGGCTGCGGTCAGCTCGGTGCCGTCTGCGAGGGTGACGCCCTGGGGGTTCACCTGGCTCACCGGCGTATTGGTCACGAGCCGCTCGCCGAGTTCGCGGCGCAGCACTTCGGCGAAACGCTCGGAGGTAATACTCAGATAGCCGCTGTCGAGCCGGCGGGTGAAGCCTGGAAAGCGCACCTCGTAGCCGGGCCAGCGGTGGGCCACCAGCGGCGCGATCCAGGCGTGCTGATCGGCGCTGAGATCCCCTTGGTGGAACGACCAGGTGTGGTTGCCGCCGGCGTGCGGGCCCGCTTCGATCACCCGCACATCGAGGGTCGGGTGGCACTTGGTGAGCCTAAGCGCGATCAGCCCGTTGGCGAGCCCCGCGCCGACGAGAATCAGGTCATGGCGTTTCATGGGGGCTCTCCGTAATGACGGGGCGGTGGGTGGTCAGCGCCTGCTCGACGATGACGGCGGCGCGCTTCGCCCCGCCGGCCAAGCGAAGCGGTGCCTGAAGGGCGGTCAGCCGCTCACCATAATCTGGCGCCTCCAGCCGGGCGAGCTTTCGTGCCAGGGTGGCCGAGCGCGAAAAGGCGAAGGCGCGCTCGCCAAGGCCGTGGTGAAGTACCCGCGCCGCGACACCTGGCTGATCGAAGGCCAGCGGCACGACCAGCATGGGCGTGGCGGTATCGATGGCGTCGACCACGGTGTTGAGCCCGCCATGGGTGATCACCGCCTGAGCGCGCGCCAGCGCTTCGCGCTGGTCGACGAAGTCGACCGCTGCCGTGGCCCCGGCGCGAACAAGCGCCGCCTCCTGGGCCTCACTCAGCTTGCCGCAGTGGGCGATCAGCAGCGCCTTGCCCTGGCGCCTGCACGCCCGGGCGATCTTCTCGAAGAGATGGAAGCGGTGGCCCTGCAGCGTACCGAGCGAGGCGAATACAAAGCGCTCGGGAAGTGGAAGTTCCGCGAGGCGCCGGTGGCTTGCGCCGGCATTTGGCAAGCGCAGCGGGCCCACGGCGTGAAAGGTATCGGGAAGCGCTTCGCGCGGGAAATCGAAGGCGAGCGGCGTCTGGCTGATCTGGGCAAGCGTCGAGAGGCACTCGTGGAGCGCGCGGCGCGGCGTGAGCCCGAAGGCGCGGGCGTGGCGCTCGACCACCTGTACGTGGCGGCCCATCAGCCGGTCGTAGATGCGCTCGCTGGTGGCATACATGCCTTGGGCGCGCTCAGACTCGGCATAACGAAACGGCATCACCGGCAGCGGAAGGTGAGGCTCGCGGTTGACCGGTAGCGCGCAGGCAACGGACACGAAGGGAAGATTCAGCCCCTCGGCGACTAAAGCGCCCGCAGGCTCCATCTGGTCGGCGATCACGCCATCGATGGAAAGCGTTTGAAACGCGGCGGGAAGCTCGCGGCAGAGCATGTCGGTCGTCTCGGCCAGATCGCGAATCATGGCGAAAAGGCCAAGCCCTGAGGGGCTGGCCAGCCGCGAAAGCGTTCGCGCCTGGCGCCCCTGTGGGTGGGTGGCGTGGCCCACGGCGAAAAATCCGATGCTCGGCTCCTGGATCAGCGCCTTTGCGTCTACCTGATGAACAAAGGTGACGCGGTGGCCGCGCGCGACAAGGCACACGGCCAGCGCCTCGAGGGCCTTGGCATGGCTGTAGAGCGCCGGGGCAACGACCGCGAAATGGCTCATTGAGCTCCTTTGCTTGATCAGCCGATCAGATCGAGCTGCTGGGTAAACCAGGCCGCGACGAAGTGGCGGGTGTGCTCGCCTTCCGGGCAGGCGGCGGCCAGGTGCGCATCGGCACGGGCCAGGTGCTCGGAGAGGCGCTCGCGCACCGCGCTCTCCCCGAGGGTGGCCACCAGCGTCGACTTGCCGACGTCCTGGTGGGTGTCCTTGCCGGTGCCGCTCACGCCGTCGGCCAGATCGTCGATCAACTGAAACGCCTGGCCGAGCTCCTGGGCGAAGTTCGAAAGCGCCTCGGTTGCGCGAGCGTCGGCGTCGGCGGCCAGCGCCGCAAGCTCGAGGGTTGCGCCGAACAGCACGCTGGTCTTGAGCTCGTTGGTGGCAAGAATCGCCTCGACGCTGCGTGCGCCACTGCCTTCGCTGACGTCCAGAAACTGCCCCTGCACCAGCCCCTGCAGGCCTACCGCCCGGGCCAGTGTCGTCACCGCCGCCGCGCGCTGCTCGCCGGGAAGCCCCGGGGCCTCGGCGGCGACAGCGTAGGCGCGGCTCAAGAGCGCCACCGCCGCGAGGATCGCCACGCTCTCGCCGAACTGGCGGTGCAGGGTAGGGCGGCCGCGGCGCAGCTTTGCGTCATCCATGCAGGGAATGTCGTCGAGGATCAGCGAGGCGGCGTGGATTATCTCTACCGTGCAGGCCAGGTCGAGCAACGCGGGGTCGCGATCGCTCGCGCCCAGGTCGGACGCGGCGAGCAGCATCAGCAGCGGGCGGATGCGCTTGCCCGGGGCCAGGGTCGCCTCGCGCATGGCACGGGCGACCACATCGCTTTCGCACCCGGCGGGCAAGAGCTCCCCGAGGCGGCGCTCCAGCGCGTCGCGCAGCACCTGCAGGGCGTGTTGGTGGCTCAACAGCGGGTCGGCATCGGCGTTCATCTAGGCGGTCCCTGGCATTTCATTGTTCGTCACGCATTAGTCATCGCACATCGTTCGTCGCATATCGTTCGTCGCACGTCGTTCGTCGAGCCTGTTCATCGAGCACGGTTTTTCGCGGCGTCGTCGAGGCCGCACCTTGCCGAATGCACGTCGAAAGGGTTCAACATCAACGCATAGCACTTGAAAGTCAATGTCGCTCCGCGTGCGCTCATTCGAGCATGGCGTGGAGCAGCTCCACGACATGGTTGACCTCATAAAGCGTCAGCGGTCCATCCTTGGCGAAACGCACCCGACCTTCGTCGTCCAGCACCACAACGGCGGAGCCTCCGCGCTCCAGGTTCCAAGCGCTCTGCACGGCGCCTTCGTCATCCACCACGAACTGTACGCTCGGCACATCGCGCTTGCTGCTCTCGATGCTGCGCCGCACGAAGGGGGTGCTGCCGAACACCGCGTCGTCGGTATTAACGATGGTGGTGGTGCGAAGGCGCTCGACGGGGAAATCGGCCGCCTCGATCGCCTCGATGACCGGCGCATTCAAGTCCTTCGCCGAGAGGCGCCCGGCCACGTGCAGCACCACGCCGACGCTACCGGCGAGCATGCTGGTGTCCCAGCTCTGGTAATGCACGGCGCCGTCCTCCAGCACCACTTCTCCGCGGTCGGCAACGCGCACCGGGGTGACCGGCTCGCCCTGTTCGAAGGCGGCGGCGGGGGCGAAGGCGCCGAGCAGCCAAAGGGCGGTGACGATGAGGGGGGAATGTCGCATCATGCTCTTCTCCGGCGGGGCCTCAGTCGGTCGTGGCCAGCCCGCTCTGGTCGAGGTGGAAGAACTGCTGACGGCTGCGTTCGACGTAGCTCAGCATGTCGTAGTAGCGGCGAATGTTGCGTACGTAAATCACCGGCTCACCGCCGCGGGCGAAGCCGTAGCGGGTCTGGCTGTACCACTGGCGCTGCTGTAGAAGCGGCAGCGCCTCGCGCACGTCCTCCCAGGCGTTGGGGTCGCCGCCGCGGCGCTTGGTGATGTCTCGGGCGTCGAACAGGTGGCCAAGGCCCACGTTGTAGGCGGCCATGGCCATGAAGAGGCGATCCTCGCCGACGATGGCGTCCGGCAGGCGCTCCTTGAGGCTTCTCAGGTAGCGAGCGCCGCCGTCGATGCTCTGGGCCGGATCGCGGCGATTGCGTACGCCCATGTCGCTGGCGGTGGGCTGGGTCAGCATCATCAAGCCGCGCACGCCGGTAGGCGAGACCGCGTCCGGGTCCCAATGCGACTCCTGGTAGCCCACCGCCGCCAGGAGCTTCCAGTCGAAGCCGGTCTCCAGGGCGGCCTGCTTGAACAGCGGCGCGTAGCGCGGCAGGCGCTCGTCGAGATGGTCAAGGAAGGTGCGCGTACCGACATACTCGAGATAATCGTCGTGGCCAAAGTAGCGCCGTGTCAGCCGCTCGAGTTCGCCGTTGGCCTGCTGCTCGTCCAGAAAGCGGTTGATGGCGTCCAGCAGCGCCAGGCCCTGGCCAGTGGGCACTGCCCAGGCGAGCGACAGCGGCTCGCCCACGGAGAAGCCGCGCTCTACGTTGGGAAAGAACAGTCGGTTGACGCGAAACTGGTGGTCGAAGATCACCGCGGCGTCGAGCTCGCCATCCTCCACCATGGCGAGGAGCTCGGCGATCTCGATCTCGCGAAAGGCGTGCCATTCGAGCCCCGGCACGCCGGCGGCGAGGGTCTCGAGCGTTCGTTCGGTGCCGGTGGCGCGCAGCGTGCCGACCTTGAGGCCCATCAGATCCTCGACGGTATTGATGCCGTTGAGACCGCGGCGGTACACCACCAGCGGCTGCATCTCGAGAATCGGCCGTGAGTAATGGATGCCGGGCGTGTCCGGGTAGAGCGGCAGCGCCGAGGCGCCCATGTCACCCTGTTCGCGTACCGCGTCGAGCACCTCTTCCGGGGCATGGCGGGCGTTGAGATTGAGGCTCACGCCCAGGTGCTCGGCGAACTGGTGCATCAGCTCGTACTCGAAGCCGGTCGGCCCCTGGCGCCCTTCGTAGTAGGTGGTGGGCGTGGTGCGGGTGTGAACGGTGATGAAGTCCTTGTGCAGGACGCGCGCCAGGTGCTCGTCCGGCGTCTGGCGCGATACCTGGGGCACCATGACCAGCCAGAATACGCTGATCAAGGCCCAGTAGCGGCGGTAATAGGCAAGGAAATGGCGGCGTTCGGATGTCGGCATGGGGCGCGGTCGAGGCAAAACAGGCAGTCACCATACCCAGCCTGCCGGGGGCTGTCACCTTGTGGATTTCGTATCGCTGGCGCTTTCCAGTATCATGGCCGCCATCGTCGCACTGCGACCTGGCCATTTCCCGCTCGAACTCTCTTCCTAGAGGCTCCCTGATATGCTCGAACTGCGAGGCGCGCCCGCCCTTTCCGCCTTCCGTCACGACCGGCTCATGAAAGCACTGCGTGAACGCGTTCCCGAGGTGACGGCGCTGTCCGCCCATTACGTCCATTTCGTCGACGGCGACGACTCCCTGGACGACACGGCGCGCGCACGCCTCGAGCAGCTTCTTGACTACGGCAGTTTCGATGGCGGCGACAACGTCGAAAGCCCGATCAGGCTTCTGGTGGTTCCGCGCCTGGGCACCCAGTCGCCCTGGTCCTCCAAGGCCACCGACATCGCGCGCAACTGCGGGCTCGGCTGCGTTCGGCGCATCGAGCGCGGCATCGAGTACCGGGTGGCGGCCAGCGCCCTCGACGAGCAGGGCCGCGAGACGGTCGCCGCCGTACTTCACGACCGCATGACCGAAACGGTGCTGTGGGACGACGCCGAGGCCGCGCGACTTTTCGTGCAGCTCGACCCGGCACCGCTGGGCACGGTGGACGTGCTCGACGGCGGGCGCGAGGCGCTGGTCGTCGCCAACCGGGAACTGGGCCTGGCGCTCACCGACGATGAGATCGACTATCTGGTCGACGCCTTCAACGAGCTTGGCCGCAACCCGAGCGACGTGGAGCTGATGATGTTCGCCCAGGCGAACTCCGAGCACTGCCGCCACAAGATCTTCAACGCCGACTGGATCGTCGACGGCCAGGCAACGCCCCAGTCGCTGTTCAAGATGATCAAGAACACCTTCGCGAGCTCGCCGGACAACGTGCTCTCCGCCTACAGCGACAACGCGGCGGTGATCAAGGGTAGCCAGGCCGGACGCTTCTTCCCCACACCGCTGACCGGCGGTAACGGCGAGCGCGCGACCTACGGCGCCCACCAGGAGCCGATCCACATCCTGATGAAGGTGGAGACCCACAACCATCCGACGGCGATCGCACCGTTTCCGGGGGCGGCCACCGGCTCCGGGGGCGAGATTCGCGACGAAGGCGCCACCGGTATCGGCGGCAAGCCCAAGGCAGGACTTGCCGGCTTCACCGTGTCGAACCTGCGCATCCCCGAGTTCGTTCAGCCCTGGGAGGCGTTCGATTACGGCAAGCCCGAGCGCATGCAGTCGGCCCTTCAGATCATGCTCGACGGTCCCATCGGTGGCGCGGCGTTCAACAACGAGTTCGGTCGCCCGAACCTGACCGGCTACTTTCGCACCTATGAGCAGGACGTGCTCAGAGGCGACGCCATCCAGCGTCGCGGCTTCCACAAGCCGATCATGATCGCCGGCGGGTACGGAAACATTCGCGCCCAGCACGTCCAGAAGGGCGACATCCCGGTCGGCGGCAAGCTGATCGTGATGGGCGGGCCTGCGATGCTGATCGGCCTCGGCGGCGGAGCGGCATCGAGCGTGACCTCCGGCACCTCGAGTGCGGATCTCGACTTCGCCTCGGTGCAGCGCGAGAACCCGGAAATGGAGCGCCGCGCCCAGGAAGTGATCGACCGCTGCTGGGCGATGGGCGACAAGAACCCGATCCGCTTCATCCACGACGTCGGCGCCGGCGGGCTCTCGAATGCCCTGCCGGAGCTGGTCAAGGATGGCAACCGCGGCGGGCTTTTCGACCTGCGCGCGGTGCCCAATGCCGAGCCCGGCATGAGCCCGCTGGAGATCTGGTGCAACGAAGCGCAGGAGCGCTACGTGCTGGCCGTGGCCCCCGAAGACCTCGATACCTTCGATGCCTTCTGCAAGCGCGAGCGCTGCCCCTACGCGGTGGTCGGCGAGGCACTCGAAGAGCACCACCTCGAGGTGCGCGACGGCCACTTCGAGAGCCAGCCCGTTGACCTTCCGATGAGCGTGCTGTTCGGCAAGGCGCCGAAGATGCAGCGCGAATTCACCCGCGAGCGCCCGGCGCTTTCCGGGGTGATGCTCGACAACCTGGATCTTCGCGAGGCGCTCGACCGAGTGCTGCGTCTGCCGGCGGTGGCCTCGAAAAGTTTCTTGATCACCATCGGCGATCGTTCGATCACGGGCCAGGTGGCGCGCGACCAGATGGTCGGCCCCTGGCAGGTGCCGGTGGCGGACGTCGCCGTCACCACGGCGAGCTTCGACACCCACGCCGGTGAGGCGATGGCGATGGGCGAGCGCGCACCGGTGGCGCTGATCGACCCGGCGGCGAGCGCCCGGCTCTCGGTGGCCGAGGCGATCACCAATCTGGCTGCCGCGCCGATCGCCAAGCTCTCGGACATCAAGCTCTCCGCCAACTGGATGAGCGCCGCCGACCAGCCGGGCGAGAACCAGGCGCTGTATGACGCGGTCTATGCCGTGGGCATGGAGCTTTGCCCGGCGCTTGGCATCGCCGTACCGGTGGGCAAGGACTCGATGTCGATGCACACCGCCTGGCAGGGCGAAAGCGCGAAGGGCGAGGCGGAGGAGAAGAGCATCACCTCGCCGCTGTCGCTGATCGTGACGGGCTTTGCGCCGGTCACCGATGCACTCGCCACGCTCACCCCGCAGATCGACATGGAGCAGGATGAATCCGACCTGATCCTGATCGACCTGGGCGGCGGCAAGAACCGCCTCGGCGGCTCGGCCCTGGCCCAGGTGTACGGCCAGCTCGGCGACGAGTGCCCGGACGTCGACGACCCGGAGGACATCAAGGCGTTCTTCGAGGTGATCCAGGGGCTCAACCGTGACGGCAAGCTTCTGGCTTACCACGACCGAAGCGACGGCGGCCTGCTGGTAACCCTTCTCGAGATGGCGTTCGCCGCCCACGCGGGCCTGGAGATCAAGCTCGACTGGCTGATCGACGAGCCGGTCCAGGCGTTCAACGCGCTGTTCTCGGAAGAGCTGGGTGCAGTGATCCAGGTCAACCGAGCGCACACCGAAGAGGTGCTGACCCAGTTCGCCGTGGCCGGGATCGAGACCTGCGGCGTGATTGCGCGTCCGCGCTACGACGACCAAGTGCGCGTCACGCTGTTCGAGGAGCCGCTTCTGGAAACCACCCGCCAGCTCACCCAGCGTACCTGGTCCGAGACCAGCTACCGCCTGCAGGCGCTGCGCGACAATCCCGAGTGCGCCAAGAACGAGTTCGACAACCTGATGGACCTGCGCGACCCGGGCCTCTCCGCCGCACCGAGCTTCAATGTGAACGAGGATATCAGCGCGCCGTTCGTCAACACCGCCAAGCCTGCCGTGGCGGTGCTGCGCGAGCAGGGCGTCAACGGTCAGGTCGAGATGGGTTGGGCGTTCGACAAGGCCAACTTCGAAGCCGTCGACGTGCACATGAGCGACATTCTCGAAGGGCGGGTTGCGCTCGATGAGTTCAAGGGGCTGGTCGCCTGCGGCGGCTTCTCGTTCGGTGACGTGCTCGGCGCCGGCGGCGGCTGGGCGAAATCGATCCTGTTCAACGAGCGCGCCCGGGAGCAGTTCCAGGCGTTCTTCACCCGCGAGGACACCTTCAGCCTGGGCGTGTGCAACGGCTGCCAGATGCTCTCGCAGTTGAAGCCCTTGATCCCCGGCGCCGAGAACTGGCCGGAATTCCTGCGCAACGAGTCCGAGCAGTTCGAGGCGCGCGTGGCCATGGTGCGCGTCGAGAAGAGCCCGTCGATCCTGCTCTCCGGCATGGAGGGCTCGACGCTTCCCATTGCGGTTGCCCACGGTGAAGGCCGTGCGGCATTCCGCGACAGCGCCCACCTGCGCCAGATGCAGTCATCAAGCCAGATCGCGCTGCGCTACATCGACAACTACGGCCAGGTCACCACGCGCTACCCGGCCAATCCCAACGGCTCGCCCTCGGGCATCACGGGCCTGACCACGCTGGACGGCCGCGTCACCATCATGATGCCGCACCCGGAGCGCGTCACCCGCGCGGTGACCAATTCCTGGCGGCCGAAGGAGTGGCGTGAAGATGGCGCCTGGCTGCGGCTGTTCCGCAATGCTCGCGTCTGGCTAGGCTAAGCCGTCGACCCGGCCGATCGCCCGGTACTAAAAAGCGGTGGCAGAACATGGTTCTGCCACCGCTTGGCGTTTCAAGGCGATTATCGGAGCGGGCTCCAGTGGTGAGGCTGCGACGAAGAGCTCTTTTCGCCTGCCCCGGCGCTGATGCCGAGATCCGCTTCCAGGTCGGTCAGCGTCTGGCGATAGCGCTGGACCATGGTTTCGTAGCGGCCAAAATCGTGACCACAGTCCATGCAGTAGACATGGATGTTGTTGCGCCGAGTGGCGGGCAAGCGCTTGAGCCGGCTGCCACACGTCGGGCACTCGGAGCTGAAATGGTTGGTCGACATGGCATACTCCTTGTGTGCTCCCCGCTTGGCGGGGACGTGAACTTCAGCTAAAACCCGTGCTCCCTATCCGTGTGATGGCATCCTTCTTCAAAGGTTCAAGAACAGGTTGATCATTGTTATATAACGCTTGTGCGCCCCTTCCGACGCTTCGCGACTACCAGCAGCAGGCGGTCGTTCGCGTGGTCGAGCATTTTCGCCGTGGCAGCGACCCCGCCGTGGTGGTGTTGCCGACCGGCAGCGGAAAATCGCTGGTGATCGCCGAGCTTGCCCGCCTGGCCCGGGGCCGCGTGCTGGCGCTGGCTCACGTGCGCGAACTGGTCGAGCAGAACCACGCCAAGTACCAGGCCTATGGCCTCGAGGCGGATATCTTCAGCGCCGGGCTCAAGCGTCGCGAATCAAGCCGTCAGGTGGTGTTCGGCTCGGTGCAGTCGGTGGTGCGCAATTTGGCGTCCTTCGCGGACGAGAACTTTACGCTGTTGGTGATCGACGAGTGTCACCGGGTGTCGCTGGAGAAGACCTCGAGCTACCAGAAGGTGATCGCGCACCTCAAGCGTCACAATCCGTCGCTCAAGATACTGGGGCTGACCGCGACCCCTTATCGGCTGGGCCTGGGCTTCATCTACCACCGCCATTACCACGGCATGGTGCGCGGCGACGCCGAGAGCTTCTTCACCGACTGCGTGTTCGAACAGCCCCTGCGCCTGATGGTCAAGCAAGGCTACCTGACCCCGCCCGAGCGCCTGGACATGGCCATCGAAGGCTACGACTTCTCGCGCCTGGTGCCGGCGCCGACGGGCCAGTTCGTCGAGCGCGAGCTCAACGAGGTGGTGGCGAAAAGCCGCGCAACGCCGGGCATCGTCGAGCAGATCGTCGAACGGGCCAGAGATCGCCAGGGCGTGATGATCTTCGCCGCGACGGTCGCCCACGCCGAGGAGGTCATGGGCTATCTGCCAGCGGGCGAGGCGGCGCTGATCACCGGCGACACCGATAGCCAGGAGCGTGAGCGGCTGATCGATGCGTTCAAGGCACGCGCGCTCAAGTATCTTGTCAACGTCTCGGTACTGACTACCGGGTTCGATGCACCCCACGTGGACGTGATCGCGATCCTGCGCCCCACCGAGTCGGTGAGCCTTTACCAGCAGATCGTCGGGCGCGGGCTTCGCCTGTCGCCGGGCAAGGAGAACTGCCTGGTGCTCGACTACGCCGGCAACCCCTGGAATCTGTATGCGCCGGAGGTCGGCGAGCCCAAGCCCGATAGCGACTCGGAGCCGGTGCAGGTGGTGTGCCCGGCCTGCGAGCACGCCAACCTGTTCTGGGGCAAGCGCGACGGCGAGATCGTCCTCGAGCACTTCGGCCGTCGCTGCCAGGGGCTGGTCGAAAGCGATCAGGGCAAGCGCGTGCAGTGCGACTTTCGCTTTCGCTTCAAGGTGTGCGATCAGTGCGGCGCGGAGAACGACATCGCCGCACGACGCTGCCACGGCTGCCAGGCGCTGCTGGTCGACGCCGACGACAAGCTCAAGGACGCGTTGAAGCTCAAGGATGCCAAGGTGCTGCGGGTCAGCGGTATGGAGCTCGTCGCTACCGTCAACGGGCGCGGGCTTCCCCGGCTCAAGGTCACCTATCATGATGAGGATGGCGAAAGCCTTTCCGAGTGGTTTGCGCTCGAGACCGGCGCTCAGCGCCACGCCTTCTACCACGCCTTTCTGAAGGACCACGCCCGCGCGCCGGGCATCGAGTGGAAGCCTGCCAGCGCCGAGGAGGTGGTGGGGCAGCGTCAGCGGCTGCGCCGGCCGGACTTCGTGGTCGGGCGCAAGGTGGGGCGACACTGGCAGCTGCGCGACAAGCTCTTCGACTACCAGGGGCGCTTTCGCAAGGCGGCCGATGCCGGCGGCGATGCCCCCTGAGCCCGGCGCTGTTACACTGACACCTGATTGAACCACCGCCTGCGAGCCGACGAGGAATCCCCCCGCGTGAGTGAGACGCTCGACCCCGCCAACGAAATCGAATCCGCCATCGAAGAGCCGATGGTGGAGGCGCTCGGGCGGCTGTTCGATGAGCCGATCACGAAGCTCCCCGAGGATCTCTACATTCCACCGGAGGCGCTGAAGGTATTTCTCGAGACCTTCGAGGGACCGCTGGATCTGCTGCTCTACCTGATTCGTCGCCAGAACCTGGACATCCTCGCGATCAATGTCGCCGCCATCACCCATCAGTACATCGAGTACGTGGAGCTGATGAAGGCGATGCAGATCGAGCTTGCCGGGGAGTACCTCTTGATGGCCGCGATGCTCGCCGAGATCAAGTCGCGCACGCTGTTGCCGCGACCGCCCAAGGCCGAAGGCGAGGAGGAGGAGGACCCGCGCGCCGAGCTGATCCGGCGGTTGCAGGAGTACGAGCGGCTGAAAGAGGCTGCCGAGACGCTGGATACGCTGCCCCGGGTGGGGCGCGACTGGTTCAGCGTGCAGGCCGGGCTTCCGCCGATCGAGACCCGTGTGATCCACCCGGACGTCGAGCTCGACGAACTGCTCGGCGCGCTTTCAGGAATTCTCAAGCGCTCTGAGCTGACCCAGAGCCACCAGATCAGCCGCGAGGTACTCTCGACCCGCGAGCGCATGCTCAAGATCATGGAGATCCTGGCCGGCGACGAGGCCCAAGGACGCTACACGCCGTTCGAGGCGTTGTTCACGCTTGAGGAGGGACGCGGCGGCGTGGTGGTCACCTTCATGGCGATTCTCGAGCTTGCCAAGGAGGCGATGATCGAGATCGTGCAGAATGCGCCGCTCTCGCCGATTCACGTGCGCGCAAGGCCGGCGGCACTGGCCGACGAAGAGAGCGCTTTCGCTTTTGAGGAGCAGGAAAGCGACGCCTTCGAAGACGTCGATGCTTCTTTCGACACCGACGCTTATTTCGACACTGACGCTTCTTTCGATACCGACGACCCCGGCGAGGACGAGCCGTGAACAGCCCCCCTTTGGACGACATCATCGAAGCCGCCCTGCTCGCCGCCGGTGAGCCCTTGAGCGTCGAGCGCCTGGAAACCCTGTTTCTGGACGGCGAGAGCCCCGGGCCGCGCAGCCTGCGCGAAGCGCTGGGCCGGCTTTCCGAGCGCCATGCTGCCGGGTCGCTGGAGCTCGTGGAGAGCGCCTCCGGGTTTCAGCTGCGCATTCGCCCGCGTCTGTCGCAATGGGTATCGCGGCTCTGGGACGAGCGCCCGCAGCGCTACTCTCGGGCGCTTCTCGAGACCCTGGCACTGATCGCCTACCGCCAGCCGGTCACCCGGGGTGATATCGAGGAGGTGCGCGGGGTGAGCGTATCGAGTTCGATCATTCGCACGTTGATGGAGCGCGGCTGGATTCGCGTGGTCGGCCACCGCGACGTGCCCGGCCGACCGGCGGTCTATGCCACCACTCGCGGCTTTCTCGATGACTTCGGCCTCAAGACGTTGAACGCGTTGCCGCCGATGCACGAGCTTTCGAGTCAGGAGGAGCTCTCCATCGACGATGAGGCGTTCGCCGCCGACAAAAATCGTGGCGAGGCACTGGACGCGCCGCCGGAAACCGGGCAGGATGCGCCCCCCGACCCGGGCGTGCGCTCCGACGACGACGCCCAACACCACGCCGAGACGGCGTTAACCCCGCCGCTGAGCTTTGCCGATCTGGAGGCACGGCTCGCGGCCCGTGCGGCGGAAAAGCAGGACCCGCCCACGTCGACAGAAAAGAGGTCCGATGACCATGAGTCAGAATAGCCAAACACCCCCTCCCGGCAGCGAAAAACTGCAGAAAGTGCTGGCCCGCGCCGGTTTCGGCTCCCGCCGCGAGATGGAAGCCGTGATCAGCGACGGCCGCGTCAAGGTCAACGGCCAGGTCGCCAAGCTCGGCGACCGGGTCGAGGAGCGCGACCGCGTCAGCCTCGACGACCGGCCGATTTCGCTGCGCCCGGAAGCCGAAGTGCCGCGCCGGGTGCTGATGTACAACAAGCCCGAAGGCGAGCTGTGCACCCGCAAGGACCCGGAAGGGCGGCGCACGGTGTTCGAACGCCTGCCGCGCCTGAAAGGCGAGCGCTGGATCGCGATCGGGCGCCTGGACATCAACACCAGCGGCCTTTTGCTGTTCACCACCGACGGCGAGCTCGCCAACCGCCTGATGCACCCCTCCACTCAGGTGGAGCGCGAGTACGCGGTGCGCGTCATGGGCGACGTCAAGCTCGAGCATGTCAAGGCGATGGTTGACGGCGTGATGCTCGAAGATGGCCCGGCGCGCTTCACCGACGTGCAGGAGTTCGGCGGTGAAGGCATCAACACCTGGTTCCACGTGGTGATCCTCGAAGGCCGCAACCGCGAAGTTCGCCGCCTTTGGGAGTCCCAAGGGCTGACCGTCAGCCGCCTGAAGCGCGTGCGCTACGGCAATATCTTCCTCGACAAGCGCGCCAAGGCCGGCGAGTGGATCGAGCTCACCCAGGATGAGATCGACGACCTGGCGACCCTTGCCCAGCTCGAGACGCGCAAGGTACCCGAGCTCACCCCGGACGAGAAGAATCGCTGGAGCCGCGACAAGCACAAGCGTCGCCCGGTGCAGGCAATGCGCAAGCCCAAGCGGCGCTGACAGCGCAGCAGTCCTCGCATTCAACTCTACCTTCGGACCGGAGGCGTGCTAAACGCCTCCGGTCTTTTTTATATCGAGCGTTCGATAAAGCCCTTAACGTATTGTCCTTTGGCTTTTTTTTGATGTAAGAAAAAAATAATTAAAATTTATTTACAAAAGTTCAAAGTTTTCTATTTGCCTATCTTTGAAAATCTGCCCTATGTTCCTTTAAGTACAAAATAAATTTTGTTTAGCATTTTCTTTATTAAGCCGTTAACGTATCTAGCGACCGGTAAAAACAAAAGTTAATAAGCTAATGGGTCGATAATTAGTGCAAGAGCCATTTTAAACGATTTGTGCGCGGTGAATACCGTTTTACCTGCCGTGTGGCGCCGGCGCGTATCTGGCTACAGATGCAGTCGGCACCGGCGCTGGACGTAATGACATCTCCGCGCCCAATAAAATAACGCGTATAGAACGTCTATTCGAATGACATTTTTCCGGCGTCGCATCGGCGATCCGGCGCCTTGCCAGCTGTTTAAACAACGCAGTCATCGACACGCAGTTTAAATAAGGGGTGCATCATGGGAATGTCCGGTCGGCCAGTAGCGTTTTTTCTCTCGTCTAAAGAATCGCTCTACGCCATGCGTAAGCGAAGATCGTTCGCGCGCCTTTCGGCGTACCTTCTGCTTTCGGGGATGTTCTTGACTCCCTTGACGATGGCTTACGAATTCAACGATGTCAGCGAAGATTTCAGCGCCCTCGATGGCGTCTTCATCCGCCTCGGCGTCACCGTGCCGGTGGCAGAGCTCGCCCGGGTTGAAGAAGGCATTGGCCGATTGAGCAAACCGGACATCGTTGCCTTGATCGGTCCTCCCAACGAAGCGGGATCGACCTACCAGGACGATCACTGGCTCTACAACATCGACCTCGCGCTGACCGATGACGACGTGCTGGTCTGTCAGTACCGCGTCTCGTTCGCTCAGGAGCGCCTTGCCGGCACGCAGTGGCGCCGGCCCCAGTGCGAACGACTCTATGATGAACAAAAACCCACCGGCTACAGTCTCTCCGCCGACCTGCTGTTCGGCTTCGATAGCGCCACGATTTCACCGGCGGGGCAAGAGGCGATCCGCGAGGTCGCCACTGCCGTACAGCAGCGGGGTACTCCATCAGCGGTCTCGGTGATCGGTCATGCCGACCGGATCGGCAACCCCGCCTACAACATGACCCTGTCACAGCGCCGCGCCGAATCGGTAGCCGCAGCACTCGGCCAATTCGGTGTTTCTCCTTCTTTGATCACCCCGGTGGGCCGAGGCAGCAGCCAGCCTATTGCCTCCTGCGATGGGGTTGAGGGAGAGGCTCTGAAAACCTGTCTGGCGCCGGATCGGCGCGTTGATATTTCGCTTAGCGGGTCGCTATAGCCCTGGCCTTCGGTCAAGTACAGCAAAGGTGAATCATGAACAACGAAACGATCGCCATCACCGGTAAAGCCTCCAGCCAGACCACCGAAGAGGCATGGGCCGGAGTTGTCACGCTCGACGCCCCCAGCACCGTGACTCTTCCCGTAGGTCCTGAAGAGATCGCCGCGTTCAGCCAGTCGGGCATGGACCTTGTGGTCACGCTGCAAAACGGCGAGCAGATCGTGCTCGCCGATTTCTTCGTTCAAGTCGACGGCATGCGCAGCGAATTGGTTCTCGAGGATGCCAACGGCGTGCTCTGGCTGGGCCAGTACCAGACACCTTGGCAGGAGTTCGCCTTTGCCGAAGTGAACGAGGAGGCCATGGCTGCTGGCGGCGGCGGCATCCCCCCCTGGGTGTTCCCGTTGGCGGCGCTCGGCGTTGCCGGTGCTGCAGTGGCCGCGAACTCCTCCTCCAGCGATGACAGCCCCGCCGACTCCACCCAGCCCGGCGTCGGAGATCCGAATGATCCCGATGAGCCTGGTGTTGGCGATCCGATAGATCCTGATGATCCTGATGACGGCGATGCCGATGCCGATGCCGATGCCGATGCCGATGCCGACGCGGATGCAGATGCAGACGCTGATGCAGATGCAGATGCAGACGCGGACGCGGACGCCGATGCAGATGCGGACGCCGATGCAGACGCCGACGCGGATGCAGACGCCGATGCGGATGCAGACGCCGATGCAGACGCCGATGCGGATGCCGATGCAGATGCAGATGCCGATGCGGACGCGGATGCGGATGCAGACGCCGATGCGGATGCCGATGCAGATGCAGATGCCGATGCGGACGCGGATGCAGACGCGGATGCAGACGCAGACGCCGATGCGGATGCAGATGCGGATGCAGACGCCGACGCAGATGCAGATGCAGATGCCGATGCCGATGCCGATGCCGATGCCGATGCAGACGCGGATGCAGACGCAGATGCAGATGCCGATGCCGATGCAGACGCGGATGCAGATGCAGACGCGGATGCTGACGCCGATGCAGACGCGGATGCCGATGCCGATGCCGATGCCGATGCTGATGCCGATGCCGATGCAGATGCAGATGCAGATGCAGACGCCGACGCAGATGCCGATGCAGACGCAGATGCAGATGCCGATGCCGATGCCGATGCCGATGCCGATGCCGATGCGGATGCGGATGCAGACGCCGATGGCGATGGACTACTAGATCCAGCTCAAGCAGCGGTAGCCGCTCTACTGGGCAGCCTCGAAACCACGTTGGGTATCGAAGCAGGTTTGCTCAGTGACTTGGTGGATAGCACGGAAGGCTTGAGGGACCTGTTGAACGATGCCTTGAGCCCGCTCCTGGGCCGCGAGTTCACACCCGATGACCCCAATGGCCTGGACGAACTCGATGGGCTGGTGGGTGAAGTGGCCGACCAACTGGGGGTGCTGCTCGACCCGGTTATCGCGCCACTGCTCGGGGAAGGACTGTCGGAAGCGGTATTCGACGCCATCGGCCTGCAGGTGGATTACGCTACCGACAGCATCACCAACCTGCTTCAGGACGGCCTGTTGGGTGGCGTGTTGGCGGGGCTAGGGCTTGCCGGAACCATGGAAGGGCTGATCGGTGAAGATGGCCAGCTCGATGCGCTTCTACAAACGCTGCTGGGTGACGGCAGCCTGATTGCTGGAACGCTCACCGAGCAAGGGCTGATTGGCGGGTTGCTGGCAAGCGACGGAGCACTGGGAAGCGCATTGGCCGAAAATGGGCTCTTGAACCTTCTACTAGCCGAGGAGGGGCTGGTAGGTGGCTTGCTGGTCCAAGGCAGCGTGCTCAATAGCCTCCTCTCTGCACTGCTCGATGACCAGGAAGTGCTGGGCAGCCTGCTCTCCGGCGTGCTGGGCGACGATGGCGGTGCGCTGAGCGGGCTGCTGCGCAATGGTGCCATGGAAGGATTGCTGGATGAATCAGGGCTGCTGGCCATGATACTGGGCTCCCAAGGCGTGCTAGGGGAAGTGATCGACACTCTCGAGGTTTCGCTGGGTGAGCTGGCCGCTAGCCTGGGGCTCGATCTAGGTGACCTGCTGGGCGGTGAACTCTTGCCTGGGTTACTCAACGAGGGCGGCGCCGTCGATAGTCTGCTGGAAGCTCTGGTGGGTGAAGGCAGTATCGTGACCCAACTGCTGGGAACCGAAGGAGCCGGAGGCGCCGTCGCCGGGGAGTTGCTGGGTGCCGAGGGGCCGTTGGCAACGCTGCTGGATAGCCTGGTCGGCGAAGCGGGCCTGTTGACGGCCCTGTTGGGAGATTCCGGGCTCGATGGCGACTTGACCAGCGAGCTTCTCGACGGCCTGCTGGGAGAGGATGGGCTTCTCGCTGGCCTGCTGGGTGAGGGTGGCCCACTAGACGGTTTGTTCGGCGATGCCGATTTACTCGACGGCCTGCTCGGCGATCAGGGTCTGTTGGCGGGCTTGGTGAACGGCCAGCTTGGCAGCGGCGGTCTGCTCGACGGCGTCGCCTTGGACAACACCGTCTTCCTGAACGAGCTGCTCGACAGCATCGTCGGACCCACGGGGCTGCTGGCG
This sequence comes from Vreelandella malpeensis, assembly GCF_020622355.1. Lineage (GTDB taxonomy): Bacteria > Pseudomonadota > Gammaproteobacteria > Pseudomonadales > Halomonadaceae > Vreelandella > Vreelandella malpeensis. Next base: position 627,264 of record NZ_WHVL01000001.1, on the reverse strand, counting down.
GGGCTCTCGATCTCGGCAGAGGTGGCGCTGGAGCTCCAGGCGGAGCTTCTAGCCAACCTGCTGGGGCCGGACGGTTTGCTGGCCGGCGTGCTGGGTGAGGGCAGCCCGCTGGGCACAAGCCTGGGTGAGGCGGGCATCATCGCCACGCTGCTCGGCGAAGACGGCGTCGTCGATAACCTGCTCGAGACCCTGCTGGGGGATGGCGGCCTGCTGGCCGGAGTGGATCTCGGTGAAGGGGCGGGGCTGCTCGGTGCACTGCTCGAGCCGCTGATCGGCGAACAGGGCCTGCTGGTCGCGCTGCTGGGTGATGGCGCGCTCGACGGCGATCTGGTGACCGACTTGCTCGACGGCCTCTTGGGCCCGAACGGCCTGCTCTCCGGGCTGTTGGGTGGCGATGGCGCGCTCAATGGCCTGCTGGGCGGCGATACGCTCGACAGCGTGCTGGGCGAAAGCGGCCTGATTGCCACGGTGCTCGCGCCCTTGACCGCCCCCGGTGGTTTGCTCGGTGGGCTGGGTGAGGCGGACCTGCTCGGCGGTGCTGGTGGACTGCTCGGCGAAACCGGTCTGGTCGGAAGCGTGCTAGATACCGTGGCCGGCCCCGACGGGCTGCTGAGCGGCCTGCTTGGCGGCGCATCGGTGGAGGCTGGTCAGGTCGACGGACTGCTGCAGGGACTGCTAGGTGAAACCGGCTTGCTGGCAGGGTTGCTCGACGGCCAGGGGCTAGAAGGAGAATCACTGCTCGATGGCCTGCTTGGTGAGCAGGGCCCGCTGGCAAGTCTGGTGAATGGGCTGCTTGGCAGCGGCGGCCTGCTCGACGGCGTCGCCTTGGACGACACCGTCTTCCTGAACGAGCTGCTCGACAGCATCGTTGGCCCCACGGGGCTGCTGGCGGGGCTCTCGATCTCGGCGGAGGTGGCGCTGGAGCTCCAGACGGAGCTGATGGCCAACCTGCTGGGGCCGGACGGTTTGCTGGCCGGCGTGCTGGGTGAGGGCAGCCCGCTGGGTACAAGCCTGGGTGAGGCGGGCATCATCGCCACGCTGCTCGGCGAAGACGGCATCGTCGATAACCTGCTCGAGACCCTGCTGGGGGATGGCGGCCTGCTGGCCGGAGTGGATGTCGGTGAAGGGGCGGGGTTGCTCGGTGCACTGCTCGACCCGCTGATCGGCGAACAGGGCCTGCTGGTCGCGCTGCTGGGTGATGGCGCGCTCGACGGCGATCTGGTGACCGACCTGCTCGACGGCCTGCTGGGCCCGAACGGCCTGCTCGCCGGGCTATTGGGGGCGGATGGCGCGCTCAATGGCCTGCTGGGTGACGGTGATGGCGAACTGTTCAGCAACTTGCTGGGCGAGGGTGGACTGGTCACGACTGTTCTCGCGCCTCTGACCGCCCCCGACGGCCTGCTCGGCGGACTCGGCGAGGCGGACCTGCTCGGGGGTGAAAGCGGCCTGCTGGGTGAGACTGGGCTGGTCGGCAGCGTCCTGGCAAGCGTTGCTGGGCCTCAGGGTCTCTTGAGCGGTTTGCTGGGCGGAGCCGTGATCGGTGAGAGCGACGCCGCCGGGCTTCTGGACAGCCTGCTGGGCGAGACGGGGCTTGTGGCTAGCCTGTTGGGTGAACAGGGACTTCTGGCGGGACAGCTACCCGCCACGTTGAATGAAGAGTCTGCGGGCGATCTCCTGACCAGCCTACTCGGTGAACAAGGTTTGATAGGTGATCTGTTTGGCGGGCAGGGGCTACTGGCAGGTGGAGGCCTCGGTGAATCCGATACCGTGGCCCAAACGCTTGACAATCTGCTGGGAGGCCTGCTGGGCGACGGCGGTGCATTGAGCAACGTGCTCGAGGTAGTGAGCGACAATGACAGCCTGCTCGAGGGTCTACTAGGGGAGGACAGCCTGGTTGGGGGACTGATCGGTGACGGTGGCCTGCTAGGTTCGATACTCGACGGGCTGGGACTGGGCGGGCTTCTTCCTGGCCTACCTATCTTCGGGCTGGCGTTGTCCGACGAAGGGCAGGACGCAGCATTCTCCATGGCGGATAACGGCGAGCTGGGCGAATCGGTGCCGTCGGCGGGAGACGATGAAGGCGCGTTTATAGAGTCCGGCGCCGGAATAGAGTTGGTCGAGGAGCTTCTGCAGTCGCCCTCGCCCTTCGAGATGTCGTTGCAGGAGGAGGAGATCGCTGAGTTGATCGACGATCAGAGCGAGGCGGAATCGATGCCGGTCGATAGTGCCTTGGAGGTGGAAAACGATCCGATCGAGCCCATTGATGCCGTGGTGGAACTCAACGTATCGGAGAGGGATGTGCTCAACAGCGAGTTTGAACAGCAGCAAATACTTTGATGTATTAGTGATGTAGTGAGGTAACCAGCCAACTACCGGATCTCGTTTAACGGAATCCGGTAGTTGGCTTTTCTTGGCAAAAATAATCAATCCACCCTCTATTAGCCAACATGCCGTTGGCGTATTGACTGTTCAAGAGAATCGTTTATCCAACAATGAGTGATGTGACCAATGAACGAGATTATAAAAAACACGTGATGTTCTATAAATAAGCTACGTTGTAAATGAGATGCGGCCCACATAACGGCAAAAAAACAATAGTGGCGTTGACGTTATGGTCGAAGTCGTCCCGGAGTGAATTTAAAGCCAACGAGATTGGTAATGTCGATAGATAACTAAAATATATAAGCGCTCATCTGGAGAATGAATGAAAAAGATGACCTGGCTGGTGGGCTTCGCAAGTTATGTCTTGACGGGAAATATAGCAACATTGGCTCAGACGGGCGGTGCGCCAGCGAGGGGGGAGGGTTTCTCCAGCACTTCGGGTGCTCGCACGTTCGAGATGTTCGAGGCCAGGGTAGACGAAACGCTGAGCATGGAAGAGGCGGTGCGTCGCGCCCATGCCTGGCACCCTTCCCTTGTCGAGGCGCGGGGGCGCCTTTACCAGCAAAGCGAGCAGGTCAATGTCGCCAAGGCGGGCTACTACCCGCAGGTGGGAGCAGGATTTTCCATCGAACACCGCAGCGCCACCGGGCGCTCCGAAGATGCCTTCACGGTCAATGCATCACAGATGCTCTACGATTTCGGCAACGTCTCGAGTCAGGTCGAGGCCGCGCGGTACGGTGTCGACCGCGACCAGGCTCGCGTCTGGCTGGCGGTGGATCAGCTCGCGCGTGATACCGCGCAGGCGGTGATCGAGGTCCAGCGCTTCTTGACCCTGATAGAGATCGCTCAGGCGCAGATCGAAGGCATCAGCGAGTTGCGCGAACTGGCCGAGCGGCGCTCGGCGCTCGGCGCCAGCACCCGCTCCGACGAGATCCAGGCGCAGTCACGGCTCGAAGCCGCTGCCGCCACCCGTCAGCAGCTCGAGGCGGAGCTTCGTACCTGGCAGGATACGCTCGGCTCGCTGGTCGGCGCCGGGGGGGCGGTCAGCGTCGAGCGCGCTTTTCCCGCGCCGCTGGGGCAAGCCTGTGCCAACGCCGCAGAAAATTTCGACGACGCGCCGGAGCTTTTGGTGGCGACCGCCCAGCAGGCCGAAGCGCGCGCGCGCATCGAGCAGGCTCAGGCGGCCTTCTACCCCACGGCCTCCGTTGATGCCGGCTTCAACCAGTTCCTCAATAGCGACCTGGTGGAGGATGATTCCGAATTCACCGTCCAGCTCAACCTGACCAGCAACCTCTACCAGGGCGGGGCGACCAGCGCTCAGCGCCGCGCTGCCGACTACGGCCTGGAAGCTAGCCGGGCCGCGCGTGACAGTGCCTATCTGTCGCTGTCGCGAAATCTGCGCCAGGCCAAGCAGCAAACCGTCAGTTTCGGTCAGCGCCTGCAAACGCTGGACGCTCGCGTGCGTAGCATCGAGGCCACGCAGGAGCTCTACCGCCAGCAATACCTGTCGCTCGGCACGCGCTCGCTGCTCGATCTTCTCAACGCCGAGCAGGAGATCCATCAGTCCCGCTTCGACCAGGAGAACACGCGCTTCGATCTCTATCGCCTGCAGATCGAGTGTCTGTACAGCGCGGCGGACATTCGGGATGCCTTCAACCTCGCCGAGACGGCGAGCAGGGGGATGCCGTGACCCACCATTCACGCCCTGCCCAGGCCAGGCTGGAAACGCCCGACAATGCCGACATCGATCCAGGCCACGCCGCGGCCTTCGACGGCTGGGTCGAGGCGTTGGTCGCCATCGCCAAGCACTATCGGCTCGATTACTCCGACGAGCATGCCAGGATCGCTGCCGCCTGGCGTCGTGATCGGCCTACCAGTGACGTGCTGCGCGGGCTTGCCCGCCAACTGGGGCTGACCTTCAGGACCGAGCGGCTCGAGGCGCGCCGTCTGACTCCCTGGCGGCTGCCGATGGTGGTGCAATTTCACGATGGCCAGGTCGCGGTGCTCCAGAGCCTCGACGCCGAGGGGGCGCTGGCCATCGTCTACAGCGGCGACCAGGGACTTGTCAGCCGGATCGACCAGAAGACGCTTCTCGAGAGCGTCGCCGTGGCCGTCGTGCTGCGTCCGGCCAAGGCCGCGCCGGATGCGCGGGTCGACGAGTACATCAAGCCCTTCGAGAAGCACTGGCTGCGCAAGATCGTGCTGCGCGACTGGAAGCCCTACGGCCACGTCATGCTGGCCTCGCTGGTCGCCAATACGCTGGCGCTGGCCGGGGTGATCTTTTCGCGCCAGGTGTACGACCGGGTCATCCCGGCAGAGTCGGTGCCTACCCTGTACGTGCTCTTCGGCGGCGTGCTGCTGGCGCTGGTGTTCGATTTCCTCATGCGCCGCACGCGGGTGCGCATCACCGACCTGCTGGGCAAGCGTGCGGACCTGCGTGCCTCGGACCGGGTCTTCGGCCACGCGCTGCGCATCAAGAACACCGCACGGCCCAAGTCGACGGGCACCTTCATCGCCCAGATTCGCGAGCTCGAGTACGTGCGCGAGCTGTTCACCTCGACCACCGTGACCGCCTTCGCGGACATGCCGTTCTTCATCCTGTTCTGCGTGGTGTTCTGGACCATCGCCGGCGAACTGGTACTGGTGCCCATCGGCGCGCTGCTGCTGATGGTGGTGCCGGGGCTTCTGGTCCAGCGCCGGCTGCGTCGTCTGGCCAACGACTCGATGCGCGAGTCGTCGCTCAGAAGCGCCATGCTGGTGGAGAGCGTTCAGGGGATCGAGGACATCAAGACGCTGCAGGCCGAGGCGCGGTTCCAGGATCAGTGGAACCACTACAACGCGGTCATCGCGGACATGAATCTGCGTCTTCGCTACGTGACCAACTCGCTGGGCGCCTGGAGCCAGACGGTGCAGTCCGGCGTGTTCGCGACCGTGGTGTTCTTTGGTGCCTTCGCCGTCATGGAGGGTGACTTGACCACCGGCTCGCTGGTCGCCGCCTCGATTCTCGCCTCGCGCATGATGGCGCCCATGACCCAGCTGACCCAGGTACTCAGCAAGTGGCAGCAGGCGAAGGTGGCGACGCAAAGTCTCGATGGCATCATGAGGCAGCCGGTGGACGACGCCCCGGGCACCACGCGCCTGCAGCGCGCCGCGCTCGACGGTCACTATGTCTTCGATCGCGCGAGCTTCTCCTACGGCGGCGAGGAGAAGACGCCGGCGCTCGATGTGGCCCGGCTGGAGCTTGAGCCCGGCGAGCGCGTCGCGCTGCTGGGGCGCAACGGCGCGGGCAAGTCCACGCTGTTGCAGGCGCTTTCCGGGCAGCTCGAGCCCGCCGCCGGCGAGGTGCTGCTCGACGGCGTGTGCCTGGCGCATATCGACCCGGCGGACGTGCGCCGTGACGTGGCGCTGCTCAGCCAGACCTCGCGACTGTTCCACGGCACGCTGCGCGACAACCTGGTGCTCGGTGCTCCCGGCGCGACGGACCAGGCGCTGCTCGACGCGCTGAAGACGAGCGGTGCCCATACGCTGGTGCGCAAGCTCACCCGCGGACTCGATCATGTCGTGCTGGAGGGCGGGGTGGGGCTCTCCGGCGGGCAGAAGCAGGCGCTGCTGCTGGCGCGGCTGTTGCTGCGTGACCCGCGCGTCGTGCTGCTCGATGAGCCGACGGCCTCGCTCGACGAGGCGAGCGAAAAGTGGGTCATCGAGCGCCTGAAGGGCTGGCTGGCCGAACGGACGCTCGTCGTCGCCACGCATCGCCTCAGCGTGCTGGCGCTGGTCGAGCGTATCGTCGTGGTCGATCAGGGGCGCATCGCGATGGACGATGCCAAGGAAGCGGTCATGGCGAGGCTGTCGCAGCGTCCCCGACGGAGCGAGCGAGCATGAGCGCGCGTCGTCGCGAAGAGGGAGCGCTGCCGGCGCTCCCTGCGCGCAATACCGATGAGCCTGACCGCGATACGCGGGTGCTCGATCTCGACGAGGATGAAAAGCGCTTCGAGCCGGACGCGGACGAGGCCCGGGTGATACGCTCCGGGCGCGTGGTATGGCTTTGCTTCGCCATCCTGCTGGGGCTCGGCCTCTGGGCCTATTTCGCCGAGCTGGTCGAGGTCTCGACGGGTAGCGGGCGCGTCATTCCCACCTCGCGCGAGCAGGTCGTTCAGTCGCTCGAAGGCGGGATCCTGGCGGATCTGCGCGTACGCGAAGGCGATATCGTCGAGCCGGGGCAGATACTTGCCCAGCTCGACCCGACCCAGAGCCAGTCGAACGTCGAGGAGAGCGCCGTTCGCCGCCGCGCTGCGCTGGCCCGGGTCGCTCGGCTCGAGGCCGAGGTCAACGATGCCGAGCTGGTCTTTCCTGCCGAGCTCGACGACTATCCGGAGCTCGTCGAGCTGGAGCGGCTCTTGTACCAGACCCGCCGCCGAGGACTCGAGCAGTCGTTGGCCGGCGTCAACGAATCGCTCGCCCTGGTACGCGAGGAGCTCGGCATCACTCGCTCGCTGATGGAGATCGGCGCGGCCAGCAACGTCGAGGTGCTGCGGTTGCAGCGCCAGGCCACGGAGCTTCAGCTTCAGGCCGCGGACATTCGCTCCGAGTACCTGATTCTCGCCCGCGAGGAGCTGTCCGAGGCGAAAGCGGAGGTCGAAGCGCTGTCGTCGGTCATCCGCGGGCGTTCGGACACCCTTACGCGGCTCACACTGCGCTCACCGGTACGCGGTATCGTTAAGGACATCGAGGTCACCACCACCGGTGGGGTGATACCGCCCAACGGGCGGCTGATGGCGATCGTTCCGCTCGACGACCAGCTGCGCATCGAGGCGCGCATCTCCCCTCGTGACATCGCCTTCATCTATCCGGGGCAGCCCGCCAAGGTCAAGATCACTGCCTACGATTACGCCACTTTCGGTGGACTCGACGGCGAGGTGGTATTGATCTCGCCAGACACCTTGCAGGACGAGACCCAGCCGGATGTCTTCTACTATCGGGTGATCATCCTGACCGACCGCGACGCGCTGATCAGCGAAAATGGCACGCGTTATCCGATCGTGCCGGGCATGGTGGCCACGGTGGACATTCGCACCGGCAGCAAGACCGTCTTCGACTATCTGGTCAAGCCCATCAGCCTGGCCCGGGAGGCGCTGCGCGAGCGCTGAGCACCTATGATACGGAAAAGACAAAAAAAGGTTGCTAAAGCCATCGTCCATCCGTACTATATGCATCCGTTCGAGGGGGTCGTTAGCTCAGTTGGTAGAGCAGTTGACTTTTAATCAATTGGTCGTAGGTTCGAATCCTACACGACCCACCACCGACACCGCTCATGGCGCGCGTTGGCCCCACGAAATCGAACGCCAATTGCCTCAGGCAATTCGGGTCGTTAGCTCAGTTGGTAGAGCAGTTGACTTTTAATCAATTGGTCGTAGGTTCGAATCCTACACGACCCACCAATCCCAGCGCCCCGGCAGTCTCTGCCGGGGCGCTTTGGCGTGGGCGGTGCGCCACAAGGCCCTGGCACCGCTGGAACGGATGCTCGCCTTCAACGCCCGTTAGGTGGCTAGTTGAACGAAGAGAGCGCTTCGCGATAGTCCACGAAGGCCTCGCGGCGCTGGTCGATCAGCGCGACGAGCGAGGAGTCGTTCTCCTGCTGAGCGGCGCTCTTGGCGATGGCGAGCTGCTGGATGCCGCGATCGACCCGCCCGGTCAACTGCAGGTACTCCGCCTGGGCCAGATGCCCCCAGCCGTCGTGGCCGCTGCGGCCGGCGGCGGTCGCCAGCAGGTTGAAACCCTGCGGGTTCTCCGGGTAGCGGTCGGTCACGCGGCGCAGTGCGTCAAACGCCGCCTGCGGGTCGCGCTGCAGCTGTGCCTCGGCGAGAATCAGCTGGGCGGGCAGGTAGCCCGGCATGAAGCGCAGCCAGCGCCGGGCGCGGTCGATGGCGTCGTCGATCCGGTTGGCCTGCAGCGCCACTTCGGCGGCGGAGACGGGGAGCACCGCGTAGTCCGGATTCTCGACAGCCAACTGGTCGAGCACCTGCAGCGCCGTGTCCACCTGGCCGCTGCGCGCCGCGATCAGGGCATCCAGGTAGCGCTGGGCGGCCTCGTCGGCGCCGCCCTGGGCGAGCCGCGAGCGCGCCTGGCCCGGGTCGTTGTGGTAAATGCTCAAAAGCGCCCGGGCGCGCATCAGGTCGTAGAGCGTGTCGCTTTGGTAACTGTCCGCCACGGCGAGCTGGGCGGCGCGACCCTGGGCGTCGCTCAGGCGGCTGTCCGAGACGGGGTGGGTGAGCAGAAACTCCGGCGGCGCGCCACCCTGCAAGCGCGCCATGCGCTGCATGGCGGAGAACATGCGCACCATCGCCTGGGGATCGTAGCCGGCATCTGCCATGGCCTGCAGCCCTACCCGGTCGGCTTCCTGTTCAAAGCGCCGTGAGTAGGAGAGCTGGTCCTGGATCAGCGCGGCCTGGGAGCCCATGGCGGCGGCGATGCCCGCCTCGCCGCCGCCGCTGGCCGCAATCAGCATGCCGGCAAGCATGCCCGCCATGGCGGGCAGCTGGGTCTGGCCCGCGCGGTCGCTGCCGCGTGCGTAATGGCGCTGAGAGAGGTGGCCGAGCTCGTGCGCCAGCACCGACACGAAGGCGCCTTCATCGTCGGCGAAGGCAAAGAGCCCCGAGTTGATGCCGACCACGCCACCGGGTACCGCGAAGGCATTGAGCGCGCGGTGATCGACCATCACCGTGGTGGTGCTGATGCCGCCCAACTGGCTGTAGGGCGCAAGCCTTGCCACCAGGCCGTCCAGGTAGTCGTTGACGATGGCGTCCTGCCACTGCGGCGCCTGGGCGCGAAACTGCCGAAGCCAGGCGCGGCCCAGGCGGTACTCCTCGTTGCTCACCGAGGGCGCCGCGCCGCCCAGGCTCGGCAACCGACTGTTGTCGAACCCCTGGCTCTGGACGGGCGGGGCGACGCTTGCCAGCAGCAGGGTGAAGGCCAGCGCCCAGCGTGGCAGGAAGCGAACGTGCGGCATGGCGTCCTCATGGTTGTCGTCAAGACGGCCGGGAAAAGCCGGCGACCGGCAGTGTGACATTGATTCGTGCCGGTAAGTGCCGTTAAATCAACAGCGATCGATCATCAGTGATAACCGAGTTTATGCCACAATGCCAGCTTTAGGCAGGCATTTTAAGGGAGCCGTCATGTCTGATCAGAAAGGGCGCGAGTGCGGGATGCCCGTGCCGGATGCAGCGCTCGACGCCCGTGGACTCGCCTGTCCGTTGCCACTTCTGAAGACCAAGCAGGCACTGGCCACGCTCGAGAGTGGCCAGCTTCTGGAGGTGGCAGCGAGCGACCAGGGGTCGTGGCGGGACATCGCCACCTTTGCCGAGCACAGTGCTCACACGCTCGTCCATCGCGAACAGCGCGCGGACGGCTTTCATTTCTGGATACGCAAAGCAGAGAGCCTTCGCCCATGACCGTGCGCAGCATTCTGAAAAGCTGGGTGGAACGCTACTTCTCCGACGAGGAAGCGCTGATCCTTCTGGTGATCCTGGTGGCGGGTTTCGCCGCCATCATCTGGTTCGGGCGCATGCTCGCGCCGTTCTTCACTGCGCTGGTGCTGGCCTTTCTGCTCCAAGGCGTGGTCAATGTCTTCACCCGGCGCGGAGTGCCGCATCTGCTGGCGGTGATCATCGTCTTCCTGGCCTTCGTCGGGGCGCTGTTGACGCTGGCGTTCATCCTGATGCCGTTGATCTGGCATCAACTGGTCGGGCTGGTGCAGGAATCACCGCGCATGTTCGCCAGTGGCCAGGCGTTGCTGGACGAGCTACAGGCGCGCTATCCCAATCTGATCACCCCGGACCAGATGCAGAACTGGATCAGCGTGGCCAGCCGAGAGATCAGCCAGCTCGGCCAGCGGGCGCTGACGCTGTCGCTGGCATCACTGGGTAACGTGATGTCGATCATCATCTACCTGGTGCTGGTGCCGATCCTGGTGCTGTTCATGCTCAAGGATCGCGAGGAACTCGTCGGTTTCGTCCTGTCGCTGCTGCCGCAAAAGCGCACGCTGATGACGCGTATCTGGCGCGAGATGGATGACCAGATCGCCAACTACATCCGCGGCAAGTCGATCGAGATCATCATCGTCGGCACGGTGACGTTTATCGTCTTCACCCTGTTCGGGCTACCCTACACCGCGCTGCTCTCGGTGCTGGTGGGCTTCTCGGTGCTGGTGCCGTTCATCGGCGCCGCAGTGGCCACGCTCCCGGTCGCTGCGGTCGCGGGCTTTCACTTCGGCATCAGCGAGCAGTTCGCCTACGTGCTGATAGCCTATGCCATTCTCCAGGCGCTGGATGGCAACGTGCTCTCGCCGATCCTGTTCTCCGAAACCAACAACATCCACCCGGTTTCGATCATCGTGGCGGTGCTGTTCTTCGGCGGCATCTGGGGGCTCTGGGGGGTCTTCTTCGCCATTCCGCTGGCCACCCTTCTGAAGGCGCTGGCCTACGCGTGGCCTCGCGGTATAGCGACGCGCTCGCCCCAGGAGGGCGAGCGCGTGATCGTCACCGACGATACCCCGCCGCTGCGTTAGTCGGCCGAGGCGCTCGCAGCATCGAGCGCCTGCGCTTTCTCCAGTACCTCCTGCGCGTGGCCGGCGACCTTGACGCCGCGCCATTCGTGGGCAAGCTTGCCCGCCTTGTCGATCAGGAAAGTGCTGCGCTCGATCCCCAGGTGTTCCTTGCCGTACATCTTCTTGAGCTTGATGACGTCGAACAGCCGGCACACGGTTTCGTCCTTGTCGGAAATCAATGCGAAATTGAAGTCCTGCTTGGCCTTGAAGTTCTCCTGGGCGCGCAGGCCATCGCGCGAGACGCCGATCACCACCGTGTTGGCGGCCTCGAACGCTGCCATGCGATCACGGAAGTCGCCGCCTTCGGTGGTACAGCCTGGCGTGCTCGCCTTGGGGTAGAAGTAGATCACCACCTGTTGGCCCTTGAGTGCTGACAGCGTGACGGTGGTGTCGCCGGTGGCGGGGGCGCTGAAGTCGGGGACGGGCTTGCCTGATTCCACGGCCATGAACATGCTCCTTGTCGTGAGGTGAGTGTCGTGAAGTGAGTGTCGTTAAGTAAGTATCGTGAGGTGAGCACTCGATTACACGCAACCCGGCGCGCCGTGTCAAAGCCCTGGCGGGCCGACAGGCGGGCCCGCGAGTAAACTCGGCGCGCTTTACGCTGTACACGCTCGAATCCGCTGAGTACCATTTGGCCCTTGAGCGCGCCGGTTGGCGAGAGGGTGAGTCGACCGGCGCCGCGCGCCGCTTTTGCAATTGGGTGCCGCATCTACCGGGTGCCACCGCTATCAGGTGAGGAATTAACGGATGATCACAGGCAGCATAGTCGCCCTGGCGACGCCGATGAAGGTCAATGGCGACATCGACTGGGAGGCGCTTCGCCGCCTGGTGAACTTCCATCTGGACAATGGCACCGACGGCATCGTCGCCGCAGGTACCACCGGCGAGCCGACTACCATGTCGTTTGCCGAGCATTTCGACGTCATTCGCGCGGTGGTCGAGGAGGTGGGCGGGCGCATTCCGGTCATCGCCGGCACCGGCGCCAACGCGACTTCCGAAGCGGTAGAGCTTGCCCGCTACGCCAGCGAAGTGGGGGCGGACTACTGCCTGTCGGTGTGTCCCTACTACAACAAGCCCACCCAGGAAGGCCTCTATCAGCACTTCAAGGCCGTGGCCGAAGGCAGCAAACTGCCGGTGATCATGTACAACGTACCGGGTCGCACCTGCTCGGATCTCTACAACGAGACCGTGGTGCGCCTGGCCGAAGTGGACAACATCATCGGCCTGAAGGACGCCACCGGGAACCTTGAGCGCGCCGAGGATCTAATTGCACGCTTGAAGGGCAGCGACTTCATGCTCTACTCCGGCGACGACGCGACCGCTTGCGACTTCATGCTGATGGGTGGCCACGGCGATATCTCGGTCACCGCCAACGTGGTGCCCCGGGCGATGCACGACCTGTGCGCGGCGGCGATTTCCGGTGATACCGAGAAGGCCCACCAGATCAATACCCGCCTGATGCCGCTGCATACCAACCTGGGGATAGAATCCAACCCGATCCCTGTGAAGTGGTCGCTCAACCGGATGGGCTACATGGAGGCGGGCATCCGCCTGCCGCTGACCTGGCTTTCGGAAAAATACCACGCCACTGTCAGTGAAGCGCTGCAGTTGGCCGGCGTCGTCGAGCAGTAGTGGCGATTGTCCCCGAGTGCCCGGCCTGTGCCGGGCGACTGAACTGTTGACTTAAGGTGGCTTGATGAGCTCTGTGCTTGAACAACCTGCGCTGAAATGGGTTCCGCTGGCGCTGGCCGCGGGGATCGCGCTGAGTGGCTGCGCCCGCGACGGGTTTTACGACGATCGCAACCTGGACTACACCGAGGTCGCGCCCGCGCCACCGCTGGTGCTTCCCGAAACTCGCAATGTGCAGCGCTATCAGGACGCCATGCCCGTTCCTCAGGCATCGCTTCAGGGCAGCCGGGTCGAGCGCGCCGCCGAGGTTGTCCCGCCGCCGTCGATGTCGATCGGCAGCGGCCTTGAGCCCGAGTTCGTCGAACGCCGCCAGGTCGGCAGCGACGCCTGGTTGGTGGTGGCCGCCGATACCGGCGCGGTGTGGCCGCAGCTCGAAGCCTTCGCTCAGAGCCGGGGGCTTGGCATCGTGCAAAGCGACGCCAATCGCGGCGTGATCGAAACCACTCAGGCAACACTTTCCCTGCAAAGCGCGCTGCGCGCCGGCAGCAGCGAAGTGCGCTGCGAGCAGGGCGGTCGGACCGTGACCAACTGCCTGGACGCGCTCGAAGAGTACCTGGGCGCGCGCAGCGCCACTGCCAGCGCCTCCTCCTGGAATGCCCAGCGCCTCTCCGGCGAGCGCTCCTTGCAGATTCGCCAGCAGGACGGCGAGTGGCAGGTCGTCATCCCGCAGTCCGCCGAGCGTGTCTGGGCCGAACTCGACCACTACCTGACCCTCGACTTCACCGTCGAGAACCGTCGCGAGCTGATCGAGAAGTCGCCCGGAGAGTATGCCTTCCTGGTGAACTACATGACCGCCTCGGAAGAGGGCCGCAATCCGATTCAGGTGGTGTTCAGCCGTGACGTGCGTCGCATGAGCCAGCAGATACGCCTGGTGCTCGAGCCGCGGGGCGATCAGAGCGTGCTGCGCGCGATCAATGCAAGCGACCGCGAGCTCACTGCCAACGACCAGCGCGAGCTGCTCGAACGCGTTTCCGGCTATTTGCGCTAACGTTTCACTATCTTTCGGAGCCCCCATGGAAAAGCGCCAAGAACTCTACGCTGGCAAGGCCAAATCGGTCTACACCACCGACGATCCGAACCTGCTGGTTTTGACCTTTCGCGACGATACCAGCGCCTTCGACGGCAAGAAGATGGAGTCGCTGGCTCGCAAGGGCATGGTCAACAACATCTTCAACGCCTTCATCATGGAGCGCTTGCAGGAGGCGGGGATTCCCACCCACTTCGAGAAGCAGCTCTCGCCCAACGAGAGCCTGGTCAAGAAGATGAAGATGATTCCAGTGGAGTGCGTGGTGCGCAACGTCGCCGCCGGGGGCCTGGTCAAGCGCCTGGGCGTCGAGGAGGGCACCGAGCTCACCCCGCCCACCTTCGAGCTTTTCCTGAAGAACGACGAGAAGGGCGACCCGATGATCAACGAGTCGCTCGCCGAGACCTTCGGCTGGGCGACCCCCGAGCAGCTCGCTACCATGAAGACGCTGACCTTCAAGGTCAACCACGTGCTCAAGCAGCTCTTCGCTCAGGGCGACATGCTGCTGGTGGACTACAAGCTCGAGTTCGGTATCTTCGAGGGCGAGGTCGTGCTGGGTGACGAGTTCTCGCCGGACGGTTGCCGTCTGTGGGACGCCAACACCCGCGAGAAGATGGACAAGGACCGCTTCCGCCAAGGGTTGGGGGGCGTCATCGAGGCCTACGAGGAAGTGGGTCGTCGGCTCGGCATCACCTTCCCCGCCTGAGTCTCATTCGCCCCGCGCTTCGATTGCCACCACCTCCAGGGTGGTGGCGTCGTTTTCGAGCGAGCGAAAGCGCACGTTCACGTCGCGCAGATGCACACCGTAAACCCGCGCGTCGCTTTGGTGGTAGGCCGGGCGAGGGTCCTGACCAAGCACCTGTTCGATGAGCGTGGTGAGTGAGGCGGCGTCGTCGCGTTGCATCAGCGCCTCGACGACGGCGGGGGTGAACGCCACCCGCTTTAGTGCCGGCGCCTCGGGGGCGAAACCCGCCCGCGCCTCGGGGCGCGCCTCGGCCCAGGGCAGGTAGGGCTTGATGTCCACGACCGGCGTGCCGCTGACCAGGTCGCACCCGGTCAGGTGCAGGCGCACGCCGCGAGTGCAGTCGATGCCGGCCAGGCCCACCAGCGAGAGCCCCAGGCGATTGGGACGGTGAGTGCTGCGGCTGGCGAACACGCCCACCTTGCGATTGCCGCCAAGGCGTGGTGGGCGCACCAGCGGCGTCCAACGCTCGGGGCTTTGATGAAACACGAAGTGCAGCCACAGGTGGCTGAACGCTTCCAGCCCGCGTACGGTGTGGGGATCGTCGAAGGGCGGGGCCAGCACCAGCGTGGCGTGGGCGGCGTCGGCCAGCCCCGGCTGGCGGGGAACGCCGAACTTGTCCGGGTAGTCGCTTGTCACGTGGCCGATCGGCTGCAGCGTGAAACGTTGATCGCTTGGTGAGGACATGGCGCGGCCTTGCAGTCAGAATGAGCCGAAAAGATTCCCGGGCGGCCTGGGCTGTCCGGGGCGTGGGGAGTATACCCCGGGCCGCGCGTGAATCCGATGCGGCCGCCACACGATAGAGGGACGACATGAACCATCGAGACAACGCCCGCGAGCGGCCGCCGGCGGCACGAGTGACGTACCGCGCGGCACTGGCGCGCGACGCCGCAGATCAGGCCGAGGTGTTCTATCACGCGGTGATGCAGGGAGGCGCCAGCCACTATTCGCGTGACGAGCGCGAGGCCTGGGCGGCGGCGCTGCCCCGAGAAGCCAGCGCCTGGGCCGCGCGTCAGGCGCTCTATACCACGCTCGTGGCAGTGTGCGACGGGCGCTGCGTGGGCTTTCTGGAGCTCGACCCGGCCGGCGCGCGCATCGTCACGCTCTACGTCTGGCCGTCGCTCGCCGGGCGAGGTATCGGCAGCACCCTGTTGATCCACGCCGAAAGGCTGCTGCTCGAGCAGGGCATCGATCGTGTCGAGATCGAGGCGAGCCTGGTGCTGTTCGAGCGACTCGAGCGGCGCGGTTTCGAGAACCACGGCGAGCAGTGGGTCGAGCGCGGCGGGCAGTGCCTCAAGCGCTACCGGATGAGCAAGGCGCTCAGCGCCGTCGAGACCTGAGTGCTGCGCTAGACAGTGAAGGTCTGGGTGATGCGCATGGAAAGATCGATCGAGGCGACGTCCTTGGTCAGCGTGCCGCTGGAGATGGTGTCCACCCCGGTGTCGGCGATGGTCCGAAGGGTGGTCGCATCGACGTTGCCCGAGGCTTCGAGCGTCGCCCGGCCGCCGTTGATCTCCACCGCCACGTGCAGATCCTCGACATCGAAGTTGTCGAGCATGACCACGTCGGCGCCGGCGGCCAGCGCCTGGTCCAGCTCCTCGAAGGTTTCCACTTCCACCTCGACCGGAATGCCCGGCGAGAGCTTGCGCGCCATGGCCACGGCGGCCTGGATTCCCCCGCAGGCAGCGATGTGGTTCTCCTTGATCAAAAACGCGTCCCACAGGCCCAGCCGGTGGTTGTAGCCGCCGCCGCAGACCACCGCGTACTTCTGCGCCAGACGCAGCCCCGGCAGGGTCTTGCGGGTGTCGAGCAGCCGCGCCTGGGTGCCTTCGAGCAACTGCACGAAGGCGCGGGTGGTCGTTGCCGTCGCGCTCAGGGTCTGGAGCAAGTTGAGCGCCACCCGCTCGCCGGTCAGAAGGCTGCGCGCCGGCCCCTCGAGTTCGAGGAAGTGGTGCTCCGGAGTGATGGCGTCGCCATCGGCGGCTTCCCAGCGCAGGGTCACGCGAGCGTCGAGCTGGCGAAAGATCTCCTCGACCCAGGCCACCCCGCACAGCACCGCGTCCTGGCGGGCGCTCACCCGAGCAGTGGCCCACTGGTTGGGGGGAATCAAGCCGGCGGTGATGTCTCCCGCGCCGATGTCTTCGGCGAGCAGGCGGGTGACGCTTGCGCGGATCTCGTCGGTTAGAGCGTTCTGGTAATCCATGGCGGTATCGTCTCGGCACAGGGTATGAGCCGCATTATAGTGAAATCGAGCCTTGAACCTAGAGAAGACGCGAATGATCGATTCCAACAGCGGCGGATACTGGCCCCTGGCCCGCCAGGTCACCTCGCCCAATGCCGATGCCCGCGCCCACGGCGAAGTGTCGCTTCTGGTGCTGCACGCCATCAGCCTGCCGCCGGGCGTGTTCTCGGGTACTGCGATCGAGGCGCTGTTCACCAATACTCTCGACCCCGGCGCGCACCCTTACTTCGAGCGTATCGCGGCGCTCAGGGTCTCGGCGCACCTGTTGATTCGCCGCGACGGCGAGTGCGTGCAGTTCGTCGATACCGACCGGCGCGCCTGGCACGCCGGTCGCTCGCGCTGGTTCGATCCGCGTCTGAATGATGCGCGCTGTGCACTCAACGACTTCTCCATCGGCATCGAGCTAGAGGGCGACGGCGATACGCCGTTCACCGCGGAGCAGTACCGCTCGCTGGTCGCGGCCACCCGCTGGCTGCTGGCCCGCTATCCGCTGCTCGATACTTCGCGCATCACCAGCCATGCCAAGGTGGCGCCGCTGCGCAAGGAGGACCCGGGGCCATGCTTCGACTGGGCCTACTACCGTCAGTGCCTGGCAAGGACTGAGGTGACGTCGGTCGGGAAGTGATTCTTTCGCTTGAAGATCAAACGGTAGTTTGACTACACGAGGCGCCGCAACCACAGTGGAAATGGATTCCAGTGCTTCTATGTTGCAGTGCAATATGCTGTTTTGGATAGAATTTCCATTGCGTGAGAATTGGCAGACTAGCCACTTTGCGGTATCTTCTCTATACAAAAGGCTAACCCCAAAGGCAGCTGTGTAGCCCAACTACATTCTCGAACCTGTGCTTGGTCAAAGGGCTTATCGAATCAGCTCGTTGAATGTAAACAAAAACCCTGTCAGACACGCAAGCTCGGCTCGATACCGGCCTTGGTGCGGCTCAACGTCGCAGCCGCCCCAGCCCCAAAAGGGTAGCGGGCGTATTGTCATTTATCGTCATTCGGAGAGACTTTATGAGTCTGGAGACAAGAGAAGATCTCGATCCGGTCGAAACCACGGAGTGGCTTGAATCCCTGGAATCGGTTCTGGATCGTGAGGGCGAAGATCGCGCCCGCTACCTGATGACCCGCCTGGCGGATCGCATGCGTCGGGACGGGATGAAGGTGCCCTTCTCGGTGACGACCCCGCACCGCAACACCATTCCGGTCCATCGCGAAGCGCCAATGCCGGGCGATCTGTTCATGGAGCGGCGCATCCGTTCTCTGATCCGCTACAACGCCATCGCCCAGGTCATCCGCAACAACCGTGCGAACCCAGGGCTTGGTGGTCATATCGCGAGCTTCATGTCCTCGGCAACGCTCTATGACGTAGGTTTCAACCACTTCTTCCGCGCGGCTAAAGACGACTTCGCCGGAGACCTGGTTTACATCCAAGGCCACGTGGCACCGGGCATCTACGCCCGCTCCTACCTCGAGGGGCGTCTCTCCGAGGAGCAGATGGACAAGTTCCGCCAGGAAGTGGACGGTGATGGCCTCTCGTCCTACCCGCACCCCTGGCTGATGCCGGACTACTGGCAGTTCCCGACGGTCTCCATGGGCCTGGGACCGATCCAGGCGATCTACCAGGCGCACGTGATGAAGTATCTGCATCATCGCGAGCTCAAGAACATGTACGACCGCAAGATCTGGTGCTTCATGGGCGACGGCGAGTGTGACGAGCCGGAATCCCTGGGCGCGATTTCGCTGGCCGGTCGCGAGAACCTGGACAACCTGATCTTCGTCATCAACTGCAACCTGCAGCGTCTGGACGGCCCGGTACGCGGCAACGCCCGCGTGATAGACGAGCTTGAAGGCGTGTTCCGCGGTGCCGATTGGAACGTCATCAAGGTCGTCTGGGGTCGCCACTGGGATACCCTGTTCGAGCAGGACAAGAAGGGCATCCTGCAAAAGCGCATGGACGAGGCGGTCGACGGCGAGTACCAGAACTACAAGGCCAACGGCGGCGCCTACACCCGCGAGCATTTCTTCGGCAAGTACCCGGAAACCGAAGCGATGGTCAAGGATCTTTCGGATGAGGATATCTGGAAGCTCAACCGTGGTGGCCACGACCCGTTCAAGGTCTACGCGGCCTACCACGAGGCGGTGAACACCCAGAACGGCAAGCCCACCGTGATCCTGGCGCACACCGTCAAGGGTTACGGCATGGGCGCAGGCGACGGCGAAGCGGCCAACGAAGCGCACCAGGTCAAGAGCATGGAGTATGAGGCGCTGAAGAAATTCCGCGACCGCTTCGGCATCCCGCTCTCGGACGAGCAGTTGAAGGACGTGCCCTACTACAAGCCCGAGGATGACTCCCCGGAGCTCAAGTACATGCACCTGCAGCGCGAGCGCCTGAACGGCTACCTGCCGGCGCGCCAGAGCGATTTCGAGTCCCTCGAGATCCCGAGTCTCGAAGACAAGACCTTCGCCTCGCAGCTCGGCGGCTCCAAGGGTCGTGAAGTCTCCACCACCATGTCCTTCGTGCGTGTACTGAACGGCCTGGTCAAGGACAAGAAGCTTGGCAAGTACGTCGTGCCGATCATCCCGGACGAGGCGCGCACCTTCGGCATGGAAGGCATGTTCCGTCAGCTCGGTATCTACTCCGCGGCGGGGCAGAAGTACGAGCCGGTCGACAAGGGCCAGATCATGTACTACCGCGAGGACCAGAAGGGTCAGGTCCTCGAGGAAGGCATCACCGAGGCGGGCGCGATGTCGGCCTGGATGGCGGCCGCGACCTCCTACAGCAACAACCACGTCACGCTGTTGCCGTTCTACATCTACTACTCGATGTTCGGCTTCCAGCGAATCGGCGATCTGGCCTGGGCGGCGGGTGATCTTCAGGCGCGCGGCTTCATGGTCGGCGGCACCGCCGGGCGCACCACGCTCAACGGCGAAGGCCTGCAGCACCAGGATGGCCACAGCCTGATCCAGGCATCCACCATCCCCAACTGCCGAAGCTATGACCCGACCTACGGTCACGAAGTGGCGGTCATCGTTCAGGACGGCCTGAAGCGCATGTTCACCGACAAGGAGAACTGCTTCTACTACCTGACCGTGATGAACGAGAACTACGAGCATCCGGAGCTTTCCGACGTGCCCGCAGACGACATCATCAAGGGCATGTACCTGCTGCGCGAAACCCAGGGTGACAAGGGCCGCGTTCAGCTCTTGGGCTCCGGCACCATCCTGCGCGAAGTGGAAGAGGCCGCCGAGCTTCTGGCCAGCGACTGGGGCATCGGCGCCGACATCTGGAGCGTGACCAGCTTCAACGAGCTGCGCCGTGAAGCGCTCCTGCTCGAGCGCGAGGCGTTCCTGAACCCGGACGCCGAGGCCGCCAAGCCCCACGTCACGAAGTGCCTGGAAGGGCGCGACGGGCCGATCATCGCCTCGACGGACTACATGAAGCTCTACGCCGACCAAGTACGTGCCTGGGTACCGGGTGACTACACCGTGCTGGGCACCGACGGCTTCGGCCGCTCGGATACCCGCGCGAAGCTGCGCTACTTCTTCGAGGTGGATCGTCACTTCGTCGTGGTCGCCGCTCTGCGCTCGCTCGCCGAACGCGGCGAGATCGATCGCAAGGTCGTCGGCGAGGCGCTGAAGAAGTACAACATCGACGCCAGCAAGCCCAACCCGCTGACAAGCTAAACCGCAGCCCGGCGGGCATGCCCGCCGGCTCGAGCCGATTTGGAAGGAGCGCGACCTTGAGTAGCGAAATCATCAAAGTTCCCGATATCGGTGGCGATACCGATGTCGAAATCATCGAGATTGCGGTGTCTGAAGGCGACGTCATCGAAGCGGAAGACGCCCTGATCACCCTGGAATCCGACAAGGCCAGCATGGACGTGCCCTCGCCCAAGGGCGGCAAGGTCGTCAAGGTGCTGGTCAAGGAGGGCGACAAGGTCTCCGAGGGCGACGACATCGTCGAGCTCGAAGTGGAAGGCGAGGAGGGCGACGATGCGTCCGCCGAGCAGGACGCCGAACCCGAAAAGACCGACGAAGCCCCCCGTGAGGAGAAGCGCGAGGAGCCCAAGGCGCCCGCCAAGAAGGCCTCGGGTGGCAAGAAGACCGTCGATATCACGGTACCGGATCTGGGCGGCTCCGAGAACGTCGAGATCATCGAAGTCGCGGTCGGCGAAGGCGACGAGGTCAGTGCCGAAGACGCCCTGATCACCCTGGAGTCCGACAAGGCCTCCATGGACGTGCCGAGCCCGCACAGCGGCAAGATCGTCGCGTTCACCGTCAAGGAGGGCGATACCGTCTCCGAAGGCGACGTGATCGGCCAGATCGAGATCGATGGCGACGGTGAAGGCGAAGATGAAAGCGACGACGCCCCGGCCGAGCAGCCGACGGCCGACGCCCAGGACGACGCCGCCGAAGAGCAAGACGACGTCGAAGAGCAGGACGACGACGAGCAGGGCAGCGGTGAGCCCGAGCGCAAGGAAGTCCGCGTGCCGGATCTCTCCGGTGCCTCGGACGTGCCGATCATCGAGATCGCCGCTACCGTCGGCGACGAGATCGAGGCAGAAGACGCGCTGATCACGCTGGAGTCCGACAAGGCCTCGATGGACGTGCCCAGCCCCTTCAAGGGCAAGCTCCTCGAGCTGACCGTGAAGGAGGGCGACACCGTCTCCGAAGGCGATCTCATCGCCTACATCGAAGTGGCGGGAAGTGCCAAGGCCAAGAAGCAGGCCGACAAGCCCGCGCCGAAGGCGCAGAAGAGCGACGCGCCGAAGGCCGAGCAGAAGCAGGAGACTCGCAAGAGCGAAACGCCTGCCGGCTCGCCCAGCCCCGAAGCGGCCATGGCCGCGCACAAGCCGCGTGACGGCAAGCTGGTGCACGCAGGCCCCGCGGTGCGCATGCTGGCGCGCGAGTTCGGAGTCGACCTGGGGCTGGTCAAGCCCAGCGGCCCGAAAGAGCGTATCCTGAAAGAGGACGTACAGGCCTACGTCAAGCAGGCGCTGTCGCAAAAGGCCAGCGCACCGGCCCAGGGCGGCGCGGCAACCGGTGGGGCCGGCATTCCGGCGGTGCCGGAAGTCGACTTCAGCCAGTTCGGTGAAGTGGAAGAGAAGCCGATGGGTCGCCTGCTCAAGATGGGCGCGACCAACCTGCATCGCAGCTGGCTCAACGTGCCCCACGTGACCCAGTTCGACGAAGCCGACATCACCGAGCTCGAGAACTTCAGAAAGTCGATGAAGGCCGAAGCCGAAGCCCAGGGCGCCAAGCTCACGCCGCTGCCGTTTCTGGTCAAGGCCTGCGCCTTCGCGCTCAGGAAGTTCCCGCAGTTCAACGTCAGCCTCAAGGGCGACGGCGACACGCTGGTGTGGAAGAAGTACGTCCATATCGGTATCGCGGTCGATACGCCGGACGGCCTGATGGTGCCGGTACTGCGCGACGCCGACAAGAAGTCCTTGATCGAGATCGCGAAAGAGATGGCGGAACTCGGCAAGAAGGCGCAGGGCAAGAAGCTCAAGCGCGACGAGATGACCGGCGGCTGCTTCACCATTTCGAGCCTTGGCTCGATCGGTGGCACGGCATTCACGCCGATCGTCAACGCGCCGGAAGTGGCGATCCTCGGGGTATCGAAAGCGCAGATGAAGCCGGTCTGGGATGGCGCCGCCTTCCAGCCACGGCTGATGATGCCGCTGTCGCTCTCCTATGATCACCGCGCGATCAACGGGGCGGACGCGGCGCGCTTCACGGCATTTCTGGCCGATGTGCTGACCGATATTCGTCGCCTGCTGCTCTGACGCACAGCGACGCATCGCTCACGGCGCCCATTTTCATGGGCGCCGTTTGCGTTTTCGCGCACATGATCGAAAACGAGTGCCGGGCTGGATGAAAAAAACCGCGTCCATGCGGCGTTTGGGGTGTTGTGCCGCCTGGGTGGCCCGGTTATTGTCCCTCTATTCACTTTGACGAATCTATGACATTAGGAGCAGTGCCATGCGTTTGATCCTGTTGGGTGCCCCCGGCGCGGGCAAGGGAACCCAGGCCCGATTCATTTGCGAGCGGTTCAAGATCCCGCAGATCTCTACCGGCGACATGCTGCGTACCGCGATCAAGGATGGCACCGAGCTCGGCCTCAAGGTCAAGGAAATCATGAACAGCGGCGGGCTGGTCTCCGACGATATCATCATCGACCTGGTCAAGGAGCGCATCAGCCAGCCGGACTGCGAGAACGGCTTCCTGTTCGATGGCTTCCCGCGCACCATTCCCCAGGCGGATGCCATGAAGGAGGGCGGCGTGAAACTCGACCACGTGCTCGAGATCGCCGTGCCCGACGAGGAGATCGTCAGTCGTCTGGCCGGTCGGCGCGTGCATCCCGCCTCCGGGCGCGTCTACCACGTCGATCACAACCCGCCGAAGGAGCCGGGCCGCGACGACGTCACCGGCGAGTCCCTGATTCAGCGCGAGGACGACCAGGAGTCCACCGTGCGCAACCGTCTCTCGGTCTATCACGACCAGACCGCGCCTCTGGTCGACTACTACCAGCAGTGGGCGGCCGAAGAACCCGAGGCGGCGCCGCAGTATCACCGCGTCGAAGGCGTGGGCAGCGTGGCTGACATTACCCGCCAGGTGAAAGAAGCACTGAGCTGACACCCTTTCTCTGAAGCGTCCGTCGCCGCGGGCCTCTAACCCCGGCGCGGCCACGCCCTCTCTTTCTGGAGTAACGAGTCGCTATGCCGTCATACCTTCTCGCCCTGGACGCCTCGTCGAGCGAGTGTTCAGCGGCGTTGATTCGCGCCGAGGGCGAGGCTCGCGAGTGCCTGGCCCGCTGCGAGCATACCCCCCGCGCCCATACCCAGCGGCTGCTGCCCATGGTGGACGAGGTGCTGGGCGAGGCGGGTATCACCCCCGCCGCCTTAGACGCCATTGCCTACGGCCACGGACCGGGGTCGTTCACCGGGCTGCGCATCGCTGCCGGTGCCGCCCAGGGGCTGGCCTTCGGGCTCGATTGTCCGCTGGTCGGGGTGTCGACGCTTGAGGCGCTGGCGCTGCAGGCACACCGCCGCTTCCACTTTCGCCATCTGGTGACCGCACTCGACGCGCGCATGAGCGAGGTCTACGTCGCCGCCTGGCACTGCCAGGACGACGTGCCGACGCTGCTCGACCAGGAAGCGGTGGTGGCTCCGGCGCGGGTGGCGCTGCCCGGCTACGAGACCGACTGGGTCGGCGTAGGCTCGGGATTCACCCTGTGGGAGCAGTTCGACGACGTGGTGCGGGCCAGCATGAGCCAGCACCTATGTGATCTCGAGCCCCGGGCCGAGGAGATGGCCTGGGTCGGCCTGCGCGCCTTTGAAGCGGGGACGGGCCAGGCACCCATCGATGTGCAGCCTGTCTACCTGCGCAACGACGTGGCCTGGAAAAAGCCCGCATGAGCGAGGCCGTCGCGCTGCCAAAGGGCCTTGTCCTGCGTCGGGAAGAGGGCCGGCTATCGCTTGCCGGCGATCCGCGCGAGTTCGGAAGCCCGCTGTTCGTCGATTTCATCGGCGGCAAGGCCGGCCATCGGCGTCAGTTCGGTGGCGGGCGCGGCCAGCTCGTCGCCAAGGCCTGCGGGCTTGCCCAGGGCGTGACGCCGAGCATCGTGGATGCCACCGCCGGCCTTGGGCGCGACGCTTTCGTGCTGGCAAGTCTCGGCGCGCCGGTGCTGTTGATCGAACGGGTGGCGGCGATCGCCGCGCTGCTCGAGGATGGCCTTGCCCGGGCACGGCTCGACCCCGAGACCCGTGAGATCGCCGCACGCATGCGGCTTTGTCAGGGCGATAGCGCCTGGGCGCTTGCCGCGCTGGTCGAGCAGGCGGATGTCGCCCCCCAGGTGATCCATCTCGATCCGATGTTTCCCCACCGCGAGAAGTCGGCGCTGGTGAAAAAGGAGATGCGCCTTTTTCGCCTGCTGGCCGGCAGCGACGATGACGCCCCGCGTCTTCTCGAGCAGGCGCTAGCGGTGGCCACCCATCGGGTGGTGGTGAAGCGCCCGCGCAAGGCACCGCCCATCGACGGGCCGCCCCCCAACCACGTCGTCGAGGGCAAGACCAGCCGCTACGACCTGTACGTGCATCGGTCGCTCAAGGAGCGTTGAGTCCTGCAAGCTAAGCCAAGGAGTCGCTATGTCGCCGATGTGGCGAGACGGTAACCGTTTCACGCTGCTGCCTGAGGCCGCGCGTTTCTTGCCCGCCATGTTGGAGGCGATCGAGGGCGCCCGCCATTACGTGCTGATCGAACTCTACCTGATGGAGTCCGGCGAGCTCGCCGACCGGTTGAGCCGGGTATTGATCGATGCCTGCGCGCGCGGGGTCAAGGTCTACCTGCTGCTCGATGGCTTCGGTGCCATGGGACTCTCCCGAGAAGATCGCACGCGGCTTCTGGAAGGCGGCGTGGCGCTGCGCTTCTTCAACCCGCTGGGGCTTCATTCGCTGGCGCGCAACCTGAGTCGTGATCATCGCAAGATCGTGGTGGTGGATGGCCAGGTCGCCTTCACCGGCGGCTTCGGCGCGGTGGACGAGTTCCTCGAGGCCTGGTACGAGATCGCCGTGCGCGTGGAGGGCCCGGCAGTCACCGACTGGGAGGCGCTGTTTCGCCGGCTGTGGCGCTCGAAGCTCACCCGTCGCGCCCGCCAGAGCCCGAACCAGGCGCTGGTGCCCCGGCGTGCGCCGGCGGACTTCGCCGACGGCGCCCTGGGACGAGTGATGCCGGCGCGGGGCTACCGCTACCAGGCCATTCGCCACTCGCTTCACGAGCGGGTCGGCAGTGCCGAGACCCGGCTGTGGCTGTGTACGCCTTACTTCGTGCCGACCTTCGCGCTGCGCCGGCGCCTGGCCCGGGCGGCCCGGCGCGGGGTGGACGTGCGCCTGCTGCTGCCGGGCCAGAAACACGACCATCCCGGTGTGCGCTACGCCGGGCAGCGCTTCTACCAGGCGCTGCTGAAGTCCGGCGTGCGTATCTTCGAGTTCAACCCCACCTTCATCCACGCCAAGTTCGTGCTGGCGGACGAGTGGGTGAGCATCGGCTCGTGCAACTTCGACCACTGGAACCTGCACTACAACCTCGAGGCCAACCAGGAGATCGAGTCGCCGGCCATGGCGTGTGAGGTGCAGGCACTGTTCGAGCGCAACTTCGCGGAAAGCAGCGAGGTCGACGCCGCGCGCTGGGCGGCGCGGCCCTGGCACCAGCGCGTCAAGGAGTGGCTCTATGGCCTGCTCGACGCGGTGGTGACGCGCTTGAAATAGTACCTAGCGTTTCTTGCCCTTGCCGGGTTTCTTCGCCTTGGCGGGGCTCTTGGGGCGTGGCTTGGGCTTGGGGGTTTCCGGCGGCACGCGGTAGTTGAGGTAAAGGTCGAGCACCAGCTCCGGCAGCTGGGCCACCAGCTCCTCCTGACGCGCGGTGTCGCCGGCCAGTTCCACCATATCCGGCTCGTCGTCGAACAGTCCCGACAACAGCATGAAGGGCAGCAGCAGGGTGGCCGCGGCCTCCTCATCGTCCTGGAACCAGGCGGCCTCGTCGCTGAACACCGCCTCCATGAAGCCGGCACACCAGTCGCCGATCGGCGTCTCTTCGGCGGGCAGGCCGTCGAGGGTCAGTTCAAAAGGCAGCTCCGGAAGCCCCCCCTGTTCAAGCACCTCGACGGCGTTGTCACGCAGCGCCTTCAAAAGTCCCGTGATCTCCTCGCGCTCGGCCTCGCTCTGGTAGGCGGGCTCGCCCTGGAACAGCTCCTCGAGCCAGGCCTCCACGGGCTGCTCGCTGGGCGCGACGGCCAGCGCCACCAGAAAACCGTGGGCGGAGATCAGATCCAGCGCGTCCTCGCCGACCCGGTCGGAGTCGAGGAAGTCGTCCAGCCGGTCGAGCGCCTCGTCGTCCAGCAGCGGTTCGGGCGGGCGCGGTTCAGCGTTGTCTGCCATGCAAGGCCTCGTTCGATACGTTTTTGAGAATTGCCGCGCGATCACGCACAATCGCACGCTCCACATCGCGGCCAGTCTACCACCAATGCGCTCTTCTCCACTGCCCGAATGGCCCGCGCGGCACCTGGCCGCGCTGACCTTTGATGCCCTTCTCGACGCCGCCTTGGCGCGTGTCGACGAGACCCTCATGCTTGCCCGCGAGGTGCACCCGGGGCTTCCCGCGCCCCGGGTGTGGTTCGATCTCAAGGGCGCCGGCGCCGGGCAGGCGCACCTGGGCCGGGGCGGGCTGCGCTTCAACCCGGTACTGCTCGCTGACAACCGAGCGGCGTTCTTCGACGAGGTCATTCCTCACGAGATGGCCCACTGGCTGGTGTTCCATCTCGACGGCGGAACGCGACTCAAGCCTCACGGGCGCGAGTGGCAGACCGTGATGCGCGAGCTCTTCGGCCTGGTGCCTCGGGTAACCCACCGTTTCGACATCGCCCAAAGCCAGCGTCGCCCCTACCGCTACCGCTGCGACTGCCGCGAGCATCTCTTCACCGCCCAGCGCCACGCCCAGGGCGCGCGGGGGCGGCGCTATCGCTGTCGCCAGTGCGGTCAGGCGCTGCGCTTCATTGATGACAAGGCCTGTTAATTGTTATTTAAGGTCATGTTTTTAATGGAAAATTAGATAATACCAATGTCTAAGATGAAGGCGTGCCCTGGCGGTTTATGCTAGGTAAATATTAGCCCTGCTGGCACGGGACGTGTGAGGCCGGCGCCCTTTTCGAATCATTGCACTTTCACGGACAGAGGCAACGTCATGAGCGAGCACAAGAACGTCCATCCGGTACGCGACGAGATCGCCGCCAACGCCTGGGCCGACAGGCAGACCTACGAGACGCTCTACCAGCGCTCGATCGACGACCCGGAAGGCTTCTGGGCCGAGCAGGCCAAGCGGCTCGAGTGGATCAAGGCGCCGAGCAACATCAAGAACACGTCCTTCGCCCGTGACAATGTCGATATCCGCTGGTTCGAGGATGGCCAGCTCAACGTCGCCGCCAACTGCCTCGACCGCCATCTGGAGACGCGCGGCGATCAGACCGCCATCATCTGGGAAGGCGACGACCCGGCGGATTCCAAGCACATCACCTACCGTGAGCTATACGCGCGCACCAATCAGCTCGCCAATGCGCTGAAGTCGCTGGGCATTCAGCGCGGCGACACGGTGACGCTCTACATGCCGATGATTCCCGAAGCCGCCATGGCGATGCTCGCCTGTGCGCGTATCGGCGCCGTGCACTCGGTAGTGTTCGGCGGCTTCTCGCCGGACGCGGTCGCCCAGCGCGTCATCGGCGCCGACTCCAAGCTCGTGATCACCGCCGACGAGTCCGTGCGCGGTGGCAAGCATGTGCCGCTCAAGGAGAACGTCGATGCCGCGCTGACCCGCGACGGCACCGAGGTGTGCAAGAACGTGCTGGTGGTCAAGCGCACCGGCGGCGACATCGATTGGCAGGAAGGCCGCGATCTCTGGTTCCATGATCTGGTCGACGGCCAGTCCACCGAATGCGAGCCCGAGGCGATGAACGCGGAAGATCCGCTGTTCATCCTCTATACCTCCGGTTCCACCGGCGCGCCGAAGGGACTCAAGCACACCACCGGCGGCTATCTCGTCTATGCGGCCATGACCCACCAGTACGTGTTCGACTATCAGGAGGGCGAGGTCTACTGGTGCACCGCCGACGTCGGCTGGGTGACCGGGCACAGCTACATCGTCTACGGGCCGCTGGCCAACGGCGCGACCACGCTGATGTTCGAGGGGGTGCCGAGCTACCCGAGCCACGGCCGCATCGGAGAGATCGTCGACAAGCACCAGGTCAACATCCTCTACACCGCACCCACCGCCGTGCGCGCGCTGATGGCCCACGGCGACAAGGTGATGGAGTCGAGCTCGCGCGATTCGCTGCGCATCCTCGGCTCCGTGGGCGAACCCATCAATCCGGAGGCCTGGGAGTGGTTCTACCGCGTGATCGGCAACGAGCGCTGCCCGATCGTCGACACCTGGTGGCAGACCGAAACCGGCGGCATCATGATCGCGCCCCTGCCCGGAGCAACGGCACTCAAGCCCGGCTCCGCGACCCGGCCGTTCTTCGGCGTGAAGCCTGCGCTGGTCGACAACGAAGGGAATATCCTCGAAGGCGCCACCGACGGAAACCTGGTAATCCTCGATGCCTGGCCGGGCCAGGCGCGCTCGATCTGGGGCGATCACGAACGCTTCGTGCAGACCTATTTCTCGACCTACGACGGCATGTACTTCACCGGTGACGGCTGCCGGCGCGACGAGGACGGCGACTACTGGATCACCGGCCGTGTCGACGACGTGTTGAACGTCTCCGGCCACCGCATGGGCACCGCCGAGATCGAGTCGTCGCTGGTGGCACATAGCGCCGTGGCCGAGGCGGCGGTAGTGGGCTTCCCCCACGACATCAAGGGGCAGGGCATCTACATCTACGTCACCGTGAACGACGGCGTCGAGCCCAGCGACGAGCTTAGAAAGGAACTGGTCCAGTGGGTGCGCAAGGACATCGGGCCGATCGCCTCGCCGGACGTTATCCAGTGGGCGCCGGGGCTGCCCAAGACCCGCTCGGGCAAGATCATGCGCCGCATCCTGCGCAAGATCGCCGCCAACGAGTGCGACGGGCTTGGCGACACCAGCACGCTTGCCGACCCGTCGGTGGTCGACGATCTGATCGAGCACCGCGCCAATCAGTAAGGGCGCACAGCGAAGGCGTATAAGGGCGTACACGATGCGCCTGGCTATGTTAAGTTAAGCGCACGTTCTGAATGCAGCGATGCCGGCTATCCGCCGGCATCGCCGTTTTCAGCGTCCACTGAAACGATAACAAATTGTGCATGGTGAAGCTTTTGCATCCCGAAGCCCATGGGGTACCATGCTGTGACCGTATGTGCGAGCCGTCGCGGCGCAGCCACCGCGCTCGAGGAACCGGAGGAGTATCATGGCAGTAGCCCACAAGTTTATCGTCGCAGACGATCATCCGCTGTTTCGAGCAGCGCTTACCCAGGCGTTGCGTCAGTTGGCCCCCCAGGCCGAGATCGTCGAAGCCGATACCATGGAGGCTACTACCGAGGTGGTCAATCGCCACCCCGACGCCGATTTGATCCTGCTCGATCTGCACATGCCCGGCGCCCACGGTTTCTCCGGGCTGATCCAGCTGCGCGGCCAGATGCCGGACGTGCCGGTGGCGGTGGTCTCCGGCAGCGACGAGCCCTACGTGGTGCGGCGCGCCATCGACTACGGTGCCTCCGGTTTCATTCCCAAGTCCTCGTCGCTTGCGCGAATCGCCGAGGCGGTCGGCGAGATCCTCCAGGGCGAGGTGTGGCTGCCCGAGGCGATGGCGAGCATTCTGGACGAAACCAGCGAAGAGGAGTCGCGCTTCGCCGAAGCGATCGCCTCGCTCACCCCGCAGCAGTTTCGCGTGCTCAACATGCTCACCGAAGGGCTACTCAACAAGCAGATCGCCTTCGAGCTCAACGTGTCGGAGGCCACCATCAAGGCCCACGTCACCGCGATCCTGCGCAAGCTCGGCGTGCACTCGCGCACCCAGGCGGTCATCGCTGCCCAGAAACTCGAGGTCGAGCCGCCGAAAGTCGAATCCTGATCCCCGCCTTCCGGTTTTGAAGCCCCGCTCGTGCTATCCACCAGCGGGGGCTTCTCGTTCTGGGCCACTAGATTTATGTTCTAGCGCGGCTAGCCTGCAGGGTCCGGGTGAGCAGCGCTCGCAGCGCCGCCGGCTTGACCGGCTTCAAAAGCAGCTGGTAGCCCGCGCGCTTGATCAGCTCTGATACGTCCTCGGTACGGTCGGCGGTGATCACGATGCCCGGCACTGCGCCTTCGAGTCGCTCGTCGAGCGCTTCCAGCGCCATCAGCCCGGTCACTTCGTTGTCCAGGTGATAGTCCGCGAGAATCGCGTCCGGGTCGCCGTCCATGTTACGCAGGATGGACTTCGCCCCGCCGATGCTGGTGGCGGTGAACACCTCGCACCCCCAGCCGCCGAGCATCGCGCTCATGCCCTCGAGAATCAGCGTCTCGTTGTCGATGCACACGATGCGCGCACCGGCGAGCTTGTTGCCGCCGCGCCGGGTTGGCGCCTCTTGGGTGGCAGGGGCCGCCTCGCGGGACGCCACGACCGGCACGCTCACCGAGAAGACCGTGCCGCTGCCCTCCTTGGATCGCACCTTGATCGGATGATCCAGCACCCGGCTCATGCGGTCGGCGATCGACAGCCCCAGGCCCAGGCCCTTCTCGCTCTCCTTGTGGCGCGAGACCTGGTCGAGGCGGCGAAACTCCTGGAAGATTTCGGTGAGCTTCGATTCGGGAATGCCCGGGCCGCTGTCCCACACCTCAATGGAGAGCCGTTCGCCCTGGCGCCGACAGCCCAGCAGCACGCGACCCTGCTGAGTGTAGCGCAGCGCATTCGACAGGAAGTTCTGCACGATGCGCCGCAGCATCTGTGGGTCGGAGTCGACCCACAGGGAGGTTGCCACCACGTTCAGATCGAGCCCGCGCTCGTCGGCCATCACGTCGAACTCGGCGCGCAGCGGTCGCACGATATCGGAAAGCGCAAAGTGGCTGCGCCGGGGCGTGAGCGCGCCGGCGTCGAGCTTGGAGATATCGAGCAGCGTGCCGAGCAGCTCCTCGGCGGCCTGCAAGGAGTTGTCGATATGGCCGATGGTGCGCTGGTTGGCGCTCTCCGGCTCGTTCTGCATCAGCGCCGAGGTGAACAGGCGCGCCGCGTTCAAGGGCTGCAGCAGGTCGTGGCTCGCCGCAGCGAGAAAGCGTGTTTTTGATGCGTTGGCATCTTCTGCCAATTGCTTGGCTTGGCGCAGCGCCTGTTCGGCTTCAGCGCGCACCCGGTTCTCCTGACGCAGGGCGGCGTTGGCCTTGGAGAGCGCCTGGGTACGCTCGCGCACTCGCTCCTCCAGGGTCTCGTTGGTCTCCTGGAGGGCGATCTCCGCCTGGCGGCGCTCGGTGATGTCCTGGTAGAGCGCGAAGAAGCCCAGAATCGACTGGCTGTCGCCGAAGTGCGGCGTGTAGGTGACCAGCATGTAGCGCATGCGTGAATCCACCCGCATGGCGACCTCGAAGCTCACCCGCTCGCCGGCGAGCGCCCGCTTCACCCAGGGCAGGCGCTCTTCAGCCTGCTTGACCGGCAGCACGTCCTCGAAGCGCCGGCCGATCACCGCGTTGCGGTCGATGGCGAAGGCCTGCTCGTAGGCGCGGTTGGTGAAGAGATAGCGGCTCTCCTTGTCGAAGTAGGCGATCAAGGCGGGCACGTTGTCGGTGTAGATACGGATGTTGTTCTCGGAGCGGATCAACGCCTCTTCGATGCGCTTTTGCTGAGTGATGTCCTGGTAGGTGTAGACGAAGCCGCCGCCGGGCATCGGCGTGCCCTGCACCTCGAGCACGCTTCCGTCCTGGCGGTAGCGCACGTAGCGGTGGGGCTGGCCCTGTCTGATGTTGTCGAGCAGAAGCTCCACGTGCTCCTCGGGGTCCCCCGGGCCGTACTCGCCGTTGTGGGCGTTGTAGCGGAAGATGCGATCGATCGGGGCGCTGACGCGGATCAGGTGATCGGGGAAGCGGAAAAGCTCCAGATAGCGCTGGTTCCACACCACCAGGCGCAGGTTCTGATCCACCACGCTGATACCTTGGTTGATGTTCTCGATGGTCGCCTGCAAGAGCGCCCGGTTGAACTCGAGTACTTGGGAGGCTTCGTCGACGATCGAGATCACGTCCGAAATGCCGATGCCGCGCCCCTGCAGCGCCGAGTTGACCACGATGCGCGCGGACGAGGCGCCGAGCACCGAGGCGAGAAAGCGCTCGGTGAACTGAATCACGTCGATCGAGGCGCGCGCCCCGTCGTCGAGCGGCTTGGCGGTGCGCCGGGCGTAATCCTCGAAGGCGCGATCCACTTGGCCTGCGCCCAGAAAGCGCTCGCACAGCACCTTGAGATCGCCCACGGTGGTGGCCCCGGTCCAGGGGCGGTTCACCGAGGTCTGGCGGGTCTCGACGCTGTCGACGAACAGTGACGCCTGGATGCGTTCGACCACCCGCTGGGAGCTGATCTGGGAGACGAAGATGTAACAGAACAGGTTCACCCCGAGCGACAGCATCACGCCGTGGGTGAAACTGTCACCGCCAAGGTTCAGGTTGAAAAGCGCCGTCGGGGAGAGCCAGCCGATGCCCAGCGGCCCGCCGGCAAGCCAGGCCGCGGGCAGCACGCCGGCGTTGATCATGGCGGGCATCAGAAGGCTGTAGGCCCAGATCGCGAAGCCCGCGTTCATGCCCACGATCACGCCCAGGCGATTGCCGCGCTTCCAGTAGAGCCCGCCGATCACCGCCGGAGCGAACTGGGCAGCGGCGGCAAACGACAGCATGCCGATGGAGGCCAATGATGTGAACTCGGCGATCAGCTGGTAGAAACCGTAGGCCAGCGCCAGCACCGCGACGATGGTCAGCCGGCGGGCGCGCAGCACCAGCCGCCCGTAGTCGCGCGCCTTGGTGTCGAACCAGCGCAGCCGGAAAAGCGCCGGAATGACGATCTCGTTGGAGATCATGATCGATACCGCCACCGCCGCGACGATCACCATGCCGGTGGCCGCCGAGAAGCCCCCGATGAAGGTCAGAAGCGTCAGCCACGTGTGGCCGGACTCCATCGCCAGCGCCAGTACGTAGGTGTCCGGCTCGATGGCGGTGTCCGAGAACAGCCAGAGCCCGGCAGCGGCCAGCGGCACGACGAAAAACGCGATGGCCAGGATATAGAGCGGGAACAGCCAGCGCGCCTTGGTGGCGTCGTCCGGGTGGATGTTCTCGACCACCGTGACGTGGAACTGGCGTGGCAGGCAAATGATGGCGAGCATCGCCAGAAGCGTCTGGGCCCAGAAGCTCTGGCCGAAATCCTGATTGGCGAGCTGGCGCTGTAGCGCCAGCTCGCTTTCGGCGTGGGCCATCAAGGCCCCCAGTCCGTCAAACATGCCCCAGGTGACGAAGACGCCCAGCACCACGAAAGCGAAGAGTTTCACCAGCGACTCGAAGGCGACGGCGTGGATCAGCCCCTCGTGGTGCTCGGTGGCGTCAGTGTGGCGGGTGCCGAACAATATCGCGAACACTGCCATGACGAGCGCCACGTAGAAGGCCGTGTCGTTGAACAGCGCCCCGCCCCCGGTGTCGTTCTCGGTCAGCACGCTGAAGGTGGTGGAGACCGCCTTCAACTGCAGAGCGATGTAGGGCAGGGTGCCGATCAGCGCCACGAGACTCGCGAAAGCGGCCAGCGACTGGGTCTTGCCGTAGCGCGAGGCGATGAAGTCGGCGATCGAGGTGACGTTCTGATGCTTGGCCACTCGAATCATCTTGGCCAGTACCGGCCAGAACAGCAGGAAGGTCAATACCGGGCCGACGAAGATACTGGCGAACGACCACCCCGCGGTGGCCGCCTGGCCCACCGCGCCGTAGAACGTCCAGGAGGTGCAGTAGATCGCCAGCGCCAGGCTGTAGATCAGCGGCCGGCGGCGGCTGGCGCCCCGGGTGCGCGCGCGGCGATCGCCGAACCAGGCAATGCCGAACAGCACCGCGATGTAGAGTAACGAAACCGCAACGAGAAGCCCGCCGTGGAACATGCCTGTCTCCTGCCGTGAGCCCGTGAGGGCCCGCCCCTTGAAGTGGCCCAGTTTAAGTCAATCACGCCCGGGCGTCAGGGCGGTTCAGGCGCTTTCGCAGGCGCCGTGCAAAAGCTCGGAGGCGTCTCGCAGGGTGCGGATGCCGGCCAGATCCGGCTCGCGGCTGTCGGCGTCCATCGGCACGAGCTCGCGGGTCTGGCAGTTGAGCGCGTAAGCCCTGGGAATCACCAGGTCGGTGTGGTGGCGCTCGAAGTGGTAAAGCATGAACTCGGCAACGCCGTCCTCGCGGGAGAGGCTATCGCGGTCGAGCACCGTGAAGCGCGTGATCATCGGGAAGGCGAAGGTCCAGGGTCGCCAGACCTCGGTACCCGTGGCGGTATCGACGACTTCAGCGGAGGCGGGCAACTGGGCCCTCTTGTGGTCGAACCAGCTGTACTCCACGTGGATCTGGTAGCTCAGCATGCCAAGCCCGGCCATCACCGGCACGATCCACTTGGGCAGGCGGTTGCGCGACAGGTGGCGCAGCATCAAGCCGATACCCGCCGCGGCCAGCGCCGCGAACACTGCGGCAATCAAGTGCCAGATCATAAAGATATTTCCTGCTCGTTAGGGTCTAAAGAGGTTGGCAAACGATACGGGCTTCCCTGAGGAAGCCCGCTCGTTACGCTGAAGGCCCAAGGGGTCTTCATGGATTATGACCTAGTGGTCGATGGCGGCACCAGCCCCTTTGGGGTAGCGCACGCTCTCCACCAGCTCCTGGATTTCACGGGGCGGCGGCGCAGTGACGCTCGACACCGCGAAGGCCACCGCGAAGTTGATCAGCGCACCCACTGCGCCGAAGGAGAGCGGCGAGATGCCGATGAACCAGTTGTCCGGCGTGTTCGGCAGCATGTTGGTGCCGGGAATGAAGAACCATCCAAGATAAGTGAAGATGTACAGCAGTGTGCAGGTCAGGCCGGCCAGCATGCCGCACACCGCGCCGGCACTGTTCATGCGGGTGGAGAAGATCCCCATCATTAGCACCGGGAACAGCGATGCCGCCGCGATACCGAAGGCCAGTGCCACGGTCTGTGCCGCGAACCCGGGCGGATTCAGCCCCAGGTAGGTGGCCAGCAAAATCGCCCCGCCCATCGAGATCCGTGCCGCCAGCATCTCCTTTTTCTCGCTGATGTTGGGATTGATGGTGTTCTTGATCAAGTCGTGGCTGATCGCCGAGGAGATGGCGAGCAGAAGCCCCGCCGCGGTGGAGAGCGCCGCCGCGATACCGCCCGCCGCGATCAGACCCACGACCCAGCCGGGCAGGTTGGCGATTTCGGGGTTGGCCAGTACCAGAATGTCGTTGTTGACGGTCAGTTCGTTGCCTGCCCAGCCGCGTTCGGTGGCCGTGCCCTCGAAGCCGGCATTGGCATCGTTGTAGAACTGGATGCGGCCATCATCGTTGAGGTCGTTGAAGGTGATCAGGCCGGTCTCTTCCCAGGTCTGGAACCAGGCCGGGCGGTCCTCGTAGAGGATCGGCTCGGCGGCCGCCGCCTCGTAATCCTCGACCTGGCCGGTCATTTCCGGGTACACCGTGGTCATCAGGTTGAGGCGCGCCATGGAGGCCACCGCCGGTGCTGTCAGGTACAGCAGGGCGATGAACACCAGCGCCCAGCCTGCGGACCAGCGCGCATCGGCCACTTTCGGCACGGTGAAGAAGCGAATGATGACGTGGGGCAGACCGGCGGTACCGATCATCAAGGACAGCGTGAACAGCAGCATGTTGAGCTTGTTGTCCACATCCGCCGTGTAGTCCTGGAAGCCCAGCGCCACGACCACGTCATCGAGTTTTTGCAGAAGCGGCACGCCGGATTCCGAGTGGGTGCTGAACATGCCGAACATCGGGATCGGGTTGCCGGTGAGCTGCATGGCGATGAACACCGCCGGAATGGTGTAGGCCACGATCAGAACGACGTACTGGGCCACCTGGGTGTAGGTGATGCCCTTCATGCCACCGAGCACCGCGTAGAAGAAGACGGTCAGCGCCGCGATCCAGATACCCCAGGTGCTGGGCACTTCCAGAAAGCGCGAGAAGGCGACGCCGGCACCGGTCATCTGACCGATGACGTAGGTCACCGAGGCAATGATCAGACACACCACCGCGACCACTCGAGCGGTGGGGCTGTAGAAGCGCTCGCCGATGAAGTCCGGCACGGTGAACTTGCCGAACTTGCGTAGATAGGGCGCGAGCAGCATGGCCAGGATCACGAAGCCCCCGGTCCAGCCCATCAGGTAGGTGGAGTTGGCGTAGCCGCCGGAGGCGATCAGGCCCGCCATGGAGATGAACGACGCCGCCGACATCCAGTCCGCGGCGGTGGCCATGCCGTTGGTGATCGGGTGAACGCCGCCGCCGGCGACGTAGAACTCCTTGGTGGAGCCGGCCCGTGCCCATATCGCGATGCCGATATAGAGCGCGAAGGAGGCCCCGACGAACAGCAGGTTGATGGCAAACTGGCTCATGGCTTATTCCCCCAGGCCGTATTTCTTGTCGAGCTGATTCATTCTCCAGGCGTAGAAGAAGATCAGCGCGATGAAGGTCAGAATCGAGCCTTGCTGGGCGAACCAGAAGCCCAGATCCGTGCCGCCGATGGAGATCGACGCCAGCAGCGGACGAAACAGGATGGCGCAGCCGTAGGACACGAACGCCCAGACGACTAGGCAGCCGAAGATCAGGCGGACGTTGGCCTTCCAGTACGCAGCCGCATTGGATTTATCATCTGCCATCATGATGGTGCTCTCCGTTTATGTTGTTCAAGATTGGAAAGTGGACGCGATGCGGATGACCTGTCAGGGAGTGTCCCCGACACGTCGCTTGTTTGAATAGTGCTCGTGGCTCTCGTCTTTGCGGCGTAGTGTTCATCGATGTCCCTTGTTGTTGTCTTTTTAAGCGCCGAATAGGGGTTTAAGGCAATATTGCCTCAATGGACTCGAAGTAATACTGGCCAATAAACGCAAAAAAAGAATCCCGACTTTGGTATCAGGCGACGACGATGCGAAAGAGACAGAGATTTATACAGCGAAGGCGTTCTATTTACTAACCTTTTTGGGCCGCAAGACTACGACTTTTGTCCCGATAGGACGATAGTCTATAGCTCTCCCTGAAAGCGGATTTGCTACTTTTAAAGAGTTGCTTTCGACACTTATAAAAAAGATGAAAAGCACCGTTAAACGAACTCCGACTCTATAGACTTTAGTCCGGTAGTTCTGCGTGCAAGGGTGTCGAGAACCGATAGGAATAGTTTTTTACTCGCGTCGATGAGACCTTTGCTTCATGGCTTGAAGTAGCGCCTTCACGTGGTCGGTACGTTGTCGCATGATCAACCGGAGTGACTCATGATCGAGGTCGATCTATCCAGATTGCCCTTTTCCCTGCTCGATGAAGCCGGCCGCGAGCGCGTGCGCGGCACTCTCGATCTGGCCTATTTCGACAGCGGCGACATCATCGTGGAAATGCAGCACGCCGTCGATGGCGTGTTCATCATCCATCGCGGCGAAGTCGCCGAGCTCGACCCCACCTTGCCCCAGGCGCAGGCGCGCATCGCCCACTACACCGCAGGTGATCTGTTCGGCGCGATCAGCCTGCTCAACGGCAAGAGCCGCTATCGCTTCGAGGCGGAGCAGGAGACGCTTTGCTACGTGCTTCCCGGCGCCGAGTTCATGGCGCTGTGTCGCGACTACCCGGACTTCGAAGGCTTCTTTCGCCAGTCGCTCTCGCACAAGGCGCGGCTTCTGACCGAGCGTCGGGCGGCGGGCGGGGTCACCATGGCCGGGTTCATGCTGGCCCGGGTGAGCGAGTGTCTGCGCGGGGCGATCGTGCTCGAGGGCGAAGCGGACATCCACGCGGCGGTGGCCACCTTGTTCGATCATCACGCCGATAGCCTGCTGGTGCGCACCGACGGGCAGCTTGGGATGATCACCAAGACCGATCTGCTGGGCGCGCTGGTGCTCGATGGCAAACCCCAGGCGACGCCGCTTGAAAGCCTTGCCCGCACCACCCTGGTGGTGGTGCAGCCCGGTCAATACCTGTTCGAGGCGCTGATCACCATGACCCGCCAACGGGTGGCGCGGGTGGTGGTCATGGAAGGCGACACCCTTCATGGCGTCGTCGAGCTCACCGACGTGCTGAGCTACTTCTCGAGCCGCAGCTACGTGGTCGGCCTGCAGATCGAGAAGGCCGCCGATCTCGAGGCGCTTGCCGAGGCGAGCCGGCGCACGCCGGAGCTCGTCCAGGCGCTGATGGCCCAGGGCGTGAAGCTGCGCTTCGTCATGGAGCTTCTGGCCGCGATCAACGGGCGCATCATTCAAAAGGCATGGCACTTCAGCGTGCAGGACCCACCGGAGAACCAGTGCTGCCTGGTGGTGATGGGCAGCGAAGGGCGCGGCGAGCAGATCCTCAAGACCGACCAGGACAACGCCCTGATCCTCGCCGACGACGTGGACTGGGAGGACGCACCCGCCCAGATGCAGGGCTTCA
Organism: Vreelandella malpeensis; assembly: GCF_020622355.1. Lineage (GTDB taxonomy): Bacteria > Pseudomonadota > Gammaproteobacteria > Pseudomonadales > Halomonadaceae > Vreelandella > Vreelandella malpeensis. The sequence goes on along the minus strand of NZ_WHVL01000001.1, from coordinate 588,464 downwards.
CCCGTACGCTGATCGAACTCGGCTACCCGTCGTGCCCCGGCGACATCATGGTCTCCAACCCCGCCTGGGTGGGCAGTGTCGCGACCTGGTGCGAGCGCATCGAGGGCTGGGCACGGCGGCGCGACGGCGACAGCCTCATGAAGATCGCGATCATGCTCGATGCCCACGCGGTCGCCGGCAACCCAAGCCTTGCCGAGCGTGTGCAGGCGGCGCTGTTTCGCCGCTGCGCCGATGACGAGCTGCTGCTGAGCCATTTCGCCCGGGCGGCGCTGCGCTTCTCGACGCCCTTGACGCTGTTCGGCTCGCTCAAGAAGCGCGAACACGGCATCGATATCAAGAAGGGCGGCATCTTCCCACTCGTCCACGGCGTGCGCACCATGGCGCTGGAGCGCCGCATTCCGGCGACCGGCACCTTCGAGCGTCTCGAGGCGCTGGCCGACGATGGCCGCCTGGAGCGGCGCTTTGCAAGCGATGTGGGCGAAGCGCTGGCGCTGTTCACCGAGCTTCGCCTGCGCGGCCAGCTCGGCGAGGCTGGCAAGAGCGCCGCCACCCCGACCAACCGCGTGGTGGTTCAGTCGCTGTCGTCGCTCGAGCGCGACCTGCTGCGAGAGGCGCTGCACATCGTCAAGGAGTTCAAGGCGCGCCTGAGCCATCGTTACCATCTGGAGTATTCATAGCGGCATGCGTTTCATGGATCGACACTTCGCCCTGTTCGGCGGCTCGCTGCGCACGGTGTTCAAGCGTGAAAGCGACCGGCGCCGCTGCATGGGCACGCCCTTCGAGTGGCTGTTTCACCCCTACCTTGGCAAGGAGCTGGTGGCGCTGGCGTTGCGCACCGCCGACGCCGACGCCGACGCCGACATCCTCAGCGTGGCGGCAGTGGTCTTCGACGAGCGCCGCGTGCATACCCGCAGCGCCTGGGTGGTCACCCTGGCCGACCCGGGCCGCACGCGGCACGCGACGCTCCAGCGCCACGGCACCGCGTCGCTGCTGCCGTCGAGTCCGGAAAACGTCGGCGCGCTGACCGAGTTCATCGGCAATCGTCCGGTGGTGGGGTGGGGGCTTTGCGACGCCATGGCGCCCATCAATCGGCTGTTGAGCGACCGGCTCGGGTTCGAGCTGCCCAACACCCAGGTGGACGTCGCCAAGCTCTACCAGCGCACCCTGCGTCGCTCCCACCTGGAGCCCGTGGGCCCGGCAAGCTTCGGCGAGGCCCTCGCCCGCTCCCGGCTGCCCGCGCCCGGCGGGGCGTCGCTGCTCGGCGAGGCGAGCGCCTGCGCGCTTCTCTACATGCGCCTGCAGCGCGACGCCGCCCTGCACGCCTAGCGTATTGGGTGACACGGGCAGACTTGCTAAAATGGCGCCCTTCATCTCCACCACCGGCAGTGCCCATACCATGCAGCAGTCCGACATGCAGCAGCCCGATCATTTCGATCCCGTCGTTGCCGACCCCGCCTTCGTGAGCGCGTCGGCGGACCACGACGCCAAGCAGAAGCGCGAATTCAACAAGTTGCAGAAGCGGCTGCGTCGCGAAGTGGGCAACGCCATCCTCGATTACAACATGATCGACGAGGGCGACCGGGTGATGGTGTGCCTGTCCGGCGGCAAGGATAGCTACACGATGCTCGAGATCCTGCGCAACCTGCAGCGCAATGCGCCGGTGAACTTCTCGCTGGTGGCGGTGAATCTCGATCAGAAGCAGCCGGGCTTTCCCGAGCACGTGCTGCCGCGCTACCTCGACGCCCAGGGCGTGGAGTACCACATCCTCGAGCGCGACACCTACTCGGTGGTCAAGGAGAAGACGCCGGAGGGCAAGACCACCTGCGCGCTCTGCTCGCGGCTGCGTCGCGGCTCGCTCTACGGCTTCGCCGAGGAGATCGGCGCGACCAAGATCGCGCTGGGCCACCACCGCGAGGACATCCTCGAGACGCTTTTTTTGAACATGTTCTTCGGCGGCTCGCTCAAGGCGATGCCGCCCAAGCTCTTGTCCGACGACGGCAAGAACATCGTCATCCGGCCGCTTGCCTACTGCAAGGAGGCGGACATCGCCGAGTTCTCGCGGCTGATGGCGTTTCCGATCATTCCCTGCAACCTGTGCGGTTCGCAGCCCAACATGCAGCGCCAGAACGTCAAGGCGATGCTCGCCGAGTGGGACAGGAAGTACCCGGGCCGGCTCGAGAGCATGTTCAAGGCGGTCACCAACGTCTCCCCCTCGCAGCTCGCCGACCGCGCGCTGTTCGATTTCCAGCGGCTTGAAGAGCGTCAGGCCGAGCTCATGGCCGGGCGCATTCAGGCCTTCAACGTCTAGGTCGGCGTCTCTTCGTCCGCCAGGGTGATCAGTCTCGGCATGTCGAGGATGTTCACCTCGCGACCGGAAACCGCCACCACCTGCTGGCTCTGCAGCCGGCTCAGGATACGGCTGACGGTTTCCACGGCGAGCCCCAGGTAGTTGCCGATGTCCGCGCGCGCCATCGAGAGCCGGAAGCTGTAGGGCGAGTAGCCGCGGCGGCGAAAGCGATCCGACAGCGTTGTGAGGAAGGTGGCCAGGCGCTGGTCGGCGGTCTTGCGCGATAAAAGGCGCATCATGCGCCGGTCGTCGCGCAGCTCCTTGCTCATGCTGCGGTAGAGCTGGCCTCGAAGCTCGGGAAGCTGTTCGGAAAGCGCATCCAGATGCTTGAAGGGAATCTCGCACACCGTGGTGGTCTCGAGGGCCACGACGCTGCCCGGGTAGCACTCGTCGTCGATGCCGTCGAGGCCCACCAGTTCGCTCGGCAGGTAGAAATTGGTGAGCTGGTCCTCCCCGTTGCCCTCGCTGGTCACCTGCTTGAGGCTCCCCGAACGCACCGCGAAGACGCTCGAGAAGCGCTCGCCCTGGTGAAACAGCGCTTCGCCCTTCTTCAGCGGGGCGCGGCGGCGGATGATCGCATCGAACTGGCTGATATCCTCGATCTGCAGCGCCAGGGGCAGGCACAGCGAACTCAGGCTGCAGGTCTGGCAGCGCGGCGCTTGGGCAAGCGAGCGGCGCTGGCTGGCGGAAATCGGCATCACCTTCTCCTTTTTTATACCCGCGACGTGATCGAACCCAGGCTATAAAATCCTAGAGTACCGCGCGGGGGACTGCTGTGTCAGGGTGGTATCAAACGCCATCGCCAGATGGCGGATCAAAAGCCGGCCCACCGGGGTCGCTTCGAGGACAAGCCCGTCGCGGGTGAGCAGGCCGTCACGCTCGGCCTCTTCCAGGGCGGCGAGCGATGTCTCGAAGTAGCTCGCCGCATTGATCGCGAAGCGCTCGCCGATAGCGGCAAGATCGATGCGCATGTCGCACATCAGCCGCTCGATCACCTCGCGCCGGATCAGGTCGTCGTCATTCAGGCGCAGACCCTTGCAGATCGCCAGACGCCCGTCGTCGAGGGCAGCAGCGTAATCGTCCAGGCGTACCGGGTTCTGGGCGTAGACGTCGTCCACGCGCGAGATCGCCGAGACCCCGAGACCGATCAGGTCGCACTGGGCGTGGCTCGAGTAGCCCTGGAAATTGCGCTGGAGCGTACCGTTTCGCTGGGCGATGGCCAGGCTGTCCTCGGGGCGGGCGAAGTGATCCATGCCGATATGTACGTAGCCCGCCCGGTCGAGCATCTCGATGCTCCTGCGCAGAATGGCGAGCTTCTCGTCGGCGCCGGGCAGCTCGGCCTCATCGATGCGCCGCTGGGGGGCGAAGCGCGTCGGCAGGTGGGCGTAGTTGAACAGCGAAAGCCGCGCCGGGGCGAGTTCGATCACCTGGGTGAGGGTCGCCGCGAAGCGCGGCTCGCTCTGGCGCGGTAGGCCGTAGATCAGATCCACGTTGAGCGAGCCGAAACCAAGCCGATGCGCCTCGTCCATCAGGGTCTCGGTCAACTGTTTCGGCTGAACGCGGTTGATCGCGCGCTGCACGTCGCGGTCGAGATCCTGCACTCCCAGACTCAGCCGGTTGAAGCCCAGCGACTGCAGGTGGCGCAGGGTAAACACGTCGGCCTCGCGCGGGTCGATCTCGATGGCGTAGTCGCGGCCCGGGTCGCTCGAGAGCCCGAAACGGGCGTCGAGCCGATCGATCAGGTCACCCATCTGGGCAAGCGTCAGGAAGGTCGGCGTGCCGCCGCCCCAGTGGAGTTGCTCCACCGGGCGCGAGGTATCGACGTGGCGCGCGGCGAGCACCATCTCGCGGTCGAGGCGCGAAAGGTAGGGCTCGGCGAGCTGGCGATTCTTGGTAGCGATCTTGTTGCAGGCGCAGTAGAAGCAGATCTTCTCGCAGAACGGAATGTGCACGTAGAGCGACAGCCCCCGGCGACCTGTATTGCTGCGCGCCAGCGCCTGAGTGAAGTCCGCAGGCGTGAACGCCTCGTGAAAGGCCAGCGCCGTCGGGTAGGAGGTGTAGCGCGGCCCGCTCTTGTCGTAGCGACGCAGAAGCGCCTCGTCCCAGACGGGGGCAAAGGACGACATGGCGTGAGCGCGGTTGGGCATGAAGGCTCCCGGGCAGATGGCAGGCACCGGCGGTTTTCGACGGTGACGTGCCATGCTAGCGCGAAGGCGATGAGGCCGGATTGAGCTGGGTCAATAAAGCGGCGAGACGCTAGTGGAGCGCGTGGAGCACCAGCGCCCAGAGCTGGTAGAGGGCGAAAGCGATGATCGAAAGGGCTGCCAGCGTGCGCGTGGCGGGGTGGCGAATGAGCCCGGAAAGCGAGCGGGCGGCCACGCCGGTGGCCAGTACCGCCGGCAGCGTGCCGAGCCCGAAGGCGCCCATCAGCAGCGCCCCCTGGGCCGGTGCGCCGCTTGCCAGGCTCCAGGCGAGCATCGAGTAGACCAGCCCGCAGGGCAGCCAGCCCCACAGTGCCCCCAGCGCGAACGCCTGGGGCAGGTGAACCACGGGCATCAGCCGTCGCCCGACCGGCTCGACGTGGCGCCAGAGCCGCCGCCCGAGGGCTTCGAGTGCCAAAAGCCCCTTCCACCAGTGGGCGATGTAGAGTGCCATCAGGATCAGCATCATGGCGGCGAGCGCCTGTAGCGCCGCCCGGGCAGCGGGGGCGAGCGACACCAGCGTGCCGAGCCCCGCGGCCAGCGCCCCGGCCACCATGTAGCTTGCCACGCGCCCGGCGTTGTAGCCGAGCAAAAGCCCCGCCAGGCGGGCAGGACTGCGCATGCTCGGCGGCACGGCGAAGGTCAGCGCGCTCATGATGCCGCCGCACATGCCGATGCAGTGCGCCCCGCCCAGCAGGCCGAACACGAAGGCGGCGAGCAGGGGCGGAAGATCCAGACCGACGGGATTCATGGCGGTGGCTCCTCGGTGGCGTCCGGGCGGCGCCTGACCGGCGGCGCGGGCAGGTCGTCGTCGAACAGGATGCGGTGGGCGGGGCTCTCCAGGTCCTCGAACTGGTCGTTGCTCACTGCCCAGAAGAACGCCCAGACCGCCAGGCCCAGCAGCACCAGCGACAGCGGTATCAGAAGATAGAGGATCGTCATGCGTTCACCCGACGCCGGGTCAGGCGCAAGGCGTTGCCCACCACCACCAGCGAGCTCAGCGACATGCCGAGTGCGGCGAGCCATGGCGCCACGAGCCCGAGGGCGGCCAGTGGCAGCGCCACGGCGTTATAGGCGACCGACCAGGCCATGTTTTGGCGCATCACCTGTCGGGTGGCCCGGGCGATCTCGACGGCCTCGCTCACACGCATCAGTCGCGGACTCAGCAGCAGCGCATCCGCCCGGGTACGGGCCAGGTCGGTGGCGCCGTTCATGGCGATGGCGACATCGGCGCCGGCCAGTACCGGCACGTCGTTGATGCCGTCGCCCACCATCAGCACCCGTGCGCCCTCGGCCTGCAGGGCGCGCAGCCGGTCGAGCTTGCCCTCGGGCGTCGCCTCGGCCTGCCAACGCGAAATGCCCAGCGCCTCGGCCAGCCTCTCGACGGCGGACGCGGTATCGCCGGAGAGAAGCTCCACGGAAAGCCCCTGAGCCTTGAGCCTGGCGACCGTCTCGAGCGCGTCCTCGCGGGGAAAGTCCTCCAGGGCGAACCAGGCGCGCGGCGCACCGTCCTCGCTCAGCAGCAGCCACAGGCCGGGCCCTTCGGGCGGGGTGAGTTCGTGCCCGGCGGCGAAGCTCGCCCGTCCCAGGCGCCAGATGGCCCCTTCGAGGCTCGCCTCGAGTCCGAAGCCCGGGTGGCGCGTCACGCGTTCGGCGGCAAGCGCGGGCGTCTTGAACGGGCGAAACGCCGTGGCGATGGTATGCTCCGAGTGCGCCTCGAGGGCGGCGGCGATTGCCCGCGCCCGCGGGGCTTCGAGGGTGTCGTCGACGGCAAGGGTGGCTTTGAGGCGCATCTCGCCTCGGGTGAGCGTGCCGGTCTTGTCGAACACCACGTGGGTGATGCCGGCCAGCGCTTCCAGAGTGTCCGCCCGGGTGATCAGCACGCCGCGCCGCTTGAGCTGTCCGTGGCCGGCGGCCAGCGCCGTCGGGGCGGCCAGCGCCAGGGCGCAGGGGCAGGTCACCACCAGCACCGAGAGTGTCACCCAGAACGCCCGGCCAGGGTCGATCACGCTCCAGGCCAGCGCCACCAGGAGGCTCACCAGCAGCAGGCGCAGCACGAAGCGGTGGGCCATGCGCTCGGCCAGGCGCGCCAGCGCCGGGCGCGCGGCGAAGGCGCGATCGGTCACTTCCAGAATGGCGGAGATCGTCGTCTCGCCCCCCGCCTGGGTGACGCGTACCGTCAGCGCGTTCTCCATGTTGTGGCTGGCGCCGGTGACCCGTTCGCCCGGGCGCCGAGTCACCGGCAGGTGCTCGCCGGTGAGCATCGACTCGTCGAGGCTTGATTCGCCCTGCTCGATGACGCCGTCGGCGGGCACGCTGGCCCCGGGCTTGACCAGAATGCGGTCGCCGCGTTTCAGGTGGCTCGCCGGCACGACCTGCTCATGGCCGTCGGCGTCGAGGCGCAGCGCGGCGGCGGGCAGCGCCCCGGCCAGGGCGTTGCCGCTCTGGCCGCTTTTTCTGCGCGTGCGCGCCTCGAGGTAGCGGCTGAACAGCAGAAAGAAGGTGAACATGGCGATCGAGTCGAAATAGACCTCGCCGTGGCGGGCCAGTACCGCGTAGAGGCTCGCCAGGTACGCCCCGCCGATGGCGAGCGCCACCGGCACCTCCATGGTGAGGCGGCGATGAAAAAGCGCCCGCCCGGCCTCGCGAAAGAAGGGCCGGGCGGAGAACAGCACCACCGGCGTGGTGAGCGCGAGCGACAGCCAGTGAAACAGGGCGTTCATCCCCGCGTCGAGCTCGCCGGGGCCGGCGACGTAAAGCGGGATCGAGAACATCACCACCTGCATCATGCCCACCGCGGCAACGATCAGCCGGCGCACGGTCATGCGCTCCTCGCGCTGCTGGCGCCGGTAGGCGCTGTCCGGCTCGAAGGGCAGGGCGTCGTAGCCGATGGCGGCGAGCTCGGCAAATATCCGCGAGGGCGACAGCACCGTCGGGTCCCAGCTCACCCGCAGGCGGTGCTCGGCCAGGTTCACCGCGCTCTGGGTGATACCCGCCAGGGCGTTGAGACGGTGCTCGATCAGCCAGGCGCAGGCGGCGCAGGTGATGTTCTCCACCGCAAGCGTGGCGCTCGCTTGGCCGTCGCCGGCGTGCACGAACTGCGCTTGAAGGTCCGGGTGGTCGAAGGCCGCCCAGGTCTGGGGTCGAGCCTCGTCCACCGCCGGGCGCGGCGAAAGCTCGGTGCGGTAGCGGTAGTAGTTGGCAAGCCCGCCCTCGACGATGGCGTGGGCCACCGCCTCGCAGCCCGGGCAGCACAGCGGCTCCGGGGTCTCGTCGATCACGATGCGCCAGGGGGCGCCGTCGGGTACCGGCGTGCCGCAGTGATAGCAGGGAGCACTCATGGCGCCTCGCTCCCGCCGGGGGTGAGCGCCACGGCGGCATCACTTGGCAGGGTGATCTCGCCGCGCAGGCGCCAGTCCGCCGAAGCTTCCGGGGTGAGGGTCAGGTACCAGCGGTGGCGCAGCCGGGTCTCGAGCTGGCCGACGTAGCGTCCGTCGCGGCGGTGGGTGAGCACCACCTGGGCGTCGCGGTCGTCCTGAGTGGGAAATATCAAGGCGAGCACGAGGCGTTCGGGGCGCGCCTCGCCGCTCAAGTCGAGCACCACGTCGCCGGTGACCGAATCGATGGCCAGCGTCGCGGCAAGCCCCAGCGCCCGGGCGCGCTCGTCCTTGGCCAGGCGCGTGTTGATCGCCTTGCCGTGCTCGTAGTAGTCCTCCTGCACCACCATGCCGTCGAAGCTTCGCGTGGCGATGATCGCGAAGCCCGTGCTCACCAGCATCGACGAGAGCAGAAGCCCGAGCAGAAACCAGGGCCAGAACTGGCGGTACCAGGGTGGCGGCGTGGAGGCGTTCATGGGCTATCTCCTCTCGCCGCCGAGAAAGCGCGTCTCGCGCTCGGCCTGCAGGTCGCCCTGTTCGGCGCTCAGGCGCAGGGAGAGCGGCTGGCTCGGCGCGAGCCCCTCGGCGGGGGCGGTGACGTTCACCACCTGGCTGCGGCTTTCTCCCGCCGGTACGTCGATGGCCTGGACATCCAGGCGCGCGCCGTCGATGCCCGTCGCGCTCAGCCGAAAGCGGTGCGCGGTGGTGTCGAGGTTACGTACCGTCAGGCGGTAGACGTTGCGAATCTCGCCGGCGTCGGTGGTGGTGTAGAGCGACGCCCTCGGGCGCTCCACCTCGAAGCCGACCGGCACCCGCTGGCCGAGCAGCACGACGAGCGCGACCAGCACCACCGCGAGTGCCCCGAGATAGCCCAGAAGGCGCGGGCGAAGGTGCTTGCCGGCCCGGCCCTCGAGACGGCTCTGGGTGGTGTAGCCGATCAACCCCGTGGGGCGGTCGAGCCGTGTCATCACCGCGTCGCAGGCGTCCACGCAGGCGCCGCACTGCAGGCAGGCATACTGCAGCCCGTCGCGGATGTCGATGCCGGTGGGGCAGACCTGCACGCACACCTGGCAATCGACGCAGTCGCCGGTCGCATGATTACGAGGCTCGCCGCGGGCCGCATCATAGGCGACGATCAGCGTGTCGCGCTCGTACATCACCGCCTGAAAACGCGCGTAGGGGCACATGTAGAGGCATACCTGCTCACGCAGCCAGCCGGCGTTGAGATAGGTGAACAGGGTGAAGAACCCGACCCAGAAAAACGCCCAGCCGCCGGCCTCGAACGTGACCAGCTCGACAAGCAGGGCCTCGATCGGCATGAAGTAGCCCACCACGGTGACGGCGGTGCCCAGCGCCAGGGCAAGCCAGATGGCGTGCTTGAGCGCCTTGCGGACGCGATGGACGGCGGTCGAGTGGCGGTCGCGGCGCAGGCGCCGGTGGCGCGCGCCTTCCAGGCGGTGCTCCACCCACATGAAGGCGAAGCTCCACACGCTCTGGGGGCAGGCGTAGCCGCACCACACCCGCCCCGCCAGGGCAGTAACGGCGAACAGCCCGAAGGCGGCGGCGATGAGTGCAAGCGCCAGCACGACGAACTCCTGCGGGTGGAAGGTGGCGCCGAACAGGTGAAATTCGCGCCCGGCGATGTCCAGCCAGACCAGCGCCTGGCCCCGCCAGGAGAGCCACGGCAACAGCAGAAACGCCGTCATCAAGACGCCGTTCAGGGCCCGGCGCAGGCGCTGGAAGCGCCCCTTGCTCTCGCGCACGTAGAGCCGCCCGCGCGGTGGCGCGGTAGCAGAGGGCGTGATGTCCTGGGCGGGTATCGGCTGCATTGGCTCCGGATCGTCTCACAAGGGGTGCGGGTGTGGGCTAGCATAGCAACGATCGCGCCGGGCTTCGTTGCCTCGGGTTACGTCAGGGCCCGCTCACTCGACGCTCGGTGCTTCGCCTGGCGAGCGTAGACGCAGGCTGTAGACGTAGGCGGCCACCAGGTGCACGCGCTGCTCGCCGATGAACGGCGCCTGGGGCGGCATGTGACCACGGCGCCCCTCGGCCAGTGTCTGGTGGATCGCCTCTGCCACGCGCTGCCCGGGCGCCCGGTAGAGCCAGATGTCGTTGGTCAGGTTCGGCGCGCCGAGCATCTGGTTGCCGGTGCCGTCCGCGCCGTGGCAGGCGACGCAGAAACGGGCGAAGTGTTCACCGCCGCGTGCGGCGAGATCGGTCTCGTGGTCGCGCCCGGCGAGCGCCAGCACGTACTGGGTGAGTGCCTCGAGGGTCTCATCGCCGAGCTGCGCCCAGGCAGGCATCACGCCGCGCCGGCCTTGGGCGATCGAGGTGACGAGCGCCTCGGGGTCGCCGCCGTAGAGCCAGTCGTCGTCGGTCAGGTCGGGAAAACCGTCGCCGCCCTGGGCGCCCGCGCCATGGCACATGGCGCAGTTGTTGGCAAAGATGCGCCCGGCGATCTGCATCGCCGCCTCGTCCCGGGCAAGTTCGGGAATCGGCACGTCCTGGTAGCGGGCGAAGATCGGTCCGAAGCGCTCGTCGGCCCTGGCCATCTCCTCTTCCCACTGGGCCTCCTGGGTCCAGCCCAGCAAGCCCCGAAAATTGCCGAGCCCCGGGTAGAGCAGCAGGTACGCCAGGGCGAAGACGACGGTAGCCACGAACAGGTAGAACCACCACCTCGGCAGCGGATGGTCGTACTCCTCGATGCCATCGGCCCCGGTGTCGGCGGGCGCGTCCTGGCTTGCGCCGGGGGCGCGCCCGTCGTTGGCCACCACGATCCACACCACGAGCCCGAGGGTGGTCAGCGTCAGCACGATGATCCAGGCGCTCCAGAAACCGGGCAACGCGTCGTCCCACAGGGCGTTCATGGGCGCTCCTCGGGCTCATCCTGATGGGCATCGTACTCGTCGTCGGCGAAGGGCAGGTTGGCCGCCTCGTCGAAGGCCTCTCGGCGCCGCCGCGAGTAGGCCCAGACGACGATGCCGAGAAACGCGAGCAGCAAGATGAACGTGATCACGCCGCGCAAGGTGCCGGTATCCATCAGCGCGCACCCTCCAGCACCGTGCCGAGCTGCTGCAGGTAGGCGATCAGGGCGTCGATCTCGGGTACACCTTCGACCTCGCCCCGGGCGGCGGCGATCTCCTCCTCGGCGTAGGGCACGCCCAGGCGCTTCAAGGCGCGCATCTTGGCCGGCGTCGCGCGGCCATCGAGCGTGCGCTCGAACAGCCACGGGTAGGCGGGCATGATCGATTCCGGCACCACGTCGCGCGGGTCGTACATGTGCCGGCGATGCCACTCGTCGGTGTAGCGCCCGCCCACCCGGGCAAGATCCGGCCCGGTACGCTTGGAGCCCCACAGGAAGTTGTGCTCGTAAAGCCCTTCGCCGGCCACGTTGTAGTGACCATAGCGCTCGGTTTCGGCGCGAAACGGGCGAATCATCTGCGAGTGGCAGCCCACGCAGCCTTCGCGGCGGTAGATGTCGCGCCCCTCGAGCTCCAGGGCGGTGAGCGGCCTGAGGCCCTCCACCGGTTCGGTGGTGTCCTTCTGAAAGAACAGCGGCACGATCTCGGCGAGCCCACCGAAGCTGATCGCCACCAGGATCAGCGCGCCCAGAAGGCCGGTATTTCTCTCGACCAGCTCATGCTTCATGGCGGCCTCCGGCGGGCTCGATAGCGCGCTCTGGCGTCTTCTGGCGCTCGAGGGTGCGGTAGACGTTGTAGGCCATCACCAGCATGCCCGCCAGAAACAGCGCGCCGCCCAGAAGGCGCACCACGTAGCCCGGATGGCTCGCCTCGACGGCGTCGACGAAACGGTACGTCAGGGTGCCATCGGCGTTGATCGCCCGCCACATCAGCCCCTGAACGACTCCGTTGACCCACATGGCGGTGATGTAGAGCACCGTACCGACGGTGGCGAGCCAGAAATGCAGCGAGACGAGCGCGGTGGAGTGCATTCGGGTGCGCCCGTAGAGGCGCGGAATCATGTGGTAGAGCGAACCGATGGTGATCATCGCCACCCAGCCAAGCGCCCCGGAATGGACGTGACCGATGGTCCAGTCGGTGTAGTGGGAGAAGGCGTTGACGGTCTTGATCGCCATCATCGGCCCCTCGAAGGTCGCCATGCCGTAGAAGGTGAGTGCGGTGACCAGAAAACGCAGGATCGGGTCGGTACGCAGCTTATGCCAGGCCCCGGAAAGCGTCATGATACCGTTGATCATGCCGCCCCAGGAGGGCAGCAGCAGGATGATCGACATCACCATGCCCAGCGACTGGGCCCAGCTCGGTAGCGCCGTGTAGTGCAGGTGGTGAGGACCGGCCCACATGTAGATCATGATCAGCGCCCAGAAGTGGACGATCGACAGCCGGTAGGAGTAGATCGGCCGCTCGGCCTGCTTGGGCACGAAGTAGTACATCATGCCCAGAAACCCGGCGGTGAGGAAAAAGCCCACCGCGTTGTGGCCGTACCACCACTGCACCATGGCATCCACCGCGCCGGCGTAGAGCGAGATGGAGTACATCGGCGTGACCGGAAGGGCGGCGTTGTTGACGATGTGCAGCACCGCCACGGTCAGGATGAACGCGGCATAGAACCAGTTGGCGACATAGATATGCGAGGTGGCGCGTCGCTTGAGCGTCATCAGGAACACGATGGCATAACTGATCCACACGACCGCCAGCAGGATGCTGATCGGCCACTCGAGCTCGGCGTACTCCTTGGTGGTGGTGTGGCCCAGGGGGAGCGACACCAGTGCGGCGACGATCACCGCCTGCCAGCCCCAGAAGGTGAAGGCGGCGAGTCGATCACTGTAAAGTCGCGTCTGACAGGTGCGCTGCACCACGTAGTAGGAGGTGGCAAAAAGCGCCGAGCCGCCGAAGGCGAAGATCACGAGGTTGGTGTGCAAGGGCCGCAGCCGGCCGAAGCTCGTCCAGGGAAGTCCCAGGTTGAGTTCCGGCCAGACCAGCTGGGCGGCAAGCCATAGCCCCACCGACATGCCGACGATGCCCCACACCACGGTCATCAGCGCGAACTGGCGCACCACGGTGTAGTTATAGGCGGGAAGGTTTGACAAGGTCGTCTCCATGACGCGGTGATCGAGGGCGGCACAGGTGCAGGCCCTGGGCGAGTCTAGCCCAGCGGAACGCCAAGCTAAATAGCCTGTGGCAGGAAACCGCGCCGGGCTTTGTGTCACGCGCTTTGTGACAGTTTTGATTGACGCGACGAGGCGGTTGCGGCATTCTGCGTCGGCGCTCGGGCAGTGGATCGTGCGAAGGCGGCAACACGCTAATTTGAATCAAAAATTCAACGAGCGTATTGACACCCGGACCGAACCCTGTAGAATGCAGCGCCACGTGACCAGCGGGTGGTTAGCTCAGTTGGGAGAGCACCAGCCTTACAAGCTGGGGGTCACTGGTTCGAACCCAGTACCACCCACCATGCAATGAGTTGGACACGTATCAGCAGTAACCGTGAATGTAGTGGACCGGTAGTTCAGTTGGTTAGAATGCCGGCCTGTCACGCCGGAGGTCGCGAGTTCGAGTCTCGTCCGGTCCGCCATCATCACGTTTGTTGCCCCGTATCGTCGCCAAGTGGACCGGTAGTTCAGTTGGTTAGAATGCCGGCCTGTCACGCCGGAGGTCGCGAGTTCGAGTCTCGTCCGGTCCGCCACGATGATACACACCGACCCAGCATCCTCGATGCGGTCATCGGGTGGTTAGCTCAGTTGGGAGAGCACCAGCCTTACAAGCTGGGGGTCACTGGTTCGAACCCAGTACCACCCACCATTTGAAAGCGCCTGAACCGCGATCAAGTGGTCGATTTTAAAGTGGACCGGTAGTTCAGTCGGTTAGAATGCCGGCCTGTCACGCCGGAGGTCGCGAGTTCGAGTCTCGTCCGGTCCGCCATCGATTTTCCTTCCTGCAGTATTTTCCCTCTATCTATCTATCTATCTATCTATCTTCTTCGAGCCATCTTCGCTCGAACGTTTTGCGTTCTTTTCGATCGTGCATGCGAAAACCCCGGGCCTTCGCCCAGGGCTTTGTCGACGTACCTGACGCTCAGTCGATGACCGCGACGCCGGCCTTGGCGATCTGCACGTCCTGTTCGGGCTTGACGCCGGAAACGCCGACGGCGCCGATCACCTGGCCGTCCATCATGACCGGGACCCCGCCGGTGAGCATGCCCGTGAGCGGCGCCGAGACGAAGGCCGTGCGCCCGCCGTTGATCATCTCCTCGAACACCTGAGTCTCCTTGCGCCCGACGGCGGCGTTGCGCGCCTTGTGAGTGGCCACCTCGGCGCTGAAGGGGGCGGCGCCGTCGAGACGGCGAAGGCCGAGGAGGTGGCCGCCATCGTCGGCCACGGCGATGGTGACCGCCCACTGCTGGCGCTCGGCCTCCTGCTGCGCGGCGTCGAGCATGGCGATCACATCGGTGTGGCTCAGTATGGCTTTGGTTTTCATCGTGGTTTCCTTTTGTCGTTATCGTTATCGTTATCGTTATCGTTATCGTTGTCGTTGCCTGGCACCGGTAAATGTTTCAGCCGAGCGCAGCGTCGACGATTTCCACCCAGTGGCGCACGGCGGTACGCCGGGCACTCGCCAGGTGGGTCTGGCAGCCGATATTGGCGGTGACGATCATGTCCGGGTCGCCGGCCTCCAGCGCATTGAGCTTGTTGTCGCGAAGCTGCGTGGCGATTTCCGGCTGGGTGATCGAGTAGGTACCCGCCGAGCCGCAGCACAGGTGCGCATCCTGGACCGGGCTCAATTGGAAGCCGAGCCGAGTCAGTACACCCTCGACCGCGCCACCGAGTTTCTGAGCGTGCTGCAGGGTACAAGGGCAGTGAAACGCCAGGCGCTTGTGCGCATTGACGCCGAGTGTTTCCAGCGGCTCCTCGCGCAGTATCTCGACGATATCCTTCGCCAGGGCGCTGACGCGTTTTGCCTTCTCGGCGTAGGCCGGGTCATCCTTCAGCATCTCGGCGTACTCCTTGACGAAGGCGCCGCAGCCGCTGGCGGTCTGCACGATCGCTTCCACACCGCTTTCGATATGCGGCCACCAGGCGTCGATGTTGGCGCGCATGCGCGCGCGGCCCGCCTCCTGGGCATTCAAGTGAAAATCGATCGCCCCGCAGCAGCCGGCCTCGAAAGCCGGCGTCAGGCCGATGCCGAGCCGATCGAGAAGCCTGGCCGTGGCGGCGTTGGTGTTGGGCGAGAGCCCGGGCTGCACGCAGCCTTCCAGAATCAGCATCTGGCGGGAATGGCGGGTGCTGGGGCGATGACCTGCCTCCACCGGCGCCGGGGGCATCTTGCTCTTGAGCTTGGCAGGTACCAGGGGCTTGAAGGTCTGGCCCAGCTTCAAGAGTGCCTGAAAGCGCTTGGGGTCGACCATCATCTTGCGCAGGGCGAAGCGCTCGGCGCGCTCGGCGGCGGAGCGGGGCACCCGGCGCTCGATCTCTGCCCGGCCGATGTTCAGAAGCTTGTGGTACTCCACGCCGGAGGGGCAGGTGGTTTCGCAGTTCTGACAGGTCAGGCAGCGGTCGAGATGAAGCCGCGTCTCCTCGGTCACCTCGGTATCGCCCTCCGGGCTCTCCAGAAGCTCTTTCATCAGGTAGATGCGACCGCGAGGGCCATCGCGCTCGTCACCCAGCAGTTGATAGGTGGGGCAGGTGGCGTTGCAGAAGCCGCAGTGCACGCAGGTGCGCAGAATGCGCTCGGCTTCCTGGATATGCGGCTTCTGGCGGTCGGCGTCGGTAAAGTGCGTCTGCATGAAAAGCTCTCCTTATAGCCCCGCGTAGAGCCGGCCCGGATTGAAGATGCCGTGCGTGTCGAGCTCGGCCTTGAGCCGCTTGTGATACTTCTCGAGCACGGGGTCAAGCGGCGTGAAGGGCGACGGCGCACCGCCGCGAGCGGCAGGCGTGAAGCAGGTGGCGTGGCCGCCAACCTTCTGGCAGGCATGACGCAGCGCCTCGCCGTCCCGGGTCTTGATCCAGCGCTGGCTGCCCGCCCAGTCGTAGAGGGTTGCCAGGCCAACGTCGGGTGCGAGCGGCGGCGTGTTGGGTGGGAGTGAGGCACGCCACAGCGTCTCGCCGTCGTCGAGGGTGAAGAAATCGAGGCGATGATCGCGAAGCGCGTCCCAGAACGCAGGTGCGAGCGGCTCGCCGCCCAGGCGATCACGAGTCGCCTTCACCGAGCTTTCGCCGCCTTCCAGGCGAAGGAGCAACGCGTTTTCGTGCCAGGCGGCGGCGGTGATCGGCAGCGGCTCACGGCCGAGCGTGGCCAGCAGTGAAAGCGCCTTGTCGATGGCGATATCGTCCAGGCGCAGGCTGTGAGTCGCGGCGGGCTTGGGCAGCACCTTGAAGGAGATGTCGGCGAGCACGCCAAGCGTGCCCTGGGCGCCGACCATCAGCCGCGAGACGTCGTAGCCGGCGACGTTCTTCATCACCTCGCCGCCGAAGCGCAAGCGCTTGCCCTCCTGGGTGATCACGCGGGTACCCAGCACGAAATCCCGCGTAGCACCCGCCCAGGGGCGGCGCGGGCCGGAAAGCCCGGTCGCAACGGCCCCGCCAATGGTGCTGCGCGTGCCAAAGCGTGGCGGTTCGAAAGGGAGTCGCTGCTGCTCTGCGTCGAGCGCGGCTTCCAGTGTGTCGAGGCGCGTGCCGGCGCGCACCGTGACGATCAGCTCGACCGGATCGTAAGAGACGATGCCGCTGTGCTCACGGATATCGAGATCGATGCCCTCGACCGGGCGGCCGTAGAAGTCGCGAGTGTCGCCGCCGACGATACGTAGCGGCGCGCGGGTCCGATGGGCGTTGGCGACCTGCTGGCAAAGCGCCTCGCTGATGTCGCGATCCGGCGCCGGTGTGGCGGGTTCGGTCATGGTCGTTCCTTTCTCCTGTTCACGCTCTCGTTCGCGGCGGCCTTTCTAGAAGCGCGGCAGCTCCGGGTGGGGCAGTTCGTTATTGTGCACATGCATGACGCCGAACTCGGCGCAGCGGGCGAGCGTCGGGATGTTCTTGCCCGGGTTGAGCAGGCGCTTGTCATCGAAGGCCGCCTTCACCGCGTGGAACACGGTGATCTCGTCCGCCTGGAACTGGCTGCACATCTGGTTGATCTTCTCGCGGCCCACGCCGTGCTCGCCGGTGATCGAGCCGCCGGCGGCGACGCACAGCTCGAGAATCCTGCCGCCCACATCCTCGGCCAGCGCAAGCTCGCCCTCCTTGTTGGCATCGAACAGGATCAGCGGGTGCATGTTGCCGTCACCGGCATGAAAGACGTTGGCGACTCGCAGGCCGCTCTCCTCGGAGAGCGCCGCGATCCCCTTGAGTACCCGGGGCAACTCCTTGCGCGGGATGGTGCCATCCATGCAGTAGTAGTCCGGCGACATGCGCCCGACCGCGGGAAAGGCGTTCTTGCGCCCGGCCCAGAATTTGGCCCGCTCGGCCTCGTCGCGGGCCTGGGAGATAGCGGTGGCGCCAGCCTTCTCCAGCACTTGGCGCACGGTCTCGCAGTCGTCGTCCACGTCCGCCTCGACGCCGTCGAGCTCGCACAGAAGGATCGCCTCGGCCTCCAGCGGATAGCCTGCGTGCACGAAGTCTTCGGCGGCCTCGATGGCGAGCTTGTCCATCATCTCGAGCCCGCCGGGCACGATGCCGGCGGCGATGATATCGCCGACCGCGCGACCGGCCTTCTCGACGTCATCGAAGCTCGCCATCAATACCTTGGCGACGGTCGGCCTGGGCAAGAGCTTCACCGTGATCTCGGTGATCACGCCGAGCATGCCTTCCGAGCCGTTGAACAGCGCCAGCAGATCGAACCCCGGCGCATCGAAGGCATTGGATCCCAGCGTCATATGCTCGCCCTCGATGGTCAGCACGTCGACGCGCAGCACGTTGTGCACGGTCAGCCCGTATTTCAGGCAGTGCACGCCGCCGGCGTTCTCCGCCACGTTGCCGCCGATCGAACAGGCGATCTGGGAGGAGGGATCCGGGGCGTAGTAGAGCCCGTAAGGCGCGGCGGCCTCGGAGATCGCCAGGTTGCGTACCCCGGGCTGGACGCGGGCGATGCGCGCGTCCGGGTCGACCTCGATGATCTTGTTGAAGCGCGACATCACCAGCAGAACGCCTTGTTCCAGCGGCAGCGCCCCGCCGGAGAGCCCGGTGCCCGCCCCACGGGTGACCACCGGCACGCCGAGCGCGAAGCACGCTTTCAAGAGCGCCTCGACCTGAGCGAGGTCTTCCGGCAGCGCCACCAGCATCGGCAGCACCCGGTAGGCGGCCAGGCCGTCGCACTCGAAGGGGCGCAGATCCTCCTCGCGATGGAGCAGGGTCAGGGTCGGGGCGGCGCGCCAAAGCGCCTCTAGGACCTCGTGCTTGTCGCGCCCGACCAGCTCGCCGTCGAGGCGCGGATCGAAAAGAATATTCATGTCCCATCCTGTGATTGGCGTACTTGTTGTGTCGTGATGGGCGGCTTTTCACCGCTGATACCGATCAATCTGGGCCTTTTTCGTGGGGCTGTCCAGTCTACGCCGGGGCGCTAGGCGCGCGCGGCCCCGGGGTCTTCCTCCTCGATCACCCCGGCAAGGGTGGCGATCTCGATCTTGTTGCACAAATGCTCGCGCAGCACCTGACCGAGTTTCTGGCCGTCGCGTTTTTCGAGTGCGTCGATCATCTGCTCATGATCCTCGACGGCGCGTTTCCAGAAGGTGTCGGTCATCTGTTTCGAGTAGCGTACGCGCTTCACCCGCTGGCTGAGATTGCTGTACATCTCCTGCAGCACCGGGTTGTCGGAGGCGGCCAGGATGCGTTCGTGAATCTGCCGATTCACTTCGAAGTACCTGGTCAGATCGCGCGCCTCGTAGTGAGCGAGCATCGCATCATGCAGCGCGCGGATGCTGCGGATGTCGGCGGTACTGATGTGCTGGCAGGCGAGCTCTCCTGAGAGTCCTTCCAGGGCGGCCATCAGGTCGTAGGTGTCCTTGACGCTCTTGAAGGTCAGTCGCACCACTCGGGCGCCGCGATTGGGGAGAAGCTCGATCAGCCCTTCGGCGGCCAGCACCTTGAGCGCTTCGCGAAGCGGCGTGCGTGAAACGCCGAATCGTTCACACAGTTCTCGTTCGGAAATCCGCTCGCCCGGCGCCAGCTCGCCATGCTCGATCAAGTCGCCAATTCGGTCGGCCACCTCGCGATACAAGTTGCGCTGCAAAATCTTGGTCATGGAACTGTCCTTTCAACATGGCGCTCACGTTCCGTGCCCTTCTGGCGGCGGTCAACGCTCGATGACAGACTGGCGTCACGCTCAGTCCTCTGCAAATATAATTATGAATTCAAATCGTGGCGGTTGACAAATCCTTCCGCCGGCAAGAATTCGAGTTCCTCCATCCAATCATAACGATAAAGGAAAGTTTTCATGCCTAGCAACGTCTATCATGCCAGCGTTCAACTGACCCGTAGTCAGGCCCGGCGCCTTCTGGAAGGCGCCGTGGAGAAGGCTCGCGAGTTCGATCTGCCGCCGCTCACCCTGGTGGTACTGGATGCAGGCGGACACCTGATCGCCGCCGAGCGCGAGGATGGCTGCGGCCCGTTACGCTTTCCCGTCGCCAAGGGCAAGGCCTTTGCGGCGCTCGGCATGGGGATCGCCAGCGGCGTCATCGGCGAGCGCAACCAGGAGCGGACGGCGTTTCTGGCAAGCGTGGCCGCCGCCTCACAAGGGCAAGTGGTGCCGGTGGCGGGCGGTGTTCCCATTCTCGACGATCGCCAATGTGTCATCGGTGCCGTGGGCGTCAGCGGCGCCTCCTCGGAGGAGGATCAGCAGGTGGCGATTGCGGGCATCGAGGCTGCGCAGCTGGATTATGGGCTGGCACCCTGACCACAATTTGATGGTTTTTTGGAAGCGGCGCCCCATTGGCGCCGCTTTTTTTCGTCTCGAGTTCGACAGCGAATCAGCGAGTTAGCCTTGCAGCAGAGGTGCAAAGACGAAAGTTTAATACCTAATTTTGAATTTTGAATTCAAATTGAAGCGGTGTCACGGCAAGGACTCACAACAATATCGAGATCGACGGGGTTGGCTTGCAGGGCGAGCTTGCTCACGTTCGACGGGCGCCATCCGGCCCCATGCTGCGATGGTGACGAATCAACAACAACAAGTGTTCACCTGGAGTGCTCTATGACTTTCTTCAAACCTGCAATCGTGGCGGCCGCCATCTCCCTGGGCCTGGGCGCCCTTGGCGCCAGCGCCAACACCGAAATACGCCTGGGTCACGTCGGTGGGCCCGGGTCGCTTTTCGAGATCACCGCCAACCGCTTCGCCGAGCTTGCCAACGAGCGCCTGGAAGGCGTGGCAGAGGTGAGCGTGTACGGCAACAGCCAGCTCGGCGGGGACGAATCGATGCTACGTCGACTGCGCCTGGGTTCTCTCGATCTGACTATCCCCTCCACGGTGATGAGCTCCGAAAACGAGCAGTTCGCACTGTTCGAAATGCCCTACCTGATCGAGGACCGGGAGCACATGAAGCGGGTGCGCGACGAGGTGGTGCACGGCCCGCTCGCGGATGCCGCCGAGGCCCGCGGCTTCCATCTGCTCGGGGTGTGGGAGAACGGCTTTCGCCAGATCACCAACAACGTGCGACCCATCAACGTGCCCCAGGATCTCGAGGGCATAAAGCTGCGTACCCCGAGCGGGGTCTGGCGTATCGAGATGTTCCGAAGCTATGGCGCCGCCCCCTCGCCGATGTCGCTTTCCGAGGTGTTCGTGGCCCTGCAGACTGGCGCGATGGACGGTCAGGAAAACCCCTTGATCCAGACCTACTCCTCGCGCTTCCAGGAAGTGCAGGAGTATCTCTCCATGTCGAACCATGTCTATACCCCGGCCTATCTGGTCGCCGGCGCGAGCTGGAACCGTCTGCCCGACGAGGTGCGCACGGTACTCGAGGAGGTAGCGCTCGAGCTCGAGGACTTTGCTCTCGAGGAGGGCGCGCGGCTGGACGATGAGCTCCTGGCGCGGATGGAAGAAGAGGGCATGACCGTCAACGAGGTGGACTTCCAGGCGTTTTCCGATGCCTCCCAGCCGATCTACGAGAAATTCGCCAGCGAAGTGGACGGTGGACAGGCGCTGATCGACCAGGTCAACGCGCTACGCGGCGAGTAATCACCTTCGTGTCGGGCGCCCTCCCGGGTGCCCGTCGGCTCGGGAGAGTTCAATGAGTACTTTCAACAGGTTCAAGACGGCGTACTTCGCCTTTCTTGAAGCGATCGTGGTCGTGCTGGTCATTGCCCTGGCGGCGGTGGTGACCATCGGATTCGTCACCCGCTATCTCGGTTCGCCGCTGAGCTGGTACGACGAGCTCGCGGCGGTGCTGCTGGCCTGGGTGACCTACTACGGTACGGCCCTGGCTGCGGCGAAAGGCGCGCACATCACCTGCCCCAGCGTCTTGAACATGTGCCCGCCCTCGGTACGCGTGCCCGTGGCGCTGCTGGCGGAGGCCATCACCATCGGTTTCTTCGTCTTTCTGGGGCTGGCGAGCTACCAGGTCATCCTGATTCTCGACGGGGTGAACATGGTGAGCCTGCCCTCCATTTCCATGCAAGTGACCCAGTCCGCCATCCCCGTGGCATCGGTTCTGTTCATCATCGCCGAAATCCTGCGCCTGCCCGAGGTCGTCAAGCACGCCCGCGGCCGAGGTTTTATCGACCACGAGCTCGAGGAAGCCGGCATCGATGCCGAGGAAGTCGAAGCCGTCAGCACACAGCAGCGAGGATAATCCCATGGTCATCTTGTATATCTTTCTGGCGCTGATCGTGCTGATTCTGATCAACGTCCCCGTGGCGGTCGCGCTCGCGCTGGTCGGGACGGTGGCCACCTTCATGACCTACGGCAGCATGGCCATGCCCACCGTCGGCATGACCATGTTCGAAGGCGCGACCAACTTCCCGCTCATCGCGATTCCGCTGTTCATCCTGGCCGGTGCGATCATGAACGCCTCGAGCATCTCCCGGCGGCTGATCGATCTGGCCATGGCGATGGTGGGGTTCATCAAGGGCGGGCTCTCGATGGTGACCATCGGCGCCTCGGTCTTCTTTGCCGAGATTTCCGGCTCCTCCGTGGCCGGGGTGTCGGCCATCGGCAGCATCCTGATTCCCGCCATGCGCAAGAAGGGCTACTCGAAAGAGTTCGCCGCCTCGATCTCCTCCTCGGCGGCGAGTCTGGCGATCATCCTGCCGCCCTCGATTCCCATGATCCTCTACGCGGTCATGTCCGGGGAATCCGTGGTGCAGATGTTCGTCGCGGGGATCTTCCCGGGGCTTCTGGGCGCCATGGGCCTGGCGGCGATGTGCTACTACCTGGCGCGCAAGTACGATTTCCCCTCGGAAGGGCGCTTTCGCGTCTCCCAGCTCTGGCTTGCGCTGAAGGAAGCGGTCTGGGCGCTGTTGATTCCGGTCATCATCCTCGGCGGTATCTTCGGCGGTTTTGTCACCGCGACGGAGGGCGCGGCGCTCGCCGTGTGCGTGGCCATCTTCATCAGCGCCGTGGTGTATCGCGAGTTCACCATCAAGAACTTCATCGACTCCTGCAAGAGCGCCGGGGTACAGACCGCGGTGGTGATGCTCCTGGTGGCGGCCTCGGCGGTGGTGGGCGGCTATCTCACCGAGACCCGGGTGCCCCAGGCCATCGCCATGCAGATCAGCGACTGGACCAGCAACAAGTACATCATCCTGGCACTCTTGAACATCATCTTCCTGATCCTGGGTATCTTCCTGCACTCAGCGGCGGCCATCATCCTGGTGGTGCCCATCGTGCTGCCGCTGGTGATCGAGGTGGGGATCGATCCGCTGCACTTTGGCCTGATCGTGACGTTGAACCTGGCCATCGGCCAGCAGACGCCGCCGGTGGCCAGCGTACTGATCGCCTCGTGTTCGATCGCCAAGTCGGACATCTGGGCGACCTCGAAGACGAACCTGTGGTTCATCGCGGTGCTGTTCACGATTCTCATGATCAATACCTACATTCCCGCGTTCGCCCTGGCGCTGGTGAACTTCATCTACGGGTAGAGCCCGTTCAGGAGAAATCCCATGGCGCAGACATCGCGACCGACCACGGACAGCGTGCGCTTTTCCATCGATGAAGGCGTGGCCTGGCTCGGGTTCAACCGCCCGCAAAGCCGCAACGCCATGACCTGGGAGATGTACAACGCCCTCGAGTACTACTGCGACACCCTCGCCGACGACAGCGGCGTGCACGCCCTGGTGCTCTACGGGGTAGGGGGCGAGGCCTTCGTCGCCGGTACCGACATCACCCAGTTCGCCCACTTCGACAAGCGCGAGGACGCCATCGACTACGAGCGGCGCATCGACCGGGTGGTGGGCAAGCTCGAACGCTTTCCCAAGCCCACCCTGGCGATGATCGAGGGTGCCTGCGTCGGCGGGGGCGCGGCCCTGGCCCTGGTATGCGATTTTCGCTACGCCACCGCATCGATGAAGTTCGGCGTGCCCATCGCCAAGACCCTGGGCAATACGCTGTCGATCACCAACGTGTCGAGACTCCTCGAGATGCTCGGCACCGCCCGCACCAAGGAGGTGCTGATGATGGCCCGGCTCGTCAACGGTGAGGAGGCCCTGGCACTCGGGTTGGTGAACGCCCTGTTCGACCAGGACACGATCGCCTTCGAGGTGAAGGCGTTGGCCGGCGCCTTTCTCGCCCGGGCGCCGCTGACCCTGCAGGCGAGCAAGGCGCTGATCAACCGCGTGCGCGAGGCCGGGCGTCTGTCGCCGGATGCCGGGGACGATTGGGTCGGCATCTGCTACACCAGCGAAGACTTCGGCGCGGCCGTGCGGAAGTTCGTCGACAAGACCCCCTTCGAGTGGTCCGGTCGCTAATTCAAGGAGAAATCCATGTCCGCGTTAGACAACCTCAAGATCCTCGACGTCTCCCAGATCATGGCCGGCCCCTACTGCACCATGGTGCTGGCCGACATGGGCGCCGAGGTCATCAAGGTGGAGAAGCTCAACGGCGGTGACGACAGCCGCCAGATGGGGCCCTACGTCAACGGCGAGTCCACCTGCTTTTCCCAGATCAACCGCAACAAGAAGAGCATCTCGCTGAACCTGAAGGAAGCTCGCGGCCGCGAGATCTTCTACGAGCTCGCGGCCAGCGCCGACGTCATCGTCGAGAACTACCGCCCGGGGGTCACCCAGTCGCTGGCCATCGACTACGACACCATCAAGGCGATCAACCCCGCCATCGTCTACTGCTCGATCTCCGGGTACGGCCAGACCGGCCCCTACAGTCACAAGGGGGGCTTCGACCTGGTAGCCCAGGGCATGACCGGGCTGATGTCGATGACCGGCGAGCCCGGGCGGCGCCCGCTCAAGACAGGTATCGCGGTGTACGACATCGGTGCCGGCATCACGGCCGTGTACTCGATACTGGCCGCCTACATCCACCGCATGAACACCGGCGAAGGCCAGCATATCGATATCGCCATCACCGAGTGCGGGCTGCCCTGGTTCACCTGGGAGGCCGCGGCCTATTTCGCAGAAAACACCGTGCCGGCGCCCACGGGCTGGCGTCACCGGGTCTCCGCCCCTTACCAGGCCGTGAAGGCGAGCGACGGCTACCTGATGCTGGGCTGCGCCAACCAGCGCACCTGGGAGCGCTTTTGCACCGACGTGCTGGGCGAGCCGGCGCTGATGGAGGACGCGCGCTTTCTGACCAATTTTGATCGCGGCCAGCACGTCGACGAACTCGAGGCCCTGCTCGAGGACTTGATGGCGAGTCGCACGGTGGATGAGTGGCTGATCCTGTGCGACAGCGCAGGCGTCCCCGCCGGGCCGATCAACGATTTCGCCCAGGCCCTGAACGACGAGCACTACCTGGCCCGGGGAATGGTGCAGGAGATGGAGCATCCGGTCATCGGGCGCATGAAGACCATCGGCTTTCCCAGCAAGTTCTCGCGTACGCCCTCGGCCATCCACACTCCGGCGCCGCTGTTCGCCCAGCATACCGATGAGGTGCTCGGCACCCTCGGCATCGAGCGCACGGAAATCGACGCCCTGCGCGAGGCGGGCTGCATCAAGTAGGCAACGGTTTTTTTAAACCCGCAAATTGCATTCATTATACAAATTGCGTCAATAGCCAGTTTCACCAATCAGCTTCAAGAACAACCAATAAAAGGACACGACCCATGCTGAACCTCGACTTCCACCCGACCGGTCGCCACTTCCTGCAGATCCCCGGCCCTTCGCCGGTGCCGGATCGCATCCTGCGCGCCATGAGCCTGCCCACCATCGACCACCGCGGCCCGGAGTTCGGCGCCCTCGGCCGGGAGCTTCTGGAAAAGATCAAGCAAGTGTTCAAGACCGAGCATCCGGTGGTGATCTATCCCGCCTCGGGCACCGGCGCCTGGGAAGCGGCGCTGGCCAATACGCTGTCTCCCAACGATCGGGTGTTGATGTTCGAAACCGGCCACTTTGCCACCCTGTGGGAGAAGATGGCCAGGCGCCTGCAGCTCGAGCCCGAGTTTCTCGGGCTTCCCGGCTACGAGGGCTGGCGCCAGGGCGTACAGGCGGATTTGATCGAGAAGCGCCTCAAAGAGGACGGTGAGCACGCCATCAAGGCGGTGTGCGTGGTGCATAACGAAACCTCCACCGGGGTTACCAGCGACATCGCCGCGGTGCGCCGGGCAATCGATGCAGCCAACCACCCGGCGCTTCTGATCGTCGATACGATTTCCGGTCTCGCCAGCGCCGACTATCGCCATGACGAGTGGGGCGTGGACGTGACCGTGTCCGGCTCCCAGAAGGGCCTGATGCTGCCGCCGGGCATCAGCTTCAACGCGCTCTCGCCCAAGGCCATCGAGGCCAGCCGCCAGGCGATGCTTCCCAAGAGTTTCTGGGCCTGGGACGAGATCCTGGAGGCGAACAAGAACGGCTACTGGCCCTACACGCCGAGTACCAACCTGCTCTACGGCTTGAACGAGGCCCTCGACATGCTGCTGGAAGAGGGTATGGAACACGTCTTCGAGCGCCACGCGCGCTGGGGGGCGGGGGTGCGCGCTGCCGTCGAGGCCTGGGGGCTCGAGGTGCAGTGCCAGGACCCGGCCCTCTACTCTCCGGTGCTGACCGGCGTGGTGGTACCCGAGGGCGTGGATGCGGACGTGGTGCGCAAGATCATCTACGAGCGCTTCGATCTGTCGCTGGGGATGGGCCTTGGCAAGGCCAAGGGCAAGATGTTTCGCATCGGCCACCTGGGTGACTGCAACGACCTGACCCTGATCGCCACCCTCGGCGGCTGCGAGGCGGGATTGAAGCTTGCCGGCGTCACGCTCAAGTCGAGCGGCGTGAGTGCGGCGCTCGAGTACTTCGCCGATCATCCGCACCGCTTCGCCCAGGCCGAGTCCACCCAGTAAGCGAGGAGTTCCCATGACGTCACTCACCCCGCAACACCGCTCACGGGATGCCCGGATCGCGCCGGTCGGGGCCTTCGCCGACCGGCTCACCCGCGAGATCGAAGGTGACGTGCTTTTCGATCGGGCCAGTCGGGGGCGCTACGCCACGGACGCCTCGATCTATCAGGTGACCCCGGTGGGCGTGGTGATCCCCCGCCATCAGGAGGACCTGACCCGGGCGCTCGCCATCGCCCGGGCCGAGGGAGTGCCGGTGCTGGCCCGCGGCGGGGGCACCAGCCAGTGCGGCCAGACCGTGGGAGAGGCCCTGGTGATCGATACCACCCGGTGGCTCAACCAGGTGGTGGCGTTCGACGAACAGGCCCGGACCGTGGTGGTCGAGCCGGGCATCGTGCTCGATCATCTCAATGCCTGGCTCAAGCCCTACGGCCTCTGGTATCCGGTGGACGTCTCCACCAGTGCTCAGTGCACCCTCGGCGGCATGGCGGGCAACAACTCCTGTGGTTCCCGCTCGATCTACTACGGCAACATGGTGCACAACGTGCTGGGGCTCGACGCGGTGCTTGCCGACGGCGACGAGGTGAGCCTCGGTTTCGTCGACGCCATGGCCAAGGGCTCCCGGGAGGCCGCGTTGGCCCGGCGGGTGCGGGCCATCGCCGAGCGGGTGGGTCCGGAAATTCGCAGCCACTTCCCCAAGGTGCTGCGCCGGGTGGGGGGCTACAACCTGGATCTCTTCGACTGCCAGAACCCGATTCCCTACGACGCCATCCATCGCGCCAACCTGGCCCACCTGCTGGTGGGCTCCGAGGGCACCCTGGGGGTGAGCCGGCGGCTGACCTTGCGGCTCTCGCCGTTGCCGGAACACAAGGTGCTGGGGGTGGTGAACTTCCCGACCTTCTACCAGGCGATGGACCTGACCCAGCATATCGTCAAGCTCGGCCCCATGGCGGTGGAGCTTGTCGATCGCACCATGATCGAGCTCTCGCTGGAAAATCCTGCCTTTCGTCCGGTGATCGAGAAAGCGCTGATCGGCCGGCCCGAGGCGATGCTGCTGGTGGAGTTCGCCGGCACGAACCAGGACGAGCAGCTTAAAAAGCTTGAGGAGCTCACGGCACTGATGGGGGATCTGGGGCTGGCCGGGAGCGTGGTCGAGATGGCCGAGGCCCAGGAGCAGAAGGCGCTATGGAACGTACGCAAGGCCGGGCTCAACATCATGATGAGCATGAAAGGCGACGGCAAGCCGGTGTCCTTCATCGAGGACTGCGCGGTGCCGCTCGAGCACCTGGCCGAGTACACCGACAAGCTCACCGAGGTGTTCAACCGCTATGGGACCGAAGGCACCTGGTACGCCCATGCCGGGGTCGGCACGCTGCACGTGCGTCCGATTCTGGACATGCGCCGGGGGGGCGCGGCGAAGATGCGCGAGATCGCCGAGCACGCCTCGCGTCTTGTGCGCGAATACAAGGGCGCCTACTCCGGCGAGCACGGCGACGGTATCTGCCGCGGCGAGTGGGTGGCCTGGCAGTTCGGCGAGACGGTCAACGATGCGTTCAAGGAGATCAAGGCGCTGTTCGACCCCCACAACCTCTACAACCCGGGCAAGATCGTCGATACCCCGAAGATGGACGACGAACGCTACTTTCGCTTTCCCGCGAGCTATCAGCGCATTCCCATTACCCCGGTGTTCGACTGGTCGGCCTGGAACGTCGAGCGCGACCCCCTCACCGGTGAACAGAGCCCGCCAGGCAGCGCCGGGGATGCGACCCACGGCCTCGCCATGGCGGTGGAAATGTGCAACAACAACGGGCATTGCCGCAAGTTCGATGCCGACACCATGTGCCCGAGCTACCGGGCTACCCTGGAGGAGAAGCACCTGACCCGGGGCCGGGCCAATACCCTGCGCCTGGTGCTCTCCGGCCAGCTCGGCGAGCAGGGATTGGCCAGCGACAGCGTCAAGGAAGCGCTGGATCTGTGCGTTTCCTGCAAGGGCTGCAAGCGCGACTGCCCCACCGGGGTGGACATGGCCAAGTTCAAGATCGAAGCGCGTACCGCACGGGCCCGGCTCAAGGGGCTATCGCTTCGCGACCGCCTGGTAGGAGAGATGCCGCGCTACGCGGCCTGGGCGCATCGCCTTCGCGGAGTCACCCGGGCGGTGGAGCGTACACCGTTTCTCGCCCGACCGCTCAAGGATGCCCTTGGCCTTGCCCGGGCCCGGGCGTTTCCGGTCTTTGAAGGCAACTTCCTGGCCGGCGCCCGGGCCTCTTCTCCCTCGAACGGGGAGCGTGAGGTGATGCTGTTCGTCGATACCTTCAACAACTACATGGAAAGCGACAACGCCCGGGCGGCCAAGCGGGTACTGGAGGCGGCGGGCTACCACGTGCACGTGAACGTGCGCCCAGGGCAGCGCCCACTGTGCTGCGGGCGTACCTACCTGTCCGCGGGTCAGTTCGACAAGGCCAAGGCGGAGGCCAGGCGCACCCTCGATCACCTGATGCCTTTCGTCGAGCGCGGCGTGGCCATAGTGGGCCTCGAGCCTTCCTGTCTTCTGACGTTGAGAGACGAGTTCCTGCAGTACGGCTATGGCGACGAGGCCCGGGCCCTGGCCGAGGCCGCCTATCTTTTCGAGGAGTTTCTGGTCAAAGCGAAGGCGGCGGGGGAGCTCGACCTGCCCCTTGGCCCGCTTCCCGCCGCCCGGGCGTTGCTGCACGGCCACTGCCACCAGAAGGCCTTCGATGCGCTCAGGCCGGTTCAGGAGGTGCTGGGCTGGATTCCCGGACTCGAGGTGAAGACCATCGAATCCTCCTGCTGCGGCATGGCGGGAAGCTTCGGCTATGAGGCGGAGCACCACGACGCCTCGCTCAAGATGGCGGAGCTTGCCCTGCTGCCCGCGGTGCGCGAGGCCGAGGCCGATACCCTGGTCGTCGCCGACGGCACGAGCTGTCGTCATCAGATCCACGACGGGGCCGGGCGCGAAGCGCTTCACGTTGCCCGGGTGCTGGAACAGGCGTTAGCCTAGCGGTGGATACTCCCAGAACAACAACGCAACATCTCTGACAGGAGGTTTTCGTGGCCATCTATCAATTTGGAGAGCACCGCCCGGCGATCGGCGATGACGTCTATATCGCCGAGACCGCCGACGTGATGGGGCGAGTCACCCTCAAGGCCCGTGCGAGCGTCTGGTATCGGGCCGTGCTGCGGGGCGATACCGAACACCTGGAAGTGGGCGAGGAGAGCAACATTCAAGACGGCGCCGTGCTCCACGCGGACCCGAGCTTTCCGCTCAAGATCGGCAAGGGCGTGACCGTCGGGCATCAGGCGATGCTGCATGGCTGCACGGTGGAGGATGGCTGCCTGATCGGGATTCAGGCGGTGGTGCTCAACGGCGCGGTGATCGGCGAGAACAGCCTGGTCGGCGCCTGCGCCTTCGTGAAGGAGGGCGCGGTGTTTCCCCCCAACTCCCTGATCGTCGGCTCCCCGGCCCGAGTGGTGAAGACCCTGCCAGAAGGCGCCATCGAAGGACTCAAGCTCAACGCCCAGAGCTACGTGGCCCGCGCCAAGGAGCACGCCCGCACCCTCAAGCGCCTGGACTGAGCCCGCTGCCCTCAACGAAAAACCACCCCGGCGGGGTGGTTTTTTTTCGTTAAGCGCCCATCTCTGCAGGTCAGGACTCTCTGGTTCAGGACGCGCCCGGTTCAGGACATTCGCGGGTCACGAGACCAGCGGGTCCGTTACCCCCAGCACATAGAAGGCGATCAGCGCGATGATGCCGGTGGCGGTCAGATAGTAGATCGTCGGCAGGATGGTGATACGGATGGTCGCGCCTTCACGCCCCAGAAGCCCTACCGTGGCCGAGGCCGCCACCACGTTGTGGATGGCGATCATGTTGCCCGCCGCCGCGCCCACGGCTTGAAGTGCGATCATCATCGCGGTGGAGATCCCAAGGGTCTGGGCGACGCTGAACTGGAACTCCGCCAGCATCAGGTTCGAGACCGTGTTGGAGCCCGCGATGAAGGCGCCCAGCGCCCCGACCGCCGGCGCGAAGAAGGGATAGATGTCACCCACCCCGTTAGCCACCGCCTGAGCCATCATCACCGGCATGGAGACGAGATCCGCCCCGTTGACGCCGGAGTTGATCAGGATGCGCACCATCGGCACGGTAAAGATGAGCACGAACCCCGCCCCGAAGATGGTCTTGGTGGATTCCGACACCGCCGCCTTCAGCTGCGCACCGTTCATCTTGTGCAGGAAGTAGGTGATCGACACCACCGCCAGGATGATGCCACCGGGCAGGTAGAGCGGTTGAACGCCCCCGCTCACCCCGGTCTCACCCAGAATATTGGCCCAGTTGAGGTTGATCGAGGTCAGCGCGGCCTGAAGTGGTTCGATAGTGCGAGAGGCGACCAGAAACAGCGCCAGCAGCACGTAGGGAATCCAGCCTCGCAGGGTAGACATCGGCGCCTTGCCCGCCACGTCCTCGAGCTTGATCTGCAGGTTGCCGATCCACTCGTCCGGCCAGGCGGTGGCCTCCGGAAAGTCCCAGGTGTCCTTGGGCAGCAAGAAGCCCTTGCGCGCCGCCGGGACCACGATGGCGAGCCCCACCATGGCGCCGATCATCGACGGGAACTCCGGGCCCAGCAGCACGCCCACCAGCATGTAGGGAATGACGAAGGCGAACCCGGTGAAGAGCGCGAAGGGCGTGATCGAGAGCCCCTCCTTCCAGGATTTGTTCGCCCCGAAAAAGCGCACCATCACGGTGACCAGGATCAACGGCATCAGGATGCCGACAATGCCGTGGGTGATAGCCACTTCGCTGGTGATGGTCTGAAAGAACACGTCCCAGCTCGAGCCTGCGGCCTCGAGCTCTGCGGTGATGCCTGCCCGGTCCACCCCGGTGCCGACGCCGACGATGATCGGGGTGCCCACCGCGCCGAAGGAGACCGGCGTGGACTGGATCATCATGCCCACTACCACGGCGGCGAGTGCCGGGAAGCCAAGCGCTACCATCAAGGGGGCCGCCACCGCCGCCGGCGTGCCGAAGCCCGAGGCCCCTTCGATGAAGCAGCCGAACAGCCAGGCAACGATCAGCGCCTGCACCCGGCGGTCCGGGCTGATGCCGGAAAAGCCGTTGCGGATCGCGGTGATGCCGCCGGAGTGCTTGAGGGTATTGAGCAGCAAGATCGCCCCGAAGATGATCCATAAAAGTCCCGCGGTCTGGATCAACCCCTGGATGGTGGAGGCTGCCACGCGGGTAAAACTCATGTCCCACACCGTCAGGCCGATGACCGCGGCGGTCAGGAAGACGATCGGCATGGCGATCTTGGCGGGTATCTTGAAGCCAATCAGCAAGACCCCCGCCAACAGCAGCGGCAGAAATGCCAGTAAGGCAAGTATCGTGTCACTCATCGAAAAACGGCCCCTTGTTGTGTTGGTCGGCTACGCTTTTTTCATGGCAGGCACCAAGGCTTGAGTGACCTGGCACCGTCCTATGCACGATACGACCCGCACCGCGCGGTGACCACCGAGAAGGCAATGCCTTGCCCGTACAAGGCAGGGGAAATCATTGAATCCATGCTGAAGACCGGCTCCAAGTGATTGTATTGAATTGATTTAAAGAGGGTGGAAATCCCGGAGGGCGGTTCAACGCATTAGACTAATAGACAGGGCAGGGGAAAGGGGCTGGCCTCGACGACGACGCTTGCGCCGAACGGGTACGAAAGCGCATGCTAAAGCGGTGCTTAACGTCGATGAGGTGGCTTGATGGATCGTATCGTGTATGACCTTTACGGGCGCGACGAGCGCCTGCGCTTTTCGCCTTACTGCTGGCGCGTGCACCTTTCCATGGCTCACAAGGGGCTGGCCTATCGCACCGAGCCCTGGCGTTTTCAGCAGAAGGAGAAGCTCGCCTTCGCCGATCACGACAAGGTGCCGGTGCTGGTGGATGGCGAGAAGGTGGTCACCGACAGCTTCGAGATCATGCGCTATCTCGACGCCACCTACGCCGAGGCGCCGCTGCTAGGCGACGGGCTCGCCTGCCAGCGGGCGTTGCTGTTCAAGCTGTTCGTCGAGCGCAGCGTCAGCCCGGCGCTACTGCGCATCGTGGTGATGGATCTTCTGGCGGCCATCCACCCCGACGACCGCGACTACTTCCGGCGCACCCGGGAGGCGGCGATCGGGATGCGCTTAGAGGAACTGCATGACCCGGTTCAGGGGCGCGAGCAGCTCAAAAAGGCGCTGGTGCCGGTCAACGCGCTGCTCGAGCAGAGCCCCTTTCTCGATGGCCAGGCGCCCGCCGGCACCGATTACCTGCTGTTCGGAAGCTTCATGTGGGCCCACGTGGTTTCCCGGGAAGTGCTCGTTGATGACGCCACGCCGGTGGCGCGCTGGTTCGAAAAAATGCTGGCCGTTCATGACGGTATGGCCGGGCGCGCGCCTACCGTGCGCGACGTGTAGGCAAGGCGATGGAAAAGTGTCACGAAATTCATGTTGCACTGCACAAAATGCGCTGCTAGCTTACAGGGAGTCAAGGCAAACGCTTTGCTGTCGACCGCTGAGACCAGTGCGTGTCGAATCGCTGACGACCAGGAGGTTATGTGATGGACAGGACCGCAGAGAACACCAAACAGCAGTTTGAATCCGTTTTCGTCTCGCCCATGCGTTCGTACACGCTGGCCGCGCTCGACTACTACGAGCGTCTGCTGAGCGCCCAGATCGACGCCGCGCGCGCCTACTCGGACATGAGCATCGCCCAGGCGCGCACCTGGCTCGACGTCAAGGATGCCGAGAGCTTCAAGAAGGCGATGCAGACCCAGCAGAAGACCGCTTCTGATTTCATGGAGCGCATAAAAGGTGATTCCGAGAAAGTCACCTCGATCGGCCAGGACTTCATGCAGGACAGCCAGAAGATGGCCGAAGAGAACACCCAGAAGGCGGCCAACAGCCTGAACAAATAGGTTCTGCCGCACTGCAAAGCCGCGCCCCCGGGCGCGGCTTTTTCGTGGGCGCTAGTCGCGCTCGCTCATCGCGATCAGCCGAAAGCGGGCGATGCACACGATCTGTTCGATGGCGGTGGCGCGCTCGACGGCCGGGGCGTTGTCAAGGCGCGCCGCGAAGGCGTCGAGAATCGCGTGGCGATCGAGCCCCTTGACCGCGATCACGAAGGGAAAGCCGAATGTCTCACGATAGGCGTCGTTGAGCGCTTCGAAGCGCGTGTACTCTTCCGGCGTGCACTGGTCGAGCCCGGCGCCGGCCTGCTCGCTCTTGGACGACGCGGTCAGGTCCCCGGCAAGCGCCGCCTTGCCCGCCAGATCTGGATGCGCGCGGATCACCGCCAACTGCTCCTCCGGGGTCGCCTCGCGCAGCGCCTGGCCCATCTTCTCCGCCAGTACCGACGGGTCGTCGTGAGTGGCATCCAGCCCCGACTCCCAGGCGTGGCGGGCGACCCAGGGCGAATGCTCGAAGACGTCGCCGTAATGGTCGAGAAACGCTTCGAGTCCGCACTGGCTGGGCCGCGGCGAGAGGCGGTGTGGGGCGTTGCTTGAAGAGAGGGGCACGGCGCATTCTCCTTAACCTGCGTCAACGGCATTGGCGTATACAATCGATGGTATCACCAGTACTCTTTGACCTATAGGTCAAACGACATCGAGCGCAACGCCAAGGAGACGCTATGGGATGGCTCACAACCCACGTACTGGACACGGCCAAGGGGCAGCCCGGCGAAGGCATTACCATCGAGGTCTTTCGGGTCTGTGCCGGCAAGCGCGAGCACCTGGGAAGCGTCGTTACCAACAGTGACGGTCGCTGCGACGAACCGGTGCTGCAGGGAGAGGACTTCACCCCGGGCGAGTACGAGCTGGTGTTCCACGCCGGCGACTACCTGCGCACCCACGGGATCGAGGCCACGGAACCACGGTTTCTGGACGTGATTCCGCTTCGCTTCGGCGTGGCGGACGAAAGCCAGCACTATCACGTGCCGCTGCTGCTGTCGCCTTTCGGATACTCCACTTATCGCGGCAGCTGAGCGGCGCGTCGGGCGGTGACGACAACCAGAAGGAGCGGCAATGAGTGACGAGCGAGCGGCCATCAAGCGCCGTGTGATGGAGCGCGACGGTGACGAGCGCCACGAATCGATCTACCGCGCGGTGAGCGATGCCATCGTGGAGCAGCGGCTCAAGCCCGGCGCGCGCCTGCGCGAGGATGCCCTGTCGGAGGTGTTCGGCATCAGCCGCACCGGGATTCGCAAGATTCTCCAGCGCCTGTCGCTGGAGCAGCTCGTCACGCTGACGCCACGGCGCGGAGCCAGCGTCACCCGGCCCACCGCCGAGGAGGCCAAGGACGTGTTCGACGCCCGCCAGCTCATCGAGTGCGGGCTGATGAAGGACGTGGCGCGCCGGCTGACGCCCGACGATGTTCAGGCGCTGCGTTCCCTGGCCGCCGAGGAGCGCCAGGCGCTGCGCGGCGGTCGCCAGAGCGCAGCGATTCGCCTGTCGGCGGATTTTCATGTCCAACTGGCCAGGCTTTCCGGCAACGCCACGCTCACCGAATTCGTCGAACGGCTCTGCTCGCGCTCTTCGCTGATCCTCGCGGTCTACGGCCATCGCGGTCATCTGGGCTGCGAGTCCCACGACCATGACGATCTGATCGGCTACCTGGAAGCCGGCAACGCCGAGCGTGCCACTGCCTTCATGAGCCGCCACCTGAAGGCCATCGAGGCGTCGCTGTCGATGGTGGAAGAAGAAGAGGACGCCCCGGACCTGCAGCGGATCTTCGGGCGCTGACGAAAAACGCCACCGGGGTCACCGGTGGCGTCTTGTCTACTCATCCAATACTAAGTGCCCTGGTGGTTCATCGCCGGGGTCGCCTTGAACTCGCGCATCAGCGCGTAGTAGATCAGCCCACCAAGCCCCGCGCCGATCAGCCAGCCGTAACCGCCCAGCACGGCGAGTGCCGGTACCAGCACGGTGGCGAGCGAAAACAGCGCCGCGCCGGCGAAGGCCATCAGCGCGCGCCGGTTCCAGCCCTTCACGTAGTAGTAGGCGCTGCCCGGCTTCGAGCTGAAGAGCTCCTCCATGTTCAGGTGCTGGCGCTTGATCAGGTAGTAATCCACCACGATGATGCCGTAGAAGGGCGCCACCACCGCGCCGAGGGCGTTGACGAAGCCCGGCACGCCGATCTGGCTGATCACGGAAACCCACAGCGCGCCGACGAAGAACGCGATGATCGCGGTGATCAGACCGCCGGTCTTGAAGCTGATCTTGCTGGGGAACAGGTTCGCCAGGTCATAGGCCGGGGGAATGAAGTTCGCCACCAGGTTGATGCCCACGGTGGCGGCGAAGAAGGTGAGTGCTGCGACGATGGTCAGCGGCAGCGAATCGACCCGCTCGACGATGTCCGCCGGGTTGGTCAGCGCCTCGCCGAACAGCACCAGGGTGCCGGCGGTGATGATCAGCGCGATGAAGGAGAAGAACGCCACGTTCAGCGGCAGACCCAGAAGGTTGCCGAGCTTCATCTGGCGCTCGGTCTTCACGAAGCGGGTGAAGTCGCCGAAATTGATCACCACCGCGGCGAAGTAGGCCACCATGGTGCCGACGATGGCGAAGAACGCCGCGATCGATCCCGTGCTCGCCTCACCACTGCCGCTGAAGATCGACCCCACCGCCGGCAGCAATTCGTCGCCGGCCTGGTACCAGACCACGCCCATCAGCACCACCATCACCAGGTAGACCAGCGGCCCCGCCCAGTTGAGAAAGTGCTTGATGCGCTCGATGCCCTGCCAGAAGATCGCGATCTGGAACACCCAGACGATGAAGAAGGAGAGCCAGGCCACCGGCGAAAGCCCGAGGAAGGTGGCACCGCTGCCCGCGCCGACGAAGGCAGTGATCAGAAGCGCCACCGCGGTGGAGGCGAAGTAGGTCTGCACGCCGTACCAGAAGATGCCCACGATGGCGCGCAGCATGGCCGGAAGGTTGGCGCCGCGCACGCCGAGGCTTGCGCGCACCATCACCGGAAACGGAATGCCGTACTTCACGCTGGGCTTGCCGGTCAGGTTGACCAGGAACATGACCACGACGCCGGCCAGGATGATCGCCGCCATCACCGCCCAGCCGTTGAGCCCGTAGCTCAGAAACAGCGAGGCGGCCAGGGTATAGCCGAACAGGCTCTGTATGTCGTTGGACCAGACGTTGAAGATCTCGAAGGCGCCCCAGCTGCGTGCTTCGGGCTTGAGCGGGGCGAGGTCCTCGTTGTAGAGACTTGGATCGATTCGTTGGATATCGAGCTCACTGACCGGTGGCTGCTCGTGCATTGTTGAATCCTTGCGTCTGAGGGAGTGATCGTGACGTTAAAAGGCCGCCCGAAGGCGGCAAGGGGAACGAAGGCTCACGAAGTGAAGCGACGGCAGTGCGCCCAGTGGCGCATCAGCAGGTAGTAGGTCAGCCCCGCCGGCACGAGGCTTGCGTACCAGGAGATGGCCGAGAACGCGAGAGCGGCCACGATGCCCACCGCCATGGCGATCACGGCGGCCAGGTTGACGCCCTGATAAGGGCCCTGCGGGTCGTAGAGCTTGCCGAGATCCAGCGTGCGGCGGCGAATCAGGTAGTAGTCCACCACCAGAATGGCGAAGATTGGCCCCAGGAACGCGGAATAGGTCTGCACGAACAGCTGAAGCCCGGCGGCGGATTCTGGCTGCACCAGCTTCCAGGGGAAGGTCAGAAAGGCCAGAAGGCCGACCACGATGGTGGCGGTGGAAAAGCGCATCTTGAACACGTCCATCAACACGTAGGTCGGCGGCACCACGTTGTTGAGCACGTTGGTGGTCACCTGGGCGAAGGCGATGAACAGAAGCGTGGTCATCAAAAGCGGGGTGTTGTCCACGGCGTTGGCGAACACCTGGATGGGGTCGGCGGTGCCGGTCGCCTCGGACACCATGAAACCGATCAGCCCCATGAACAGCGTGCAAGGCAAAATTGACATGGCGTAGATGGTGGTCAAAAGCCCGCCACCGGTGCCTTTTTCATGTTCGCGGGAGTAGTCGCTGACATTGAGCATCATGGTGCTGTAGATGCCCAGAAACAGCATCGTCGCGCCCCAGAACGGCAGCCCCCAGGAGCCTTCCATGGTGAACAGGCTCGCAGAGAGCTCGTCGCCGTAGCGCTGCACGGTGGCGTAGAACATGTAGGTCAACGACAACAGGATGAAGGCGCTGCCGATGTTCTCCAGCCACTTGATGCCCTGGAAGCCGGTCACGGAGAGCGCGATCTGCAGCAACTGGAAGGCGATGAAGTAGAACACCAGATTGTCGAAGCCAAAGAGGGTGGTCGACACCATGTTCAGCGCGCCCGCGCCGATCCAGCTCTGGAAGCCGTACCAGACGATCGCCGGCACCGCGCGAACGAGCCCGGGAATGCGCGTCCCCGTGAAGCCGAAGGCCGGACGCGCCTGGACCATGAAGGGGATGCCGTACTTGTAGCCGGCGGCGCCGTTGATCGCCAGCGCCACGCCGATGATGAAACAGCCGATGGCGATGGCGAGCGTGGCCTGTATGAGGTTGAGCGTGCCGACCACGCTCGAGCCCATGGCGAAGGTGCCGATCGACACGCAGCCGCCAAACCAGGCCAGAAAGTAGGAGCCGCGCCCCATGATGCGCGTCTGCTGCGGTGCCAGGCTCTCATCGCCCAGCGCCTTGTTGCCGGAGTCGACCGGCGGGCTTGCGGCCTCTGTCGTCAGTCCAGAAGTGCTCATCGTACCGTCCTCGCAAGATTTATAGACGTTGTAGTTGTGCCCGGTGGTGCCGGGCGACGCTTGCGGCGTGGCGTGCTAACGGTGCTGTTTAACTATCGTTGTTATGAGTGTCGCGATGATCTCTCGGTTATGGGCGGCCTCAGTGGCCCGGCGGCAGGCGAAGCTCGGAGAGCTCGGCGAACTTGCCGGTAAAGGGTTTCGGGCGCGGATAGTCCAGGTCGCCGTGCTTGCTGGTCTGAAGGCCCAGCCCCACCAGCGACTCGGCGAGCTTGAGGGCCGCCCCCACGCCCTCCACTACCGGCAGGCCCACCTCGCGGCTGATCGCCTCGGTCAGGTTGGCCATGCCGCCACAGCCCAGCACGATGGCGCCGATGCCATCCTCGTCACGCGCCCGGCAGCACTCCGCGACGATACGCTTGAACGCCGCATCCGGGTCGTGCTCGAGATCGAGCACCGGGATTTCCGCGGCGCGAATGCGCCGGCAGTGGTGACGAAAGCCGTACTGCTCGAGCAGATGCTCGGCGATGATGCCGGTACGTCCCAGGGTGGTGACGATCGAGAAGCGCGTGCTGATCAGGGTGGCCAGATGAAAGCCCGCCTCGGCGATGCCGATCACCGGCGCCCGGGTCAGTTCGCGGGCGGCCAGCAGCCCCGGGTCGCCGAAGCAGGCGACGATGTAGGCGTCGATGCCGCCTTCGCGCTCGCCCTTGAGCACCTCCTCGGCCACGCCGACGGCGCTCACTGCCTCGTCGAAGTGGCTCTCGATGGAGACCGGCCCGGCCTCTGGCTGGGTGGCGCTGATATGCGTGTCGGCACCGGCAAGCGCGCGGGCGGCCTGCTCGATCACCCGTGTCATCGACGCGGTGGTGTTGGGGTTGATGATGCGTATATGCACGGCAGGCGACTCGCGATGGAAAAAGGAATGTTTCTTGTATACAAAAATAGGGCGCTTTTCAGGGCGGTGCAACCCCTTTGGAATTGGACTATCGTGGTAGACGAAACGGTCTAGAGCATAAACCTGAACGCCATGACGGCAGGCAAGTTAGGCGCCTTGGGCGAGAATCCGAGCACGTTGCCAGGCGGGTTCCGTATCATATATTTTGTATACAGAAGTAAGTTTTCATTTGCTGCTTCCCACTATAACAAGGAGATGCCATGGCTTCCGGCAAAGAGCAGACCAGCCCGTTCTATCCGCGCGACCTCATCGGCTACGGCCCGACCCCGCCCCACGCCAACTGGCCGGGCAAGGCAAGGATCGCCGTGCAGTTCGTGCTCAACTACGAGGAAGGCGGCGAGAACTCGGTGCTCCACGGCGACCCCGGCTCCGAGCAGTTTCTCTCCGAGATCATCGGCGCGGCGAGCTACACCGATCGTCACCTCAGCATGGAGTCGATCTACGAGTACGGCTCCCGGTCCGGCGTCTGGCGCATCCTGCGCGAGTTCGAACGCCGCGGTTTTCCGCTGACCGTGTTCGGCGTGGCCATGGCACTGGAGCGCCATCCGGACATCGCCCGCGCCTTCAAGGAATTGGGCCACGAAATCGCCTGCCACGGCTACCGCTGGATCCACTACCAGGAGATGCCGGAGCACATCGAGCGCGATCACCTGCAAAAGGCCATGGCGATCTTCGAGCGTCTCTATGGCGAGAAGCCCGAGGGCTGGTACACCGGCCGCGACAGCCCCAACACGCGGCGGCTGGTCGTCGAGGAGGGCGGCTTTCTCTACGACAGCGACTACTACGGCGACGACCTGCCGTTCTGGACCCGCGTGACCGATAGCCAAGGCAGCGAGCACGACCACCTGATCGTGCCCTACACCCTCGACACCAACGACATGCGCTTCGCCTCGCCCCAGGGCTTCAACACCTCGGATCACTTCTTCAGCTACCTGCGCGATGCCTTTGATGTACTCTACGCGGAAGGGGAAGACGCGCCGAAGATGCTCTCCATCGGCATGCACTGCCGGTTGCTGGGTCGTCCGGGCCGGTTTCGTGCCCTGCAGCGCTTTCTCGATTACATCGAAGCGCACGACCGCGTCTGGGTGGCGCGTCGCGTGGACATCGCCCGCCACTGGGCCGAGCACCACCCGGCGCCTCGGCGCGCGTGAGCTGACCCGACCGCCTAGCTTGACAGTCTAGCCCGACAGGATTTCATGACGCCTCATATAGGACAGCGCATCACCGCCCAGTTCGACGCGCTCAGCGCCCAGGAGCAGCGGGTGGCAAGTTTCATCCTCGATCACTTCGAGGACTTGGCCGTCTACAGCGCGGCGGATCTGGCCCGGCTGACCGGCGTGTCGAAGTCGACCGTCAGCCGGCTGTTCAAGCGCTTGGGCTTCGAGAGCTTTCGCACGGTGAAGACCCACGCGCGCCAGCTTCGCAACCTGGGCGTACCGCTGGTGATCGACGAGAATGCGCTGCAGGAAAACGATGGCGTGGCGTTTCAGCGCCATCTTCTGCGCGAGCAGGAGAACCTTCGCCAGTGTCTCGCCACGCTCCCACCTCAGCGCTTCTCCACCCTGGTAGAGCAGCTGGACACGGCCCGGCGGGTGGTAGTGATCGGGTTTCGCAATAGCTACCCGCTGGCGCTGCACTGTCGCCAGCAGTTGATCCAGGCGCGTCCGGACGTACGCCTGGCCCCCCAGCCGAACCAGTCGCTCGCCGAGGAGATCGTCGACCTGCAGGCCGAGGATGTCGTGGTGCTGTTCGGCTTTCGCCGCCGCCCCGCTGCCTTCGCATCGCTGGTCGAGGCACTTGAGCGCTCATCGGCCAAGGTGGTGTTGATTGCCGACCCGACGGCGGTCGCGTTTGCCCCCAAGGCCACTTGGTTTCTGGAAACGCCGCTAGAGAGTCTCTCCGCCTTCGACAGCTACGCCACCGCCAATAGCCTCATCTGCCTGATCGCCAACGCCGTGCTTCACCAGCGTCTGGCGACAGGGCGAGCGCGCATCGATGCGATCGGCGATCACTACGGGGCGCTCGATGAGCTCGAATCTCTGTCGGAGGAGGGAGCGGCGCACTTCTAGCCGGTCCACTGGGTCGCCTGGGCGAAGATCAGAAACGCCAGGGCGATCGCCACCCACACGCAGAACAGCGGAAAGAAGAACTTCACCCACTTCTGCCAAGGCACGCCGGCCAGCGCCAGGGTCGCCATGAAATAGCCGGAGGTGGGGTAGAAAATGTTGCCGAGGCCGTCGCCGAGCTGGTAGGCCAGCACTGCGGTCTGGCGGGTCACGCCGAGCATGTCCGACAGCGGCGCCATCAGTGGCATGGTCACCAGGGCCTGGCCGCTGCCCGAGGGCACGATGAAGTTGAAACCGAGCTGGGCGAAGAACATGCCGATCGCCGACAGCAATGTCGGAAGCCCGCCCACCAGGTTGCCCAGCCCGAACACCAGGGTGTCCATGATCTGACCATCCTCGAGCATCACCGCGACCCCGCGAGCGATGCCGGCGATCATCGCGCCCACCAGCACGTCGCGAAACCCCTGGTTGAAGCCCGCGCAGATCTCGTCGGTGTCGAGCCCGGCGATGAGCCCGACGGCGATGCCCATGATGATGAACAGCCCCGCCATCTCCATCATGAACCAGCCCTGGTACAGCACGCCGTACACCAGCAAGGCGAAGAAGGCGAAGGTGGCCAGGGCGGCGAGCCGTTGGCGCGGGCTTGCTGACAGCGCCGGGCGCTGGCTTTCGAGGCGATAGAGCGCGCGCTTGTCGTCCTCCGCCGGGTCCCGGGCCATCAGGCTTGCCGCCTCGTCTGCCTGAACGCGGCCGGCGTAGCGCATCACGAAGGCGATCGCCACGACCAGCAAGACGATGAAGGCGAGGATGCGAAGCCCGTAGCCGGAGTACAGCGGTAGCGCCGAGAGCTGCTGGCCAAGGCCCGTGTTGATCGGGTTGAGCACCCCCGTGGTGAAGCCGACCGTGGTGGCACATAACGCCACGGCGGCGGCGGTGACCGAATCGAAGCGCAGGGCGATCATCAGCGGCAGAATCACCGGCACGTACACCAGCGCAAGCTCCTGGGTACCGATGATGGTGGCGATCACCGCGAACACGGTCATCAGCACCGGAATGGTCAAAATGCCCCGACCCGCGAAGCGCCGGGTCAGCTTGTCGACTCCGAT
Source organism: Vreelandella malpeensis (assembly GCF_020622355.1). Taxonomy (GTDB): domain Bacteria; phylum Pseudomonadota; class Gammaproteobacteria; order Pseudomonadales; family Halomonadaceae; genus Vreelandella; species Vreelandella malpeensis. The sequence goes on along the minus strand of NZ_WHVL01000001.1, from coordinate 546,286 downwards.
CTCGATGATGCCGGTACGGCGCAGCACCATGAACATGCCGCCGATCATGAAGGTGAAGAAGACCACTTCCCCGGCGCCCATCAAGCCGTTGGGAATCGCCAGCATGAAGTCGGTCAAGCCCACCGGGGTGGGGTCGATCTGCTGGTAGGAAGTCGGGTCGATGGTGATGCGCCCGGCAGGGCCCGGTACCCGGTCGAATTCGCCGGCGGGCACGAAGTGCGTGGCGATCGCCGCCAGGGCGATGAAGACGAACAGCACCACGTAGATATCGGGGATTCGGCACCAGCTCTTCTTCTTGGGGGCCGCGGGGCGGGGAGCGTCAAGGTGATCCATGGGGGCCTCTTGCAGGTGGGCCGCTCGGGGCAGCCTCTATTGTGTCATTAAGGTTCAAAGTCGTTATTTTTTTACATTGGTAATCGTTCTTTTACGTCGGCAATCGTTGTGTTCGACGGCTTTGATACTGGAAAACGCCGTCGGGGATTGAAACGAAAGTTGTCATCGACGTTACTATTGGGAGAAACGTTTCACAAGCGTTTTGGCGGGAGGCGCTTCAAAGCGTCGGCCGAATCTTGTATACACGAAGAGCGTTCTCACTTTCGACGCTCCATATTCTGACTCTCCACAAGGCCAACAATGTCGACTTCCTACTATGCTCCACAGGGCGGTCATCCGCCGCAGACCCAGCTCACCGCTGATCGCGCCGTGTTCACCGACGCCTTCGCGCTGATCCCCAAGGGCGTGATGCGCGACATCGTCACCAGCCAGCTGCCATTCTGGCAGGGCACTCGGGCCTGGGTGCTGGCGCGCCCGCTCTCTGGGTTCGCCGAGACATTCTCCCAGTACATCATGGAAGTGCAGCCCGGCGGCGGCAGCGACAAGCCGGAACCCGAGGCGGAGGCCGAGGCCGTGCTGTTCGTGGTCGAGGGCGAGCTGACGCTGACCCTCGATGGGGTGCGCCACGTCATGGCGCCGGGCGGCTACGCCTTCATACCGCCGGGGGCCGAGTGGCGGGCGCGCAACGATTCCCAAGCGCCCGTACGCTTTCACTGGATCCGCAAGGCGTACGAGTTCGTCGACGGGCTCGAGGTGCCGGAAGCCTTCGTCACCAACGAGCAGGCGATCGTGCCCTCCGAGATGCCGGGCACCGAGGGGCGCTGGTCGACCACCCGCTTCGTCGACCCCACGGACGTGCGCCATGACATGCACGTTACCATCGTCAACTTCCTGCCCGGCGGCGTGATTCCGTTCGACGAGACCCACGTGATGGAGCACGGCCTCTACGTGCTGGAAGGCAAGGCGGTGTACCACTTGAACCAGCAGTGGATCGAGGTGGAAGCGGGGGATTTCATGTGGCTACGCGCCTTCTGCCCCCAGGCCTGCTACGCCGGCGGCCCGGGGCCGTTTCGCTACCTGCTCTACAAGGACGTCAACCGCCACGCCAAGCTCAAGCTGTTTCGCTGATCGCCAAGGGAAAATGCCATGCTGACACTGACCGCCGAACCGCTCACCGCCGAGGCCTTCGCACCCTTCGGCGAGGTGATCGATGCACGCGTATCCTCTTCGTTTGCCATCAACGCCGGGCGCACCCAGCGTCATCACGACCTGGCGCGGGTGGAAACGTATGGCGAGAACGCCCATACCCTGATCAACATCTTCGTCAGCCAGCCGGTGACGCTGCCGCTCACACTGACCTTTCTGGAGCGCCATCCCCAAGGCAGCCAGGCCTTCATGCCGCTGCACGGCGAGCGCTTCATCGTCGTGGTGGCCCCAAAGGGTGAGGCGATCGAGCCGGGGGCAGTGCGCGCCTTTTTAACCGACGGCCGCCAGGGAGTGAACTACGCTGCCGGCACCTGGCACGCCATCAACTCGGTGCTGGAGCGCGAGGGTGAGTTCCTGGTCGTCGACCGGGGCGGGGAGGGCGACAACTGCGACGAGTACCCGCTCGACATCGAAGTGCGGCTCGCATGAGCCGGCCTCGATGTTGCGTCACACTCTTTTGCCCGGCTTTTTGCTAAGCTAGGCGCGACCGACCCGTTCACTACCGATCAGGATGCCCATGAGCCTTCAAGCCGCTACCCGCCTTCGTCGTACCAAGATCGTCGCCACGCTCGGCCCCGCCAGTGACCGGGAGGGCGTGCTCGAAGCCATGCTCGAGGCGGGGGTGGACGTGGTGCGTCTCAACTTCTCCCACGGCACTGCCGACGACCACCGCGCAAGACTCGAGCGGGTGCGCGAGATCGCCGCACGGCTCGGTCGAAGCGTGGCGGCGCTGGGTGACCTGCAGGGGCCGAAGATTCGCATTGCGCGCTTCAAGGAGGGCGCGGTCAAGCTCGCCGAGGGCCAGGACTTCGTGCTCGACATGGGCCTCGATCCGGACGCCGGCGACATCGCCTCCGTGGGCTGTGACTACAAGACCCTCGCCCAGGACGTCGCCGCCGGCGACCGGCTGTTGCTCGACGATGGCCGCGTGGTGCTCGACGTCACCCGCGTCGAGGGGCAGAAGGTACATACCCGGGTGGTGGTGGGCGGCAAACTCTCCAACCACAAGGGCATCAACAAGCAGGGCGGCGGGCTTTCGGCGCCAGCGCTGACCGACAAGGACAAGGCGGACCTCAAGACCGCCGTGGCGATCGGCGTCGATTACCTGGCGATCTCGTTTCCGCGTTCGGCGGCAGACATGCAGGAAGCCCGGCGCCTGTTGGGCGAAGAAGGCGCCGAGATCGGCCTGGTCGCCAAGGTGGAACGCGCCGAGGCGGTGGCGGACGACGAAACCCTCGACGGTATCATCGAAGCCTCGGAAGCGGTGATGGTCGCCCGGGGCGATCTGGGCGTGGAGATCGGCGATGCCAAGCTGGTCGGCGTGCAAAAGCGCATGATCAAGCGCGCCCGCAGCCTCAACCGCGCGGTGATCACGGCAACGCAGATGATGGAGAGCATGATCTCCGCGCCGCTGCCGACCCGCGCCGAAGTGTTCGACGTGGCCAACGCGGTGCTCGACGGCAGTGACGCGGTGATGCTCTCCGCCGAGACCGCCGCCGGCGACTACCCGGTCGAGACCATCGAGGCGATGGCCCGGGTGTGCCTTGGCGCCGAGCGCGAGCGCACCGCTCAGGAGTCCGGCCACCGCATCCACGAAGGCTTCACCCGCGCCGACGAGACCATCGCGCTCTCGGCGATGTACGCCGCCAACCACATGGAGGGCGTGGTCGCCATCGCCTGCATGACGGCGTCGGGCTATACGCCGCTGATCGCCTCGCGCATTCGCTCGGGCCTGCCGATCGTGGGCCTGGCTCACAACCCCATTGCCCAGCGGCGCATGGCGCTCTATCGCGGCGTGGTCTCGCTGCCCTTCGACACCAGCGCCATGCAGGCCACCGAGCTCAACGACCGTGCCCTTGAGCTTCTGGTGAAGCAGGGCGTGGCCAAGCCCGGCGATCACGTCATTCTCACCCGGGGCGATCACATGAACGCCCACGGCGGCACCAACACCCTGAAGGTGATGACGATCACCGACCAGCACGCCCGCGCCTGAAGGAGACCACCATGACCCTGTCGCGTCGTCAACTGATCAAGGCCGCCCTCGGCACGTCGCTGCTGGCCAGCGTCCCGCTCCTGTCGACGAGCGTGTTCGCTACCGACAGCGAGGCGGCGACGCTGCCGCTGACCATCCACACCAAGCAGGGCCCGCACCGCCTCGACGTGGAGGTGGCGGAAACCGTCGCTCAGCGCCAGCAAGGCCTGATGGGCCGCGAGCACCTGCCCGAGGCGCGCGGCATGCTGTTTCGCTTCGAGCGTGAACAGCCGGCGAACAACGCCTTCTGGATGTACAAGACCTTGATCCCGCTCGATATTGCTTTCATCGACGGCGAGGGGCGCATCGTCGCGATCAACACCATGCCACCGTGTGAATCCGACAGCCCCCGAGAGTGCCCGGCTTACCCGGCCGGCGCGGCCTACCGCTCGGCTCTCGAGGTCAACGCAGGCTACTTCGAGGCGCGCGGCATCCAGGTGGGCGACTGCGTGTCGGTACCGGCGCTGGCGGGGTTCTGTCGAGGCGGTGACTGATCGTAATCGAGCGCTTTTGGCAAGTTTTACTTCGATAATGTAAGTGATCTCCTACTTTCATGTAAGCCATTTGCGCTTCGTGCTTCTCTGAATTGAAGTGTGTGCCCAGATCATTATTCTTGTCGTTTTCAATCGATGAGTGGATGACCAGGGAGCAGCACGATGGCAAACGGAGCGGGGCTACGGTTCACCCTGACGCTACCCGGCGTCGACGATGTCGCGGTGGTCGACTTCACCCACCGCGAGGCCCTCTCCGAACCCTTCGCGCTGACCGCCACCCTCGCCAGCCGTGATGGTGATCTGGACGCGGCCGAGCTACTCGACCGCGAGGCCACGCTCACCGTGTGGCAGGACGGCGCGCCGCTGCGCCGGGTCCACGGTATTATCAGCGAGTTCGGTCGGGGCGATCGCGGCCACCGGCGCACCTTCTATACCCTCACGCTGCGCCCGGCGCTGTGGCGCACGTCGCTGCGTCACAACTCGCGCATCTTCCAGAAGGTGGACCCGCTTACCATCATCAACACCCTGCTGGACGAGCGCGGCATCACCGATGTGGCCTTCGCGGTCAGCCGCGAGCCCGCCGAGCGCGAGTACTGCGTGCAGTACCGCGAGACCGATCTCGCCTTCATCGAGCGCCTCGCTGCCGAAGAGGGCCTGTTCTATTTCCATGAATTCGAGGACAGTGACGGCGGCGCCCACCGGCTGGTGTTCTCCGACGACCCGCAGGCGCTGACGAATCTGGGCGAGCGCACCTACCACGGCCGCGCCGGCGGCACGCCGCCCGCGCGCCACGTGCGCAAGCTCAGCCACACCGCCCGGGTCGCCGCCGCCAGCGCCCAGCTCAAGGACTACAGCTTCAAGAACCCCGCCTACGCCCAGCTCCACGATCATCTGGGCGATGACGTGGAGGCCCACGGCCAGCAGAGCGACTACGAGCACTTTGACTACCCCGGCCGCTACAAGCAGGACGCCTCCGGCAAGCCCTTCACCCGGATTCGCCTCGAGCACCTGCGCCGCGACGCCACCACGGTGAGTGCCGAAAGTGATCTGCCGGAACTCGCTCCGGGCGCGCGCTTCACGCTCACCGACCACGATACCGCAAGCCTCAACCGCGACTGGCAGGTGGTGGCGGTGGAGCACACCGGCGAGCAGCCCCAGGCGCTGGAAGAGGACAGTATCAGTAGCGATACCGGCGGCATGACCCGCTATAGCAACCGGGTCACTCTCATCCCTGGTGACACTCCCTGGCGCGCCACCCCCAACCCCAAGCCCCGCATCGACGGCCCCCAGGTGGCGTTCGTGGTCGGCCCCGAGGGCGAGGAGATTCACTGCGATGAGCACGGCCGGGTGAAAGTCCAGTTCCCCTGGGACCGCTACGCTGAACCCAACGACACGGCGAGTTGCTGGGTGCGCGTCTCCCAAGGCTGGGCCGGCGGCGGCTACGGCAGCATCGCCCTCCCCCGTATCGGCCACGAGGTGATCGTCTCCTTCCTGGAAGGCGACCCGGACCAGCCGCTGGTCACCGGGCGAACGTACCATGCGGCCAACATCCCGCCCTACACGCTGCCCGAACACAAGACGCGCACCGTCCTCCGCACCCAGAGCCACAAGGCTGAGGGCTTCAACGAACTGCGCTTCGAGGACGAAGCTGGCGAAGAGCAGATCTGGCTCCACGCCCAGAAGGATTTGGAGCTGCTGACCCTCAACGACCGTGTTGAGGAGATCCGCAACGACAGCTTTCTCAAGGTGCACAACGACCGCATCAGTGAGATCGATAATGACGACCACCACACGGTGCACGGTAACCGCTTCGAGCGCACCGAGGGCGATCAGCACCTGCAGGTCGACGGCACCCTGCACGTCAAGGCCGGCCAGGCCTGGCTGAGCGAAAGCGGCCGTGAGCTTCACGTGAAGACGGGCCACAAGGTGGTGCTGGAGGCCGGCAGCGAGATCACCCTGAAGGCGGGCGGCAGCTTCCTCAAGCTCGACCCCAGCGGCGTCACCATCGTCGGGCCGCAGGTGAAGATCAATTCGGGCGGCAGTCCGGGTAATGGGAGCGGGCAGTCGGTGCAGGGGCCGTTGCTGCCGGGGCGGGCCATGGCGGAAGTGCATGACGCCATACCACCAACGGCCCTACCCAGGCTCAAGGATTATCAGCTCAGCGAGGCGGCCATCATGCCGCTGTGCGGCAAGATCAATGACACCCAGTGCACGCGCGAGGACTGCCCATGTCTGGCTGGTTGAGCCTACTCGCTGAGCGCTCCAGAAGCGCTGAGAGCCTGTCAGGTATGGTCACTGTCAAGCATGGTTACGTGCTGCTGGATCAGCGCCGCGCGCCGGAGCAATGTCGTGCAATCCTTGAACGTGATGGGCAGCAGGACTTCCTGACGCTCTTTGCGGGTACCCCACTTTCGCCATTGATTGAGGCCAGCCCCTGGCTTGTGGAAGTCGATGTGGGGAGTTCGGCCTGGTATTACGCTGAAACGCTTTGCCAAAAGCGTCTGGGATGGCTGTGCCTACCCCGGCCAGACCAAACCCTACAAAGCCTCGCCGATCATTTACGACTCTTGTTCGTGTTAGCCGACCCGCATGGCGGAAGGTCGCTCATCAACCTGCAGCAGCCCGCGGCATGGATGGCGCTACTCGCCAGTGCTCCCTCCAGTGTTTACGAACACGTGATGAGCCCGTTTCAGCTGGTAGCCACGCCCACGCCACAAGGTCAATGGCTTGTTTGGCAAGTTCGAACCGAAACATCAAGTACCCACGATGAAGGCCATCTAACCACCGAGATGGAGGCGGCATTGAAGGACAGCCAGCAGGTCTGGTGGTTGAGCCGTATGACGAATAGGCCATTGAGTGATGTACGAGCCTATTGGTTAATTAAAATGAATGCTCTGATGGCGGCCGGTATTACTCGCTCCGATCATCTAAAACGGCTATTGCCTGTAATGACAGGTGAGAGCGAAGCGTTTGATACTCAAATAGAAGATGTACTGAATAAGCCAATTCCATCACGTCAGAAGGTAAAGCAACTGGAGCGTTTTCTATGAGTGCCTCGCAATCTTCAAAACGCCGTCTGGACCCTGCCGTGGTCAATATATTCGAGCCACCCGTCTCGGAGGGAGAAAGCCCAGGAGAAAATGCCTCGCATGTGTGCGAAGAAAATTGCTGGGCCGATATTATTTACATTCCCGGCACGCGAACATTTTGGCTTTTGACCGAAGAAGTCTCGGATGCCTTGATGGAAGCTTCTGAAACACTTCACGAATGGGCCAGTACCGAGGATAAGGAAGCGCGTCTTGAGCTGCTGACCAATGAGGCGGGCTTGATGGAGTGCCTGCTGCCTAGCCGGGCCGAAAGTTTTCTGAACGAGTCAGAACGGCAGCGCTATATCGAGAACTTCAATCGGTTAGTGGCACTGACCTCCGAGGACATGCAGTCTGTAGAACAGCGAATTGCTCATGAACAAGGCCTGCTGGATGTACTTTGGGATCTGAGTACGCCAGGTATGTTGCTTCATATTGCTGATTACTTATCGGGTAGTGAAATCAGCGATATTGAAAGTCAACTTCGCACACTCTACCAGCAGGGCGTAGCGCGGGCGGAAGAACAGGGTTACTCCCTTGAAGGCGAGGCATATTACGGTCCTTGGGAGGAAGAAATCGCACAAGCCCTGGAGACGTATCGTGTATGCCGCGAGCAGGCTCAGCGTCAGTACCATTTCAATCCGGGCAGCCAAGGGCCTGCTACTCCCTTTTCACTTCAGGAGGTCTTGGCAGAGTATCAGCGTTTCATTCAACTATGCGAATCCAACCCGCCCGTCGAGGCCGCCCAGGCTTGCCAATTTGTAGGGTATGTACAGCAGCTGAGCGAACAGCAAACAGAGAAGTATCACGATTATCTCGAAAGCATTTTAAAACTCGCTGCACTTGGCATTGCCACGCCAGAGCTTTCTCTCTCCAGCGCCTCCGCTGGAGGCTTAAATATGCCGGATGGCATAAACGGTTTCGATACCTATTGCCGTTTATTGAGAGAAAGCGCTGAGCTTAATGAATCGGTAGAGCAAAAGCTGCGCGAATGGGAGCTCGGAACAGCAGGTCGTACCCAACTGCCCGTTTTTCTCTTCGAACAAGAGCGCCAGCAATACGCAAGTCTGCATGATCAGCTGGATGAGCTGTTTGAAGCCGCTAGCGAAGCCGTCAAGCAGATGGAACCGGGGCGGGTCCTGATATGGAACACGAACCTGAACGACGACCGACACTCGCTAGGTTACGAAAAGCGTAAGATCGAGCGGCTCGTACGCCGCGAATTTCCGCTTCGCGAGTTCAGCTCGCCGCTGGGGGCAAAATCGCTAAGCCATATCAGTTTATGGCAACTGGCGCCTCTGATGTCAGAAACCGAACGCGAACGTTTGAATCAGTCGCTCAGCGCCGACGGCGTACTGCCCGCCACTTTATGGGAAGCGCCTGAAACGGCATTGAGTCAGTGGTTGGCCTCGCGTGGCTGCGAGAGAATCGAGCATCAGCTCGGTTGGCACGAAGATACCTTGGGCTTTTTCCAGCCGGACGACCTTTTCTCCTATTTGGAACATCGCCATTACGAGGTGGCGTCACTCACGGGGGGTAACAAAACCCGCTGGGGGGAAGCCCTCCAGAAGATACTCTTTACCGGCCCTGGGCGTGAATCGTTGAGGCTTTTTGATGCCAGTGCACAAGCACAAATGCTGCGACTGGTCGGAATGACGCAATTTGACCTCAACGAGGAGCGGTCAGAAAATGAGCGCGATGCCCCCTGGAACGCTGAGGCACAATCCGGCAGCCTGACGTTTTTTGATGGTGAGCTGACGTTCGAGGAAACATCAGGTGCCAGCGTCACGCGCAACAATCAACGGGAGCTTGCACGGGATACGGCCGGTGAGTGGTCCTTGAATGACAATGATAAGACCGCGGCAAAGCTTTCTTACGGGTGGGAAGGCAAAGGCACCATCAGCCTGGCACGAGGCGAACTCCCGTTGGGGCGGTTGGTGCTTCCTCAAAAGTCTCAGGCACTGCCAATCAGTATTGAACTGGCTGAACGTAATGAGACGCGTAACCTGGGGCGCTATACCGTTGTGCTCGATGCGGTGGCCAAAGGGTTTGCTGGAGCAAGCGCAGTACTTTCCAGCGAGCTGGGCTTTGATTTCGATAAAGATGGGCTAAGCATCACCGGGGTCGATTGGGCCAAGCGCGAAGCTCAAGGCGCAGAGTTCGATGCGTTTGCGGGCGCCAAGCTGGGCATCGAGACACGCTGTGCCTTGCATTGGGAACCACCGGAAAATCTGCGGCGCCTGCTGCCGACACGCGCCGCGTTATCAGATCTTGCCATTCAGGGGTCGAGCCGATCACTCACAGGGTGGCGCAGTCTCGGCAATGCCAAGCTGGGGGGCGAGGTATCCATCGGTATAGGGGCGAAGGCCGGTTTTCTTTTACGTATGCAGGGCGGTAAATTCACGCTCGTCATGAGTGCTCGGCTGGTCGTGGGCAAAGGCGTGGGCGGGTCGCTAGCCATCGACCTGGACGTAGACAGCCTCGATTTATGGCTTACCATGCTTCACCGCGCCATGGTGGACAACAACTACGTTCAGCCCGAGTGGGTCGACGAAGAAGCCTACGAAACCCTCGGCTTTCTCGGCTATCTTGCCGCCACGACATTGCTAAACGTAGGTCTTCTTGCTTCACGCGGCAAGGCCGGCATCGAGCAGATCTACCGTGCAATGACGGGGGGGCAGAATGCGGGGCCGATTGCTTATGAGATAGTTAATGCGGCTGATAGAGGGCAAGGTGATCAATTAGCTAGCTGGATTCAGCAATTAACGCCTGAAGCGTTAGGTGCTTTGTTGTACTTACTAATCAGTGAGCCGCGCGCGTTTGAAGTTGAAGCGCCTGGAAGAGGTAGAAGCCGCGGTAGCGTGGAGTCATTTAATTCCAGGCAAGCATTGGACTTTCAACAGATCGCTATTGCCAACTGCCTGGGCTGGATCGTAGGGGGAGTAACGACGGGCGTTTACGGCACGTTATGCCGTTTTAGTCAGCAAGACCCCACCCCCTCGCAGTACCTGTTCGCTAAGGCACTTATACGAATGAGCGAGAACGGCCATCAATGGCATGAGGATATAAGACATGCGTACGAGCGTCGTAAACGTGATTTAGAATTTTTTATGGAGCGGACTTCTGGCACGGATAATACTGATGTGCCGATTGCAAAACGGAACTATCGCCGTTATTCAGCAGGTTTAGCGACCGAAGTGTGCGCTACTCAGTAAAGGAATCGACTAAGGAATAATGATATGCGACCAACCCTTTTAACTGCACTAGCCAGCTTGCTTCTAGTACCGCTAATTCTGTCGCCTGCCTGGGCCTTGGATGACGAAGCGCAAGCCGCCAAAGAAGAAGGGATGCGGCTTTACGGGATTAGAAGGGCAGATTCAGCTATTCCATTTCTTGAGCAAGCTGCTGAAGAGGGCGATGCAGAGGCGATGTACTACTTGGGTGAAGCCAACCGCCGCTTGGTAATGGGCAATATGAACCAGGCCGCACTAGACTGGTACTACCAAGCCGCCCAGCATGGTGATCCCTACTCTATGCTGCGCCTCTTCGATGGCGGCGCCTGCGAGCTGGGCGACGTTTGCCCGGAAAACGGCGATGACTGGCCGCAGGAGGCGCTTGAGCTCACGCTGCCTCAGGCAGAAGCTGGCGATCCGGATGCCATGGCGGCGTTGTATTACATCTATTACTACGTGGAAGACCCGGATGAAGAAGAAGCGCTGGTTTGGTTGAATCGTGCCGCTGAGGCGGGCAACGCCTGGGCCATGAACATGCTGGGCAAACGCGCACGCGATGATGAGGATGCTTACAGTAGCGATACAGAGCGTTTAGAGGCTGCGGAGGTATGGTTTCGTCGGGCAGCCGAAGCGGGATATGCGCCGGGCATGAATAACCTCGCTTCTATATTGAATCATCTGGACCACCCTGAAGAGGCTTGGGAGTGGATGACCAGGACGTCCGAGGCAGGCCATATGAACGGACGTGGCTGGTTGGCTGCTTGTAATATCGCACCTAACGAAGGCGGTCGTGAACTCTGCCGTGGAGCGCCCGAGCCAGATCCTGCTGAAGGATGGGCCATTTTTCTGGCTATTCACGAAGAAGTCCCTGGCACGTCGTCAGAAAACGCATTGCGTGCGTATCGGGATATCCTCACGCCCGAACAGCGAGAAGAAGGCGAGCGCATGAAAGACGATTGGCTGGGCCTGGAGCCGCCGCTTTCCTACTTCCCCGAGAAGTTTGGCCCCTGATGATATTGCTCCCTCGCACCGGCCTGCTGGCGACACTAGCCGGCTTGCTTTTAATGCCGTTAACGCTAGTGTCTGCCTTGACATTGAACACCGAAGCGCAAGCCGCCAAAGAAGATGGCACGAGGCTTTACACTGCACACCAAGGTTATGTTCATAATTCTGTGTCATGTCTTTAGTCTGAATCGAAAAGAAATGACTCATGAAATCGCCTGCACTCGACTGGAATGCGGCCCTTCGAACCCTGCGTGAGGAGGGCTCAAATCACTGCGCCAACCGACGCTTTCTAAAACGAATCAGGATCAGCCCGATCCCGGCGACCACCAGCCCGCCCCCGGCCAGCTTGTGCACGCCCAGGCTGTCGCCCATCAGAAGCGCTCCTAGCCCTACCGCCAGTACCGGAACCAGCAGTGTCATTGGTACCACCTTGTTGACCGGGTGGCGGCGCAGCAGCGCGTACCAGATGCCGTAGGCGACGATCGACGACATCACGGCGGTGTAGAACACGGCCCCCCAGCCGGCGAGCCCCGCCGTGCGCATTGCCTGCCACTGGCCGCTTTCGAACAGCCAGGAGCCGAGCGCGACCTGGGGGAGGGCGAGAAGCGCGATCCAGCCTGCCAGCGCCAGCGGTGCGATGTGGGGGCCGCGCTTGATCAGAAGCTGCGACACCGCCCAGCCCAGCGCGCTCAACAGCAGAATGCCAAGCGGCAGCGGCGCGGGTAGCGTGGGGCCGCCGGCCAGTACCACCACGCCCGCGAACGATAGCAGAAGACCCGCCAGGCGCTTGGGCCCGAGCTTTTCCTTGAGAAAGATCACCGCCAGGATCGTGGCGAAGGGCGTGCCCATCTGCACCAGCAGCGCCCCGGTGCCCGCCTCGGACTGGCCAAGGCCAATGAACAGCAGAGCGAAGTGCAGCGTGCCGAAAGTGAAAGAGAGCAGCAGCAGAAACGGCCATTGGGCGCGAGGCACTGGGTGGAAGGGCACCAGCAGCAGGGCCACCAGGGCAAAGCGCAGCGTGGTCATCAAAAGCGGCGGAAGCTCGACGACGCCTACCTTGATGACAACGATGTTGAGCGCCCAGATGGCGATGACCAGAAGGCCCAGAAGCAAATCGCGTAGCGGCACGGCAAGATCCCTTGGTGAGTACGAGGTAACGGAGTGAGTCGCCCATCATATCAGCCTGGGTCTCTTCCCTTCGCCCGGTAAGTGCCTACAATGAGCAAGGCGCGGCGCGGCCCATGGGCGGTGTCGGCCACTATAAAAATCAGATAAAAAAGACACGCATAAAAGGACTCACCATGACGCTGACACGCCACCTCTCTCATGCTGCCCTGGGCCTTGCGGGCGCGGCCCTGCTGACGCTGACGGCCTCCGCCCAGGCGCGCGAACTGTCCGTTTCCACCGTGCTGTCGGACGCCTTCCCTTGGGGGCAGGCCGCCGAGAAGTGGGCGGAGCTTCTGGAGGAGCGCAGCGGCGGCGAGCTGACCCTGCGAGTCTACCCCAATGCCCAGCTCGTCTCCGGCGACCAGACCCGGGAGTTCTCCGCCATGCGCTCCGGGCTGATCGATGCCGCTGTGGGCTCGACTATCAACTGGTCGCCCCAGGTACCGGAGCTCAACCTCTTCTCGCTGCCGTTCTTCATCCCGGATACCGCCGCCGTGGATGCCGTCACCCAGGGCGAGGCCGGCGAGCTGGTGTTCGAGGCGATCGCCCGGCGCGGCATCATGCCGCTTGCCTGGGGCGAGAACGGCTTTCGCCAGATCTCGAACTCCAGCGGGCCGATCAGCGCACCGGAGGATCTCGAGGGGCTCAAGATCCGCGTGGTCGGCTCACCGTTGTTCCAGGATACCTTCGCCGCCCTCGGCGCCGACCCCACTCAGATGAGCTGGACCGACGCCCAGCCCGCGCTCACCACCGGCGCCGTGGACGGCCAGGAGAACCCGCTGTCGGTGTTCGACGTGGCGCGTATCGATCAGGTGGGCCAGGAGTACCTGACCCGCTGGAACTACATGAACGACCCCCTGGTGTTCGCGGTGAGCCAGCAGGTATGGGGCTCGCTGAGCCCGGAAGAACAGACCATGCTGCGTGAGACTGCGCAAGAGGCCGGTGCCTGGGAAATCGCGATGACCCGCGAGCAGGAGAGCGAGCGCCTGGCCGCCATCGAGGAGCGCGGCGTCACCGTCACTGAACTCGATGAGGCCGAGTACCAGGCCTTCGTCGAGGCGACCATGAGCGTTCACGAGAAGTGGGCCTCGCGCATCGGTGAAGATCTCATGAAAGCCGCCCAGTCGGCCATCGACGCGCGCTAGGCGCGGTGTCCCATCGGCGGCCGGCCTGTGCCGGTCGCCTTGTCGATTGAGGCCAACATGCAAGAGTATTTCGATGCGCGCCTCGAGCGCTGGCTGGGGGCGGCGTCGCTGATCGTCATCTCGCTGATCAGCCTGGGCAATGTGGTCACCCGCTATCTCACCGGCGGCTCGTTCTCGTTTACCGAGGAGTTCTCGGTGTTTCTGCTGGTGGTGTTGACCTTCGCCGGGGCGAGCGTGGCGCTCAGACGCAACCGCCATATTCGCATCAGCTTTCTGGAGCGCAGGCTGCCTGCTCGCTTTCGCGGTGCGCTGATCCTGTTTCAGGGGCTTTGCGGGCTGATCGTGCTGGGCCTGATCACCTGGTACGGCGGCAAGCTCGCCTTTCAGGAGTACCAGTGGGAGTCGCTCTCGCCCGGGCTCGGCCTGCCTCAGTGGTGGTACCTGGTGTGGCTGCCTGTGCTTTCGGCGCTGATGGTCTGGCGGCTCGTCCAGCAGACCCGCGAACGGCTGAACGGGAGACTGCGCGATGACCCCTGACCTGTGGATGATCCTCGCCTTCGCGGGGCTTCTGATCGCCGGCGTTCCGGTGGCGTTCTCGCTGGCGCTGGCGGGCTCGGTCGGCATCGTGGCGGGGCTTTCGCCTGAGATGCTCGCCACCTTCGGCACCAACACCTACAACAGCATCGCCAAGTACCCCTTGATCGCCATTCCGCTGTTCATCCTGACCGGGCTGATCTTCGAGCGCTCCGGCGTGGCGCTGCGCCTGGTGCGCTTCGCCCAGGCGTTGATCGGCCCGCGCCACGGCGGGCTCGCCCTGGTGGCGGTGCTGGTGTGCATGATCATGGGCGGCATGTCCGGCTCCGGGCCGGCGGATGCTGCGGCCGTGGCCATGGTGATGCTGCCGAGCATGACCAAGGCGGGCTATCCCAAGCCGTTTTCCGCCACGCTGATCGCGGCCTCGGCTTCCACAGCGATCCTGATTCCACCGTCGGTGGCGCTGATTCTCTACTCCATCGTGGTGCCCGGCGTGGATCTTCGCGCGCTGTTCGCCGCCGGGCTCTTTCCCGGCATTCTGGCCGGGCTTTCGCTGCTGGTACCGGCGATGTTGCTGGCCCGGCGCTACGGTTGGGAGGGCGGTGCGCCGGTAGACGGGGCCGAGCGGCTCAAGGTAGGGCCGGCCTTTCGCCAGGCGCTGCCCGCGCTGTTCGCACCGATCCTGATTCTGGGCGGGCTGCGCTCCGGGCTGTTCACGCCCACCGAGGCGGCAGTGGTGGCGGTGGCCTACGGCACGCTGGTCGGCCTGTTCCTGACGCGGGAGCTTTCGCTACGCGATCTCTGGGCGCTTCTGGGCGAGGCGGCGATCATTTCCGGCGTGGTGATGCTGATCATTGCGCTGGCCGGCGTGTTCGCCTGGGCAGGTACCATGCTCGGGACCTTCCGCCACCTGGCGGAGTGGATGATCGGGCTCACCGATAACGGCGCACTGCTGCTGGTGCTGGTCATGCTGGCGGTGCTGATCGCCGGGATGCTGCTGGATGCCGTCTCGATCTATTTGATCCTGATGCCGATCCTGATTCCGGTGATGCAGCACTTCGAGTGGAACCCGGTATGGTTCGGCATCCTGCTGGCCATGAACATCGCCATCGGCCAGTTCACCCCGCCGGTGGCGGTGAACCTGATGGTGACCACGGAAGTGGCCAAGATTCGCCTTGAGCATACCCTGGGCTGGGCGCTGGTGTTCGTGCTCGCCATGGCCTGCGCGATGGCGCTGGTGGCGCTGTTTCCGGGGATCGCGCTGTGGCTTCCCGGCGTGCTCGGCTACAACGTTTAAAGGCGCAAGGCGGCTAAACGTTCGCCGTTGAAAATAGCCTCTATAGTGAACGAGACGATGGAGATACGCTCGGGGGCAAGCGTCCCCCGTGCGCTGGCGGGCGGCGTTACGCATACTTCGCCAAGCGACGTTTTTTTCGCTAAAGTAACATCCTCGGCCGCCTGTCGGCAGAGTTAGTAGACGAGTTAACAGACTGTCTTCTCAACGTTTTGAACACCGGCACCCAGGGGATCGGTACAACGGGTGGTTCAAAGCGCATAACGCTCACAAAAGATAAAGAGGTGTGTCCATGAAACGCCATGTATTCTCCACCGCCGCCGTCTCCGGCGCGCTGATCGCCGCGGCAAGCTTCGCCACGCCAGCCGTGGCCCAGGAGCGCTACATCACCATCGGTACCGGCGGTCAGACCGGCGTCTACTACGTGGTCGGCCAGTCGGTCTGTCGCATGGTCAACCGTGGCAGCGAAGATCACAACATCCGCTGCAACGCGCCGTCCACCGGCGGCTCCGTGGCCAACGTCAACGGCATGAAGAGCGGCGACCTGGATATGGGCGTGGTGCAGTCCGACGTCCAGTACCGCGCCTACAACGGCGAAGGCAACTTCGAGGAAGAGGGCCCGTGGGAAGAGATGCGCTCGGTCTTCACCATGCACGGTGAACCGCTGACCGTCGTCGCTCGCGCCGATGCCGGCATCGAGAACATCAGTGACTTCCCGGGCAAGCGTGTCAACATCGGCAACCCCGGTTCCGGCCAGCGCAATACCATGGACGTCGTCATGGACGCCTTCGGTTGGGACGAAAGCACTTTCGCCCTGGCATCCCAGCTCGACGCCGCCGAACAGGCTTCTGCACTGTCGGACAACAACATCGACGCCATGGTCTACGTGGTCGGCCACCCCAACGGCTCCATCCAGGAAGCCACCACCACCATCGACGCCAAACTGGTCTCGGTCACCGGTGACGAGATCGATGGCCTGATCGAAGAGTATCCGTACTACACTCGTTCCGTGATCCCGGGCGGCCTGTATCGCGGTAACGACGAAGACGTCGAGACCTTCGGCGTGGCGGCGACCTTCGTCTCCTCCACCAACGTTGACGAAGAGGTCATCTACGAAACCGTCAAGGCGGTGTTCGAGAACTTCGATCGCTTCAAGCGTCTGCATCCGGCGTTCGAGAACCTGAACGAGGAAGACATGATCTCTGACGGTCTGACCGCGCCGCTGCACGCTGGCGCCGAGCGCTACTACCGCGAGCGTGGCTGGATCGAGTAAGCGGACAACCGGCGCCGAGGTGACAACCCTGGCGTAATAGAGTAAAACGCGAAGCGCGGGCGCCCTGGGTGTCCGCGCTTTCGTTGATTGTACTGGTAACCATAACTGGCAAGCGGTGGTAGTACGTACTGCTCGCCGGCGCCGACCTCAAAGGGCTAGCGTATGCAAGACGAGAAGAAGACCCCGGCCGCGGAGGCCGACCTGGAGGACATGGTCGCCTCCAGCGATACCGGCGCGAGAAAACCTATGGGGGCGCCCGGGAAGCTACTGGTGAGTATCGCCGCGGCCTGGTCGCTGTTTCAGCTCTGGATCGCCTCACCGCTGCCTTATCTGGTGGGCTTTGGCGTGTTCAGCGCCACGGAAGCGCGCTCGATCCACCTGGCGTTCGCGCTGTTTCTGGCCTTCATGGCCTATCCGGCCTTCAAACGCTCCCCGCGGGATCGTATCCCGCTTCTGGACTGGCTCTTCGCTGCCGTGGCAGCCTTCTGCGGTGCCTATCTCTTCGTGTTCTATGACGATCTCGCCGGACGCTCCGGGCGTCCCATCACCCAGGACATCGTGGTCGGGATAGTCGGTATCGTCCTGCTGCTGGAGGCAACCCGGCGGGCACTGGGGCCGCCCTTGATGGTGATCGCCGCCATCTTCATCGCCTATTCCCTGTTCGGGCCCTACATGCCCGGCATTCTCGCTCACCGCGGCGTGAGCCTCGGCGGGTTGATCAATCACCAGTGGCTCGGTACCCAAGGGGTGTTCGGGATTGCGCTGGGGGTCTCGACGAGCTTCGTGTTCCTGTTCGTGCTGTTCGGCGCGCTGCTGGACAAGGCCGGGGCGGGCAACTACTTCATCAAGGTGGCGTTCTCGATGCTCGGTCACCTGAAGGGCGGGCCTGCCAAGGCCGCCGTGGTAGCTTCGGGGTTGACCGGGCTGATCTCCGGTTCGTCCATCGCCAACACCGTGACCACCGGTACCTTCACCATTCCGATGATGAAGCGGGTGGGCTTCAGCGCCGAAAAAGCCGGCGCCGTGGAAGTTTCCTCTTCGGTCAACGGCCAGATCATGCCGCCGGTCATGGGAGCCGCCGCCTTTCTGATGGTCGAGTACGTGGGCATCCCCTACGTCGAGGTCATCAAGCACGCCTTCCTGCCCGCGCTGATCTCCTATATCGCGCTGCTTTACATCGTGCACCTCGAAGCGGTCAAGGCCGGCATGCAAGGTCTGCCTTCGAGCAACCCGCCACGGCCGCTTCTGAACAAGGTGATCGGCTTTCTGACCGGGCTGTTACTGCTGATGGGGCTTTCCATAGCGGTCTACTATGGCCTTGGCTGGCTCAAGCCGGTGCTCGGCGAATCGGCCCCCTGGATCATTTCCTTCGGCCTTGCCGTCATCTATGTAGGGCTTTTGAAGGTCAGCGCCCGCTATCCGGAACTCGAGATCGACGATCCCCGCTCCAAGGTGGTGACCCTGCCGCAAACCCGCCCGACGGTCATGGTGGGGCTGCACTACATCCTGCCGGTCATCGTGCTGGTGTGGTGCTTGATGGTCGAGCGGCTATCGCCAGGGCTGTCCGCGTTCTGGGCCACGGTGTTCATGATCTTCATCATGCTGACCCAGCGCCCGATCATTGCCTACTTTAGAGGCCGTAGCCGCCTGACCGACGACGTCAAGGAAGGCTTCATCGATCTATGGGATGGGCTCGTCACCGGCGCGCGCAACATGATCGGCATCGGTATTGCCACTGCCACTGCGGGCATCGTGGTCGGCGCGGTCTCCCAGACCGGCGTGGGCCTGGTGCTGGCGGACGTGGTCGAGATCCTCTCCGGCGGCAACCTGATGGTCATTCTGCTGCTTACCGCCGTGCTCAGCCTGATCCTCGGCATGGGGCTTCCCACCACCGCCAACTACATCGTCGTTTCCGCGCTGATGGCGCCGGTGATCGTGATGCTCGGCCAGCAAAACGGGCTGATCGTGCCGTTGATCGCGGTGCACCTGTTCGTGTTCTACTTCGGCATCATGGCCGACGTCACGCCACCGGTGGGCCTGGCCTCCTTCGCCGCGGCGGCGGTGTCCGGAGGAGATCCGATTCGCACCGGCTTCCAGGCGTTCTACTACAGCCTGCGTACCGCAGCACTCCCGTTCCTGTTCATCTTCAACACGGACCTTCTGCTGATCGACGTCACCGTCGTCCAGGGGGTGGTGATCTTCATCGTGGCCACCATCGCCATGCTGATCTTCGCCGCCGGCACCCAAGGGTACTTCCTGACCCGCAGCCGCTGGTACGAGTCGATTTTGCTGCTGCTGGTCGCCTTCACCCTGTTCCGCCCCGGCTTCTGGATGGATCGCCTCCACGACCCCTACGATTCCGTACCCCCAGCGCAGTTCGCCGAGGCCTTGGGGCAGGTCGATGAAGGCAGCAACCTGCGCGTCCAGATTCAGGGAGAAGACAGTTTCGGCTCGCCCATGAGCACTTACGTGCTGGTGCCGGTGCCGGATGGCGCCACCGGGGAGGAGCGGCTTGAAAACCTCGGCCTCGAGCTCTATACCGACGGCGACGAGACCCTGGTGGACTTCGTCGAGTTCGGAAGCCCGGCGGCGGAGCTTGGCTTCGATTTCGACCAGCAGATCGTCGAGGTGCTGGCGCCAGTAGATCGCTGGACGAAGGAGTGGATGTGGCTGCCGGCGCTCATGCTCTTCGCGCTGGTGGTGTTGATGCAGCGTAGCCGCCGTCGCAAGGAAGAGGCGATTACGGCCCAGGCCTGAGGAGAGTGCGCATGTACCAGAAGATTCTGCTGCCCGTGGATCTCAATGAAGAGAGCTCCTGGAAGAAGGCGCTGCCGGTGGCGACGACGCTGTGCCAGACCTTCGGCGCCTCGCTTCATCTGGTCAGCGTGCTGCCGGAGTTCACGATGCCGATGGTCGGTGCCTACTTTCCGAAGGACTTCTCGGAAAAGGCCCACGTGGCCATGAAGCAGGCATTGATCGACTTCACCGAGGCTCAGGTGCCCGACGGCATCCAGACCCAGAACGTGATCGTCGACGGCTCGCCCTGGGAGGCGATCATCAAGGTCGGCAAGAAGCTTGACGCCGACCTGATCGTGATGGCCTCGCACACCAAGCGCAAGTTCGCCGACTACGTGCTCGGCCCCAACGCCGAGCACGTGGTGCATCATGCCAAGGTATCGGTGATGATCGTGCGCTAGCGCGCCGGTTTACCCTCAAAGGCGGCTTCGGCCGCCTTTTTTCGTGCCTGTTCGAGCGATTTCGACGTTTGGCTAATGTCGTTTGCACGCCGGGTGACCAACACTGGATGAGCGGTTCAAAACAAGATAACGTCCAGGAGGCTCATCATGATCTATGCAAATCCCGGTGAAGCGAACGCCGTGGTCACCTTCGAGAAACGCTACGGCAACTACATCGGCGGCGAGTTCGTGGCGCCGGTGAAGGGGCAGTACTTCGACAACCTGAGCCCGGTGAACGGCCAGGTGTTCTGCGAAGTGGCACGCTCCACCGACGAGGACTTGGAAAAGGCCCTGGACGCCGCGCATCAGGCCGCCCCCGCCTGGGGCAAGACCTCCGCCGCCGAGCGTAGCAATATTCTGCTCAAGATCGCCGATCGCATCGAGCAGAACCTGGAACTACTGGCGGTCGCGGAAACCTGGGACAACGGCAAGGCGGTGCGCGAGACGCTCAACGCCGACATCCCGCTTGCCGTCGACCACTTTCGCTACTTCGCCGGCTGCATCCGCGCCCAGGAAGGCAGCGTGGCGGATATCGACGCCAACACCGTGGCCTACCACTTCCACGAGCCGCTCGGCGTGGTGGGGCAGATCATTCCCTGGAACTTCCCGATCCTGATGGCGGTGTGGAAGCTGGCGCCGGCGCTCGCCGCCGGCAACTGCGTGGTGTTGAAGCCCGCCGAGCAGACGCCGGCCTCGATGCTGGTGCTGATGAAGGTGATTGGCGACTTGATCCCGCCCGGGGTGGTCAACATCGTCAACGGCTTCGGCGAAGAGATCGGCCAGAGTCTTGCCACCAGCAAGCGCATCGCCAAGATCGCCTTCACCGGCTCCACCCCGGTGGGCTCGCACATCCTGAAGTGCGCCGCCGAGAACATCATCCCCTCCACCGTGGAGCTCGGTGGCAAGTCGCCGAACATCTACTTCGCCGACATCATGAACGCCGAGCCCGCCTTCATCGACAAGGCGGTAGAAGGCCTGGTACTGGCCTTCCTGAACCAGGGCGAGGTCTGCACCTGCCCGTCTCGCGCACTGGTGCAGGAGAGCATGTACGACGACTTCATGGTGAAGGTGCTCGAACGCACCAAGGCGATCAAGCGCGGAAACCCACTGGATACCGAGGTGCAGGTCGGTGCTCAGGCATCGCAAGAGCAGTTCGACAAGATCATGTCCTACATGGACGTGGCGCGTGAAGAGGGCGCCGAATTCCTGACTGGCGGCGACAAGGCGAGCATCGAGGGAGATTACGCCAGCGGTTACTACATCGAGCCGACGATCCTCAAGGGCAACAACAAGATGCGCATCTTCCAGGAGGAGATCTTCGGCCCGGTGGTGTCGGTCACCACCTTCAAGGACGAGGAAGAGGCGCTCGCGATCGCCAACGACACCGAGTTCGGCCTCGGCGCCGGCGTCTGGAGTCGTGACATCAACGTGGCGTTTCGCATGGGGCGCGGCATCCAGGCCGGGCGGGTGTGGACCAACTGCTACCACCAGTACCCGGCCCACGCCGCCTTCGGTGGCTACAAGAAGTCCGGCGTCGGCCGCGAGACCCACAAGATGGCCCTCGAACACTACCAGCAGACCAAGAACCTGTTGATCAGCTACGACATCAACCCTATGGGCTTCTTCTAGGCCCGCCTTCGGCACCTTGATGCCCCTTCCAACGCGAACACCCGGCCAATGGCCGGGTGTTCTTTCGATGCAAAGGTCAACGTGAAACCGATGCGAAAGTCGACGTGAAACGCGTGCTTACTGAGTGAGCGCTTCGCCTTCGGTATTGGACTCTTGCTGGCCTCGCTCGGCGCGTTTGTGCTCGCGATGCTCGCCGCGCACCTCGTGCATCGCGTCTCGCACTGCCTGCTGCTCTTCATCGGTCAGGATCTCGGCGACCCGGGCGTGATGATCGTCGCGCAGCGACTTCATGGCCTCGAAGAACTCGGTATTGACTTCATCCAGCGCCTGCTGCTTCTCTTCGTCGATGCCGGCGCGCTGGTAGACTTCCTGGCGCTGCTCCTGCCGGTGCTCGCGCATCTGGGCACGATCTTCGTCGGAGTGCGGGCCTGCCTGGGCGGTCAGTGCAACGGGGGCGAGCACGGCGGCGAGCAGTGCAGGGGCGGCGAGTTTGCGAATGACGTTTTTCATGATGTACCTCGTGGGTCGATACAGTGAATGACGCTGACAAGCCCAGTATCGAAGGCGTCGGTGTAAAGTCATTGCAGAAACTGTGCAACAACCGTGATCTTATGAAAGGTACGGTGAGGGGCGTACCCACCCAGGACAAGGAGTCATTAATGCAGGTTGTTCACGCGGTTCGCCGCTATCTCGGGCTTGGCGGGCTTTCGCTGATGCTGAGCGGCTGTGGGGCGATGCATCTGGCAAGCCCGGGAGAGCCGGCCCTGGGCCAGGTACGCCCGGCGCCGCCGGTCTCATCCACCGCCCTGGCGGCCGAGCGCTACACCCCCATGGACTGGCCCGCGCCCCTGGAGGCCCGGGTACGCCTGCCGGCGACCCCGGCGGGCACGCTTCGCCCGGCGGCGCTGATCGTGCACGGCGGTGGCTGGCGCCGGCGAAGCCCCGACGACATGGAGGGCATCGCCCGTCAGCTCGCCGGCCAAAGCTACGTGACGGTGAACGTGGCCTACCGCTTCGCGCCACGCTACCGTTTTCCCGCACAGCTTCAGGATCTGCAACAGGCCATGGCGTGGATTCATGCCAACGCCGAGCGCTTTCGCATCGATACCGACCGAATCGTCGGGATCGGATACTCCTCTGGCGCGCACCTGGTGAGCCTGCTGGCCCTGGCAAGCCAGACCGGGCCACTGGCGACGCCCTACGGTGGCGACCATACCCGGCTCAGAGCAGTAGCGGTGGGGGGCTTGCCAAGCGATCTGACGAAGTTCGACGACGGGCCGCTCGTGGTCGGCCTGCTGGGCGGCACCCGCCAGGAGCGGCCCGAGGCCTACGTGCAGGCGTCGCCGATTCATCATGTCGCGCCTCAGGCACCGCCGTTTTTCATCTTTCATGGCAACCGGGACCGGCTGGTGCCCGTGGACCAGGCCCGGGATTTCTATCTCGCCCTCCAGGATCAAGGCGTGCCGGCAGAGCTCTACCTGCAGCGCGGGCGCGGTCATATCGGCAGTTTTCTACTGCGCCGTGGGGCGATGAAAGCGGCGATAGCGTTCTTGAACCGCGAAGTTGGCGGTGGAGGTTAGACTTTAGTTGGCTTTTGCCGCCGTGCAAGGTTGGTGAAAGCTTCATGCCATAGCGTGTGCACTCCACAGGGCGTGCCCTGTTTCTAAAAAAAGCTATAAACCTATAAAAAGCTATAAACCTATAAAAAGCGAGACCGCTATGCCCAAGAATGTTGCTACTCCGTTCGGTTTGAAGATGAAGTCGCTGCTGGTCGGTGCCATCGTCGCCCTGACGAGTCTTTCGATGGCGCTGCCCGCGTTGGCCGACGACTACCCGGAGCGCCCGATCAACATGATCGTGGGCTTCGGCACAGGAGGCAGCGCCGATCGCCTGGCGCGGCTGATGTCCGGCTACCTGTCCGAGGAGATCGGCGTGCCGGTCCAGGTGACCAACCGTCCCGGTGCCGGCACCCAGGTGGCCTCCAACTACGTGCTGAACATGCCCGACGACGGCTACACCGTGTATGCCTCCACCTTCGCGCCCTACCTCACCAACTCGATTCTGACCGGTGGCGCCAACTTCAGCGTCGATGACTTCAACTACATCAACTTCCAGTGGTTCGACCTGGATTTGATCGCCGCCAACCGCGACAGCGGCTACGAGGATTTGCCGTCGCTGCTCGACGCCATGCGCGAAGGCGACAAGCAGGTGCGCGGCGCCGTGGTACAGGGCTCCGCTGGCCACCTGATGGTACGCCTGCTGCTCGACCGGGCCGGTATTCCCCAGGAAAACCTGAACCTTGTGACCTACAACAGCGGTGGCGAGGCGCGCTCGGCGGTGGCCGGCGGCCAGGTGGACTTCGTCTCCATCAGCGCCCAGGGCAGTGAAGGCATTCGCGAATTCCTGACGCCGCTGGCCATCGTCAGCGACGAGCGCATCGATCAGTGGGACGTCCCGCCGATCAACGAAGCCCTCGAGCCCGCCGGCGTGGAAGTGCCCATTCTTCAAGGGTCCATGCGCGGCTTCGCCGTGACCAGTGAAATGGAGCGCGAATTTCCGGAGCGTTTCGAGACGCTGACCAATGCCATCCAGAGCGCTTTGGCGCGCAAGGAAGTGCAGGATCACCTCGAGCGTAACGAAATGGGCGGCGCATGGATCGGACCGGACCGCGCCAACGAGCTGATGCGCGAGAACTTCGACGTCTTCGAGCAGTACGCCCACCTTCTGAAATAATCCCGTCTGACGTCCGGCCCCGCGGTAGGGGCCGGACTGGAGAACTCCCATGTCCGTACAACGACGCGACTATGGGGACCTGCTGGTCCTCATGGCGCTGGCGTGTTTCACGCTTTGGTATTTGATGGACGCGATCAGCGTGTCCTCCCAGGTCCAGAACCTGCTGCTGATCCTGCCGCTGTCAGTGCTGGTGCTGGCCATCATCGCCCTCGAGTTCGTGCTGCGCCTGAAACACGGCACCCTGTTTCGCGCAAGCGACGAAGAGGAGCCGCTTTACCGCACGTTGCCCGTGGTCGGGCTGTTCGCCGTCTATGTGCTTTCGCTGGAAACTCTGGGGTTCGATATCGCCACGGTGGCGTTCATCGCGCTGTTTCTGGTGCTCAAGGGCGAGCGCAACTGGCTGCTGCTGGCAGGTTTCAGCGTCGCCTTCGGCCTCGGCACGGCGTTCTTCTTCTCCCAGATGCTGCCGTACCCCATGACCTTGTTGCTGCTGCCCAGCTAAGGAACCGACATGATCGATTTTGACGCGGTCCAGCAGAGCATGGTTCTGCTGTTTTCCAGTTTCGACCCGTGGATAGTGGTCGTGCCCGGCATCGTGCTGGGTCTCATCTTCGGCGCCACCCCCGGGCTTCAGATCTCCATGGCCATGGCGATCTTCCTGCCCATTACCATGTACATGGACTTCGTCCAGGCCATGCTGTTTCTGACCGCCATCTTCACCGGCGGCTCCTTTGGGGCGGGGATTCCCGCGATCTTGATGAACATTCCCGGCACGTCCTCGGCGATCGCCACCGCCTTCGATGGCTACCCGATGGCGCGCAACGGCCAGCACAACCAGGCGTTGGGTATTGCGCTGGCCTCGTCGGTGATCGGCGTGCTGATGGGATACGTCATTCTTTTTATCATGATTCAGCCGCTGTCGGTCATGGTACTGAAGCTCGGGCCTGCCGAGATGTTCATCGTCATCCTCTGGGGCATGACCTTGATCGCGAGTCTCAAGGGCGAGCAGGTGCTCAAGGGACTGATGGTTGGCTTCGTCGGTCTTCTGGCGGGTACCATCGGTTTCAGCGAGATCGGCCTTGCCCGGGGCACCATGGGCCAGACCTACCTGCTCGACGGCATTCCGGTCATCCCTGCGATGATGGGCATGTTCGCCGCCTCGGAACTGTTCAAGCTGGCCAACAAGGGCTTCATCGTCGAATCCGAAGACTCGCGCAAGGTGCGCATCGGCGAAATCCTGTCCGGGTGCAAGATGGCGTTTCGCTACCCGGGCGTGATGCTGCGCGGCGGGTTGATCGGCGTGTTTGTCGGCGCCGTGCCCGGGGTCGGCTCGTCGGTGTCGAACCTGCTGTCCTACGTCGAGGCCAAGCGTCGCGACGAGGACCCGGAGTCGTTCGGCAAGGGCAACCCCAAGGGCGTGGTCGCCTCGGAATCCGCCAACAGCACCTCGGAAGCGGGCTCCATGGCCACCTTGCTGGCCTTGGGCATTCCCGGCGGCGGCGCCACTGCGGTCATGCTCGCGGCCTTCGCCATGCACAACATCACCGGCGGGCCGCAGTTCATCCGCGAGCAGACCGACGTGGTCTACGCCATCATCTTTGCCAACTTCGCCCAGGTATTCTTGCTGATCGTGGTGGGGCTGTTGTTCATCCCGGTGCTGGCGAACATCGTCAAGGTCCCCATGCGCTACTTGATTCCGTCGGTGCTGGTGCTGGCGGTGATGGGCTCCTTCGGGCTGACCGGCAACATGACCGGCCCGGTCACGGTGCTGATTTTCGCGGTGATCGGCTGGATTCTGCGCCACTACGGCTATTCGGTGCCGGCGGCGGTCATCGGTCTGTTGCTGGGCTCGCTCGCCGAGAAATCGCTGCTGCACTCCTACCAGATCAGCGGTGGCGACTTCACCTACCTGTTCGGCCGGCCGGTCGCGCTCGGCATCCTCGCGCTGCTGCTGCTTTCCTTGTTCGGTCAGCCGCTGATGAACCGCTTCAAGGCCTATCGCGCCGCCCGGGCGTAAGCCATGTCGAAAACGCTGAAAACGCTGGGTTTGGGTAGCTTGGGTGGCGCGATCGCCACCCTTTTTTCGCTACCGCTGGCCTGGATGCTGGGGGCGCTGTTTCTGGTCATGACCGCCTCGATCGCGGGGGTCAAGACCGGAGTGGACAAGCGTGTCCATGTCGTTGCCATCGCGCTGCTCGGGCTGTTCATCGGCAGCCGTATTCAGGCCCAGGAGCTTCTCGGGCTCGTTCGGTGGTACCCCAGCGTCATCGCCATGCTGGTCTACATGGTCATGATGCTGGTCGGGGGCTACTGGATCTTCACCCAAGCCAAGGTCGGGCGCATCAGCGCCATGTTCTGCGCCTACCCCGGCAGCATGAACTCGGCCCTGGTGCTGGCGGAGCCCGCCTAGGGCGATCTTCGCTGGATCGCCATTTCCCATTCGCTTCGCCTGGTGACCGTGGTCTCCGGCGCGGCGATACTGGCGAGTCTGTTCGTCGATGAGGTCACCCTTGAAAGCGACACCCATTGGCTCGCGCTTTCCGATATCGCCGCGTTGTTGCTGGCGCCTTGTTGCTGGTGGGTGCTGCGAAGGTGCCGCGCGCCGCTGCCGGAGTTTCTCGGGCCCATGGTCGCCGGGGCGATCATGGCCAATGCCGGGGTCGGGTTTTCCTTGCCCGCCTGGCCGGTGCTGCTGGCGTTCATGATCCTCGGTTCCTCCGTCGGGGCGCGCTTTTCCGGTACCCCCTGGCGTCAGATCTTGAGCGTGGGGCGCTTCGGCATCGCTTATGCGCTGTTCGCCCTGGTGGCGGCGATGCTGATGGCGTGGCTTGTGGCTTCGCTTACCTCGCTCGAGTTCGCCGCGGTGCTGCTGGCACTGATTCCCGGCGGGGTGGGGGAGATGGCGGTGATCGCCACGGTCATGGGGATCGATCCGGTCTACGTCGTCTCCCACCACGTGCTGCGCCTGCTGATCCTGATCTTCATGACGCCCTGGATGGTGCGTCTGGCAGGCTCTCTCGGAGCGCCGGAAACGCCACCGCCACCCTGAACCCGCCGCCTGGACGGTTGGCCAGATGCAGGGTCGCGGTGTGGGCGGTAGCGATCTGCTCGACGATGGCCAGGCCCAGCCCGCTCCCCGGGGCGTGGGGGTTGTCGCGGTAGAAACGCTCGGTGAGCCGGGACAGGGTAGCCTCGCTCACCCCGGTGCCCCGGTCGCTGACCGTCAGGACGACGGCGTCGCCTTCCCGAGCCAGGGCGAGATCGATGCTTCCCCGGTAGGGCACCTGGCCGCCGGCGTGAACGCTGGCGTTCTCGATCAGGTTGACGATGAGCCAAAGCAACATGATCGGGTCGCCCAGTACCTGATACGCCTGGCCCGGGGCCATGTCGAAGGCGAGCTCCTGGTTCTTCTGGTAGATGCCGGTGGCGGTCTGGGTGCAGGCCAGCTGGCAAATCTCGGTCAAATCCAGCGCCTCGAGCCGGGTATCGTCCAGAAGCTCGCTACGGGTCTTGGCGTATTTCAGCAGCTGCTGCACCGTGTGGCTGGCATGCTCGGCGATGCGGCGCATCTCCGCCAGGTTGGCCCGGGTCTCCGGCTCCTGGCTCGCCTTCAGGGAGAGCTCGGTGAGCGCGCGCAGCTCCGAAATCGGGGTTCTCAACTGGTGGGAGACATCGGCGTTGAGCTGTTGGGTGCTCTCGATACTGCGACGTATGCGCTGCATGAGCTGATTGATGCTCGCGATCAACGGTTGGATCTCCCTTGGCGCCTCCCCCTTGATCGGATGCAAATCGTTCGGCGAGCGCTGGCGCAGGGCCTGGCCCACCGCGTTGAGCGGCGCGAAGGCAAAGTAGATGGCCAGCAGCGCCAGCGTGATGGCCAGAAGCCCGCCCACCGCCATCAAGCCGCTCAGGGTCAGCATGAACTCGTTGGCCAGGATGTAGCGCGCCTCCTTGGATTCGGCGACGATGACCTCAATCTCCGTGCGTTGGCGGCTGCGCTCGAAGGGGAAGGTGAACGCCACGGCGCGCAGGTCGTTGCCGGCGTAGGCGACATCGAAAAAGCGCGGCTTCTCCAGGTGCCCCGGCGCGTCCCCCAGACCCGGAAACCCGGCGATCATCGGCCCCCCCACCTCGCGGATGCGATAGAAGATCTTGCCTTGGCCCCGGCTCCCCAGAGTGCTCACGCTGAAGTAGTGCATGTTGATGTGAAGCTCGCCGTCCACGGTGTAGATCCGGCGCTCCAGGCGCTTGGCGGCGTTGAGCAGCATGTCGTCGAAGGTATCGTTGATCTGGCGGGTCAAGAGCAGATGGCTCGATGCCAGGGCCAGCAGGGCCAGGGCCGTGAAGGGCAGGCCTATCCAGGCGAGCAGGCGGGCGCGAATCGAAGCAGGGCGTTTGAACATGGCAAGCGTCGGTGTCGTCTATTTTTTGCAGTCAAGATAGCTCTTGCCGTCGAGGTGGTTCTTGCATTCAAGGTAGTAGCCCAGGCCGCGCACGGTCTTGAGGCCGAACTCCCGGCCGATCTTCTTGCGGATACGCGAGATGTAGGTTTCCACCGCCGCGTAGGTGACCGGCTCGTCAAGGGTTGAGAGGCGCTCAATGATCTGATCCTTACTCACCAGCCGATTCTGGTTGATCATCAGGTACTCGATCACCTCCAGCTCGCGGCGGTGCAGTGCCACCGGCTCGCCCTCGAGGCGCAGCTCTCGCGCATCCGGGAAGAACTCGAGCGGCCCGCAGGCAAGGGAGTCGCCGCCGAAATGCTTGGCCCGGCGCACCAGGGCCCGGGCTCGGGCGCTCACCTCGTCCAGGGAGAACGGCTTGCACAGGTAGTCGTCCGCCCCCTCCTCGAGTCCCAGGATGCGTTGGTCCAGGCTATCCCGGGCGGAGGTGATCAGCACCGGGATCCTGTCGTTACGATGGCGAAGCCGCCGCAGCAGGCTGATGCCATCGAGTTCTGGCAAGCCCAGGTCCAGCACCAGCAGGTCGAAGCCACCCTGGGCGAGCGCATGATCCGCCGCCACGCCATCGTGAACCAGAACGATGGTGAAACCCGCCTCGCTCAGGGTCGCGGCGATCGAGCGCGCCAGATTATCGTTGTCTTCCACTATCAGCGCCTTCATGTGCGCTCCTGAACGAGCCGCGGCGGGGTGGGCTACCCCTCGGGCTGGTACTTGTAGCCGACACCGTAGACCGAGCGGATGATCTCCTGCTCGGGCAGGGCCTCGGTGATCTTCTTGCGCAGCTTCTTGATGTGGCTGTCCACGGTGCGCTCGGAGACGATACGGTTGTCGCGGTACATGTGATCCATCAGCTGCTCGCGGCTGAAGATGCGCCCGGGGGCGTTCATCATCACTCGCAGAAGCTGGAACTCCACTGCGGTCAGACCCAGGTCCCGGTCGCCGGCCAGGGCCTGCCAGCCATCGTCGTTGAGCACCACCGGGGCGGCGACGGGCTCCGGAGCCTGAAGGGCGGCCTGGCTGCGACGCAGCACCGCTTTCACCCGCGCCACCACTTCCCGCGGGCTGAAGGGCTTGCAGATGTAATCGTCGGCGCCCATTTCCAGGCCCAGCAGCCGGTCGACCTCCTCGACCTTGGCGGTCACCATGATCACCGGAAGCCGTGGCCAGCGCTGGCGGATATCGCGGCACAGCGTCAGGCCGTCGCGCCCCGGCAGCATCAAGTCCAGCAGCACCAGTGCCGGGGCGTGCTCCTCGAGCCAGGGCAGCACCGCGTCGCCGTGATCCAGAAGCGTCGGCGCGAAGTGGTGGCTTTCCAGGTAGTCGGCCATCAGCCGGGCGATCTTGGGCTCGTCCTCGACGATCAAGAGCGTGGCGTTGGCCGGGCCCGCAGTAGGCGTATCGGTCGATGACATCATGGCCTCGTGAGTCTAGCGTGAAGGCAGCAGCGCAAAGCGCAGCGTCCAGCGAAGCCCGCCCAGCGGCGATGCGCTGGCGGTGAGCGTGGCACCGTGGGCGCTGGCCAAGGCGCTTGCAATCGAAAGCCCCAGGCCGCTGCCGCCGCTTGCCCGGCTGCGCGAACCTTCCACGCGGTAGAGGCGCTCGGTCAGCCTTGAAAGCTCGCCTTCGGGCACGCCCGGGGCGCTATCTTGCCATACTACCACCGCCTGGTGCGCCTCGACGCGCAGGCTCACCTCGAGGGCGCCGGGGGCGGTGGTGTAGGCGCAGCTGTTGTCGAGCAGGTTGTTCCACAGCTGGCGAAGACGCTGGGCGTCGCCGCGAATCATCACCCCGGGGGCGATGTTGGTGGCAAGCGAAAGCCCGCTGTCCGCCAGCCAGCGGTCGGCGTCCGCCAGGCGCCCGGCAAGCGACTCGCTCAGATCGAGCGGGGCGAGGTGGATGTCCAGCGCCCCGGCATCGCTTTGCGACAGCAGGCGCAGGTCCGCCACCAGCCGCTCGAGATGGCCGACCTCCTGGGCGAGCGAGCCCAGGTTCTCCTGATCGAGGGCACGCACGCCGTCCTGCATCGCCTCGATCTCGCCGCGCAGCACCGCAAGCGGCGTTCTGAGCTCGTGGGCGGTGTCGGAGACCCAGCGCGCCCGGGCGTCGCGGCTCGCCTCCAGGGTTTCGGCCAGCCGGTTGAAGTCCTGGGCCAGGCGCGAGAGTTCGTCGCGACCCCGGGCGCGCAGGCGAATGTGGTAATCCCCCTGGGTGAGGCGGCGGGTGGCACCGGCCAGCGCCCTCGTGCGCCCGCCCAGCCACCAGGAAAGCCCGCCGGCCAGCAACAGCGACGCCACCACCAATGAAATCACGATGACAAAGAGATTGCGCTGCTGGCGCTCCAGAAAACGGTTCTCCATGTGCTCCATCATCTGCTGGGGCGAGCGAAAGCCGAGCGCGCCGATTTCCTCGACGCCGCCGCCGGTGCTCTCACTGTAGAGCGTGAGCCAGCGCCAGTCGCTCTCCTCGCCGACCGGACGCGGGCGTACCACGAAACGCCCTTGAGGGTCGCGCAGGGCGAAGTCGCGCGCCTCGCCCAGAGGCGAGGGGCGCTCCTGGCGCTCCTGGCCCAGCTCGAAGCGCACGATGCGCGGCCAGCGCTCCGGCGAGCGCGTGAGCCACTCCCAGTCGCCCTGGGTGTCGTAGCGCGTCACCAGCCCATCGGCCAGAAGCGCCGCCCGGCGCTCCTGGGCCTGGTTGAGGTACTCGAGAAAGCCGCGGTCGATGCTCCAGGAGACGGCCAGAAAGATGCTGGCGGCGATCGCCACGTTGACGCTCAGGATCACCACGAACAGGCGCAGCCCCAGGGTCGAGGGGCGCCAGGCGGCCAGCGTGCGCAAGCGACTCATGAGGATGCTCCTTCACTGCTCGGCGCCGACGGGGCGCTCAGCCGTTCGCGCACATTCTCCAGGCCCAGGTAGAGGCACGGCACGATGATCAGCAAAATGGCAGTAGCGAACAGCATGCCGAAGCCCAGCGAGATCGCCATCGGGATCATGAAGCGCGCCTGGCGCGAGGTCTCGAGAATCATCGGCGCCAGCCCCAGGAAGGTGGTGAGCGTGGTCATCATGATCGGACGCATCCGGCGCGTGGCGGCGGCGACGATCGCCTCGCGGGCCGCCATGCCCTCGCGGCGCTTGCGGTTGGCGTAGTCGATCAGCACCAGCGCGTCGTTGATCACCACCCCGGAGAGCGCCAGCATCCCGAGAAGGCTGATGATCGACAGCCCGAAGCCCATCAGCACGTGGCCTGCCACGGCCCCCACCAGCCCGAAGGGAATGGCGGCCATCACCAATAGTGGCTGCAGGTAGCTTCTGAAGGGAATCGCCAGCAGCGCGTAGAGTGCGGCCAGCATCAGCCACATGGCGGTTCGCAAGGTGGCCAGGTTGTCGGCGGTGTCCTGCTGGCGCCCGCCGAGGGTGACCTCGAGCCCGGGCCAGGTGTTGGTCAGGGTCGGGAAGACGTCTTCCTGCAGCGTCGAGAGCACCTGGTTGATCGCCTGGTCGCCCTCGGCATCGGCAGTCACGGTGATGATGCGCCGGCCGTCGATGCGCGAAAGGCTGCTGGACGCCTGGCTCAGGGTGATGTCCGCCGCCCGGGAGAGCGGAATGCTCAAGCCCTCCGGGGTGCGCACCGGCAGCCGATAGAGCGCGTTCAGGCTCGCCCGGTCCTGCTCCGGCAGGCGCACCTCGACGCTCACCTCCTGGCGGCCGATGAACTGCTCGATGGCGGTGGCGCCCTGCAGCGGGCCGCGCAGCGCCTGGGCGAGATCCGATCCGGTCAGCCCCAGCGCCCGACCCTCGGCGGAGAGACGCATCTCGAGCTGCGGCTTGCCGTCACCCAGGCCGCTGTCGATGTCCGTCAGCCCGTACTCGCCGAGCTGATCGGCCAGGCGCTGGGCGGCGGCTTCGAGCACCTGGGTGTTGGGGTGGGAAAGCCGCAGGCTCAAGGCGGCACCGCTTCCGGGCCCGCCCACGTCCGAGGCAAAGCGCACCGACTGCGCGCCGACCAGGTCGCCGACGAGCTCGCGCCACTCGGTGGCGATGCGCGACGGCGGCCAGGCATCGAGGCTGTCCCGGGCGATGTCGAGGGTCACTTCCAGGCTTTCGCCGTCGAGCCGGCTGCGGGTGCTCTCGAAGGCGAGGGTGGGTTCGCGCTCGCTGAGCGTCTCGGCGGCGTCCAGCAACTGCTGGCTGAGCTCGCGGCTGACGCTGATATGGCTCCCGATCGGCAGGGTGACGCTGGCCTGCACCTGGTCGGACTCGACCCGGGGCATCAGCGAGAAGCCCAGCCGCCCGCTCATCGCCCAGGCCAGTACCACCAGCAGCAGGGCGATACCGAGGGAAACGCTCAACAACCGCTGGTTCAGGGCACGCTGCAGAAAAGGTTCGAAGCGCTGATAGGTAAAGGCATGAAGCCCGCCCTGCAGGCGCTGTCGCAGGCGCTCCAGCGGGCGCTGCCAGGCCGGGGTCTGGCGCGGCTTGCGGCTGTGCGCCAGGTGCGCCGGCAGGATGAACAGCGCCTCCACCAAGGAGATCAGAAACACCGTGATGACCACCACCGGCACCACGGCAAATATCAGCCCGAGAAACCCGGGCAGAAACAGCAGCGGCAGGAACGCCACCACGTTGGAGAGGATCGCGAAGGTCAGCGGTACCGCGATCTCCTGGGCGCCCTTGACCGCCGCGTCGCGCAGCGAATAGCCCTGTTCGCGGTAGCTGTAGATGTTCTCGCCGACCATGATGGCGTCGTCCACCACGATACCGAGCGCGATGATGAAGGCGAACATTGACATCATGTTGAGCGACACGCCGATCCAGGGCAGAAACAGCATCGCGCCCAGAAAGGCGGTGGGGATGCCCAGCGTCACCCAGAAGGCGAGGCGCGCCTCGAGAAACAGCGCCATCAGGATCATCACCAGCGCCAGACCCATCCAGGCGTTCTTGAGCAGAAGCCCCAGGCGGTCCTCGTAGACCTCGGAGCTGTCGCGGGAGACATCCAGGAAAATGCCCTCGGGCAGGCTGGCGCGCAGGCGCTCGAGCTCGCCGTTGACCGCGTGGGAGATGCTGGTCGGGGTCTGGTCGCCCACCTGGTAGACATCCACGGAGAGCCCGCGCTGGCCGTTGTAGAACTCCTCGCGGCCGACCTCGGCGAAGCCTTCGCGCACCTCGGCGATCTGGCCAAGCTCCACCGGCGCGCCCTGGGCGGTGGTGAGAATCGGCAGCCGGGCAAACTCGGCGGCGCTGTTGCGCCGGCCCTGGTAGCGAATCAGCCACTCGCCTTCGGCGGTGGTGAGCTGGCCGCTGGCGAGATCGAGCGCCTCCTCGGCGATGCGCGCGGCAAGCGCCTGGTGATCGAGACCGAAGCGCTCGATGGCTTCCTCGTCGAGCAGCACCTGGATCTCGCGGTCGCGGTTGCCCGAGAGTTCCGCTCGCGAGATGCCGCTAGTGGCCTGAAGCTCGGCGCGCACGTCCTCGGCGGCGTCGTGAAGCGCGCCCAGGCTCGCATTGCCGTAAACCTGCAGGCGCATCACCCCGCGCGAGAATCCGGCCAGGGTGAAACGGGGCGGGTCGGCGGCGTTGGGGAAGGTGGTGATGGCGTTCACCGCCTGCTGGATCTCCTGGTAGACGCGCATCACGTCGACACCGTCGATCAGGGTTGCCTGCACCACGCCGCTGCCCTCGTTGGCGGTGGCGGTCAGCTCGTCGATGCCCTCGACATTGGTGACCGCCGCCTCCACCGGCAGCAGCAGGCTCTGCTCGATATCCTCCGGCGTTGCACCGGGATAGCTGATGGAGACCTGGACGGTCTCGCTCTCGAAGTCGGGGAATACCTCCTTCTTGATGGCCAGTGACGCCATCAGGCCCCCGACGATGAACAGCACCATCAGCAGGTTCGGCGCCACGCCGTGGTCGACCATCCAGGCGAGCGGACCCTTGCGCATCATGGGGTCTCCTCGCTCTGGGCCGGGGTGTCAGCGGGGCTGCGCGGGCGCACCTGCTGGCCCACTCGGGGCTGGGCGAGTCCGGCGGTGACCACACGCTGGCCCTCTTCCAGGCCGTCGCTGACCAGCGCCTGCTCCTCGCCGCGGTAGGCGAGCGTCACCGTGCTGCTCTGCAAACGGTCCTCGTCGTCGAGCCACCAGACCCGCTCGCCAGGGCGCAGCGCGGCGGAGGGCAGGGCGATCAGCGGGCGCCGGGCGGTGGTGTGGTAGCGCAGCCGCAGCACGTCGCCCAGGCGCAGCGCCGGCCCTTCATCGTCGAGCGCCAGCGGGTCGTCGACGCCGATCAGAAGCTGGGCTTGCAGCCCGTTCTCCTCGAGACTCGGCAGAATCGACACCAGCGTGCCCTTACGCTGCTCGTCCGCCGCCCAGCTCTGGCTGGTCAGCGTCACCTCGTCGCCGGGGGCGAGCCAGGAGAGCGTATCGCCGGGCAGCGACGCGCGCACCCAGAACTGCTCCACGCCGACCAGGCTCAGCACCTCGGTACCCTGGCTCAAGAGGCTGCCGGCGCCCACCGTGCGCTCGGCCACCATGGCGCGCCAGGGGGCAGTGAGCGTGGCGCGCTCCAGATTCAGCGCCGCCTGGTCGCGCACTACCTCGGCCTGGGTAAGCTGGGCCTGTGCCTGACGCAGCTGGGGCTCGCGCAGCACCAGCGCGCGGCGCTCGGCGGAAAGCTGCTGACCGAAGCGGGCGTAGTCGCCGCGGGCGCGCTCCTGCTCCGCCTGCTCCAGGGCGAGCACCGCCTGGGCGTTGCTCAGCTGGGCCTCGGCGTCGCGCAGGGCAAGCTCCAGGTCCGCCCGGTCGATGTAGGCCAGCGGCGCTCCCTGCTCGACCACCTCGCCCGGCACCACGTTTGGGGCGAAGCGTTCGAGCTGGCCGGCCACGCGGCTTGCCAGCATCGCGGACTTTTCCGCCTCGACGCGGCCGAAGCCGGTGAGCACCGGCGCCTGCACCCGCTCGGTTACGGTGATCACATCGACCACCGGCGCAGGCGTGGGCGGCGGCGGGCGACGCTCGACTCGCGGGGGTTGGGTGATGATCCACCAGGCCAGCGCCAGGCCCACCGCCAGCACCACGAGCGCCAGCAGGGCACCAAAACGTACCCGGCCAGATTGGCGAACCGGCGTTTTCTCAAGAAGGGTCATTGCCGCAGGTCATCCGTTGTAAAGACTGTCTTGAAGACCGTCGTGAAGACCGTCATGAAGACCGAAGTAAAAGAGGATAAGCGTAGTATGCTAGCATCTACGGTTGATAAGCAGTGATTAGGCAAGCAATGTGTAAAGAGCGTGCAACCGGGCGCTCCTGACACCCGACGACTTGCTCTCACGATAAAAATACCGTGTGAATACCGTATTCGATCGACAGGCCCGAACGTCATGAAAAACATCGCGACCCGAGACAAATTGATCATCACCGGCGCCGAGCTGATTGCCCAGAACGGCTACAACGCCACGGGAATCAATGCGGTGCTCAGCGCCTGCGGCGTGCCCAAGGGGTCGTTCTACCACTACTTCGCCAGCAAGGAAGAGTTCGGGCTGGCGGTCATCGAGCACTTCGCCAGCGACTACGCCGAGGCGCTCACCGCGCTGCTCGAAGACGAGGCGCTCGATCCCCTCGAGCGGCTGCGCCGCTACTTCGCCCAGGGGCGCACCCATATGCAGCAGTGCGACCACACCACGGGCTGTTTGATCGGCAACCTCGGCCAGGAGCTTTCCGGGCAGAGCGACGTGTTCCGCGATGCGCTGAACCAGGTGTTCCAGCGCTGGGAGCAGCGCTTCGTGACCTGTCTCGCCGCCGCCAGGGACCAGGGGCTGCTCGCCCCCGGCGCCGACATAGAGGCGCTGGCGAGCTTCGTCCTCACCGGCTGGCAGGGGGCGATGCTGCGCGCCAAGACGTTGAAGTCGCCGACGCCCATGGAGCACTTCGAGACGATCCTGTTCGAGTACGTGCTGGTGGGCTCGCCCAGCCAAGAAGCCTGAGCGGCCCGACCGAAGACGCCCCGCTGCCTTCGCGGGCACTGCATGAAAAGGGCGGCCTGCGGGCCGCCCCCTGTCTCCCTTCTTCGTATTTCAGGTATTCAGGATCACGCCACCGTTGAGGTGGATCGTCTGGCCACTCATGTAGGAAGAGTCCTCGCTTGCAAGATAGACATAGGCGGGGCCCATTTCGCTGGGCTGGCCGGCGCGCTTCATGGGTACCTGGCCGCCGAAGTTCGCTACCTTTTCATCATCCATGCTGGCCGGGATCAGCGGCGTCCACACCGGCCCCGGGGCCACGGCGTTGACGCGGATGCCACGCTCCACCAGCGCCATCGAGAGCGAGCGCACCAAGCCCTGGATCGCGCCCTTGGTGGCGGTGTAGTCGATCAGCGTATCGTTGCCCTTGAAGGCGTTGATCGAGGACGTGGCGATGATGGTGTCGCCTTCGCCCAGGTGCGGAAGGGCGGCCTTGACCAGGTAGAAGTGGCTGAACAGGTTGGTCTCGAAGGTACGCTGGAGCTGGTCGTCCGGGATGTCGGTGACGTCGTCCCAGTCGTACTGCTCGGCGGCGTTGTTGATCACCACGTTGATCTTGCCGAACGCTTCCAGCGCCGTTTGCACGATCTCGCGGCAAAATGCTGGTTTGCCCACGTCGCCCTTGATCAGCACGCAGCGCCGGCCTTCGGCCTCCACCAGGCGCTTGGTCTCTTCGGCGTCCTTGTCCTCCTCCAGGTAGGCGATCACGCTGTCCGCCCCTTCGCGGGCGTAGTGCACTGCCACGGCGCGGCCGATACCGCTGTCGCCGCCGGTGATGATCGCCACCTTGTCGCGCAGCTTGTCGGCGCCGCGATAATTGTTGCGAATGTACTCTGGCGCCGGGCGCATGGCGTGCTCGTCGCCGGGCTGCTTGTCCTGATGCTGCGGGGGCTGCTGTTGCTCGCTCATGGCCTTCACTCCTTGTGTCTGACGAGAGTCGGCCGTCTCCGGGCCGCCGTCTGTTCACCTTAGTCGAGAGTCACGAGAGGGGCCAAACCGGCCCAGGGCGATAAAGGCAGAGCGTGCGCATCGAATCGGGAACGGCGCGCTCGATTGTGCAAGCGAACCTCAGGAATTGATTGAACTATTAAGCAGGGTTAAACAGGATCTTAAAAAATATCAAAAATAATCGAAATAGAAAAAGAGGTATCAATAAAGTCGGTCAAGAAGTTTCAATATTAAATATGATTAATGTAACTAACTGATTTTTTATTATTTTTAAATCATTTTTTATAAATCGGTTTTTAAATTGACAGTTACCCGCGCGTCGCTATAGTTCATCAATGGCAGCATCATTTCATGCCGTACCATAATTAAAGCAGTACCATAATTAAAAAAGTCAGGTTTCGTACTCGACGTAGGGAGAGGCGGCGTCTTGGATAGACGCCAAACGTTCATGCTGCCCAGCAGGCCAGGGCGGATGACGCATGGAGGATCCCGTTGATGAACGACCAGGACAAGTACTCCCGCGATACCCACGGCGAGCGCCACGAACACGAGCGACTCGACACCCACCGATTGAAAGAGCAGGGCCAGGCCGCGGCGCGCGATGTCTACGACGCCGCCGAGCATCAGGCCGAGTACCTCTACGATAGCCAGCGCCAGAGATTTTCGCGTCAGGCGGCGACCTTCACCGAGGTGATGAATACCACCGCCGAGGCGTTCGACCGCCACCACCAGCCGTTCTTCTCCGAGCAGGCGCGCAAGGCAGCGCACTACGCCGACAGCGTCTCGCACCAGCTGCGCGACAAGGACCTCAAGCACCTGTGCCGCGATGCCGAGCGCTACAGCCGCCGCGAGCCCGCCATCTTCATCGGCGGGGCGATTGCCGCGGGCTTTCTGGTGGCGCGCTTTCTGCGAAGCTCGGCAAGCCACGATCACGGCCAGGCCAGCGAGTACGCCACCGACATCAACGCCGCCGGCTCGCGCTACGCCTCCCGGCACGCACCGGGCGAGCCGCCGGTCGCGCGCAGCGCCACGCGTCCCGAAAGCGCCGGCTACCCGTCGTTTGACGGCGTGCAGCCTGCCTACGGCGGCGCGCTCGAGCGCCCGTCGACATCGCCGCGCACCGGCAACGACTCCCTGACGCCCGACGACCCCGACCGGCCGATCCGCTAGGGCCACGTGGCCATTCGTCCCTCACCTTGTCAGCACGCACGAGGTTTCCATGGATACACAGCACGAAAGCACGACGCAGGGGTCGTCCGTCGGTACGCTTCTGACGACGCTCACCCGCGAACTCACCGGCCTGGTACGCAACGAGGCCGAACTCGCCAAGGCGGAGGTCTCGGAAAAGACCCATCAGGCGCTCACGGCCATCGCGGCCATCGCCATTGCCGGCGCGGTGATCTTCGCGGGCTTTCTGGTCCTGCTGGCCGCCGCGGTGTTTCTGCTCAACGACCTGCTCCCGCCGGAGATGACGCCCTGGCTTTCCGCCGTGATCGTCGGCGCGGTGGTAGCGCTGATCGGCATGATCATGCTCGGCACCGGGCTCAACCGCATCAAGGCGCAGAGCCTGGCGCCCCGACGCACCCTGCAGAGTCTCAAGGACGACAAGGCGCTG
The DNA here is from genome assembly GCF_020622355.1 of Vreelandella malpeensis. Lineage (GTDB taxonomy): Bacteria > Pseudomonadota > Gammaproteobacteria > Pseudomonadales > Halomonadaceae > Vreelandella > Vreelandella malpeensis. The sequence goes on along the minus strand of NZ_WHVL01000001.1, from coordinate 506,847 downwards.
GCCGACGAGCACCGTCGCCACGTCAAGGAGGAGTTGAAATGAGCCATCACGACGAGCAGCGCAGCCCAGAGGAGATCGAGAAGGAGATCCATCGCTCCCGCGAGCGCCTGGACACCACCCTCAACGAGCTCGAGGAGCGCTTCTCCCCCCAGCGCCTGCTCAACGCCTCCTACGACTACCTGCGCCATGGCGGCGCCAACGAGTTTTTCTCGAATCTGGGCACCACCATCAAGGAGAACCCGGTGCCGTTTCTGGTCACCGGCGTGGGCCTTGGCTGGCTGTTGACCGCCCAGCGCGGCGACGCACGGCCGTCGGGCAACTTCGCCAACTCCGAAGCCTACCCGCACAGCGGCCCGACCGATGACGTGTTCCGGTCGCGCGACATCGGCGCCGGCCGCCATGCCGGTGACGACATCCATGCGCCCTTCGGCGGCGGGCACGCGGCGGGGCTGGACGCAGGCCTTGCCGCCGAGCCTTCGCGGCGGCCCCCGCCGAGCGCCTTCTCGCACCCGCCGGCCTTCGACGAACGCCACCACCGCGAACCCCCGGGGTTCGGCCACGGCATGGATGAGCACGGCCCCGGCCTCAAGGAGCGCCTGGCCGACAAGGCGCATCACCTCGGCGAGCGGGCGCACCACTGGAGAGACGACATGCGCGACGGTACATCGCATCTTTACCACGCCTCGCGTCACGGCGCGCAGGACGCTTCGCGCTGGGCCCGGGACGCCGGCCACCAGACCAGCCACTTCATTCAGGAGCACCCGCTGGTGGCCGGTGCGCTGGGCTTCGCGATTGGCGCCGCGCTCGGCGGCCTCCTACCTTCTACTCGTAGGGAAGACGCCGCCCTGGGTGAGTACCGCGACCGGCTGATGAGCGAAGCCGCCGAGCGCGGCCACGAGCAGGCGGACAAGATGCAGCACGCACTTCACGAAAGGACCGAGAAGATGAAAGACGACATGGACAAGACCCACAAGCAGGACGAGCACCGCCAGGAGCACGACCCGCGCCACACGCCCAGCGACACCGACAGCGAGCACATGCGCTACTCCGACGAGGCGATGCCGGGCCACAATGCCCCCTCCGGCCAGAGCGGCCACCCGGGCCACCAGCCCACGCCCCACGACAAGGACTCCCGGCGCAACGAGCACGGCCTGGCGAACTCCGACACCCCCTCCGGCAACACCCAGGGCGACGACACTCTGGAGCCGCCCAAGCGCTGATCTCAAAGCGCTGATCTTAAAACGCTGGCAAGATGCTTGCCCCCTTTGCGCCCGGCCTCTGCCGGGCGCTACTTTTGATAGCGACGCTTGACCTCGACGCTCAACCGGCCTTCTCCCAAGCGCAGCGATAGCGCCTGGCCTGGAGTCACGTCTTTGGCCCTGCGCACTACCTGCCCGGCCTCATCCTGAGCGATGGCGTAGCCCCGACCCAGCACCGCCAAGGGGCTTATGGCATTGAGCTCCCGCGCGGCGCTGCTCAACCGGGCGCGGTGATCGTGCAGGCCGCGCGCCATGGCGCCTTCCAGCCGCCGCGACAGCTGCGTCAGGCGCGCCTGCTCGCCCTGGTGAAGCCGCGCCATGTCCTGGCTTTCCATCCGCCGGCAAAGCTGGGCCACGCGGTGCTGCTGCTGGGTCAGGGCGAGCCGGGCGGCGCGGTGAAGGCGCTGAGCGAGGGTGTCCACGTGGCGGCGCTGCTGAGCCAGGCGCTCGCCCGGGTGGCGCAGCCGCGCGCGCAGGGTGTCCAGGCGCTGGCTGTCGCGTTCGAGCCGGGCCTGCATGGCGCGGGCCAGCCGCGCCTCGTGCCGGGCAAGCGCCTGCACCAGGGCCTGGCCATCCGGCACCAGCCGCTCCGCCGCCGCCGAAGGGGTAGGGGCGCGCAGGTCGGCGGCGTAATCGGCGAGCGTGGTATCCACCTCGTGGCCCACGGCGGACATCACCGGAAGCCGCGAGTGGAAGATCGCCCGCGCCAGGTGCTCGTTGTTGAACGCCCACAGATCCTCCAGGCTTCCGCCGCCGCGGGTGATCAGGATCGCATCCCGAGCCGGGTCGAGCCGCGCCTGGCGGTTCAGAAGCCCGAGGGCTGCGATCATCGCAGGGGCGGCCTCCGCCCCTTGCACCGGCACGGGAATCAGCGTCACGTCCGCCAGCGGCCAGCGCGCTTTCAGGACCGCCAGCACGTCGCGAATCGCCGCCCCGGTCGCGGAGCTCAGGATCAACAGCTTGCGCGGCGGGTAGGGCAGGGGGCGAGCGTTGGCGAACACGCCTTCGGCTTCGAGCTGCGCCTTCAGACGCTCGAAGGCGGCCAGCAGCTCGCCAAGCCCCGCCGCCTGCACCGCCTCGGCGATCAGCTGGTAGTCGCCACGCGGCTCGAACAGCGACACCCGGCCCCGTAGCTTCACCTGATCGCCATCGCGCAGGGGCGCGGCCACGAAGCGCGCGCGTTGGCGAAACAGCGCGCAGCGCACCTGGGCGCGGTCGTCCTTCAAGGTGAAGTAGATATGCCCGGAGGCGGGCTTGGAGACGTTCGAAAGCTCCCCCTCGACCCACACCTCGCCCAGGTCGCGCTCCAGCGCCTGGCGGGCATGCTTGTTGAGGTCGCTGACGGAAAGGGCTTTGGCTGCGTCTGACATGGGCTCGTCTCGGTTCGATGGCAAGTTGCGCTAGGTAAGTGGGGCGCAGAGGCCATGCCATGATGCCGCATTGCTGGCGCACCCCTCAAAACGCTATAATGGTCGATTAACTACCACGCCCCATCTTCCCACTTTTCCATGGGTGTTGCCGCTATGCTACGTATGGCCCAAGAAGCGCTTACGTTCGATGACGTTCTCCTCGTTCCTGGCTTCTCCGACGTTCTGCCCAAGGACGTCAGCCTCAAAACCCGCCTGACCCGCAATCTCACGCTCAACATTCCGCTGGTTTCCGCCGCCATGGACACGGTGACCGAAGCGCGTCTGGCGATTGCGATGGCCCAGGAAGGCGGCATCGGCATCATCCACAAGAACATGAGCATCACCCAGCAGGCCGCCGAGGTCCGCAAGGTCAAGAAGCACGAGAGCGTGATCGTCAAGGACCCGGTCACCGTGGGCCCCAACGCCAAGCTCGAAGACCTGCTCACCATGGCCCGCGAATACGGCTTCTCCGGCTTTCCCGTGGTGGAAGGCGAGACGCTGGTCGGCATCGTCACCGAGCGTGACATGCGCTTCCAGCCCAACGTGGGCGACAGCGTGGCGGACATCATGACCCCGCGCGAGCGGCTGATCACGGTCTCCGAGGGCACCGACCTCGAGACCAGCAAGGCCAAGATGCGCGAGCACCGCATCGAGAAAATGCTGATCGTCGACGATGCCTTCCACCTGCGCGGCCTGGTCACCTTCCAGGACATCGAGAAAGCCCGCACCTACCCCAACGCCGCGAAAGACAGCGACGGGCGCCTCTTGGTGGGTGCCGCCGTGGGTACCGGCCCGGAAACCCCGGACCGCATCGCCGCTCTGGCGGAGGCCGGCGTCGACGTCATCATCGTCGATACCGCCCACGGCCACTCCAAGGGCGTGATCGACCGCGTCAGCTGGGTGAAGGAGCACTTCCCGGACATCCAGGTGATCGGCGGCAACATCGCCACCGCCGCCGCCGCCAAGGCGCTGGCCGAAGCCGGCGCCGACGGCGTGAAGGTGGGCATCGGCCCGGGCTCGATCTGCACTACACGCATCGTCGCCGGTGTGGGCGTGCCGCAGATCACGGCGGTTTCCAACGTCGCCGCTGCCCTCAAGGAGTACGACATTCCGCTGATCGCCGACGGCGGCGTGCGCTTCTCCGGCGATCTGGCCAAGGCGATTGCCGCCGGCGCCAGTGCGGTGATGGTCGGCGGCCTGCTGGCCGGCACCGAGGAAGCCCCGGGCGAGGTCGAGCTCTACCAGGGCCGTACCTACAAGGCTTATCGTGGCATGGGCTCCATGGGCGCGATGTCGCAAAGCCAGGGCAGCGCGGACCGCTACTTCCAGGACAAGAACGCCGGCGCCGAGAAGCTGGTGCCGGAAGGCATCGAAGGCCGCGTGCCCTACAAGGGCTTGATGAGCGCCATCGTGCACCAGCTGATGGGCGGGCTGCGCGCTTCCATGGGCTACACGGGCTGCCGCGACGTCAACGAGATGCGCACCAAGCCGGAGTTCGTGCAGATCACCGGCGCCGGCTTCAACGAGTCTCACGTGCACGACGTGCAGATCACCAAGGAAGCCCCCAACTACCGGGTGAGCTGACCCCGGGGTTCAGAATCACGGCGGCGGGCACAGGCCCGTCGCTTGCTTTTTACAGCTCTTGTCAACGCCTTAGCGGCTGCGCCTACACTGCTTGAGAGATACCGCCATGACCGACATTCACGCCCACAAGATCCTGATTCTCGATTTCGGCTCCCAGTACACCCAGCTCATCGCCCGCCGCGTGCGCGAGATCGGCGTCTACTCCGAGGTTCGCGCCTTCGACATCAGCGAAGAGGAGATCCGCGAGTACAACCCCAACGGCATCATCCTCGCCGGCGGGCCGGAGTCGGTCACGGAGCTTGAGTCCCCGCGCGCCCCCGCGTGCGTGTTCGAGATGAATCTTCCGGTCTTCGGCATTTGCTATGGCATGCAGACCATGGCCGAGCAGCTCGGCGGCAAGGTGGAAGGCTCTCAGCAGCGCGAGTTCGGCTACGCCCAGATCCAGATCGACGCGGACAACGCCCTGTTCGACGGCATCAAGGATCACGTGGACGCGGAATCCGGCAAGGCACTGCTCGACGTGTGGATGAGCCACGGTGACAAGGTCGCCAAGGCCCCGGACACCTTCACCGTGACCGCCTCCACCCCGAGCTGCCCGATTGCCGCCATGGCCTGGGAAGAGAAGCAGTTCTATGGCGTGCAGTTCCACCCGGAAGTGACCCACACCCTGCAGGGCCAGCGCATCCTCGAGCACTTCGTGCTCAACATCTGTAAAGCCGAGAAGCTCTGGACCCCGGCCCAGATCATCGAAGACCAGGTACAGCGCGTACGCGAGCAGGTGGGCGACCGCCACGTGCTGCTCGGCCTCTCCGGCGGCGTGGATTCTTCCGTGGTCGCCGCACTTCTCCACAAGGCGATTGGCGATCAGCTCACCTGTGTGTTTGTGGATAACGGCCTGCTGCGCAAGGACGAAGGCAACCAAGTCATGGAAACCTTCGCCCAGCACATGGGCGTGAAGGTGATCCGCGTCGACGCCGAGGACCTGTTCCTGGGCAAGCTCAAAGGCGAGAACGACCCGGAAGCCAAGCGCAAGATCATCGGCAACACGTTTATTGACGTATTCGACGAAGAGGCCAGCAAGATCGACGGCGTCGAGTTCCTCGCCCAGGGCACCATCTACCCGGACGTGATCGAATCCGCCGCTAGCAAGACCGGCAAGGCCCACGTGATCAAATCCCACCACAACGTGGGCGGCCTTCCGGAAACCATGAAGCTCAAGCTCGTCGAGCCGCTGCGCGAGCTGTTCAAGGACGAAGTGCGCAAACTCGGCCTCGAGCTCGGCCTGCCCTACGACATGGTCTACCGCCACCCCTTCCCGGGGCCGGGCCTGGGCGTGCGGATTCTGGGCGAAGTGAAAAAAGAGTACGCCGACATCCTGCGCGAAGCCGACGCCATCTTCATCGAAGAACTGCGCGCCGCCGGCTGGTACGAGAAAACCAGCCAGGCGTTTGCCGTGTTCCTGCCGGTCAAATCCGTCGGCGTGGTCGGCGACGGCCGCCGCTACGAATGGGTCATCGCCCTGCGCGCGGTAGAAACCATCGACTTCATGACCGCCCGCTGGGCGCACTTGCCCTACGAGCTGCTGGAGAAGGTGTCCAATCGGGTGATCAATGAGCTGGAAGGGGTGTCGCGGGTGACTTATGATGTCAGTAGTAAGCCGCCGGCTACTATTGAATGGGAATGACTGTTAGTATATAAGATTATTCAAAGCCCGCTTAGGTGGGCTTTTTTACAAAAAAATCAAATTCAATTAAAGCCAAGTTTTGTAGGGACTTATTTTGGAACCATTCATTAAATGGGCTGGAGGTAAAAGATGGCTTGTTTCGGACTCTGCTTTTTCGCTTCCACGCTTTTCCGGTAGATATATCGAACCTTTTTTAGGTGGTGGAGCAGTATTTTTTCATTTGCAACCTGATGCAGCGATTTTATCAGATCTGAATGTTCGACTAATAGAAGTGTATCAGGCAATTCGTAATGATTGGAAAAAAGTTCAGAATGAACTTTATAGATTACAAAAAAAGCATTCTAGAGAATTTTATTATCAAGAGAGGTCACGGAAGAGGCTAACAAAACATACTAGGGCAGCTCAATTTATATATTTAAATAGAACTTGCTGGAACGGTTTGTATAGAGAGAATAGTAAAGGGCAGTTTAACGTGCCTATTGGCACGAAAAATAAAGTTATTATGGATAATGATGATTTTAAAATGGCTAGTGATATTTTGAGCCGTGCTGATGTTTCTGCTAATGATTTTGAGCATACTATGAGTCAAGCTAGAGATGGTGACTTAATATTTTTGGATCCTCCATATACAACTGCTCATAATCTAAATGGTTTTCTAAAATATAATCAAAAAATTTTTAGTTGGGACGATCAAGTAAGATTGAAAAAATGTATTTCTTTAGCTTTAGATAGAGGAGCTAAAGTGATTTTAACTAATGCCGATCATTCCAGCCTGCATGAGCTTTATAACGATATTGCTAAGATAAAGTCTTTGGAAAGATTTTCAAGGATTTCTGGGAAGTCAGCATTTCGAAAAATTACAAGTGAGTCCCTTTTTTTGTTTGAGTAAGTAGAGGAGTTTATGTCAAAAACAAATTTTTTAAAAAAGCTTCAAATAAATCCTATTTGGCAATCTCTGTCAGAAGCTATTTTTATGGTGCTCTTTACCTTCTTACCAGTAGCATTAATTGCTATTCCTCTAGCTGATCGAAATGATCAGTTTCAAAACTATAGTTTTACGAGTGTTTTTTTATCATATTGGAGCTCTGGGCAAATAACTTTACCAGTATTAGGTTTGTGTGGAGCAATTGCAGCACTTTTGGTTACTAATTTTAAAAAGCTAAATGGATGCTGGTTTTTTTGCGCTATAATATTGTGTGCTTTGCCAAGTTTGATTTGTGGTTATATACTTTCTGAAAGTAACGGTTTTTCAAAAGAGCTGTATTCAAGTGTTACTACTTTTGGCTTTTTTTTATACTTTATCGTTTTGCTGTTTTGGCTTTTTTTGCTAATTAAATCTAGGGCTAGTATTCCAAAAAACAATTTTGAGGACAGAGCTAAAAATATATTGAACGAAAGAAACAAAATGGCTCAAGGAAATTAACTATGAAAATTTTAAAAGTTTTACGAGTACAGCAGCCTATAGGTGAATTCTATATTGGCGCAATAGATAGTAGAGATCTTTTGGAAATTGCCACCGTAGATGTTAGAGAGTTTTCAGAAGGTAATCCGGGCAGTATTGCCGGAATTCAGCGTGAACTTTCTCCTAGTCGTCTTAAATCTTTAAGAGAATACGTAAATCTTGATTACGCCACCTTTCCAACTTCAATAATATTAGCAGTAGATGAGCGTTGTGTTTCACTAAGGGAAATAGCTAATTGCCCCAGCCTTTTAGAATTGCTTATTGATAAGTATGAAGGTGGTGAAGGTGAGAAATCAATTCCTTTAGAGGAGTCTGCTTTTGTTATTGACGGTCAGCACAGACTAGCGGGACTTGAAAAAAGAAGTGATGATAAAGAGCCGTTTGAAGTAAATGTTTCAATTTTTGTAGGCGCAGATGTCGCTGATCAGGCTGAAATTTTTTCTCGCGTAAATTTGGCTCAAACAAAAGTTAATAAGTCTTTGATGTATGATTTGTTAGACTATGCGAAAGAAGATAGCCCTTTTAAGGTTGCACATGATGTAGTTGTTGCTTTAAATAATGACGAACAAGTTCTTGAAAAAAAGTTAAACAAGTCTGGCCCTTTTTTTAGAAAAATAAAGAGGCTAGGTAAAAGAACTCCAGGGATTGATAATGAAACTTTAGCACAGGCTACTGTTGTTAATGGTATCTTAAGACATTTGCCTAGTGGCCAAGAAAAGGAAAGAAGTAAAAGTATTTTAGGGTTTTCGCACAAACGTGAACCTTCTGAGAACTGGAAAAATAGGATTTTTGTAACATTTTATAGAAATAAAAAACCAGTTTACATATTTTTAAATATTAGTAACTATTTTGATGCTGTTCGCTTGAGGTGGGGACAGGCTTGGGAAAGTAACGAACAGGGCATGATCTTAAACAAGACCACAGGTTTTAATGCTTTGATTAGGTTTTTAAAAGATGCTTTCTTGGAAATAGTTGAAGAACCTAGAGTTGTTTCTGTTGAAGAATATTTGGGTATCTTCAATCGTATTGATTTAGTAGATTCCGACTTTAATAGCGAGGTTTATTTGCCTGGTAGCTCAGGAGCTGGCTTGCTATACAAGCACCTGTTAGAAAAAGGAATAAAGAATAGAGATCAAAGAAAATTATTTTAATGAGAAATAAGGACGGCGGTCTCAAGAACCAAACGCATACTATTGAAGACTACCCGATCCTTCGGAATATCTCGATACGCTCATTGGTGCGTGAATAGCTCATTTTGGCTGCTCACGCTACATCTCTTTGGTTACGTCAATGGGCGTTTGACGCGCGTGCTGATGGATAGAGTATCGGCCCAAGCGGAGAGTAAGTCGGTACTCCCTTTAGTTTGCTTAGCGCCGCAATCATGGCGCGTCGCGAGGTTATGAGGCCCATCATGAAAGCGCGCAAAAGGCGGGCTTAACTGAACAACACGGGCTGGTTCGAGGCATACTGCGAAGAGTCAAGGATAGGGAGTAATAACGCCGCGCTATTCAAGCGTCAGGTCGCCATCGTATTCAATGCACCTATGCTCATGTGTTACGGGATCAGTGAACTCGAACCCCTTGGAGAGCAGCTGCAAAGGGCGCATATAGTCATCCGGCGAGAGCGGCTGCAGCACCGGGTAGTAGCGGTCATTCAAAATCGGCCAGCCGAGTGACTGCATGTGCAGGCGTAGCTGGTGGCGGCGCCCGCTGACGGGGTGTAATTCGAACAGTGCACGGGTGCCGTTTTGCTGCACGCAGCGGATCACCGAGTAGCTGTTGGCGTCGCCTTCGGTGATCCGCATGCGAAAGCGCTGCTCGCTTGGCTCGATGCGATTTCTTACTTCCCACTCTCGACCCACCCATGACGTAGCGCCGTCTACCTCGGCGATGGCCTGATAGGTTTTGTGAATCTGTCGTGACTTGAACAGCTGGTGATACAGCGCGCGGGTCTCGGGATTGAGCGAGCAAAGCACCAGCCCTGCCGTCACTCGATCCAGACGATGCACCGGCTGCAACGCTTCGATCCCCGTGCTTTGTCGCAGCCGCTGTTGCAGGCACTCGTTAACGTAGCGCCCGCCGGGCGTGACGGGTAGAAAGTGGGGTTTGTAGGCCACCAGAATGTGCTCGTCTTAATAGACAACATGCTCGGCGAAGGGAATGCGCGGCTCGCTTGCGACTTCGCGATAATAGAACACACGAAGATGGGGCTTGAAGAATGAGGCCGGCGTAATCCAGCTACCGTCATCGCGATGCACCTTGCCGCTGGCCATGCGCTCACGCCATGTCGCATCACTAATGGCCGGAAATTTGAGCAGCAGATACTCCAGCACCGTCGATACACCGGGATTGACCTGAGGCAGGCTCAACTTCGAAGGGTGTTGGGCAATGGACATGAGGTGCATCCCAGGTGGGGAAGGGGCTGGGTGTCAACGTGGTGAGAAAAGCTCATCCTAAAGGCGGTCGCGCTAGTGTAAACGAGCGAGGACTTCGTGTCGGGCTAAGCATGTCTCCTGTGTCAGCCTGGTTGTCCGGTTGGCGCTATCGCCTTCGTGAACCTGCCGGAAGCGATAGGGAAGGTGAGAGGCTCACCGCATCAGGATGCCCGCGCCACGCCGGGGCATATTCAAAGCGCAGTGGCGAGTACCTGATTGGTACACGTACCGGCTTCGCCCCTTTCTCACCTACGTTGTCAGCTCGCTGAGTCCCCTGCATGAGCTAAATACCAGCCTTGATCGGCTCATGGCCTGAGCCGATCAAGCATATCCAAAGGCTTATTTTCCCCTGCGTGGAAGGTACACGCTATTCGATGAACTCATCCTTGTCGGCCGACAGCGTTAGCGCTTTGTTCGCTTCCAGTTCACTCATCCGCTGTTCGAGCGCATGGTGGATGGAGTCGTAAGCCGTGCTGCCTAATGCCAGGCGCAGCGGGGGGGTTGCCATATCGGCGGCGTCGATGATGGCGTTAACGGTCTTGAGCGCATCGCCCTTGATGGTGAATTCGCCCGAGGCCAGGGCGCGGCGAAACTCGCCGACCGGGGTGTCTTCGTAAAGCGCCATGGGCGCTGTTTGGTCCAGCGAAGCAGCGAACGAGGTCGCGGTGGGGCCGGGCTCGGCCAGAATGAAGTCGATATTCCAGGGGGAGACTTCCTGAGCGACGGATTCGACGAATCCTTCGATACCCCACTTGCTGGCGTGATAAAGACTGAAGCAGGGGTAGGCGATCTGCCCACCTTCCGAGGACACCTGCACGATACGCCCGCCGCCTTGCCGGCGCAGATGCGGCAGCACCGCGCGAATGAACTGAATCGAGCCGGTCAGGTTGGTGGTGATCTGGCGCTCTATCTGCTCATCCGTCGCCTCTTCGGCGGCGCCAAACACGCCGTAGCCGGCGTTGCTGACCACTACATCGATGTGGCCTGCTTTAGCAAACGCTTGGGTAACGGCCTCTTGCATGGCGCGCGTGTCGGTCACATCGAAGTTGATGACCTGCAGGCGCTCACCGTGTTGGGCCAATAGATCATCCAGCGGGCCGTCACGCCGCAGCGAAGCGATCACGCGATCCCCGCGCTCGAGCAGTTGTTCGGTCAATAGGCGGCCAAAGCCGGTCGAGGTACCTGTAATGAGCCATGTTTTCGCCATGATGCTCTCCTGCTGATGAATGGGGCGTTGCAGGAGATAGGCTAGGCCAGCAATACTGGCAAGAGAATACTCAACAATCGGGACGAAGTAGTGAAGGTGATTCACCAATGAGCCAACCAACGCTGACCGATCTCAAGGCCTTCAGGGCCGTGGCCGAACATCAGAGCTTTCGCCGTGCGGCGGATTTGCTGGGTGTGAGCCGATCATCGTTAAGCCATACCCTGCGCAGTCTGGAGCGCCGGCTGGGCACGCGGCTTTTACATCGCACCACGCGCAGCGTCTCGGTGACCGAAAGCGGTGAGCGCCTGCTGCTACGCCTGGGACCACTACTGGGAGAGCTGGATACCCTGCTGGAAGAGGCCGCAAGCCATGGAGGTAAGCTCACGGGCAGACTGCGCATCAACGGCAGCGAAGCGGCCATCCGCCTGCTGTTACAGCGAGTGGTGCCGGCATTCTTGGCGCGTTATGACGGTGTGGAACTGGACCTGGTGGCCGAAGGCAAGTTGGTCGATATTGTCGAGCAGGGCTTCGATGCAGGCGTCAGACTGAGAGAGACGGTACCCAAGGACATGGTCGCCATGCCGGTTGGGGAGTCAATGCGGTTTTTAGCGGTGGCTTCGCCTGGTTATTTAGAGGGTAAACCGGCCCCCTTCACACCCGATGAACTCGCCCAGCATGACTGTATACGCCAACGGCTGCCTAGCGGAAAACTCTACCGCTGGGAATTCCAGAAAAACGGTCAGGAGATAGCGGTCAACGTATCCGGCGCGCTTACGCTGGACAACAGCCAGTTAATGGTGGAAGCCGCCGCGGATGGGCTGGGGATTGCCTATGTACCCGAACCTTATGCGCAGCCCTACCTGCAGAATGGAACGCTGCTCACTGTGTTAGAGGAGTGGTGCCCCAAGATTTCCGGGTTACACCTTTACTATCCCAACAACCGTCACGTGCCGCCCTGCCTGCGGGCGTTTATTGATTTAATGCGCGAATTAGGCGCCTCTAATAAATAGATTGAAGAAGAGCCAGCCGATCAGACATCACTCGCCATGGCGATTAGCTCCTTTGCGCTTCACGATTACCTCGAGCCCCATCAGATCCAATACATCCAGCACCTTTTGCAGCTGAAGGGTAGGCTTATCCCGTTCCAGGTCGACAATAAAGCGGTTGCCAGTGCCCGCAAGGCCGGCTAAATCCATCTGCAACAAGCCTTGTTCATTGCGTAGTTGACGGACTAACTCGCCCAGCTCTTCGCTTTGACGAATGATCCTTTGGGAAGGGAGCGTAGCCATGGTCGCGAGCCTATTATTGGTTACCGTTCGGTAATTCTATGCCCGATAGTGGCAACACATGCCCGTCGATTGCGCCCGACACGAAAGGCCGTTCTCAGCGGTGCCAGCGTTGCCCGTGAGGTGGCGCCTACGTCAAACCGTGAATACGGACATCAAGCCTTGGTTCAATTAATCGCCGTGTTTGCTAGAACCTATGATAAGCATTAAATAAATGACGAACATGATCAGTGAGCCCATGACAAAACACCATACACCCACAGTGGCATAGCTTGAGAAGGCGGGAAGGAATAAAAAGCTACCGAAAAAGAAGCATAAGCTCGATAAAAGGCCGAGCAGATTGGGAAGCTGAGAGGGTCGCACTTTTTCTTTATTCATTGGTATTCCTTGTCCAATAAAGTTGTGTAAGCGGCTTTCAAACCTCAAATATCGATGTCCGGTGAAAACTGAAAACCGACTGATATACGATTCCAGCTATTCATCTGTACAACGATGGTGGTGAGGTCGATAAGTCCTTGCTCACCAAACGCCGCTAGCGCATTTTGATAGTCGTCGTCACTCACCGGGTGTTGGCTAACCAGGGTCAGCGCTTCTGCCCAGGCCAGGGCAGCGCGTTCCTGGGTGCTGAAGCAAGGAGCCTCACGCCAGGCAGGCAATACGTCCAGGCGAGCCTGATGCTCGTTATCGTCTCTCGCCTCTTGGGAATGCATGTACTGGCAAAAGCAACAATGATTGATCTGTGAAATCCGCAGGTTGACTAGATGGATGATCGAGGGATTGACCGTGGAATCTGAAGCAACATCGCCTAATGCCGTTAGATGCTTGACCAGGCGAGGACCCAGGCGATAGACCGAGGATTGAGATATACGAGTAGTCATGCGGCGTACTCCAATGAATAAGTGGAGAACCCAGCTTAATCTCGAGGTCTATCTATGCCTTGTAAATTTGCGACAACTTGCGCTTGCGATACGCGGCAGGTGTTTCATAGGTGAGTGATTGAAAGGCATGGGTAAAGTGCGCCTGATCGTAGTAGCCGCAGTGCAGGGCAATGTCCGTGAGGGGGAGCGTCGTGGAAAGTAGGGCATGGCGGGCGCGGTCCAGTCGGGCATAGGCCACTAGTTGGCCAGGGGTAACGCCTACCTCACGCTTCAATTGACGCTCCAGCGTACGCCGAGTCAGCCCTAGCGTTGCGCCTATCTCTTGGGGAGGAAGATGAAGTGCTCCAATGGCTTGAACAATTCTGGTGATACGGCCATTGAGAGGTGGCTGATGCTCAAGACGATGCAGCAGCCACGTTTCCAGCAAATTCAAACCTTGTTGAGCATCCAATGAATAGAGTCGTTCCACGACAGGGACTAACCCTAGCGGTACCAGCTCGTTATCCAGGTGGCACTCTATATCGGTGAATGCCTCCGGGGATAAGCCCAGCAAGGAGTGAGCGCCGGCGGCCCTGAAGCGAATACCTAGGCAAGGAACGGTGGTATCGAGGGTGTCTATCAGGGTGGTTGTGTTGAAACAGAGTGTAACGACAGGACGAGAACGGGCCAGCTTGATACTCAGGCTGGCCCCGGCATCAGGGTAAAACTTCTCGGTTTGGGGATCGGTTAAAGATATTGCCCCGCCCACTGACCAAAGGCACTGGACCCATGACTCCAGGCGCTTGTCTGGTGAGCGATACCGCAGATTGAGAGAGCGAGCGTTGCTCGGCAAGATGAACTCGGTCATGGCGTTAACCACTGATGTGTCTTGATGATGACTCGTCAACGTACCCGCCTATAGCGTTAGAAGAGTCGTTTAGTGCCAGGTTGAAGGATGTCGATCCCGTCAGGGCTGGCAGGGTAAAAGCTGAAGTCGACGTGCTTTGCCCTGACTCGGACCTTAGACCAGAAACGCCACCCGAACACCCACAATCGTGAATATGAGTTTCTCTCATCATGAGGTGAAATAAAGACATTTTTGTTCATGGTTAGGTTCCGGTATAAACCCTCTACACGCTCGCCGACTGCCCCAACGGTAACGACGGCACGAGGCGAGCAGCAATATCGGACTTAACGACGGGAGTCAGGTGACCATGAGCAGTGATCTCGCCTTCAGCATCAAGCAGATTCGCTTCGACGAGGAGTACCGCCCGTCGAGCAATACGCGCATTACCACCAACTTCGCCAACTTGGCTCGGGGCGACAAGCGCCAGGAAAACCTGCGCAACACCCTTGAGATGATCAACAACCGCTTCAACGCGCTGGTGCAGTGGGACAACCCGGAAGGCAACCGCTACCGCGTCGAGCTGGATATCGTCTCCGTGGACATGGCCGTAGGCGGCGAGAGTGACGCGGAAAGCGCAGGTGCGCCGTTCCAGATCATCGAGATCCTCAAGACCCGCTTCGTGGATACCCGCACCGGCCGCCACATCGAGGGTATCGTCGGCAACAACTTCTCTTCTTACGTGCGCGATTATGACTTCAGCGTGCGCCTGCCGGCTCACAACAGGGATCGGGCGGGCTTCAGCGTGCCGGAGGACTTCGGCGTGCTGCACGGCAACCTGTTCAAGCGCTTCGTGGGCTCCGCCGAGTACCGGGCGCAGTTCGAAAAGCCGCCGGTGATCTGCCTGAGCGTGTCGGACACCAAGGTGTACCACCGCACCGAGAACCGCCATCCGGTGCTGGGCGTGGAGTACCGACCCAACGAGTCGTCGCTCACCGAGCAGTACTTCAAGAAGATGGGCCTCGAGGTGCGCTACTTCATGCCGGCGGGAAGCGCGGCGCCCTTGGCGTTCTACTTCGCCGGGGACCTGCTCAACGACTACACCAACCTGGAGCTTGCCGGCACCATCGCTACCATGGAGTCGTTCCAGAAGATCTACCGCCCGGAGATCTACAACGCCAACGCGGCGGCAGGCAACGTCTACCAGCCGAACCTGAAGAATCCGGACCACTCGCTGACCCGGATCGTCTACGACCGCGAAGAGCGCAGCCAACTTGCTGCCGAGCAGGGCAAGTTTGCCGAAGAGCACTTCATCAAGCCCTACCAGGCGGTGCTCGAGCGCTGGACCGCCGGCGCCCCGGTATGAACCGCGCCGGCACTGACGGCACCTGTTACACGACCCTGATTTGAAACCGCTGACGGACTGACGAACATGAGCAAACTTCTCCCCACTTCCTCTGCGGGCAGCCTGCCCAAACCCACCTGGCTCGCCGAGCCGGAAACCCTCTGGTCGCCCTGGAAGCTCGAAGGCGAGGCGCTCGTCGAGGGCAAGCAGGATGCGCTTCGCGTGGCGCTGCAGGAGCAAGCGGGTATCGATATCGTCAGTGACGGCGAGCAGACCCGCCAGCACTTCGTCACTACCTTCATCGAGCACCTGAGCGGGGTGGATTTCGAGAAGCGCCAGACCGTGCGCATCCGTAATCGTTATGATGCCAGCGTGCCGACGGTGGTCGGGGCGGTCGAGCGCCACCAGCCGGTGTTCGTCGAGGACGCCAAGTTCTTGCGCAGCCAGACCGACAAGCCGATCAAGTGGGCGCTGCCGGGGCCGATGACCATGATCGATACCCTGTATGACGATCACTACAAGAGCCGCGAGAAGCTCGCCTGGGAATTCGCCAAGGCGCTGAATCAGGAGGCGCGGGAGCTCGAGGCCGCCGGCGTCGATATCATCCAGTTCGACGAGCCCGCCTTCAACGTCTTCTTCGATGAGGTCAACGACTGGGGCATTGCGGCGCTGGAGCGCGCCATCGAGGGCCTCAAGTGCGAGACGGCGGTGCATATCTGCTACGGCTACGGCATCAAGGCCAACACCGACTGGAAGAAGACCTTGGGCTCCGAGTGGCGCCAGTACGAAGAGGTCTTCCCGAAGCTCCAGCAGTCCAACATCGATATCGTCTCGCTGGAGTGCCAGAACTCCCACGTGCCGATGGAGCTGATCGAGCTGATTCGCGGCAAGAAGGTGATGGTGGGCGCGATCGACGTCGCCAACCACGCCATCGAGACGCCGGAACAGGTCGCCGCCACGCTCAAAAAGGCGCTGCAGTTCGTCGATGCCGACAAGCTCTACCCCTGCACCAACTGCGGCATGGCGCCGCTGCCGCGCTCGGTAGCGCGCGGCAAGCTTCAGGCGCTCCGCGCCGGGGCCGAGCTTCTGCGCCGCGAGCTTTGATGCGCTAGCCTTCGCTCACGCCACCCGAGCGCGTCCGTCCGGGCTATGCTTTACTGATCGGGTTTGATTGATCGCATAGCGCAGGTTCACGGAGGACGCCGCATGGGTGGCTTGTTGGGATTGCTTGATGATATCGCCGCACTGGCGAAGCTTTCCGCCGCGTCGCTGGACGACGTCAGCGCCGCCGCCGGGCGGGCCACGGCGAAGGCCGCGGGGGTCGTGGTCGATGACACGGCGGTGACCCCCCAATACCTGCAAGGGGTGAGCCCCGATCGCGAGCTTCCGATCGTCAAGAAGATCGCGCTGGGCTCGATTCGCAACAAGCTGCTCATCATCTTGCCGGTGGCGCTGCTGCTCAATCACTTCTTGCCCTCCCTGCTGCCGATCATTCTGATGATCGGGGGCACCTACCTTGCCTTCGAAGGCGCGGAAAAGGTCTGGCACAAGCTCTCGGGTCACCGCGACGACACCCCGGCGGTCGTCAAGGGGCCGGAGGCGGAAAAGCGCATTGTCAGCGGCGCCATCCGCACCGACTTGATCCTTTCCGCCGAGATCATGGTCATTGCGCTTTCCTCCGTGTCTCACCAGGGATTCTGGTCTCAGTTGATCAGCCTGGTGGTGGTCGCCTTCGTGATCACGATTCTGGTCTATGGGGTGGTGGCGCTACTGGTGCGCATGGACGACATCGGCCTGCGACTGGCCAAGCGCGACGGCGCCGGCATGAAGGCCCTGGGCCGGGGCATGGTATCAGCCATGCCCAAGGTGTTGGCGTTCATTGCCTTCGTGGGCACCATCGCCATGCTGTGGGTGGGCGGGCATATCCTGCTGGTCAACCTCGGCGCCGAAGGCGTGGGATGGCTCGATGTCCCCTATGCCTGGGTGCATCACCTGGAGCTCAGGATTGGCGAAGCCACCGGGGCCCTGGGGGGCATTCTAGGCTGGAGCTTCAACACCCTGTGCTCCGCGATAGTCGGCCTGGTGGTGGGCTCGGCGGTGGTAGGGGCCGTCAACGCCGTCTCCTCTCGATCCTCCAAGGCCCAGGTGTAAACTCACCAATTCGACCCACGCGGGGTCTGAACGGCACCGCGATGGTGCGCGGGCGTTGCCTGCGCTGACAAGACCCCGCCTGCTACGGCGCCCGCTGAGTTGGCACGTTCCTTGCTTTATCCTGATCGTTAAGTAAACGGTTACTTAATACGCTCGCCCGGGCGAGCGCTCGATCACACGGCGTATTGGCAAGGATCACACCATGAAAAAGCAGTTCATCGGCGGCAAGCTGAAGGCATTGGCGGTCAGTATCGCACTGGGCACCCTGGCGCACACGGGTATGGCCAGCGCCGAAACCTTGATCAAGTTTCATCACGACCTGCCGGAAGACAGCGCCCAGCACCTGGCGGCGGAGCGCTTTCGGGATGCCGTGGCCGAGCGCAGCGGCGGCGAACTCAGGGTACAGCTTTTTCCCAACAACACCCTGGGCGATGATGTGGAAGTGACCCAGCAGATGCAGCTGGGCGCGGTGGAGGCGGCCATCATCCCCACCGCCAAGCTCTCCGGGTTCGTACCCGCCATGCAGATCGTCGATCTGCCGTTTCTGTTTCCCTCGCCTGACGTGGCCCACACCGTGCTGGATGGCCAGGCCGGGGACGACCTGCTGGCCACCGTCGAGCAGGTGGGCCTGAAGGGCGTGACGTTCTGGGAGAGCGGCTTCAAGCAGTTCACCTGCGACCAGCCGGTCACCGGCCCGGAAGACTTTGCCGGCCAGAAGGTCCGGGTGATGCAAAGCCCGATCATCATGGAGCAGTTCCGGGCCATGGGGGCGAACCCGGTGCCCATCGCCTTCGGCGAGACCTACAACGCCCTTCAACAGCGCATCGTCGACTGCCAGGAGAACCCGCTGGTCTCCATCGCCCAGATGAAATTCTATGAAGTGCAGTCTGACGTGATCATCAGCAATCACGCCTACCTCGGCTACGCCTTCCTGTTCAGCCAGCGCTGGTTCGATGCCCTGAGCCCGGAGCACCAGGCGCTGTTGACCGAGGTTGCCCGAGAGACCACCACCTTCCAGCGGGAAGAAACCGCGCGCCGGGAAGCGGGTTACATCGCCACCATCGAAGATAGCGGCACGGCGGTAAGCACCCTGGACGACGAACAGCTGGCCGCGTTTCGCGACGCCACCGCCTCGGTGCATGACGAGTTCGCAAGCGTCATCGGGGCCGGGCTCGTCGAGGAGTTCAATGCCGCGATTGCCGATGCCCAGTAGTCAGGCCCGTAGCCTGGCCCTTTTCGATGTCCGTTTCAGGTAACACCCGCCATGCGCAAACTTGACGCTTTGATCTCCCGCAGTGAAGAGGTGGTGATCGGTCTGCTGATCCTTTCCGCCTCGTTGATTCTCTTCGCCAACGTCGTGGCGCGCTACGTGTTCAACGATGGCTTCTCCTGGGCGGAGGAGCTGGTGCGCTACCAGATCGTCTGGATGGTGCTGCTGGGGGCGAGCGTGGCCGCGCGCCAGGGCATTCACATCGGCGTGGATATTCTGCGCCGGTTCAGCCCGGCCCCGGTGGCCAAGGCGCTCACGCTACTGGTCCATGGCCTTTCCATCGTGTTCTGTGCCTTCCTGGTGTTCTACGGCATCGAACTCACCGAGCAGACCCATCGCTTTGGCCAGGTCAGCTCGGCGCTGCAGGCGCCCATGTGGGTGGTGCAGCTGGCCATTCCCGTGGGGGCGCTGCTGATGGGGCTGCGCTTCACGCAGCATTTTCTGCGCACCCTGCGCGATCGCGAGCAGGGCAGTGCCCGGCTCGACCGGATTGGATGACGACCATGGTAATCATGTTTCTCGTGCTGTTGGCGGCGTTGATGCTGGTGGGCGCGCCCATCTTCATCGCCCTGGCCGGCTCCGTCATGGCGGCGATGGGCAGCTTCAGCCACATTCCCCTGGCCATCGTGGTGGAGCGGCTGTTTGCCGGGCTCGACAAGTTCCCGCTGATGGCCATTCCGTTCTTCATTCTCACCGGCAGCCTGATGAGCGCGGGTGGGCTTTCCCGGCGCATCATCGGCTTTGCCAACCTGCTGGTGGGCCGCTTCACCGGCGGCATGGGCATGACCGCCGTGTCGTCGAGCATGTTCTTCGGCGCCATTTCCGGCTCGAGCCCGGCCACGGTGGTGGCGGTCGGCTCGTTGATGTATCCGGCCATGTGCAAGGAAGGTTATTCCCGCCGGTTCTCGATCGGCCTTCTGGTGGCTTCCGGGTCGCTGGGCATCATCATTCCGCCCTCGGTGGTGATGATCGTCTACGCGGCGGTGACCGGGGTGTCCGTGGGGGCGCTGTTCATGGCCGGGGTGGGGGCGGGGCTCTTGTATGCGGCGTGCCTTTTGCCTTACTGCTGGTACCGGGCCAAGAAAGATGGCGTGAAACCCACGACGCCGCCCACCTGGCGGGAAGTATTCACCGGGCTCAAGGAGGCCTCCTGGGGGCTCGGGGTGCCCGTGGTCGTGCTGGGCGGCATTTATCTCGGAATCTTCACCCCGACCGAGGCCGCGGCGGTCTCGGTAATCTATGCGCTGCTCGTATCGGCGCTGATCTATCGCGAGAAAAGCCTCAAGGCGCTGTTCTACAGCATGGTCGAGGCGGCCACCACCACCGCCCAGGTCATGATCATTCTGGCCTCCGCTTCGGTACTGGCCTGGTTTCTGACCAGCAACGGCCTGGCCACGGCCCTGGCCGGCGCCATCCTGTCGCTGTCCGAGAACCCGTACCACATCTTCTTGCTGATCAACGTCACCGTGCTCATCGCCGGCATGTTCCTCGATGCCTCCTCGATCATGGTGATCCTCGCGCCGCTGTTCTACACGGTGGGGCTTCGCATCGGCATCGACCCGGTCCATCTGGGTGCCGTACTTACCGTCAACGGCGCGATCGGCATGTTCACCCCGCCTTTCGGGCTCAACCTGTTCGTGGCGGGCACGCTCAAGGGCGTCGACTACGTCCAGGCGGTGCGCGGCGCGCTGCCTTTCATCGCGATCGCCCTGTTCGCACTGATTCTGCTGACCTACGTTCCGGCAATCAGCATGTGGCTGCCTCAGGCGGTTTACGGCTAGCCCGCCAGCACAAGGAGTTGCAATTTGGTCTTTTCGACGCGAAATGATTCACCGGCGCTGGCCCACTCCTTCGACGGCGTGGTGACCAGCCCGCATACGCTGGCCACCGACGCGGGGCGCGAAGTGTTGCGCCGGGGTGGCAACGCGGTGGAGGCTGCGATCACCATGGGGGCGTGTCTTGGCGTCACCTACCCGCACTTCACCGGGCTCGGTGGCGACGCCTTCATGATCATCGCCGATGCCGATGGCGGCGTGCGAACGCTTTCGGGCATTGGCCAGGCGCCCAAGGCGCGGCTCGATCTTTCCGGCACCTTGCCGGCCCGAGGGGCGGGCTCTCTGCTGACCACCGCTGCCACAGTGGATACCTGGGGACAGGCCCACGCGATTTCGCGCCGCCAGTGCGGCGGCACGATGAGCTGGCAGGCGCTGCTGGAGCCAGCCATCGAGCTTGCTCGCGACGGCTTCGCGGTCAGCCCGTCGCAGCGGTTCTGGCTCGATTTTCGCCGCGACGAGATGGCAGAGCTGCCCGGCGTGCGCGCGCTCTTCATGCCTGGTGGCCGACTGCCGCAAGAGGGCGATACCCTTTGCCAGCCACGGCTTGCCGACTCCCTTGAGGCGATCGCCACGCGCGGCCATCGGGAGTTCTACGAGGGCGAGCTCGCCGCGCGTATCGCCAAAGGGCTTCAGGAGGCCGGCTCGCCGCTCACCGCAGCGGATCTGGCGGCCACCCGGGCGCGCATCGAGGCGCCGCTGTCGGTAGCCTACCGGGGCGGGGAGCTTCTTGCCCATCGCCCACCCACCCAAGGCATGACCACCCTCGAGATCATGGGCATGCTCGAGCGCTTCGACGTAAGCGGCATCGAGGAGGGCAGCGCCGACTACTACCACCTGCTGGCCGAGGCGGTGAAGCGCGCCTTCCTCGATCGCAACGCCCACCTGGCAGACCCGGATTTCGCCTCGGTACCCGTCGAGCGGCTGCTGGACACCGCGCACCTCGACGCCCAGGCCGCAAGCATCGATCCGTCTCGTGCGCTGGCCTGGCCACATCCTTATCAGCACGGCGACACGGTCTACCTCGCGGCGGCGGACCGGTTCGGCAACGCCGTCTCGATGCTGCAGACGATCTACTACGATTGGGGCAGCGGCGTGGCGGCCGGCGATACCGGCATCCTCTGGCACAACCGCGGGGCGGCGTTCAGCCTCGACCCCAGCCACCCTAATGTGCTGGCACCGGGCAAGCGGCCCTTTCACACCTTGAACCCGGGCATGTACCGAGTGAACGGTAAGCCGCGCCTGCTGTATGGCACCCAAGGCGCCGATGGCCAGCCGCAGACCTTGGCGGCAGTGCTCACTCGCTTGATAGACTACGGCCTGGACCCGCTCAGCGCGCTCAAGGCACCGCGCTTTCTATTGGGGCGTACCTTCTCCGATGGCCGCGATACTCTGAAGCTCGAAGAGGATGCCGGGGCCGAGGTGGTCGCCGAGCTGATTCGGCGCGGCCACCAGGTGAGCCTGCTACCCGCGCAAAGCGCGTTGGCGGGCCATCCCGGGGCGGTGCTCCTCCACCCGGAAAAGGGGGCCTTCGCCGCCCACGACCCGCGAAGCGACGGTATCGCGCTGGGTCTCTAAAGCCAGCAAAGATGAGGAATGGATGAGCCAGAACGAGACGACGAGCCCTCGGCGCCGCGACGCCCGGGAAACCCGCGAACGCCTTTTGCAGGCCGCCACGCGGGAGTTCTGTGAGTGCGGCTACGATGGCGCTCGCATGCAGCGCATCGTGGCCGGCGCCGGGTGCAACGTGCGCATGGCCTATCACTACTTCATCGACAAGGAGGGGCTTTACCTCGCCGTGCTCGAGCGGGTCTATGAGGAGCTTCGCACCAAGGAGCAGGCGCTCAACCTGGCGGGGCTCGAACCCGTGGCGGGCATGCGGGCGCTGGTGGAATTCACCTTCGATCACATGGCCGAGCATCCGGAATTCACGAGCCTGGTACGTAACGAGAACCTGCTCGGCGGGCGCATGTTGCGAAAATCCAGCCGCGTGGTGCAACAGACCACCCCGTTGGTAGGGATGATCCGAGAGACCCTGGCGCGCGGGGAGCGCGCGGGGGACTTTCGCTCGGCGGTGGACCCGACCCAGCTCTATATCTCGATTCTTTCGCTGGCAATCATCCACATCAACCAGCGCGACACGCTGTCGATCATCTTCGAGCAGGACCTGGCGGCCCCGGCCTGGCTGGCGCAGCGCCGGGCTCACGCAGTGGAAGTGATTCTTTCCTATCTGTGTATCGTCCCTCGGGCAACGCCCCCCGGCTAGAGCGAGGGCGCCCGCCGTGCCACCATGAGTTTGCTCGCGGTGCGCACCGTGATCACGATGGCGCTTACCGCCACGATGATCAGAAACACGCCGAGCGCCAGCATGGCTTTGAAACCGAACAGATTGAACAGCAAAAGCCCCGCGATACATCCGGTCAGGAACGAGAAGATCGTGGTCAGGTGAGTGTGGAGCTGCTTGCGGAAAAATCGCCGGTCCAGGGCCTTGTGGCGGGAAAAGAACGAAGAGAGAAACGATCCCAGCGCGATGCCTGCGTCGGTCAGAGTCCCGGTCACGTGGGTCGAGCGGACGCGTCCGTTGGAAAGCTGGGTCGAGGTCGAGTTGTGCACCCCCATCAGAAAGCCCAAGGCCAGCAGTACCTCGGAATTGAAGCGCGGGGAGTACATCAAGATCTCGAATAAAGAGATGCCCACCAAGGCCACTCCTTCCGCCAGCAGGATCAGACAGAAGATGGTACGGATCTTCTCCCCCAGTACTACGGTCATTCGGGCCAGCATTCCACCGGTCACGAAGGCCAGCAACAGCAACGCCAGAAACAGAAAGCCGAAGGTATCGGCACTGGCCACCTCGTCAGATATCTGAGAAACGTTGCCGCTCATATGAGAGGGGAGAAAACCGAAAGCCCCCAGGGCCATGGCATTGAGTACCCCGGCGGCGGTGGCCAGCACCAGCGCGAGATAGCGGTCTTCGGTATGGGACCGAGCCTTCTTCCGTTTGATCAGCAAAATACATCTCCAGCGTCCTTGTCGAGTCGATACTTGGGATACCTCCGGGGAAGAATAGTTCTCATCTAATGTAGGGATCAATGAAGGATTGTTCGAGTCGGCTGCCATCGCTAACCCAAAAAAACCTTTCACCAGGAAAGGGCTTTTTCATTCAGAAGCGTCGCTGCTGGTTTACAGCCCGGCGTGGAGCGTCAGCGGCGTTTTGTGAGCTTCCTGGCGAGCGTCGAGGCCAATCATCTCGTCGTAGGGCACTTGTTGAACCAGAAACAGGGGTAATTCCTCCAAGCCCCCGGCATCGATCAGCATCTTTCGTGCATCCCCCAATGACTGGGGCCGAAGGGGCTGGCCGTGGGCGTCCTCGAGAACATCCTCTTCACCGCTTTGAGTCACCGCCCGTAGAACGAACACATCGCCCTCGTGGGACTCGATATGCAGCTCCTTGATGGCAGCATCCGCTGTTAGTTGTTTGAACCGATCAAATTTCATGATGCCCTCTTGGCTAAGCCTTCTTGATCTCGGTATGAAGTTTCAGCACGCGGCTGCCGTCTTCCTGCTTGATCAGGTAGGCCGGGTTCTTCTCGCTTCCCTTGCGGGTCACCTCGCTGCCCTGAAGCTTGCGGGTGACCTCCTCGTGATACTTCTTGGTGACCTGACCCTTGGCCCAGTGGTCTCCCCACTTCCATTTCACCCATTCGCGCTGCCGGTAGTCCGCCATGATCCTGCTCCTGTCGTACAAACTTTATCGTACATATATTTTACAATAGTTGTACAGTTTGCGGATTTTGGCAATGTCGACCCGAGAAACCCGAGAAACCCGAGAAACCCGAGAAACCCGAGATTGGCGCGAAAGGGTGGATGTCAGTCCGCCAGGCGCACGATGACCTTGATCTCGAAATCGAAGCCAGCGAGCCAGTTCACCCCCACTGCCGTCCAGTTGGGGTAGGGCTTTTGGGGAAACGCTCGGGCCTTGGCCGCCAGTACGGTCTCGAATTGAGCGTCCGGGTCGGTATGGAAGGTGGTGACATCGATGATGTCATCGAAACTGGCGCCGGCGGCCTTCAGCACGTTCTCGAGGTTGTCGAAGGCGAGCTGTACCTGGTCGGCGAAGTCTGGCGCTGGCGAGCCGTCCTCACGGCTGCCCACTTGGCCGGGCCGTTGGCCCGCCAGATCCTGATTCCAGCGCTGCCCGCTTTCTACGCCCGCTACCCGGATATCCAGCTCGACCTGGGCGTAAGCGACCGGGTGGTGGACATGATCGGCGAGAGCGTCGACTGCGTGATACGCGGCGGCGAGCCCCGGGATCTTTCCCTGGTGGCTCGTCATCTGGTGGATCTCCCCTTGGGCATCTACGCCGCCCCGGCTTACCTGGAGCGGGTAGGGCGGCCGGACCACCCCCGGGCACTTTCGGTATCGCCGCATCAAGTGGTGGGATTTCGCTGGCGCGACTACGACATGACCTCTGCCTACACCCTGCACCGGGGCTCGGAGACGGTCAGCGTCCGTGGGCGCTACGTGATCTCGGTAGATGATGGCAGCGCCGGGCTCGCGGCAGGGCTCGCCGGGCTCGGCGTGTTGTGGTTGCCGGACTACATGGCCAATGAGCATGTCCAGCGCGGCACGCTCGTCCGGCTGTTCGAGGCCTGACACGTCACGCCCATACCGCTGTATTTGGCCTTTGCGCCCAACCGACACGTCAGCGCCAAGCTTCGTGTCTTCATCGACTGGGTCGTGGCGCTTGTCGGCCATCACGCCCCTTTGGGCGGGTCATCACCCGACATCCAGGACGGTAGATAAAAGGCTCAAAGCGGCGGAATCGGTTGCTTTTGTTAGGTGATTGACCTTTCATAATTGCGAGATAATTCAAACAGCAATGTCGCCTGCCCCCCTGCGCCCAGTCGAGCCTTTGATTCTATGACACGCCAGCCACACACAAGCCCCTTGCCCGGTCAGCCCCTCGAGGCCGCTGCCGGCAATACGATCCACGACGCCCCTGGGGAAAGTCCTCCCCCGGCGGCCCGCCCGGGGGTGGTCGAGAAGTACGCCGAGGACTCGGGCAAGCGGCGCCTGGTGGGCGCCTGGTTCTTCATCCTGCGCGCCGTCGCCATGACCATGGCGATCTTTCATCTGTATACCGCCCTGACCGGGCCCTTGAACACCCAGAACGCGGTGCATCTGCTGTTTGCGCTGCCGCTGATCTTTCTCGCCTACGGCGCCCGGGCGCGCGACGCCCGGCGCGTGCCCTGGTACGACCTGGTGCCCTTGGTGCTGAGTATCTGGGTCAATGCCCATTACATCCTCAATTTTGATCGCATCATCTACGACATGGGCTACCTGATGCCCACCACCACGGACATCGTCTGCGGCGCGCTGGCCATCGTGCTGTTGCTCGAGGCGTGTCGACGTGCCATCGGCCTTGCGTTTCCTGTGCTGGTGCTGATCGCCCTGGCCTATGCGGCATTCGGCCAGCACTTGCCCGGGGTGTGGGGCCACGGCGGCTTTCGCTGGGACGATCTGGTGGCCACGTTCTACATGGGGCCGACGGGCATCTTCGGTAGCCTCATGCGCACCTCCTCCACGGTCATCGTCATCTTCATCATGTTCGGGGCGCTGCTGGTCACCACCGGCGGCGGTGACACCTTCATGCGCCTTTCCAACGCGGTGACCGGGCGCATGGCGGGCGGGCCCGCCAAGGCGGCAACCCTGTGCAGCGCCCTGTTCGGCAGCATCAGCGGCAGCACCGCCGCCAACGTGGCTACCACCGGTATCTTCACCATTCCCATGATGAAGCGAAACGGCTACAGCCCTCGGTTCGCGGCGGCCACGGAGGCCTCCGCCTCAACCGGCGGTCAGATCCTGCCCCCGATCATGGGGGCCGCGGCCTTCGTCATGGCGGACGTGATCTCGACCAGCTACCTGGAGATCATCGGCGCGGCGCTGATTCCGGCGCTGCTGTTCTATCTCGCCATCTGGATGAGCGTGCACTTCGAGGCCAAGCGCCTGGGGCTTGCGCCGATTCCCAAGGCCGAGCGACCCACCCTGCGCCAGGGGCTTTTCAACATCGAGACCCTGGTATTGCCCCTGATCGTGCTGATCGGTCTTCTGGTGATGCGCTACACCCCGACCACTGCAGCGGTGGCGGCCTACTTCACGGCGCTTTTGCTGTATCTCGTCTCGCCGCGCAGCCCCGGCTCGTTCGTGAATCGGCTGAAATCGCTGCCGGCGGCTCTCGAGGCCGGGGCCATGACCGCCGCCATGATCGCGGTCATCGTCGGTAGCGTCGCGATCATCGCCTCGGTGATCAGCTTGACCGGGCTTGGCCTCAAGGTGTCGTCGGTGATTTTGCTGGTGGGCGGCGGTGATGTGCTCATCACGCTGCTGCTGGCCATGGTGGTGGCGATCATCCTCGGCATGGGGCTACCCACCGTGGCCGCCTACATGCTGGCGGCCTCCGTGGTGGCGGCGGCCTTTGTCGAGGCGGGGCTTCCGAGCCTTGCCTCGCATCTGTTCATCCTGTACTTCGCCATCTTGTCCGGGGTGACCCCGCCGGTGGCCCTGGCGGCCTACATCGGCAGCGCCATTGCCGGTGCCCACTGGTTCCGCACGGCGCTGACCGCCACCAAGATTTCCCTGGGCGGCTTTCTGATCCCGTTCATGTTCATCTACCATCCGCCGCTGCTGGGCCAGGGGAGTGCGCTGGAGGTGGCTCTGGCAATCGGCTCCGGGGTGCTCGGCATCGTCGCTCTGGCGGCCTCGACCATCGGCTATTTTCTGAGACCCTGCCGCCTGCTTGAGCGCGGCCTGCTGCTGGGCGCTGCGCTGATGCTGATCAACGGCCAGGCGCTGACCGATGCCTTCGGGATCGTGCTGATCCTGGGGGTGCTTGGCTGGCAATACCATCGAAATAAAACAAGGAGTGACTCATGACCCGCAACTCACTGACCCGCGCCGCCACCTGGCTCTCGTCGAGCGTGCTGGCGGCCGCCCTGGCCACCCCCGCCCTGGCGGACGAGGCGATCAGCATCGGTGTCGCCCCGGCGGCCTCGGGCTGGTACTTCGGCTATTCGGAGCTTTCGCGCATCATCAGCGCCGATGCGCCGGTGGAAATCTCGGTGCGCGAAACCGGCGGCTCCCGGGAAAACACCATTCGCCTCAACCGTGGCGAGATCGACCTGGCGCTGGTGGATGCTCCCGGCGCCTACGAGGCCTATAACGGCGAAGGCCGCTACGCCAACGGCGCCATCGACCAGATGCGCATGCTGCTGTGGGTAGCCCCCTCCACCATGCATTGGGCCGTGCGTCAGGACAGCGGCATCGAGACTTTCGAGGCGCTCGACGGCGAGCGCTTCAACCCCAGCAGCATCGGTGGCGGCGGCGAGTACATCACCGAGCTCGTGTTCGACGCCCTCGACATCACCCCGGATTACCAGCGCATGAGCATGGGCGACGCCGCCGATGCGGTGGTCGACGGGCGTATCGTGGGCTTCAGCTACAACGGCATCGCCCCCATTCCCGCCTTCACCGAGGTTCACTCCGCCCGGCCGCTGCGCATTCTGTCCTTGAGCGACGCCCAGGTCGAAACGGCCACCGAAGCGCTGCCGTTTCTCTCCCGCGCGGTGATTCCGGCGGGCACTTACCGTGACATGGAAGAGGCGACCACCCTGGGCTCCTACATCGGTATCGCCGCCACCGAGGCGCTCTCCGAGGAAACCGGTTACGAGATCACCCGGGCCTACTGGGAAAACATCGAGCGCCTGGGCCAGACCTTCGGTCCCGCCGAGGGCATGACCCCGGAGATCGCCGTGGAGAACACCACCACCCCGCTGCACGCGGGTGCCCTGCGCTATTACCGCGAAGTCGGCGTTGACGTGCCGGATGCCCTGGTGCCGCCCGAAGCCGAGTGATGCCTTGACACCGTTCGCCCAACGAAAAAGCCCCCGCTTGAACGCGGGGGCTTTTTTTCGAAGGCGCTTCGACGGTTCACTGGCTAGTCGAACGACGCCGGGCGCGTAGCGCCGACAGCGTACTCCAGAGTACCAGCGCTGCCGTGATCGCCAAGAGCGTCGCGCTGATGGGGCGCTGGACGAACGTGGCGAACTCACCGGACGACAGCAGCATGGCGCGGCGAAAGTGGTCCTCCATCATCGGCCCCAGCACGAAGCCCAGTATCAAGGGGGCAGCGGGGAACGCGAGCTTGCGCATTCCCACTCCCAAGGCGCCGAACACCATCACCAGCAGGACATCGAAGGTGCTGTTGTTGACGCTGTAGGTGCCCAGGCAGATGAACATCAACACCGCCGGGAAGAGCAGATGGTAGGGCACGGCCAACAAGCGTACCCAGATACCGATCAAGGGCACGTTGAGAATCACGAGCAGGACGTTGCCGATCCAGAAGCTCATCACCAGCCCCCAGAACAGGCTCGGCTGTTCCGTCATCAGACCCGGGCCTGGCGTGATGCCGTGAATGATCAGCGCCCCCAGCATCAGCGCCATGGTGGGGCTGCCGGGAATGCCAAGTGCCAGGGTAGGAATGAAGGAGGTCTGGTCTGCGGCATTATTGGCAGATTCCGGTGCGGTGATGCCTTCGATGGCCCCCTTGCCGAAACGGGACGGATCCCGGGCGGTGCGCTTTTCGATGGCGTAAGCGATAAACGCTGCCAGTGAGGGGCCGGTACCCGGCAGCGCGCCGAAGAAGGAGCCGATGCCGGAGCCTCGCAGCATCGGCCGCCAGGAACGTTTCATGTCGTCCCGGGTGGGCTTCATCGCCCGCAGGGTCAAATCGGAGGATTCGAAGCGCTTGCCCTTGACGCTGCCGACGCTGATGATCAGCTCGGCCACACCGAACACCCCCATGGCGAGGGCCACCAGGCTGATGCCATCGCCCAGTTCGGGAATGCCGAAGGCGAAACGCTGGGTGCCGGTATACACGTCGGTGCCGATACCGCCGAGAAAGATCCCCAGCATCACCATGACGAACCCTTTCACCGCAGAGCCATCGGCGATACCGGTGGCGGCGACCAGTCCCAGGAGCATCAGCGAGAAGTACTCGGCGGAGCCCATGCTCAGGGCGTACTGGGCGATCACCGGCGCGAACAGGGTCAGGATCACGATGCCGATGGAGCCGCCGACGAAGGAGGCCACGGTGGTCATGAACAGCGCCACCGCCCCCCGGCCCTGCTGGGCCATGGGGTAGCCGTCCAGGCAGACCACCGCATTGGCCGGCGTGCCGGGAACGTTGAGCAGAATCGAGGCCGTGCTGCCGCCATAACTGGTGCCGTACCAGATGCCGGCGAGCATGATCAGCGCCGAGGTCGGCTCCATGTGAAAGGTGATGGGGAACAGCATGGAGATGGCGGCCAGCACGCCGATGCCGGGAATGACCCCGAGCAGGGTGCCGAGAAACACCCCCACGAAGCAGTAGAAGACGTTGGTGAGGGACAGGGCGGTTTGCAGGCCAAGTCCGAGGTTGCCGAAGAAATCCATTAAAAGGCCCACCTGACAATCGGGATGTTCATGCCCAGCGCCAGGCGAAAGATCACGATGGCGGCGAGGACCAGAAAGACGATGAGAAGTGCCACCGTTTTCAGGCGCAGTTGGCGGTCGGCCAGGCTAGTCACCAGCGTCATGGTGGCAATGGCCGGGGCGAGCCCCACCCGAGGAACGGCGATGGCGAAGGTCAAGATGCCGCCGAGAATAGCCAGAAGCGGCCGCCACTCGATGCCGGATAGCGCAACCCGGGGTCGCAGCGCTCCCCCGCCGGCAAGCAACGCCCCCAGCAAGGCGGTGATCGCGCCGATGCCCATGGGCACCATGCCCGGGCCCATGCGCTGAAGCGTGCCCAACTGATAATGGCTCGACGCGTAAAGGGCGATGACGAGACCGAACACGGCCAGCGCCAGGCCTGTGAAGATATCGACGATATCGCGGTTCAGCATGACAAGGTCTCCCGTCGGGTCGGGTGGCGCACCACCCGACCCGGAATGATCACTGAACGGTGGCACCCGAGGCCGTGACGGCGTCGGCCCAGCGTGCATGTTCGGCCTGCAGGAAGTCAGCGAACTCCTCAGCGGTGCCGCCTTCCACGGTGCTGCCTTCGTTCTCGATCGTGGTACGCAGACGCTCGTCCTGGAGCGCTTCGTTGACCGCCGCGTTGAGGGTGGCAACGATGTCCTCCGGCAGCTCTGCCGGGCCGACCACCGCCTTCCAGTCCGAGGCCTCGAAGCCTTCGTAGCCAAGCTCGGCCACCGACGGCGTTTCCGGCAGGGCGTCGTTACGTTCGCGGGAGGTGACCGCCAGCGCCTTGAGCGATCCCGAGCGAAGGTGGGAAAGCACGCTTGGCAAGCTCGCCGCCACGAAATCCACGTGGCCGCCGATGGCGTCCGTCACCGCCTGGGCGGCGCCAGGGTAGGGGATATGCATGAACTCGATATCCGCCTGGTTGCTGAAGACTTCCATCGCCAGGTGGCTCACCGTGCCGGCCCCGGGGGTGCTCATGGAGACCTTGCCCGGATTCTCCCGGGCGGCCTCGACCAGCGCGGCGAAGTCGTCGTAGGCGGACTGCTTGGACACCGCCACCACCATGGGCTGGGAGCTGACCAGAGCGATGGGGGTGAAATCGGTCAACGCGTCGTAGGGAATGTTGGCGTAAAGGGTCGGGTTGATGGCCATGTTGGAGGTCTGGCCCATGGCCAGCACCTGGCCATCCTTCGCCGCCCGGGTCAGCTGGGCAAGCCCGATGTTGCCCCCGGCACCGCCGCGGTTCTCGATGACGAAGTTCCAGCCCTGCTGCTCGGCCATCTTTTCCGTCAATACCCGAGAGGCAAAGTCCGTACCGCCCCCGGCGGAGAAAGGAACGATGAACTCGATCGATCCTTGCGGGTAGTTCTGGGCCGAGGCCACCGCGGGAAGGGTGACAAGCAGAGCGCAGGCGAGTTTTTTCAGCGTATTGTTTTTCATGGCGTGTTCCTCGAAAAGCGTTAAGGGTCTTTGTTGTTCTAAAACGTGGTCGTGAGTGAGCGTCGTTCAGGGCCAGGATCCAATCGGAGCCGTGTCACACGGGACAGCCCTTCTGGCGCAGGATCAGATCGAAGCGTTCGCGGTCCACCGCGCCGGTTTCGTTCTGGGCACGGATGCGATCCTCCTTTTGGGCATGGGCCTGGCACAGAGCCAGTACCGCCTCGGCCTCGTGAGCAGGAATGGCGATGACCCCATCCGCGTCGCCGAGGATCAGATCCCCCGGCATCACCGTCATGCCCGCGCAGGCGATGGGCACGTTGATCTGGCCTGGGCCATCCTTGCTCGGCCCACGGTGGACATGCCCCCGGGCATAGACGGGCAGTCCACCTTCGGCCCACTCCGCGACATCGCGAAGCGCGCCGTCGATCACGAACCCACCCAGCTTGCGTGCCACGGCGGTGGTGCGCATCAGCCCGCCGATCACGGCGGTGGAAAGATCGCCACCACCGTCGATGACGATGACATCACCGGGCTGGGCGCGCTGCATGGCGACATGAACCATCAGGTTGTCTCCTGGCCGCGTGCGCACGGTGATCGCGCTACCGCACAGGGTCAGGCCCAGGTCGTTGTGATAGGCCTTGAGCCCCACTGCACCGGTGTGACGCCCCAGGACGTCCCCGGCGTGGGCCACGGGTATCGATGCAAAGGCCTCGAGCAAACGCGAGGACAGCGTGGCTTGACGCGGTTGAACGTCAAAGCCGCTGGGCCAGGCGGTCGGTGTGGAAGAAGCGGTCATGAGGTGCTCTCCAGTAAATGGGCGTTGACGATTCGGCCATGGGTCGGGGGCTTGCCCGCCAGCATGGCCAGAGCGTTTTCCGCGGCGGCGCGCGCGGTGGCGGCGAGGGCCGCGTCGCTATTCCCCCCTACATGCGGGGTAAGCACAACGCCGGCCATGTTCAAAAGCGGATGATCAAACCGGGGGGGCTCCATCTCGAGGGTGTCGAGCCCGGCACCGGCGATATGGCCTGAGGTGATGGCCTGGGCCAGCGCCTGTTCGTCGATCAACCCGCCCCGCGCCGTATTGATCACGAACGCCCCGGCGGGCAGCGTGGCCAACGCCGTGGCGTCGATCACGTGGCGGGTGGCAGGCAGTAGCGGACAGTGCAGGGAGAGCACATCGCTCATGCCCAGCAGTGTTTCCAGACTCGCGATTTTCTCGATGGGGGCGGGCAGCGCCGAGCGCCCTGGGTCATAGCCCACCACACGCATGCCCAGGGCCGTAGCGATGCGCGCCACGTGGGTGGCGATCGTGCCGCAGCCCACCAGCCCTAACGTCCGCCCGGCGAGCTGAACCCCCGGGGTCTGACGCGGCCACTCGCCCAGGCGAATGCGTTCGTGGGCGTCCGGAAGGCGGCGAGCGCAGGCGATCATCAGGCCGATGGCAAGCTCCGCCACCGACTGGGCGTTGGTCTCCCCCACGACCGAGACGGGGATGCCCCGCTCGGCGGCGGCGTCGAGATCCACGGCGTCGTGGCCGACCCCATGGCGAGAGATCGCACGAAGCCCCGGGCAGGCAGCGATGGCGTCCCGGTCGAGCGTCAGAGTACGCGCGATGATCGCATCGATGGGCCGGCTCGCCAGCACCTGCTGGAGCCGATCCTCCTCGCCCTTGGGAACGAACAGCACCTGGCACCCGGCATCTTCGAGCACCCGGCGGCCCTCGTTCGCCAGCCGAGGCGCCGTCACCAGAATCGTCGGACTCATGGACGCTTACCTTCGGGCTCGACGGAGCGAGGCGGGTGGCCGGTGTAGGTCCAGGTCTCGCTTCTGGGAAGCGGCCCCTTGTTGCGCTCTGGACGCTGCATCTGCTCCCAGGCATGGCTCATGACCCCGACCGACCGGGAGAGCACGAAGAGCCCGCGGCACAGGGCCGGGGCAAACCCGAGAGCGGCGTAGATCGCGCCGGTAGCACCATCCACGTTCATGGGGATGGGTCGGCTGCGTCCTTTAGAGATCTGGCGTTCCACCTCTTCGGCGATGTCGGCGAAACCCTTGTCGATACTTGCATCCGTGGTGGCTCTCAGTACCTCCATGAGCCGGGGGGCACGCGGGTCCCGGGGGTGAAAGCGGTGGCCGAAGCCGGGCACGTAGCGCACCCCGGAAGCTCGCAGCGCGTCGAGCTCCGCTCGGGTAGCGTCGGACAAGCTCTCGCCGGCTTTATGACGTGCAGCGATGGCGAGATAGAGCGTGACGCACTGCTCTCCCGCGCCGCCGTGCACGTCTCCCAGCGCATTCGTGGCCGAGGCCATGGCACTGTTGATGCCGACGCCGCAGGTGGAGGCGATACGGGCGATGGCGATGGAGGGCGCCTGGGGGCCATGGTCCACGGCGCTCATCAATACGGTGCTCAACAGCGTTGCCTGGGCCGCGCTCGGCAAATCGCCGCGCAGCATCAGCCAGATCATGTCGGGGAAGCCGATCCTGCCGATCAGCTCTTCGATGGCGTAGCCGCGGTAGCGGATCATGCCGGGGCGCATCTCGATGATCTCGGTGGACCACCAGTCTTCACCGGCGGTACGCGGGGTCTCTTCGGTCATTGTTCGGGCTCGTTGTTGTCGTGAGAAGAGGCGGCGGGGGAGGTCCCCGTCGGGCGAAGTGTCGGGCACGGCGCGCCAAAGGCGGCTCGGGCATCGGCGTCGTAGCCAAGCTCCTCGAGAATCGCGTCGGTATCCTGGCCAAGCGTGGGCGGCGGCGTGCGGGGGGCGGGGTCGCCGCTGGCCAGGCGAAAGCCCGAGCGCACCACGCTCAGCGGCGCACGGCCAGGGGTGGCCGCAAACGTGCGGGTCAGCTCCCGGGCCTGGATTTGCGGGTGACGCAGCGCCTGGGGAACGGTCAGGACCTCACCCGCGGGCACGCCCTTGGCGTTGAGTTTCAAGGCCCACTGCTCGGCGGTGGCGGCCTGTAGGGCGGCCTCGAGCTCTTCGGTGAGGGCCTGTCGATGTTGCTTTCGCGCCTCGCGCTTTTGAAAGCGCGGGTCCTCGAGCAGGTCCGGACGCTCGATGAGCGCGCACAGGATCTCGAACTGCTCTTGCTTGTTCGCCGCGATGTTCAAAAGCCCCTCTTGAGTGCGAAAGGTGCCTGACGGTGCCGCGGTGGTGTTCTGGTTGCCCATGGGGGAGGGCTCGATGCCGGCGGTCAGCCAGTTCGAGACCACCCAGCCCATGGTGCCCATCATGGATTCGAGCATGGAAACATCGATGACCTCCCCCTGGCCGGTGCGCTGGCGTCCGACCAGCGCACTCGAGATGGCAAAGGCCGCGGTCATGCCGCCAATGGTGTCGCAGACCGGGTAGCCCACGCGCAGCGGAGCGGAGTCGGCATCCCCGGTCACGCTCATCACCCCGGACAAGCCTTGGATGATCTGATCGTAAGCCGGGTTTTTCGCCAGCGGTCCGGTCTGGCCGAAACCCGAAATGGCGCAGTAGATCAGGCCTGGGTTCAGGGTGTGCAGGTAATCGTGACCGAGCCCCAGGCGCTCCATGACGCCGGGGCGAAAGTTTTCCACCAGTACGTCTGCCGTCTCCACCAGCTTGAGAAAGGCTCGTTTGCCCTCGCTGGATTTAAGATCAAGCGCGATGGAGCGTTTGCCCGCATTCTGGGCCAGAAACGAGACGCCCATCAGTTGTGCGTTCAAGGCCGGATCGGCGCCGAGCTGACGAGCCAGGTCGCCGGAACCGGGCTGTTCCACCTTGATGACATCCGCACCTTGCTGTGCCAGCTGATAGCAGCAGTAGGGGCCGGCCAGCACATTGGTCAGATCCAGTACGCGAATACCTGCAAGCAGCTCAGACATGGGCGGCGACCAGCGTTGAAAGTGGGGGGATGAGCATCGTGACTCCCTGTTGTTCTATGAAACGTTGTTCTATGAAGCATAGGTCTGTGAAACATGGTTCTATGAAACGTAATGTTCTGTCAGGCATAATAGTGTTCTGTATGACAGAACGTTTTTGCGCTGTCAAATTCGTTCTATTTTATTTTCATTGCGTTCTATCAGGCAGAACGGTAGCGACGCAGGGAGGTGAGGATTGACCCAGAAACAACAGCGGGTAGAGGCAGTGGAGCGAGCGCTATCGATCCTGGAGGCGTTCAACGAGCAGGAGCGGTCGCTGTCGCTGGGCGCCTTGGCAGAGCGAACGGGGCTCTACAAGAGCACCATTCTTCGCTTGATCGGCTCACTCGAGCGGTTTGGCTATATCGTGAAGGAGGAGGGGGGCGCCTATGCGTTGGGGCCGAGTCTCTGGCGGCTGGGGAACCTTTTCCGGCCTGCGGGGGACTTGGGGGATCTCGTGCGCCCGCAACTGGCCTACCTGGTGGAGCAGACCCAGGAAACCGCTTCGTTCTTCATTCGCCTGGGTAACCAGCGGATGTGCCTTTACCGGATGAACTCACCAAAACCCGCCCGGCATCATCTGGACGAAGGCGCCGTCCTGCCTATCGAACGAGGGGCGACCGGGCGCGTGCTGCTGGCGTTCACGGGCGAGGAGGGGGCGTTCTACGACGACATCCGGGCCAAGGGGTACGCCTTCTCCCAAGGAGAGCGGGACCCGGACGTGGCGGCCATCGCCCTGCCGGTACTCGACCGTCACAACGTGTTGCGCGGCGCGATCTCCGTTTCGGCATTGATCACCCGGCTGACCGAAGACAAGCTCGCACCGACCGTGGCCCTGCTCGAGAGAAGCCGTGACGCTTTGCGCGAGGCCTTGCCCTAGTCAGATTCGGCGGTCGTAAGCACCGCTGCCCGGCGCGAGGGGGCAAGGCTCAGGCGTTGTCCACGCCGTCCACCAGGAACACCCGGTAGTCGGCGCCCTGGAAGCGGTGGCGGCGCGCATCCTGGTAGGCATCGCTCTGGTACCAGGCGCGGGCGGCGGCCATGTCGGGAAAGCGCAGGATCACCGCGCCTTCCATGTCACTTCCCTCAAGTACCTCGAAGTCGCCGTAGAAGGCGAGGGGCTCTGGGGCGTGGCCTTCGCGGGCGGCCTTTGCCTTGGCACCATACTGCGCCAGTTCGTCGGCGTCGTGGGTGCGTTCGCGGGTCAGTACGACATAAGCGGGCATGAAATTCTCCTGGCAGGTTTGTCGGGTTGCGTTTACCGCGTAGGCGGATTGTCCTGTATGTCTGATTGCATCGAATTGATCAACACTTTCCACAGATGTTCCGCCGCCGGGGTGAATCGTCGGCCCTGGCCTCGCACCAGGTGAAAGGTCGCGGTGTGGGCCAGGGGGTGGTCGATCGGGACGGCGGCGATGTCGCCGCGGTCGACCAGGTATTGAGATGAGGTCTGGGTCATGAACGCCACTCCCATCCCCTCCATGGCCAGCGCCACCGCCGTGGAAAAATGGTTGCACTGAAAGGCGGGGAGCGGGGCCAGGCGGCGCTCGCGGAACATCTCGTTGATATAGAGCTGAATGCCGAACTGCTCTGCCATGAAGATCAACCGCTGGCGGGCCAGGCTTTCCAGAGAGATGCTGGGTTGCCGGGCCAGCGGGTGGGCCGGGGGAAAGAGCGCGCAGATAGGCCCGCGCTGAAAGCTTCTCACCGTGACCGGCGGGTCGCCCAACGGGCCGAAGCTGACCGCCATGTCCACCTTGCCCCGCAGGATCAGGCTGATGGTTTCACTCATGTTGCCCGAGTGAATGTCGACGAAGACATCCGGGTACTCGGCGCTGAACCGGCGAAGCGGCCCTGTGACGAACTCGTTGATGATGCCCTGGCCAACCCGCACGCTGACACTACCCCGGCGCAGGTGGCGCATGTCCTGCAGGGTTTCCGCCAGCCGCCGGCGCCGGTAGAGCATCTCCCGGTGATGGTCGATCAAGAGCTTGCCCGCCTGGGTGACGATGACGTTTCGCCCTTGCTTTTCGAGCAGCGGAATCTGCAGGTGGCGCTCCAGCAGCGCGATCTGGCGGCTCACGGCGGACGGGTTGACGTTCAAGGTGTCCGCCGCCGCCCGAATGCCTCCTTGCTCCGCCACCTCGTACAGGTAGGCGAGCCGGTACTCGGTGATCTCCTTGTCAATGCCCTGTTGCACCATGATCGGTGTCCTCCTGGTCTTCCCCTCGGGCGGCAAGTGTTGACATGAAGTCAACGATTCGGTCGCCCGCTTCTCATTCTTCAGCGATGTCGCTACTCACATACTGATGGTACCGGTGTTTTCCTGCGATGGCGTTGTTTGATTGCCGCGCACGATCATACCCACATCAACATTCGAGAGGCTTCATGAGCACGATTCACACCTACCTCGACACTCATCAAGAGCAGATTCTGGCGGATATCGAAACGCTGGTTCGGGCGGAATCGCCCTCCCTGGACAAGGCCGCGGTGGACGCCTGCGGCCAAGTGCTGGCAGGTCTGTTCGAGCGCCGTCTGGGCGCCACGCCCGAGGTGTTTCCCGAGCCGGACAAGGGCGATCACCTGGGCTTCACCGTGGGCCAGGGGCAAAAGCGCGTGCTGATCCTGGGGCACTTCGACACCGTGTGGGAGATCGGGCGGCTCGACATTCGCCGGGAAGCCGAGCGTTTCTACGGCCCGGGAATCCTGGACATGAAGGCGGGACTGGTTCAGGCCATCTGGGCAGTGCGGGCGCTTCGGGAAGTCAACCAGTGGCCGGATTGTCAGGTGCGCTTTCTGTGCACCAGCGATGAGGAGCTTGGCAGCCCCACCTCGCGCCAGCGCATCGAGAAAGAAGCCCTCGAAAACGATGTGGTGCTGGTGGTCGAGCCGGCCACGGCGAACCAAGGGGCGCTCAAGACCGCGCGCAAGGGTTCGGGTCGCTACTACATGAGCATCACCGGCAAGGCCGCCCATGCGGGCAATAACCCGGAAGACGGGGCCAGCGCCGTGGAAGAGATGGCGCACCAGATCCAGCGCCTGCACCGGCTGGCGGACCACGCCAAGGGCACCACGGTGAACGTGGGCTTCGCCGAAGGCGGTGGGCCGCTCAACGTGGTGGCGGAAAAGGCGCGGCTGGGCATCGATGTTCGCGTGAACACCCTGGAAGAGGCCAAGCGCCTGCAGCAGGCCATCTACGACTCGCACCCTTCGCTTGCGGGTACGCATCTGGAGATCAGCGGTGACATGACCCGCCCGCCCATGGCGCGCACCGACGCCACCCAGCGGCTGTTCGCCCTGGCATGCGCTGCCGGCGAGGAGCTTGGATTCAGCCTGGAGGAGGCCTCCGTGGGCGGGGGCAGTGACGGTAATTTCGCCGCGGCCAAGGGCATCGCGACCCTCGATGGGCTTGGGGCAACGGGTGCCGCCCCCCACGCGGAGTACGAGCATATTTTGCTGGCCAATGTGGTGCCGCGCACCGCGATGCTGGCCGCACTCATCGCACGGCTTTGAATCGGCGCTGACCCCAGCAACGATCAATGAATAACAAACGACAACGTTCGGGAAACTCTCACGTGAAACGCAAACCCTTATTTAAAAGGACGATGCCCGATGCCTTCGTCATCCTGTTCAGCTTGCTGCTGCTGGCGTGGCTTTCGAGCTTTTTCATTCCTGCCGGCCAGTTCGAGCGAACGACCGAAGGCCGGCCCACCGTCATCCCGGGAAGCTTCGAGCTGATCGAATCTCGCGGGCTGAACATTCTGGATATCTTTCTCTCGATCCAGCAGGGGTTCATCAGTTCCGCCAACCTGATCGCCCTGGTACTGGTCATGGGCGGGGCGATCATGGTGGTGGAGTCGACCGGGGCCATCAACGCCGGCATCAAGGGCTTGGTGGACAAGACCCGCGGGCGCAAGTACCTGCTCACCGTGGTCGTCTCCACCGCCTTTGGCGTGGTGTCCGCCATCGGGGTCGGGTCCAACGCGGTGATCGCCTTCATTCCGCTGGGCATCGTGCTTGCCCGGGCGCTTAAACTCGATGCCATCGCGGGTATCGCGATCGTCTACCTGGGCTATTTTTCCGGGTCGGCGGCGGCGGTG
Source organism: Vreelandella malpeensis (assembly GCF_020622355.1). Classification (GTDB taxonomy): domain Bacteria; phylum Pseudomonadota; class Gammaproteobacteria; order Pseudomonadales; family Halomonadaceae; genus Vreelandella; species Vreelandella malpeensis. Next base: position 467,272 of record NZ_WHVL01000001.1, on the reverse strand, counting down.
TTCGATCCGATCACCCTGGGAGTGGCGCAGTCCATTGCCGGGCTCCCGCTGTTCTCCGGCGCCGGGCTTCGCATCGCGGTGTTCTTCGTACTGCTGGGCATTACCGTGCTGTACGTATGCCGCTACATCAAGCGCATCGACAAGGACCCGACCCAGAGCCTGATGGGGGCGACGCCCTTCGGTGACAACGTGGCCACCGTCCAGGACGAACAGCTTCGCTTCACCCGGCAGCACCTGGTCATTCTTGGGTTCTTCGTGACATGCCTGGGGGTGTTCATCTACGGGTCGCTGCAGCGCGGGTGGGGCATCAACGAGCTGTCCGCGATCTTCATGATCAACGCCATCGGAAGTGCGGTGCTGGCGCGCATGGGTGCCAACGAATTCGTGCGGGTGTTCATGGAGGGTGCGAAGGGCATGCTCTACGGCGCCTTCATCATCGGCATCGCCAAGGGCATCACGGTGCTGATGATGGATGGCATGATCCTGGATACGGTGGTGAACTCGGTCTTCGTGCCGCTGAGCACCCTGCCGTCGATGCTCGGCGCCATCGCGGTGTTCTTCTTCAACCTGTTCTTCAACTTCCTCGTGCCCTCCGGCAGCGGTCAGGCCGCCGTCGTGATGCCAATCTTGACCCCCTTGGCGGACATGCTGGAGATCACCCGGCAGACCGCGGTCATCGCTTTCAAGCTGGGCGACGGCATCACCAACATCATCACCCCCACCTCCGGAGTGCTCATGTCGGTACTCGCCATCGGCGGGGTGCCCTGGGGCAACTGGGTACGTTTCGCCTTTCCTCTGGTCTGCCTCTGGACGTTGGCGGGCATCGCCTTCGTGGTGATCGCGGTGATGATCAACTACGGGCCTTTCTGACTGCCTCGACCCCTCCCGACCCGCGCCCCGCTCCCGGCGGGGCGCGCTCGCTAGACTAAAGTAGAGGCGAGCGGGCCGCTTCAGGACGGCGGAACCTTGGTACGCTAGCGAAGCGATCTATTGATCGTTTCTTCTTCGTTCGTGTCGGGAGTTCCAGCGAAATCATGATCATTTCAAGCCCGTCGGATTACCGGCAAGCCGCCAAACGGCGCATTCCACGCTTTCTGTTCGACTACCTGGACGGCGGCTCGGTGACCGAGAGCACGCTGCGCGGCAACGTCGAGGCGCTGCAGGCCATACCGCTGCGCCAGCGCGTGCTGAAAGGCGGCGGCACGCCCACGCTCGACACCGACATTCTGGGAAGCGCCTGGAAGTTGCCGGTCGCGCTCGCCCCGGTGGGTGCCACCGGCCTCTACGCCCGGCGCGGCGAGGTACAGGCGGCGCGCGCCGCCGAGAAGGCGGGCATTCCCTACACGCTCTCCACGGTATCGGTCTGCTCCATCGAGGAGGTCGCCCGCGAGGCCCACGGCGAGCAGTGGTCGCAGCTCTACGTGCTGAAGGATCGCGGCTTCATGAAGAACGCCCTGGAGCGCTCCTGGGCGGCGGGCATGAAGACGCTGGTCTTCACCGTGGATATGCCGCTGCCGGGCTCGCGCTATCGCGACCGGCGCTCCGGCATGTCCGGGCCCAACGCCAAGCTTCGCCAGTACGCCCAGGCGATCACCCACCCGCAATGGGCGTATGACGTGGGCCTCAAGGGCAAGCCGCTGTCGTTCGGCAACATCGAGGCCTACACCCAGCGCACCATGGGCATGGACGACTACATGGGCTTTCTGGCCAAGAATTTCGATCCTTCGATCAGTTGGGACGAGCTTGCCTGGATTCGCGAAAGCTGGAAGGGCAAGCTGATCATCAAGGGGCTTCTGGACAAGGAGGACGCCCGCGAGGCGCAGCGCATGGGCGCCGACGGCATCGTGGTATCGAATCACGGCGGCCGCCAGCTCGACGGCGCGATCTCCACCGCCCAGGCGCTGCCGCACATCGTCGAGGAGGTCGGCGACGAGCTCACGGTACTGGCGGACTCCGGCGTGCGCTCGGGGCTTGACGTGGTGCGCATGCTGGCGCTTGGTGCCAAGGGCGTGCTGCTCGGACGCGCCTACGCCTACGCGCTCGCCGCCCGGGGCGAGGCGGGCGTCACGCATCTTCTCGAGCTGATCGCCGCGGACATGCGCGTGACCATGACGCTGATCGGCGCCAATACGCCTGCCGAGATCAACCAGAGCCATCTCGACGCGGTGGTGAAAGAGCTCAAGATGAGCGAGTAGCGCTGCCCACGCCGCCATGGCGCCCCAACGGAATCATCATCGGCTTGCCGGTCACCGGGTCCTCGATGACCCGGCTTTCAAGACCGAAAACCTCCCGCACCGTGGCTTCGGTCAGCACCGTTTCTGGCGTGCCCGCGGCATACACGCGCCCGCCCGCCATGGCGATCAGGGTATCCGCGTAGCGGGCGGCCAGGTTCAGTTCGTGGAGCACCATCACTACCGTAGTACCGCGGGTGTGGTTGAGCTCGGTCAGCAGGTCCAGCACCTCGATCTGGTGGTTGATGTCGAGAAAGGTCGTGGGTTCGTCGAGCAGCAGGACGTTGGTCTGCTGGGCCAGCGCCATCGCGATCCACACCCGTTGGCGCTGGCCGCCGGAGAGCTCGTCCACCGCGCGCTCGGCAAGCGCCAGAAGGCCGGTGGCGGCCAGCGCATCGGCCACCGCCGCCTCGTCCGCCGCGCTCCAGCGCCTGAACAGCCCCTGGTGGGGGTGACGACCTCGGCTCACCAGTTCCAGCACGCTGATGCCTTCTGGGGCCATGGGCGACTGCGGCAGAAAGCCGATCCGGCGGGCCAGCTTGCGTGCGGCCATGCCATCGATGGCGCTGCCATCGAGCAGTACGCGCCCGCTCGCCGGGGCGATCAGCCGCGAGAGCACGCGCAAGAGCGTCGACTTGCCACAGGCGTTGGCGCCGACGATGGCGGTGAGTTGGCCGGGCGCGATGTCGACGCTTGCGTTGTCGAGCACGCGGCGCTCGCCGTAGCCGGCGGTGAGCGCCTCGGCCTGCAGGGAGGATGCGTTCATAAAGCGCCCTTGCGTTGGTTGTCGCGAACGATCAGGTAAACGAGGTACGGTGCGCCCAGCACGCCCGTGACGATACCCACCGGATAGCGGGCGGGCAGCAGGAACTGCCCGGCGTAGTCGCTTGCCAGCACCAGAAGCGCCCCTACCAGCGCTGCCGGTAACAGCAGCGAGCCGCTCTGGCCACTGATGCGCGCGGCGATCGGCCCGGAAAGAAACGCCACGAAGGCGATGGGCCCGGTCACCGCTGTGGCGAAGGCCACCAGGCCCACCGACGCCAGCACCACGACGATGCGGGTAACGCCAAGGCGCACGCCGAGCCCCGCGGCGAGCTCATCGCCCAGGCGCAGCGCGTCGAGATCGGCGCGCCGGCTCAGCAACAGCCCGCCCAGCAGCGCCAGCGCCAGGCTCAGCGGCAGCGCTTGCGTCAGGCGCACGCCGTTGACGCTGCCGGTGATCCAGCGAAGCGCCTCCTGCAGCGACCAGCTCGGCGCCTGCATCAGTAGATACGCCGTCACGCTTTGCAGCATGGCGGCAAGCCCTATGCCGATCAGGATCAGCCGCGCGCCGGTCACGCCGTCGCGCCAGGAGAGCAGGTAGATCAAAAGCGCCACGCCAAGCCCCGCGGCCACCGCGACAAGTGCCACCGCCGGCCCGCTCCAGGCGAGCGCGACGATGGCGAATACCGCACCGGCGCTGGCGCCGCTGCTGATACCGATGATGTCGGGGCTGGCCAGGGGGTTGCGCAAGAGCGTTTGAAAGGCCACGCCGCCCAGGCCAAAGCAGGCGCCAGCGAGCAGGCACGCCACCGCCCGGGGCAGGCGCAGCTCGCCCACGGTGAAGCTTGCCCCCGGCACGTCGACACCGACCAGCACCCGCGCCACCGTGGAAAGCGGGGTGTAGGACTGGCCAAGCGCAAGGGTCACCAGCACACCTACCAAAAGCCCGGCGGCGAGCAGCGCCAGCGTCCCCCGGCGCCGCCTAAACCGGCCACGGCGCAGTGCGCTCAGCTCTGCCCTTTGTGCAGGGGTCGCGTGGTTCATAGCGCGCCTACCTTGCGGCGGCGTACGATCCAGATGAAGACCGGCGCGCCGATGAACGCGGTGACGATGCCCGCATCGAGCTCCGCCGGATGCGCCGCCAGCCGCCCGGCCACGTCGGCAAGCAGCAGAAGAATCGCCCCGCCAAGGGCGGAAAACGGCAAGAGCCAGCGGTAGTCGGTCCCCACCAGCAGGCGACAGGCGTGGGGCACGACCAGGCCCACGAAGCCGATCGGCCCGCACACCGCGGTCGTCGCGCCGCACAAGAGCACCGCGCCGAGCGCCGACATCCCCCGCGCCAGCGCGACGTTCTCGCCAAGCCCGGCGGCGGTGTCGTCGCCCAGCGCCAAGAGGTTGAGCTTGCGCGCACAGGCCACCGACACGATGAACCCCACTGCCAGAAAGGGCACGACCGGTGTGATCTGGTCGTAGGTGGCCCCGCCCACGCCGCCGACGAGCCAGGACTGCACCAGTCCCGAGATATCGCCCCGGGGCAGGATGATGGCGGTGGTGAGCGAGGTGAGCGCGGCGGTGATCGCCGCCCCCGCCAGCGCCAGACGAAGCGGCGTGGCCCCGCCGCGGCCAAGGCTTGCGATGACGTAGACCGCCACCGCCGACAGGCTCGCCCCGGTCAGGGCGCTCATGATGAAGCCGAGGCTGGTCTGCAGGTTGAACCAGGCGATGCCGATCACCACGGCAAGTGCCGCCCCGGCGTTCACGCCGAGAAGGCCGGGATCGGCCAAGGGGTTGCGCGTCAGCCCCTGCATGACGCCGCCGGCCACGCCCAAGGCGGCGCCGGCGAGCAGCGCCAAGAGCGTGCGCGGCAGGCGGCTGGCCACGGCGGCGTCGCCCACGCTCTGCACCTGGCCTGTGAGCGCGGCGTGAATCTCCGCCCAGCCGACGCTGCGCGCGCCCAGTGCAACCGAGAGTGCCGCGGCCCCCAGCAGCAGCGTGATCAGTAGCGCCGCGCCGGTCAGGCGCCTGGCCAGGTACCGGCGATGGACGCTTGGGCGCGCGGGGGCCGCGTTACTCGGCCTTGCGCGCGGCGTCGGCGAGAAGCCTTGCATAGTCATCCAGTACCCAGTCAATCGACATCGGGGTCGGGTTGGCAGCGGTGCCCAGGGGGCTGTCGTCGAGCATCACGACCGCGCCGTTTTCCACGGCGGGCAGGCGCGAGGTGAGCGGGTTGGCCTCGAGCTCCTCGAGCAGCGACGCCCCACCGTAAGTGACCAGAATATCCACATCGTTGAGCGCGTCGATCAACTCGGCGCTGATGGCGCCGGAGAATTCGCCTTCGGCGGAGTGGTCGAGCACGACCTGGGGCGAGGCGAGGCCCAGGTCGTGGAAGAACTGCACGCGGGCGTCGTTATCCGAGTAGAAGGCGATCCGCCCCAGGTTGCCCGGGTCGAGGTGCGTGACGAACATGGCGGTCTTGCCGTCTAGTTCTGGGTAGCGCGCGGCGGTCTCGCGAATCCGCGTCTCGAGCTCACCAATCAGCGCATCGCCTTCCTTCGCCATGCCCATGCCGGCGCTGTTCAGGCGAATCATGTCGCGCCAGCTCGTCGCCCAAGGGCCTTCGCGGTAGCCCACCACAGGGGCGATCTGGCTGAGCGTGTCGTAGTCGCTCTGGCTGAGCCCGGAATAGGCGGCCAGAATCACGTCCGGGCGGCTCGCCGCCACGGCCTCGAAGTCGATGCCGTCGCCTTCATCGAACAGGGGCGGAGCGGGCTCATCCAACTCCTCCAGGCGCGCGGCGACCCAGGGCAGCAGGCCGCTTTGGTCGTTGACGCCGAAGTTGGCAGCGGCGAATCCCACCGGTACCACGCCGAGTGCCAGCGGCACCTCGTGGTTGGCCCAGGCGACGGTGGCGATACGCTCGGGCGCCTTTTCGAGCACGGTGGTGCCCAGCGCATGATCGATGCTCAATGGGTAGTCCGTGGCGCCGACCGGCGCAACCGGCAGGGCCGCCGCGGCCAGCGCCGTCAGGCCGAAGGCCTTGAGTCGTTTGAGGACGTGCATGGACGTTTCCTTTCAAAAAGCGGCCGCCCGGGACATGCCCGGGCGGCCAACAGGTGCGTGTCGCTTAGAAGTCGTAGCGCAGCGTCGTCGAAATACTGCGTGGCTCGCCGTAGACGCCGTAGCCCCCCACGTTGGTGTAGTACTTCTCGTCGAACAGGTTCTTGAGGTTGACCTGCAAGCTGAGATCCTCCGTGAACCGGTAGCGCCCGAACAGGTTGGCCAGGGTGTAGCTGCCTTCCTCGAAACGGGTCGGAATGCCGGCCGGCGTACTCAGGTTGTCCGCCACCAGTTTGCTGCTCCAGTTGAGCCCGCCGCCCAAGGTGAGTTCCGGGGTCTGGGGCACTGTGTAGCTGGCGAACAGATTGAACAGCGAACGCGGCTGGTTGACGTTGAAGTTGTCTTCATCGGATTTGGCGGTGAAGTGCGAGTAGCCGACGGTCATGTCCAGATCCTCGGTGACCGCGCCGCTGAGCTCCACCTCGAAGCCTTCGCTGACCACGCCTTCGACGGCTTCGTAGAACGTCTCCCGTTGGCCGGGAAGCCCGGGCAAGGCCGCGGCGACGTTGTCCTGCTCGATGCGAAACACCGAGAACGAGCCGTTCAGGCGCCCGTCGAGCCAGGCGGCTTTCACGCCGGTTTCATAATTCTTGCCTTGAACCGGGTCGAGATAACTTCCGCCCAGATCGCGATAGTTCTGCGGCTCGAAGATCTCGGTGTAGCTGGCGAACGCCGAGTAGGTATCGTCGAAATCGTACACCAGCCCGCCGTAAGGCGTGACTTCATACTTGCTCTGTCGATCGAGGCTACGAAACTGGGTCATGCCCTTCCACTCGGTGTAGCGGGCGCCCATGATCAGTGAAAGCGGGTCGGCAAGCGAGAACCGCGCCGCGGAGTAGATCGCCTTTTGACGGGTGCTGGAGGCCTCGGACGGCTCGAAGGGTGCCCAGCCTTCGTTGGGAGCCGCGCCGTTCCAGTTATTGAAGTCTGCGACCTCGAAGCCATCGATGAAGGTGTTCTCGTAGTCGTTGGTCTGGTCGCTGTAGCTGCCGCCGATGACCAGCTCGTGCTCGCGCCCGAGCAGAGAGAAGGGGCCGCTGGCCTGGGCGTCGACGGAGTCGACCTCGCGATGGCCGCGGTTCCAGCCGGTAAAGAAAGAGACGCCGCTGCCGTCCACGCGGTTGGGCAGGGTGCCCTCGACGTAGGGGTAGGCGAGCTTGCCGTCCATGTCGGTCTCTTCGTGGGTACCCACGATACGCGCCTGCCAACCATTGTCGAACCGGTGGGCAAGCTCGGCGAAGACCTTTTCGGACTCGAAGTCGTAGTAGGACCAGGTCGGCGCGACGCTGAACGAGCGCGAAAAGTCGGTCGGCGTGCCGTCGTCGAACCATAGCGGAAGCCCGCCCCAGGTGGGCGATGACGTGTGGCTGTCCTGGTAGTCGAAGCCCAGCGACACGGTGGTCGAGTCGGTGACATCGGCGTCGATCACGCCATAGCCGAAGGTGCGCCGCTTGTCTTCGCGATCCAGAAACGCACCGCCTTCCTCATAGCCGCCGATGAAACGCCCGCGCACATCACCCGAGGCAGAAAGCGGTGTTGCGAGATCCACCGTCGTGCCGCGCTGGTCCCAGCTGCCGAGCGTGCCGGAAACGGAGCCTTCGAACTCGCGGCTGTCGGCGCGCTTGCGCACGAAGTTGACCGAGGCGCCGGGGTTGCCGGAGCCGGTGGTCAGTCCGTTGGCGCCGCGAATGACCTCGACGCGATCGTAGATGGCGGTGTTCAATCGCCCTTCGCCGAAGTACCAGCGGCCGTCGCGGTTGAGCGTGGGGATGCCGTCGTACTGGAAGCTGTTGATGCGAAAACCGCGGGAGGAGAAGCTGACCCGCTCGCTGTCCACGTTGCGCGTCGAGATGCCGGTGGTGTTGGTCAGCACATCCTCGATGGTTCCCAGAGCCTGATCGCGAATGCGCTGCTCGGTGACGATGCTGATCGCCTGGGGCAGTTCACGTTGAGTGAGGGTCAAGCCCGTACCAGCGGTGGTGCTGCGGCGCGTGTAGCCGATGTTCTCGTAGAGATTGGCGCCGGTGACGGTGACGGTGTCGAGCGCTTGTGCGTCGCCCTGGGCTTGCGCGTTGGCATGGGCGGCGGCCATCAGGCAGGCGGAGGTCAACAGCGAGGCGCTGACGACTCGGGGTGCGGTTTTCATAGGATCCCTTGGGAAATAGACGTTATGCGCCCTGGGGACGAGCGTCATGTCGTTATGTTCCCGGCGATCATATAAAAATCATTCTTATATGTAAATGCGCATGAGAATGCATGTCATTGATGGTGTGCCTGCCAAGAGCGTCGTTTCAGTCCTGGAAGAGCGCTTGAATGATGCGGCAGTCGGCAGTCTTGCCGCCACGACATTGGGTAGTGACCAGACGCAGTTCGTCCGCCAACGCCGAGAGGGCGGCGATGCGCTCCTCCAGGTGGGCGAGATGACGACTGGCGATCTCGTCCACCGCCGCGCAGTCGGCGTTGGGCTGGTCGGAGAGTGCCAGCAGCTCCTGGATGGTGGCCAGGTCCAGGCCGAGATGACGGGCGTGACGAATGAAGTTGATGCGCTCGAGTGCCGCCTGGCCGTAGACGCGATAGCCCTGCTCGCCCCGGGCCGGAGCCGTCAGCAGGCCGCGCTTCTCGTAGTGACGAATGCTTTCCGGCGAGCAGCCGGTGCGTGCGGCGATCTCGCCGATGCGATAGCGGGGTTCCATGGCTTGACCCTGTAACGGTTACAGGGTTCAGGCTAGTCATGGTCTCTTTCCACTGCAAGCAGGTGTCGCGATGAACCTTATCGAATCGTTGTTGAGCGTGGCGCTGAGCGCCGCTCCCTGGCTGCTGCTGGGCCTGTTCGTGGCCGGGCTGGTCAAGGCGTATCTTCCCGAGCGGCTGTTGCAGCGTTGGCTGGGTGGCGCGGGCGTCAGCGGCGTGCTGCGAGCCTCGATCATCGGCATGCCGCTGCCGCTGTGCTCCTGCGGGGCGATCCCCACGGCGATGGCGCTGCACCGAGGCGGCGCCGGACGGGGGCCGACCACCGCCTTCTTGATCAGCACCCCAGGGGTGGGGGTGGACTCGATCTTTCTGACCAGCGCCCTGCTCGGGCCGGTGATGGCCTTGCTGCGGATGGCCGGGGCACTGGTCACTGCCATCGTGACGGGTATTCTGGTCGGGCTGACGAGCAAAACTCCGGCGCCGGTAGTGACGGCGCCGGCAACGGGCTGCTGCGCCTCGCAGGGCTGCGGCGCGTCCACGCCTGCCGAACCCGGCGGCCTGCGCGCCGGGTTGCGCTACGCCTTCAGCGACCTGCTGGACGATTTCAGCGTATGGATCTTCGTCGGGCTGCTGCTGGCGGGCGTGCTGATGGTCTGGGCATCGCCCCAGGCGCTGGCGAGCTTCTCGGGGCCCTGGGCGCTTGCGCTCATGGCGCTGGTGGGCATACCGCTCTACGTATGCGCTTCTGCCGCCACGCCTATCGCCGCCGGTCTGCTGCTGGCCGGCCTGTCGCCGGGCATGGCGCTGGTGTTCCTGCTGGCAGGGCCCATCACGAGCCTGGCGACGCTGGCGGTATTTCGTCGCGAACTCGGTACGCGGGCGCTGCTGATCTACATGGCGAGCGTGTTCACGGTCACCGTGGCGCTCGGGTGGCTGGTAGACGCCACCCTGACGCTGACCGGCTTCGACCCCGTGAGCCAGGCCGGGCAGGTGCAGGAACTTCTGCCTCACGGGGTGGAGTGGCTCGCGCTGGTGATGCTGGTGTTTTTCGCCCTGCGCCCGCTGCGCCATCGCGCGCTGGGGTTCTAGCCGCTCACAGGCTCAGTCTTGGCGGGGCGGGGGATCAGTCGGCGTCGGCGTGACGTCGATGGGTTCGGCGGCGTCGAAGTTGCGCTGCTCCAGCGCTTCGAGGGCGATCTGGTAACAGTCCTCGATGTGCTTGTTGCCCATGTACTTCATGGCGGTGTAGCTGATGCCGCCGGCCACGGCGCTGCCGATGAAGGGCACGAACTTCGAGGTGCCCTTGGCGGCAATCTTGAAGCCCATCTTCTGCAGCAGATTGACGATCAGCTTGCGGGTGATGTACTTGCCCGCCATCTTGCTGCCGACGTTGGAGATCGCGGTCATCACCATTATCTTGGATTCGGTGTCCAGCGCCTCGATCTGCTCCGGCGTCAGGCCGAACTTCTCGTTGATCTGCGGGATCAGGCGCAGCAGGATCGCAACGTCGGAGCCGATATCGACCCCGGGAATAGGAATGATGGCGGCGCCGGCGGACAGGCTCGAGCTCCGCGTCACCTTCTTGTGGCAAGCCAGTCGAATGCGTTCCAGCTCTTCGATAGAGTCGATCATGATACGGTCCTTGTGCATGACAAAAGCCACCTTCACGGTGGTATCACCGAAAGCCTAGCACCGAATCGCGCCGGGGGCCGTCACTCTTGCAGATATTGCCCTGCCAAGCGCTCGACGAGAAAGTCGATGAACAGTCGCGCCCGCTGCGAAAGCGTGGCCTGGCGGTAGTAGACGGCGTGAACCGCTTGTGCCGTGGGCACGCTGTGTTGAGGCAGTACCTCGACCAGCGCCTGGCTGCGGCGCGGGGTCAGGGTCATGAAGTCTGCCAGGCACACGATGCCCTCGCCTTTAATTGCAAGTTCCATCAGGGTGCTGCCGCTGGAAGCGAGCAGGGTAGGGGTGATGTGAACGTCGTCCCCATCGAGCCCGCGCAAGGGCCAGCGGTTCAAATGATCGAGCTGGCTGAACCCCAGAAGGCTGTGGTGAGCGAGGTCCTCCACCGTTTCCGGGATGCCGGCGCGGGCAAGATAACCAGGGCTTGCCAGCAGGCGAAGGGGGCTCTTGCCCAGCAAGCGCGCGTGAAGCGAGGAGTCGTCGAGTTCGCCGATGCGGATCGCCAGGTCAACACGCTGCTCCAGCAGATCAACGAACCGGTCGTGGGTATCGAGCTGCAGATGGATGCCCGGGTAGCGGGCACGAAACTCCCCGATCAGCGGCACGATCACGAACTGCATGAAACTCGGCGCCGCGTTGATGCGAAGTTGGCCCCGTGGCTGGCCGTGGTGGTCGCGAACCGACTCCTCAGCCACATCCACTGCACGTAGAATCCGCCGGCAGTGCGCTAGAAACGTTTCCCCCTCCTGGGTCAACTCCAGGCGCCGGGTGGTACGACGCAAGAGCGTGGCGCCCAGCTTGCGCTCTAGCCGGTTGAGCGCCCGACTGACGCCGGACACCGTCATGCCGAGCTGCTCGGCGGCCCCGGTGATGGAGGCGCAGTCCACGACGGTGGCAAAGGCTCGTTGCTCTTCCAGGGTGGTTTTCATGGGAGTCTCGCGTTCGACATCGATACCCGGCCAGTTCACGACGTTTGTTGATGAACCGTCAATAGTCTCTTGCAACCGCGTCGGTTTTTTCTACGCCGAGGTTCGCCCATACTGACGCCGCTGGCAATCAGGAGGACCCTTCGAGGTTCGTTCTATGCTCGCGATCATTTCCGTCAAAGGACGTCGTATCGATGAAGATTCTATTGATCAATGGTGGCAAGCCCTTCGCCCATTCTGGCGGTGAGCTCAACAATACCCTGCACGATGTGGCCTGGCGCACCTTGAGTAAACAAGGTCACGAGCTACGCGAGACGGTTATCGAGAGCGGCTACGAGCTTGATGTCGAGGTGGCGAAGTTTCTCTGGGCCGACGTGATCGTCTATCAAATGCCGGGTTGGTGGATGGGCGCGCCCTGGACGGTCAAGCGCTACATCGACGAGGTCTTCACCGAAGGCCACGGTTCGCTCTACGCAAGCGATGGCCGCTCTCGCCAGGACCCGAGCAAGCAGTATGGCAGCGGTGGGCTCCTGCAAGGGCGGCGCTACCTGCTGTCCTTGACCTGGAACGCGCCCGTGGCCGCCTTCGATGAGCCCGGCAACTTCTTCGAAGGCCGAGGCGTGGACGGCGTCTACTTCCCGTTTCACAAGTCCCAGGAGTTCGTCGGGCTGGCGCCACTGCCCACCTTCATCGCCAACGACGTGATCAAGGTACCAAACGTCGAGCGTGACATCGCCGCCTACGCCGCGCACCTGGCGCGGGAGCTGGCCTGACGCTAGGCCCGCGCATCACTCCATGATGCGGCCGAGCGAGGCGTGGATGTGGCGCCGCATGGCGGCGCGGGCCCGGGCGTCGCTTCGTTCGCGAAGCGCAACGACGATCTCGTCGTGCTCCTGGGTGACCTGCTGGGCGTGGAGAATGAGATCGCGCTCGGATTTCGGCTGACTGAACCGGGCGCCGAAGATCACCCCGGTCTGCAGGGCGAGAAGTGAGCTCAACAGGAACTTGTTGCCGGCGGTCTTGGCGATCTCGAGGTGAAAGTCGAAGTCCTCCTGGGTGCCCTGCTTGCCGTTTCTGAACAGCCGGCGAAGCGCCATCGCCTTCGCCTCGATGCGGTCGATGTCGCCGGGGCGCTGACGGGTGGCGGCCAGCGCCGCTGACTCGGTCTCGATCAGCAGGCGAAAATCGAACAGCGCGTCAAGGTCGTCGCGGCTATCGACGAAGCTCGGGGCGTCCAAGGCGGTGGCCGGGCGGGCGGCGACGAACAGCCCCGCGCCCTGGCGCGCGATCACCAGCCCTTCTTCCTTCAGCCGCGCCGTGACCTCGCGTACCGCGCTGCGGCCGAGCCCGTAACGCATCGAAAGCGCCGCTTCGGTAGGCAGCTTCGCGCCTCTCAGGTACTGCCCGCGCAGGATGGCGTGGTGCAGGTCGTCATACAGCGCCTTTATTCTTTCGACTTTGGTCTTGTCGACATTGGTCTTTTCAACTTTAGTCTTTTCAACGTTGGTCTTTGTTGTCATGCATTCAAACTCGGAAGTTGTCTTTTTATTGATTGTAAACAATTCCTTATGTTCAAGGGGGTTAGGTAAGCGACAAACAAATTGCTCGAGTTCGTGATTCCCAGTGTACTGCATGTGTTGGTCGAGAATTCCAATAAGGAGACAACAATGCGCGCACGTCATCAACTTTCAACGCTTGTCGCGGCTCTGGCGCTGGCTTCCACCGTTCATGCCGACGACTTCGTGTTCGGGCATATCTACGAGGCGAGCCACAGCCACCACAAATGGGCGCAGTGGGCCGCCGAAGAGATCGAGAAACGCAGCGACGGACGCCACACCGTCGAGGTGTTCCCCTCGTCGCAGCTGGGCAACGAGGTCGAGCTCAACGAAGGGCTGGACCTGGCCACCGTGGACCTCATCTACACCGGCAACGCCTTCGCCGGCAACGCCTATCCGCCCATTGCGCTGGGTAGCGCGCCGTTCGTGTTCCGCGACTTCGACCACTGGTTGGCCTATTCGCGCAGCGATTTGTTTCAGGAGCTCGCCCAGGGGTATGAGGAAACCACCGGCCACGTGCCGCTGGGTCTGATCTACTTCGGTCAGCGCCACGTTACCGCCAACGAGCCGAAGCTGGCGCCGGACGACATGCAGGGCATGAAGATTCGCGTGCCGGATGCACAGCTACTGCTGATGTTCCCCCGCGCCGTGGGCGCCAACCCGACCCCGATCGCATTCTCGGAGGTGTATCTCGCGCTTCAGCAGGGCGTGGTCGACGGTCAGGAGAACCCGCTGCCGATCATCCGCGCGATGAAGTTCGACGAGGTGCAGTCGGATATCTCGCTCACCGGCCACATCTTCGACAGCCAGCCGATCATCATGAGCGGCGACGCCTGGTCCCGGCTTTCCGAGGAGGATCAGGCGATGTTCCGCGACGTGTTCCGCGAGGCCGGCGAGCAGGGAAGCTTGGACATCCAGCAGCAGGAGCAGGAGCTGGTCACCTGGTTCGAGGACAACGGCACGAACGTTCATGAAGTGGACCGCGCGCCCTTCGCCGAACTGGTGCGGCCTTACCTCACTGCGGACGACGTGGGCTGGAGCAGCGAGCAACTGGAGCGGCTGGAGGCGATCGAGTAATGAACGACGACAAGGGCCGTCCCCTCGATCAGGTGACCCCTGCTGCCACCGGCCGCGATCCCGCGGCCGGCAACGCGATGCACGCCGCGCTCGACCCGACCCCGGCGCCCGCCCCGCGCTGGGTGTTCGAGGATCACGTGGCGCTGGGCGTGCTGATTGCGCTTGGCGGGGTCGTCTTCGCCCAGTTCCTGTCACGCTACGCCTTCAACCACTCGATCGGCTGGACCGAGGAGGGCGCGCGCATGCTGTTGGTGCTGCTGGTGTTCATCGGCGCCGCCGGGGCCGCCTCGCGCCAGGGCCATATCTACGTGGAGATTCTCGAGCTCGTGCTGCCCGGGCGGGCCAAACGCTGGCTCAAGGGCTTCAACCACCTGCTGAGCGCCGGCTTCTTCGCTTACGTGGCCTGGCTTGCCTGGCAGGTGGGCCAGCGGGTCTGGAACTCCAGCATGAGCACGCTGCCGATTTCGAAAGGCTGGATCTACACCATCGTGGCCGCCGCGCTGCTGCTGATGGCCTACCGGCTCGCACGCCAGGGCATTCACCACTGGCGAGGAGATACACCGTCATGATCATTATCCTGTTCGTAGCGCTTGCGGTGCTGCTGGTGATCGGCGCGCCGGTCGCGGTGGCGCTGGCGGGCTCGTCGCTGGTCTACCTGCTGGCCGCCGACCGCATTCCCGATATTATCCTGATCCAGCGCATGGTCGGTGGAGTAGACAGCTTTCCGCTTCTGGCGGTGCCGTTTTTCATCCTCGCCGGCAACCTGATGAACGTGTGCGGCGTGACCGAGCGGATCTTCAGCTTCGCCGACTCGCTGGTCGGGTGGATGCGCGGCGGGCTTGGCCACGTCAACGTGGGCGCGTCGGTGATCTTCGCCGGCATGTCCGGGGCGGCCATCGCCGACGCCGGCGGGCTCGGGGCGGTCGAGATCAAGGCGATGCGCGAAAAGGGCTACGACGTCGATTTCGCCGTGGGCATCACCGGCGCCTCCTCGACGGTCGGGCCGATCATTCCGCCATCGCTGCCGCTGGTGGTCTACGGCGTGGTGGCCGGCGCCTCGATCGGCCAGCTGTTCATTGCCGGTATTGTTCCGGGGCTTCTGATCGCGGGGCTTTTGATGCTGATGGTCGCGGTGATCTCGCACCGGCGCGGCTATCCTATCGGCGAGCGCTTCTCGTTGGTACGCCTGGCGTCCACCTTCTTTCATGCCGCGTTGTCGCTGCTGATCCCGGTGATCATTGTTGGCGGTATCGTGCTGGGCATCTTCACGCCCACTGAAAGCGCGATCGCCGCAGTGGGCTACGTACTGGTGCTGGCCACATTAGTGTATCGCAGCGCCGGCTGGCGCCAGATCATCACGGTCTTTCGTGAAACCATCGAGATGACTTCGGTGGTGCTGTTGATCGTCGCGGCGTCGTCGATATTCGCCTGGATCCTCACCCGCGAAGGCGTGCCGACGGCGTTTGCCAGCGCGGTGATGACGGTAGCGGACAACCCGATCCTGATTCTGATTCTGATCAACCTGATTCTGCTGGTAGTGGGCTGCTTCATGGAAACCGTGGCGGCGATCACGATCCTGACGCCGGTGCTGCTGCCGCTGGCGGTGCAGGCCGGGGTCGATCCGGTGCAGTTCGGCATCATCATGGTGCTCAATCTGATGATCGGGCTCCTCACTCCGCCGGTAGGGCTGGTGCTGTTCATCCTGGCCCGCGTCGCGGACATCTCGTTTCCCCGCGCGGTGCGCGCCACGCTCCCGTTCATCGCCGCACTTCTGGTCTCGCTGATCCTAATTACCTTCATCCCGGCGCTGACGCTCTGGCTGCCCAGCCTCATCTAGTTTGGAGTCTCTCTACATGAATCAACCGTTCAAGCAGGCCGGCGTCGTTCAGGATGCGCGCATCGAGGCGATCGACATGGTGCCGATCGGAAGCTTTCTGGCGGAAAACGGCGGCTACGGCAGCGCCCGGGAAATCGGCCACGCGCGCATGGCGACCCTGGTATTCGTGCGTCTGGCCTCGGGCATCGTGGGCATCGGCGAGTGCTACGGGCCGCCGAAGACCACGCTCGCCTACCTGGACATCCTGCGCGACAATTACCTGGGCCAGAGCGCCTTCGATCACCGCGCGATCTGGCGGCGCATGACCAACGTGCTCTACCACGTGCGCGCCCAGAGCCAGCTCGCCGCCGCCATTAGCGGGCTCGATATCGCCCTGCACGACGGCCTGGGCAAGCTCCTGGGCCTGCCGGTCTACCGGCTGCTCGGCGGCGAGGAGCAGGCCTCGATCCAGGTCTACGCCTCCGGCGGCTACTTCCACGAGCCGAAGGCGCTTTCGCTCGAGGCCCAGCTCGAGCGGGTGGCTGGCGAGTTCGACGGCTACAAGATCAAGATCGGCCGCGGCATTGAAAGCGATATCGAGCGGATGCAGAGCGCTCGGCGCATTCTCGGTGACGATGTGGCGATCATGGCGGACATCAACGGCGCCTACACCGCGGACATTGCGCTCGAATCCATGACCGCGCTGGCGCCTTACCGCCCCTACTGGATCGAGGAGCCTGTCGCTCCGGAAGATTTGCCGGGCTTTCGCCGCTTGGCCGCGCGGCGCTCGCTGCGCATCGCCGCCGGCGAGGCCTCGGTCAACGCGGTGGAGTTTCGCGAGCTGGCCGCCACCGGCAGCGTCGACGTGTTGATGCCGGATCTCAACCTGTGCGGCGGCTTCGTCGAGGCGCTGCGCATCGCCGATCTGGCTCACCTGGGCGGGCTGCGGGTTTCGCCCCACGTGTGGGGAAGTGCGGTGGGCATCATGGCGGCGGCCCACTTCGCCGCCGCGCTGCCGTCCCAGCCACACCCGGATCGCCGCCACACGCCGACCTGGGTGGAGTTCGACGTCTCTGCCAGCAACCCGCTGCGCGAGGCGCTCTTGACCGAGCCGCTGGCGCTCTCCAAGGGGCAGCTTGCGCTACCCACCGCCCCGGGCCTGGGCATCGAGATCGATGACGAGCGGCTCGCTGCGTTGAAGATCGAGATCTAGAAAGCTCAGGGCCCGAAAGAGAGGATGCAAAGAGAAAAGGGGCGCTGACCTGCCGGTCAGCGCCCCTTTTCAATTTTTCGATGATCTCCCGTTTTATCGCAATGCGCTGGCGGCAACTACTGCTCGGTCTCCTGCGTGTCAGACTCCTCGGTCGCCTCTGAAGACGACTCGTCGTCAGGCGCATCGTTTGAGGCGTTGACGGCTGGCGTATCTGGCGCGATGCGCCACACCACGTTGGTGAGATCATCGGCGACGATCACCGCGCCATCCGGGGCGACGGTAACGCCCACCGGGCGGCCGCGGGCGTTGCCTTCATCGGTCAAGAAACCGCTGGCGAAATCGACCGGGTCGCCGGCGGGGGCGCCATTCTCGAAGGGAATGAACACCACCTTGTAGCCCACCGGGTCGGCGCGGTTCCAGCTGCCATGCTCGCCGACGAACACGCCGTCGGCGTAGGCCTCGCCCACCGCGTCATTGGAGAACGCCACGCCCAGCGGCGCCACGTGGGAGCCGAGGCTGTAGTCCGGTGCGATGGCAGATTCGACCTTCTCCGGGTTCTGGGGCCTTACGCGCGGGTCGATGTGCTGGCCCCAGTAGCTGTAGGGCCAGCCGTAGAAGCCGCCTTCCTGAACCGTGGTGAGGTAGTCCGGCACCAGGTCCGGACCCAGCTCGTCGCGCTCGTTGACCACCGCCCAGAGCTGGTCGGTGCCGGGCTGGATGGCCAGCGCCGTGGGGTTTCTAAGCCCGGTGGCGTAGGGGCGGTGGGCGCCGGTCTCGACGTCGATCTCCCACACCTCGGCGCGGTCGATCTCGGCTTCCATGCCGCGCTCGGTGATATTGCTGTTCGAGCCGATGCCGACGTACAGGTACTGGCCATCGGCGCTGGCGGTCATCGCCTTGGTCCAGTGGTGGTTGATCTCGGCGGGGAGCGCCGTCACTTCCTCCGGCGCGCCGCTGGCTTCGGTCTGGCCCTCTTCGTAGTCGAAACGCACCAGCGCATCCTGGCTGGCGACGTACAGGCCATCGTCGATCAGCGCAAGGCCGTAGGGGGCGTTCAGGTTCTCGGCGAAGATGGATTGCTGGTAAGTGCCATCATTGTTGGGGCGTAAAAGCGTCAAACGGTCACCGCTTTCCACGGAGGTATTGCCCTGATCCTTGATGTAGCCGGCGATGACATCCTTGGGCTTGAGCTTGGCGGCGTTTCCACCGCTGCCTTCCGCCACCAGGATATCGCCGTTTGGCAGCACCAGGGTCTGGCGGGGCACTTTCAGGTCGGTACCGATGGCAGAGATCGTGTAGCCCTCGGGCACGGTGGGAAGCTGATCACCCCATTCGGCGGGCTCTGGAACCGTCATGTCCGGCAGCAGCCCCCGCTGGGGTTCCGGCAGCGTGGGGTCAGGGCCGTAGGGCCGCTCGACGGCCCCGGCACCGGTGGCGATCAGGAGCGCACAGAGCGCAGGCAAGGGCGTGATGCGCGAATGGCTCATGAGGTCACTCCTTCGGTGTCGACACGTTTTCTTGCAAAACCCAGAAACAGCGCCGCCAGGGTCAGGACGACGATGACCACCGAGAGCACCAGCCCCGTCGGCATCATCGCCCAGGCGTCACGGGCGTGTATCAAGGCGTTGATGAAGCCCAGTACCCAGGTCACCACCAGAAGCACCAGATAGGCCAGTGCCAGCGGCGAGCGGCGACCGGCGCGAAACAGGCCGACCACGGCGGCCAGGATCGCCAGGCCGTTGAACACTAAGGCGCCTGCGATCAGCCAGGAGGCGAAGGTGCTCCACTGGATGTGATAGCTCACCGAATAGGTGTAGTCGCAAAGCGCCGCGCCGAGATAGAGCGGCAGCATGCCGGCCAGAAGGACGGCGTGAAGCGGGTGGATATCGCTTCGGTAAATCGAGTGGGGGGACGCCAGCATGGGGCTTTCTCCTTGATCGGTGGACCGGCACGGTCACGGTCGCGTTCTATGCCTGAGCGCGGCAAAGACCAAAGCCATCGACGTGAGTATAGGAGAGCCTGAAGACATCGCGAACGAGCAGCGCTAAAAAACGCGTGTTCGTTATTTGACACTTTATTGCTTTTATGAGAGTGCATAAGTATCTGTTTAAGAAGTGAAACGATTTCTTGAACTAATGTCTATATGGGTTTTTATGCCACTTTAATCAATCACATAAGATTAATTTAGGCGGGTGGTCGGATTTTTATATTGTTTTTTTCAATTGCGCCGATAGGATGCCGAAAAAGAAAATGAGATTTTCGAAATGGAAAATGTGGCCGCGGCCGGGCCAGTGCTTGGGCCAGCGGACGAATCGGCATCTGACATAGTTGGGTAACAATGCTTGCAACGATTTTTCTGCACGAGATAGCGGGTACGGCCGTACTGACACTGCTGGGCTGCGGAGTAGTGGCGAACGTGCTGTTGAACGGCACCAACGGCAAGGGGAGCGACGGTATCGTCATCTTCTTCGGTTGGGGACTTGCGGTGTTCTGCGCGGTCTACGTGGCCTACGACACTGGCGCCCATATCAATCCGGCGGTGACGCTGGCGCTGCTCGTTAGCCCGGCCAGCGAGTACGCGCCGAACATTCCGATCACTGCGGCCACGACGCTTGCCTACTTGAGCGCGGAGTTCATCGGTGCCTTCATCGGTGCGCTGGTGTGCTATCTGGCCTACAAGAAGCACTACGACGCCACCGACGACGCCGGGGCCGTGCTCGCCACCTTCTCCACCGGCCCGGCGATTCCCGCCTATGGCTGGAACCTGGTGACCGAAATCATCGGTACCTTCGTGCTGATCTTTGTCATTATCATGTTCGGCAACACGCCTTCCGGGCTCGGGCCGCTGGCGGTGGCGCTTCTGGTGGTCTCGATCGGCGCCTCGCTCGGCGGGCCGACGGGCTATGCGATCAACCCGGCGCGGGATCTGGGTCCGCGCATCGCCCATGCGCTTTTGCCCATCAAGCACAAGGGTGGGAGCAACTGGGCCTATTCCTGGGTGCCCATTGCCGGGCCGGTGATCGGCGCTGTGCTTGCCGGGCTCGCCGCTCACGTCTACTAGTCTTTAATCACTCGTTCATTTGACATCTTTCATTACGCCAACGCTTGAGAGGCCGCTCATGAGCCAGAAAAAATACGTTCTCGCCATCGACCAGGGCACCACCAGCTCGCGGGCGATGCTGTTCGATCACGAAGGTCGGGTCGCCAGCATGGCGCAGCACGAGTTCGAACAGATCTTCACCCGGCCCGGTTGGGTCGAGCACTGCCCGCGCGAAATCATGACCAGCGTGCTGACCACCCTGACCGAGGTGATCAATCAAAGCGGCATCGACGCCGCCGAGATCGCCTCCATCGGCATCACCAATCAGCGCGAAACCACTGTAGTGTGGGACAAGAACACTGGCCAGCCGGTACACAACGCCATCGTCTGGCAGTCGCGTCACTCCGCCGAGATCTGCGACGCGCTGCGCGAGGCGGGCCATGCGGAAATGATTCGCGAAAAGACGGGCCTGGTGATCGACGCCTACTTCTCCGCCACCAAGCTCAAGTGGATCTTCGATAACGTGGCGGGCGTCAAGGAGAAGGCCGAGAAGGGTGAGCTGCTGTTCGGCACCATCGACAGTTGGCTGATCTGGAACCTGACCGGCGGCAAGGTGCATGCCACCGACGTCAGCAACGCCTCGCGTACCATGCTGTTCAATATCCGCGAGCGAAAGTGGGACCCCGAGCTTCTCGAGCTGTTCGGAGTGCCCGAGTCGATGCTGCCCGAGGTGAAATCCTCGAGCGAAGTGGTGGGCCATATCCTGCCCAAGTACCTGCTCGGCGAAGAGGTGCCGATCGCCGGCATCGCCGGCGACCAGAACGCTGCGCTGTTCGGCCAGGCCTGCTTCACGCCGGGCATGGCCAAGAACACTTACGGCACCGGCTGCTTCACTCTGATGAACACCGGCACGACCGCCACGCCGTCGAAAAACGGCCTTTTGACCACCGTTGCCTGGGAAGTGGACGGCACCCTCGAGTACGCGCTGGAAGGCAGCGTGTTCGTGGCAGGCTCGGTGATCCAGTGGCTACGCGACGGCATGCGCATGCTCGGCAAGGCCTCTGACTCCGAAGCTTACGCGGTGCGCGCCAAGGACAACGACGGCGTTTACATGGTGCCGGCCTTCACCGGGCTCGGCGCACCCTACTGGAACTCCAACGTGCGCGGCGCCACCTTCGGACTTTCCCGCGGCACGCAGAAGGAGCACTTCATCCGCGCGGCGGTGGAGTCGCTCGCCTACCAGAGCACCGACGTGCTCAAGGCGATGCAGGCGGACGCCGACATCGCCCTGACGGAGCTTCGTGCCGACGGCGGCGCGATCAGCAACGACTTTCTCGCCCAGTTCCAGGCGGATATCCTCGGCGTGGACGTGCTGCGCTGCGAGGTCAACGAGACCACCGCCCTGGGCGCTGCGTATCTGGCCGGCCTGGCGGTGGGCTTCTGGAAATCCCGTGAGGAGATCACCGAGCAGTGGGCGCTGGAGAAGCGCTTCACCCCGGAGATGAAAGAAGACAAGCGCGACGCGCTCTACGCCGGCTGGAAGAAGGCGGTCAACGCCACGATGGCGTTTCACGTCGACTCCTAGTTCAGCGATGACACCCTGAAGCGCCCCAGGTTTCGGCCTGGGGCTTTTCATGGGCATTCGACGATACTTTCAAGATATCAAACAACATCCACATAGTATTTTACCGTCTCTCGAAGGCGCTGATAGCTTCTTAAGCGTTACTGCATAAGGAGCAAAACCATGATCTTGTCGATCCCCGCCTCGGAAATCGAACAGCGCCAGCAGCGGTTCGTGGAAACCCTCTCGGCCCACGGATGCGATGCGGCGCTTATGTTCAGCGTCACCGATATCTTCTACCTCACCGGTTTCAATTTCCGCCCATCGGAGCGGCCGATCGCACTGATCGTCGATGCCCAGGGCGCGTTCAGCCTGTTCGTTCCGCGCATGGAGGTCGAGCACGCGCAAGCGTACGCGGTGATCAGCCAGACCCACGACTATCCGGAATACCCCGGTATGACCCACCCCATGGAGTACTTGAAGGACGTACTCCAGGTTAAGGGGTTCACCACACTGAGCGTAGGCGTCGATGCGGATGGCTACAGCTCGGCGAAAGGCTATGCCGGGCCTGCGGTGACGTCGCTTGTCCCGTTTGCCAACAAGGTGTCGATCAAGGGTCTTGTAGAAAGGCAGCGCTATATCAAGTCCTACCGTGAGATCGAGCTGATCAAGGAGTCGGCGCGCTGGGGAAACCTGGCTCATAGCCTGCTGGTGAAGTACACCCAGGCCGGGGGGCGGGAAATGCAGGCGGAAGGCCGGGCCACCCAGGAGGCCGCGCAAGCGATGTTCGCCACGTTGGGCGCCGGTTATCGTCCCTACGGCTCTCCCGCCCATGCGTTCTACCGGGGCCAGATCGGCCCGCACTCGGCATTTCCCCACTCCCAGAATCAGAATGCTCAGTTCAAGTCGGGATTCAACGTGGTGTCCCAGGCCGCCTGCGACGTGTGGGGCTACAAGAGCGAGCTCGAGCGCACCATGTTCATCGACCACGCCTCTTCCACCCAGGAGACGTTCTTCAACCACATGGTCCAAGCCCAGGACATCGCATTTGGCACGATAAAGCCCGGCATTCCCGCCTCTCGGGTCGAAGAGGAGGTCCAGCGTTATTTCAAGGACCAGAATCTGACCCAATACGTAAAGCACCATACGGGCCATAACCTGGGGCTCTTGAACCATGAGGCACCGTTCTTCGATTTGGGGGATCACACCGTACTGGAAGCCGGCATGGTCTTCTCGGTGGAGCCGGGGCTCTACGTCGAGGGGCTCGGCGCCTTTCGCCACTCCGATACCATCGTGATCACCGACAGCGGGATGGAAATGATCACGTACTTCCCGCGTGATTTCGAGTCGCTGATCATCGGATGACCGTCCATGGGGCAGTCGACACCTGCCCCTTTCAATAAAAAAACGGGAAGGTAAGAATGAAAAGAACAGAACCTGATACACCCACCGTCGACAAGAAGAAAAGCCTGCCGGATTCCTACGTTCTGCTCTTCGCGATGCTGATCATCGCCGCCGTGGCGACCTGGTTCGTGCCGGCGGGGAGTTTCGAGCGTACCAGCGATAGCGGGGTGGCAATGGTCATACCGGACAGCTATTCGTCGGTGCCGGCCAACCCGACCACGCTGTACGATTTCTTTATGTCCATACAGTCCGGGTTGATCGGCTCGGCAGGTATCATCTTCCTGGTGCTGACCATCGGTGGCGCGTTCGCGGTACTGGACCATACCGGTGCCATCCAGGCGGGCATCATGCAGCTGATCAAGCGAACCCGGAGCAAGAAGTATGCCTTGATCGTGGCGGTCTCCACCGTGTTTTCGATCGCCGGGTTCATCGGTGCGCTCCAGACCGCGGTGATTGCGTTCATTCCCATCGGCATCATCATCGCCCGGGCGTTCAAGCTCGATGCGGTAGCGGGGGTGGCAATCATCTATCTCGGCGCCTATGCCGGCTATACCATCGGCGGGCTCGATCCGATCACCACCGGTTTCGGCCAGGAGATTGCGGGACTTCCCATCTTCAGCGGGCTATGGTTTCGCTCGATCGTGTACGTGGCGATCCTGATCTCCACGATCTTGTACTTGTGCCGTTACATCTCGAGGATCTCGAAGGATCAAGGGCGCTCGGTGCTGGGTTCGACACCTTTCCCGACAGACGTCGACGCCAACACGAGCATTCCCGAGGTCTTCACCCGCCGGCACAAGATCGTTCTGGGCTATTTCACCCTCTGCATGGCCGGGTATCTGGTCGGCGTGTTCAAGCTGGGGTGGGGGCTCAACGAGATGGCGGGGCTCTTTCTGGTCATCAGCCTGGGCACGGCGCTGATCGAGCGGATCTCGGCGAACCACTACGTTCACCTGTTCGTCAAGGGCGCTCAGAGCATGCTCTACGCGGCGTTGATCGTGGGCCTGGCGCGAGCGATCGTGGTGGTGCTCGAGGATGCTTACGTACTGGATACCATCGTCAACTCGATCGCGGTCCTGCTGGAGCCCATGCCCCGTATCCTCGCGGCCTTGGGCATGTACGTGTTCAATCTGGGCTTCAACATCATCATCAGCTCCGCCAGCGGCCAGGCCGCGATCGTGGTTCCGGTGATGGCGCCGTTGGCGGACACCATCGGTCTGACCCGTCAGGTAGCGGTCTTGGCCTACAACTTCGGCGACGGCTTCACCAATATCATCACGCCGACCTCGGGCATCTTGATGGCCAGTATCGCCATTGGTGGCGTTCCCTGGATCAAGTGGCTCAAGTTCGTGATGCCGCTTTTGTGCATCTGGATCGCGATCGGCGCAGTGGCGCTGAGTGTCGCGGTCATGATCGACCTGGGGCCATTTTGACCCCTATCCCCCCAGGTGCGAACGATAAGGCTCGGTCGGCTGCTCGATCGTGCCTTCGTTCAGGCCGGTTTCGATATAGCGAATGAAATGGCGCGCCGTATCCGTCAGGTGGTCGGGGTTCCACGCCATGGCACTGACCTTTCGGATATCGGCGTCGATCTCCTTGTAGACCACGTGATCGTTCTTGATCGCTTGAGCAGAATAAGGCAGCACCGTCACCCCCATGTCCGCCGCCACGAGGGCCACCAGGGTTTGCTGCTCTTGGGCGGTTTGAACGACATGGGGAGTGAAACCACTGGCATCGCACAGCGCGATCACCGCATCGTAATAGCCGTGCCCGGCGCTTCGGGGCGTCAATACCCAGTGCTCGTCACGCAGCTCGGCAGCGTCGATGAGGGAGGTCTGCCGTGCCAGGCGATGATGCTTGGGCAGGCAGGCGACGAAGCGCTCCTCGAAGATGTCGAGAAGGGCTATTCGCGGGTCCGCGACCGGCGATACGAGAAACCCGACGTCGAGGGACTCATGGATCAAGCCGACAAGCTGATCCTGGGTAGTGAGCTGCTGCAGGTGTATGTCGACGCCGGGATGGTGTCGCTTGAACTCCTTGACGAGAGTCGGGATCAGGTGAAACGACAATGTGCCGCTGAAGCCGATCGACAGCGTACCTTCCTTGCCTTGAGCGATACGCTGGGTGAGTGCGATCTCCTTGTCCAGGTCGGCGATGCACTTCTTCGCTGCTTTGAGAAAGTGACGCCCCGCTGGCGTCAACCTCACTTCCTTGTTGTTGCGCACCAGTAGTTGAACCTGCATTTCCTCTTCGAGATTCTTGATCTGATTGCTCAAGGGCGGCTGGGAGATGTTGAGGAGCTTCGCCGCTCGCCCGAAGTGGAGCTGTTCGGCGACCACGATAAAGTACCGAAGATGTCTGAGTTCCATCGCGTTTTCGTCTCGCTCTCGATGACGCCACTGCGGCGCGCGTGTGAGTGCATCTTACCCGGCTCACCGGGTGACGACACGATATCGAAGTCGAGGCAGCGTCCGGGCGATGGGCGGCAGGCGAAGCGCAAGCAGCAGTGCCCCCACCGCAGCGTAGCCGGCCCACTCGGCCATATCCGCCCGCACTACCCAGAAAAAGTGCAGGAGAATCAGCGCGAGAATCGGGTAGGCGAGCTTGTGCAGGCTCTTCCAGCGCTTGCCGAGCTTTCGCATGGCGGCGCGATTGGAGGTGGCGCCGAGCAGGATCAGACCGAGCAGCGCGAGCATGCCGACGATGATGTAGGGCCGCTTGACGATCTCGGCGCCCAGAAGCGCCCAGTCAAGCCCCAAAATGAACAGCGCGTAGCAGCACAGATGAAGTACCGCGTAGGCCAGCGTCCAGAGCCCGAGCTGGCGGCGGATCAGCGCGAAACCCTTCCAGCGGGTAAGCTTGGAAAGCGGCGTGAGTGACAGCGTCAACAGCATCAGCCACAGTCCGCCGATGCCGATATTCAGGAGCAGGTAGCGCCCAGGCTCCGGGCCTGCCGCATTCTGGTAGACCTGAAAACTCCAGTAGACGAGCGGGGCGAGGGCGGCCAGAAAGACCGCCACGCGCCACAGCCGCCACTTGATTTCCTGCTTTGCCATGGTGACCTGCCTGGATCGTCGGTGCGTTTGAGAGTCTTTGATGCGGTCAATAGTGGACGCTGAGATCCATGCCGGCGTAAAGCTCGGCGACCTCGTCGGCGTAGCCGTTGAACATGCGCGTGTCGATGTTGTTCGGGCTGAAGAGGCTGTTGGGCAGGCGCCGCTCCGTCGCCTGGCTCCAGCGCGGGTGGTCCACTTCTGGGTTCACGTTGGCGTAGAAGCCGTACTCGTTGGGTGCGAGCAGCTGCCAGGAGTTGACCGGCTGCTCCTCGACCAGCGAGATACGCACGATCGACTTGATGCTCTTGAAGCCGTACTTCCAGGGCACCACCAGGCGTAGCGGCGCGCCGTTCTGGTTGGGCAGCTCGCGCCCGTACATGCCGAGTGCCAGAATCGTCAGAGGATGCATCGCCTCGTCCAGGCGCAGGCCTTCGACGTAGGGCCAGTCGATCAACGCGAACGACGAGCGCTGCCCGGGCATCTGCTCCGGGTCGACCAGGGTCTCGAAGCGCACGTACTTGGCCTTGCTGGTCGGGTCGGCGCGGCGAATGACCTCACTTAGCGAAATGCCGAGCCAAGGAATCACCATCGACCAGGCCTCGACGCAGCGCAGCCGGTAGATGCGCTCCTCGAACTGCGAGGGGCTGGCGAAGTCCTCAAGCGTAAATCGCCCGCCGTTGTTCACCTCGCCGTCGACCACCACGCTCCAGGGCTCGGTTTGCAGGCTGCCCGCGCGCTTGGCCGGGTCGCTCTTGCCGGTGCCGAACTCGTAGAAGTTGTTGTAGCCGCTGGCATCGTCGAAAGGCGCCAGCGCGTCCTTGTTCGGGTCCGCCGGGGTCACGGCGCGCCACCGGGTCTGGCTGATCTTGTCATCGAGCCAGGCCGGGGCGTCGCCGCTGGGTACATCGCTGTAGTCTTCGCTCGCCTTGACGCGTCCGGAGAGCGCAAGCCCGGCGCCAACGCCGGCTACGCCGCCTAGAAAGCGGCGGCGGCTCAAGTAGATGGATTCCGGGGTCACGTCGGATTCACGCAGGTCGCTGGGTTTGGCGATCTTGATCAGCATGGTCTCTCTCCCTGACGGCGGCCCCAGCGACATGCCGAAGGCGCGTTCTTCGTTTTGATGGGCGGGCTCTCAGCGGCGTCACGGCGCTTCTGGTATCGCTTTGAGCTTCGATGGACGAGCCGTCGAAAAGTTCGCCCGCTACCGGCTCGAGGCGACGGCCGGCGCCGCATCGCTGGCAGTCGCGGTAGGCCTCGTCGCCATGGTCTCCGCCAGTCGGTCGAGCGACAGTGACAGCCGCTCGACCAGGCCCTGCAGCAGCTCACGGCGCCTTGGCGGTAGACGATCGTGTGCCTGCAGCATCTCGTCTAGGCGGTTGCCAGCCTCGATCACCCCGTGCGGCGCGTGGCCGCGGGCGCTTTGCTCGAAGGCCTGGGCCAGCGCCCGGGCCAGCGCCTGATGGGCGCGCTGGACTTCCGGGTGAGGGTTGGCGTCGAGCTGGTGGCGCAGGCGCAGGATGGCGCTGCCCACGTCGAGCCCGGTCAGCCCCAGAATGAACAGGTGGCGCTGCTGCTCGGCCAACTGATCGTCGTGCTGGGCGAGCTGCAGGAGCCGGTCCGCCATGTGGCCGCTGAAACGGGCTTCGCTCTGGTTGATCGAGCGCCGGCGCAGGTGGTGAATATCGCGGGAGATGGCGTGAATCAGGCGCCGTCGGCGCAGCTTCGTGCCGAGCCCCGGCAACAGGCGAAACGCCGTGACCACCGTGGTCAGGCCGATCAACACGGCCACCACGCGGTTGGCGAAGCTGTCGAACGAGAAATCCATGTCGTTGCCGGGCATGGTGAGCAGAATGTTGAAGATGGTGAAGGCCAGGCAATACCCCATGGTGGCCGGGTTCGAGGCTCCGAGCAGCCCCAGAAACAGGGGCGTGCCGAACACCACCGCCAGCAGCGCGAAATCGTGGACCTGAGAGAGCAGCACGTGGCCGAACACAAAGGCGCTGGGAATCGCTGCCAGCATCCCCTTGTAGAACATCAACGTCACCGCTACCGGGTTGTCGCGACTGGCGAAGAACGCCGAGAACAGCGTGCCCAGCATCATCGCCACCATGGCGCTCTGCCAGGCGGTGACGATCCAGAACAGCGCAAGGGCCGCGAACACCAGCGCCGAGCGCAGCGCGTTGATGCCGGCGGCCAGGTGGTCGCGGTGCCAGGCTAGCGGCCCGGCGCGCAGCCGGTAGGTGCCCGGGGCGGCGATCGCTTCCCTGGCGTCGAGCATCACCAGGGCATGGCCGAGCACCTCGCGCAGCCCCAGGCGCAGGCGCCGGTCCAGTGGCGAAAGCGCGTCACTTTCCGCGTCGCGCTCGTGAAGTGAGGCGCGCAGCGCCTGCAGGTGGCGCCGCGCCTCAGGTACGCCCGTGACCTGCTCGGCGTCGCGAAAGCGGGCGGCCATCTCGCGAGCAATGGCGAGGCTCTCGGGGTCGAGGCGCTCGGCGTGGTCGTGAAGGAGCTGATGCAGCGCATGCAGGCTCGCCAGAAAGCGCAGCGAGCGGCGGGTGAGCACGTGGGAGGCACGAATGCGCCCCGGGCCTTCCGGGCCCTCGAAACGCGCCGCCTGGCTGTCGGTCTCGACCACCGTGAGCGCCCCCAGGCTTTCGCGCAGCGCCACCTGCATGGCGGGAATGTCGTCGCTCGCCTCCAGGCGCAGCGCGGCGTGGCTGAAGGCGCGGTTGATCACCGTGTCCGCCTGCCGGGCCAGGTGCCCGCCTACCCGTGAGGGCCACAACAGCGAGCTGACCAGGGTGGCGCAGATCGCGCCGAGACCGAGTTCGGTGAGCCGTGCTACCGCCACGTCGAAGATGCCCGCCGGGGTGCTGCCGCTCGAGATCACCACGATCAGCATCGCGGTCACCGCCGCCATCAGGCAGCCGTAGGTATAGTTGTTGCGCCAGAGCGAGCCCACGTAGGTGCAAAGCGCGATCCATAGCGTCAACGTCATCAGCGCAGGCACCCGCGCCTGGGCGAACAGTGCCATGATCGCGACCCCGGCCACGGCGCCGACGAAGGTGCCGCCGAGCTGGCAGATGCCTTTCTCGATCACCATGCCGCTCATCGGCCGCACCTGGAGAAAGGCCGCCGAGATCAGCGCCCAGTAGGGCCGCTCGAGATCGAAGTAGAAAGCGATGTAGAGCGCCAGCATCATCGCCACGGTAGTCTTGATGGCGAACTGCACTGCCGAGACGTCGGGCATCAGGTAGGTTTTGAGCAGCGGCGGCATCGGGCTACTCGGCGGTATCGGCGGGGCGGATGCGCACGGTGGCGGTCATGCCCACGCTCAAGAGCGTCTGGTCCGGTACCTCGTCGAGCGCGATGCGCACCGGGATGCGCTGGGCCAGGCGCACCCAGTTGAAGGTGGGCGCCACCTGGGGCAGAAGCTGGGCGTTGAGCGCGGTGTTGGCATCGGCGATACCGCGGCCGATCCCCGCCACGCGGCCTGCAAGCGGCGTATTGGCCTGCATCAGCGTCACATCCGCCGGGTCGCCGACGCGGATGTCGGCCATCTTGGTCTCCTCGAAGTAGCCCACCACGTAGTAGGAGTCGTCGCGGATCAGCGCCATGACCGGAGTACCGCGGTTGACGTAGTTGCCAGCGGTGAACTGGACGTTGAGGATGTGGCCGCTGGCGGGAGCGGTGGCGTTGGCACGCTCGAGATCGAGCTGGGCGGCCTCCAGCGCGGCCTGGGCCTGCTCGAGATCCGCCGCCGCCACCTGGGCGTCGATCTGGGCGATCTGCTGGTTCTCCTGGCTGATCGCCCGGCTGTTGCCCAGCTGGTTGCGTCGGTTGGCCTCGGCGCGGCTCAGCTCGAGCGTCGCCTGGCGATGGGTGACTTCCGCCTGGGCCTGGTTCACTGCCGCCTGGTAGCGGGCGGCGTCGATCTGAAACAGCGGGTCGCCTTCGTCGACGTGGTCGGCATCGGCGACCGAGAGCTCGCGCACCCAGCCCGCGACGTCCGGAGCGATGGTGATCACGTCGGCATGCACGCGGCCATCGCGGGTCCAGGGCGTGTAGAGGTAGTAGCGCCAGAGCCAGGTGCCCGCGGCGATGGCCAGCGCCACCACCACCAGGGTCAGCAGAATACGCAGGGAAGGTCGCATCAGGGATTCTCGAGCAAGACGGTGAAGACGAAGGTGATCAGCGCGGTCGCGATCACGAACAGCGAAACGTCGAACCACGCCTCGAACCAGAGCGGGCGGGTGGGCGCTAGAAAGTGCAGGAGCGTGCGCAGTAAAAGCGTCGCGATGAAACCCAGCAGGGCATAAAGTAGCAGCGGACTGATGAAGATGCCGCCGATGGCGATTTCCTGAAGACCCATGACAACCTTGCGTGAGTGAAGGGCGATGAGTAGTCATGGTAGTCGGTTATCTCGGTGGTGTCCGCTTGCCGCGCGCCAAGCGTCGCTGCGCCGGCGGGTTTGCGGCTATGCTGAGCGAGGCAGGCAGCATAGCCGCTCGAATTTCAACCCGGGGGAGAACCAAGGCCATGGTCAGGGCAATCGGATTGACACGTATCGCGCGGCGCAACGCCGTGTTCGTGACCTGCAGCGTGCTGCTGGTGGTATCGCTTGTCGGGGCCACCCGGGCGTGGCCCTGGTGGATCGGCGTGGTGGTGTTCGGGGCGCTGACGCTGGTGGGGATTGTCGATGTGTCCCAGAAGCGCCGCACGGTGAGCCGCAACTATCCGATACTGGCCCACTTTCGCTACTTTCTCGAATCGATCGGGCCGGAAATTCGCCAGTACTTCATCCAGTCGGATCTCGACGAGCGGCCGTTTTCCCGCGAGCAGCGTGCGGCGGTGTACCAGCGTGCCAAGAACGAATCCGACAAGAAGCCCTTCGGCTCGCTGCTCGACATGTATCACCCGGGCCATGAGTGGATCAACCACTCGCTGGCGCCGA
The DNA here is from genome assembly GCF_020622355.1 of Vreelandella malpeensis. Classification (GTDB taxonomy): domain Bacteria; phylum Pseudomonadota; class Gammaproteobacteria; order Pseudomonadales; family Halomonadaceae; genus Vreelandella; species Vreelandella malpeensis. The sequence continues at coordinate 436,182 of NZ_WHVL01000001.1, read as the reverse complement.
CTACCATCGACGGTCACGACTTTCGCGTCGAGATCGGCGGGCGGCACTGTCGCAAGCCCTATTCCGCCAGCATCCTGAATATCTCGGCGATGAGTTTCGGCTCGCTCTCCGGCAATGCCATCGAGGCACTCAACAAGGGGGCGAGTCGCGGCGGCTTCTACCACGATACCGGCGAGGGCTCGATCTCGCGCTACCACCGCTTGCACGGCGGTGACCTGGTGTGGGAGATCGCCTCCGGCTATTTCGGCTGTCGCCACGACGACGGCACCTTCAACGCAGAGCGCTTCGCCGAGAATGCGCGCGCCGATCAGGTCAAGATGATCGAGATCAAGCTCTCCCAAGGTGCCAAGCCCGGCCACGGCGGCATTCTGCCCGCTGCCAAGGTGACCCGCGAGATCGCCGAGGCGCGCGAGGTGCCGATGGGCCAGGACGTGATCTCGCCGGCGGCGCACAGCGCCTTCACCACGCCGCTCGAGCTGATGGCCTTCATCGGCCGGCTACGTGAGCTCTCCGGCGGCAAGCCCGTGGGGTTCAAGCTGGCGATCGGCCACCCTTGGGAGTGGTTCGCCATCGTCAAGGCGATGCTCGAGACCGGCCAGCGGCCGGATTTCATCGTCGTGGATGGGGGCGAGGGCGGCACCGGCGCCGCCCCTCTGGAGTTCATCAACCGCCTCGGCGTGCCGCTGACCGAGGCGCTCACGCTTGTTCACAACACCCCTGGTGGGGGCGGGGCTTCGCGAGGAGATCCGTATCGGTGCGGCGGGCAAGATCACCTCCGGCTTCCAGATCGCCCGAACCCTGGCGCTGGGGGCTGACTGGTGCAACGCGGCTCGTGGCTTCATGTTCTCGCTGGGCTGCATCCAGGCGCTCAACTGCCACTCCGACAAGTGCCCAAGCGGCGTGGCGACCCAGAACCCGCGGCGCAGCCGGCACCTGGACGTGGAGGACAAGAGCGCCCGGGTCTATCACTTCCACGACAACACGCTGCGGGCACTGGCCGAAATGCTCGCCGCCGCGGGGCTCAAGCATCCGCTGGAGCTGGGCCCGGAGCACATCATTCGCCGCGTCTCGGACAACGAGGTGCAGTCGCTGGATCAGATCTTCACCTTCCTCAAGCCCAACGAGCTGCTCGAGGGTGAACCCGAACATACGGTCTTCAGCCACTACTGGAAGCAGGCGCGCACCGACTCCTTCCAGCCGCCCGCGCAGATCGCGCGACTACGCATGACCAAGCTCGAATAGGCCCCGGGCGAGAGCGCGAGCGAGGCCGAAATGCGCTAACCTTGGCGCGATGCGAGACGCCCGGCCACGGCCGGGCGTCGTTACCGCTTGAGTACACCAGGGATGGACAGCAATGAGACGAAGTATCTGGCGAGTCGTCATGACGCTTGGCATGAGTTCCTGCCTGCTGCTGGGCATCGCCCAGGCCCAAGCGCAGACCGAAGGCGAAAGCGATGGCCTGTGGTTCAACGTCGATACCCTCAACGAGGGCTTGGGGGAGCCACCCGAGGAAGTGAGCCGCTCCACCCCGAGGGAGGCGATCAGAAGCTTTTTGACCCTCACCGACCAGGAGGAGTATGCCGATGCGGCGCATATCCTCAACCTGGCGGACATCGACGCCGTCGATCAGCGCGAGCGGGGCGCCGAACTCGCCAGGCAGCTCGCCGAGGTGTTCAAGCGGGGTGACTGGTTGACCGCCTCGAGCCTCTCCTCGCGCCAGGACGCGGCGATCGAGAGCACCGCCGGGGAGAATCCTCTGGCCGGCCAGCCGCGCCGCGACATCGAACTGACCGCCCTCGAGTCCGGCGGCGAGGCCTACGATATCCGCATGGGCCGCTACTCCCTCGAGGACGACGAACCGGTCTGGTTGATCATGCCGGAAAGCGTGGCGTCCATTTCAACGCTGTATGACGCCTACGGCCCCTCCTGGTTCGAGCAGCAGCTTCCCGAGCGTTTGAAGGTGTCGCTCGGGCCGCTCATGGTGTGGGAGTGGATCGCCATTCCGCTGTTCTTGCTGCTGATCGCAACGCTGGGCTGGATCATCATCAAGATCGTCGAGTTCCTGGCACACTTGCTGCCCTCGGGGGGCATCACGATTTTTGTCATGCGCATCAAGCTGCCCGTATCGCTGCTGGTGATCGCCTTCATCACGCGCACGATGCTGGACTACGTGGTGTCGTTTTCCGCCATGGCCACGACCACGTTCCGGGTGCTGCTGGTGATGATCATCGCCTGGAGTCTGGGTTCCATCGCGCTGCGCCTGGTCGATACCATCATGCTCAACATGGCGCGCAAGCTCGTGGGTGAAATCGACGACACCAAGTCCCGCGACGAGCGCCGTTTTCTGACCTCGCTCTACGCCGCGCGCCGGGCGATCATCCTGTTCACCGTGGTGGGCGTATCGCTCTACGTACTGGGCCAGATTCAGCTCTTCGAGACGCTGGGCCTCTCCATCCTGGCGTCCGCAAGCGTGCTGGCGGTGCTGGTGGGTATCGCGGGGCAGGCGGTGCTGGGCAACATTCTGTCGTCGTTTCAGCTGTCGCTGGCAAAGCCCATCCGCGTGGGCGATCTGGTCATGTTCGAGGGGCACTGGAGCTACGTCGAGGGGATCTTCTATACCTACATTCGCTTGCGGGTGTGGGACGAGCGGCGCCTGATCGTGCCGGTAACTTACTTCGTTTCCAAACCCTTCGAGAACCTCTCGGTCAAGAGCTCCAAGCTCTACCGCTACGTGGAGCTGACGCTGCATATCAGCGCCAACATCAACACCCTGCGCAAGAAGTTCATGGAGTACGCCGAGCAGCAGGAGCACGTGGTCGAAAACCACCGCTTGATGTGTGCGGTGACGGCGCAAAACGGTTCGCAGCAGACCTTGACCTGCTACTTCGTCACCGCCGAGCCGCTGCTGGGCTGGTACACCGAGGTCGAACTGCGCGAGAAGATGCTCACCTTCATCCGCGATCATCATCCGGAGTGGTGGCCGCGCGATATCATGGTGATGAGCCACGATGACATCGCCAAGGGCGAGGGTGCCAAGATGCAGAAGACCATCATGGCTACCTCCGAGCCGAAGCCGAAAAGCGACGACTGAGCATGAAAAAGCCCCGCCGGCAGGCGCCAGCGGGGCTCTTGGTGACGCGCGTGAGGCGTCGGCTCAGCTCATGGACGCTCAGGCAAAGACGCGAAAGCGCTCGCTGTCGTCCATGAAGGTCTTTTCGCCGAACTCGCCTTCATGGGAGCCGAACGGCATCTGTGCGCGCAGCGTCCAGGTGGCGGGCAGGTCCCACTCTTTTGCCACCGCCTCGTCGATGATCGGGTTGTAGTGCTGCAGGCTGGCGCCGATGCCAGCATCGGACAGCGCCGTCCATACCGCGAACTGGGCGATGCCGGTGGCGTGCTCCGACCATACCGGGAAGTTGTCGGCGTAGAGCGGAAACTTCTCCTGCAGGCTCTTGACCACGTCCTGGTCTTCAAAGAACAGCACCGTGCCGGCGCCGGCAGCGAAGCCAGCGATCTTCTTCTCGGTCGGCGCGAAGGCATCGGCAGGCACGATCTCGCGCAGGGTGTCCAGAACGATCTGCCAGAAGCGGTCGTGGTGATCGCCAAACAGAATCACCGCGCGCGAGCTTTGCGAGTTGAACGAGGTTGGCGCCAGCTTAACCGCCTTCTGGATCAGCTCGGCGGTCGCGTCCTGGTCGAGCGGGATGTCCTTGCCAATGGCGTATTGGCTACGACGGTTCTCGAATGCTTCGATGGCAGAATTGGCCACTGGATTCTCTCCTTGAGTAACGCGTGCGAATCGATGGGGACTCGTTGGTTCGCGAGTCCACTTTAGGTTTCAATAATCTACCCCAAGTCGCTGGTGCCATCCATGGCGAAAATTCAGCGCTACCCGTCGATAAAATCCTCCGTCTCGAGGCGCTCGCGGGCCAGCCGCTTGGCCGCCGCCACGTCGGGCTTTCCGGCCCCCAGGCGCGGCAGCGCCTCGACACTTAGCCAGTGCGAGGGAATCATCAGCGAGGAGACGCCCTGATCGCGCATCGCGCCCCGCACTGCCTGCGCCTCGAGCGGGCTCGTCGAGAGCAGCACGATACGCTCGCCCTTGGCGCTGTCCGGCAGGTTCACCGCCATCACCTCGATGTCCGGGTCGGGCAGGGCGGCCTTCACCGCGCGCTCTACTGCCGACAGGCTGACCATCTCGCCGCCGATCTTGGCCAGGCGCGAGTAGCGGTCGATCAGGGTCAGAAACCCGTCCTCGTCGAGCACGCCCTTGTCGAAGGAGACGTACCAGGTCTGGCCCTCGTGGGTGACGAGGACTTCCGCAGTGCGTTCGGGATCGTTCAGGTAGCCCTGCATCACTTGCGGGCCGCTGATCAGCACCATGCCCGGCTCGCCGGTAGGCAGCTCTGCAAACGTGTCCGGGTCGACGATCTTGACGCTGGTGCCGGGAAGCGGCATGCCGACGCTGCCCGCCTTGGCACCGCGCTGCACCTGCAGGTAGTTGAGATCCAGGGCGTCCGGCAGGTTCACCGCCGCCACCGGCGCGGTTTCCGTCGCGCCGTAGCCTTCGAAGATCGGCTTGTAGAACTTCTCCTGGAAGGCGCGGCGCACGTCGTCGTCGACGCGCTCGGCGCCGGCGACCACCACGCGCAAACTCTCCAGCATCAGCGGATGCACCTTGGCACTGCGATTGAAAAGCCGCAGAAAGGTGGAGGTGGCGCACATGATCGTCGCTCGGTGGCGCGCCACCGCCTTGGCGATGCCGGGAGCGTCGGTCGGGTCCGGGTGGCACACCAGCGGCAGCCCCTCGATCAGCGGCAAAAACTGGGTGACGGTCAGCCCGAAGGCGTGAAACAGCGGCAGCGATCCGAGCATCACGTCGTCATGTTCGGTGTTGAGCGCATCCGAGGTCTGCTGGATGTTGGCCATCAGGTTGCGGTGGTTGAGCATCACCCCCTTGGGAGCGCCTTCGCTGCCGCTGGAGAACAGGATCGCCGCGGTCTGCTCGGCGCCGCGTGCCCGGTCGAAGAGCGCGCACAGCGCTCGGGCAGGCAGCAGGCGCACGCCAAGCCAGGTCGCCACCTTGGCCACGCCGCTCATCTGCGCCTGCAAGGATTCGAGGGTCACCACGCGGGTGTCGGCCAGCAGCGCCCGGGTATCGAGCCCCCGTGCCTCGAGCTTCTCCATGAAGCGCTCGGAGGTGATCACGGTCGTGATTTCGGCCTGTTTCAGTGCCGAGCCCAGCGCCTCGAGGCCTGCGGTGTAGTTCAGGTTGACCACCGTCTTGCCCGCCAGCAGCGTGGCCATGTTGGCCAGCACCCCGGCGCTGCTGGTGGGCAGCAGAAGACCCAGGTTCTGCCTTGGGTCGAGGGCGCGAAAGCGTCGGGCGAGCAGCAGGCTGGCGCTGAGCGCCTTGGCCGCCGAGAGCGGACGGCTGATCGAATCGACCAGAGCGAGCTCGCCGGGGCGACGCTTGACGCTCTTGATCCACGCCTCGCCGAGAGTGGGAAGATCCTCCAGGGCGTGCTGCCAGGAGCGGGTGGCCTGCTCGAAGATGCGCCGCTTGAGCACGTCCGCCGGGGTGTCTTTGGACAGCGGCTCGCCGAAGGCGACGGTCACCGCGCGGTGCAGCGGGGCGTTGCGCAGGGTCTTGAGCTTTTGAGAGGAGCGCGAGAACTGGCTGCCCCACAGCCCTCGCAGGTAGAACGGCACGATGACCACGTCCGGGTTCGCCTTCTCGCAGGCGCGCTGGTAGCCGCGACGGAACTCGCCGAGCTGGCCGGTGCGGCTGATCGCACCTTCCGGGAACAGGCACACCACCTCGCCGGCGTTGAGCTGCTCGGCCACCGCCTCGAGGGAGGCCGCCGCGCTTTCGCCCCGTTCGATGGGAATGCAGCCCAGCGCCTTGAGAAAGCCGCGCAGGTACCAGCGATCGAACACGCTCTTGAGCATCACGAAGCGCACCGGCCGGGGCGAGGCGATCTGCACCATGGCCCAGTCGACGAAGCTGATGTGGTTGCCCAGCAGCAGCACGCCGCCCTGGGCGGGCATGTTCTCGAGCCCGTGCACCGCCACGCGGTAGTGGCGGGTGAGCAAAAAGCTCAGCACGAAGCGCACCAGGCTCTGGGGCAGCTTGACCACGGTGTAGGCGCCGCCCACCAGGGCCACGGCGGTGATCAGCCAGAGCAGGTAGCGGCTGTCCAGCCCCGCCAGCGCCACCAGTGCGGTGACAACGAGAAACCCGAGCATCGACAGGTTCTGGAACCAGTTGTTGGCGGCCAGCACCGTGCCCAGCGTACGCTCCTCGGCGTGAAACTGGATCAAGGCGTTGAGCGGGACGATGAACAGCCCGCCCATCATGCCGATGAACACGAAATTCAGCGCCTGGGCGAGCGGCGTCGAGAGAAACGACAGCGCGCCGAGCCCCAGCGCCACGCCCAGCGCCCCGACCGGAATCAGGCCGGTCTCGATGCGGTTTTTCGAAAAGCGGCTGGCGAGCATCGAGCCCAGCGCGATACCCACGCCACTGGCGGCGAGAATGCCCTGCAGCACCAAGGTATTGTCGATGGCAAGCGCCTGCTTGGCGTAGGCAGGAAACGCCGCCAGCAGCACCTGACCCACGGACCAGAAGGTCGCAAGCCCGATGATCGAGAGCCTCAGCACCGGCTGACGGGCGATGGCACTCAGCGTCTCGCGGGTGGAGCGGGGCGAAAGCGGCGCATCCGGCTCGGCGATGGGGGCGGCGTCCAGCGGCAGGCGGTAAAGCAGCAGCGCCTGGAGCAGGCTGTTGCCTACCAGCAGCCAGCCCAGCGGCGCGACCTGGTGCAGGAGAGCGCTCGGGTCGCCGTCACTGACGCCGAGCATGACCTCGAACAGCGCGGTGAACGCCAGGGTGCCGGCCAGGATCGACACGATGGTCACCGCCTGCACCAGCCCGTTGGCTTCCGCCAGGCGCGGCTTGCCGAACAGCGTCTTGACCAGCGCGTACTTGGCCGGCGAGTAGAAGGCCGATTGTACCGCCAGTGCCAGCGTCATGGCGAAGGCGAGCCAGAAGTGGCCGAGGTAGTAGGCCGCGGTGATCCCCAGCGAGATGCCCACCGCCCCCCAGGCGGCGGCGCGCAGCACGCGTACCTTGGGATAGGTGCTGGCGACGAACCCCGCCGGACGAAACAGCAGGATGAACGGCAGCAGGATCAGCCCGTTGACCACGGCGGTGAGCACCACCTGGGTCGTGCCGTCGAAGCTCTTGAAGATGGTGTTCTGGATGACAATCTTGTGGCCCAGGTCCACGAAGGCGTTGAGAAAGATCGCCGCCAGGTAGGGCCAGGCGCCCGGCATTCGGTAGAGTCGTTGCATGGGGTGAACCTTGTGTGTCCTTGTCGTGAAGCGACTGTCGGTGAGCGCTGCATATCGCGCAACCTTGGCGTGAGAAGTTGCGCCATGGGCCCGCTCGAGTATCCTTATACGCTACTTTCCTCGGGAGACCGGCATGTCACAGACCGCCTCGCTGCTCGCCACCCTGAAGCGCCAGCTGCGCGCCCAGGGCAAGACCTATGCTGACGTGGCCCGCTGGCTCGACCTGAGTGAAGCCTCGGTCAAGCGCCTGTTCGCCGAGCGCCACCTCACCCTGGCCCGGCTCGAGTGCATCTGCGGGCACCTGGGGATGGAGCTTTTCGAACTGACCCAAATGATGCAGGCCGAGATGCACCGTCTGCAGCAGCTCACTCATACCCAGGAGCAGCGTATCGCCGACGATCGCGAGCTCTTCCTGGTCGCCGTGTGCGTGCTTAACGGCTACAGCTTCGACGATATTCACCGTCAGTACCAGCTCAGCGAGGCGCAGTGCACGACGCATCTGCTCGTCCTTGAGAAGTTGGGGCTGATCGAGCTTCTGCCGGGCAATCGCATCAAGCGCCGGGTGGCGGCCAACTTTCGCTGGCGTCCCGGCGGGCCGATCCAGCAGTTCTTCCAGGCGCACATCGCCGGCGACTTCTTCCGCTCGCGCTTCGAGGCCGACAGCGAGAAGCTCGTGGTGCTCAACGGTCTGCTGTCGCGCGCCGGCAATCAGGAGTGGCAGCAGATCGTCCAGCGCCTGGCCAAGGAGTTTCACGCCCTGTGCGAGCGCGAGCAGGTGCTGCCCATCACCCAGCGCTTCGGCACCACCTCGGTGCTGGCGGTACGCCAGTGGCAGCACGGGCTGTTCCAGAACTATGCTCGTTAAAAGCATGCTCGTTAAAAGCATGCTCGTTAAAAGCGTGCTCGTTAAAAGCGTGCGCGCCAGCCGTGGGTACATTTGATACCCTGGCGCGGCTGCACGTCGATGGCGTGGGGTATCACCGCGACTTACCTCCTTTTTCCAGAGTTCTGCAATGTCGTTGACTTCCTTCCAGGCGCTGGCCTGCCCGCTGGATGGCCAGCCCCTCCATCGCCTCGAGTCGAACTGGCGCTGCCCGGCGGGGCACAGCTTCGATATCGCGCGCCAAGGCTACGTCAATCTACTGCCGGTGCAGAACAAGCGCTCCGCGGACCCCGGCGACAGCAAGGAGATGGTGGCGGCGCGCCAGCGCTTTCTGAATGCGGGACATTATCGAAGGGTCGCCGAGGCGGTAAGCAAAGCCGTGCTCGAAGGCGCCGCGAGTGCGCCAATGCGCTGCCTGGACGCCGGCTGCGGTGAGGGGTACTACCTGCGCGAGCTTGCCCAGCAGGCCGGTGACGTGCCGCTGGCGCTCGTCGGGCTGGACATCTCCAAGTGGGCGGTGCAACAGGGGGCGCGGCAGGCGCGGGCAATCGGCAACGATCACCTGAGGGAGGCCCACTGGCTGGTCGGCAGCAACGCCAACCTGCCGATTCAGGACCAGAGCATCGACCGCCTGCTGTGCCTGTTCGGTTTCCCGGTGGTTCAAGAGTTTTCCCGGGTGCTGGCCCCGGGCGGGGTGTGGATTCAAGCGGAAGCGGGAGGCGATCATCTTCGCGAGCTGCGCGAGATCATCTACCCTAGCCTGAAACCCGAACGCAGCGCGCCGCCACAGCCCCCGACGGGGTTCGCAGTCAGAGACGAGCAGCGTATTCGCGAGACCATCACCCTCGACGATCAGGCGGCGATTGCCGACCTTCTGGCCATGACGCCGCATCTTTACCGGGCGAGTGCCCGAGGCCGGGAGCGCGCGCAGGCACTCAAGACGCTGAGCCTCACGGTGGATGTGCGCCTGCAAACCTGGGTCAAGACCGCTCACGCATGAGGGCTTGCCCCAGACGCAACAAGGCCCGCATGAGCGGGCCTTGTGGTTGGGCTTGCGCCCGAGCAGGTTGCTAACGAATGTTAGGAAGTCTGCTTGATGTTGGACGCCTGCAGGCCTTTCTTGCCCTGGGTGACGTCGAAGGAGACGGTTGCGCCTTCCTGCAGAGTCTTGAAGCCGTCGGCTTGGATCTCGGAGAAGTGAGCGAACAGGTCATCACCGCCGTCGGACGGAGCGATGAAGCCGAAACCTTTGGAATCGTTGAACCACTTGACTGTGCCAGTTGCCATGTCTAAATCCTTTCGCGCCGAAGCGCTGTCGTGAAATTCCTGGTATTACCCAGATTGAAGTAGCGGGTGAAACAAGGAAGACGCTATCAGGCTGCCGAAAAGATCGTACGCTACTGAAACCATGCTGCTTGCTAACCAACTGGTTCCAACAGTGTCACGTTTGTTGCTGCGAAGCAAAGCTTTTCATCGTTTTTTGTCTTTACGAGGCTTCTTCAATGCGTAAGAGAGTCCGGTGATCAGGTGTCCCACACCTGCTGGTCGTTGTGCATCTTGACCCCCAGCGAGACCTGGTGCTCGTAGGTGTCCGGGCGATAGAACCCTTCGACGAACTCCAGGGGGCGCTGCCCGGCATCGAAGACGACCCGCCGGATGCACAGCAAGGCGTCGCCGGGCTGCATGTCAAGCAGGCGAGCCTGCTCAGGGGTGGCGAGCTTGGCGGTGATCGTCTGGCGCGCGTGGGTAGCCGGATGCCCGGCCCGGGCGAAGAGCAGCAAAAGAGGGTGGGTCGCCAGGTCCTCTCGAGTGAAGCATTGGCCCACGTCTTGCGGCACGTGGGTGATGAGCAAGGAGAAGGGCGTACCCCGAAGGCTTCGAATACGCACGGCTTTTTGTACCTGGGCGCCGGGCGCGAGCTCGAGGGTGGCGGCGATGTCCGCACTCGCGGCGACGTAGTCGAAGGCGTGCACCTCTACGTCGGTGTTGAGCCCCATGGCGATCAGGTTCTCGATGACTCCGGAAATGCTTGCCTGCACTGGCGAGTGAGGAGCCTGGACGGGAAAAGTGCCCTTGCCGCGATAGCGCTCGACGAGCCCCTCTCGGTTGAGCCGCTCCATTGCCTTGCGCATGGTAATGCGAGAAACCCCGAACTGTCCCGCCAGGGCGATCTCGTTGGGCAACGACTGGTCGAGGGGGTAGTGCCCGTCGAGGATCTCCTGACGCAGCACCAGATAGACCCGGTGATGCTTGGGCCAAGGGTCGTCGGCGTTTTCCTTGGCGGGTGACGTCACGTGCACGGCAACTCCTTGCTCGAAAAGGCGGGGGATGGCCCCTTTGTAACGTGTCCAGGCCGACCTTGAAACCACTTTGAGTCGAGCATTTGTCTTATTGACATGACAAAAGACGCATGCATCAATGCATCGGGTGGCAACCGATAACACAATACGCCGCCCCGGCCCTAAGGCCCGCAGGATCCTGCTAACGAGACCCAGATCTCGCCCGTTTCATAACAAGTAGACCGTTGGAGACGTCCATGCCCCTTGCTCTAGCCGCTTTCTCAGTATTCTCGCGTGGTACTTCCCCGCGTGCCTTCGCATCCCTGGGCGCCGCGTCCTGTCTTGCGCTCGGGGGGATGGCACTCGGCCTTTCGCCCCAGGCGAAGGCCGAGACATGGCCGGACCGGCCCATCGAGATCATCGTGCCCTTCGATGCCGGCGGCAGCGCCGACCGGCTGGCCCGGGGCCTGGCCGAGCACCTCTCGCCGCGTCTTGGCGTTCCGGTCACCGTGCTCAACCGCCCGGGCGGCGCGGGAGCCTTGGGAGCGACCTATTTCCAGCAGCAGCCCGCCGATGGCGATACGCTTCTGGTCATGCAGGCCGCACCGTATCTGGCCAGCGCCATCGAGGTGAGCGGCGCACCGGTGACCTGGTCGGATTTCGCCCTGCTCAGCGCCCAGTGGAACGACTACGGCATTGTCGCGGTTCATGACGAAAGCCCCTACGACACCCTCGAGCAGCTCATCGAGGCGATGCGCGAGCCGGGCCAGGTCAGCTCCGGCATCATCGTCGGCAACGGCGGGCATATCCAGACCCTGATGATGATGGACGCTCTGGAGATCGACCATGACAACGTGCGTTTTGTCACCTACAGCGGCGGTGCCCCGCTGCGCACGGCGCTGGCGGGCAACCAGGTGGACTTCGAGATTCTCGCCGCCGAAGCGGCGCTCACCATCGAGGAGGAGATCCGCCCACTTGCGGTAGTGCACGATCAGCAAAGCGATGACTGGGACGCGCCGCTTCTCAACGACGCACTGGCGGATCTTGGCGTCGAGGCGCTGCCGCTGGTGGGCGGCAATGTCACCGGCCTCATGGTCCACGCCTCTCTGGAGCAGGAGTACCCCGAACGCTACGCGCGCCTGCTCAAGGCCTACCGCGAGACCCTTGAAAGCGACGAGTTCACGACCTGGGCCGACCAGGCGGCCATCGGGGCAGACTGGGTGAGCCCGGAAGAGAGTCAGGCGCTGATCGATGCCGCCTACGAGGCCATCCAGCAGTACGCGCCGCTGATCAAGTAGTCCTGCCAAGTAGTCCTACTAAGTAGTCCTACCGTTCACCGTTTCAAGAGGCCGATGGACATGGCGTCGTCATCTCTTTCACGGACGTTTCCTTGGGGTAACGTCCTGTTTTCCCTGGCGCTTGCGGGCGCCTTTTTGTTCTACGCCCACGGCGTGTATGCCGACGCCCGGAGGGCGACGGACTGGATGCTGGTGATTCCCGTGGCCGGGATCGGAATCGCGGCACTGACCATCGGGGCGGGCACCAAGGTCATCGACTGGTATCGCCAGGGCGGTGAGGTCGTCGATGCCCATCAGGCCGTGACCCGGGAAACGCTGTTGTTCATCGTGCTGCTGGCGCTCTACGTGGCACTGTTACCCGTCACCGGGTTCGATCTGGGCAGTATGGTCTTCGTGGCCCTCGCGCTCTACCTGCAGGGCGAGCGCCGTGGATGGCGGCTTCTCGTGGTGGCCGCGCTGGTGGCCACCGGCGTGACCCTCGTCTTCGTGCATCTGCTCAACGTTCGTCTTCCTACCCTGCTTTTCTAGGAGCCCATGCCATGATCGATACCCAGGCTTTCCAGGGAGCGGTGGAGCTTCTCGCCAGTACGCCGGCAGCGTGGTGGGTGGTGCCGCCGGGACTGCTCATCGGCCTCTTCTTCGGCGCCATTCCCGGGCTTTCCATCTCGATCGCCATGGCGGTCTTTCTGCCCGCTACTCTCTACATGGATTTCTTGCCGGCGATCCTGTTTCTCACCGCAATCTTCACCGGGGGCGGCTTTGGCGGGGCGATTCCCGCCATCATGATGAACATTCCCGGTACCTCCTCGTCGGTGGCCACCGCCTTCGACGGCTACCCGATGGCTCGTCAAGGACGCCATGCCCAGGCGCTCGGCATTGGCCTGATGGCCTCGGTGCTGGGGACCCTGGTCGGCTACCTGTTATTGCTGCTGACGGTGCAGTCGGTGTCCCATTGGGTGTTGAAGCTGGGCCCGACAGAGATGCTGGTCATCGCGCTCTGGGGCATCACGCTTATCGCCGTGCTCAACGATGCCAGCGTCGCCAAGGGGCTGGCGGCAGGTACCCTAGGCATCTTGATCAGCACCGTGGGCTACAGCGACGCCGGGCAGATGCGCGGCACCTTCGGCAGCATGTACCTACTCGACGGCGTGCCGGTCATTCCCGCCCTCATCGGCTTCTTCGCCGCCTCAGAGCTTTTCAACCTGGTGGGGCGGCGCTACATCGTCGACGACCAGCAGCAGCGCACCGTGCGCTTTGGCGATATCCTCTCGGGCATGGGGCATGCCCTGGCGAGGCCGTTGCAGATGCTGCGAGGCGGCGCCATGGGGGCCTTGATCGGGGCCATCCCCGGGGTCGGCGCCAGTATCGCCAACCTGGCGGCCTACGCCACGGCGAAGCGCCAGTCCAAGGAGCCCGCGTCCTTCGGCCAAGGCAACCCGGACGGGCTGATCGCCGCGGAATCCGCCAACAGCAGCTCCGAGGGCGGGTCTATGATCACCCTGCTGGCGCTGGGACTGCCCGGCGGAGCGGGTACCGCGGTGCTCTTGAGCGCCTTCGCGTTGCACAACGTCACCGGCGGGCCGCGCTTCATTCGCGAGAACACCGATATCGTCTACGCCTTGATCCTGGGCAACATGGCCCAGGCGCTGTTGCTGCTGGTGGTGGGGCTGGGGTTCATCTTCGTGGCGGGGTATATCGTCAAGGTGTCTCTGCGATTGATGATTCCCGTGGTCATGGTGCTTTCCGTCGTCGGTGCCTACACCATCACCGGCAACATGGTGGGGCCGATCACCGTGGTCGCCGCCGGCATCGTCGGATGGCTGATGCGACTCTACGGCTTTCCGGTGGCCGCCACCGTGGTGGGGCTGCTGGTAGGCGGCATGGCGGAAGGGGAGCTCGTGCGCAGCATGCAGATCAGCGGCGGGAACCTGGCCTTCGTGCTGGACCGTCCCATCACGCTGCTCTTTCTGGCGCTGCTACTGCTCTCCATCGCCCCACGCCTGGTGCGAAGCTGCTGGCGCCGACGCGCCTGATACACGCCGAGGCGTTCGCCGGGCGGGCGCCCGGCGGCGCTTTTCGTTATCCTTTCTTCCTCGGCCCGCCTAGCGGCGGGCCTGCCTGGGCTCGAGCCAGGGGAACTCCATAGGAAGGATCAGCGACATGACCACTCTCGTGACGGCCCTCATGACGACCCTATTAAAGGGATATCTGCGCGCTTCATTGATACTGCGCATCACCCTCGCGCTCATGCTCGGCGTGGTGGTGGGACTCATCGGCGGCGAGTGGATCGCCACCTGGCTTGCCCCCTTGGGCGATTTGTTGCTGCGCCTCTTGACCTTCCTGATCGTGCCGATCGTGCTGTTCACCCTGATGGTGGGGGTGAACCAGACTCAGGAGGGAAGCGTCGGGCGTATCAGCGTCAAGGTACTGGCCTATTACCTGGCCTCGTCGGCCTTCGCGATCGTGGTGGGGCTTGCGGTGGCCACCCTCCTGAACCCCGGCAGCCGCACCGTACCGGACGAGAGCATGGACTTTTCGGTGCCCGACAACCCAGGGGTGGTCAATGCCCTCTTGAACATCGTGCCGGACAACCTGTTCGGCGCCTTCACCGAACTCAACATGCTGGGCATCATCTTCACGGCGCTGGTGTTCGGGATCGCCCTTGCCCGGATGCGTCGCACGCCTGCCCAGCAAGCGGCAGGGGAGCGCCTCTATGGAGTGGTCGAGGCGCTCAACGACCTGACCCTCAAGGTCATGGCCGGCGTGCTTCATTACGTGCCGATCGGGGTGTTCGCCATCGTCGCAGGCACCGTGAGCCAGCAGGGGCTCGCAACGCTACTGGCCTTGGGTGATATGGTGCTGGTGCTGTATGCGGCGCTGGCGGTGCAACTAATGCTCTACTGCGTGGCGATGCGCCTGTTCGGCGTGACGCTATCGAGTTTCTTTCGTGAGGCGCGGGCACCGGTGGTCACCGCCTTTGCCACCCAAAGCAGCTCCGGGACACTGCCGCTCACGGTGAACGCTGCCCAGCGCCTGGGCATTCCGAAAAGCATCTATGGCTTCAGCCTGCCCTTGGGAGCGACCATGAACATGGACGGTGCGGCGATTCGCATCGCGATCTCTGCAGTGTTCGCCGCCAACGTGATCGGCGTGCCGCTGGATTTCGCCAGTATGGTGCAGATCGTGCTGATCGGTACCCTGGTGTCCGTGGGGACCGCGGGTGTACCCGGGGCGGGCATCATCATGATCTCCACGGTGTTCACCCAGGTGGGACTACCCATCGAGGTGGTCGGGCTTCTGACCGCCATCGATGCCTTGGTCGGCATGGGGGCGACGGCGCTCAACGTGACCGGGGACCTGGTGGGCACCTCGATCATCGCCCGCAGCGAAGGCCAGCGCCTGGAAGAGGGAACGGAGCTCTCGCCCGGTGAACAGGGCTGATTCGAAAACGCCTCACGGCGCCGTCAAGGCGCCCCGAGGCGGGTGCAGACAGGAAATTGCTAGTACTTACTTCAGAATCAGTACTTCAGGATCACGTAGAAGGCATGGATGATGCCGGGCACGAAGCCAAACAGCGTCAGCAGGATATTGAGCCAGAAGTGGCCCTTCAATCCCACCTCCAGAAAGACGCCCAGCGGCGGCAGCAGAACGGCGAAAATCATCTTGATCGGGTCGGTGGCGGTCAGTGCCATAAAGCCTCCTTTGCTTGCGGCGAAATCACTACCTGTCGTCTGACACCTGAAAGTGTAGCTATTGGCCGCGCGCTGTGCGAGTCATTTGCATCTACGCGGCATCGACCTCGATTTGATCCAAGGTATCGTTCGAGGCGGCATTAAGGGCTACCCTTGAGCCACGGCTTTTCCCTTCATTGCTCACAAGACGAGATTCCATGGACAAGCGTTTGTCATCCTCCGTGCTGCTGCTCGGCGTCACTGCGAGCGCCCCGGCGCTGGCGCAGGCCCCCGCCACTGCCGATGCGACCGTACTCGCGCCTATCGAAGTGAGCGCCCCCCGCCTCTCGCGGGAGCTCTACGCGACGCCGGCGGCCATCTCGATCCTCGACGGGGAGGCGATCGGCCAAGGGCAGCAGCGGGTGCGTCTGGACGAGTCGCTGTCACGCGTGCCGGGGGTCTTTCTGCAGAACCGCGACAACTTCGCCCAGGGTCAGCGCATCGCCATTCGCGGCTTCGGCGCGCGGGCGCCGTTCGGGGTGCGCGGCATTGTCGTGCGCGTGGATGGCATTCCCTACACACTGCCGGACGGTCAGGCGGCGCTCGATGCCATCGATCTCGACAGCGCCGAGCGCATCGAGGTGATTCGCGGGCCTTCTTCGGTGCTATACGGCAACGCCGCCGGCGGGGTGATCGACATCACCACTGCCGACGGGCGCAGCGATCCAGGCTCCAGAGTGCGGGTCGAGGCGGGCAGCGACGGCTACCAGAAACTCTCGCTTCAAAACGGCGGTCAAAACGGCGAGTGGTCCCACCACGTGAGTCTTTCCGGCTTGAACGTGGACGGTTACCGCGAGCAGAGCTCCACCGAGAAGTACCTGCTCAACGCCAAACTTCGTCGCGAGCTTGGCAGCGAGCGGGCGTTGACGGCGATCGTGAATCTGCTGGAAAACCCGCGCTCGGAAGACCCCGGCGCGCTCAACGCTCGGGAAGTCGCCCGCGGCCGCGACCAGGCGGCGCCCAATTCGGTCGCGCTGGATGCCCACCAGAACGTGGACCAGCAGGTTCTCGGTCTGCAGTACGAAGATCTCAGTGCGGGCCCCGGCGAGCTCTACGTGAAAGGCTTCTATGCCCGCCGAAATTTCGAGCAGCAGCTGCCCTACGTGGGCGACAGCCGGCTGGGCTATGATCGCGACTATTTCGGGGCGAGCGGTGAGTATCACCAATCCATCGCGCTGGGGGCGCTGCCGCTAGATTACATCGTCGGCGTGGACGTCGCCCGCCAGCAGGACGACCGGTTTCGCAACGACGTCAGTGCGTTCGGGGCGGTCGGCGAACAGGTGGCGGATGAGAAACAGACCGCGACCTCTACCGGCGTGTTTGCCCAAGGGGATCTTGGCCTGACGGATCAGCTCACGCTGTCGCTCGGAGCGCGCTTCGACCGGGTCGAGCTCAAGGTGGATGATCGCTATTTCGACGATGGCGATCAAAGCGGCGACCAGACCTTCAACGAATGGAGCGGCTCTGCAGGCTTGAGCTATCGCTACCGGCCCCAGCATCAGGCCTACATCAACACCGGCACGGCCTTCGAGACGCCCACCTTTGCCGAGTTCGCCAACCCGGCTGGCGGCGGCTTCAACCCGGCCGTGGAGCCGCAGAAATCCTGGAATCGCGAGGTCGGGCTTCGCGGCTACGTAGCACCACTTGCGCTGGATTATGATCTGGCGCTTTTCTCGGTACGCGTGCGCGACGAGCTGGTGCCCTTAGATGAGGGCGGGCGCACCTTCTACCAGAACGCGGGCAATACCGACCGCGACGGAGTGGAGCTATCGCTTGGCTGGCAGTTCGCCGATGCCTGGCGACTGGACAGCGCCTTGACCCTGGCGCGCTACGATTTCGACGAGTTCCAAAGCGGCGAGGCGCGTTTCGACGGCAACCGCATTCCCGGGCTTGCCGAGCGAACCTGGATCAGCCAACTCACCTGGCAGGGCATGGGCGAGCGTTTCGCCACCCTTGAGACGCAGTACGTCGGGGATCTGCTGGCCGACAACGCCAACGAGGTTGAGGTGGAGAGCTACTGGCTGGTGAACCTTCGCGTGGGCGATGGCTGGCAGCTGAGCGAGGCGTCGAACCTGAGCGCCTACGTGGGGCTTCGCAACCTGTTCGATCGCGAGTACTACGACAATACGCGCCTCAACGGCACCTTCGGGCGCTATTTCGAACCGGCGCCGGGGCGCAGCGTCTACGCCGGCGTGGAACTTGCGTTCTAAGTCGCTTGAATGCAGTAAAACAAGACGGGCAGCCCAAGGGCTGCCCGTCTTGTTTTGAAGGCCATGCGTCATGCACGGCCAGGGAAGGGGATTACTGTGGCAGCGCGTAGCCGATCACGTAGTCGCCCATTTTGGTGCCGAAGGTGCCGTGACCGCCGGCGCTGATTACCACGTACTGGCGGCCGTCGGCGCCGGTATAAGTCATGGGCGTTGCTTGGCCGCCGGCGGGCAGGCGTGCCTTGAAGATCTCTTCACCGGTTTCATGGTTGTAGCCGCGCAGGTACTGATCCAGCGTGCCGCTCATGAAGGTGACGCCGCCCGCCGTGGTGAGCGGGCCACCCAGCGCCGGAACCCCGACCGGCAGGCCGATCGGCAGGCCCAGCGGCATGCTATCACGGGTGGTGCCGTTGGGATGCTTCCAGACCACCTCGGCGTTTTGCAGATCGATACCGGCCACGTCACCCCAGGAGGGCGCCTGGCAGGGCAGGTTGAAGATCGACAAGAGCGGGCCGAGTTCGACGGCGTAGGGGGCGCCGGCGTTGGGCTGAAGCCCCTGTTCGCTGGCCGAGCCCTGCTCGTCTTCCACTTCCTCGCGCGGTATCAGGCGGGAAACGAAGGCGAGATACTTGGCGCCGGTAAATAGCGTCTGACGCTCGGGGTCGACCGCAACACCGCCCCAGTTCATCACGCCGACGTTACCCGGGTAGATGATGCTGCCCTCGAGCGATGGCGGCGTGTACTGGCCTTCGTAGCGCAGCGAGTTGAACTGGATACGACACATCATCTGATCGAACGGCGTGGCACCCCACATGTCGCGCTCGGTGAGCGGGTCGGGCAACAGGTTCAGCTGTGATCGCGGCTGGGTTTCTGCGGTCCAGTCGCCTTCTACCGCGCCTTGGGGGACGGGCACTTCTTCGATCGGTACGATCGCCTCGCCGGTTTCCCGGTTCAGCACGTAGAGGCTGCCCTGCTTGGTGGGCTGGATGACCGCAGGCTGCACGCCTTCGGCGGTGTTTAGATCGATCAGCACTGGCTGGGCGGGCATGTCCATGTCCCACAGATCGTGGTGAACGAACTGGTAGACCCAGGCGACCTGGCCGGTCTCGAGCTCGAGCGCCACGAGCCCCGCGCTGTAGGTTTCATCGTCTTCGCTGCGGTTGGCACCGAACTGGTCCGGCGTGGCGTTACCCATGGGCAGATAGACGAGCCCCAGCTCCTCGTCGACGCTGATCGGCGCCCAGACGTTGGGCGAGTTGCGAGTGTAGGTTTCGTCGTCGGCGATGGGGGCGGTTTCATTCGGGTTGCCACTGTCCCAGTTCCAGACGAGCTCCCCGGTGCGCACATCGAACGCGCGAATCACCCCAGAAGGCTCGTCAACCGAGCTGTTATCGGTCACGTGACCGCCCAGGATCACCAGGTTCTCGGTCACGGTGGGCGGTGAGGTAGAGTAGTAGCCGCCCGGATCGAAGCCGCCGATGTTTTGCGTCAGATCCACTTCGCCACTTTCACCAAAGCCTTCGCAGGGCTTGCCGGTGTCGGCGTCGAGCGCGATCAGGCGGGCGTCCGCCGTGGGCAGATAGAGCCGGCGCGGGCACATCACATCGGTCTGGCTCAGCATCGGCGCGGCATCATCTTGGGTGGCCGTCGGGAAGCTCAGCCACTCGAGGATCGCCACGTCGATGGTGAAAGCGTCGCGCTCGGCGAACAAGAGCGAAGGTGCGGGACGCTCATCGTCGGCGACATTGCTGTTCGTGACGTCATTCGACTCGCTGTTGACGTTGTTATCGGCATCGTTATCGACATCGTTGCCGGAATAGTTGGCCGCGTCGAAGTAGGCGAGCCCGCGACAGGTCATGTGCGCCCAGTTGGAGAAGTTCTCGGCGCCTTGGGTGCTGATCTCGGGGTCGAACTCCCAGATCGTTTCGCCGGTTTCCGGCGACAGCGCCATGGCGCGGCTGTGCGAGGTGCATATATAGAGGTGGTCGTTGACCTTCAGCGGCGTGTTCTGATTGGTAATCTCCGGCGGCGCGTCGGGGCCGGGCTCATCGCCGGTCTGGATGCGCCAGACTTCCTCGAGCTTATCGATATTATCGAGCGTGATCTGATCGAGCGACGAGTAGTGGGTGCCAGCGTTGGTGCCGCCGTAAGCGGCCCAGTCGTCACCGGCGACCTGGGCGGGGTTGGCCTCGGCGTTGGCGCGGTTATCGGCAAGCGAGCCTTCGACCACACCAGGCGACGTGAATTGGCTGGCAATCGCCACCGCGATAGAGGCAATCACCCCAAGCCCCAACGCCAGGCTTCCGGCACGTGAATGCAGCGGCTTGCGCCACCAGGGCAGCAGCATGACGATGGCAATCAGACACGGGATGGCCACCCGTGGTACCAGCTGCCACCAGTCCAGGCCCACTTCCCACAGCGCCCAGACAAGGGTCGCCAGCAGGGTGGCAGCGTACAGCCAAAGTGCCGTGCCCTTGCGCAGCGCGAGCAGAATGCCCGTGGCCAGCACGGCGATACCGGCGATCAGATAGTAGGCGCTGCCGCCCAGGCTCAATAGTTTGCCGCCGCCCACGGCCAGCGCCAGACCCGCAAGGGCGAGCACGACCCCGAGAATCACGGCCGGCCAAGCGCTGTAGGCGCGTTTATATTCGTTCATACCATATCCCCGTTACCACGCATGATGGGCAAGCGACCCGTGAGGGTCCTCGCCCGCTTGATGCGCTAACCCATCGGCCAGGGCGCCGACAGGACGTTTCATTCGGTGGCCAGAGAGGGCAATGGGTTAGCGCACGCTCTTTAGAAGACATTTTAATCGTCAATAGGATATTGGTCGAACGGGTTTGAGATTTATCACGAAAAAAGCCGCCGTGGGTACGCGGCGGCCTGCTGGGTGTTGAAAAGGCGTTGTTAACGCGAGTGGCGGCTAGCCTTCGAGCTTGACCAGCATCTTGCCGGTATTGCCGCCCTCGAACAGCGCGAGGAACGCTTCCGGGGTACTCTCCAGCCCCTCCTTGACGGTTTCCTGGTAATCGAACTTGCCCGCGGCAACCTGGGGGGCGACCTCGTTGAGGAAGTAGCCGTAGTTCGACCAGTGGTCGGCGACGATGAAGCCCTGCATCTTCGCCTTGCGTACCACCAGTTGCGAAAGGTTGCTCGGCCCCGGGGCGGGCTTTTCGGCGTTGTAGCTGTCGATCATGCCGCATACCGCGATGCGCGCGCCTTCGTTGAGCTGGGAAAGTGCTGCCTCCAGGCAGATGCCGCCGACGTTCTCGAAGTAGACATCGATGCCTTCGGGACTGGCCAGCTGGATGGCGTCACTCAGTTCACCGGCGGTGCGATCCTTGTAGGTCACGGGCTCCACGCCGACGGACTCGAGCCAGGCGAGCTTGTGAGCGGCGCCGGCGATGCCGATCACGTGACATCCCTTGGCTTTGGCCAACTGTACGGCGAGCGAACCCACCGCGCCGCTCGCCGCACTCACCAGCACGTTGTCGCCGGGTTTGCACTCGGCGATGCGGTTGAGGCCGGTCCAGGCGGTCATGCCCGGCATGCCGAGAATGCCCAGGTACGCCTGCTCGGGCACGTCGTGGTCGGGAAGCACCGTGACGCCTTGGGCGGGAAGCTGGGCGATGTCGCGCCAGCCGCCCATATGGCTGACTCGGTCACCTACCTTGACCTTGGCGTCGGTCGATTCGATCACTTCTCCGATGGCGCCGCCTTCCATGGGCTTGCCGAGCTCGAAGGGCGTGACGTAGGTGCGAATACCGCTCATGCGACCGCGCATGTAGGGGTCGACCGAGAGCCAGTGGTTGCGAATGCGCACCTCGTTGGGACCAAGCTCGGGCAGCTCCTGGGTCTCGAGCGCAAACAGCTCGCGGCGGGGCAAGCCGGTGGGGTAGTCGGTCAGCGTGAAGTAGCGTGATTGCATCGTGGCCTCCTGCGTGATGATTCGATTCACTCCTTATCGAAGGTAATGACCCTGCGCGGTGAAGCAAGTTCGAGATACTCAACAAATAAAAAAGCGGCCCTCGTGAAGAGGGCCGCTTGGAGTATCGCGAGAACGGGCGGTGGCTCAAGGGGTATCACACGGGTATGTGTGCTAGCCGTTAAGTCCTGTTGCAGGCCGATCGGGCGCTAGTTGATC
Source organism: Vreelandella malpeensis (assembly GCF_020622355.1). Classification (GTDB taxonomy): domain Bacteria; phylum Pseudomonadota; class Gammaproteobacteria; order Pseudomonadales; family Halomonadaceae; genus Vreelandella; species Vreelandella malpeensis. The sequence continues at coordinate 414,284 of NZ_WHVL01000001.1, read as the reverse complement.
AGCGTCAGCATGACCGGGGCGGTGCCGCGACGAACCATGCCGAGTTGTCGTGCCGCGCTCTTGGAAAGATCGATGATGCGTCCCTTGACGAAGGGGCCGCGATCGTTGATCAGCACTTCCACTTCCTGACCGGTATCGGGCCGTGTCACGAGCACCTTGCTGCCGAAGGGCAGGCTTGGGTGGGCGGCGGTCAGCGCCTGCTGGTCGAAGGCTTCACCGCTGGCGGTGGTCGCACCCTGGAATCGGTCGCTGTAGAAGGAGGCCACGCCTTCCTGGAAATCGGTCTCTTGGGCAAATACGCCCGTCGACACTACACTCAATAAAACCGCGAACATGCTTGTCTTGATGCGTCTTCCATAGGCTCCCATTGGAGTACCTCGTTGAGTATCGAACCGGACTTCATTGGTGAGGTGCCCGACAAAGGCTTCGCGATGGTAACGTCCCGTTTGATGTTCGGCAAGCTTTGCGACGATCGGCGACGATGTACACCAAATCGCGATTTTAGTTCACTGGCCAACTCTTTTAGTCTGGTCAGTAAGTTAAAGCGATTTACTTGAAGCGCGGATCGCGGTGTACTTCACCGGATAAAGCGGGCCCTGTTCGATCGATAAGCAACTGCTGATAGAACGGTCGGCGTGCTAATATCTTGTTCGTTCAAGTGACGCGATAAGGATCTGCCATGACTAAAAGTTCTTCGTTAATGCTTGTCACTGGTGTCGCAGGCGGCGCCCTGATTGGCTTCATGATTGCCCTGTCCATACCCGATGCGGTCTCCAGCGACAAGGTTGGCGACCAGAGCGGCAAGACCGACGATACGCAGGCATCCAGCGCTTTGGAGGGGCTCGACTACCTGGCGCTCGACGAACGCACGCGCGGTGAGCTCACCTCGAGTGCTCAGCTCAACGGCAACAACGGCAGTCGCTTTCTCTCCTACGGGCTGAGTCTCGACGAGGACGCGCTGGTGGAACTGAGCCTGAGCGGCGCGCTCAACGGCGTCGTGTCACTGTTCGACGATCAGCTCCAACTGCTCGACAGCGCCGAGACCCTGCGCTATCGCATCGAGGAAGGGGGCGACTACCTGGTGACTGTGAGCGGCTACGACGCCAGCAGCTACGGCCCGTTCACTCTCTACCCTCGCCTGATGGAGCTCAGCGACTCGGATACGCTGACCCTCGATGAACCCATGGACAGCTGGCTGCAGGGCGATGAGCGCGCCGTGAGCTTTACCATCGAAGAAGCCGGCATGTACCAGATCGACATGCGCTCCGATGACTTCGATGCCTACCTCACCCTCGAGGGCCCAAACGGCTACCAGCGTGAGGACGACGACAGTGGCGGCAATCTCGACGCCCAGATTACCGATTTTCTCGAGCCCGGCGACTACACCGTTCGCGCCCAGACCTACGGCAGCGGCAACGGCGTATATACGCTGTCGGCACAGACCAAGGAGTTCCCCGGCGGCGAGTTACGCAACGACGGCCCCATCGCGTCGGGCGAATCGCTCAATGGCTGGTACAGCGGCCAGGCGCTCGAGTACACCTTCGAGGTAGAAGAGGCCGGCATGTACCAGATCGACATGACCTCCGATGACGTCGATGCCTTTCTAGAGCTCGAAGGCGACGACAACTACTACCGTGAAGACGACGACGGGGGCGAGGGCCTGGATGCGCGCATCGCCGACTTCCTCGCGCCGGGCACCTACCGCATCACCGCGCGTACCGCCTACGGATCCGGCGCCGGAATGTTCTCGCTCGGCGTGGCACAGCGGGAGCTTCCCGAAGGCGTGGAGCTGCAAAACGGCGGCGAGCTCGCCCCGGGCGACAGCGCCACCGGCTGGTATAGCGGCGAAGACGTCAACTACCAGCTCACCCTGGAGGAGAGCTCCGAGGTGACCATTCGCATGGATTCCACGGACTTCGACGCTTACCTCGAGCTTTCAGGCGAAGGCGTCTCCTTCTCCGACGACGATGGCGGCCAGGGTTCCAACGCGCTGCTAAGCGCGCCGCTTTTGCCCGGTACCTACACCATCCACGCCCGGGGCTATGGCTCCTACGGCAGCGGCCTGTTCGAGGTCGGCGTCGAGGCCGAGCCGACCCAGATGGAGCCGGACGCCTGAGTTGTTGAACGCTTCAGCGTCTTGATCGACCACGCCCTTGTTCGCTTTGTGCGGCAAGGGCGTTTACATTTAAAGCCGACACCCGGGCGGCGAAAGAGCGTCCGGGGCCGTTCAAGGACGAACATCGACAAGAGGAGGCGTTATGCAACCCATTCAAGCGAGTGCCCTGGGCGTGGTGGCCATCATGCTGGCGGGCTGCCATAGCATGGAAAGCCGGCCCGTCGAACCCTACGCCATGGTGACGCTGGCTGAGGAGAAGTACTTCGTCGCGCCCGGCTGCCAGGACGAACAGTGCGATGACGTGCGCGTGTCGTCGCTCGAGTTTCCCACGTCCGAGGCGCTGACCCGCGAGCTGCGCGCCCGGCTCGTTGCCCTGGCGGGGCTGGATGGAGGCGATGAAGGTGTGGAAGCGAGGCGCGTCACCTGGGAGCGCTTCGCCAATGACTTCTTCGCCCAGGCCCGGGAAAGCGGGGTATCCTCGCCCCAGGCGGGCGCGAGCAGCGCCGTGCTCGAGGCGGACGTGGTTTCCCGTCACGACGATCTGCTGGTGCTCGAACTCAACAGCTACACCTACTTCTCGGGCCAGGCACACGGCCTGCCGGCAACGCGCTATCTGGTCATCGACGAGCGCGAGGCGCGCATCGTCGAGCCCGGCGAGATGATCACCCCGGGGCGCGAAGGCGATTTCCAGGCCGCGCTTCGCGAGGCGCACCAGCGCTGGTCGCGCGAGTCGGACAGAGAGGCGGGCTTCGCCGCCAACTGGCCGTTCACCCCGAGCGACAACATCGCTCCCATGGAAGAGGGTTGGCAGGTGAAGTACGACGTCTACGACATCGCGCCCTACGCCGAGGGCCAGCCGGTCCTGACGATTCCCCGGCAGGCCTTGAACGGCATCGCCAAGCCACGTTTCGTGGCGCGGTAAGGGGATCGACGTCTACGCTTTGAAGGCGGCGCAAGCCGCGAGCACGCCAAAGGCAGCGCCTTCGCCCGGTGCTGCCGCTCTTCAAGGAGTGGGACGTCTATGGATACCGATAACAACACGCGCCAATGGGCACAGCTTTTCGTGGTCAGCGCCGACCATCGCCTGCTGCTGATTCATCACCCGAATGCCTCCGCCCCCTGGCGACCCGCCGGGGGCGAACTGTGCCTGGAGGAGGGGTTTGGCGAGGCCGCCCGGCGCACACTCGAAGCCTCCACCGGCCTTGCGGGGCCGCTTGGCCCGCTGCTGCACGAGTGCGAGGTGCCCGGCGAGCAGCTGCCCGGGCGATGGCGCGAGCGTTACTTTCTGGTGCGCCACGACCCGGCAAGCCAGGCGCGACGCGAGATGCCGGGGCGGTGGTGGTCGCTCGACGAGCTTCGCAAGGCGCCGGTCGGGCAGCTCAAGCCAGCCTGGCTGCCGGAGCTTCTGGAGCGTGTGATCGCCAGTGACGGTCACACGCCGTCATCAGCGGCCCGCCTTTAGGCAGCCCACGACCACCAGGATCGCCGCGGTGGGCAGGCGCCAGTCGAGTACGCTCATGCCCGCCAGCACCAGCAGCAGCCCGGCCAGGATCGGCACGCCGTAGGCGAGGCTGCCCACCAGGCTCGACGGGCCAAAGCGCAGCGCCTTGTCCCAGGCCACCATGGCGATACCGTAGGGCCCTAGGCCCAGCGCGATACCGGCCATCAGTGCGTTGCCGCTGGGAAGTTCAAGACTTGGTTCGAGCACGAGGCTCGCGCCGGTCGCCACGGCGCAGGCAATCAGCAGAAGGCGCGGCAGCAGCGGGGTAAGGGCGACCGGCGCGGTCTGGCCGAACCAGGAGTAGAGCGCCCAGCAGCACGCCGAGAGAAGGGCAATCCCGTAACCGATCATTTCACCGCTGAAACCGCCGGAAAGTGCCTGGGGCAGCATCAGAAGCGATGCGCCGGCGAAGGCGATCAGCGCGCCGATCACCCCCTCGATGCGCAGCCGGCGAAAGCGGCTGTACTGGCTCAGCAGCACGAACAGCACCGGCCAGGTATAGGTGATGAGCGCCGCTTCTGCGGCGGGGGCCAGACGCATGCCGATGAAGTAGCTGCTCACCGCGCCGAAGATCAAAAGCGGCACGCCCAGCCAGATGCTGAACTGCCAGCCCCGGCTCAAGCGCTCGACGCCGGTACGCCGGCTCAGCGGCAGGGTGGCCAGCGCCCCGGCCAGAAGGGTCAAGGCGGTCAGTTGCAGGGGCGTCGAGGTGTGCGCCATCTCGGCCAAAAGCGGCGCTGCGCTCCATAACATCACCGCCACCAGCGCAGCGCCCACACTGTACCAACGCGATGACACCAACGGGGAGTGAACGGGATGCATGACACCTCTCCTTCTATAAAAGCGAACCTTGCTTTGTGTGAGTGATGCCAAGCATACTCAGAAAGTACTCATCACGATATTGATCTTTTGTGATGTAACCTATCAACATTGGTGATATATGCGCGCGCCGACCTTCGACCTGACCCTGCTGCGCACGCTCGTGGCCATCGCCGATACCGGCAGCGTCACCGCGGCTGCCAAGCGGCTGGCCTATACCCAGTCCACGGTCAGCATGCAGCTTCAACGCCTGGAAGCGCAGCTCGAGTTGAGCCTGCACGAACGCGAGGGGCGGCGGCTGCGCTTCACCCCGGAAGGCGAACGGTTGCTGGCTCACGCCCGGCGGTTGCTCGCCCTCAACGATGAAGCCTTCAGCGACATGCAGGCGCGCCAGGTCACCGGCGATCTGGTACTGGGCATCCCCGAGGACTACGCCTCGCTCTTGCCGTCGGTGTTCGCCTACTTCCACCAGCTCTACCCGGCGGTGGGGCTGACCGTGATCTGCGGCACCAGCGCGCACCTGGTCGAGCAGGTCAAGGCCGCCGAGATCGATCTGGCGCTGGTCACCCGCCAGCGCAACTCACCCGGCGGCGACGTGATCCGACGCGAGCCGCTGCTCTGGGCGGTGGGCATCAATCAGCAGCCGCTTTTGAGCGACCCCATTCCCCTGGCTCTCTATTCGCCCGGGGCGGACGTGTTTCGCGAGGTGGCGGAGCAGGCGCTGCAGGCGGCGGGGCGCGACTGGCGCGTAGCCTACACCAGCCAGTCGATGGCGGGGCTTGCACCCATCGTGACCGCTGGGCTGGCGGTGGTGGTGGTCACGCGCAGCATGTTGACGCCGTCGCTGCGCCCGCTGGATGAATCGAGCGGGCTGCCGGCGCTGCCCACGATCGAGCTGGCGCTGCATCGGGCACCGCATCGGCCCACCGAACCCGCGCGCCGGCTGGGGGAATTGATTCGCGAACAGCTAGCGGCGATCGGCGAAGCGTTATAAGGTGAATGGACGGGTAAAATTCACAACGCAGCAGGGCGTTAGGAGCGATCGATGCACGAGCTGGACCACTACATCTACCCCCACCGGGTTCTGCACTGGCTGGTGGCGGGCGCGGTGCTCGTCTCGTTGGCCACGGGCCTCACGCTGGGCACCCTGGGGTTCGAGCGCACCGCCGAGATGGTAGGGAGCGCGACGACCAACGTGATGTACACCACTCACAAGACGATGGGCGTACTGATCCTTTTGCTGATGACGCTGCGCATCCTCACGCGCCTGGCCTTCGTGGTGCCGGATCACGATCCGCCCCTGAACCTCTTCGAGCGTATCCTCAGTACCAGCGTTCATCATCTGCTCTATCTTGCGCTGGTATTGATGCCGCTGCTCGGCTGGGCGGCCACCGCCACCGGCGGCTATCCGGTCGAGTTTTTCGTCTGGCATCTGCCGGGGCTCGTGGGTCGGCATCCCGAGCTCTCGAGCACATTGTTCGCCTGGCACGGTTTTCTGGGCTGGGCGATCGTCGTGCTTCTGGTACTGCACCTGCTCGGCGCACTCTATCACTGGCGTATCAAGCGTGATGGCGTCATGACCCGCATGAGCCTGTTCGACTGACAGCGCCCCGAGCCACGGTCTGAATGCAAATCACTCTCTTTATTGACTTGGGCGGTGAGTGCGTCACAATTCGCCGCCTAAGTCGATAGGGAGTGGAGCATGGAACTGTTGCGGGTGGTCTTTACGCACTACCGCTGGCCTTTTCTGGGGGCCATCCTGCTGAGTCTTGTCAGCGCCGGGCTCGGGGTGGGGGTGATCGCCTTCATCAACCAGCGCTTGATAGAGGTGGGTAGCCCGCTCTCGGCGCTTCCCCAGTTTCTCGGCCTGCTCGCGGTGCTGCTGGCGGTGACGCTCGCCACCCAGGTGTCGCTCACGCTGCTGGGCCATCATTTCGTCTTCGATCTGCGCGCCAGGCTCGTCAAGCGCATCCTGGACACGGATATCGAGCGTCTGGAGCGGCTGGGCAATGCAACGCTTCTGGCGAGCCTTTCAAGCGACGTGCGCAACATCACCGTCGGGTTCGTGCGCCTGCCCGAGCTCGTGCAGGGGGCGGTGCTGACCCTGGCATCCATCGCCTATCTGGCCTGGCTTTCCCCCTCTATGGTCGCGGTGACCGTGGTCTGGATCGCCAGCACCATGACCGTGGGCTGGGTGCTGATCTCGAGGGTGTACCGTCACTTTCATCTGGTGCGGGCAAGCGAAGATCATCTTTACAAGGATTTTCAGTCCGCCATCGAAGGCCGCAAGGAGCTCGCCCTCAACCGGGACCGGGCACGGCGCTTTTTCGACGAGAGCTTCACCAAGAACGCCCGGGCGTATCGCCATCACATCATTCGCGCCGACTCCTACCACCTGAGTGCCGGCAACTGGTCGAACATCATGATGCTGGGGGCGATCGGGGTGGTGTTCTTCATGGCCAACGGACTTGGCTGGGCGAGCCCGGCAGTGGCCACGACGTTCGCGCTGGCGCTGCTGTTTCTGCGCACGCCGCTGATCCAGGCGATCGGCGCCTGGCCAACATTGATCAGCGCCCAGGTCGCCTTCGACAAGCTGGCAAGCCTCGAGCTTGCGGCGTTCGAGCCGGGTTTTGAGGTCGATGACGCCTTTGCCGGCTGGCAGCGCCTCGAACTCGTCGGGGTGAGCTATCACTACCCCGCGAGCGGCGCGCAGGAGGGCTTTCAGGTCGGGCCGGTGGATCTGGTGCTCGAACGCGGCGAACAGGTCTTCTTGATCGGCGGCAACGGCAGCGGCAAGTCCACCCTGGCGCGGCTGCTCACGGGGCTCTATCAGCCCCAGAGCGGCCAGATCAAGGTCGACGGCCACCCCTTGACCCCGGCGCAGTGGAAAAGCTTTCGCGCACGCTTTGCCAGCGTGTTCACGGATTTTCATCAGTTCGATACCGCCATGGGCCCCGGGGGCGCACCGGCAAACCCGGCCTTGGTGGATACCTGGCTCGAGCGGCTGCACATGACGCAAAAGCTTCAGTGGGAAGGGGAGCGGGTGATCAATACCCAGCTGTCCCAAGGCCAGCGCAAGCGCCTGGCGCTGTTGCTGGCAATCTGCGAGGAGCGGGACATCCTGATGCTGGACGAGTGGGCCGCGGACCAGGACCCGCAGTTTCGCCGGCTGTTCTACCGGGAGCTGCTGCCGCTTTTACGCGACATGGGCAAGACGGTGTTCGCGATCAGCCACGACGATGGCTACTTCGTGCACGCCGACCGGCTGCTCGAAATGTCGAAAGGCCAGCTCAAGGAGCTGACCGGCGCCCAGCGCGAGCGGGCAAGTGAAGACGCAGTGGCACAGATCAGCGCCCAGGATTAAGGGGCCGGTGGCTCAACGCGACCGGCGTGCTTGTCGGTCGCACCCTTCCAGAGGACAGTTGCTGCAAACGCTGAACTCGTCCAGCAGATAGCGCAGGCAGCAAAGCTTGCGTACCCGTTTCACTTCGTCACTGCCCTTCGGGGTATAGGTGCGCACCGGCTCGAACAGCGGATTGCGTTTACCGCCCAGTTCCCGAGATTCCAGCAGGGCCCGGGCGGCCTGAAGCGCGCCCGGATTCACGTCCGGATGCCCGGCCAGTTCGTTGACGTAGTAATGCAGATAGCCGCCGGCATTGCTCCAGAATACCCGGGGTGCGACGCCGGAAAGAGCGGCCAGGCGCTCGATCAGCGGGGCCCAGTGGTGCTCGATCAACTTGGCGAAGCGCTTGTGGGTACTCTGGCCATGCAGGTGCGTGCCCTCTTCAGGCAGCCAGAGCTGGCGCGTGCAGCCGTCGTCGTTGAAGAGGACGTACACGTCGTCCAGAGCCACCGGCAGGTCCCGGTCGAGCAGCAGGTGAGCGGCCAGGGTCGGTACGGTGAGCGCAATGAAGTGCCATTTCGACCAAAGTGAAGCAATGGCGCGCTTGTCGCCCCCGGGGTAACGGGCAGCGTAGCGCTGCATGTCCTGCTCGAGCAGCGCCGGGTTTCGCCAGCGGGATGCCTTGATCGCCCCGACGGGAGGAGTGCCGCCGATCAACGGCGGGGTGAACAGAACCAAGGCGCCTTGATAGCAGTCCGCAAGCGACGAAGGGGTCGTCGTTCGTTCTACCGCAAGAGACATGGCAAGCTCCAGGATCTGACACGAAAGGGGCGAATTGAAAGTGTAAACGATAATGCATATCAGTAAAATAGGCTTTTGGCGATAAATAGGTTCATGTTTTAAATGAAAATGATTCTTTTTTGATGTAGTATGCGGGACCCTGTGCCTCGCATATCAGACCCCTCCGCCCAAGACACGGTTCTCCCTCCGGTATCAAGGCGGTCATCGAACAAGGAATTTTCATGTCGCTGCCTTTCTCCTGTGGATGCTCTCTCACCCTTGCGCTGCTCGGCGCCTCGATGCTGCCGGCCACGGCCTATGCACAAGCGCCGGAAGGTGAAGCCACGCTCGATACCGTGACCGTCATCGGCGAGGCCGTAGCCCAGGGCGATACCCTGGCCCCGGCCTTTGCCGGAGGGCAGGTGGCCGCCGGCGCGCGGGTCGGTACCTGGGGGCAACGTCAGGCGATGGACGTGCCCTTCAACGTGATCGGCTTCACCTCGACATTGATCGACAACCAGCAGGCCCGCACCCTCGGGGAGGTGCTCACCAACGATGCCTCGGTACAAAGCGGCTTCGGCTACGGCAACTTCGCCGAGAAGTTTCAGATCCGCGGGTTCGAGCTCGATGGCGACGATATCGCCTACGGGGGGCTTTACGGCGTGTTGCCGCGCCAGATCGTGGCGACCAACATCGCCGAGCGCGTGGAGCTGTTCAAGGGGGCCAACGCCTTCGCCAACGGCGTCTCGCCCAGCGGGTCGGGCATCGGCGGCGCGATCAACATCGAGCCCAAGCGCGCTGCGGATGAACCGCTCACCCGCTTGACGACCTCCATCACCGATAACGGCTATGTGCAAAGCGGTGTGGATCTCGGGCAGCGCTTCGGCGACGACCACCAGTTCGGTCTGCGCGCGAGTGTCGAGCGTGGCCGGGGAGACAGCGCCATCGACCACGAGCAGCGCCGCGCCACCTCGGCGGTGGTAGGGCTCGACTACCGGGGGGAGCGAAGCCGGGCGTCGCTGGATATCGGTCATCAGGCGCATGACATTCAAAACGGCCGGTCCGTGGTTCATGTGGGGGCCGGGGTAGGCAGCGTGCCGAAGGCGCCGTCGTCCAGTACCAACTACGCTCCTTCCTGGGCGACCACCTCCCTCGAGACCAACTTCGTCATGCTGCGCGGGGAGATCGACGTGACCGATACCTGGACCGCCTACGCCGCCCTGGGCGCCAGCGACACCCGGGAGAGCGGTATCTATGGCTCGCCCACGGTGAGAGACCTGGACGGCTCGGCCACGGTCGGGCAGATGAGCGTGCCTTATCGCGCCGAAGGGGTGGGCAGCCAGCTCGGCCTGCGTGGCGCCTTCGATACCGGGGTCGTGAGTCATCAGCTGGATCTCGGTTACTCCAGCGCCTACCGCACCACCCGGTCCGCCTACACCATGGCGTCTCCGGCGCTACCGACCAACCTCTATCGTCCGGCGGACATCGCCTTTCGCGAGCCGGTCTTCGCCGGGGGAGACATGGGAGACCCGAATCTGAGAAGCCGAACCCGCAACAACGGCGTCTCGCTCTCGGATACGCTGGGCGTGTTCGATGATCGGCTGCTGCTGACCTTCGGGGCGCGCTATCAGGACGTCGAGGTCTCCAACTTCGACTACGACGGTGATTTCGACAATCGCTTCAGCGATACCCGGCTCTCACCGGTGTACGGGCTCGTGTTCAAGGCAACGGATGCGCTCGCGCTCTACGCCAACCGGGTCGAGGCGCTCCAGCCCGGAGAGACGGCACCCACCACGGCGGTAAATGCCGGTCAGAGCATCGGCCTGATCGAGGCCCGCCAGGACGAGATCGGCGCCAAGCTCGACCTCGGTACCATCGGCGGCAGCCTGAGCCTGTTCGACATCGAGCAGCCCAACGCCTTCACCGATGCCGACAGCGGTGTCTACGGCTACTTTGGTGAGCAGCGCAATCGCGGCGTGGAGCTCAGCGTCTACGGCGAGCCGGTGGACGGCTGGCGGCTTTTGAGCAGCGCCACCTGGATGGACCCCGAGCTGACTCGCACCGACGACGGCGCCTTCGAGGGTAACGACGCGGTCGGGGTGCCGGGCTATCGTCTCGTGGTGGGCAGCGAGTGGGATATTCCCCAGGCGCCGGGCTGGACGCTCAGCGGCCGCGCAATACGCAACGGCCATCAGTACCTGGATGCGGCCAACCAGCTCGAGGTCGAGCCCTGGACCCGTTGGGATCTGGGGGTGCGTTACTCAACGGACCTCGATACGACCACGCTGACCCTGCGGGCCAACCTCGAGAACCTCACGGATGAAAACTATTGGGCCTCCGCGACCGGGGGATATCTGAGCCAGGGCGAGCCGCGTACGCTCAAACTGTCTGCTGCGCTCGACTTCTAGGTCGCGTCGGACGCCGTCAACGCGTCGCCGAGAAGATCGGCGAAGCGCGCCGCCGATGGAAAACCGCCGAAGCTCCACACCGCCGGCAGCTGGATGACGCGCTGCTGGCGTACTGCGGGCAGATGCTGCCATAGCGCATTACCGGAGAAGCCCGCCTGCAGGCTGGCGGGTAGCGGCTCGACCACCACCAGGGTCGCTTCCGGATGGTGCAGAAGTTCCTCCAGCGCCACCGTCGAAAATCCCCACTGATTGGTCGGTTCGCGCCAGGCATTGACCAGCCCCATGCGCTCCATCACTGCCTCGAACAGGCTCTGCTCGCCGAAGACGCGCAGGTGGCGAGCATCGATGAACTGCAGCACGATCAAGGGAGGCTGCTCACCCAGCGCGGCCCTGTGGCGTGCCAGGGACGCTTCCACATCCTGGATCAGCGCGCTCGCCGCGTTCTCGTCGCCTCCGAGGGCGGCCAGGGTATGCGTGGTTCGGGCCAGGCGCTGCCAAAGCGAGCCCCCGGGCGCGTAGGTCGAAAGCCCCGTGACCGGCGCAATGCCACCTAGCTGGTCGCTGAGGCGCATGAACAGCGGCGATAACAGGATATGGTCCGGGGACTGCTGGGCGATCAGCTCGCGATTGGGTTGGGCCCGAAGGCCGATGTCCCGAGTGACGTCGGGAACCGCCTCGGCGCCGGTCCAGCGCTGGTACTGGGGAAGCTCCGCCAGCCCCACGGGCGGAGTGCCAAGGGCGGTCAGGGTTTCGGCGACGGTCCAGTCCAGGGTCACGAGCTCGTTTGCCGTGACGTGAAGCGGGGCGAGGGCGGCAAGCCATGCCAGCGCCCACCAAGGCCTACGAGCGCGACTCATTGGGCAACGGCGATGGCGTGTTGCCCGTTGGGGTGGGTCATGACCTGCATGGGCAGGCCGTAGATCGCTTCCAGAGTGGTGTCGCGCATCATTTCCCGGGGCGCCCCGTGGGCGAGCAGGCGACCGCTGTGCAGCGCCATCAGCTCGTCGCAGTAGCGCGAGGCCATGTTGATGTCGTGCAGCACGATGATCACGCCCAGGTCGAGCTCGTCGCAAAGCTTGCGAATGAGCGCGAGCACCTCCATTTGATGAGCGATGTCCAGCGCGGCCAGGGGCTCGTCGAGCAGCAGAAAGCGGCTGCCCTGGGCCAGGAGCATGGCCAGCCACACCCGCTGGCGCTCGCCCCCGGAGAGGGTATCGACCAGTCGGTCGGCGAACGCTTCGGTGTGGGTCAGCGCGATGGCCCGCTCGATCGCTTCCTTGTCCTTTACCGTATGCCGGCCCAGAAGCCCGTGCCAGGGGTAGCGGCCGAAGGCGACCAGTTCGCGCCCGGTGAGGTTTTCCGCGCCGGGCAGGTGCTGGGGCAGGTAGGCTACCTGACGCGCGAACTCGCGATTGCCCCAGTCATCGAGAGGGCGGTGATCGAAGTGAATATTCCCCTGACTGATCGGCTGCTGCTGGGCGAGCAGCTTGATCAGGGTCGACTTGCCGGAACCGTTGTGGCCGATCAGCCCGTAGACCTTGCCTTGGTGAAAGGTGTGCTCGATAGGCTGGAGAAGGGGCTTGCCATCGATGGCGAACGTGGCGCCTTTAACCTCGAACATGGGGAGCTCCTGGTGACCCGAGGACGTACGACGCCGGGATTGTATCGTGAATAATTATCATTTGACAGCTAGCGCCGGTTCAAGGGGCCGGCCATGCGCGACAGCGTGTCATCCTTGAGCCCGATGCGATGGACCAGTGCCATGGCGGCGTGACCCAGCACCAGTACCAGAAGCAACCAGGCAAGCGGACTGTGCAAGGCGTTGGCCAGCGTGACCATCCAGGGGGATGTCACGCTCGGCGGCTTCGAACAAAGGCTGGCCATAGACCCGCAGCGCACCACCTCGCCCGTACTGGCGCAGGATGGCGAGGCTGGGCAGCGCGATCAAGAGCCCGTAGAGCGTCAAATGGACGATGCGGGCCAGCGCGTTCTTGGCCGGCGGGCGCCGGTGGCGATTGAAAAAGGCCCAGCCTGCGCGCAACACGCTGGTGACCAGCAGCAGCACGCCCAGTGAGCCATGGGGGCCGAGGGTGGAAAGCGTCAAGGTCAACGGCGTTTCCCCCAGAGCACGCCAGGACAGCACCACGGTGAACTGAAAGAGCACGAGGGCGGCGGTTGCCCAGTGCAGAACCCGGCTGACGATACCGTAGGCAGTGGGCGTGTCCCGAAGGCGGCATCGAGTGGGCAGGCCAGCGTCAGCGAGAGGCGTGGAGGTCATGAGCGGCTATCTTCTTGTCAGTGGCAGGGTCAGGTACTTGCCTTGCCCAGGCGCCAGTAGCCCATGCTGGCCACATAGCGTTTGGGAAGGCCGCGCTCCTTGACCAGGTAGCGTCGCAGGCGCATGGCGACCTTGGTTTCCGCGGCGATCCAGGCGTAGAAGGGGGCGCTATCGTCGGCGTCGGCGGGCTCCCAGAAGGGCTCGTCGCCAGGGTCACGATCGTCGATATCGCCTGGGGCTTCCAGCGCCGCCGGGGTGGCGATCCCCGAGGGCAGGGTGATCTGGCGCAGGGCGTCGAGCAGAAGCTCGCCGTGATCCCGGGCGCCGGTGTCTCGGGCCAGCCAGCAAAGCCGCGCCTGGGAGGAGAGCGCTTGGGCGTCGTCGTGGCAGGGCACTTCGAGCAGGGCCTCGACCTCCACCGGGTTGCTCTGTTGCTCGAGCGCTTCCAGAATACCCGCCACCGCGGGTACCGCGGTTTCATCGGCGATGAGCAGCACCCGCTTCACCCCCCGGGGCGGTTTCCATTCGAACCCGAGATGCGGCGGCGGGGCGCCGAACACCGGCGCGACCATGGCCAGGCGATCGCCGGGGCACGCGGTCATCGCCCAGCGAGAGGCAGGGCCACTGTCGCCGTGCAGGACGAATTCGACGTCGACCTCGCTTTGCTCCCGACGCAGGGCGCGTATGGTATAGGTCCGCATGAACGGCCTTGTCGCGTCGGGCAGGGCGAGGTAGGCGCCGTACCAATCCTTTGCTGACGGCTCGGCAAGCGCGAGCAGCTCGTCCAGGGTGGCGCCGGGGCGAGAGAAGAAGAGCTTGATGCGCTGGTCCGGGGCGTAGGTGTCCATTTGATGGACCAGAGGACCGGTGAAGGTCAACCGGACCAGCGATGCGCTGACCTGGGTGCGCTTGACCAGCGTGATGTCGAAAAGCCGATAGGCCTGCTTGCCTGCCATGGTTTCGCGTCTCGTCGTATCGAAGGCTCAATTGTAGTGCTAATGGTTATCATTTAAAATACCCCGCCGCTACGCGGCAGCAAAGCGGTCGATGAACATGATCGGCCAATTTCGCGAGTCGCCCGGGCCAGGCTACAAGCGCTCTGGGCGGGTCGATACAGTAAGGTAGTGACTATGCCGGGCAATGCGCCGTGGGCTAAGAAAAGAGGGGGCGTCTCCCCCGGAACAGCGTGTCTACTGCTCAGCCTGCCGCTGGCAGTGCTGGTGATACTCGGCCTTCAGGCCCAGGGCGGCGTGATCGATGCCATCAGCGTTCTGATCACCCCGACCTTCGCTGACCCCCAGGAACTGCTGCTCTATTTCGCCTGGTGGCCTCGGCTGGTGGTGGCGCTGCTGGCCGGCGGCGGGCTGGGGCTTGCCGGGGTCTTGATGCAGCAGGTACTGCGCAACCCGCTTGCCTCGCCCACCACCCTTGGCGTCGCCTCCGGGGCGAACCTGGCGCTGATGGTGGCCACCGTGCTGACGCCGGGGTTGCTGGTCATCGGGCGGGAGTGGATTGCCCTGGCCGGCGGGGCCCTGGCGGTCGGGCTGGTGTTTCTGCTCTCCTGGCGGCGAGGGCTTTCGCCTATCGTTGTCGTGCTGGCGGGATTGGTCGTCAATCTGTATCTCGGCGCGCTCGCCACGGCGCTTTTGCTGTTCAATCACGAAACCCTGGCGGGGCTCTTGATCTGGGGGGCGGGGTCGCTTGCCCAGAACGGTTGGGACGGCGCTGCGATGCTCGCGCCCAGGCTCGCCATCGGCACGGTGCTCGCCTGGTGGTTGCTGCGCCCGCTGGCGGTTCTCGAGCTCGACGATGCCAGCGCCAAGAGCCTCGGGGTCTCGCTGTCGGGGCTGCGCTTTGCGGGCATGGGGCTGGCGGTCTTTCTGACCGGCAGCATCGTGAGCGTGGTGGGCATCATCGGATTCATCGGCCTGGCCGCGCCCAATATCGTGCGCATGGCCGGCGCTCGCCGACTCGGCGCGCGGCTGGTGTGGTCCACGCTTCTGGGGGCGGTGCTGCTGGCCACCACGGATCAGCTGCTGCAATTCTTCTCTGGCGCGACCGCCGCCTTCATTCCCACTGGCGCCATCACCGGCGCACTTGGCGCGCCCTTGCTGCTATGGCTGATTCCACGCCTGCGCCTGTCAAGCGGCCAGCCCCCCAAGGGCGCCGGCGTGTTCGCAACGCGTCATCCAGCGCCTGGACGCCTGGCGGTTAAGCTCTCGCTGGGGCTTGTGGTCCTTGCGCTTCTTGGGCTGCTGCTGGGGCAAGGGGTGGATGGCTGGTACTGGCTGGCTCCCACCCAGTGGGAAGTGGTCGAGTGGCGCCTGCCCCGGGTGCTCGCCGCCGCTGCCAGCGGCATCATGCTGGCCATGGCCGGCACTATCTTGCAGCGACTTTCCGCCAACCCCATGGCGAGCCCGGAAGTACTGGGCGTCAGCGGCGGCTGCGCCATCGCCCTGATTCTGGGCATCTACCTGCTGCCCAGCCCCACCCAGCCCCTGCTGGTGGCGATGGGCACCCTGGGGGCGATGATCACGCTGCTGGTGCTGGTCGGTATCAATCGCAAGAGTGGATTCGTGCCGGAGCGGCTGCTGCTGACCGGGGTGGCGATCACGGCGCTGTTCGATGCGGTGAGAAACGTGATGCTGGCCGGCGGCGATCCGCGCGGTCAGCAGGTGATCGCCTGGCTTGCCGGCTCCACCTACTACGTGGACGTGACCAGTGCCCTGTGGATCGGTGCGATCGCAGCGTTCTTGACGGTGCTGATTCTGCCTTTCACCCGCTGGCTCGACATCCTGCCCTTGGGGGCGCCCACGGCGCAGGCGCTGGGGGTGACCCTGAACCGGGCCCGGCTGGTGCTGCTCCTGCTGGTGGCGCTGTTGACCGCTTGCGCGACGCTGGTAGTGGGCCCGCTCTCGTTCATCGGCCTGCTGGCGCCGCACATGGCGCGCCTGGCCGGGTTTTCCCGCGCCCGCCACCATCTCGTGGGCGCCGCGCTGATCGGCATGCTCTTGATGGTGTTGGCGGACTGGGTAGGTCGGCAGGTGATCTTCCCTTACGAGATACCGGCGGGGCTGGTCGCTTCGTTGATCGGCGGCGCCTACTTCATGTGGGGGCTGCGCCGCCTGTAAGCGGGAGCTAGCGCGCGAAGTAGTCGGTCATCACCTCGATGACGCGCTCGATGTCCGCGTCATCGAGGTCCCGGTGCACCACGAAGCGGGTGTTGTCGACCAGGTTGAGCAGGATCTCGTGCTCCTCGAGCCACCGGGCGAGCGGTGCCACGTGGGCCTGGTCCACGCGTACGAACACCATGTTGGTGGCCTGTGAGGTGACCTCGAGGCCGGGCAGGGCGGAAAGCCCTTCGCCCAGCCGCGCCGCCCGACGATGATCGTCGGCCAGCCCCGCCACATGGTGATCCAGCGCGTGCTGGCAGGCCGCGGCGATGATGCCGGCCTGGCGCATGCCGCCGCCGACCACCTTGCGCCAGCGGCGCGCCTTGTCGATGAGCGCGTGCGAGCCCACCAAGGCCGAGCCG
This sequence comes from Vreelandella malpeensis, assembly GCF_020622355.1. Taxonomy (GTDB): domain Bacteria; phylum Pseudomonadota; class Gammaproteobacteria; order Pseudomonadales; family Halomonadaceae; genus Vreelandella; species Vreelandella malpeensis. Next base: position 397,504 of record NZ_WHVL01000001.1, on the reverse strand, counting down.
ATCGGCGCGCCGAGCCCCTTGGAGAAACACAGCGACACGCTGTCGAAGGGCTGGCACATCGCCTCCAGAGAAGTGTTCGTGGCCACCATGGCGTTGAACAGCCGAGCGCCGTCGAGGTGGGCGGCCAGGCCGTGCTGACGGGCCAGGGCAACGGCCTGGGTCACGTACTCTTCGGGCAGGACCTTGCCGCCGATGGTGTTCTCCAGCGCCAGCAGGCGGGTGCGAGCGAAGTGGACATCATCGGCCTTGATGGCGGCAGTGATCTTCTCGAGCGGAAGCGAGCCGTCCGGCGCGTTCTCGAGAGGCTGAGGCTGGATGCTGCCCAGCACCGCCGCGCCGCCGCCTTCATAACGATAGGTGTGGGCGTTCTGGCCGACGATGTACTCGTCACCGCGCTCGCAGTGGGCCATCAGGGCCACCAGGTTGCTCTGGGTACCGCTGGGGAAGAGCAGGGCGGCTTCCTTGCCAGCGCGCTCGGCCAGGGTGTCTTGAAAGGCGTTGACGGTAGGGTCGTCGCCCCAGACATCGTCGCCGACGGGGGCGGCCAGCATCGCCTCGCGCATGGCGGTGCTTGGCCGGGTGACGGTGTCGCTGCGTAAATCGATCACGGGGTGGGCTCCTGTGCTTTCTTGACGTACTTTCTCGACGTACTTTCTTAACGTTCTTTCTTAACGTTCTTTAGTTTCTTGGCGGCCCGGTCTGATGGGCGAGCAATATGATGGCGAACCGCTATGTTTACAGGAGGGTCGGCTCTCTGGACAACCTTTAGAAGGCAATTAAATGGATCTTAAAAGCGGTTATCCGTTCTGGGCGGTGAAAAACGGCCTGCTCGTCTCCTTTCCTCAGCTGACCCACGACCACCGGTGCGACGTCGTGGTGATCGGCGGCGGCATCACCGGCGCGCTGATCGCCGACGAACTTGCCCGCCACGATCATCACGTGGTGGTACTGGAGCGCCGCGACATCGGCTGGGGGAGCTCCGCGGCGAGCACGGCACTTTTACAGTACGAGATCGATACCCATCTGGTGGAGCTCGCCCGGCGCTACGACGAGCCCCGCGCCGTGCTGGCCTACCAGGGGTGCGCCGAGGCGATCGGCGCGCTCGAGACCTTGGCCAGTGAGCTCGGCGATGTCTCCTTCGAGCGTCACGAGAGTCTCTATTTCGCCTCCAATGACGAGGATGCCGTCTCTCTCGAGGCCGAGTACGCGCTGCGCGACAAGCACGGTTTCGACATGCAGTGGCTGGATCGCGAGGCGCTGTCGGCGCGCTACGGGATCGAGGCACCTTGCGCGATCCTGTCGAAGCTCGCGGCAAGCCTCGACCCTTACCGCATGGCCTACCGGCTGTTCGAGCGGGTGCTCGAGCACGGCGGCGAGGTGTTCGATCGCACCGAGGTGGCGGACATCGAATCCCATGATGCGGGCGTGACCGTCACGCTGAAAAACGGCGCCACGATCAGCGCCGGCAAGGTGGTGATGGCCGCAGGCTACGAGTCCCAGGCGTGGCTGCCCGAGCCGGTGGCGAAAAATCGCAGCAGTTACGCCTTCGTCACCGACCCCCTCGCGCCAGAGGTGCTCGGCGAGCTTCGCCATACGCTGGTGTGGGAGTCTGCGCGCCCCTACCTTTACATGCGCTCCACCGACGAGGGACGCTTGCTGGTGGGCGGTGACGACGATGACCATGACGATCCCAAGCGCCGCGACGCGCAAGTGATGGACAAGGCCCACGGGCTTGCCCGCAAGGTGGAGTCGATTTGGCCTTCGCTTTCCATTAACCCGACCTTCAGCTGGGGCGGCACCTTCGCCGAGACCGATGACGGGCTGCCGTTCTTCGGCCCTCATGAGAGCCAGGGGCCGCATGTCCACTTCGCCATGGCCTACGGCGGCAACGGCATCACCTACTCGATGATGGGGGCGGGGCTGTTGCGCGCCTTGATCGAAGGGCGCGATCATGAGCTTTCAGAGTTCTTCTCCTTTCACCGCTTGAGCGAGCCCTCCCATGAGCCCGACACTGTATCTGCGCGCGCTTGAGCGCAGCGACCTGCGCTTCGTTCACGAACTCAACAACAACCAGAGTGTGATGTCCTACTGGTTCGAGGAGCCTTATGAATCCTTTGACGAACTCGAGGAACTTTACAACAAGCATATCCACGATAACGCCGAGCGCCGCTTCGTCGCCCAGGACGCCAATGCCTGCGCCATCGGCCTGGTCGAGCTGATCGAGATCGACTACATCCACCGTAGCGCCGAGTTCCAGATCATCGTCGCCCCGGAGCACCAGGGGCGGGGCTTCGCCCGCTCGCTGATCCACCAGGCGCTCAACTACTCCTTCACCATATTGAACCTGCACAAGGTGTATCTCATCGTCGCCGTGGAGAACATCAAGGCGGTGCATCTCTACAAGGAGTGCGGCTTCATCGAGGAGGGGCACCTGGTCGAGGAGTTCTTCATCAACGGCCAGTACCGCGACGTGAAGAGAATGTACGTGCTTCAGTCGGCATACTTGGCTGCCCTTTAGCGCTGAAAGCACCGTGTGGGCAAGAACGTGTGGGCAAGAAAAAGCCAGCGCAGGGCGCTGGCTTTCGGTGGCGTCGTACATCGATTCGAGGTGGGTTTCAGCCGACATGCGCGGCGAACTGCTCCGCTGCCAGACGCTGCCACTGGGCCTGCAGGCCCCAGAAGCACCACACCTCTTCTTCGCGTTGACGCGCGACTAGGGGTTGGGTCATCGCATATCCTCCTGTACGAACCGCCCTAGTATAGCTGTTTTCTTGTTGCGGTGCAGCATGCGCTTTTTTGCATGAAGCAGCGATCAAGTTCGGCAAGGCCCGTGACAGCAGCTAGGCTTGGATGATCTGTCATCGCTTGCGAAGGGAGTCGCTCATGAGCAAGAACGTCGCCGAGATTCTGGTCCATACCCTGCAAAATGCCGGCGCCAAGCGCTGTTACGGGGTGGTAGGAGATTCACTGAACCACTTCACCGATGCGCTCAGGAAAAGCGAGATCGAGTGGGTGGGCGTGCGCCACGAGGAGGTGGGCGGTTTTGCCGCCGGCGGTGAGGCGTACATGACCGGCGAGCTCGCGCTGTGCGCGGGCTCCTGCGGGCCGGGCAGCCTGCACTTCGTCAACGGGCTGTTTGACGCCCACCGCAACAATGCCCCGGTGGTGCTGATCGCAAGCCATATCGCGCTTGGCGAGATCGGCAGCCAGTTCCCCCAGGAAGTGGATCAGACCGACATCTTCAAGCAGTGCAGCGTGTTCTGCGAAACCATCGTCTCCCCGGAGCAGGCCTCGCGCATGGCCGCCATGGCTGCCCAGGCCGCGCTTGCCAAACGTGGCGTGGCGGTGCTGGTGGTGCCCGGCGATGTCATGACGCAGACGCCGCAGAGCAAACTCGACTTTCAGGCCCACACCTTCGATTACTCTATTCGCCCCGGCGCCGAGGCGCTGGTACCGGCGGTGCGCGAGCTCAACAAGGGCGGCAAGATCACGATCTTCGCCGGTGCCGGCTGCGAAAACGCCCGCGAGCAGGTGATCGCCCTGGCAGAAAGGCTCAATGCGCCGATTGCCTGGACCTCACGGGCCAAGAACTACATCGAGTACGACAACCCTTACCAGGTCGGCATGACCGGCGTCTATGGGCTCGAGGGCGGCTATCACGCGGTGGCGGAGTGCGACACGCTGCTGCTGCTGGGCTGCAGTTTCGCGTTTGCCCAGTTCTACCCGGATGGCGCGAAGATCATCCAGGTCGACCATGATCCCGGCCAGATCGGCAAGCGCTATCCGGTGGACGTGGGTATCGTCGGTAGCGTCGCCGAAACCTGCGAGGCGTTCCATCAGACCGTCAAGCCCAACGAGCACACCGGCTGGCTCGAGAAGTGCCTGAAGCGCTACAAGAAATCACTCGAGAAGTCCGCCCACGACACGAAGAGCAATACGACGATCCATCCCCAGGAGCTGACGCTCGCCATCGATCGGCTGAGCGACGAAGATGCCTTTTTTACCGCCGATACCGGTAGCGTCAACGTCTGGATGCTGCGCCATATCCATGCCGGGGCCGAGCGCAAGACGCTTTCGAGCCTGCAGCACGGCACCATGGCCAACGCCTACCCCCAGGCGCTGGGTATTCAGATCGCCTACCCGGAGCGCCAGGTAATCGCGCTGTGCGGCGACGGCGGGCTCTCGATGCTGATGGGTGATCTTCTGACCTTGGTGCAGCGCAAGATCCCGCTCAAGATCGCGGTATACAACAACCAGTCGCTGAGCTTCGTCGAGCTCGAGCAGAAGGTGGAGGGCATGCTCGACGCCTACACCGAGCTCGAAAACCCCGATTTCGGCGAGGTGGCCAGCGCTGCAGGGCTTTGGGGCAAACGCGTCGAGCGCGAAGACGAGCTCGAGAGCGCGATCACCGAATGGCTCGCCCAGCCGGGGCCTGCGCTTCTGGACGTGATGACCAACCCGATGGAGCTGGTCATGCCGCCAAAGGTGGAGGCCGGCCAGATCGGTGCCACCGCGCTCTATTCCGCCAAGGCGGTGCTGAGCGGGCGCATGGATGAGGTCGTCCATCTGGTGAAAAGCAATTTCTTGAAGCGTTAGACGATACGACTGCTCTTGTCTCAGCGCCTTTACAGGTGAGCAGGCAAGAGCAGTATAGTTTCATGATTACTTATATAAGTACAACGTATTTGTTACGTATTACTGCATATAAAAACTTATCGTTTCAACCAACAATACCTGCTTTCCTACTTTAACTTTGATCAAGTATAGAACTTTGGTCGCGTTTTGACTGTTTAACCTTGCTCGCTCTCGCGCTTCTTCTTAACCTCTAAATGTATGATGTATTACCAATACCTGAGCAGGGTAATACGCGAACCGCCAGCAATCGGTTGCCGTCTTTGCGAGTCGCGCGCCGAAAAGTCGTTCCGAAAGGCTATAACTCACAATGAACGCTAAAGGTAAGCTTATGCTGCTATCCAGAAAAACGCTGATGAACGTCAGTGTCGCCGCTGCCATGATGGGGGCCACCCTAGGCTCCAGTGTCGCCATGGCCCAGGACGCCCAGCTTCGCGGCAACGTTCGCGTCGTGATCGGCTCGACCTCTACCGGTGGCGATACCTATCAGAACGCCAGCATCGTGGTCGACCGCCTGGCCGAGCACCTGGGTGTCAACATGAAGGTCGACGCCGTGGGCGCAAGTTCCGCGTTTCGCACGCTGGATCGGGACTCTCGGGGCAATACTCTGATGATCTTCCACGACCAGTCTTACCTGGGGCATCTGTACGGCGTTCAGGGCTACGACGACATCTTTGAGAAATACACCATCGGCCCGACCATCGCCATCAACCCGGGCAACGCTTATCTGGTGCCCATGGACTCCCCGTACCAGAGCCTGGATGACATCATAGAGGCGGTGGGCAGCGGTGAAACCGTGCGCGTTGCCATACAGCCGGGTGGGGTGTCGGAAATCGGCTTCAGTGCGCTCAAGAACGCGATCGCTATCGAGCATCCGGGCCAGGAGGACAATCTGGTCGCGGTCAACACCGGCTCCCAGTCCGACAAGAACCAGCAGCTCTTCGACGGTCAGGCCGATGTCATCAACGGTAGCGTGCAGGCCAACGAGCAGTATACCCGCCTGCCCGAAAGCGACCAGAAAGCGATGCGTTTCGTCTGGTTGACCGCGCGTCAGGACACCATCGAGCAGGCACCGGAAGAGGGGCTGGGTCAGACCACTCGCGATCAGCTTCTGGAGTACGTCGAGCCCAACGTCACCGTCACCATGGGCGATGACGAGAACTTCACCTTCGATAAGGAGTTCTTCTTCCTTTACAACAAGGAGATGGATCAGGGCATTGTCGATCAGATCGACGAGGCGCTCGAGGCGATCTACGCCGAGGGCGATATCCAGGAGGCCCAGTTGAGCGCGTTCTTCATTCCTGATTTCAAACCCTCTCAAGAGGCTTCCGATTACCTCCAGGAAAAGATGTCTCGCTATCAAGAGATCATCGACAACATCAACTAAGCGTCCGGCACGCCCGCCCCGGTGTTCAGGCGGCAACGAGGGCGTGCCACGTCACTATTTCTGGAGCGGATATGGCGTCTGATCTGTTTGACGTTTCGATCGACTTCGAAACGTCACATCTGTTCTTTCCCACTCTCGTGCACTGGATCCTGGGAGGCTTGCTGGCCTTGATCCTGATCACCAAGGTCGCCCCTTTCCTGGCAGCGGTCAAACGCGGCGAGCGTGCCTTGCCTATCGTCTCGGAGTCCCGGGACAACCTGCGCTTTTTCGCCACCCTGGCCCTGATCCCGGCGTACTTCGCCTTGATGGCGATAGTGGGGGACCTGTTTCCCTACACGGGCTACGGCTTCTTGTTCGTCTCGATGGCCTTCGTGCTCTGCATGTCGCTGCTTTACCTGCATGATTGGACGAAGAAAGCACTGGTCATCGTTGTCGTCAACGCCGTGGTCGCGCCAAGCCTTGCCTGGTTCGTGCTCGCCAAGCTCTTCACCATCACACTGCCGTAACCGAGGCGGGTACCGCTATGGAATTTCTGTCTGTTCTCGATGTTTCGTTTTTCCTGCTCGTAGGCTTCGGCACGCTGGTTGGCATCATCTTCGGCGCGATTCCCGGCATGACGGCCACCATGGCAGTGGCGGTGTGTTTGCCGCTGACCTATGCGCTTGGCCTGAATAACGGGCTGGCGCTGCTGCTGGGGCTCTATGTCGGGGGTATTTCCGGCGGCATGGTGCCGGCGGTGCTGCTCAATATTCCCGGTACGCCGTCTTCCATCACCACCACCTTCGATGGCTACCCCATGGCGCGTCGGGGCGAGGGAGAAAAGGCGCTGCGTATCTGCGTGATCGCCTCGGTCATCGGCGGGCTCATCAGCGCTGCGGTGCTGTTTCTGTTCGCACCGCTGCTGGCGGATTTCTCGATCAAGTTCTCCTATGTCGAGAAATTCTTGATCATCCTGCTCGCCCTGAGCGTCATCGCCTCGCTGTCCAACAGCATGCTGATTGGCATCTTCAGCGGTGTCATCGGCATCTGGCTCAGCCTGATCGGGGACTACAGCATTTCCGATGGTGGCAATGGTCATACCCGTTTGATGTTCGACTTCATGGAGCCGTACCTGTTCGAGGGCTTTTCGCTGCTGCCGGTGCTGATCGGTATCTTCGGGATCTCCACCATCTTGCTGGAGGCGGAGAAGGGCGTGAAGCGCGACGTCGCCGGCGAACGTGTCAAGATCGGCGCGTCCGGTCGATTTTCCTTGTCCACGTTCAAGGGCAGTCTCACCAACCTCACCCGATCCTCCTTCATCGGTACCTTCGTCGGCATGCTGCCGGGCGTGGGGGGGAGTGCGGCGTCGGTACTCGCCTATACCCAGGAGAAGAACCTGGCGAAGGACTCCTCGCAAATGGGCAAGGGTGCCCCCCAAGGGCTGATCGCCTCGGAATCCGCCAACAATGCCTTGACCGGTGGGGCGCTCATTCCCTTGCTGTCGCTGGGGATCCCGGGGGATGCCACCACCGCCGTGCTGATCGGTGCCTTTACCCTTCAAGGGATACAGGTGGGGCCGCTGTTCATTCCGGAAAACCACGAGACCTGGTACATCATGATGACGGCGCTGGTGCTGGCGAACTTCGTCATGTTCGTGCTGATGTTCTTCGCCATCAAGCATATCGCCAAGGTGGTCATGGTACCCAAGCACATCCTTTATCCGCTTATCGTCATGATGTGCGTGGTAGGGGCCTACGCGATCAACTACGGCATCATGTTCGATGTCTGGACGCTGCTGATCTTCGGCGTGCTGGGCTATCTGATTCAGAAGATCGGCCTGGAAGTCGCGCCGCTGATCATCGGGTTCATCCTGGGAAGCCAGGCAGAGGTCTACTTCGTCAAGAGCCTCGAATCCTTCGGCACCTATTCCATCTTCTTCACCAAGAGCCCGATCGCCCTGGTGCTCTGGGCGCTGATCGCCGCGTCGGTGCTGTTTGCGATCGCCATGGGGTTCAAATCGCGCGCTCGCCAGAAAATGGAGTTGAGCCAGATGCATACCCCTTCGAACACCACTGCAGGAAAGCGTCATGACTCAACCAACGGCTAACTCACGCGTCATTCAGGTTCACCCAAGCGATAACGTCGCCATCGTGATCGAGCACGACGGTCTGGCCGAAGGGGTAAAAATCAACGAGTCGTGCACGACGCTGATGCCGATCCCTCAGGGGCACAAGGTGGCCCTTGAGCCGATCAAGGAAAACGATGACATCCTGCGTTACGGCGAGGTGATCGGCACCGCGGTCACCGCCATCGAGCGAGGCGCGCACGTGAACGAGCACAACGTGCGCCTGCCGACGGCCCCGGCGCTTTCCGAGCTTCCGCTGGCGACTCGCCGGCCGCCGGCCCAGGCGCCGCTCGAAGGCTACACCTTCGAGGGCTTTCGTAATCCGGACGGCAGTGTAGGCACCAAGAACGTGCTGGGAATCACCACCAGCGTTCAGTGCGTGGCCGGCACCGTGGAGTACGTGGTCGCACGCATCAAGCGCGAGCTGTTGCCGCGTTTCCCCAACGTCGACGACGTGGTCGGGCTCAACCACAGCTACGGGTGCGGGGTGGCGATCAACGCGCCGGCGGCGATCGTACCCATCCGTACGCTCAGGAACATCGCGCTGAACCCGAACTTCGGCAACGAGATCATGGTGATCGGCCTTGGTTGTGAAAAGCTCCAGCCGTCGACACTGCTCGAAGACCGCCCGGTGAAGATTTATGAAAACACCGAGGCCGCCGACCCGGATGCCAACGTGCTGAGCCTGCAGGACGAGAGCTTCGAGGGTTTTGGCGAGATGGTCGAGGGCATTCTCGCCATGGCCGAGCGCCACCTGGAGCGCTTGAACAAGCGACGCCGCGAAACCTGTCCGGCCTCGGAGCTGGCCGTGGGCATGCAGTGCGGCGGCAGCGACACTTTTTCCGGCGTGACCGCCAACCCGGCGGTGGGCTTTGCCACGGACCTGATCGTGCGTGCCGGCGGCAGCGTCATGTTTTCGGAAGTCACCGAGGTACGCGATGCCATCCATCTGCTCACGCCGCGCGCCGTCGATCGTGAGATCGGCCAGGCGCTGATTGACCAGATGTCCTGGTACGACGACTACCTGCTTCAGGGCCAGGCGGATCGCAGCGCCAACCCGTCGCCGGGCAATAAGAAGGGGGGCTTGAGCAACGTGGTGGAAAAGGCGCTGGGCTCGGTCATCAAGTCCGGCAACTCGCCGATCGTCGATGTCATCGGCCCGGGTGAACGGCTGCGCCGCAAGGGGCTGACCTTCGCCGCCACACCGGCCAGTGATTTCATCTGCGGCACGTTGCAACTGGCTGCCGGCATGAACCTGCAGGTCTTCACCACCGGGCGGGGCACGCCTTACGGGCTTGCCATGGTGCCGGTGCTCAAGGTCGCGACCAACTCGCATCTGGCCAAGCGCTGGCATGACATCATCGATCTTGACGCCGGGCGCATCGCCACCGGCGAGGCCACCATCGAGGATCTGGGTTGGGAGCTTTTCCACCTGATCCTCGACGTTGCCAGCGGGCGCAAACAGGCCGCCGCGGACCGGCTCGGCATCCACAACGACCTGGTGCTGTTCAATCCCGCGCCGGTGACCTGAGCTGCCGCCTTTAAAACGCATCAACAACGCAAAAGCGCTAAACGACAAGAGAGCTATCGCCATGTTTCCCAAGATTACGTCGATGAAAGTGGTGCCGGTTGCCGGCTACGATGGGTTCCTGCTCAACCTAAGCGGCGGTCACGCGCCCTGGTTCATTCGCTGTGTCGTGATTCTGGAAGACAGCGCCGGCAATCAGGGCGTCGGTGAAATCCCCTCAAGCGAAGGGATTCTCAAGGGGCTGGAGCAGTGCCGCGCTATTGTGGAAGGCTCTACCATCAACGCATTCAAGCACACGCTGAACAGCGCCCGCGTGGCGCTTTCGAAAAACGGACGCGAAGAGCGCGGCCGCCAGACCTTCGATCTGCGCGTGGCGGTTCACGTCATCACCGGGCTCGAGTCGGCGCTGCTGGATCTTTACGGCCAGACGGTTGGCCTTCCTGTGGCGGACCTGCTGGGCCAGTACGGTCGCCAGCGCGACGAAGTCGAAGCACTTGGCTATCTGTTTCTGCTCGGCGACCCGGACAAGACGGATTTGCCCTACCCTAAGGCGAGCGACCCGGTCGATGCCTGGGACGAGGTGCGCTACCAGAAGGCGCTGACGCCGGAGGCGGTGGCCAATCTCGCCAAGGCCGCGTTCGATCGCTACGGCTTCAAGGACTTCAAGCTCAAGGGCGGGGTGCTCAGAGGCGAGGAGGAGGCCGACTGCATCCGCGCGCTCAACGACGCTTTTCCCGAGGCGCGCTTGACGCTCGACCCCAACGGTGCCTGGACTCTCGACGAAGCGGTGCGCGTACTCGAGCCGATCAAGCACCTGCTCAGCTACGCCGAGGACCCCTGTGGCCAGGAGGAGAGCTACTCCGGGCGCGAAACCATGGCCGAGTTCAAGAAGCGCACGGGGCTGCCCACCGCGACCAACATGATCGCCACCGACTTCAAACAGCTGCAGTACGCCACCCAACTCAACGCGGTCGATATTCCGTTGGCGGACTGCCACTTCTGGACCATGCAGGGCGCGGTCATGGTCGGGGAGCTTTGCAACGAGTGGGGCATGACCTGGGGGTCTCACAGCAACAACCACTTCGATATTTCACTGGCCATGATGACCCACGTCGCCGCGGCCTGCCCGGGAGAGATCACCGCGATCGACACCCACTGGATCTGGCAGGACGGCCAGCGCATCACCCGGGATCCGTTCCAGATTCGCGAGGGCACGCTGAAGGTGCCGACCACCCCGGGCCTGGGCGTCGAACTCGACGAGGCCAAGCTCAATCAGGCGCATCAGCTCTATAAATCGTTGGATGTGACCCAGCGCAACGACGCCATGGCGATGCAGTACCTGATTCCGGACTGGACCTTCGATCCCAAGCGTCCTGCACTGGTGCGCTAGGCGACGCCGGTAAACGAGTGGACTTATGTCGTATGTTCAAGGCGTGGAACGGCCGCTAACGTGTATATGTATGATTAAATACATATGACCTTTAATAAGCTTTTCTGAACCCGATAACATCAATAACTTGGGGTAATAATAGTGAACAAGATCAATACGTTTCTCGTCAGTGCCACCTCTCTTTCACTGCTGCTGGCAGGCAATGTGGCCCTGGCCCAGGAGTTCAGAGGCCCGGTGCGTATCGTCGTTCCATTCGCGCCGGGCGGCACGTCCGACATTCTGGCCCGCTACATAGCGCCGGAGCTTTCCGACGCGATCGGCCAGCCGGTCATCGTGGAAAACAAGGCCGGGGCGGGAGGTAATATCGGCGCGGACTTCGTGGCAAAGGCCGACCCCAATGGACATACGTTGCTGCTGTCCGATCTCACCGCGCTACTGGCGGCCCCGAGCGTACTGCCTAGCGTCGCCTACGATATCGAAAATGATCTGGCCCCCGTCACGATGGTGTCCTACTCCCCTTACGTATTAGGCGTTTCGCAGAACAACGACTTCTCGAGCTTCGACGAACTGGTGGCGTTTTCTCGCGAAAACCCCGGCCAGCTCTCGATGGCGACCTCCGGGGTCGGGGCCAACAATCACATCACAACGGAGCGATTGATTCAGGACCAGGATCTGGACTGGACCGTGATTGCCTACCGCGGTGGCTCCGATGCCACGCGAGCCGTCGTGTCCGGGGAAAGCGACATGCTGCTCAACGGCACCACGGCATCGCTGCCTTTCGTGCTGAGCGGTCAGATGAACGCGCTGGCCGTAACCGGCGAGGAGCGCCTTGACGAGCTGCCCGACGTACCCACGTTTCGTGAGTTGGGGCTTCCCGGCGATCTCGATGGCACCTACCAGGGCATCCTGGTGACCGCCGGCAGCCCGCCCGAGATCGTCGAGCGCCTGCAGACGGAACTCGCCACCGTGCTTGCCAATGAAGAGATCCGGGCGCGGATTGCAGAGCAGGGTGGTCAGGCCCGGCCCTCCGCCTCCCCGGATGAGCTCAAGGCCTGGATGAGCGAGCAAAAGAGCGAGCTTGCAAGCTTCATCGAAAGCGCGGGTATTCGTCAGTAACGATGGTCTCGAGCATGAATCCACCGATGCCCTGCCTTGCGAAGGTAGGGTGCTGTCCTCCGTGATGCGAGATATACACCATGTACACGAGAGTCAACCGGGATTTCCTGGCAGGACTGGCATGCCTTCTCATAGCGTCGCTGGTGCTTTGGCAGGCCTACGCTTATGACATGGGCACATTGAGAAACATGGGGCCAGGCTATCTGCCCCGGTTTCTCGGTATTTCTCTGGCCGTGCTCGGCGTGATCACCATGGTCTTCTCCGCACGAACGGCCATGGCGTTCCCGTCGCTGAATTACCGGGCCCTGATCTGCATCACAACGGGCATCGTGGTGTTCGCCCTGCTGATGCGCCCGGCGGGCCTTTTCCTGGCGACGATCTCCCTGGTCTACCTTTGTGGTCTCAGCGAACGTCGATTCCAGCCGGTAAGGCTTGGTATGCTGGCCCTGGCACTGTGTGGCATGTCGTATCTGGTGTTCATCCTGAGCCTCAACATGCCCATACGCCTTTTTCCCTGGAGTTTCTGATGGAAATTCTCAATAACCTGGCACTGGGGTTCTCGGTCGCGTTCACGATCGAGAACCTCATGTACTGTGCGCTGGGCGTGACGATCGGCATGCTGATCGGCGTGATTCCCGGGGTAGGGCACCTGGCCGCCATTTCCATGCTGCTTCCGCTGACCTATTACGTACCGGCGACGACGGCGCTGGTCATGCTGGCGGGGATCTATTATGGCGCCCAGTACGGGGGCTCCACCGCGGCCATATTGCTGAATCTGCCGGGCACTCCGTCGTCATCGGTGGTCTGCCTGGACGGCTACCCGATGACCAAGCAAGGGCGTGCCGGCGTTGCGCTGTTCATGACCACCATCGCATCCTTCGTGGGAAGCCTGATCACGGTGGTCGTACTGGCGGCCTTTGCTCCCCCCCTGGCGGATTTCGCGGTCGCGTTCAACTCCGCCGACTATTTCTCCATGATGCTGCTCGGGCTCGTGGCGGCGGCCATCCTCGTTCAGGGAAACCCCGCAAAAGGCCTGGCCGCCGTCGTGTTCGGCCTGTTGCTGGGTATCGTGGGTACCGACGTGAGCACCGGCATTCAGCGCTACACCTTCGGTTTGACGTTTCTTTACGACGGCCTCAACATCGTGGCAATCGCCATGGGCATTTTTGGCGTCACCGAGGTCATGGCCAACGTGGGCAAGGTCATCCAAGTCAAAAGTGATCAGAAGATCACGTTCAGGTCGCTGTTGCCCACTCGGAGCGACCTCAAGCAGAGCATTTTTCCCATGTTGAGAGGGACGGGTATCGGTACGGGCATCGGCATATTGCCGGGCACGGGCACGTCCATCGGGTCGTTCATCGCCTACGCAGTAGAGAAGAAAGTATCGAAGAACCCGGAAAAATTCGGCAAGGGCGCCATTGAGGGCATTACCGCTCCTGAAAGCGCCAACAACGCCGCCGCTCAATCGGCATTCATTCCCACCTTGACGCTCGGCATACCGGGGGATGCGGTCATGGCCCTCATGCTGGGGGCGCTGCTGATCCACGGTATTACCCCGGGGCCCAACGTGATTTCCGATAACCCGGACCTGTTCTGGGGGCTGGTGATCAGTTTTTTGATCGGTAACGTACTGCTCTTGATTCTCAACATTCCGATGGTGGGGCTTTGGGTGCGACTGCTCAGGATCCCCTATCCCATCTTGTACCCCTCGATCATTCTGTTCATCGTCATCGGCGTGTACAGCATCAATTATTCCGATCTGGACATCATGCTGGTGGCCCTGTTCGGTGTTGTCGGTTGCGTGTTCTTGCTATTGGGATTCGAGCCCGCGCCCTTGCTTCTGGGCTTCATTCTCGGGCCAATGATGGAGGAGAACTTTCGTCGCGCCATGCTGCTCAGCCGAGGGGATCTGATGGTTTTCCTGGAGAGACCAGTAAGCGCGGCCTTCTTTGCCATGATAGCAGCGCTAATCGTCTGGTCGATTATCTCCGCCGTGCGAAAGAAGCGGGTTGCGGTCACCAAGGAGTTTTGACACACATCGATACGTGAAAACCCTCCTGATCTGAACGATCAGTGTTCCTCCTCAGTACTCACCCCACAACCTCTCCTGCGAAGGACAAGTTGTGGGGTACTTCGAACGCTTAGTCTAAAGTCTAGAGGTTTATTTGTATGATGTATGACAATATTGTCGGGATATCCCTATCGATGCTTTCGGCGAGTGCCCAGGCGGTCATGGGCTTGCCGGTCTTGATGGTCCGTTAATCGAACAAGAGGAGTTTCCAATGCATTTTTCCAAACCAGAGCTCAAAGCCTCCATCACAGACGGGCTGCTGTCGTTCCCCGTGACCGACTTCGATGCCAACGGCAAGTTCGACGCCGAAAGCTATCGCAAGCGCCTGCTCTGGTTGAAGGGTTACGAGGTTTCCGCACTGTTCGTCGCTGGCGGCACGGGTGAGTTCTTCAACCTGACCCTCGACGAGTTCCGCGAGATCGTGAAGGTGGCCGTTGAGGCGATCGGCGGTCACGTGCCGATCATCGCAAGTGCCGGTCAGAGCGCCGAACTTGCCAAGGAGCACGCTCGCATCGCGCAGGAAGAAGGCGCCGACGGTATCCTGCTGATGCCTCCTTACCTGACCGAGTGCTCGCAAGGGGGCATCGTCGAGTACGCGGCGAGTGTCTGCCAGTCCACAGATCTGGGCGTCATCTACTATAACCGCGCCAACGGCTATCTCAACGTCGATGCGGTCAAGTCACTGGCCGATCGTTGCGACAACTTGATCGGTCTGAAAGATGGCAAGGGTGACATGCAGGCGCTCAACATCACCATCAAGACCCTGGGCGATCGCCTAGGCTACGTGGGCGGTGTGCCGACGGCCGAGATCATCGCAGAAGCGTATCTGGCGATCGGTGTAAGCACCTACTCCTCGGCAGTGTTCAACTTCGTACCGGATATGGCGGTGAAGTTCTACAAGGCGTTGCGTCAGGGCGACAGCGACTTCGTCTCCAAGGCCACGCGTGAGTTCTTTATTCCCTTCGTGACCCTGCGCGACACCATGCCGGGCTACGCGGTTAGCCTGGTCAAGGCGGGTGCGGGCATTGTGGGCTACTCAGGGGGCGATGTACGTGCTCCGCTGACCATGCCCAGTAACGAACAGCTCATCCAGCTGAAGGGTCTGGTAGAGAAAGCCAAGTCGCTCTAATCGTTCTTTCTCGAGACCTTGCAAGTCGAGCCCGCACGCGTGCGGGTTCCACTTGAGTGTTCTGATAATAAGGGCCTATGTGTCGATAGACTGATGGAGACGTTCATGCCAAGCCACAACACGCCCACCATCACTGAAATGCGCGTCATCCCGGTTGCCGGGCGCGACAGCATGTTGCTCAATATCGGCGGCGCGCACTCTCCGTTCTTTACTCGTAATCTGGTCATTCTCAAGGACAGCGCCGGAAACGTTGGAGTCGGTGAAGCGCCCGGTGGCGATACCATTCAGCAATCCCTCGAGCAGGCCCGCGAATTGGTGATGGGCCAACCCATCGGCAAGCTGCGCGCAATGGTTAATACCTTGAACAAGGCCGGTCGCAGCGCGGATTTCGAGGATTTCGGCAAGGGTTCCTGGACGTTCGAGCTGCGCGTCAACGCCGTGGCGGCACTCGAAGCCGCGCTGCTCGACCTGATGGGCAAGTTTTTGGGCGTGCCGGTGGCCGATTTGCTGGGCGACGGTCGTCAGCGCGATCACGTGGACGTGCTGGGCTATCTCTTCTTCATCGGTGACGGCCACGCCACCCCGATGGAGTTTCGTCGCGGCACCCAAGGGCTCGATCACGACTGGTACCGTCAGCGCGACGAAGCCGCGATGACCCCTCAGCGTATCGTCGAGCTCGCCCAGGCGGCCCAGGATCGCTACGGCTTCAAGGATTTCAAGCTCAAGGGCGGGGCGCTACCCGGTGAGCAGGAGATCGAGGCGGTCAAGGCGCTGCACAAGGCGTTCCCCGAGGCGCGCACGACCATCGACCCCAACGGCGCCTGGTCGCTGCAGGAGGCGATTGCGCTTTGCAAGGATCTCCGTGGCGTGATCGCCTACGCCGAGGACCCGTGTGGTGCCGAGCAGGGCTTTTCCGGACGCGAAGTTCTGGCCGAGTTCCGCCACGCCACCGGCTTGCCCGTGGCCACCAACATGGTCGCGACCAACTGGCGTGAAATGGCCCATGCGCTGATGCTGCGCTCGGTCGATATCCCGCTGGCGGATCCACATTTCTGGACCCTGTCCGGCGCGGTTCGCGTCTCGCAGCTGTGCCAGGATCATGGCATGACCTGGGGGTCCCACTCCAACAACCATTTCGATATTTCGCTGGCGATGTTCGCCCACGTAGGTGCTGCCGCCGTGGGCCGTACAACCGCGTTGGATACCCACTGGATCTGGCAGGAAGGCGATGCGCGTCTGACCCGCAATCCGCCTCAGATCAAGAACGGCCAGGTAGCGGTGACCGATGCGCCCGGGCTCGGCGTCGAGATCGACATGGCCGAGATAGAGAAGGCGCATGAGCTCTATCGCAGCCTGCCTGCCGGCGGACGCAACGATGCGACTGCCATGCAGTATCTGATCGACGGCTGGACCTTCGATCCCAAGCGCCCCGCGCTTGTTCGCTAGACTTTAAGTTCGGCCGGGCATTGCGTGCGCGGTGCCCGGCTTCTAAAGCCCGAGTAAGAGGTAGATCAATAATGAAAAAGCTACTAGGTGGTTTCACGCTCGCTATTGGTTGCATCGTCGCTGGTCAAGCTTTCGCTGAGTACCCGACGAAGAACGTCGACATGATCGTGCCTTTCTCGGCCGGCGGCGGTAACGACACGTTCGTTCGTGCACTTCAGCCGCTGGTGGAAGAGCAACTGGACACCACGCTGGTCATCCGCAACATCGCCGGTGGCGGCGGGGCGGTAGGCATGTCGCGTGCCGTGGCATCACCGGCCGATGGCTACACGCTGCTGGCCGCGAGCAACGCGATGCTGACCCTCGAGGCGATGGGCACCGTACCATTTACCCACGACGACTTCGACTTCATCGCCAAGCTCATCGAAGAGCCCTACCTGATCGCGGTAAGCAGCGAAAGCCCCTATCAGGATATCGAAAGCCTGGTCGAGGCTGCTCAGTCGGGCTCGGTCCGCGTGGGGGCCTCAGGCGTAGGTTCATCGGCCCACATCGCGGCCAATGCGATTGCTAACCGCACCGAGTCCACCTTCAATCTGATTCCGTATCCTGGTGGCTCGGAGGCGATGTCGGCCGCGATGGGCGGACACGTCGAAGCCGTCGTGCTGGGTGGTGCCGAACTGCGCTCTGCGCTGGAATCAGGTCGACTCAAGGCGCTGGCCACCACCTACGCCGAGCGTAGCGACAGCCTGCCCGACGTACCGACGTTTCAGGAGTCCGGCTACGACCTGACGCTGACCGTATGGCGTGGCATCGCCGGTCCGAAAGGCCTGCCTGACGAGGTGAAAAAGGAGTGGGTCGCCGCTATCCAGCAGATCGTCGAGGATGGCTCCTACGAGCAGACGGCGAACAACCTGGGGACTGAGCTTGCACCGCTTTACGGCGATGAGCTCGAAGCCTTCATCGACGAGTCGGCCGCTACCATGCGTGAAGCGGCGGGCGATTTGGCGAACTAAGTCTAGCTCTCTCGTGCTGTCTGGCAGGTCTTGCCGGCAGCGCGATTGTTTCGGAGGCTACTCATTTGGCTAGGGAGTGACCAGCTAACATGACGCAACGCGATATCGGTAAGCCTTTATTCAATGTTGTGCTGATCATCGTATCGGCGAGTGTATTTGTCGCGGCATCAGCGTTTCCCGACGTCAATATTCCGGGCGACCTATCGGCTGCCTTCTTTCCAAAGTTTCTTTCGGGGCTGATCTTCATCTTGGCCATCCCGTGTCTGATCAAGGATTTCCAAGAGTGGCGAAAGGGCGGCCAGGCCGTGTCGTCATCCTCTATCAGCCTCGTTCGCGGCGCGAGCCAATGGCTTTTTGTCATCCTGTTGTTGATCGCTTATGTCTACGCCTTCGAACGGCTTGGCTACATGATCAGTACGGCGCTGTTCACCTTTTCCTGCGTCGTTGGACTTACAGTACTAAGCGGTACCTGGGGCACGCTTTCCACCGCCGTAAAGAGCAAGGCGCTCGCGGGAGCACTGGTTTTTTCGGTCGTGCTTGCCGTGACGATTTTTTACGTCTTCACCGACCTTTTCAAGATTCCGCTCCCGACGTGACCGTATAACCTAATTTGAGATTCAGGAGGCTTACATGATTTCCGGTTATCTCGACGGCCTGGGAATGGTGCTGCAGCTGAGCACTCTGCTAGCGATCGCGGGCGGAACGCTCTTGGGTATCGTCATGGGCGCGCTGCCGGGGTTGACCTCGGCCATGGCCATCGCGCTGCTTTTGCCGGTGACCTTCGGCATGCCGCCAGTAGCGGGTATCGGCATGCTGCTGGGCGCTCTATGCGGCGCCGGTGCCAGTGGCTCGATCCCCGCCATTCTTTTGAATATTCCGGGAACGCCTTCGTCAGTGGCGACCACTTTCGATGGTTTCCCGATGGCGCAGAAAGGCGAAGCCGGACGGGCGCTAGGCCTGGCCATCGTGGCATCCTTCTTCGGCGGTGTTGCCAGCATGGTCATTCTCAGCTTGCTGGCACCGCCCATTGCCGAATTTGCGCTACGCTTTGGCCCGGCAGAGTACTTCTCGCTGAGCATTTTCGGCCTGGTCATCATCGCGTCTGTGGCAGGCAAGTCGCTGCTCAAGGGGCTGATCGCCGGCATGATCGGCTTTCTTGTCTCGACGATCGGTACCGACCCGATCACTGGCGTGGGACGTTTCACGTTCAACGAGCTATCGCTTTTGACCGGGGTCAACCTGTTACCCGCGCTCATCGGCCTTTTCGCGGTTTCTCAGGTGCTCAAGGATACCTTCGAATACGATCCCAACGAGCGATTGAAAGAGAGTGGTCATCGGATCGATATTGCGCGTCCCCGCTTTATCGAAACCCTGAAACACTGGAAAGCCGTCATGATGGGGGTGATCTCCGGCTCGATCGTGGGCCCCATTCCCGGCGCCGGCGGGAGCATCGCTTCGCTGGTCGCTTATGACCAGACACGACGCTTCTCGAAAACGCCGGAGAAGTTCGGTACCGGTCACGCGCCAGGTATCGTGTCCGTCGAAAGCGCCAATAACGCACTGCTGGGTGGGGCACTCATTCCGACACTAGCACTCGGTATTCCGGGGGAAGCGGCCACGGCAGTATTGCTGGGTGGTCTTATGATCCAGGGAATCACACCGGGCCCCTTGCTGTTCGCTGATCAAAGCGGCACCGTTTACGGCATCTTTTTAGCCTACCTGCTGGCTAACGTGTTCATGCTCTTGATCATGTGCTTGGGCATCAAGCTGTTCATTCGCGTGCTGATGGTACCGCGTAAACAGCTCCTGGCCGCCATACTGGTATTCTGTTTCATCGGGGTCTACGGTGTCGATGGGGATGTCTTCAACCTCTACCTGATGCTTGGCTTCGGGGTGCTGGGCTATTTCCTCAATCGTTACAACTTCGGTACCGCGCCTGTCATTCTCGGGCTCATTCTAGGGCCGATCGCCGAGTCCAATCTGCGTCGAGGCCTTCAATCCTTCGAAGGCGACTGGACGCCGTTTTTCACACGACCGATCAGCGTCGCCTTTCTGATCGTAGCGATCGGCTTACTGGCACTAACCTTGTGGCAGAACTATCGCTCAAACCAACAAAGCACACCCGCCGGCGACGACAGCGTTTGATCGCCATCACGGCACCTGACAGTGTGCGGTGTCACTGTCGATATCGGCAACATGGCGTCAAGTGCAAAGTTGCTGATATTGATACGGGGTACCTGGCTGGGTAATCGTCCCGCCGGGCAACATTCTCATCGCAGGAGGCAAGATGAATCTAACAGGTGAAATGCTGATCGGACAGAAAGCCGTCAAAGGCTCTCGTGATCCCATTCATGCCATGAACCCGGCGACCAACGAGCGATTGGAGCCCGGCTATGCTGGCGGTACTCAAGCCGATGTGGAACAAGCATGTCAGCTTGCATGCGAAGCCTTCGATCGCTATCGCGAAACGTCGCTCGAAGATCGATCTACGTTTCTCGAAACCATCGCCGATGAAATCGAAGCGCTGGGCGATGCGCTCATCGAGCGCGCCGTAGCGGAGTCCGGGCTGCCCCAGGCACGCATCCAGGGCGAGCGCGGTCGTACCTGCGGCCAACTGCGCATGTTCGCCAAGACCGTACGCGCCGGCGAATGGCTGGATGTCCGCGTCGATCCGGCGATGCCCGACCGTCAGCCGATGCCGCGTGCCGATCTGCGCCAGCGTCACATCGCGCTGGGTCCGGTCGTGGTCTTTGGTGCCAGCAACTTCCCGCTAGCGTTCTCGGTGGCGGGTGGCGACACTGCGTCGGCATTTGCCGCCGGTTGCCCGGTGATCGTTAAGGCGCACGCAGCGCACCCGGGAACCGGTGAGCTGGTGGGGCGTGCCATCCAGGCCGCAGTCAAGAAGTGCGGTCTGCCGGAGGGCGTATTCTCGTTGATGTTCGGTTCCGGCCGTGAAGTAGGTACCGCGCTGGTGGGCGATGCTCGCATCAAGGCAGCTGGCTTCACCGGTTCGCGCAGCGGCGGCATTGCCCTATGGAAAGCCGCCCAGTCGCGTCCCGAGCCGATCCCCTTCTACGCCGAAATGAGCTCGATCAATCCGGTCTTTGCGCTGCCGGCAGCGCTGAAGTCGCGCGGTGAGGAAATGGGCAAGGCATTCGTGGGTTCGCTCAACATGGGGGCCGGCCAGTTCTGTACCAATCCGGGCCTGGTGATCGCCATCAAGGGCCCCGAGCTTGATGCCTTCATCAAGACCGCAGGCGAGGCCGTTGCGCAAAGTGGTGCTCAGACTATGCTGACGCCGGGCATTTTCGAAGCCTACGAGCAGGGCGTTCAAAGCCTCCAGGAGAGCGGCAAAGCGCAAGAAGTGGCGCGCGGCCAGAAGGGTGAAGGCCCCAATCAGTGCCAGGGAGGCCTGTTCAAGACCAGTGCCCCAGATTTCCTCTCCAGCGAAGCGCTGCAGGGCGAAGTCTTCGGCTCGACGTCGCTGGTGGTCGAATGTGTCGATGAGGCCGAACTCAAGAAGGTCGCCGAACATCTAGAAGGTCAGCTGACCGCTACGCTGCAAATGAACGATGCCGATCTTGACGCAGCGCGTGCGCTTCTTCCCACGCTCGAGCGCAAGGCCGGTCGCATTCTGGTCAATGGCTGGCCGACCGGTGTCGAGGTGTGCGACGCCATGGTTCATGGCGGACCGTTCCCGGCCACCTCCGATGCGCGCACGACGTCAGTGGGTACCGCCGCGATTTATCGCTTCTTGCGTCCGGTCTGCTACCAGGACCTGCCGGAAGGGCTGCTGCCCGAAGCGATCAAGAACGACAACCCCCTCAAGCTGCGGCGTCTGGTGGATGGCAAGCGCGAACAGTAATTCAGGCGCCTGCCCGACGCGTAGTTGATATCAAAGGCCGCCCTCGGGTGGCCTTTTTTGGGGACGCGCGGTCGCGATACTCTGGTCGGTTGCCTTCGACCAGATTTCATAGACAAGAAATGTTTACAAGATAAAGGAGGGTTTTATGGCAGAGGTCAGTTTCGATACCTTGCGCGATACGCTCGAAAAAGCGCTTTTGAAGGCGGGGCTCGAGGCCGAGGATGCTCGGGTATGCGCCCGGGTGCACGCTGAAAGCACACGTGACGGCGTGCATTCTCATGGTATCGGGCGTATTCCACGCTTCATCGAGTATGTCGAGAAGGGGTGGGTCGACGTGAAAGCAGTGCCGGAGCGCGTGCATGCGCTGGGCGCGATCGAAGTGTTCGATGGGCATATGGGCATCGGGATCATCAATGCGCTTCACGCTACCGAGCGCGCCATCGAACTTGCCAAAGAGCATGGTATGGGGCTGGTGGCGCTGCGTAACACCACCCACTGGATGCGCGGTGGCAGTTACGGCTGGCACGCCGCCGAGAAGGGAATGGCCACGATCATGTGGACCAATACCGAGTCGTGCATGCCGGCTTGGGGAGCTACTTCGCAATCCATTGGCAACAATCCCCTCGTGATGGGCGTGCCTCATGAAGAGGGGCCGCTGGTGCTCGATATGGCGATGTCGCAATTTTCCTACGGTAAACTGCAGACGCTGACATCCAAGGGTGAATCTCTGCCCGTAGACGGTGGTTTCGATATGCAAGGGGAGCTGAGTCGCGATCCGGCGGCGATCGCTGCCACGCGCCGACTGTTGCCGACCGGTTATTGGAAAGGCTCCGGTCTCGCCATACTGCTGGATGCGATGGCGGCACTGCTTTCAAGCGGGCGGCCGAGCCACGCCATCGATGAGGTAGAGAAGGGCAGTGGTGGTGGAAGCTGTCAGATATTCATGGTGTTCGATCCGTTGCAGATCGCCGGGCAAGCGACTTGCGACGCAATTGTGGAAGGAATCAAGCAGCATCTCGCAGCTGCTGAGCCCGCCACATCGGGGCAGCCCGTTCGGTATCCCGGCGAGTCCACCTACCGCCAGCGACATGGCCAGGGAGTGTTGAGGCTGGATGATACGCTGTGGGCGAGCGTGAGCCAGCTGGCCCATCGATAGAAGGGCGGGGGTTGCTGGATCAACGTCGAATTCTCGTCTTGACATCTGATGTCGGCAGGGCAGGTTAGGCGTTAGATAGTTGTTTCAAACAAGCAGACCGTTTTCGTATGCCGTGTCGCGCTGGTTGATTAGTGTGACACGGTTATTTATTCGAATTTAAATTCAGTGAAAATTTTTTCCACATAATAATTTCTCACTATGACTAATTTAAATCAATATCATCGACTACGATTCATCACTTTTAAAAATGCGGTGCTCAAAACTGAAGCAACCATCTTTATTGTTAAAAAATACATGGTTATTTATATATATACTTTAGTTTATGAAGTTTAGGTGTGACTTTGGTCTTATTAGACTTTTTATTGCTTGCTTCGCAAACGCTTGTTAGCTAATTTGACGATATTAGCTTGTATGATGTACGACAAAGGGCCAGCGCTCTTGATCCTGTTGACTAAAGAATAAAGCCATTAGGGCAATAGCTTCTTAAGCTGTTTCAGCCCGGTGAATAAGTACAGGGTCGAGGTTGACAAAAATAACAAAAACTCTCGCATGGTCACGTGAGCAAAAATGCCCTCTTTCCTTAACGACAGTGTTTCTTCAAACGCCAGTTCAAGCGGTGAGTGCAAGAGCCTGCGTTAGTGAAGCTGTAAAACCAACGATATAACAAGAGGTTTCAGTAATGAAAACAGTATCGATCCCGCGCCATGTCTTCACTGTCATTGCCAGCGTCTCTCTTCTTGCCGCGGCGGTCTCCGCCCAGGCCGCCAACTGGCGCGGTTGGAACATCCATCCGGACGGCTATCCCAATACCGAGGCACTCGAGGCGTTCTCCGAGGCGGTGGCCGAGCGAACCGACGGGCGCGTGACGCCGCGGGTCTACAACAATGCCGTGCTGGGCGATCAGTCCGACGCCATCGAGCAGACCCGTAACGGCGCGCTCGATTTCGCCAACTTCAACATGGGGCCGATGGGCCCGATCGTGCCCGAGACCGACGTCTTCTCGCTGCCGTTTCTGTTCACCGATATCGACCACATGCACCGGGTGATGGACGGCGAAATCGGCGAGCGTTTCGCGGATGCGCTCGAGTCCAAGGGGCTGGTGGTGCTCTCCTGGTTCGATTCCGGCGCCCGCAGTATCTACAACACCCAGCGCCCCATTCGTACACCGGAAGACGTTCGCGGCTTGAAGATTCGGGTCATGAACAACGACCTGTACGTGCAGATGATGGCCGCGCTGGGCGGCAACGCAACCCCCATGGCCTACGGCGAGGTATACCAGAGCCTGACCACCGGCGTGCTGGACGGTGCCGAGAACAACTTTCCGTCGTTCGAATCCAGCAACCATTACGAAGCGGCCGGCTACTTCTCGCTCACCGAGCACCTGATCATTCCGGAGTGCCTGTGCGTAGCCAAATCGAGCTGGGACGCGCTTTCCGAAGAGGATCAGGAGATCGTGCGTGACGAAGGCATGAAGGCCTCCGAGCTGCAGCGCGCGCTGTGGGTCGAAAGCTCCGAGGAGAGCCGCCAACTGGTGCTGGATGCCGGCGTCGAAATCAACGAGGTCGACGACAAGCAGGCGTTCCAGACCCTGATGGAGCCGATGTACGAGGAGTTCATCGCCAACAATCCCGGCACCGGCGAGCTGATCGAAGAGATTCGCGCCGCGCAGTGATCTTTCGTTTGAACGTTTCCCGGCGGCGGGCCGCCGTCGGGGAGTAAGAGGGTCGGTGACGTGAGTATAGAACTTGAAACCCCGGACGAGCAGAAGAGCAGGACCTCTCGCGGGGCGCTCGATCGCGTGTTGGACGCCGTGGCCGGTATGTGCGTCGGGATCGCCGGCATCATGCTGGTCGCGTTGATCGTGACCTTCGGCTGGCTGGTATTCGGGCGCTACGTGCTCAACGATACGCCCACCTGGGTCGAGCAAACCTCGCTGGTGCTGGTGGTGTACATCACCTGTCTGGGGGCCGCGGCCGGAGTGCGCTATCGCAGCCATCTCAATATCGATTTCGTTCGTGAAAGCCTTCCTCCACTACTGCGTGGACTGATGCACCACGTGTCTGATCTGTTCATCGTCGTGTTTGGCGTCTTCATGGCCTTTCAGGGATGGCAGTTGGTGATGACCAATATGCAGCGAGCGATTCCCATGATTGGACTGCCAGAAAGTGTTCGCGCCGCGCCGCTGGTGATCTGCGGCGTGCTGATTGCGCTGTTTGCCGCCGCCGATATTTTCCGGCGGCTCACGTCTCGCTCCACCGAGAGGGCCTAGGCCATGGGGCTACTCATTCTGTTTGGACTGTTCTTTCTGGGCCTGGTGGCCGGCGCGCCGGTCGCGTTCGCCGTGGGGCTGGCGGCGGTCGCCACCTTCATGTACGAGGGGCTCCCGCTGTTCGTTGCCTTTCAGCGAATCTTGTCGGGTATTTCGGTGTTTTCGTTGCTGGCGATTCCCTTTTTCATCTTCGCCGGTGAGCTGATGCTGCATGGCGGGATCTCGACGCGCCTGGTGCGTCTGGCTTCGGCCATGGTGGGCAAGATGCGCGGCGGGCTCGGCATGGTCAACATCAGCTCCTCGATGCTGTTCGGCGGTATCTCCGGCTCGGCGGTGGCGGATACCTCGGCGCTGGGCTCCATTCTCATCCCGGTGATGAAGGAGAAGGGCTACGACGCCGACTACGCGGTCAACGTCACGGTCACCTCCTCCATTGCCGGGGTGGTCATCCCGCCGAGCCACAACATGATCCTCTACGCGGTGGCCGCCGGTGGCGGTATCTCGGTGACGCAGCTGTTCATCGCCGGTATCGTGCCGGGCATCCTGATGTGTCTGAGCCTGGCGGTAGCGGCGTACATCGTCGCGGTGAAGCGCGGCTACAAGGGCGAGGCGTTTCCCGGCTGGCAGGCGCTGTTTCTGAGCCTGGTCGCGTCGCTGCCGGGATTGATGACCGCGGTGATCATCGTCGGCGGGGTGCTCTCGGGCATTCTCACCGTGACCGAGTCCGGCGCTTTCGGCGCGATCTACGCGATCATCGTCACCGGGCTCGTCTACCGTGAGCTGACCTGGGCCTCGTTCAAGGCGGCGGTTGTTCAGTCGGTCAAGACCACTTCGCTGGTCATGATCCTTGTGGGCTGCGCCTCGGCGTTCTCCTACCTGCTGGCGCTCTACAACGTGCCGGAGATGCTCACGACGGGGTTGATCGCCATTTCCGACAAGCCGCTGGTGATCTTTTTGCTGCTCAACATCATCCTGTTGATTCTGGGCATGATCATGGACATGGCGGCGCTGATCCTGATCTGCACGCCGATCTTTTTGCCGGTGGCCATGCAGTTCGGCATGGACCCGATCCAGTTCGGCATCATCATGATGATGAACCTGGGGCTAGGGCTTTGCACCCCGCCGGTCGGGGCATGCCTGTTCGTGGGCTGCGTGATCGGCAAGATCAAGATCGAGCACGCGGTGCGCACCATCTGGCCGTTCTTTCTGGCGCTATTCGTCGCCTTGATGCTGGTGACCTACGTCCCGGCGATTTCCCTGACCCTGCCCGGGCTATTCAGATAACGCGCCAAGGAGAGTGCAAATGAGAGTGATCGCCGTCAAGACGCACCTTCTTGACCACGTTTTGGAAACGGCCTTCGAGAGTGCCTCGATGTCGTTTGCCCGCCGCCAGCACTGCCTGGTCGAGGTCATCTGCGACGATGGTACCGTGGGTTGGGGAGAGTGCCTGGGCCCGGCCAGGGCCAATGCGCGGGTCGTCGAAACCTACGCCCAATGGCTGGTCGGCCAAGACCCGCTGGAAACCGAGAAGCTCTGGCTGGCGCTATACAACCGGCTGCGGGACCAGGGGCAGCGAGGCTTGACCATGACGGCGCTGAGCGGTATCGACATTGCGCTCTGGGACATCAAGGGGAAGCATTTCGGCGTGCCGGTCTCGACGCTGCTCGGCGGGCGCTTTCGCGGCAGCGTGCGCGCCTACGCCACCGGCTCGTTTCGCCGCGAAGGGGTTGATCGGATCAGCGATGTGGCCTCAGAGGTCGCGCGCTATCGTGACGAGGGCTTCCACGCCGTCAAGATCAAGATCGGCTTCGACGTGGAGGAAGACCTGCAGGTGATCGAGGCCGTACGCGAGGCGATCGGGCCGGACATGCGGCTGATGATCGACGCCAACCATGGCTACGACTATCTGGAGGCCATCGAGGTCGGAAAGCGCGCGGCGGCGTTCGGCATCGACTGGTTCGAGGAGCCGGTACTGCCCGAGCAGATAGGCACTTATGAGGCAGTACGCGCCGGCCAGCCGATTCCCGTGGCCAGCGGCGAGAACTGGCACGGGCGCTACGCGATGAACGAGCCGCTTGCGAGGCGGGCGATCGACATCGTGCAGCCCGATATCTGCGGGGTCGGCGGGTTCAGCGAGATTCGCCGCGTGGCGGACCTGGCGGCGATGCACGGTGTGCGCCTGGTGCCTCATGTGTGGGGAACCGCCGTGTGCCTGGCGGCCAGCCTGCAGTTCATGGCCGCCCTCCCGCCCAATCCGCCGCGCCGCACGCCGCTCGAGCCGATCATGGAGTTCGATCGCACCGAGAATCCGTTTCGTCAGGCCGTCGTCAAGACGCCGCTGGAGCACCAGGAGGGCAGGGTAGTGATTCCCGAGGCGCCCGGCCTGGGTATAGAGATCGATCGTGAAGCACTCGTCGAGTACGCATTGAAAGAAAATACTTGAAATAGATTAGCTTTGTTCGAGTAATTCTTGAGGAAATATTTTTTTACATCACAAGACCTACAAAGAGTTAAAAGCGATACATAAGGTTCAGGTATGAGCTTTACCGAACTCTTGTGAGCTGTTTAATAGCTGCTTAATCATTAGTGGATGAAAATTTAAACATTGAGAATGTATATCGATAAAAGTAATAACGTGGGTTAATAGTTGAACTGATGGATCGTGAAAAGTATTTATGGAAGAGAAGTATTCGTCTAATTTTTTTCGATATCTTAGTGTTGCCGTCCATCAATGGTTTTAGTGATCAAGAAATGGTAATCACTATAAAATAATAGTGTCGGCGTAGCATAGTGTTTTGAACAGAGGTTTGGTCGGACGGCTATCAATGTGCCTAATCACGGATATCAATACCGATACGTCGAGCGATTAACTAATCATCGTTCTGATTCATTGACAGGAGCCACGATGTCGATTCCAGAAAACACCCGTCCGTTGACCGGCCCGGCGCCGCGCTTGAAAGCGCCGGCGGGAGCGACGGACTGCCATACCCATATCTTTATGCCGGGTTTCCAGCCCCAGCCCGGCGGTCCACCGATCGCGGAGCTGGCGACCGTCGATGATTATCGAGAGCTGCAGGCATGGCTTGGCCTTTCGCGGGTCGTCGTGACTCAACCCAACGCCTACCAGACCGACAACGCCGCGCTGATCGAGGCGCTCGAGCAGTTCGGCACCGATGTCGCGCGCGCCATTGCCGTCGTCACGCCGGATACCTCTCACCAGGAGCTCGCTCGGCTTCACGAGAAAGGCGTTCGGGGCGCGCGCATCATGCAACTGCCCGGTGGCGCAGTAGGCATCGATCGCATGCTGGCCGTCGAGAAGAACATTCGTGACCTGGGCTGGCATCTCATGGTGCAGTTCAACGGTCGTGACCTGCCCGACTACCACGACGAGCTGCAGAAGATCGAAGGGCGCTACATCATCGATCACATCGGCAAGTTCATCGACCCGGTGGCGGCGAATGATTCCCGCGTCGATGACATCCTGCGCCTGATCGACAAGGGCAACGCCTGGTTCAAGATCTGCGGCGCCTACGAGACCAGCCTGACCGGTGCGCCCGAGTTCGCCGACGTGGCCCCCATCGCCAAGCGTGTGATAGAGCACGCCCCTGAGCGCATCCTGTGGGGATCCAATTGGCCACACGTCGGCGTACAGCGCGCCCGGTACCCAAGCGATGTCGAACAGCTCGACATCCTGCTCGAGTGGGCAAGCGAGGAGGACCGCCAGAAGATACTGGTCGACAATCCGGCGTTTCTTTACGATTTTCGGTAGTCAGGCGCGTTGACGCCCAACGGCAAGAACGACAAGGAGACAGACATGCTCAACAGACTACTGGTGACCGGCGCCGCGGGCGGTGTGGGCAAGGCCATCCGCCCTTATCTGGGCAAGCTGGCCAAGCACGTGCGCCTGTCGGATATTTCCGATATCGACAGCCCCGCCGCGCACGAAGAAGTCATGAAGTGCGACCTTGCCGATTACGAAGGCGTCAAGGCGCTTCTCGAGGGCTGCGACGGCGTGATCCACCTGGGTGGCGTGTCGCTCGAGAAGCCTTGGCAGAGCATTCTGCAGGCCAATATCGTCGGCACCTACAACCTGTACGAGGCGGCGCGTCACTCGGGCAAGCCGCGGATCGTGTTCGCCAGCTCCAACCACACCATTGGCTTCTACGAGCGCACCCAGAAGATCGATACCCGGGTCGTGCATCGCCCCGACTCCGTCTACGGCCTCTCGAAATGTTTCGGCGAGGATCTCGCCAGCCTCTATTTCGACAAGTTCGGCATCGAGACGCTGAGCGTGCGCATCGGCTCGTGCTTCCCCGAGCCTCGCGACACGCGCATGCTGGCGACCTGGCTGCACGTCGAGGATTTGATGAGCCTGTTCGAGCGCGCCTTCCTGGCACCCAAGCTTGGCAATACCGTCGTCTACGGGGTCTCCGACAACGCCGAGCAGTGGTGGGACAACCAGCAGGTGTCCTTTCTGGGCTGGAAACCCAAGCACAGCTCAGAGCGATGGCGCGAAGAGATCGAGGCGCGCGGCGACGTTCCCGCCGCCGATGAGCCGGAAGTGGTCTATCAGGGCGGCAAGTTCGCCTCGTCGGGGCACCCGGACGACTGATCGTCATATGTATGATAAGAAAGGGTATGGATACGCTATAGTGTTCGCTCCTTTGGAGGATATAAAACGCCTCTAAACTTTTAATTCCAGTGAGAGTTGGTCGAGTATGAAAAGCCTTGGCATACAGCCCCTAGTACACGGTGGAAGCCTGTCACGGCAGGTCTCCCAGCAGTTGGAGGGTATCATCGCCCGCCAGGAGATCCCGGTCGGCGACAAGCTGCCGCCGGAAGGGGCGCTTTGCGACATGTTCAGCGTCAGCCGCACGGTGATTCGCGAGGCCATCACTCACCTCAAGTCCCAGGGGCTGGTCGAGACTCGGCGCGGGATCGGAACACGGGTACTGCGCTCGTCGCCCGAATCCCGTAGCCCCGAGAAGAAGATTAGACTGAGTACCATCGAGGATATCCTGAACATCCTTGAGCTGCGCCTGACCATCGAGCCCGAAGTGGCGGCACTGGCGGCCACGCGGCACGATGAGCAGGACCAGCAGCGACTGATCACGCTGCACGAGGCGTTTCTCGAGGCCTGCAAGAACACGACGCAGGCGCGTGACGAGGATTTGGCGTTTCACGCCGCCATCGCCCAGGCGACGCATAACCCGGCCTTCGTCACCATCTACGAACAGTGGGATGTCGGGGCTATTCCTCGCGCCAAGTTGATGTCCGTCGCGATCGATTCGCAAACGACCGTCCAGTACCTCGAGAAGGTAGGGCAGGAGCACGCGGACATCCTCGAGGCGATTCTGGCGCGCGATGCCAAGGCGGCGAACGCCGCCATGTATCAACACCTGAAGCGTGCCTATAAGACGTACTACTCATACAAGTAAGGGCGTTGAAAGGTATCGCCCTACGCGAACTACCAGGAGAGATCGACCATGGCATTGGAAGGTAAACTCTTAATCGGCCAGCAGAGTGTCAGCGGTACACGCGCCAACATCCAGGCGACCAACCCGGCGACCGGCGAGACGCTCGACCCGGCCTACGTCGGCGGTGATCGAAGCCACGTCGAGCAGGCAGCCGCACTCGCCTGGGACGCCTTCGACACCTATCGCGAAACTTCTCTCGAGGCGCGCGCAAGCTTTCTCGAAACCATCGCCAGCGAAATCGAGGCCATCGGCGACGAGCTGATCGAGCGCGCTGTGGCCGAGTCCGGTCTGCCTCGGGCACGCATCGAAGGCGAGCGCGGACGTACCTGCGGCCAGCTGCGCCTGTTCGCCTCCGTGGTTCGCGCCGGCGAATGGCTCGATGTGCGCATCGACCCCGCGCTACCCGATCGTCAGCCGCTACCGCGTGCCGATCTGCGCCAGCGTCATATCGCGCTCGGCCCGGTCGCGGTATTTGGCGCGAGCAACTTCCCGCTGGCCTTCTCGGTTGCCGGCGGCGATACCGCCTCGGCGCTGGCGGCGGGCTGCCCGGTAATCGTCAAGGGCCACTCCGCCCACCCGGGAACCTCCGAACTGGTGGGGCGCGCCATCCAGAAGGCCGTCAAGGCGTGCAACCTGCCCGAGGGTGTGTTCTCGCTGCTGTTCGGCGCCGGCAACGAGATCGGCCAGGCCCTGGTCACCGATGCGCGTATCCAGGCAGTTGGCTTCACCGGCTCGCGCAGCGGCGGCATGGCGCTGGTCGAGGCCGCCCAGGCGCGTCCCCAGCCGATCCCGGTCTACGCCGAGATGAGCAGCATCAACCCGGTCTTCTTGCTGCCGGAGGCGCTCAAGGCCAATGCTCAGGGGCTCGGCGAAGCTTTCGTCGGCTCGCTCAACATGGGCGCCGGACAGTTCTGCACCAACCCGGGGCTGGTGGTCGCGGTCAAGGGCAGTGATCTGGAGGCGTTCACCCAGGCGGCGCAGAAGGCGGTCGAGCAAAGCGGTGCCCAGACCATGCTCACCCCGGGCATCCACCGCGCCTATGAGCAGGGCGTGACGGCGCTTGGCGGCGAAGCCGGCGTGCGCGAAGTGGCGCGCGGCCAGACCGGCGAGAACGGCTACCAGTGTCAGACAGGCCTGTTCGCGACGTCTGCCGAGGCGTTTCTGTCCTCCAAGGTCATGCAGGAGGAGGTCTTCGGTGCCAGCTCGCTGATCATCGAGTGCCAGGACATGGCGGAAGTGAAGAAGGTGGCCGAGCAGCTCGAAGGGCAGTTGACCGCAACGCTGCACATGAACGATGCCGATATCGATGCCGCCAAAGCGTTGATCCCGACCCTCGAGCGCAAGGCGGGGCGGATTCTCGCCAACGGCTGGCCGACCGGCGTTGAGGTGTGCCACGCCATGGTTCATGGCGGCCCATACCCCTCTACCTCGGATAGCCGCTCTACCTCGGTGGGTAGCGCCGCCATCAAGCGTTTCCTGCGCCCGGTATGCTACCAGTCGCTGCCGGAAGCACTTCTGCCCGAAGCGCTCAAGGAGTCCAATCCGCTCAAGGTGAGCCGCCTGGTAGATGGCAAGCGCAACGCCTGATGGCGCAAGGCTTCCTACCGATGACGTAGTGTCCAAGCAGGCAAGCGATTGCCTGCTTTTTTATCGCCTGTCGTCTGCCACCACAAAGGGAACCCGCATGAGTGAAATGACCATCCTGACCGTCGAGGAAGCCACTTCCCTGAGCCTCGACGTGCTTCGACACAACGGTTACAGCCTGGCCCACGCCGAAGCCATCACCCGCAGCGTGGTCGCTGCCCAGCGTGACGAATGTCACTCCCACGGCCTGTATCGGCTGATCGGCTGCGTGGAAACCGCGCGCAACGCCGGCGTGGACACCCAGGCGCTGCCGGTGCTGCACGACCAGTCGCCGGGCGTGGTGAGAGTCGATGCTCAGCGCGGCTGCTCGCTGCTTGCCTTCGAGACGGGGTTGCCGACGCTCATCGAAAAAGCGCGGCGCCACGGTCTGGCGGCCATGGCCATCAATCGCTGTTTTCACTTTTCGGCGCTGTGGCCGGAAGTGGAGGCGATCTCGAGCCAGGGACTGGTCGGTATCGCCATGACGCCGACTCACCCTTTCGTGGCGCCAGCCGGCGGCACACGGCCGCTACTGGGCACCAATCCGCTCGCGTTCTCCTGGCCGCGTCCGCAAGGCATGCCCTACACCTTCGACTTCGCGACCAGCGAAGTGGCAAGAGGCGAAATCGAGCTGCACCGGCGCGCCGGCAAGTCCATTCCTGCTCACTGGGCGATGGACGGCGAAGGCAACCCCACGACCGACCCCGCCGCAGCGCTGACCGGCGCCATGCGTACCTTCGGCGGGCACAAGGGCTCGGCGCTTTCCACCATGATCGGACTTCTTGCCGGGCCCTTGATCGGCGACGTGCTGGGGCACGAAACGGCACCGGCCAATGCCGAGGGAACCGGCAAGCCGTTTCACGGCGAACTCGTCATCGCCCTCAGCCCGCAAGCTTTTCTGGGGAGCGAGGCCGAGCATCACCTGCGCCATGCGGAAACCCTGTTCGATGAAATTCTTGATCAGGGAGCGCGGCTGCCTTCGCAGCGACGTTTCGAGGCGCGCGAGCGCACGCGTCGCGATGGCATGCGCCTGCCAAAGGGACTGGTCGACGAACTGAAAGAGCTAATGAGGTAAAAGCGCGCACGCCATCGGCAAAAGCTTTTATTAGCAATGCGTCATTTGTGGCCCTCGAACAGCTGGCCTATTCTTGGAGTTCATTAGGGATAACCCACTGAATTTCATGTTTTTCTAAAGGAGTAGAGCATGATGCACGCAAGCGATGTCGGGGCGCTTCGCCCTCTGCGCTGGGCCATTGGCGCTGCGTTTGTCGGGGCGAGCGGTCTGGCGTGGGGGGAGGTCAGCGTCACCGAGGAGCGCGTGGCCGAGAACGTCGAGAGTGAAGAAATCTCTTTCGACGTGGTGCAGATCGTCAGCGGTCTCGAGCACCCCTAGGCGGTGGCCTGGCTACCGGATGGGCGAATGCTGATCACCGAGCGGCCCGGACGGCTTCAACTGATCGATGGCGACAGTGTCACCGAGCTCGACAACCTGCCGAAGACCGACGCCGAAGAGGACGACGACTCCGCTGTCGAGGGCGGCAACCAGGGCGGGCTTTTGGATGTCGTGGTGCACCCGGACTACGCCGATAACGGCTGGGTCTACTTCACCTACTCGAGCCCGGGCGACCCGCGCGCGCTCAGCACTTACGAGCCGGGCTACGGCACCGGTACCGCCGTGGCGCGGGCACGTATCGACGCCGACAACGCCACCTTGACCGACCTGGAAACACTCTACACGCAGATCCCGCGCACCCATCCCGGCGCCCACTACGGCTCGCGCATCGTCTTTCCCGGCGATGGCTCGCTGTTCTTCCCGATCGGCGATCGCAACGTCCAGAACCTGCCCCAGGATCTGACCAACCCCGGCGGCAAGATGATCCGTCTGCAAGAAGAGGGCGGTGCTCACCCGGACAACCCCTTCATCGGCGTGGAGCCTGGCAACCTGCGCCCGGAAATCTACTCCTACGGCCACCGCAACAACCAGGGACTGGCGCTTGACCCGCAAACCGGCGAGCTCTGGGCGGTGGATCACGGCCCCAACGGCGGCGACCGCCTCTACCGCGTGGAGCAGGGCGCCAACTACGGCTGGCCGATGATCGCCCACGGCACCGAGTACACTACCGACGAGCACATTGGCCTTGGCCGCGAGGCGCCGGGCGTAACGCCGGCGAACCACATCTGGGAGGAATCCATGGCGCCTTCGGGGCTTGCGTTCTACACCGGCGACGTGGCCGCGTGGCAGAACAACCTGTTCGCCGGCTCGCTCAAGCGCGAGCAGCTCCACCGCCTGGTCGTGGATGAACAGGGTGAGGTCACGCATGAAGAGATGCTGCTGGTCAATACCCTGGGCCGCATCCGCGACGTGCGCCAAGGCCCGGACGGCTTTCTCTACGTGCTGACCGACGAAGAGGACGGCGGGCTTTATCGGCTCGAGCCGCGAAGCGACACCGATAGCTGAAATAGCTGAAGACGTCGCGCTGCAATGATCGGGCACCTTCGGGTGCCCGATGGCGTTTTGGGCGATACAGGAAATCCGCTTTCCTTGGCGTCTCACTCATTTCGAGGTGTGTGCGAGATTCAGATAGCCCCGCGCAAGCGTCGCGGTACCCTCGATGAACCCCTCCCCCAGCGAGCGGGCGGTGTGGCTCTCGGCGTGGGTGGCAAGCCAGGCGCTCAGCATGATGCGGCGAATCATGATGAAGGTATCGAGCATGGCGACGTCGTCGGCGTCGAACGCGGCCACTGCCCGGTAGCCGCGAATCCAGGCCTGGCGCAGTCGGGGGATCAGCGGGTCGAGTTCAAAAAAGCTGATGGCGGCGGCGAAGTCGAAGGCGTACCAGCAAAAGCCGCAGTCATCGAAGTCGATCACGGCGAGCTGATCATTCTCGACCAGCAGGTTGGCCAGGCGCAGGTCGGCATGCACGAGCCCGTAACGCCCGGGAAGTCGGTCATAAACGCCGATGACCCGGTGAATCCGCTCGATGGCGCGGGCGATGACCCGCTCGTCGGCGGCGGTGAGGCCATGTGCCCGGCGCCAGTCACCCCAGAGCCCGTGGGGACCGATCATCGAGTCCAGGTGCCAGCGCGTGCGCACGAAGTTTCCAGGTGGCGTCCAACGCCGACTGTGCTCGTGAAGCGTGGCGGTGAGGGCGCCGAGCTTTTCGAACCAGGCAACAAGCGTATCGTCCGCCTGCGGGGCCTGGCCTTCGATGAAATCGAAGCCTACTGCGTAGAAGCGACGGTCATCCAGGGCGAGTTCGACCACCGGGCTCGGGCCCGTCGTGGCAAGCGGTAAGGGTACTTGAAGGCGGGTATCGGCGCGCAGTGTTGCAAGCCAGGCAAGCTCCGATTCGATTTCTGCCCGAGTGTGGTAGTCCGGGCGGTGTAGGCGCAGCACGCGGCGGCGCCCGGTTTGGGGGCAGTGGGCCAGAAAAGTGGCGTTTTCCGAGGTGGTCAGAAGCTCGATGCGGGTATCAAAGGGGAGCTGCCAGTTGGGCAGCGCGGCGGTCAGATGCTGCTCGAGGCGGGCCAACAGTGCCGGGGTAAAGGTCACGACTTTTCAGGAACCTCTGGATACGTGTGAAGCGACTTGGCGATCTTTTTTACAGGCCCTGCAGTAGCGCGCTTCGCCTGATGTCAGATACGGCTTGCGCGACGCGGCCAGCACTGGAGCACCAGACGATAGTTTCACTGATTCAGTCCGACGTCTTCACCAGCAGCCCGCAGGAGGGCTCGGCCCAGCGGGTGTCCCGGGTAAACACGATGTCACAAACCACGGGGGCGTAGTGGCGGCGAATCTCGTCGTCCACCCGAGCGCGCAGTCGGTCCTGCTCGGAGAGGCCAAGCGCGGCATCATCGCTTGTCACCACGTGAACCAGCACGTAAAGAAGCCGCCCCGGGCGCACGATACGAACGCGCACCGCCTCCGTTGTCACTCCCTCGAGCCCGCGGGCCACGGCCTGGCGCACCGGCTCCGCCACCGCTACCGGCGGTGTCTTGTTGGTCAGTTCACCGAGTGCCTGGCCGGCGATACGCACCGGCACGCCTAAACACAGCAGTACCACCGCGATGACCAGTATCGAATCGACGTAAGGTACCAGGCGCGTCGACCCCAGCGCCTCGAGCGCGAGCATCAGACAGAACGCCGCCAGTACCCCGGCGGAGATGGCGCTGTTGACCACCCAGTTGAGCTTGTCCGCCGCGATCAGAGGGCTTGCAACGTGGCGCTGGCTCACGTGCATGACCCAGGCGGTCAGCGAGCAGGCAAGGGTGGCGAAGCCCGCGTAAAGCACCGCCAGGCCCGCCGCGATTTCGCGACCGCCGGTCAGAAGCGCCGCCACCGCGTCCACCAGCGCGAAGATGGAGACGCCCAGAATCAGAAGCCCCTTGCACAGGTTCACCAGCGACTCGAAGTAGCTGTAGCCGAACGGGTAGGCCTCGCTATCCGGTTGGCTCGCCAGCCGGCTCACCTTGAGCGTGACCAGTGCCACCACGAAGTAAACGAGGTTGAACAGTCCATCGAGCAGAATGGCCTGAGAGTTCGAGGCGAGCGTGGCAATGATGCCTACCACACCGATCAGAAGGGCCATGAAGGCGGAAAATCCCAGGGTACCGGCTTCGGTCTTCACTACGTGCGCTCCACAGGCAGGTTCAAGAGCGAGTAAGCATAGCAACTTTGGCGCCGCGCGGGCGCTTTGGAAAGCCCCGGGCAGATGTACTAGCCTTTAAAGCGTGTTTATCCACCCGTACGCGTCGTCCGTACGAGTAGTCGTTGGGCCAATCAACCAGGAGGGTAGCGATGCCGATGTTGAATGCAGGAACCGAACAGGGAACCCCGGTCGAGCTCTATTACGAGGTTCACGGAGCGGGCAAGCCCGTCGTACTGATTCACGGCTGGCCGTTGAGCTCTCGCTCCTGGGAACCCCAGGTCGCGCCGCTGGTCGAGGCGGGCTACAAGGTCGTCACCTACGATCGCCGCGGCTTCGGCAAGTCGACCCAAGCCGACGGCGGCTACGATTACGACACGCTGGCCTTCGATCTCAAGAAGCTGCTGGACGCGCTGGATCTCAACGATGCCACTCTGGTCGGTTTCTCCATGGGCGGCGGCGAAGTGGCGCGCTACATTGCAAGCTACGGCACCGAGCGGGTCAGCAAGGCGGTACTCGCCGCCGCTGTGCCGCCCTATCTCTACAAGTCTGCTGACAACCCGGACGGCGGGCTGGACGACGCCACCATCAATGAGTTTCTCGATGGCGTGCGTGGCGACCGTCTGGCGTTTCTCGAGGACTTCACGAAGAACTTCTTCGCCGCCGGCGACAAGAGCGATTTGATCAGCGAGCCCAACCGCCAGTATCACCACGATATCGCGGCGTTCGCCTCACCCAAGGCGACCTTCGACTGCATCAAGGCGTTCAGCTATACCGATTTCCGTGATGATCTGCCGAAGATGAAACTGCCGACACTGGTGATTCACGGCGACGCCGACGGCATCGTGCCGCTTGATGTCAGCGGCAAACGCGCCAGCGAAACCCTTCCCCACTCCAAGCTCGAAGTGATCGAAGGCGGTCCCCACGGGCTGAACGTCACTCACGCGAAAGAATTCAACAAGACGCTGATCGCGTTTCTCGATAGCGAATGAAGCCGACTTTAAATCCCGCTTACCTATAAAAACGCCGCCCGGATCAAGGGCGGCGTTTTTCATGGTTTACTTCCTCATTCAAGTGTCGGCCGGCGCTGGGCGCCGCGTTGCAGTACCAGAACGGTGATGATGACCCCGCAACCGAGCATCGTGCCATACGCGCCGGGTACCAGTGTCAGGGTCGCAGCCACCAGCAACAGTAGTCGTACGGCCCAGGGGGTGCGCACAAAACCGTGCCCTACCATGGCCACATTGAGGGCGGCGAGCGCCAGCACGCTGATCAGGGTGACGAGCAGTTGATCGTACCAAGTGCCTTCGAGCATCAGCAGCTCCGGTCTTGCCACGAAAAGGAAAGGCAGGAAAAATCCAGGCAACCCGATCTTCACGGCCTGCATGGAGGTGGCGAAGTAGGAGGCCTCTGCGATGCGTGCGGCGATGAGTGAGGCCACGGCCACGGGAGGCGTCAGTGCCGAGAACACGGCGAAATAGAGCACGAACATGTGGGCAGCCATCATGCTCAGGCCCATATCGATCAGCGCTGGCGCGGTGAGCAGGGCAACCAGGATGTAGGCGGCCGAGGTCGGCAGGCCCAGCCCGAAGATCAGACAAGCCACCGCTGCGATCAGCAGCAGAATGCCCAGGTTACCGCCGGCCAGGCCAAGCATCAGGTACGAAAGCTTCTGAGCGAAGCCGGTGGCGGTGAGCACCTCGACGAAGATGCCGATGACGGCCACGATCACCGCAATGGTCGCACCGCTGAAGCCGCCGTCGCGCAGTCCATCCACGATGCGCGCCGCCGCGCTGCCGATACCCGCCAGCGGGTTCTGGTAGTGACGCGCCGCGCTGCTGATGAGTTCCAGCACTACGATGGCCAGACAGCCATAGGCCGCCGCATAGGAAGGGGGCATGCGACTGACCAGCAGGTAGACAAGAATCGCGATGGCGACGAGCAGGTGCCCGTAGCGAACCAGTAGCGTTCTGGCC
This sequence comes from Vreelandella malpeensis, assembly GCF_020622355.1. GTDB lineage: Bacteria > Pseudomonadota > Gammaproteobacteria > Pseudomonadales > Halomonadaceae > Vreelandella > Vreelandella malpeensis. Next base: position 358,679 of record NZ_WHVL01000001.1, on the reverse strand, counting down.
GGCAGAGAAGGCGTGCCCTCGGTGTCGTGGCGGGTCGGCAGAATACCGTCCCTTGCCGCTTGAAGGTGTACCGCCAGCAGTAGATAGAAGTAGTAGAGCCCGGCCGGGATGGCCGCGGCGAGTATCACCTGGTCGTAGGCAAGCCCCGTCACCCCTACCATCAAGAAGGCGGTCAGGCCCATGACCGGTGGTGTCATCTGTCCTCCGGTCGAGGCTACGGCCTCGACCGCCCCGGCGAACGAGCCTTTGAAACCGGTCCGCTTCATGGTGGGAATGGTCATGGTGCCGGTGCTGGCGATGTTCGCCACGGTACTGCCCGAGATCATCCCCATGAACGCGCTGGCCAGCACGGCGATCTTCGCCTGGCCGCCCTTGGAGTTGCCCGCCAGTTTAGTGGCGAACCCCATGATGAAATCGATACCACCGGTGGATTTCAAAAGCCCGGCGAACACCATGAAGATGAAGATCGTGCCGGCAGAAAGCTCTGTGAGCGAACCGAGCACTCCCTGAAAATTGGGAATCGAGGCGTAGGAGACCAGCCGCTCGAACCCCATGCCGCCGTGGTAGAGAAGCTCGACCGGAATTCGGTTTCCGAAGTAGCCGTACAATAGACCGATGATGCCAATCACCGGGATCGTGGCTCCCCACTGCTGCCAGGCGGCGATGAGGCATACCCCGATCAACAGACAGCCGACCACCACGTCGGCGGGCTCTGGTCCGAAAACGCGATCGGTGATGAGGCCTTGGTACTCGATCAGGACATAGCCCATCGTATAGCCGGCTACCGCGAAACCCGCAGCGTAGACCAGACGCATCCACCCGCGTGTCGTGTCGCCGAAGGCAGTTGCAAAAATGATCAGCAGTGCCAGCCCCAGGTGGAGCGCCTTGAACTGGCCCGACGGCAGGTAGTAATTGAAAACCTGGAACAAGTGCGTGGTAACCATTACCAGGGTAAGCACAAGCACCAGGTTGGCGGTATTGAAATACCCGCGCTTTTCACTGAGTAGCTTAGGAGTCATGGTGATGAGGATCACAAGATGGATTCGCGAAATACGTGTCGCCGATGTACGACGACACGCATGCAGGAAATGCTAAGCGGAGACAGGATCGGCGACGGTCAATTCGTCGCGCCAGACGCCCTGTTCCTGGAAGTAGCGCGCGGCACCTGCATTGACCGGGTACTCTGCCAGCAGGTATTCCACGGCGAAGTCCACGCTGACGTCCTGAAGCTGCGAGCCGATCCGACGTACCTGCTCGGCGTTGTCGAATATTGCCTTGCACACAGCGTAGGCGTCATCGTCGGAGACACCGGGATGAGTTGCCAGCAAGCCGGAAATCGCCGGCATGAGCATGTCATCTTCCACCTTGTTCCACTGCTCACTCGATACGGTGGTCGCCAGCAAGCCGGCGTTGATCTGCTGGGCGCGTTCGAGTACCTCGGGCTCGATGGGCAGCACGCGAAACTCGACGGTACTGTCGATTTCGGCCAGCGCCGGCGAGGGGCGCCCATTGGTCAGCGTAGCGGGAATGGCATCGACCGCACCGGATTGAAAGGCGCTGAAGGTGTCGTTCCATGAGCCGTAGGTCCAGTCCACCTCATCGGCGACGCCGGCCGCCTCCAGAATCGTCTGGTGCATGATGGCGGTCGCCCCGCCTGCGGTCGAAGGCATGACTCGCTTGCCTGCCAAGTCGGCCAGCGAATGAATATCGGAATCCGCGCGTACGATCAGCGGAATGTTCCAGACGGTATAGGCAAAGACCTGACGCGCGTCGATCGGTGCGCGGAAGGGGCGTTCACCCTTGGTGGCAGGCGGCCAATCGGTAGAGGTGGTCTGGCCGAAGTCGATCTCCTGACGGCTGGCCATCACCAGGTTTTCGGCGCCTCCCGAAGTAGCCAGGGTGGTCGAGCGCAAATCGCTGTTGCGCTGTACCGTCTGGGCCAGCGCTTCGATGATGATATAGCCCGTGGAGCCCAGACTTGCCGAGCCCCAGCGAAGCTCGCGGGTGGGCGCTGCCTGCAGAATACCCGGGAAAAGAGCGATGCCGACACCCAAGGCTCCTGCCTTGAGCAGCTGACGGCGGCGCAGGTCGATCAGTGAGGGAAGCTGTTTCTCTGTCATGTCATCACCTTTGTTCTAGATGGGAGGGCGCCTCTTTGAAGAGGTCTAGGGACGAAGTAGCCGTTCAAATGCGGTGATCTTGTACGGCGTGACTGCTGAGCTCGATGTCACGGTGGCCGGGTTGAATCTCGAAACGCTGATAGGTCGTGGGCTGGCCCGCCTGGGTATAGCCCCGCACTCGCCAGAGCATGCCCTGGCGCATCTTGTCGTCGAGTTCGAGTGCTGTGCGGGCATTCTGAGAAAAATCGTGCACTCCCATTTGATGCTCGAAACGAGAGGTCAAGATGCGCTTATGCTGAAAAAGGTATTCGTGTAGAGAGAGCCCATCGAACTCGCCGGGAGGCTTGTTCATCAGCGCGTCAGCGTAGGCCAGCGGCATGAAAAGCTCGTTGTAAGTCCAGGGCTCTCCCTCGACCTGAAGACGGCGCTTGATCAAGGCGCAGCGTGTGGCGTCATTCAGAAACCGTGCAATGTAGGGCTCGGGCGTGACTTCGACGATGCCCAGGCCCTGCAAGGTCAAATCCAGCGGGCGGCCTTGGTCCATGAAGCGAAAGACACGAATGTCTTCGAATTTGACTGCGGGATCTCGAATGAAGGTCCCGCGCCCATGTTCACGCACCACGATGCCGTCGTCGGAGAGCGCCTTCAGCGCCTTCTGCAGCGTACCGAGACTTGCCGGCAGGCGTGAGGAGAGCGCCTGCTCGGAAGGCAGCTTGTCTCCGGGAATCAAGACGCCTGCATGAACGGCGTCTTTTATCGCATTGTAGAAGCGGGCGTACTTCGGGACGCCCTTATTGAGCGTGTCACTGAAATGAGGCAGCGAAACCTGGACGATCTTTTCTAAGGTCATGAGCGATACTCAAGCCAAAATAGTTGTAAATAGCTATATAGCTTTGATGATCCTGCCTGCAAAACGTGATAGTTTCAAGCGCTCGTCTCGTCAATTTTATTGATTCAAGGATCTTTTTATGCCGCCCTTCACTACTCGTCCCGAGATCAAGGGGACGTTCGGTGCTGTCACTTCTACCCACTGGCTGGCCTCGAGCGTTGGCATGGCGATATTGGAAAAGGGCGGGAATGCTTTCGATGCGGCGGTCGCTGTCGGCTTCGTACTGCAGATCGTCGAACCGCATTTGAACGGCCCTGGCGGCGAGGTACCCATCATCGCCATGCGCCATGACGATGATGCACCCCGGGTGATCTGTGGGCAGGGCGTGACGCCCCGGGCAGCTACGCCGGAAGCGTTCGCAGCGCTCGGGTTGAAGATGGTGCCAGGTACCGGGCTTCTTCCCGCCGTGGTTCCCGGCGCCTTCGATGCCTGGATGTTGCTGCTGCGGGATTACGGCACCTTGAGCCTCGAAGAAGTACTCACACCCGCCATCGGCTACGCCGAGCAGGGCTTTCCGCTGCTGTCGCGCGCGGTGTCCTCGATCGTGCCGGTCATCGATTTCTTCAAGCAGCAGTGGCCCAGTTCCGCCGAGCAGTGGCTGGTCGATGGACAGGCGCCCAAGGCGGACAAGCTCTTTCGCTCACCGCGAATCGCGGCCACCTACCGGCGCATTCTCAGCGAAGCGCAAATGGCGGGGCCTGATCGCGAGGCACAGATCGAGCGCGCGCGTGAGGTGTTCTACAAGGGGTTCGTGGCGGAGGCCGTTGATCGCTTCTATCGTGAGCCGTTGATGGACAGCACCGGCAAGCGGCACGCGGGTCTTCTGACCGGCGACGACATGGCGCGCTGGTCGGCCACCCTCGAGCCGACGGTCAGCTATCGTTATCACGGTATGGAAGTGCACAAGGCCGGCCTCTGGACCCAAGGGCCGGTCTTTCTGCAGCAGTTGGCGCTCTTGAAGGAGACCGATTTCCAGGCCATCGGCCCGGAAAGCCCCGAATTCGTGCATTGCGTTGCCGAGGCGGCCAAACTCGCCTTTGCCGACCGCGAGGCTTGGTATGGCGATGGAGAGAGAGAGAGAGAGGGAGAGGGAGGTGTCTCGATCGAGATGCTGCTGAGCGACGAGTACAACCGGGCGCGTCGCCAGCTGATCGGCGAGCACGCCTCCGGAGAAATTCGCCCGGGCTTCGAGGGGGAGTCGCGCATCTCTTCCATCCTGGCGCTCGCCGGCAGCGAACCCACCATCGGCCCGGGCGGTGGCGAGCCCACCTTCGCGCCGCTGCCGAGCGTAGAGGGGGATACGGTCCACCTGGATATCGTCGACCGTTTCGGCAACATGGTGTCGGCAACACCGAGCGGCGGCTGGCTGCAAAGCTCGCCCAGCGTCCCGGAGCTCGGCTTTTCGATCTCGACTCGCGCTCAGATGACGTGGCTCACACCCGGGCTTGCCAGCACGCTCATGCCCGGCCGACGCCCGCGTACCACGCTGACGCCGACCCTGGTAACCCGAAGCGGCAAGCCCTATCTCGCCCTGGGTTCCCCGGGCGGAGATCAGCAGGATCAGTGGAGCCTCACCACTTTCTTGCGCATCGTTCATTACGGCTTCGATCTACAGCGCGCCATCGACGCGCCGCAGTTCCAGATTCGCCACTTCCCTGCCTCCTTTCATCCCCGTGAAAGCGCCGTGGGGCGATTGATGATCGAAGGACGTTTCAGTAAGGACACGCTCGAGGCGCTACGGGCGAAAGGGCACGACGTGACCGTGATGGACGACTGGGCCCTGGGGCGGGTCTGTGCGGTCGCCCGATGTGACGACATGGTGCATGGTGCCGCGTCGGCGCGTCACATGCAGGGCTACGCCGTGGGGCGCTAGGGCGGGCAGCAGAACGACGAGCCGACCCGCCTCGTTCTCAGGCTTCGATCAATACGTGATCGTTCTCAAACCGCACCGGCCAGGTGCGAAGCTGCACGCGTTCGTCCTCCAGACACTGGCCGTCGCTCAGGCGAAAGTGCTGCTTGTAGAGCGGCGAGGCGATGACCGGGGCGCCGTTCAGGTCGCCGACGATGCCGCGGCCGATCACACAGGCGTTCGAGAAGGGGTCGAAGTGATCCAGCGCGTAGAGCTCCGGGGTGTGCCCGGGCAGGTAGAACAGCGCGACCTGGGCGGCCGAGGTTTCGAGCCAGGCCACCACGCCGGAAAACGCCACCAGATCGGCGCGGCGGCAAAGCGGCTGCCAGCGCATGGCTGGCAAAGTGTTCGAGGCGACAGCGAATACGTTCATTAAAAGGGTCCTTGAGTGGCGAGTCAGGCCGGGCGCAGCTGGCCGCGCTCGGAGGTCATGATGATCGACGGGTCCGGGCGCTCGTCGTTGACGAAGCTTCTAAAGCGCTTGAGCTTCTCCGGGTCGCTCAGGGCGTTGGCCCACTCGCACTCGTAGCGCTCGATCAGCGTCTGCATCTGGCGCTCCAGCTCGTCGCCGAGGCTCAGGCTATCCTCGAGGATCACTTCCTTGAGGTAGTCGAGGCCGCCTTCGAGGTTTTCGCGCCAGGTGGCCGTACGCTGCAGCCGGTCGGCGGTGCGCACGTAGAACATCAAAAAGCGGTCAATGGTGCGGTAGAGCGCCTCGTCGTCGAGGTCGGTGGCGAAGAGCTCGGCGTGGCGCGGGCGCATGCCGCCGTTGCCGCATACATAAAGGTTCCAGCCGTTCTCGGTGGCGATGATGCCGATATCCTTGCTCTGCGCCTCGGCACACTCGCGAGTACAGCCGGAGACACCGAACTTGATCTTGTGCGGCGCGCGCAGCCCCTTGTAGCGGTGCTCCAGCGCAATCGCCATGCCCACGCTGTCCTGCACGCCATAGCGACACCAGGTGCTGCCGACGCAGGACTTCACCGTGCGCAGCGACTTGCCGTAGGCATGGCCGGTCTCGAAGCCCGCCGCGATCAGCTCGCCCCAGATCGCGGGCAGATCCTCGAGGCGCGCACCGAACAGGTCGATGCGCTGGCCGCCGGTGACCTTGGTGTACAGCTCGAACTTCTGCGCCACCTGGCCGAGTACCATGAGCTTTTCCGGGGTGATCTCGCCGCCGGCGATACGCGGCACCACCGAGTAGGTGCCGTTTTTCTGCATGTTGGCCATGAATGTGTCGTTGGTGTCCTGCAGCGGCACGTGGGCGGCGTCCATGATCGGTTCGTTGAAGCAGGAGGCGAGAATCGACGACACGGTGGGTTTGCAGATGTCGCAGCCCAGACCATGTCCCGGGCTTCCGTGTTTCTCCATCAACTCGCCGAAGGTCTTGATGCCTTCGACGCGCACGATGTCGTAAAGCGCCTGGCGGGTATAGGCGAAGTGCTCGCAAAGCGACGTGTCGACCTCCACGCCACGGGCTTCCAGTTCGAAATCGACCACGCTCTTCAAAAGCGTCGCGCAGCCACCGCAGCCGGTGCTGGCTTTGGTCGCGCCCTTGACCCCGGCCAGATCCTGCGCGCCGGCGTCGAGGGCGCGACAGATGTCGGCCTTGGTCACGTTGTGGCAGGAGCAGATCATGGCCGTGTCCGGCAGCGCGCCGGGGCCAAGCGCCGGTGCGGCGCCGCTTTGCTGGGGCAGTATGAGAGAGGCGGGCTCCTTGGGAAGCTCGAGGCTGTTGGCGTAGTACTGCAAGAGCGTGTCGTAGACGCCGTTGTCGCCGACCAGCATGGCGCCCAGGAGCTTCTTGCCATCGCTCGACACCACCAGCTTGCGGTAGAGCTGGGTGAGCGGGTCGAGATAGCGGAACATGCGCGCCCCGGGGGTGCGCTCGCCGTGGGCGTCGCCGATGGCGCCGACGTCAACACCGAGAAGCTTCAGCTTGGTGCTCATATCGGCGCCGCCAAAGCGCGCGTCGCCGCCGGTGAGCGTCGAGACCGCCACCTTGGCCATCTGGTACCCCGGCGCCACCAGGCCGAAGATGCTCTGGTTCCACAGCGCCACCTCGCCCACGGCGAGAATCGCCGGGTCGCTGGTGCGGCAATGATCATCGATCACCACGCCGCCGCGCTCGCCGATCTCGAGCCCGCAGTCGCGAGCCAGTTCGTCCTGGGGGCGAATGCCGGCGGAGAAGACGATCAGGTCGGTTTCAAGCACCTTGTCGTCCTGAAACACTATGCGCAGCCGGCTCTGTTCGCCTTGTTCGATGCGCTGGGTGGCGCGCTCGGTCAGCACCTGTACGCCCAGCGCCTCGATCTTCTCTTTCAAGAGCTCGCCGCCTTCCCGGTCGACCTGCATCGGCATCAGGCGCGGCGCGAACTCCACCACGGCGGTATCGAGATTCAGGCCGCGCAGGGCGTTGGCGGCCTCGAGCCCCAGAAGCCCGCCGCCGACCACCACGCCGTTGGTGGCGTTTCGGGCGGCATCGCGAATCGCATCCAGATCACTCAGCGTGCGGTAGACCAGACATCCCGGGCGCTCGCGCCCTTCGATCGGCGGCACGAAGGGAAAGGAGCCGGTGGCGAGCACCAGGTGATCGAAGGCGTAGCGGCCGCTTGCGGTCACCACGGTTTTCGCCGCGCGATCGATTTCGGTCACTTTCACATTGGAGTAAAGCGTGACACCGTGCTGGGCGTAGTAGTCGGCGTCGCACAGTGCCAGCGACTCCGCATCGCGCCCGGTAAAGTACTCGGAAAGGTGCACGCGGTCGTAGGCGCGGTGGCGCTCCTCGCCGAACACGGTCACATCAAAGCGTGCAAGCGCGCCGGCCTCGATGACCTGCTCGACCAGGTGGTGGCCGACCATGCCGTTGCCGATGATGATCAGAGTCTCTTTAGTCGCCATGGTTAAGCCGCCTCTTGGGTGGGGGAGTTTAAAAACGCTTCGACGTCCGCCTGGCCGAACAGCAGCGCCGAGCGAGCCGCGCTCAGGTCCGCGCCTTGCTGCGCCTGGTGGAAATACCAGGGGCCCTGGGCGGTGTCGCCGTAGAGCACCGCGCCTTCGATGCGCCCGTCCTTTAAAAGAAGCCTTCGGTACTCGCCGCTTTCCGGGTCGCTGTAGCGGAGCACCTCGTGATCAATAGCGGCCTCGACGGGGCCGAAGGCGTAAAGCTCGATGCCGCTGACCTTGAGTCGGGTGGCACTCGGGGCCTCGACGTAGCCCGCGCCTGGCTCGCCACAGAGCACCCGGGCGAGCACTTCGACCTGACGCCAGATCGGCTCGACCAGCCCAAAGGTGTGCTCCTCGAACTGGCAGCACTCGCCGAGGGCGTAAATGGCCGGGTGCGAGGTGCGAAGGTGATGATCCACCCGGACGGCGCGATCGCACGCGAGCCCGGCGCGGCGGGCCAGCAAGTCGTTGGGCGTGATGCCCGCCGCGACGACCACATGGCTCGCCTCGAGCACGCGACCGTCCTCGAGGGCCACGCCGGCCACCGCGCCCTGGCCGTCATCGATCAGGCCGGCAAGCCTGGCGCCGGTGTGAACATTGAGCCCGCGCGCTTCAAGTGTCTTCTTCAGCAGTGCGCCGGCGTGGGCATCGAGCTGACGGTTCATCAGGTGCTCGCCGCGCTGAAGCACGCTGACTGAAAGCGCGCCACGGCCGCGCTGATAAAGCCCCTGGGCTGCCTCGAGCCCTAAAAGGCCGCCGCCGATTACCACGGCCTGACCGCCGCGCCGGGCGATCTCGGTCAGCGTTTTGGCATCCTCCAGGTCGCGAAATCCGTGCACGCCTTGAAGCTCGATGCCCGGCACCGTCGGCCAGGCGGGCGTCGAGCCGGTCGCCAGCACCAGCGCATCAAAGTCCAGCCGGGCGCGCTCGGTGACCACGTGCTTTTTGCCGGGGTCGATCGCCAGCACCCGTTCGCCGAGGCGCAGGGTGATGCCGTGTTCGGCGTACCAGTGCGCTTCGCGCAGCGTCAGCGCCGCACAGTCGGTGTCACCGGCCAGCAGCGGCGAAAGCAGAATGCGGTTATAGGCCGGCACCGGCTCCTCGCCGATCACGGTGATGTGCGCAGGCCGCGCGGGGGATGTGACCAGCGCTTCGATCAGGCGGTGGCAGGCCATCCCGTTACCCACGATGACCAGGTGGCGCGTACGTTCTCGCGTGCTTTCTCGAGTACTCTGCGTGCTCTGTTGAGAAGAAGGGCGCATGGGGCCTCCCTGTTCGACGCGGCACCTGTTGGATGCCAAAAACGAAAAACGCCCCCAACGCCGCGTAAGAACGCGGTATTGGAGGCGTCGTTGCCCAAATGGTAGGGCGCGCGCTGCCCTCGTTGGCGGCGGGCCCTTTGCTACCCATTACGCAAGAAGCTCGCCACGGCTACCGTAAGGCATTATTACTCATTTCTTTTCAGAGGCTTGTGCACGAAATGAAAAGGCCCGAGTTCGCGCTTGCGATCCGCTTTCGGGCGATTCTGGTGCAGCTTCGCTCAGCGTGCACCTTCATCAAGCCGCAGTCCGGGGTACGGGTCGCGTAAAGGCCGCTGGATATTAAAGCCCTGTTTGAAAAAGTCATTGTTATAGAAGAGGTAAATAAACTCGATCGACCATTCTGGCCTGGGTGTTGCAGTGACCACAGGTAACAAACCTATAACCACTCATGAGCGTTTTTTGCTGACGACAATGACAAGAGACTTCGGCGACCAATAATCCCAAGCGCCACAAAAAACCGATGAGACCGACACCGGCTCGGTGTCCCTGAGACAACGGCGTCCAGGCAGGCCTTTCACGAGGCTTCCTGGACGCTTTTTGCGTTCTGGCCGACACACGCTCTGGAGACTACTCATGCACGAAGCGTCATGCCCCGCTCCTTCGACCAACACCACCTGCCCCTACTGCGGTGTCGGCTGCGGCGTTACCGCCACCGTGCGCGATGGGCGGGTGGAGGCGGTCGAAGGCGATCCCACGCACCCGGCCAACTTCGGGCGGCTGTGCGTCAAGGGCAGCGCGCTGCACGAGACCCTGGGCGAGCAGGGACGACTGTTGACGCCGCGCCTGGATGGAAAGCTCGCCAGCTGGGAAGCGGCGCTGGCAGCACTCACCGAGCGGCTGACCGCGCTTCAAGCCACTCACGGGCGGGAAACGGTGGCGGCGTATCTGTCAGGGCAGCTTTTGACCGAGGATTACTATGTGGCCAACAAGCTGTTCAAGGGCTTTCTCGGCACGCCGCATCTGGATACCAACTCGCGGCTCTGTATGGCCTCGGCGGTCGCGGGCTACAAGCGCGCCTTCGGCGCCGACGCGGTGCCTGGAAACTACGAGGATCTTGAAGAGGCGGAGCTGGTCGTGCTGGCGGGCTCGAACCTGGCCTGGAACCATCCGGTGCTCTATCAGCGCCTGAAGCTCGCCAAGGAGCGCAACCCCTTGATGCGAGTGGTGGTGATCGACCCGCGCGTTACCGACACCTGCGAGATCGCCGATCTCTACCTGGGGATCCAGCCGGGAAGCGACGCGACGCTGTTCAACGGGCTGCTCGCTTTCATGGCCGAGCGCGGCCACGTGGATACGCGCTATCTCAAGCGCCATACCGAGGGCTTTCTTGACGCGCTCGAGGCGGCCAGAAAGAGCGCGCCGAGCGTGGCGGCGGTGGCCGCGGCCTGCGATATCGACGCCGAGCGGCTGGAAACCTTCTACTACTGGTTCGCCCGCCACCTGCACGTGGTCACGCTCTACTCCCAAGGGGTGAATCAGTCCACCAGCGGCACCGACAAATGCAATGCCATCATCAACTGCCACTTGGTCGGCGGCAAGCTCGGCCTGCCCGGTGCCGGGCCGTTCTCGATCACTGGCCAGCCCAACGCCATGGGCGGGCGCGAGGTCGGCGGGCTCGCCAACCAACTCGCCGCCCACATGGACTACCACACCCCGGGGGCGATCGATCGCGTGACCCGCTTCTGGGCGACCGGGTCGCTCGCGCCCTGCCTTCCCGAGGCTCCCGGTCATAAGGCGATCGAGCTGTTCGAGGCGATCGAGCGCGGCGAGATCACCGTGCTCTGGGTGATGGCGACCAACCCGGCGGTGAGCCTGCCGGACGCCGCCCGGGTACGCCGGGCGCTTGCAAAGTGCCCGCTGGTGATCGTTTCCGAGTGCGTGGCGAACACCGATATGCTGGCCTATGCCGACATCGTACTGCCGGCGAGCGGCTGGTCGGAAAAGGACGGCACCGTGACCAACTCCGAGCGGCGCATCTCTCGCCAGCGCGGCTTATTGCCCCCGCCCGGCGAGGCGCGCCACGATTGGCAAATCATCTGTGAGGTAGCCACACGGCTCGGCTTTGGCGAGGCGTTTGGCTACAACCATCCCTGGGAAATCTTCGACGAGCACGCCAGGCTTTCGGGGTTCGAGAACGCTGGCGTGGGCAAACGGCTGTTCGATATCTCCGCGCTCGCCGGGCGAGGGCGAGCCGCTTACGATGCGCTCGCGCCCGTTCAGTGGCCGGTGACACGTGCTGCTGCGCGCGGCACCGCCCGGCTGTTCGAGGAGGGCGAATTTGCTACCCCAAGCGGCCGCGCCCGGCTGGTGGCGGTCACTCCCCGTGAACCGGAGCAGTCGCTCTCCGCGCGCTACCCGCTGCGGCTCAACACCGGGCGCATTCGCGACCAGTGGCACACCATGACCCGCACCGCCCGCGCGCCGCGGCTGATGAATCACCGCGCCGAGCCGTTCGTCGAACTTCACCCAGCGGATGCAGACAAGGCGGGCCTTGTCGATCAGGATCTGGCCCGGCTTACTGCGCCCGACGGCGAGTATCGGGCGCGGGTACGCCTTTCCAACGCCCAGCGCCGGGGCGAGGCGTTCATACCCATGCACTGGAGCGACCAGTTCACCGGCGCCGGGCGCAGCGGAGCTTTGCTTTCCGGGCGCACCGATCCCGTTTCCGGGCAGCCGGAAACCAAGCACGGCGCGGTAAGCGTCAGCGCACTGGCGCCTGCCTGGCAGGCGACGCTGATGATACGCGATGGCGCCGAGCCGGAAGGCGCCGCCTGGCAGGCGCTCGACTACTGGGCACGCATTCCCATGGCGGGCTGCACGCGTTGGCAGCTTGCGAGCACCCGGCCGGTCGACGACTGGCCCGCCGAAATCGAGGCGTGGCTGGGGGCGAGCGTCACTCTGTTCAGCGACGCCGCGGCGGGCAGGTTTCGCGCGGCGGGTGTGTATAATGGCCGCTTGAGCTGGTGGCTGATGGTCGGCCCGCCCCAGGAGCTTCCCGGCACTGGCTGGCTGCAATCGCGCTTCAACGAAGACGCGCTGAGCGCGAACCAGCGCCGACGCGTGCTGGCCGGCTGCGACAGCGGCGCCCGGGATGCCGGCCCGGTGGTGTGCAGCTGCCACCAGGTGGGGCGGCAAACGATCATCGAGGCGATCCACGCAGGCGACCAGAGCGTCGAAGCGCTGGGCGCGCGGCTTGCCTGCGGTACGCAGTGCGGCAGCTGCCTGCCGGAACTCAAATCACTACTGGAAGAGGAGCGGGGCCGTGCGCGTTCTGAACAAGCACCTGCGACACAATTGGCCTGAAGCGCTCGCGCGCGTTGGCCGCCACCTTTGGGCCTCGGTCACGCCCGCGAAGGAGCGGCTGTGCCTGACGATGCGCGGCGAGTGCGAGAAGGGCACGGTGTATCTGGTCGGCGCCGGCAGCGGCGATGTCGAGCTTCTTACCCTCAAGGCTGCCAGACTCTTGATGCAGGCAGACGCGGTAGTTTACGACCGACTGGTGGACGACGACGTGCTGGCCTTGATCCACCCTGGCGCCGAGCGCTACTACGTGGGCAAGAGCCGCGGCCACCACAGCGTGCCCCAGGCCGAGATCGGCGCGCGCATGGTCGCGCTCGCCCGGGCGGGCAAGTCGGTGGTGCGTCTCAAAGGCGGCGACCCGGGGGTGTTCGGGCGCATGGGAGAGGAGCTCGCGGCGCTTGGCGAGGCCAACATCCGGGCGTGCATCGTGCCGGGTATTACCGCCGCCTCGGCGGCGGCGGCGGGCATGGGCATTCCACTGACCGATCGCGGCCACGCCCAGCAGCTTCGCTTCATCACCGCGCAGCTCTGCCGTGAAGGCGGTGCGCCGGACTGGTCGGCCCTTGCCCGCAAGGATGAAACCCTGGTGTTCTACATGGGGTTATCGAAGGTCGAGGCGATCTGCCAGAGCCTGCGCCAGGCGGGGCTGCCGGACAACTGGCCGATCATGCTGGTCGCCAACGCCAGTCAAGCCCGGCAGCAGTCGCTTCTCGGCACGCTCGAAAGCATGCCTGCGATGCTCGCTGCCCACCCGCTGCCGTCGCCGTGTCTGATCGTGGTGGGCAGCGTGGTGCGGATGGTAGAGCGAAGCCCCGCAGCGCACTCAGCGGGCATCGTCGAAACGGTCGACTTGGCGTAGCGTCGGGAAGAGTTTCATCCAGGCGCCGACCACGGCGAGCGTGCCTACGCCGCCGATCAGCGCGGCGGGTACCACCCCGAAGGCCGAGGCCATGCTGCCGGCGCGAAACTCGCCAAGCTCGTTGCTCGAGCCTATGAACAGCATGTTGACTGCGTTCACCCGCCCGCGCATGGCGTCGGGCGTGGCCAGCTGGATCAACGTCGTGCGCACGTAGACGCTGACCATGTCCGCCGCACCCGCCACCAGCATGGCGAGCATCGAGACCCAGAACAGCGTCGAGAAGGCGAACACCAGGTTCGCCAGCCCGAACACCGCCACCGCAGCGAACATCACGTGACCTGCCCGGCGGGTAATACCCTTCACGCCCAGATAGAGCCCCATCAGCAGCGCCCCCACGGCGATCGCGCTGCGCAGTGCCCCGAGCCCCTGGGAGCCGACCTGCAGCACCTCCTGGGCGTAGATGGGCAGAAGCGCCACCACGCCTCCAAGCAGCACCGCGAACAGATCCAGCGAGATCGCGCCCAGAATGATCGGCTGATGGCGAATGTAGGCAATGCCGGCCGAGAAGCGCTGCCAGGCAGTGCTCTCGAGCGCCGCCACCTTTTCCACGTAGCGCACGGGTACCAGTATCAGCAGGGTCAGCGCCGCGACGAAGCAGCCCAGGCACACCGCGTAGGCCAGTCGCCCTCCACCGAGGGCGAAGAGCACCCCACCCAGCAGCGGCCCGCTGATCACGGCCACCTTCATGATCGAGCTGTTGAGCGCGATGGCCTGAGCCAGCTGCGAGCGTGGCACCAGGTTGGGCAGCATGCTCTGCAGGGTGGGCCCTGTGAACGCCCGGGCGCAGCCGAACAGTGCCAGCACCAGATAGATCGGCACGATGCTTTGCGGGTTCGTCTGGGTGATCACCAGCAGCAGCGCACTGCATAGTCCTTGGGCCGCCCAACTGAGCTGCAGGATGCGCTTGCGGGGAAAGCGGTCCACCACGTCGCCCGCCGGCAGCAGCAGAAGCACCATGGGGATGAACTGAGCAAGGCCGACGTAGGCCAGCGACATCGCATCGCGGGTGATGGCGTACACCTGCCAGGCCACCACGATCGCCTGAATCTGCATGGCGAAGACAGCGAACAATCGCGACAGCAGAAAACTCAGAAAACCGGGCTGACGATGAAGGGGCAGGGGGGCGTCGTCGAGTGGGAGCATGGCAGGCTTGTCGTTAGCAGGCGAAGGGGTCAGTCTACCCCAGCGGCACATCACGCGCCTTAGATGAATAAGCAAGGGTTGAAGTCTCGGTGGGCCGCCCCATATCCATTTGACGTTGATGGCACACCACGTGCCGCACTGGACAAGGAGGACGAACCATGGCCGCAAGCACTCTGCCCAACCCCGGTCTCGGCACTTACCGCCTGGAAGGCGACACTCTCAAGCAGGCCATTCATGCCGCGCTCGAGGCGGGCTATCGGCATGTCGACACCGCCCAGTTCTACGCCAACGAGGAAACCGTCGGTGAGGCGTTGCGTGACAGCAGCGTTCCCCGCAGCGATATCTTCCTGACGACCAAGGTGTGGTTTGATCGTCTGGCACCGAGCGATGTCAAGAAGAGCGTGGACGAGTCGCTGGCCCGCCTCAAGACCGACTACGTGGATCTGCTGCTGATCCACTGGCCGTCACCGAATGACGAAGTGCCGATGCGCGACTATCTCACCGCGCTCAAGGAAATGAAGGCCGAAGGCAAGGCGCGTCATATCGGCGTTTCCAACTTCACTATCGCCCAGATCGACGAGGCGGTCGGTATCCTCGGCAAGGGCGAGATTCTCACCAACCAGATCGAGGTGCATCCGTTCCTTCAGAACCGCCGTCTGGTGCAGCACTGCCAGGATCTGGGCATCGAGATTACCGCTTACATGCCGCTGGCGGTGGGCAAGGTGATGGAGGACCCGGTTCTCAAGCGGATCGCCGACAGCCACGGCGTGACGCCGGCCGAGATCACCCTGGCCTGGATCAAGGCGCGCGGGCTCGTCACCATTCCGTCCTCCACTAAAGCGCGCAACATCAAGAGCAACCTTGAGGCCTTCGATATCACGCTCAGCGAGGCCGACATGCGCGACATCGAAGCGCTGGACCGCGGCGAGCGCATCGCCAATCCGCAGATGGCGCCGAAGTGGGACGAGTGAGTCAGTCAGACTGGCCTGCAAGGCGTCTGCGGGGCGCCTTCATGAAGTTCCCACCAGAGCGTTCGAGCCAATAGGCCTGTACATTCTCCTGCTATATAATCGTCTTTCCTAAAGATAAATTGGCAGGAGTTTGTCGGTCATGCGCTACCTCATCGCCCTCCTGGCGGCTTTTTCGCTACCTTCGCTGTACGCCGAGACGCTCGAGTTGCCCCAAGGAC
This sequence comes from Vreelandella malpeensis, assembly GCF_020622355.1. Taxonomy (GTDB): domain Bacteria; phylum Pseudomonadota; class Gammaproteobacteria; order Pseudomonadales; family Halomonadaceae; genus Vreelandella; species Vreelandella malpeensis. The sequence continues at coordinate 342,942 of NZ_WHVL01000001.1, read as the reverse complement.
CGGTCATTCTGACCGTGTCCGGCGAGCTCGAGAATACCAATGCCGGCGATCACGCGCAGTTCGATCGCGCCATGCTGGAGGCGCTGCCCCAGCACGAGACGGTGACCCACACGCCCTGGCACGACGGCGCGGTGAGTTTCGTCGGCCCGCTCGGTCGCACCCTGCTCGACGCGGTGGGCAGCGAAGGGCGCGAGCTGCGTATCTCGGCGCTGAACGACTATTCGGCCACGGTGCCGGTGCGCGATTTCTACAAGTACGACGTCATCCTCGCCATGAGCGCCAATGGTCAGCCGCTGCAGGTGCGCGACCAAGGGCCGCTGTTTGTCATCTACCCCTTCGATCAGGCGTCGTCGCTGATGAACGAAGTGACGCTCTCGCGCTCGGTGTGGCAGGTCAACCGCATCGAGATCGAGTGATCCTGTCGCGAGGCCGAGCGCGGTGCGACTAGCCTGGAAGCGTCTCCTGCCGCGCGGCGTCGGCATTGCCACGCTTCTGGCGCTGGTGCTGTTCTTCTCGACGCTGGCCACCGGCGGGGTGATCTACTATCGCCAGCAGGCGCTCGAGAATCGCCTGCTGGAGAACATGCTGTGGTCCGCCTACCAGTTCGACCGCGAGGTGCGCGAATTGCGCCTCGAGCTCGCCGAGTCGCCGATGTCGCGCTCGCTGGACGAGTTGCAGCTGCATCTGGAAATTCTCTTCAGCCGTCAACGCCTGTTCACGCAGGGTGACCTGGGCGCCGCCGTGGCCAGAATCGAGCGCCTGCGCCCGCTGGTCGCGGCCTCGACGGCGGGAGTGGAGCGCCTCGAAGCGTCGATGGACGAGCGCTTTCCAGGGCCCGGCGGGTTGACGGCTGAACTGATCGAGCGCCTCTCGCTGCAGGCCGCCGAACTCCAGGCGATCACCTCCTCCATTCTGGTCGAGACCAATGCAAGCGTGGCGCACACCCGCACCAACGAGCGGCAAAGTTTGATCGAGCTCTATGGCCTGGTGTTGGCGCTGATCTTGCTGCTGATGGGTACTGGCGGGCTGCTGGTGCGCTCGCTGGTGCTCGAGAACCGTGCCCAGCTCGGCAAGGCGCGGGCGGCCCAGACGGCCAGTCGCGCCAAGTCAGAGTTCATGGCCATCGTCAGCCACGAAGTGCGCACGCCCCTCAACGGCATCGTCGGCATGGCGGATCTATTGCGCGAAGAGGTGAAAAGCGATGCCGCCCAGCGCTACCTGAAGGCGCTCGAGGGGAGTGCCGCGAGCCTGCGCGGAACCCTCAACGACATTCTGGATCACGCCAAGATCGAGTCCGGCCGCCTGGAGCTCGACGCCCGCGACTTCGACCTGCACCGGCTGCTCGACGAACTATATGCGCCCTACACGCTGCAGCGCATCGCTTCCCGGGTCTCCTTCAGCCACGAGCGCGACGACGATCTTCCCCGCTACGTGAACGGTGACGCCGCGCGCATCCGCCAAGTGCTGACGAACCTGATCGACAACGCCTTCAAGTTCACCCATGAGGGCAGCGTGCGCTGCAGCGCCGACGTGGACGAGCACGGGCACGTTCGCTGGGAGGTGCGTGATACCGGCTGCGGAATCGCTACACCGGATCAGGCGCGCCTGTTTGCGCCGTTCTCCCAGGTGGATGGTTCCATCGCCCGACGCCACCAAGGGACTGGACTGGGGCTTGCGATCTGCAAGCGCTTGGTCGAGTCGATGGGCGGCAAGATCGGTGTCACCAGCATCGGTGGGGTGGGTAGCCGTTTCTGGCTGACCTTGCCGCTGCCGGAGGCCAGATCGTCCGGCGCGGGGCTCGAGCGACCCGGCCAGCCGTCACTGGCTGCCGGCCGCCATGTCCTGGTGGTCGAGGACAACGCCGTGAACCAGACCGTCGCCCGGGGGCTGCTCGAGCGTCTGGGGCTGCGCGCGAGCCTGGTCGATGACGGCGAAACGGCGCTTGGGTACCTGAAGGAGCATGCCGACGAGGTCGATCTGGTGCTGATGGACGTGCAGATGCCGGTGCTCGACGGCCTGGAGGCGACGCGGCGCTGGCGGCGCTTCGAGCGGCAGCGGCAGCAAAGGCCGCTGCCCATCGTCGCGATGACCGCCAACGTCATGCCCGAGGATCGGGAGCGCTGCCGGCAAAGCGGCATGGATGACATCCTCCACAAACCCTTTACGCGGCGCGAACTCCATCTCGTGCTTTGCCGTTACCTGACGGCCCTGACTCCGGCCTATGTTCCCGAGCCGTCGCGCGTCCCGCCCGTCGCCAACTCGCCGCAGGATTCGCTTCTGGAGCGGACGCTCTGCGCCGAGCTCAAGGAGACCTTCGACGCGCAGGCGCTGGACACGCTGCTGACGACCTTTCTACGCCGTCTTCCCGAGCGCCGCGCACGGCTGTCGGCACATCTGGCGCAGTCTCGGCGCGATGCCTTCGCCCAGGAAGCGCATGCGTTGAAGGGAGCAGCAGCGTCGCTTGGCTGTACGGCCATCGCCACCTGGGCCGCTCGGGCCGAGCGGAACGCGCCCTCGGCAAGCATCGCGGCGCTCGAAGAGGCACTGGTCCAGCTGGAAGCCCTGGCGCGCGCGACTCACACGGCCTTGACCGACGAGGGGCTCGTCGCCGGTTGAGTCGGGCTCTGGCGATGTTCGAGCCAGCCGGCGAGCGCGGCCGCCTCCATCGGGCGTGCGATGAAATAGCCCTGGCCGACGCCGCATCCCGCCTCGGCGAGCAGGTCGCGCTGGGCCGCGGTCTCGATCCCCTCTGCCACCACGCAAAGGCCCATGCGCTTGCCCAGGTCGATGATCGACAGCGCGATCGCTTGGGCGGCATCATCATGCTCCATCGACGAGACGAAGCTGCGATCCACCTTCAGTTCGCTGAACGGAAGGCGGTAGAGCTGGACCAGCGAGGAGTAGCCGGTACCGAAGTCGTCCAGCGACAGTTGGCAACCGCGCTCGCGTAGCGCCTCCAGAATGTGTCGCGCATAGCCCAGGCAGTCGATGCCCACCGACTCCGTGAGCTCGAGGGTCAGCAAGCGGTTGTCGATGCCGTGGTGCTCGGTCAGACGATCGAAGGCCTCGAGCACTCCTTCCGACTTGATGAAGTCCGCATCGACGTTGACGGCGATGCCGAGCGGCCAGCCTCGGGCGTGCCAGCGCGCCTGCTGGGCGAGCGCCAGCTCCAGCACGCGCCAGGTCAGTGGCACCATCATGTCGTGCTGCTCCGCCATGGGAATGAAGCTATTGGGGGGCAGAGTGCCGTGGGTCGGGTGCTTCCAGCGCACCAGCGCTTCGACGCCGACGATGTGGCCGCCCTCCAGCGCCTGCTTGGGCTGGTAGACCAGCAGCAGCTCATCGCTTTCGATGGCCGTGGCAAGCTCCGCCGGGGTTGGCATCTGAGGCGCGATATCGAGCGGGGTGAGAAAACCCGCAAGTCCGGTGAGCATGTCCGCCTTGGGCAGAAAACCGAGCATGCGCAGTCCCTTCGCGCGGCCCACCGCCAGCGCGTGCGTGGCCTGCTCTTGCGAGCAGCTGCTGATGAGCAGGATCGCCGTGTTGAGCCGCAAGTCGTGCAGGTAGTCGAGAATGTCGAGCCCTGTGAATTCGCCAAGCCCCAGGTCGAGCAGGATCAGGTCCGCCTCGAGAAGCGATGGGTGGCGTGCCAGCTGACCCAGGCTGCCGGCGGTCTCGACCTCGTAGCCGTGGCGGCGCAGCAGCATTTCGCACAACAGCTGAATGTCGATGTCGTCATCGATCACTAATGCATGGGAGGGCATCCTGTCTCCTCTAGAAGCTTATCCTTCAGGCGGTTCCCAGTATAGACGCGCGCGTTGACCAGGTACCGCTCAAAGGGTGCGCGGAAGGACTTTTTATCGATAGCCCTCGGCCTGCAGACGAAAGAGGTGAGCGTAGCGGCCGTTGGCGCGCAGCAGGCTGTCATGGGTGCCGCGCTCGATGATCCGCCCGCGATCGATCACCAGAATCAGATCCGCGCTGCGCACGGTGGAGAAGCGGTGCGAGATCAGAATCGTCATCTTGTTCCGGGCGTGGGCACGAAAGCGGGCGAACACATTCGCCTCGGCGGCGGCGTCCATCGCCGCGGTAGGTTCGTCGAGCACCAGAATGTCCGCGTCTTCGCGCATGTAGGCTCTCGATAGCGCGATCTTCTGCCATTGGCCGCCGGATAGCTCCTGACCGTTCTTGAACCAGCGCCCGAGCTGGGTCTGGTAGCCCTGGGGCATGCGCTCGATGAAGGTATCCGCCAGGCCGAAATGGGCCGCCTGGCGCCAGCGCTGTACATCCTCGAAGGCCTGAGTGTCGCCCACGCCGAGGTTCTCGCCCACGGGCAGCTGATAGCGCACGAAATCCTGGAAGATGACGCCCACGCGCCGGCGCAGGGTCTGGGCGTCCCAGTCGCGCAGGTCACTGCCGTCGAGCAGGATGCGGCCTTCGGTAGGAAAATAAAGCCGGGTCAACAGCTTGATCAAGGTGGTCTTGCCCGAGCCGTTTTCCCCCACCAGGGCCAGGCTTCGCCCAGGCGCCAGATGAAGCGAGATGTCGCTCAAGGCCGCGCGCCCACCAGGGTAGGCGAAGCTCACGTTCTCGAAGCGCAGGCCGTCCCCCGGCGATACCCCTTGGGTGAGGACGCCGCGCTCGTGCTGCGCGGGATGTTCGAGGTAGTCGTAGAGGTTGGACAGGTAGAGGTTGTCCTCGTACATGCCGCTGATGGCAGTGAGGATGGCGGACAGCGCCGCCTGGCCCTGCTTGAACACCATCAGGTACATCGTCATCTGGCCCAGGGTGATCGAGCCTACCACCGCCTCGAGCACGACCCAGGCGTAGGCCAGATAGAAGGTCAGGGTGCCCAGAAGTCCCAGCGCGAACCCCCAGCCTTCCCGACGCAGGGTCAGGCGCCGGTCCTCGCCGAAAAGCCGCTCGAAGATGGCCCGGTAGCGGGCGAGAAAAAGCCCCTCCAGGCCGAAGAGCTTGACCTCCTTGATACTGTCCTCCCGGGCGAGCACGGTTTCCAGGTAACTCTGCATGCGGGTTTCCGGTGAGCGGCGGCTGAACAGTCGAAAGGCGTCGCCGGAGAACTTCGCCTCGGATACGAACACCGGTACCGCCCCCAGGGCAAGGATCAAAAGCGCCCAAGGGGAGAACTGCACCAGCAGCACGCTGAAGCTGGCAAGAGAGATCGCGCTCTGGATCAGCCCGAAGGTCTTGGTTACCAGGGAAAGCGGTCGAGTGGACGCTTCTCGCCGGGCACGGGTGAGCTTGTCGTAGAGTTCTGCATCCTCGAACTGGGAAAGCGACAGCGTGCCGGCCTTTTCGAGAATCATGACGTTCACCCTTTGGCCCAGTATCGCCCGCAGCAGGGACTGCTGGGCGGAAAGCCCGCGCTGGGCCAGGGCGATCAGTCCGATGATCAGCGCCTCCAGCGCCACCAGTTGCAGTACCGGGGCCAGGATCACCGCCAGCACCGGCGCCTCGGCCTCTTCAAAAGCTTGCATGGCGCCGACCACGCCATCGACGATGAGCTGCCCCACCCAGGCGGCCAGCGCCGGTAGCACCCCTGCCACCAGGGTGCACAGCGCCAGCCCCAGCATCATCGCGCGCGAGGTGTCCCAGACCAGCGCCAGGGCACGGCGGCTGTAGCGAAAAACGCCGACGAAGTCGGCCATCGTCGAAGCGGCACGGGAAAATGGCATGAGGGCAAGGACACCTTGAGCATGGCGAGAGGCGCCATGATGCATTGCTTTGGCCGCCACCACCAAACCGGGAGCAGAACGCCGGCTCGGTGGTGGGGGGATAGGGGAGGTTAGAGCGGAAGCACGGCGCCGTCGGTGCGGGGTTCGGTACCGCCCTGGAGCACGCCGGTGGCCGCATCGCGCAGAATCACCTGGCCTCGGCCGAAGCTGAGGGAATCCGCCACCTTGACGATATGGTGGCCGCGTCGCGCCAGGGCCAGGGCGAGGTGGTTGGGAAAGTCGGCTTCGACCTCGATGGTCTTGCCCGACACCCACTTCCAGCGCGGCATGTCCAGGGCCGCCTGAGGGTTCAAGTGGTCATCGAGCAGCCCGGTCACCACCTGCACGTGACCCTGGGGCTGCATATAGCCCCCCATCACGCCGAAGGGGCCGACCGCCCGGTCGTCCTTGGTGATGAACCCGGGAATGATGGTGTGGTAGGTGCGCTTGCCCGGAGCCAGCGCATTGACGTGGTCCGGGTCGAGAGAGAACGACCAGCCACGGTTTTGCAGACTGATGCCCGTGTCCGGCACCACCATGCCCGAGCCGAAGCCTTTGTAATTGCTCTGGATGAAGGACACCATGTTGCCCTCGCCATCGGCGGTGGCGAGATACACCGTGCCGCCTTGCACGGGGTTTCCGTGAGTCGGGTCGAGGGCGCGGTCATTGATCAGCCCCGCTCGGGCCCCCAGATAGTCCTCGGCCAGCAACTGCTCGATGGTGTACTCCATGGCATCTTGCTCGGTCAGGTGCTTGAAGCCGTCCACGTAGGCGAGTTTGGTGGCCTCGATGCGCCTGTGCAGGGTCTCTAGTGCGTCTCCGCTGGCGCCGAGTTGGTCGAGCATGCCCAGCGCCTGGAGTACAATCAGACCGCTGCCGTTGGGCGGAATCTCCCAGATGTCGTGACCCTGGTAGCGCACGCTGACCGGGTCGACCCACTGGACCGCGTAGCCGGCGAGATCCTCCTTGCGCAGAAAACCGCCCTGGGCTCGGGAGAACGCATCCATCGCCTCGGCAAGCTCACCCGTGTAGAACGCTCGGGCCTGGGTCTCGGCAATCGCCTTCAGGCTTCGGGCATGACCCGGCGAAGCCCATATCTCACCGGGACGGGGGGCGTGGCCCTGAGGTGCGAAGGTATCGAACCAGGGTTTGAAGGCCTCGTCTTCATAGGCCGCGTAGGTATGAAACGCCTCTTCCCACATCTGGTGAATGACCGGCGTGACAGCAAAACCTTCCTCCGCCAGGGCGATGGCCGGGGCCAGAAGCTCGGCGAAGGGGAGCTTGCCGAAACGCTCTGAAAGCGCTGCCCAGGCGGCGGGGGTACCCGGAATGGTGACCGGCAGCATGCCGTGGTTAGGCATCGCGTCGTGGCCTTTCGCTTTCACGGCATCGATGGTCGCGCTCGCCGGGGCCTGGCCGCTGGCGTTGAGCCCGTAGAGCGCCTCGTTCATCCAGACGATGGCGAAGGCGTCGCCGCCGATCCCGTTGGAGGTGGGTTCCACCACGGTAAGCGCCGCGGCGGTCGCGATGGCAGCGTCTACAGCGTTCCCGCCCTGCTGCAGGATGGTGATGCCCACCTGGGCGGCAAGGGGCTGGGAGGTCGCCACCATGCCGCGCCGGCCAAAGGTGGCCATTCGACGAGAGGCGCTGGGGTAGTACAGAGCGTCGTGATGCATGTTCGAATCCTTGTGGTTGTAATGAGGGGTCAAGCGGTATTCGCCGCCCGGGCGCGGACCTTGCGGTCCTGGTAGAGCGAGAACAGGATGGAGGCGACGGCCAGGGCCAGAAACAGCGCCGAGAGCGGGCGGGTCAGAAAGGTGAGCCAATTGGCATCGAGCTCCAGCGCACGAAACAGCTGTCGCTCCAGGTTGTCCCCCAGGACCACGCCGAGTATCAGTGGCGTCAGCGGCATCTCGGCTTTCCACAGCAGATACCCCACCACGCCGAAGATGAACAGCACCCAGATATCGAACAGGTTGTTGTTCAAGGCGTAGGCGCCGATGGCACACAGCATCAGCACTACCGGCACCAGCACCTGCTGGGGAATCAGCGCGATCTTGGCGAACCAGCGCATCAACATCAGGTTGCAAAGCACCATCACCACGGCCCCGACCATCAGGCTCACGTAGATCGCCCCCACCAGCACCGGGTTTTGTTCGAACATCAAAGGGCCAGGGGTGATGCCGTGCAGGATCAAGACGCCCATCATGATGGCCATGGGCAGATCCCCTGGGATGCCCAGCGCCAGGGTAGGCACGAAGGCGCCACCGGCCACGGCGCTGTTGGACGCTTCCGAGGCAACGATGCCGCTGGGTGTGCCCTTGCCGAAGGTTTCCGGCTCCCGGGAGAACTTTCGCGCCTGGTCGTAGCTTACGAAGTTGGCCACGGTGCCCCCGGTGCCGGGCAGGGCGCCGATGAGGCTTCCGATCAACGACGAGCGCAGGGTATTGAGCTTCTGGGCGCCCATGTCCTTGAGAATGCGCCGGTAGGGAATGGCTACGTCGGTGTTGACCGGGGGCTTGCCGCCCTTTTCGTCACGCAGCTTCTCGATGTTGCCCAGCAGTTGGGAAAAGGCGAAGACGCCGATCATCACCGGCAGGATCTCGAAACCCGAGCTCAGCGCCGGCAGGCCGAAATCGAAGCGCAGGTTGCTGTTGCGATCGTAACCGACCGTCGTGATCAAAAGCCCGATGGCCGCAGCCAGCAGCCCCTTGAGCAGCGCCCCATTCGAGAGCCCCGCCACCAGGGTGAGCGCGAAGACGATCAGCGCGGTGATTTCCCAGGGGCGAAAGTTCATGCTGAAGCCAGCGATGAGCGGGCCGAAGAAGACCAGCACCGCCACGCTTATGAGCGTGCCCAGAAACGAGGCGACGATACCGATACCCAAGGCGCGACCGGGTTCGCCGCGCTGGGCCATGGGATAGCCATCGTAGACGGTGGTGATGGAGGAGGGCGTACCGGGAATGCCAAGCATGACCCCGGAGACGATACCGCCGGAGTAGCCGCCGACGAACACGCCGATCATCAGCGATACCCCGCTGACCGGGTCCATGGCGAAGGTGAACGGAAACACCACTAAAATGGCCATGGTAACGGTGAAGCCGGGGATGCTGCCCCCGATGATACCGAATAGCACGCCGACGATGATCAGCCCCAGTACCGAGGGGCTGCCCACTTCGGCGAGGGCCTGAAGAAAGAAATGGGTCATGGGAGTTACCTCGACGTTAGGGCAGCCAGACGTTCAGTCCGAAGCGAAAGACGACGTACAAGAGCGCCACCAGCAGCGTACTGATGCCGAGATTGATCGCCCACTTGCGCCGGGTATCGACTCCAAGAAGCAGGGCGAGCGAGCAAAGCAAAAACCCGGCAGTGGCCACGATGTAGCCCACTATCGGAAGCAGGGCCGCGTAGAGTGCGAACAAGGCGAACAGGGCCAGAATACTCATGCGCGCTCGAATCCAGCGCCGGCTCAACGCGAGAAGCGGCGCACTCGGGGTCGCCGCGACGAGCAGTGAGCGCATCAGCAGCAGAAGTGCCAGCACGCCGATGGTTGCCAGCAGAATGCGGGGAAACAGCGCGGAACCGTAGGGCTGCCACGAGGTGGGCGGGCGAATCGACCCGGATTCCACCCACATGACCGCCACCAGCAGCAAAAGCGCCAGCGCAAGCGCCCGATCTTTGGTCAGGGTCAGCATGATGCATGCCTCCAGCCGCCCCCGGGCGATCGCCGGGGGACGAGCGTTTGAAGTGACGAAAGGTTAGTTCTGGAAGTCGATGTTGGCCGCCGCGTCGCTGAGGGCGCGCTGGTTGTCGTCCAGAAACTGCTGGTAGTCGTCACCGGCCAGGTAGCGCACCACCGAGCCGAACTCGTTTTCGATGCGAGACTGGAGGTCGTCGTTTTCCAGCGCCTGGCCATAGGCCGTGGCGATCTGGTCGACGATATCTTGCGGGGTACCTTTGGGGGCGAAGATGCCGCGGCTGGTCGAGTGGTCCATCTCGATGCCCTGTTCACGCAGGGTCGCGACCTCCGGCATGCTCTGTAGCCGCTCCGGGTGGGCGATGCCCAGTGCGCGAAACGAGCCGTCCTCGAAGAAGGCGCCGCCGGAAGGCAGGTTGAACATGGCGAAATCCACTTCCTTGGCCATCAGCGCCGATACCTGCTCGCCGGTATCCGGATAGCCCACCAGGCGTACGTCCGCCATGTCGATCCCCGCCTCCTCGAAGAACTGGGCCCAGAAGAAGTGATCGGTGGAACTCGGAATCATGCTGAAATGCACCTGCCCCGGGTGTTCGCTGACGTAAGCGGCGATTTCATCGGCGCTTTGCACCTCGTGGCCTGCGTAGGTGGTGGCGATATTGATGGTCTGGGTGAGCAGTGCAACGGGTTCGAAGGCATCATAAGAGTAGTCCACCATGCCCGCCAGATTGGACAGGGCGATGGTGTCGTGGCTACCCAGCAGGGTGTAGCCGTTGGCCGGGGCGTCCTTGACGTTGCGCGAACCGAGGGTGGCCCCGGCGCCGGCCATGTTGACCGGAACGATAGACTCGCCCAGGTGCTGCTCCGCTTCCTGGGAGACCAGACGGAAGATGATGTCCGTCGCCCCGCCGGGACCGAAAGGAATGATCAGGCGAATATCCTGCTCGGGGTAGTCCGCCTGAACCGCGGCGCTGAAGGACAGCCCCGCCAAGCCGATTGCTGCCAGGGTGGTGGTGAAGGAACGAGGGCTTGGAGAGAAAGTGAAACGCGTCATTTTTTACACCTTTATGATTGAGTAGTGCTGTATCGACCGCGCCGGGCGGCCGGGGAGTGAGCGCGTGCATCCAGTTATTATTATTGGGTAATTCTTGTTACAGGGAACGATCAGCCGAGTAGAGTAGCGCCGTAGACGAGGGCTGCGATGACCACGAAAGCCGGGTGGACCTTGAGCCACACCAGCGCGACAACGGCGGCGACGCCGATGATCAGCGTATGAACAAGCCCGGCGCTATCCATGCCTTCCATGAAGAAGCCGAGCGTCAGCCAAGCCATCATGATGGCGATCACCGGGCGCACCCATTGGCTCATGCGCTTGACCCGAGGTGACTCGCGGTGGCGGTACAAAAGCCCCAGCGCGCAGAGCATCAGCAATAGCGACGGCACAACCGTGGCCAGCACGGCGACCACGGCACCCGCGATGCCGGCCACCTCGTAGCCGATATAGCCGGCCATCTTGGTCGCGATCGGGCTTGGCAGGGCATTGCCCAGCGCCAGGGTCTCGGCGAAGCCCTGGGAGGTCATCCAGCCGTAGCGGCCTACCACTTCTGCCTCCAGCAAGGGGATGATCGCCGGGCCACCGCCGTAGCCGACGATATTGGGAATGAAGAAGGCCAGAAACAGCTCCCAGTAGATCATGCGGAGGTCTCCACGGACTTTTTACGTTTAGGTGTCAGCAGAGCCGCCAGCAGAATCGCTCCGATGATGATTCCAGGGTGCACTCCGAGCCAGTAGATCAGCGCGCCGGACACGGCGGGGATCACGATGCTGGCGATCCAGCCGAGGGAGGCCTTGGACTTGTCGAAGAAGTCCCAGGTCAACTGACCCATCATCACCATGACCACGGGAATCACTGCCTGGCCCATGCCGCGGATCCAGGCCACGTCCCGGTAGCGGCTGAACACCCCCAGCATGATGATCATGGCGACGATCATGGGCCCAATCACTGCCAGTACCGCCGTGACACAGCCCGCGACCCCGCCCACCCGGTAGCCGATGTAACCCGGCATCTTGGTGGCGATGGGGCCGGGAAGCGTGTTGCCAATCGCCAGAATATCGGCAAACTCTTCATCGGTGAGCCACTCGTTGCGCTTGACCACCTCCGCATGTACCAGGGGAATCATCGACGGCCCGCCGCCAAAGCCGAAGATGCCGACGCGAAAGAACGCCCAAAACAGTGCCGGTAACGTCATGACAGAATGCTCGTGTTGTCGCCCGTGTACTCATCGTCGGGCGGTTCGCGGTAGTAGAAGAATGGTTTTATCATATTTTTTATAAAAAAATCGATTATTCTCGAAGCAGGATATAAAGCGGTAGCCTGGGGGTCAATGGCGGTGCTGACGTTCCCTCGTCAGGGCTCGAACCGGTTCATACATAAAGGAAGCAGGATGGATAATGTCAGCGAGATGCCCAGCGGCGCATCGTCAAGTCGTATCTACGAGACGCTGCGCAAGGACCTGGTGCGAGGCCGGTTCGTCGCCGGGGAGAAGCTTGCGATCAACGCCTTGAAGGCGCATTACGATGTCGGTCTGAGCCCGCTGCGCGAGGCGCTCAACAAGCTCGCCGCCTATGGATTGCTGGTTCAGGAGAACCAGCGCGGTTTCAGCGTACCCAGACTGAGTCGCGAGGAGCTCGAGGATATCGCCCACCTTCGTCTCGAGCTCGAGGGCATGGCCTTCGAGCGGGCGGTGGAGCGGGGCGACGATCGGTGGGAGGCGAGTCTGCTGGCCGCCGCTCACCGCCTGAAGCGAGCGGACAAGACCGTGGACAAGGGGGACGTCTGGGAGCAACTGCACACCCAGTTCCACCGTACGCTGGTGGCCCCTTGTGGCTCGGTGTGGCTGATTCGTTTTATCGAGCAGCTTCACGACCAGTTCGACCGCTACCGCCGGCTCGGGCCAAACCCGCCTTTGATCCGTCAAGCCCTGGACGACCAGCACCATGAGCTGGTTGAGCTCGCCTTGAAGCGCGATGCCCAAGCCGCCCGGGCGCTGATGGATGACCATATCCAGAAATCTTTCGAGGTGGCTCTGGCGCACTACCAGCAGCACACGTAGTCTGTGCGCCATGCTGGCCTGCGCCGGATGTCAAACCAACGCCAAACAGGAATTCGCCGTGACCGATGACGCCGTGATCAATCAAACTCGGGCCTGGATCGAGGACTTCATCGTCGCCGAGGATATCTGCCCCTTCGCCCGGCGGGAACTCGAGGCGGATCGGGTGCGCATTCAGGTGGTACGCTCGAAGAAGTTCGACGTGGCCCTCGAGGAACTCGCCGCAGAGCTTCAGTGGCTTGTCGATCATCCCGAGACCGAAACGACCCTGCTGGTACTGCCCACGTTGTTCAAGCATTTCGAGCACTACCTGGACTTTGTCGAGCTGGCCGAACAACTGGTCGAGGCGCTGGGGTTCGAGGGCGTGTTCCAGCTGGCGAGCTTCCATCCGGACTACTGCTTCGACGGTGCCGATCCGATGGAGGCGTCCAACTTCACCAATCGCTCTCCCTACGCCATGGTGCACCTGCTGCGCGAGGAAAGCGTCGAGCAGGCGATCGCCTTCTTTGGCGATACCTCGGTCATTCCCGAGCGCAATATCGCTCACCTCGACGCTTTGGGCAGCGAGGAAGCTCAGGCGCGTCTCGAGCGCTGCATGAAGGTCAGCTAGCGTTCGGGGTGTGAACCACCAGTTGGTGCTTGCCGCGGCTTTTTGCTTCGTAGAGGGCGCTGTCCGCCAGCTGAAGAGCGGTTTCGATATGCGGGGTATGCTCCGGCCACCAGGCCGCCCCCAGGCTACAGCCCACCTTGGCGGTTTTCTCCTCGGGCAGTGAGATCGGTTCAGAGATCGCTGTCAGCAGACGCTGACTCACTTCTCGGGTGAGCAGCTCCATGTGTACCGGCTGGGTCTTGAGTACCATGACGAATTCGTCGCCGCCAAGACGGGCGACGATGTCGCCGCTTCGCAGCGCGTTCTTCAGGCGCTGAGTGATCTCGATCAAGAGCAGGTCCCCTGCATGATGGCCCAGCTCGTCGTTGACCTGCTTGAAGCCGTCCAGGTCGATGAAGAATACGATCATACTCTGACCGTTACGCTGCGCCTCGGGCACGGCGAGCTGCAGGTACTGGTTGAGGAAGGCGCGATTGGGTAGCCCGGTCAACGGGTCGGTGTTGGCCAGATCCTCGAGGCGGCGGATCGTCTGGTGCTGGTCCACGAGCCGCATCACCATGTTGCGCATCGAGACCGACAGTTGCTTGAGCTCCGGTGCGCCGCGCTCCAGCGGAATGACGTCGGCGCCGTAGCCGTCCTGGATACGATCCGCCGCCCTCGCCAGGCGGCGCAGCGGCGCCACCATGCCGGAGGCCATGCGCCAGCCCAGCAGGGCGAACACCAGTGACAGCAGCAAGCCGATGCTCATGATCGCCGCCTGCAGGCGCTTGACTGTGGCGAAGGCGGTATCGACGGGCTGGCGGCTGATCGCCAGCCAGCCCAGGCCGTTGAACTCCTCGAAGCCATTGCTGCGCGCGTAGCCGGTCACGTAACGCTGCCCGTCGGGCCAGGTCTCCACCGCCCAGCGCGGACGGGTATTGCCGGCACGGGGGACATGGCGCAGCGTATCGAGGGTCTTGCCGAGCAGATCCTGGGGACCCAGCAGTACCGTGCCGTCGGCCGCGAGCAGCAGCATGTCCATGCCGCCCTGATCGGGCACCATCATCGAGCGCTGAATGTACTCCGCCCACTGCCAGCTCAGGTGAACGGCCAGCACACCTTTGAAGCGACCTGCGCTGTCGTGGACGGGTGTGGCGATATCCACGAACTTGAGCGGTTCGCCGCTGGGGTTGGGCAAAAGACTCGCAAGCAGCACGGCTTCATGGACATCGCCGACCCAGAAGCCGCGTCGGCCTTCGGTGTACACCGGTCGCTGGGCGATGGAGACACCTTCGAGAATGCTGTCGGTCGCTGCCACGACGACGCCTTCTTCATTGGTCAGGCCGATCCAGGAGACCACACTATAGGTATCCTGTAGACGCTCCATCTGACGCTGCAGAACATCGTTGCTGGCGTCGTTGTCGAGCGCCTGGATGGCGAGAAGGAGTTTCACCTCCTTGATGCGCGCATTCATGCTGCGGTTGAGCTTGTCGGTCATCTGGTAGGCGGCTTCCGCCGCCGAGCTTCCGATCTCTTCCTGCATCTGCTCGGCAGACTCGCGCGAGGCGACCCAGCCCAGCAGCAGCGTGGTGGCGAATACCAGCGTAGCGATCAGAATGGTGAAGCGTGAGCGCAGCGAAAGGTGCGCGAACAACCCGGTCTGAAACATAGTCGGCCGTCATCAACAAGGCGGGAGCTCGGCAACACCCACGGTTATCGGGGCCAGAAAAAATACCGCATTTCATCTTCTTTTGCATGTATACGCGAAATCAGAGCGCCTTGTGCATCACGTGGATATCGACCAGCCCATGACGTGCGTGGCAAAAAGCCGCCGGCACGGTACCGACGATTGCGAACCCCAGCTGCTGCCAGAGCGCGACTGCGACGGTATTGGTGGCGACAACGGCATTGAACTGCATGGCCTTGAAATCGAGCTCGCGGGCGATGCGCTGGGAGTGCTCGCACATCGCCCGGGCCACGCCCTTACCGCGGGCGGTCGCGTTGACCATGTAGCCGCAGTTGCAGACGTGCCCGCCCGGTCCCTGGGCATTGGCTTTCAAGTAGTAGGCGCCCAGTAGCGTACCGTCTTGATCCTTGACGGCGAAGGTCGCCTTTGGCGCCTGACACCACAGGGCGTAGGCGCTTTCGAAATCGATGTCCGAATCGATGGCGTAGGTCTCACGCGCCTCGACAATGGCCTTGAAATCCGGCCAGAAAAGCGTGAAGTCGGCGCGGGTCATGGGAGTGAAGACGAGTGACGACATGGTTCATGATCTCCCTGTCACGCTGGCGACGATCTCGTAGCTTCTCAAGCGATCCTCCTGGCTGTAGAAGTCGCTGTTGAGCATCAGCTCATCGGCACCGGTTCGAGCCTGAAACGCTTCGAGCTCGGCCTTGACCGTCTCGGGCCCGCCGATGATCGCCGCCCCGAGAAACTGACCCACCTGCGCTTGTTCCATGGGTGTCCAGTCGAGGGTTTCGACCGGCGGGCGAGATTGCGTGGGCCGGCCCCGGATCAGGTTGAGAAACTTCTGCTGGGCGGTGGTGGCCAGGTAGCGGGCCATGGCGTCGCTCTCAGCGGCGATCACCGGCAGGCCGACCATGGCGTAGGGCCTGGAAAGCACGCTCGAAGGACGGAAGTTATCGCGGTAGAGACGCAGCGCCTCATGCAGATAGCCCGGCGCGAACTGGGCGGCGAAGGCGAAGGGCAGCCCCAGGCGCGCGGCGAGCTGGGCACTGTAGCCGCTCGAACCCAGAAGCCACAGCGGTACGTGGGTGCCTTGCCCGGGCACTGCCTTGACCTGCTGGTCGGGCGTTTCATCGCCCAGGTAGCGGGTCAGTTCCTCGAGCTGGGCCGGAAAATCGTCGACCCCGGCGTGGGCACTTCGGCGCATGGCGCGCATGGTGGCGCCGTCGGAGCCCGGCGCGCGTCCGAGACCCAGGTCGATGCGACCCGGATAAAGGGTTTCGAGCGTACCGAACTGCTCGGCGATGACCAGAGGCGGGTGATTGGGCAGCATGATACCGCCGCTGCCCACCCGGATGGTCGAGGTGTGGCCGGCCACGTGGCCGATCAGGACGGAAGTGGCGGCACTGGCGATTCCAGCGATGTTGTGATGCTCGGCGAGCCAGTAGCGGGTATAGCCCAGTCGCTCGGCGTGCTGGGCAAGCGTTACGCAGTTATCGAAGGTTTCCCCGGCGCTGCCGCCTTCGCGAATGGGGGCAAGATCCAGCACCGAAAGTGCGGTGTCGGCGAGTTGGCTCATGAGTCACCTGCAGGTCAGTGAAAGGCGGCCAAGCGAGCGCGGAAGCGATGAACTTGTTAGCCACGTATCTATATCACCGTGTTATGCGGGCGAAGAAGGCCTAAAACAAGCCCCGGCGGCATGACCGGGGCATGGGTTCATCCCTCTCGCGGCGGCGTCGGGCGGATCAAGATCTCGTTGACATCGACGTGGGCCGGCTGGTCGAGGGCGTAGATCACCGCGCCCGCGATGTCCTTGTCTTCCAGAGCGTACTCCGGCGGCTCGTCGAAAAACGGCGTGTCGACCATGCCGGGTTCGATCAGCGTGACGCGCACGCCAGTGCCGCGCAGCTCCTCGCGCAGATTGTAGCCGATACCCGTCACCGCCCACTTGGTGGCGCCGTACATCGAGCCGGGAATGGTCGAGCGTCCCGCTGCGGAGCCGGTCAACAGCACATGGCCTGCCGAACGCTTGAGCGCGGGCAGGCAGGCCTGCAGGGTCAGCCCCACGCCGTATACGTTGGTCAGGATCATCTCGCGCCAGGTCTCGTGGTCGGCGCCGCTGAAACCGCCGGCGGTGCCGCCACGCCCGGCGTTGGCGAACACGCCGTCGAGACGGCCGAAGGTCTCCAGCACGTGATCGACCATGGCGCGCTGCTGCGCCATGTCGGTCACGTCGAGCTCGACGGTCAGCACGTTGTCGGTGCCGAGTTCGTGGGAGAGGGCGGCGAGCTTGTCCGACGAGCGGGCAGCGAGCACCAGTTTGTAGCCTTCGCGGGCGGCGGCACGGGCGGTGGCGGCGCCGATGCCGCTCGAGGCACCGGTGATCAGCAATACTCTCTCTTGCATGAACAGCACTCCTTGCCATTTGTTAAGGGGAAGCTTAAGAATGGCCAACCCCGGACGATGTTGCAAACCCGATGCGATTCAGCGCTCCCGACGGGCCAGCATGCTCGAAAGGTCGAGAATCGACTGGGCCATACTGGCCATGCTCTTGCTCTGATCCATCGAGGTCTTGCGCAGAAAGCGGTAGGCCTGCTCCTCGCTCATCGACTGATGGGCCATGATCAATCCCTTGGCTCGTTCGATCAGCTTGCGCTCGCGAAGCGTCTTGCGCGTATTCTCCAGTTCATCGCTCAAATTCTGCAGGCGGCTCGATTGGGCGTGGGTGAGCTCGATCAGCGAGCGGCCGAGCGGCGAAGTGAACGCACTTTCGGTCAGCTCGCCAAGCCCTGCGGTACCGCCCAAGCCCAGAAGCTGCTCGCCGGGAGCGCACGAAAGAGCGGGCGAGGAGGGTGCAGGCTTGCTGGCCTGCTCCAGCGCCGTATGGGCCTTGGCGATCTTGTCATGGCAAAGCCGGGTCAGTTCGTCGATCGCGGCGTCTTCCACCACCTTCAGCCGGTCGATGCGGCGGGTGGTGAGCTCGTACCAGCTCTCGCTCAGGCGGACGCAGTCGCGCGACGAGGCCTCGCTCGCGCGACCCGCGCTTTCACGCAGCGCCTCGATGTGCGCTTGGGTCTGTCGCGACAGGGCCTCTTGCCAGGCGGCGCGGGAGGCGTCGCCGGCGAACTCCATGAAGGTGTCGAAACAGCGCGCCTGATCGTGAATCAACTGCTCGAAGAGCTGGCGGTGCGCGTCATCGAATCGGCCTTGGGTAAACCCAAAGGCGCCGCAGGCGCGCTCCTGGCCGGCCAGTTCCTTGCCTTGCATCAAATGGAAGATGGCCACCAGCGTCCGGGTAATATCATGATCCGCCGAGGTATTCGCCGTCTCGAACACGATGGCGAGCAGCCCGCTGATCAACTGGTTGAAGGCATGGGTGGCCGCATCCGCTGACAGCGACAAGGTGGCGACGGCAGTGCGCAGCCTGGGTAGATCGTCAAGCGCCAGCCATACCGAAGCGATACGACGCAGAAGGTGTGGCGTGGCCTGCGGGCGCGCCTCTTCGCTCAGGGTTTCCAGGCGATGGCGCATCAGCGTGCCGGCCTGCTGGCTGGCGATCACGAATGCCTCGCACCGGTCGGCAAACTGTCGGCCTTGCGAGGCGAGATAGAGGGTCGAAGCGCCCCGTTCGCGCTGCAGCACATGGATGAAACGACTGATATCTCCCACCAGGTGGGCGGTGGCGGCCAGATGGCGCAGATTGTCGATATCGAGGCGTAGTGCCCTCAATAAAAGCGGGTGGCCCGACGTCATGGTGACTTTCCTCGAAGGCCCGGCGCCGTGGGGAGGCGCCGGGGAGTATCGGTTCAGCGCAGCGACAGGGCCCCCGCGCCGGTATGTTCGTTTGCGGCCTCTTTGTAGGCTTTCGCCTCTTCGGCTTCCGTGGCGTCGCTGAAGCGTACCACCAGCACGCTGGCCGCCAGCACCAGCACGCACAGCCCGAGATAGAAAAGGCCCTGCTGGTAGGTGAGGCCTTCGTTTCTGAACAGGAGCGCCGCCAGTACCGCCCCGGCATTGCCTCCGGCGCCGACGATGCCCGCCACGGCTCCCAGCGCCTTCTTGTTGATGAACGGCACCACACCGAAGGTCGCGCCCTCGGCCATCTGAACGAACAGGCTGAAGACCAGCATGATGCCGATGGCAAGGCTCAGCACGTGCATCTGCGAGAAAGCGATCAACGCGATGCCTTCGCACACCAGGGCGATGAACAGCCACCGCACCCGGCCCTTGAGCCCGTGCTGGGCGGCGAAGAGATCCGAGAAGACCCCGCCCAGGGTGCGCGCGAAGACGTTCATCAGCCCGAAGAGCCCGGCGATCAGTCCGGCGGTGGCCAGCGTCAAATCAAAACGGTCGAAGAAGTAGATGGCGGCGATGTTGTTGATGGTCAGCTCTACCCCGAAGCACAGGCCGTAGACGACGAACAGTGCCCAGACGCGAATGTCCCGGGCGGCGGCGAGAAAGCTTCGAAGCGCGCCGTACTCGCCGGCGGCCGGTGGCAGTTCGCCGCGCCGGCGCAGGTCGGCGAAATTGCCGTCCGGAGCATCCTGGGTGAACAGCCAGTAGCCGATGCCGGTGCAAAAGAGCACCACGCCCGGCACCAGCATGGCCAGGCGCCAGCCCAGGGTTTCGCTTGCGCCGAGCATCAGAAGGCCCGACAGGATCAGCGGCATGAGTATCTGGGTGGTACCGCCGCCCAGGTTTCCCCAGCCGGCGCTGGTGGCGTTGGCGGTGCCCACCACGTTGGGAGCAAACATCATCGAGGTATGGTACTGGGTGATGACGAAGGAAGCACCGATCGCGCCGATGGCGAGTCTTGCCAGCAAGAAGCTTTCGAAGCTGTCGGCAAGTCCGATGCTCATCACCGGAATCGACCCCAGTACCAGCAGGCTCGAGTAGGTCTTGCGCGGCCCCAGCCGGTCGCAGAGAAGGCCGATCAGAAGGCGCACGATCACGGTGATGGCGACCGAGGCGATGATGGTGTTGCCGATCTGGGTCTGGGTCAGCGCCAGGTCCTCGCGTACCACCACCATCAGCGGGGCAATGCCGAACCAGCCGAAAAAGCAGACGTGAAAGGCGAACCAGGAAAAGTGAAACGCGCGCATCTGCGGCGTCGAGAAACTGAGCAATCGAATACGAGTGGCTTTGTTGCGAATGTCCATGGAGACCTCACCGAGCGCGAACGAGTCGTTGTCGCCGCGTGCGCCTGCACGCAGGCCAACGAGATGATGCCTTCGCCATTGAAGGGCAAGCTCGACGCACTCGTACCCGGGGGCCTGGTCCACGCCTGTCACTGTCGATCGACTATGAAGCAATTATTTCGCCATATGGTCGTTTTCGTTTCAGCGACAGCGTTTTAGGTCGTTTTAAGAGCAGCGGGAAGGGGACTTCCCGGCGGGGATGCATCAAAAGGGGGCGCGGCCGCGCCTAGGGCCCTTCGATCGTGCGGGGTCATTCGTTCATGTAGACGGTATCGATGTCGAGCGTCGAACGCTGTCCCAGCGCCTCGAAGTGCTCGTCGAGCCAGCGCTGGGCGGCGGTGCGGCCCAGTTCGAACAGATGGCTCAGAAAGGCCCATTCGGCGTTCATCTTGCTCGAGACCGATAGCTCCTCGAGGGCGTGCTCGCCGCTGATGCGATGAAAAAGCGTCTGCTGGTAGCAGTTTTCGATGCCTTGCTCGTCGAGGGCGTGCTGGAGCAGGGCGATCATGCGGATCTCCTTGATCAGCGCGGCATTGAAAGTGATCTCGTTGAGCCGGTTCATGATCGCCGAGGCGGTGGTGGGCACCGTGTCACGGCTGATGGGGTTGATCTGGACCAGCATGATGTCTCGGGCGCTGCACTCCTCCATCAGCGGGAACAGCGCCGGGTTGCCCATGTAACCGCCGTCCCAGTAGGCTTCGCCTTCGATCTCCACCGCCTGGAACATGAACGGCAGGCAGGCCGAGGCCATCACCGCGTCCAGGGTCATCTCTTCGCGACGAAACACGCGCTGTTTGCCGGTGCGCACGTTGGTAGCGGCAACGAACAGCTTCAGCCGGTCGCAGCGGCGCACCCGCTCGAAGTCGACGTGCTTGTCGACGATGTCGCGCAGCGGATTGACGTTGAAAGGATTGAACTGATACGGCGAGATCAGCCGACTCATCAGGTCCATCGCGATGTAGCCCGGCGACTGGTCCAGGCTCCAGTTGCCGGTGAGCATGTCCAGCGGCGAGCGGCGGATCGGGCTTGCCATGCCGGCCAGGCTGACCGCCCGCCAGAAGTCGCGCAGCGCCTGGCGGGCGGTCTCGTGATCGCCGCGGGTCAGTGCATCCGCCATGATCACGCCGTTCATGGCGCCGGCGCTGGTGCCACTGATGCCCTCGATCTCGATACGTGGATCCTCGAGCAGCCGATCCACCACGCCCCAGGTGTAGCCCCCGTGGGCACCGCCGCCTTGAAGCGCCAGATCCAGCGTCTTCACCGTCGCCATATCGTCTTCCTCGCCGTGGTTCGTCCGGCTTTCAGCATGGCAGAAAAACCCTGGCGTGAAAGGGCGCCCTTCAACGCAGCCGCGCTAGCGCGACGCCGCCAACTGGTAGGGAGCCTCCACGGGGCAGCGCGCGCGCGCCGAACTCGCCAGCCACTCGGCGTCCGGGTAGTAGGCGAACACGTACTGGTTTTCCTTGAGGCTGTCGATCAGCGGGTAGGTGATGTCCTCGCGAACCGCCGGGCAACCGTGGCTGCGCCCTAGCCGTCCGGTCTGGGCGATGAACTCCTCGCTGACGTAGTTTGCCCCGTGAATCACGATGGCGCGGTCGAAGGCCAGGTCATTGACGTCGGCCTCCAGACCGTCCAGGCGCAGCGAGTAGCCGTTGCGTCCGTAGTAGCTGTTCATGGTACGAAACAGCCCCAGGCTCGACTGGAAGCTTTCCGGGGTATTGGAGAAGAGCCGCGCCTCGGCGTCGCCGGAGCCCCGCCCGTGGGAGACCAGCTCCTTGAACAGCAGCCGGTTCTGATGCAGGTCGAACACCCACAGGCGCTCCTCGGTGGAGGGTAGCGAGTAGTCGATCACCGCCAGGCGCTCGGCGCCGGGGTCAGCGCAGGCGAGCGCCTGGGCGGCCATCGCCAGTGCCTGGGGGGTCGCCGACGGCGCCAGTAGCTGCAGTTGATGGTTGAGCGGCGAGACGCCGGGCGGCGCCGAAGCGCCGAGCTGCGACAGGAAACTCGTCGGGGGAGCCGCATGAACAAGAGGGGCCGGCAGTAGCGGAATCGCGAGCAGTAGACCGGTCAGAAAGCGCCATCGAAGCCACATGTGAGAAGACCTACTATAGTTAATTGTACGTGAAGTGGGGGTATGCAGGTCGGTCGCGGGCGAGCCCACCTTGCAAAGGGCAGCACCGAGCCAACCGATGACCTCGGCCATCAACGATAGTCAGTGCGCATGTTTATCTTTACCGGGTTGTCATGCGCCACCGCATAGTAACCCAGGGAGGGGTTATGAACGAGAATCTGCCGATCAAGAAATGGGCGGTCAGCGCTGTCTTCACCCTGGCACTGATGCCGCTTCCCCAGGCGATCCAGCAGGCTCATGCCGATGCGCTGACGCAGCAGGCGCTGTCGCGCCAGATCAGCGCAACCGCCAGCGACGCCCTGCCCGTGGCGGAATTCTATCAACTGCGCGATGGCGAGCCCGTTTGGCAGGACACAGCGCAGGTCGAAGCGCTGGCGAGCGCTCTCGCGGCGCTCGATGCGGATGGGCTCACGCCGAGCGACTACCGCGCTGCCAGCCTGCTGGACGAGTACCGGCTCAGCCGTCAGGCGGGGAGCGATGCCGAGGCGCGCTTCGACGTCGACGCCACCCGGCGATTGCTGCTGGCGCTGGATCACCTGTCGCGCGGCAAGGTCGACCCGCTGAGTTTGAACACCCATTGGGACGGCGAGCGCCCGGGGCGCGGCTACAGTTTGATGCAGGTGCGCCATGCCCTGGAGCGCGGCGACGTCGCGGCCGCCTTCGAGGCGGCAAGGCCCGCCACGCCCGCGTATCGCGAGCTGCGTCAGGCGCTGGTGGAGTACCGCGCGTTAGAACGGCAGGGAGCCACGGCGCGTTACCTCGAGGGCCGAAGTGAGTCGCTCAGGCCCGGCGATCGCGGCGATGACGTGGTAGTGCTGCGCGAGCGTCTGGCACTGTGGGGGGAGGGCGGGCTGGTGGCAGCGGACGACGACGCCTATCCGATGATCGACGCCGTGGCACGCAGCACCGCGACGTCATCGGATTCGCGCTACTTCGACGCCGAGCTCGAGAGCGCGGTGAAGCGCTTCCAGCGCCGCCACCAGCTGCAGGCCGACGGCGTCGTCGGCAACAACACCCGTCTGGCGCTCAATGCCTCGATTCGCCAGCGCATCGACCAACTGCGTATCAACCTCGAGCGGGCCCGCTGGATGGCGCCCTTCGAGAACGAGGGCTCGCGGGTGTGGGTGGACATCGCCGGCTACACGTTGCACTACGTTCGCCCGGACGGCCAGCAGTGGGATGCCCGTGTTGTGGTCGGCTCCCCGGGGCGGGCCACGCCCATCATCCACTCCGCCATCAGCCACCTTACCATCAACCCGAGTTGGACGATTCCGCCGACCATTCTGCGCGAAGACGTGCTGCCCCGCGTGAGAAACGATGCAAGCTATCTATCCCAGCGCAACATTCAGGTGGTCAGTCCCGCCGGCGATCGTCTCGACCCGGCGAGCATCGACTGGCAGCGCCCCGGCGGCGTCATGCTTCGCCAGGTGGCCGGCAGCGGCAACCCGTTGGGGAGGGTCGTGGTGCGCTTTCCCAACAACGACATGATCTACCTGCACGACACCCCGGCGCAGGGCGCGTTCGGGCGCAGTCAGCGCGCGCTGAGCTCGGGCTGCATTCGCGTGGAAGGTATCGGCGAGCTTGCCCAGCTGCTGCTGCGCGACAGCGGAAGCCAGCACCAAGTGAGTACGCTGATGAGCCGCTCGGCGAGCGATCAGAACGTCAATCTGCCAAGGCGTATCCCGGTCATGCTGCACTACATGACCGCCTGGCCCAATGCGGCGGGCGAGGTGGAGTTCCGCGACGACATTTATCGCCACGACGCGGCGCTGTTGAGTGCCCTGGACCGGGCCGTGTAGGCCAGAATGGACGCATGAAAAAAGCCGCCCGGAGGGGCGGCTTTTTCGTCAGAGGGCTTTCTTCACCGAGGCGATCTCAGTCGCGCTCGCCGGCTTGGTAGTTGGCGACGTTGACGGTGCCGGTCTCGCCGCTTTCGAGCGCGGCCAGCATCGGCTCGGCCTGGCTCTGGAAGGCGATCAGGGTGTCGCCGGTCAGGCCCGTCGAATCCGGCAGCTCTACGGTCATGGCATTGACCGGCGAGTTGTTGACGATGACTTCGTAATGCAGGTGAGGGCCCGTGCTGCGGCCGGTGTTGCCGGAAAGCGCGATGCGCTCGCCCATGGTGACGCGCTCACCCACGCTGACCAGCGGGCGGGAAAGGTGCAGATAGCGGGTGCGGTAGCCGTTGTCGTGACGGATGACCACGTAGCGACCGGCGGCGGCATGGTTGGCGACGCGCTCGACGCGGCCGTCCGCCGGTGCCACAACGGGCGTGCCGATCGGCATGGCGAAGTCGGTACCGTTGTGCGGACTGATGCGCCCGGTCACCGGGTGCTTGCGACGCGGGTTGAACGACGAGCTCAGGCGGTAGCTGCCTTCGAACGGGTAGCGCGCGAAGCCGGGCTCGAGGCCGCTACCTTCGGGCGTATAGAACTTGCTGTCGGTGGCGTTGCGAACGATGGTCAAATCCATCCGCTCGCCCTCGTAGTGAACGGCCAGTACGCGCGCGTCGAGCTCTTCGCCGTCGATCATGTCGGACTCGACCAGCACGTTGAAGCGGTCGCCCCGGCGGCTGTCACGACGGAAGTCGAGCTTCTTCTCAAGCACGCGGGTGAGCTCCGTGACCGAGCCGCTGGACAGGCCCGTGGCCTGGGCCGAGCGGGCGAAGCTGCCGCTGACGGTGCCGGCGAACAGACGCTGGACCGGCTCGCCCTCGCGTTCGATGGCGGTCACGGCGAAGCTGTCGGTATCACGCTCGAGCATGACGCCGTCGCGGATGTTCTTCATCATGCGCAGCGACAAAAGCCGTCCATTCTCGTCGAGCTGGTAGTCGAAGCTGTTGCCGGCGCGCCAGTTGGTGAGAATGCGCGGATCCGACATGTCGTCCAGAAGCGCCATGACCTCGCTGTAGCCCATGCCCAGCTCGTCCTGGGCGATCGCGGCGAAGGTTTCGCCGGAGGCAACGATATGGGTTTTCCACTCGGGAACGTAGGGCTCTTCGGCGGCCAGCTCCATTTCGAGGAAGGAGATATCGTCGAACAGCTCGATACCGTAATCCTCGTAGGAAGTGGCATCGGCAATCTCGACCGAGGCATCGGCGCTCGGCTCGTCGATATTGAGCATGCCACTGGAAACCGTGCCGAAGACCACGGCCATGTGGATGGCGCCTTCATCGAGAACGGGTTTGGCATCGATTTCACTGGAGATCGACGCTTCAGCGCGCGAGATGACGTCGAGATCGATAATTTCGGTGGCAGCGAGATCGCTCAGGGGGATCTGCTCGCGGGTCGCGTCGAGGGCGCGGGAGGCGCGGTCGATCGCTTCGGCGACCGGTGCACGCTCCTGGCGAAGCGAAGGCACGGCGGTCACGCCGTCGCTGGGAAGCGGTACGAGCACGCTTTCCAAAGAGGTATGCGGTTGATTCAGGTCTTGGTAAGTCGTTAAAAGCTTCTGTGTGCCCAGCACGGTGACCATGGTGGCCACGGGTAAAAGTAACAATTTGTGCGTGCGGGGCAGCGAATGGAGGATTCGCAACATGAGTAAATGGGCCGCCGAGTTCTAGGTGAAAACGCAAGGTAAAAATGAATAAGCTCGGGAACCATACCCCAAGGTCTCTGGGGTGAATAGACTGTGTTTGCATACAGAAAATGGACTTTCGCTCGAAGGCGAAAGTATCGTTCGAAGAGGAATATTTTAGAACAGTGTTTGCTAACCTTCCTTTAATAGGGCAGGTTGAGTTCGAAGAGCTGACTTCATGTTGTACAAGGTTTTTTTCTTGTATCATTTCCTCGCGATCTAATGAAGCAGGCTAATAAAAAAGCTCATGAAGCATAAAATACTTACTTGAGTTCACGTGTATGGCAGCAGCTCCACTGTGGGAGCGAAAAGAAACGGCTTGCGGGATCGACCAGGCGGTCGGCGAACGCACTTACTCAATAACCTATACAAGGCGTATCGTCTTCAAGGTCAAACAACAGGGAAAAATTTATTATTCATCGATTCGAGATGTCGTGTAGCCGCATCGAAAACGGCTGTTTTTTTCAAAAAGTGTCTTTTGGTTATTTTTTGTAAAATTCTGGATTTTACCGCTTTTGGCATTGCGCCTCGGCAGGCTCTTGCACCTTATATACCTTTTTTTAAAAGTTCCCTACTATTTTTTATTTATGAGCTGAATTAATAAGGATTAAGGTAGTGATGTCTATTCGACACTACTACCCTTCTGGTAAGGTTTTTTCGAATTTAAGCGTTTTCACTCGCTTCTAGCGTCGAGGAAATCGAAATGTCACGGGTAACACTCGCACAGTGGCACATGTTGGCCGCC
Organism: Vreelandella malpeensis; assembly: GCF_020622355.1. Taxonomy (GTDB): domain Bacteria; phylum Pseudomonadota; class Gammaproteobacteria; order Pseudomonadales; family Halomonadaceae; genus Vreelandella; species Vreelandella malpeensis. The sequence goes on along the minus strand of NZ_WHVL01000001.1, from coordinate 316,474 downwards.
GTAGTGGATCATGGCGGCTTCGCCCGCGCCGCCGAAGCCATTCACAAGAGCCCTTCTACGCTCAATCACGCCGTTCACAAGCTCGAAGAGCAGCTCGGGGTTCAAGTGCTCGAACCGGTTGGCCGCCAGGTACGCCTGACCGAGGCTGGCGAACTGCTGCTACGGCGCGCGCGCCAGTTGATCGAGAGCGCGGCATCCCTTGAGGACGTGGCGTCACGCTTGGCGGAAGGATTGGAGGCGGAGGTGGTGGTCGCCATCGACCAGGTGTTCCCCGCGGATGCTCAGGCCAAGGCGCTGGAGCGCTTTTCTGCCGCCTACCCACAGGTAAGGGTGCAGCTTCATGAAAGCGTGCTCAATGGCGGGGTCGAAATGCTGCAGGACGGCCGCGCGGACCTGGTGATCTGCGGCCTGGACGTTCCGGGGTTTCTCGGCGAGCCCTTGGTCGGCGTGCGCTTCATCGCCGTCGCCCATCCGAGCCACGCGCTGCACAAGCTCGGGCGCTCTCTCGATCTGCGTGACCTGGCGCAATATCGCCAACTGGTGGTGAGGGATTCGGCAGTGCGCCAATCCGCCAATGCGGGCTGGCTCAAGGCCGAGCAACGCTGGACGGTGAGCCACCTCAATACCTCGCTCGACATGATCAAGCGCGGCCTGGGCTTTGCCTGGATGCCGATCACCCGTATCGCTCAAGAACTCGAGCGGGGCGATCTCAAGCCGCTGCCGCTGGTGGCCGGCGGCGTTCGCGAGGCGCCATTTCAGTTGATCTTCAAGGATCGCGATCGTGCCGGACCTGCCACCCATGCCATGGCGCAGGCGCTCAAGGAAGCGGTGATCGCCGAGTGTCCCCAGGATTCTATTTCATCGAACGAAACCGCGTAAAACATGCGCTTGAGGCTGCAGCGGCGCAAAGTATGCTGATTCAGTAAGTAACGATGAATGGCCAAGGAGACGCGACATGGGATTGCTGGTAGAAGGTGAGTGGGTCGATCAGTGGTACGACACCAAGAAAAGCGGCGGAGAGTTCGTTCGCGAGTCGGCCAAGCTGCGCGACTGGGTAGGCGAGGGCGCGCCCGCCGATCACGAAGGCAAGCGCTTTCCCGCCGAGAAGGGGCGCTACCATCTTTATGTATCGCTCGCCTGCCCCTGGGCGCATCGGACGCTGATCATGCGCAAGCTCAAAGGGATCGACGAGTTGATCGGCGTCTCCCACGTAAGCCCCTTGATGCTCGACAAGGGCTGGACCTACGACGAGGCGGAAGGCTCGAGTGGCGATCCCGTCAATGGCGCCCGCTACCATTACGAGCTCTATACAAAGACCGATTCGCACTACACGGGGCGCGTCACGGTGCCGGTACTGTGGGACAAGCAGCGCCAGGCCATCGTCAACAACGAGTCGGCGGATCTCGTGCGCATGTTCAACGGCGCCTTCGACGAGTTGACCGGCAATACGCTCGACTTCTACCCGCAGGACCTTCGCGCCACGATCGACGAGATCAATGCCGACGTCTACGATAACGTCAACAATGGGGTCTACAAGGCGGGTTTCGCGACCGAACAGTCAGTGTACGAGAAGCACGTCAAGGCGCTCTTCGCCGCGCTCGACCGTCTCGAGCAGCGTCTGGAGACCAATCGCTACCTGGCGGGCGAGTGGCTGACCGAGGCCGACATTCGCATGTTCACCACCCTGGTGCGCTTCGATGCGGTGTATCACGGCCACTTCAAGTGCAACGTCCGGCGCATCGAGGATTATCCGCAGCTCTCGAACTACCTGCGTGAGCTGTACCAGTGGCCGGGCGTGGCCGACACCGTGAACATGGACCACATCAAGCGCCACTACTATTACAGCCACGATAACATCAACCCCACTCGCATCGTGCCCGTCGGGCCGGCACTCGATTTCGATTGCCCTCATGACCGGGAGCGCCTTCCAGGAGCTGGCATTCGTTCACGGTCGGCATGAGCCAAGTCATGCCAAAACGCAGAAGGGCCGCCCGGTGGGCGGCCCTTCTGCATTCGCCTTCTGCATTCGGCGTGGCAAAGCTTGGTCAGCAAGCGCTTACTGCTGTTCGGGGGCGTCGTCGTCGCTGAACGCTTCCCGGGTACGCTGCCAGGCGCTTTCGGCACCGTCGCGGGTGGTCTGCCAGGCTTCGCGAGCATTGGCCTGGGTCTGCTCCCACCAATCGCGATCATAAGCGGGGAAATCTTCCACTTCTTCCGGAGTGGCCGAGAGCATGATGCGGTGCTCGGTTTCACCATCGCCTTCGGTGCTGGTCTCGAGGGTGAAGTAGTCGGTGCCGACCACGATCTCGCGACCGCCAAGGCCGAGTACCGCGCCACTTTCGATGACCAATGCGGTGATACGCATGTCGTCGTCGAAAAGAATGTCGTCAACGTCACCGATCTCTTCGCCCGAACCGTTGGCGAAATAGACGTCGGCATCGAGGATGTCCTCGGCCGAGTAGACGCCTTGCGGCTCCTGGGCGGTGGTCTGGGCCTGGGCATCGAGTGACAGTCCTGCCAGCAGGGCAGTGCTCATGGCCGTCAGTAGCAGTGATTTACGCATATTGAACTCCTTGTCACCAAAATGGCTTGTAACCTCGGCGGATCATTGGCAATGGCCTTGTTTGCCATCGATGCCTGTCCGGATACGACCGCCTCGTTCGTTGCGGGTCGATAGAGGCCGGGGCGGCGCGTCCTGCGCCAGACCCGGTCGTGAATTCTACAGGCCGTTGGCCCAGTCGTCGGCACGCTTTTCCGCTTGCTCGCGCTCGAGTCCATATTTCTGCTGGAGCTTGCCTACCAGCTGATCCTTCTTGCCGCCGATCTGATCGAGTTCGTCATCGGTCAGCTCACCCCAGCTGGCGCGCGCCTTGCCTTTCATCTCGGTCCATTTACCTTCGATCTGGTCCCAGTTCATGGCGTCACTCCTTGGTACATTCCTTGGTACATTCGTTAAGCTGCGGCCGGAAGCCGTAAATCGGTGTTGCCATAAAAATCTTAGACGATACATCGACAAGCGCAAGTTCGAAGGTGCATGTCGGTTAAAGCGAAAAGGCTAGCCAGTCAAGTGGTGAAGTGTTAGTATCCGCTCTCCTCGCATGTGTTGACCCCTCCATCAAGACGGTAAGCGTAAAAGCCCGTAGATGCTATGCACTATTGACTAAGCACTATACGGCTCCGCTTGCGGGAACATCCCAAGAGATGTTCATTGCTGTGAAGATGGCGCGTTTTTAGCATTTCACCAGTCGGGTGAAATCGACGCAGAAGGTCGCCACGACGGTTGGCAGATACGTTTCATTGTCATCGTTATCTGCTTCCGAATGCTGGGTGCGACCGGCGTCTTTGACTCCTTCAGTTGATCCTCCGCAGGGCGGAGTTCGTGAACAGCGCCTTGCGCTGCTTGACGTGTCGAAGACGCTCATGACGTTTTTTGCCGGCCCCTGCCGGCCTACCAAGGTGTGATTAATGACCTCGACTTCTGTCGCCTCGCCGAGCTTCGGCGATCTGGCTCTGCTGCCTGCCGTTCTTTCTGCTGTTGAAGCACAGGGCTACCAGACTCCTTCGCCTATCCAGGCGCAAACCATTCCTGCGCTGCTGGAAGGCCGCGACATGCTGGGCCAGGCCCAGACCGGCACCGGCAAGACCGCTGCCTTTGCACTGCCGCTTCTCTCTCGCCTCGATCTTGACCGTCGCGAACCCCAGGTGCTGGTGATGGCACCGACCCGTGAGCTCGCCCAGCAGGTGGCGGTCTCGTTCAGCAAGTACGGCCAGAACCTCAAGGGTCTGGAAGTGGCCACGCTGTGCGGCGGTCAGGAGTATCGCGAGCAGCTCGGCGCCCTGAAGCGCGGTGCCCAGGTCGTGGTCGGCACCCCCGGACGCATCATCGACCACCTGGATCGCGGCAGCCTGAAACTCGACGGCCTCTCCGCCCTGGTCCTCGACGAAGCCGACGAGATGCTGCGCATGGGCTTCATCGACGACGTCAAGCGCGTGGTCGCCGACACCCCGCAGAATGCCCAGCGCGTGTTCTTCTCGGCGACCCTGCCGGCGGAGATCGAGCGCATCGTCAACCGTTACCTGGTCGACCCGGTGAAGGTGGCCATCGAGTCCAAGACCACCACCGGCGACAACATCGAGCAGCGCCTGGTGCGTGTCGATGGCGGTGCCAAGCTTGAAGCGCTGGCGCGCATCCTCGAAGTCGAGCCCGTTGATGCGGCGATCGTCTTCGTGCGTACTCGCGCGGCGTGCACCACGCTGGTCGAGCAGCTCACCGCGCGCGGCGTCAACGCCGCCGGCCTGTCCGGTGATCTGGATCAAAGCCTGCGCGAGCGCACCATCACCCGCCTGAAGCGCGGCAAGGTGGACGTATTGATCGCCACCGACGTCGCCGCTCGCGGTCTCGACGTTCCGCGCATCACCCACGTGGTCAACTACGACCTGCCCCAGGACGCCGAAGCCTACACTCACCGCATCGGCCGTACCGGTCGTGCCGGACGCAGCGGTATCGCGATCACCTTCGCCGGCTTCCGTGAAGGCCGCAAGGTGGGCTGGATGGAGCAGGCCACCGGTCAGAAGATGACCGAAATGCCGCTGCCGGACGAGAGCGCCATTCGCGCCCACCGCGACGAGGTGTTCCATCACCGCGTGGTGGCGGCCCTGACCAAGGGCGCCGACGAACAGCGCGCGCTGGTCGAGCGTCTGGTCGAGGAAGGCCACGACGCCATTGAGCTTGCCTGCGCCTTCGCCGCCATGGCCCGTGCCGACGAAGCGCCGATCGGTCGTCTGCAGGCACCGCGCAAGGAGCGTCCGACGCGTGATGGCGGCCGTGACGCCAAGCCGCGTCGCGAACGTTCGAATACTCCGAGCGAAGGCATGACCCGCTACCGCGTCTCCGTCGGTCACAAGGACGGCGTCAAGCCGGGCCAGCTGGTCGGAGCGCTGGCCAACGAAGGCGGTATCGAAGGCGCGCGTATCGGCCGTATCGATATCCGCAACGCCTTCTCGGTGGTGGAACTGCCGAGCGGCCTGCCGGCCAGCATTCTAGCCAAGATGGCTCGCGCCCGGGTGGCCGGTCGTCCGCTGGAAATCAGCGAAGACAGCGCCCCCGAGCGCGCACCGCGCCGCCGCCGCAACGATGGCGATGCGCCGGTTCGCCGCCGCGAACGCGCCTGAACTTGAGCCTGAAGCTCAAGGCTTGATAAGACCCCGCTTTCGAGCGGGGTTTTTTATGCGCCGAGAAATCTTCTAGGCTTAGCGAGGCACCATAGACAGGAGGTGACATGGACGCACCGTTGCACGAATGGAATCTCGAGCCCGCCGAGGCCATCGCACTGCAAAAGCGCCTCGCAACGCGCCTGGAACTCGCCGACCGCATCGACGAGGTGGCGTACATCGCCGGAGTGGATATCGGCTTCGAGGAGGCCGGCGAGATCACCCGGGCGGCGGTGGTACTGCTCGAGTGGAATGAGATCAAGGCGCCGACGCTGGAGGTGGTCGAGCAGGTGATTCACCGCGAGCCCACGCGTATGCCCTACGTGCCAGGGCTTTTGTCGTTTCGCGAGATTCCCGCCGCCCTGGGCGCCTTCGCGAAACTCTCGCAAACGCCGCAACTGGTGATGGTCGACGGCCAGGGGATCGCGCATCCGCGAAAGCTCGGCGTGGCGGCGCACCTGGGACTATGGCTGGACCTTCCAACCATCGGTGTCGCCAAGTCGCGCCTTTACGGGCGCTTCGAGCCGGTGGGCGAGCAGCGCGGCGACTGGAGCGCACTGACCGCCCGGGGCGAGACCATCGGCGCCGTGCTGCGCTCGCGGGAGAAGGTGAAGCCGATCTTCGTGTCGCCCGGGCACCGGCTGTCGCTTGCCACCTCGCTTGACTGGGTCACGCGGTGCCTCGGGCGTACCAAGCTGCCCGAACCCACGCGGCTGGCCGACCGGCTCGCTTCGCGGCGCGACGAGAAGCGCCGCAAGGCCAGCGTCGAGCCTACAAGAGACGCGTGAAGCGCTCGAGCAGGCTGCTGGCGTGAGGGGTGGGCGCGATGCCCTGAATCAAGGCGCCAACGTCCTCGCCCTGCTCGATCAGTGCGTCGCTCACGCGATCGAGATAGGCGCGCATGATGTCGGTGTCGAACTCTGGATGGAACTGCACGCTCCATTGGCGCGTGCCGTAACGCAGCGCCTGGTGGCCGTCGTGGTCGTTGCAGGCGAGAATCACGGCATCGCTCGGTGCGCGCAGCACCGTTTGGCCATGGGTCAGGTGCGCCTTGAAACGCGAGGGCAACTGGCTGAACAGCGCATCACGGTCGGAGGCGTCAGTACGCTCGACCATGAAAGTACCCGCCTCGCGCCCCTTCGGGTGGTTGCCGGCCTCGCCGCCGAAGGCTTCCGCCATCAGCTGGTGACCGTAGCACACGCCGAGCATGGCGATATCGCGTGCACGGGCCTGCTTGAGCCAGGGCTTGAGCGCCTCGCTCCACGCTTCCTTGTCGCTGACCATGGCGTTTGAGCCGGTGATCACGATGGCATCGAGCCCGTCAAGCTCAGGTGCATGGGTGTCGCTGCGCGGGTCCCAGAGCGTGACGGTGATGCCGGGCACGGCGCGCTCGAGAGGCTGCGAGAACAGCCTGTCGAAGTCACCGTGGCGCTCGACGACTTCGGGAAAGGCGTCGCCGGTCTTGATGATCAGTACTGAGGGCATGAAAATCTCGTGTCGATGGATGCAAGCCGCCGGCTGCGTTATAAACGAGTCGCCCATGATTCGGCGACCGGGAACCGTGTTGCCGGATTGTCACCAATAACACGTAAGGAACTCTCATGCAGCAAATTACCCGAGGCGGTACACCGATGGACGTGGATGGCGCGATTCCCGAGGCGGGCGCCAAGGCGCCGGCGCTCACGCTGACCGACCGCGACCTCAATGACGTGACGCTTGCGGATTTCGCCGGCAAGCGCAAGGTGCTCAACATCATCCCCAGCGTCGATACGCCCACCTGCGCCACGTCCACGCGCCGCTTCAACGAGCTGGCCGCGGCGATGGAAGACACGGTGGTGCTGGTGGTCTCGGCGGACCTGCCGTTTGCAGCGGTGCGCTTTTGCGGCGCCGAAGGGCTCGATGACGTGGAGACGCTCTCCACCTTTCGTCACCCGGAATTTTTGAAAGCGTGGGGCGTGGCCCTCGTCAATAGCCCGATGCAGGGGCTCTGCGCGCGGGCGGTGGTGGTGCTCGATACCGATGACACCGTACTGCACAGCGAACTGGTGGGCGAGCTCAAGAACGAGCCCGACTACGACGCCGCGCTGAGCGCTCTGAAGGCGCGTTGACGTTCAGCCCTGACGGCGGGCCGCCTCCACCAGCGCGCGGATCAGACGCTGCTGGGGGCGGTTGAAGATCAGCCACTCCGGGTGCCACTGAACACCGATCACGAAATCGTGCTCGGTGGACTCGATCCCCTGCACCAGGCCGTCGCGGTCGCGCGCGACGATCTCGATTCCCCGGCCCGCGACGTTCACCGCCTGGTGGTGAAGGCTGTTGACCCGGCACCAGGTCACCTCGAGAAGCTCAAAAAGCTTGCTGCCCCCGACGATGTCGACGGTCTTTCTGGGCAGTACCGTGCGCCGGCGCTTCAATCCCTCGTGGGTGGTGTAGATGTCCGGATCGAGCGTGCCGCCGAGGTGGACGTTGATCAGCTGCGCCCCGCGACAGATGCCCAGTACCGGCGTATGGCGCGGGATGAAGTGCGCCAGCAGGTCGAGCTCCAGCGCGTCCCGGGCCGGGTCCAGGCGCACGCCAAGCTGCAGCTCGCCGCCGTAGAGCTGCGCCTGGATGTCGTCGCCGCCGCCGATGATCAGCCCGTCGAGGTCTGGCGGGCGCGGGCGCGAAGGCGACAGCCGCAGCGGGCGTCCGCCGTGGCGCCAGACGGCGAACCAGTCGAACCACCAGGCCAGGTGGCTCTTGTCATCGGAGGTGGTGATGCCGATCAAGGGGCGAGGCATGGGCGACGTCTCCTGGCAGGTATCAACGGTGCGCGAACAGGTGGCGCAGGTGCTCTTTCAGACGCGCCGGCCAGCGACGGGCGTGACGCGCCACGAATTCGTCGCAGCGCGCTTCTAGGCGCGGCGTATCGAAGGCCAGCTTTTCCACCTCGACCCAGCGATTCCACTCCACCACCGCTCCCCAGCCAGGGCGAGAGAGCTGCGCGTTGGGCAACCGGTAGTGAAAGGCGGGGCGAGGCTTGGTCAGGCGAGCGTGGACCAGCGCGTGCGGATGTTCCGGGCGCAGGTAGGCAAACAGCGGCAGCATGTCGAGCTCGCGATTGCGCGTGGGGTTGTGGTGCAGGTAGTCATCGATAAACTGGTCGAGCGTCGGCGCGTAGCGGCGGTCGAGCACCTTGCGTGCGTACTCCTTGGGAAAGGGGTTTGCATGGGGCAGCACCTCGCGGGTGATGTCCACCTTGATCTCGTCGCGCAGCCAGCCGGCCAGCAGCAGGTAGGCGCGCATCATCGCCAGCAGATGCGTGACCTCGAGGCTCGCCGTCTCGACGTTGAGATGCAGCCCGAACCCGTAGAGCAGGCTCGCATCGGTCCCTTTGGCGCCTTTCTCGCGCAGCGCCTGGAACAGCACGTCGAGTCTTTCGAGCTCGCTCCAGGCAAGCGGCGGACAGATGATCTCGGTCGGCACGAGCCCGGTGACCATGTCGCCGATCAGCGCCCGGGTCTTGCGGTGGAATTCGCGACGCCGCAGGCGACGGTGATCGTCCCATTCGCCGTCACCGGTACTTGCTTTTTGCTCGCGGCTGATGTCCGGGTGAGCGTACTGGGTGTCGAGCTCGATCTTGAAAGTACCGAAGTGGGGCGTGTGGACCAGCAGCCGATGCGGATTGACTCGCTCGACCTCGCCGTCGAACAGCTCGGCCACTCGTTGAGCGGTTTGCCGGGCGGGGAGGCCGGCGAATTCGATCTCCACACCGACGCAGCGCGTTTGGCCATCATGGTTCAAACGTTGGGGTGGCGCCTGCAGCGTCATCTCGGCATCCTTGCGGTGAACGTTTACGTTTTCAGCCTATCATAGTCACGCCACAGGCTAAGCGATATTCGCGGTGGCTCCATCAATGAACCATCCTCGGCAGCGACCAGGATGGCAAGTCCAGGAGGAGAGTGTGCGACAGCAGTGGTGGATCGGTTTCATCGTCAGTATCGCGCTGTGCCTGCTGACCGGCGCGGTGCAGGCCCAGGGCGTATCGCTGCCGAGCCTGGGGGGCGATCAGGGCGACACTCAGGAGCCCGCGGTCAGCAGCAACGAGTTCCAGAGCTCGCTCAACGACGTCATCACGCTCCTGGAGAACGAGGAGCAGCGAACGGCGCTGCTCGACTCCCTGCGCGAGCTGCAGGTCACAAGCGATGCCACCGAAGGCGATGGCGTAGTGCGCCAGGGTCTGCTCGGCGCGCTGGCGGATACCTTGAGCGATCTGGGCGATCAGGCCCAGGCGGGCAACTCGCCCATCGACGAGTGGTCACGCCAACTCGTTCAAGGGGCAGCGGACCTGCGTGCGCTCAACGAAGGCACCGATCAGGGCCAGGCGCTGCGCGAGGTGATCGATGGCGCGCTGTTCGCCACGGTCTGGGTATTGCTGCTCACGATCATGATCGCCTTCGGGCGCCTGGTAGCCACCCGGCGTGAATGGCCGCTGGACCTGCCACGCGATCCCAAAGCGTGGCTGCTGGTAGCGCACTTTTTCCGCCGCATGCTGCCCTGGGCGCTGTCCTTCGCCATCATCCTGGGCATCGGACAGCTGCTGGCCTATAGCCCCGGACGGGCGCTGGTGCTGGTCATCGCCTACGTCTGCCTGTGCGGGCGAGCGCTATCCGTGGTATTCGAGACGGTCATCGCGTTCTTCAGCCGCGGGCATCGCTTCACCGCGGTGCAGCAGCTCCAGCAGCAGGCGCTGCGCGGGCTGTTCGTGATCGGCGCGCTCATTGCGCTGGGCGATGCGGTCAACTCCATCCGGCTCATCGAGCTTCTCGGCCCCGAGCTTGCAAGCCTCATGTCGGTGCTGGCCAACATGCTGGCGGCGCTGCTGGCGGCGCGCTTCATCCTCAAGTTCAAGCGACCGATTCGCCACCTGATCTGCAACCGACCCTACAAGCAGCGCCGTGACGCCAGCGCGGCGGTCGAGATGGTGCGTACCCTCGGCGGGCTCTGGCACATACCGGCGCTTTTGATGGTGGGCGGCTCGCTGTTGGCGATCTTCATCACCGTGGGCGACGTGGGCACGGCACTTGCGCGCTCGATCATCTCGGCGAGCCTCTTGGTGCTGACGCTGGTGGTCACCGGGCTTCTGCGCCGCCAGGCCGAACGCTTGACCAAGCGCCGCCACCGCCGCCGCCATAGCCAGTACCGCAAGCGCCTGGAACGCTTCGGCTTCGTGCTGGCGCACATCTGTGCCTGGATGGTGTTCGCCGAACTCTCGATGCAGGTGTGGGGCGGCTCGCTCTTCGGGCTTGGCCAGCAGGCGGTGGCCAGCGCGCGCATCGGTCAGGCGCTGGTAAGCCTGGGGGCGACGGTGTTGCTCGCCTGGCTGGTGTGGATCTTCGCCGACACCGCGATCCAGCGGGCGCTTACTTCCTCGGCGCGCTCGCGCGGGCGCCGTGTCAACCAGGCTCGGGCGCAGACGATCACGCCGATGATCCGCAACGTCATCTTCGTCGCCATTCTGATCATCGCGGTGATTGCCGGGCTTGCCAATCTCGGGGTCAACGTCACGCCGCTGCTCGCCGGTGCCGGTGTCATCGGTCTGGCGATCGGTTTCGGCGCCCAGACCCTGGTACAGGACTTGATCACCGGTATCTTCATCCTGATCGAGGACTCGCTGGCGGTGGACGACTTCGTCCAGATCAACGGCCACATGGGCACCGTCGAAGGCCTGACCCTGCGCACCGTGAAGCTTCGCGACCTCGACGGCGTGGTGCACATCATCACCTTCAGCCGGATCGAGTCGATCCACAACATGTCGCGTCAGTTCGGCATCGCCCTGATGCGCATTCGCATACCCTTCGACATGCGTATCGACGATGCCATTACTCTGATGCAGGAGACCGCCCAGGCGCTTCGACAGGACCCGATGATGCGCCACTACATCTGGTCGCCGCTGGAGATGCAGGGCGTGCAGGGCTTCGAGGATGGCTGTCCGATCCTGCGCATGCGCTTTCGTACCGCCCCGGAGATGCAATGGGACGTGTCACGCGCCTTCAATTTGCTGCTCAAGCAGCGCATGGAAGAGCAGAAGATCGACCTGGGCGTGCCGCGTTTGAGCGTGAGCATGGAGCCGCGCTCCCAGGAGGAAGTGAACGAAAGCGCGGGGACCGACTTCTTCATCGATACCGCCGGCAGCGACAATGAGGCGCCGAAACGCCCGACGCCGCCCCAGCCCGCGCCTCGGCCGACACGCGCCGAGACGCGCCGGGACGAGCGCGAGCGGCACTCAGAGCACGCCGAGCCCCGCGGCCAGGGCGAGCCCGCCCACGAGGCCTACGCACGCGCCCAGAACGAACAGGGCGACGAGTAGCCAGCCTCCGCCCAGGCGCTTGAATCGGTCGAACAGCGATACCGCCTCGCTGACCCGTGAGGTCAGCGTATCGAGGCTCGAGGCGGGGCCGCTCGAGGGCTGCGAGAAGTCGTTGGCCGCCTCGCCCTGCCAGTGGGGGGCGTGGGTCAGCCCGAGCCGCGCCCGCAGGCTACCGATATCGCGCAGCACACGATGCGTCTCATCGTAGCGCTGCCGATGCGAGGCCACGACGAGCGTGGCCTCGGCGTCCTGGCGCAGCGCGCGGTTGGGACACGCCTCGATGGCGGCCTCGAGGGTGGGAGCGTCCACGTCGGGGGCGAGTGCCAGCCGTTGATAGAGATCGCGCATAGGGTGACACCTCGTCAGAGAGACGCCTTGATCAGGTAGTCGTAGGCGTTCTTGATCCGCTGGAAACGCTGGGAGGCCAGCGCCACATGATGATCGCTCTGGGTATAGAAGCGATCCGGATGATTGAGCTGGGCCAGGCGCCGGTAGGCACGGCGAATATCGGCACGGCTCGCGCCGGAGGCCAGGCCGAGAACCGCCAGGGCGCGGCGTGTCTTGTAGGCGTCCGAGGGTGCCGGGGTGGGGCCGGGGTCACGGCGCGCGCGTTCGCGCCGGGCCTTTTCTCGGCGCGCCTGGTCCTCGCGGGCCTGCTCGCGCTGGACTTCGTCGCGGCGAGCCTGCTCCTGGCGCTTGCGCTCCTGCGCGGCGGCCTCGGCTGCCTGGCGCGCTTCACGCTCTTTCGCCTCGCGCGCTTCACGCTCATTCGCCTCGCGCTCTTCGCGCGCTCGGGCCTCGCGGTAGTCGGCGTCATGCTCGAGCCAGTACGCCTGGCGGCTGATGTCCTCGGGCCTACCCAGTGCCACGCCGGTCAGCTCCAGAAACAGGGTCGCCAGCGTCGTCGGGGCGAGGGTGAGCACATCGGCGAGAAAACGCAGCACGTGATGGTTCTCCGTCGAAAGCGTGCCGTCGTCGGTGGCCAGGGTAATCGCCTGGTGCATCACCGCCTGGCGACGCTGGGCGTCGCAGTCACGGCGAATCACTTCGGCGGCCAGCTGCAGCGCGTCGATGTTTTGCTCCCTGGCGATCTCGAGCATCGCCGTCGGCGCGTGGCCGTGGCGAAAGTGGCCCGTCACCTGGGCGAGCCTCCGGCGGCGCTGGCTGTCCGAGACGCCCCGGCGCTTGACGAGCACCCAGGCCAGCAACAGCAACACTGCCGTGTCCACTTGGCTGCGGCTTTCGATCAGCACGCGCTCGAAGCTTGAAAAACCGCCGGTGGGCATTGCCGGGCTCCCGAAACGATAGGCGGTGGCAGGGCGGCGAGCCGCCGATGCCGCTTGGCTATCCTGGTTCTATAGTCAAAGATGTCCGCATGTCAAAGCCATGGGGGTTGCAAGTTTACCGTCAAGGGAAAATTAATGTCAGAGGGAGAAGCACCAGGTGATCAACGTCGAGCGCAAGAACAGCTTCCAGCTGCGCCTGACCCGGCGACTGAAGGAGGAGACCTCGCATACGCTGGACGTCTACCTCTTCGTGCCCGGGGAGTTGGGGCTGAGCGCCCAGCTCGTCACCGAAGAGGCGTTCTTTCACAGCGCGATCCAGGTGTCGCGCACCTACTACAGCGACCAGTATCACCTGCCGCTGGTGCACAGCCGCCTGGCGAGCCGTAACCGGCTGGGCAGCGACTCCTACCGACTGAGCCTGAGTCTCTACGCCTACCAGTACGTGGTCGCTCTCGAGCAGGCCACCCAATCGATCTTGAGCGATACCCGGGGGCTGCGCTTCGAAGCCAAGCGCGAGCCCACCGAGCAGGAGCACGAGAGCATCCAGGCGCTGCTTGAGAAGGTCGACGAGATGAGTAGCCTGAGCGAAGGCATTCTCAAGCGGCTGCGGCGCAACGAGCCCAGCGACGAGACGCTCTACAAGTACTTCGCCAACATCGACAACTACCTCTCCTGGCTGACCGAGCAGCAGCACCTGACGCTGCTCGCCCACCTGCCGCGCGGCGGCGTGTTCAATCCGCTGCGCAAGCAGCTCGTGGCGCTGTGCGAGGTGCAGAGTGACTACCGGCGCGAACGCGAGTACAACGCCGAGCGTGTCATGGCGGACCCTACGCGCATGTCGAACAAGATGCGCCTCTTGCGGCGGCTGATCGAGTATCCCATCACCTTGAAGCAGACCTCCCAGGAGCTCGGCCAGGGCGAGCAGAAGGCGGTGAAGGCGCTGGCGACCGCCGTGGTGATGGTGTTCGTGATGCTCGGGGTGCTGAGCCTGCGCGATGTGGTGGGCGACATTCCGGCGCTGTTCGTGCTGGCCATGGCGCTGCTGTACGCCCTGCGCGAGGTATTCAAGGACGACCTGCGCAATACCCTGTGGCGGGTACTGCGCAAGGGGCGGCCCAAGTGGCGGCGTCAGTACCTGGACCCCACGCGCAACGCCTTGGTGGGGCGCCAGCTCGAATGGTTCAACTACAAGCGCTTCTCCACGCTCGATGAGGAGATCCAGCAGCTTCGCCACCGAAGTGTGGTCCAGCGCGAAGAGCTGGTGCTGCACTATCGTTCGCGCTCGCGCATGTCGCCCACGCGCTTTCTGAGCGGCTACGAGCACACCCGGGAAACCCTGACGCTGGATATCTCGCTGCTCACTCGGCTGATGAGCAAGGGCAAGCACCATATCTACCGGCTCAAGGAGGGCCAGGCGGTGCGTGAAAGCGTCGAACGGCGCCATCTGTTCAATCTGGTGATCCGCGAAACCGGCAGCGAAGACGACCCCCACCTGGCGCGCTGGAAGGTCGTGGTCAGCCGCTCCGGCATCGTCGACGTCGAACGGGTCGATCGACATGCCGCCAATGAAAAGCGCCCCTGAGGGTGCTCACGCTTCACGACGTGCCATTCACCACTTGACCCTTATGCCTTCACCCGCTCGATCGCCTCTTCGAGCTTTTCGACGCTGCGCTCGGTATGGTGCAGCTTGTCCAGGCCAAAGAGGCCGATGCGGAAGGTCGGGAAGTCGTCGCCCTCGTCGCACATCAAGGGTACGCCGCCGGCGACCTGCACGCCGGCGTGGGCCAGCTTGCCGACGATCCCGCTATCTTCGGTGTAGCTGACCACCACGCCCGGCGCCTCGAAGCCTTCGGCGGCGACGCTGACAAAACCGTGGCGGGCGAGCATGGCGCGCACCTGCACCCCGAGGTCGATCTGCTCCTGCTTCACCTTGTCGAAACCGTACTCGCGGGTCTCCTGCATGATGTCTCTGAGCGTGGTGAGCGCGTCGGTGGGCATGGTGGCGTGGTAGGCGTGGCCGCCGTTTTCGTACGCCTGCATGATGGCGTGCCACTTGCCCAGATCGCAGGCAAAGCTGTTGCTCCGGGTGGTGTCGAGGCGCTCGACGGCGCGGCGGCCGAGCATCACCATGGCGCAGCAGGGCTGGCCGCTCCAGCCTTTCTGCGGGGCGCTGACCACCACGTCGATGTTCAGGTCCTGCATGTCGACCCACAGCGTGCC
Organism: Vreelandella malpeensis; assembly: GCF_020622355.1. GTDB lineage: Bacteria > Pseudomonadota > Gammaproteobacteria > Pseudomonadales > Halomonadaceae > Vreelandella > Vreelandella malpeensis. The sequence continues at coordinate 301,408 of NZ_WHVL01000001.1, read as the reverse complement.
GGCGGCGATGGCGTCGAGCACGAACAGCGCCCCGACTTCGCGGGCAGCCTTGCCCACTTCGCGAATATAGGCATCCGGCAGCAGAATACCGGCGGAGGTTTCCACCTGCGGGGCGAAGACCACGGCGGGTCTTTCCGCACGGATGCGCTCGGCCACCTCGGCGGCGGGCACCGGGGCGAAGGGCGAGCGGGCATCGCCTGCGTCCACCCGGCGCGCCTTGAGCGCCTCGTGGTCATCGGTCAGCCGTCCGGTCTCGATGATCTGTGTCCAGCGGTAGCTGAACCAGCCGTTGCGCACCACCAGCACTTTTTCGTCGAGGGCGAACTGGCGCGCCACCGCTTCCATGCCGAAGGTGCCGCTGCCAGGCACGATCACGCTGGCCTCGGCGTTGTAGACCTCCTTCAGGGTAGCGGAGATGTCGCGCATCACGTGTTGAAAGCGCTTCGACATGTGATTCAGCGAGCGGTCGGTGTAGACCACGGAGTATTCGAGCAGACCAGCGGGGTCGACATCGGGCAACAGAGCCGCCATGGCGTTTCTCCTGAAAGAGGTGAAGGAAAGGGCCCACAGCATACGAGGATTGTGGAACCGGTGCCAGCCGGCCCCGCCAGGCGGCGGGGCGCGGGCGTCAGCGCGGCGGCAGCTGCTCGGGGCCGAAGGCGTCCGGCAGAAGCGTTTGCAGGGTGTAGCTCTTGAGAATCTCGCCGTCGCGGGCGATGACGTGAATCTCGGTCGTTGGGGTGGCGAACTCGCGAATGCGCTGGCGACAGTCCCCGCAAGGGGTGCACAAATGCTCTCCCGGGCCCATCACGAACACCCGGGCAAGCGTTCGGTGGCCAGATGTGACCATCGCCGAGATCGCCGAGCCTTCGGCGCAGACGCCCTTGTAGTGGGCGACCTCGACGTTGCAGCCCACGAACTGCTCGCCGTCCGGCGTCTCCATGACGGAGGCCACCGGGTGGTCCGAGTAGGGCACGTAGGCGTTGCCAAGCGCCGTGGTCAGTTTCTCGAGCAGGGCGTCGTCGACCTTCATGATGCCGCCTCGGCGCCAAGCGCCCCCTTGTCACGCAGCACCGCCTCGAGGGCGATGGTCATCATGTCGTTGAAGGTGCTCTGGCGATCGGCGCTGGAGAGCGAATCGCCCTTGAGGATGTGGTCCGACACGGTGCAGATCGTCAGCGCCCGGGCGCCGAACTCGGCGGCCACGCCGTAGAGCCCGGCGGCTTCCATCTCGACGCCGACGATGTTGTAGCGCTTCATCAGCTCGGCCATCTGCTCTTGGGGGTTGTAGAACAGATCCGCCGAGAAGAGGTTGCCCACCTTGACCGGCACGTTCTGCGCCTTGGCGGCGGCCACGGCGTGGCTTGCCCACTCGAAGTCGGCGATGGCGGCCAGGTCGTGGTCGTTGAAGCGCATGCGGTTGACCTTGGAGTCGGTGCTGGCGCCGAGGCCAATCACCACGTCACGCACGTTGACGTCGTCACGCACCGCGCCACAGGAACCGACGCGAATGATCGACGTGACGCCGAACTCGGTGATCAGCTCCTTGGCGTAGATCGACACCGACGGAATCCCCATGCCGTGGCCCATCACCGAGACCTCGACCCCCTGGTAGGTGCCGGTGAAGCCGAGCATGCTGCGCACGTCGTTGACCTGACGCACGTTCTCGAGATAGGTCTCGGCGATGTACTTGGCGCGCAGCGGGTCGCCGGGCATGAGCACGGTATCGGCGAAATCGCCTTTTTCAGCGTTGATGTGCGGCGTTGCCATGCAAGTTCCTCGATTATCCAGTCAGTGGGTCAGGCCACGCGGGGCAGAAAGCTTTCGCCGTCGTCCATTTCGCGCAGCACGAAGAAATCCGCCAGGGTCTGGCCGATGTCGGCGAAGGTATCGCGCTTGCCGATCGGCCCCGGCGTGAAGGTGCCGCCGCGCACCAGGATCGGCACGTACTCGCGGGTGTGCTCGGTGCCTTCCCAGCTCGGATCGCAGCCGTGGTCTGCGGTCAGGATCAACAGATCCTCGTCATCGAGGGCCTCGAGAAGCTGCGGCAGGCGGGCATCGAAGTGCTCCAGCGCCTCGGCGTAGCCGGGGACATCGCGGCGGTGGCCGTAGAGCGAGTCGAAATCGACGAAGTTGGCCATGATGAAGGTCGGCTTGTCGCGGCGGTCGGTACGCGCGATTTCACCGAGCGTTGCCTCCATCAGCGCGTCGTGGCCACTCGCCTTCACCTTGTGGGTGATGCCGCAGTGGGCGTAGATGTCGGCGATCTTGCCGATCGAGACCACCTCGCCGCCGGCCTCGTGAAGCTTCTGCAGCACCGTGGGCGTGGGTGGCTCGATGCTGTAGTCGCGCCGGTTGCCGGTGCGCGCGAAGGTTTCAAAGCTTTCGCCGACGAAGGGGCGGGCGATGACCCGGCCGATATTGTAAGGCTCGAGCAGCGCGCGCACGGTCTCGCACAGCGCGTAGAGCTTCTCGAGGCCGAAGTGCTCCTCGTGGGCGGCAATCTGGAACACCGAGTCCGCCGAGGTGTAGACGATCGGCTTGCCGCTCTCGACGTGCTCCTCACCCAGGCGCGCGATGATCTCGGTGCCCGAGGCGTGGCAATTGCCCAGCACGCCGGGAAGCCCGGTCTTTTCCACGATCTGCTTCAGGAGTTCCGGCGGGAAGCTTGCCTCTTTATCGAGGAAGTAGCCCCAGTCGAAGCGTACCGGCACGCCGGCGATTTCCCAGTGGCCGGACGGCGTGTCCTTGCCGCTGGAGATCTCCTGGGCGTGAGCGTAGGCACCGTCGAGCTCTTCCGGAAGCTCGACGCCTTCGGCGAGCGCGCCGGTGGCGTCCCGGTGAGCGTGGAACAGACCGAGTTTGCCCATGTTGGGCAGCTTCAAGGGGCCGCTTCTGGTGTCGGTGTCGGCCTCGCCGCGGGCGCAGGCAGCGGCGATGTGACCGAGCGTATCGGCGCCCTGGTCGCCGAAGTCAGCGGCGTCCGGCGCAGAGCCGATGCCGAAGGAGTCGAGTACCACCACGATGGCGCGTCGCATTACGCTTCTCCTCTGAAGGTATCCTGAATCAGCGTATCCGCCTCGACCGGCGACTGTCCAAGGTTGATCGCGGCCTTGAGCTGCTCGGCGGCGCGGCGTGCGGCGTCCTCATTAGCCGCGTGAACGAAGGCCAGCGGCGTATCGGCATCGACGCGATCACCGATCTCGGCAATCGCGCTGAAGCCGACGCTGTGATCGACCTTGGCGTCGTTACGCAGGCGCCCGCCACCGAGTTCGACCACGCTCATGCCCACCGCCCGAGTGTCGATGCGCGAGACGACGCCCGCGTTATCGGCGTAAACCGGCTGCACCACGTTCGCTTTGGGCAGGTAGTGCTCGCTTCGCTCCATGAAGTCCTTCGGCCCGCCGAGCTCGGCGACCATGCGCGCGAACACCTCGGCGGCCGCCCCGGAGGTCAGGGCCTTTTCGAGCTTGGCCAGTGCATCGTCGCGGCTCTGGGCGAGCTTGCCGGCTAGCAGCATCTCGACGGCGAGCTCGCGGGTGACCTGCATCACCCGGCTTTGCGGGCGTTCGCCACGCAAAAGCGAAAGCGTCTCGACGATCTCCACCGCGTTGCCGGCACACGGCGCCAGCGGCTGGCTCATGTCGGTCAGAAGCGCGGTGGTCGGCGTGCCGGCTTGAGTGGCCACGTTGGCGATGCTCTCGGCGAGCTCGCGGGACTTCTGCGGCGTCGGCATGAAGGCGCCGCTGCCGACCTTGACGTCCATCACCAGCGCATCCAGCCCCGAGGCGAGCTTCTTGCCCAGAATCGAGGCGGTGATCAGGGGAATCGACTCCACCGTGGCGGTGATGTCGCGCACCCCATAGATGCGCTTGTCCGCCGGCGCCAGGTTGCCGGTCTGGCCGATGATGGCAACGCCAGTGGACTGGACGATCTGGCCGAAGCGTTCCGGAGCGGGGTAGGGATCGTAGCCGGGGATCGACTCCAGTTTGTCCAGCGTACCGCCGGTGTGGCCGAGCCCGCGCCCGGAAATCATGGGAACGAAGGCGCCACAGGCGGCGACCCAGGGGCCGAGCACTAATGACACCAGATCACCCACGCCGCCGGTGGAGTGCTTGTCGACCACCGGGCCCGGCAGGTTCAGGGAGTCCCACTGCATGACGTGGCCGGAGTCGCGGGTGGCGGTGGTCAGCGCGACTACCTCTTCGCGAGACATGCCGTTCAAGTACACCGCCATGGTGAAGGCGCCGATCTGGGCGTCGCTGATGCGATCGTCCGCGATACCCTGGACGAAGTGCTTGATCTCCTCGAGCGGTAGCGTCTGGGCGTCGCGCTTGAGGCGGATGAATTCCTGGGGAAGCAGATGCGCCATGATTAGTAGCCTCCTTGTTGCGGGGCGGCGGCACCGCCGTTCAGGGTGACGAGCACGTCCCCCAGAAGGCTCGAGGCGCCGAAACGAAAGTGTTGGGGCGTGACCCAGTGCGGACCCATGATGTCGGCGGCGAGTTTCAGGTACTCGGCAGCCTCCTCGACGGTGCGAACGCCGCCGGCAGCCTTGAAGCCGACCTCCCGGCCGCTTGCCTTGATGGCACCGAGCATGATCTCGGCGGCTTCGAGCGTGGCGTTGGTGGCGACCTTGCCGGTGGAGGTCTTGATGAAGTCGGCTCCGCCTTCGATGGCGAGTTCGCTGGCGCGCTGGATCAGCTCAGGGGTCTTGAGCTCGCCGGACTCGATGATCACCTTAAGGATCGCCTGGTCGCCGCAGGCGGCCTTGCACATCTCGACGAGCTCTCGGCCGGTCTCTTCGTCGCCGGCCATCAGAGCGCGGTAGGGAAACACCACGTCGACCTCGTCGGCGCCGGAAGCCACGGCCTCGCGGGTTTCCCGCGCCGCGCTCATGATGTCCTCGCCGCCAGCGGGGAAGTTGGTGACCGAGGCGATCTTCACCTGATCCCTCAGGTTGTGAGCGGTCAAGGCACGCGCGGCGGTGACGATGAACTGCGGGTACACACAGACGGCGGCGGGGGTGCCAACCGGGGTCTTGACCATCTGACAAAGCGACTCGATGCGCGCGTCGGTGTCGTCGTCGTTCAGGCTGGTGACGTCCATCAGGGCGAGCGCTTGCTTGGCGGTGTGGGTCAGATCAGTGGAGGCGGTCATGGCGTTCTCGCGTTGGATGAAAGACAGTAATGAAAAAGAGCCCTTAAATGAAAAATAGCCCTTAAAAGCGAACGGGCACCCCTGCGGCGTGCCCGTTTCTCCGCGCGGCGGCGGGCTTACGCCGCCACGCTTCCCAGGGCGATGAAGAAGCCCGCGATCGAGGCCGACATCAGGTTGGAGAGCGTACCGGCCAGCACGGCCTTGACGCCGAAGCGGGCAATCTCGTTGCGCCGCGTCGGGGCGATGCTGCCAAGTCCTCCCAGCAAGATGGCGATGGAGGAGAGGTTGGCAAAGCCGCACAGCGCGAACGAAAGAACCGCTTGGGTGTGAGGCGTCATGGTTTGACCGGTTGCGGCCACCACCTGTTCCCCATCAATGTAGGGCGCGAGGTTGATGAAAGCGACGAACTCGTTGACCACGATTTTCTGGCCGATGAAGGAGCCGGCAAGCGTGGCCTCCGCCCAGGGCACGCCGAGCAGAAACGCCAGCGGCGCGAACAGCCAGCCGAGAATCATCTCCAGGCTCAGCGAGCCGAATCCGAACCAGCCGCCCACGCCGCCGAGAATCCCGTTGACCAGCGCGATCAGGCCGATGAACGCCAGGAGCATCGCGCCGACGTTGGCGGCAAGCATCAGTCCCGAGGTCGCCCCGGAGGCCGCCGCGTCGAGCACGTTGGCGGGCTTGTCCTCCTGAGCCTGCAGCTCCTCGTCCACCTTGGTGACGTCGTCGCCGTCCTGGTTGTCCTGGGTTTCCGGCATGATCAGCTTGGCGAACAGAAGCCCGCCCGGGGCGGCCATGAAGGACGCCGCCACCAGGTACTCCATGGGAATGCCGAGCTGGGCATAGCCCGCCAGCACCGAACCCGCCACCGAGGCGAGGCCGCCACACATCACCGCGAAGAGCTGCGACGGCGTCATGCGCGCGATGAACGGGCGCACCACCAGCGGCGCTTCGGTCTGGCCGACGAAGATGTTGGCGGTGGCCGAGAGCGATTCGGTGCGCGACGTGCCGAGCGCCTTCTGCAGCGCCCCGCCAAGGATGCGGATCACCCACTGCATGATGCCGAGGTAGTAGAGCACGGCGATCAGCGAGGAGAAGAAGATGATGACCGGCAGCACCTTCACGGCGAACACGAAGCCGACGTTATCGACGTCGCCGAGGCCGCCGAACAGAAAGCCGATGCCGTCGTTGGCATACACCAGCACCTGGCTCACCCCGTTGGAGATGGTTTCCAGGAATACCTGACCGAAGGGAATGTAGAGCACGAAGGCGCCGATGCCCGCCTGGATGGCGAAGGCGCCGAGCACCGTGCGCAGGCGAATGGACTTGCGGTCATAGGAGAACAGCAGGGCGATGGCGACCAAGGTGACCATGCCGACCAGGCTCATCAGGAGTGTCATAGGGAGATCCTTCGAGTTCGCGTGGCTCGCTTCGGGTTAGAGGACGTTGAGCTTGATCGAGTAGATCATGGCGTTCTGATAAACGTCCGGGGCGCCCAGCTTGTTGTTCGAGTAACGGTACTGCACGCCGGTGGTGATCAATGCCATCGGATGCCACCAGAGGCCCACGGCGCCGTTGGTGCCGGTGCTGCCTGCGGTGCCGTTGACGTAGTTCTGCTCGAGGTAGTCGCGATCGCGGTCGAACGTCTGCTCGTGCCAGTTGGTCACGCTGAAGTTCTGGTCGAAGGCATCGAAGTCGAAGCCCGCCACCCAGCCGGCCATGTAGCCGTTCATGCCGGTGTAACCGTCGCTTTGTACGCGTGCCGGGCCGATGAAGGGCTTGAACCAGAGGCCGTTGTCGAACGTGGTACGATAGCCAAGCCCCAGAATCTGATCCTGCTCGCGGCCATCGAAGCCATAGTCGCGGAAGTCGTAGACGTGAGCGTAGAGCGAGAAGGGCGTGTCGCCGAGGTAGAGGTGCGAGGTCACCTTGCCGGCGGTGCGGAAGTTGTCCTGGCCACCGCTCGACTCGTCGAACTGATCGTTGGTCGGGTTCTCGAAATCGAAGAAGCCGTAGAACTCGCCCCAGTGGAAACCCACTGCACCTTCGATCTCGACGTAGGTGAAGTCGCTCTTGGCAGCATTGCCGGCGGTGCGTCGTTCGGTGCCGCTGGACCAGTCGAGGTAGTTCACCGAGACGTTGCCGAAGGACCAGAGCGGGTCGAAGGTGCCTGCGGCCTCATCGCTTGCGAGTGCCGGTGTCAGCAAGGCGCCTGCCAGCAAGGTGCCGACCCCGCCTTGAAGGAGTGGGCGCGGGAATCGGGTAGAACGTCGAGTAGTCATTAAGGCCTCTAGGTAGTCGTGGCGCGACCGCAGTGTGATTGTTGTAAGCGGTTCCAACAGGAGCGCGCTGAAAATTGTGGGGTGCGGGCTGGCGAATGTTAAAATTATAACATTTGGTGCTAAGTTTTTAACACCGGTTTGCGGCGACCGTCGACATTTCGTGAACGGGGGCTCGAATAACGGGGGAGGGTGCATGAGCGAACGCCGGGAACAGCGTTTCGAACGGTTGAAGGAAGCGCTGGGCTGCCAGGGGGTGCTGCACCTTCGCGACGCGGCGAAGCTCTGCCAGGTGAGCGAAATGACCATTCGTCGCGATCTTCAGGCGTGCCCGGGGCCAATCGCGCTGATGGGCGGGCGCTTGTTCAAGGTGGCGCCGACGCCTCCGGTCTACGATCTCACCGAACAGGAGGCGCTGGGGCTAGCGGTGAAGCATCGCCTCTGCCAGCGCGCGCTGGATTTCATCGAGGAGGGCGACACGCTGTTCATCGACTGCGGCTCTACCCTGCAGCCGCTGCTTCCTTTGCTTGCGCGCTTTTGCGAACTCACCGTGGTGAGCTATGCCTTGAACGTCGCCAACCAGGTAGCGGCGTTGCCTGGCGTGCGACTCATCCTTCTGGGGGGGCTCTACTACGGCGCCTCGCAATCCTTTGGGGGCGACGGCGTGGCCGACGAAATCCGGCGGCTGGGCATCAACAAGGCGCTGATTTCCGCCGCGGGGGTGGACGCAAGGCAGGGCGTGAGCTGCTTTCACTTTCACGAAGTGGCGCCCAAGCGGGCGGCGATCGCCACCGCCGCGCGGCGAATTTTAGTCGTCGATGGGCGCAAAATGGGTGTCGTTCGACCAGCCTATTTTGCTACTCTTAGCGACTTCGATGTGGTGGTCACCGACGACGAGCAGATTTCAAAGCGATTTGAGATGGGCTTGCCGTGCGTGACGGACATCGCAATCACTTAGCCAAGGCGCGGTATCTAGCGGTTTTTTCGGGCAGGGTGCGGCAATGCGTCGCTTTCTGCGCGCAGCCGATCGGTAGAAAATATCGCTGCCTTTGTTTGTGCGTCAAGCGCACGCTAAGTTCGCTACCAACCCCATGCGGTAGCGCATATTTTTCCCGGTGTAATCAGGCGTTGCGCCTAGTGCTCTAGGAAAAATATGGGGTGCTAGTTGGTCCGCTACCATGGCCTGGCGTTTGACGCGCTGTGTAGTGACCGGTTTTGTAACGCAACTCTGACGAGATCGCACCATGCAACAACCCTCCAAATGGCGCAGGCGCGGCACGTTCTTCGTGCTCCTTGCGCTGTGCTTGCTGCTGGCAGGCTGTAGCTCGGCCCTGATGGATCCCAAGGGCGATATCGGTGAAGCACAGCGTTCGCTGATTCTCAGTGCCTTTGGCTTGATGCTCATCGTGGTTATTCCCGTCATTGTGCTCACGATCGCTTTCGGTTGGCACTATCGGCGCAATAACACCGTCGCGCAGTACCTTCCGGATTGGGCACACTCCAACGTGATCGAGGCCATCGTGTGGCTGGTTCCGGTCGTCATCGTCGGTATCCTGGCGGTCATCACCTGGCGCTCCTCCCACGAGCTCGACCCGCACCGCCCGCTCGAAAGCGATCAGCCGACCCTCGAGATCCAGGCGATCTCGCTGGACTGGAAGTGGCTGTTCATCTATCCGGAGCAGGGCATCGCCACGGTCAACGAAGTCACCATTCCGGTCAACACGCCGGTACGCTTTCGCGTAAGCTCCGGCTCGGTGATGAACTCGCTGTTCATTCCGCGCCTGGGTACTCAAATCTACGCCATGGCGGGCATGGACAATGACGTTCACCTGATCGGCAACGAGATCGGTACCTACTGGGGACGCTCGTCCAACTACAGCGGTGCGGGTTTTGCCGGCATGGTCTTCGACGCCTACGTCACGTCCGACGAGGATTTCGAGGCATGGGTCGCGGACGTTGCGGCGTCACCCAACGAGCTGACGTTCCCGGAAGGGTATTCTGAGCTCGCCGAGCGCTCCTCGTTCGATCCGGTCCAGTACTTCTCGAGCGTGACCCCGGAGTTCTACGAACGTCTGGTCAGCAGTTTCCATACGGGAACGGATCCTGAAACGGATACGCAGGACGCAGACCGTGCACCGGCCGTGGATAGCAATGAAGCCTATCAGACGACCGACAACCAAGAGGGTGAGGGGGCAGACAACGGCCAGCTCATCAGCAACGAGGCGGGAGGTTAAGCCGTGTTCGGTAAATTAGGTTTTGACGCAATCCCTTTGCACGATCCGATTATCGTGGTCGTGGGAATAGGGATGATCATCGGCGGTCTTGGACTGCTGGCGGCCATCACTTACTTCCGTAAGTGGGGCTGGCTGTGGAACGAGTGGTTCACCTCGGTGGATCACAAGAAACTCGGCATCATGTACTTCATCGTGGCGCTGGTCATGCTGCTGCGCGGCTTTGCCGATGCGATTATGATGCGGACCCAGCAAATGGTGGCCGCCGGCGGTTCCATGGGCTTTCTACCCCCGGATCACTACGATCAGATCTTCACCGCCCACGGCGTGATCATGATCTTCTTCGTGGCGATGCCGATGGTCATCGGCCTGATGAACCTGGTGGTACCGCTGCAGATCGGTGCCCGCGACGTTGCCTTCCCGTTCTTGAACAACCTGAGCTTCTGGCTGTTCGCGGTCTCGGCCATCCTGATCAACATCTCTCTGGTCGTGGGTGAGTTCGCGACTACCGGCTGGCTCGCCTACGCGCCGCTCTCGGGGATAGAGTACAGTCCCGGGGTCGGGGTGGATTACTGGATATGGGCGCTGCAGATATCCGGTATCGGTACGACCCTGACCGGTATCAACTTCTTCGTCACCATCCTGAAGATGCGCACCAAGGGCATGACACTGTTCCGCATGCCGATCTTCACCTGGACCTCGCTTTGCGCGAACGTCCTGATCATCGCCTCGTTCCCGATTCTGACGGCGACTATCGCGATGCTGACGCTGGATCGTTACTTCGGCATGAACTTCTTCACCAACGAGCTTGGCGGCAACGTGATGATGTACGTCAACTTGATCTGGGCGTGGGGGCATCCTGAGGTCTACATCCTGATCCTGCCGGCCTTCGGTGTGTTCTCCGAGGTCATCGCGACCTTCGCTCGCAAGCGTCTGTTCGGTTACCACACCATGGTGTGGGCGACCGTGGCGATCACCGTGCTTTCGTTCATCGTCTGGCTGCACCACTTCTTCACCATGGGGGCGGGCGCCAACGTCAACGCCTTCTTCGGCATCATGACGATGATCATCGCGATCCCGACGGGGGTTAAGGTCTTCAACTGGATCTTCACCATCTTCCGTGGCCGCCTGGAGATGACCTCTCCGGTACTGTGGACGCTCGGCTTCATCATCACCTTCACCATCGGTGGCATGACCGGTGTGATGCTGGCACTGCCGGCGGCGAACTTCGTGCTGCACAACAGCCTGTTCGTCATCGCGCACTTCCACAACGTGATCATCGGCGGCGTACTGTTCGGCATGCTGGCGGGTCTGACCTATTGGTTCCCGAAAGCCTTCGGCTTCACCCTCGACGAGAAGTGGGGCAAGCGCTCCTTCTGGTTCTGGATCATCGGCTTCTACACCGCGTTCATGCCGCTTTACGTGCTGAGCTTCTACGGTGCGGCGCGTCGCATGCAGTCCTACCCGAACGCCGAATGGCAGCCCTGGATGATCGTGGCCTGGGTGGGTGCGGTCCTGATCGCCTGTGGTATCGCCTGTACCATCATCCAGTTCTACGTCAGTGTCCGTGATCGCAAGAAGAACGCCGACGTCACCGGCGACCCGTGGGATGCTCGTACCCTCGAGTGGTCCACCTCGTCTCCGGCGCCGTTCTACAACTTCGCGCACGAGCCGACCGTGGGTGACATCGACAGCTTCTGGACCCAGAAGCAGCGCGGTCTCGAGCAGGCGGAGCAAAAGGCCTACCACGATATTCACATGCCCAAGAACACCCATGCCGGTCCGATCATCAGCGTCTTCGCCATGATCTTCGGCTTCGCGATGATCTGGCATATCTGGTGGCTGGCGATCGTCGGCGCCGTGGGGACGCTCGTGAGCTTCCTGGCCCGCGTGTTTAACGACGACATCGACTACTATGTGCCCGCCGCCGAAGTCGAGCGGATCGAACAGGCGCATCTCAAGCGTGTGGAGGCACACTCGTAATGGCGACAGATACATTGCACCACGGCGCCCATGCGGGTGACCACGACGATCATGAGCACCACGAGCATCACGATGTAGCGGGTACCAAGGTATTCGGCTTCTGGGTCTACCTGATGAGTGACCTGGTGATCTTCGGGACGCTGTTCGCCACCTACGCCGTGCTCATGAGGGGCACGGCGGGCGGGCCGACCGGCGCGGACATCTTCGAGCTGCCGCTGATCCTGTTCGGTACCTTTGCCCTGCTGATCAGTAGTTTCACCTTCGGCATGGGCGTTCTGGCCATGAACGCCAACCGTGTCGGCCAGTTGAAGATGTGGCTGGTGGTGACCTTCGTGCTGGGCCTGATGTTCCTCGGGATGGAAGTCTATGAATTCCATCACCTGATCCATGAAGGGTACGGTCCGGACCGCAGTGCCTTCCTGTCGGCGTTCTTTACGCTGGTAGGCACCCACGGCCTGCACGTGACCTTCGGCATGATCTGGATCCTGGTGATGCTGGTTCAACTCCAGACCAAGGGCATCAATGCCGCCACGCGTCCGCGTATCCTGTGCCTGAGCCTGTTCTGGCACTTCCTGGATATCGTCTGGATCTGCGTCTTCTCCTTCGTCTACCTGATGGGAGTGCTTTGAGATGAGCTCTGCTTCTATTGAACCGGCGAGCGCCCACGGTTCCACCAAGTCCTACGTACTGGGTCTGGTCCTGTCGCTGGTGCTGACGATCATCCCCTTCGGCGCCGTGATGATGGGTGCGTTCAGCACCCCCGTCACCGTCTGGATCATCGTCATCACCGCGGTCCTTCAGATGCTGGTCCAGCTGGTCATGTTCATGCACCTGAACACCAAGGCCGACGAAGGATGGAACATGATGTCCTTCGTGTTCACTGTCTCGATTCTCGCCCTCGTGGTAGGAGGCTCCCTGTGGATCATGCATCATCTGCACATCAACATGATGATCGGCTAACCACGATGCCCAGCCGGCGGCAGGATCTTCTGGAGCTCACCAAACCCGGTATCATCGGCGGCAATCTGATTGCCGCCATCGGGGGCTACTTCCTGGCCGCCCAGGGGCAGTTCGACCTGATGACCTTCGCCGCCGTACTGCTCGGTATCGCGCTGATCATCGGTTCGGCCTGCGCTTGCAACAACGTGATCGATCGCGATATCGATGCCCTGATGGCGCGCACGCGCCATCGCCCGCTGGTACGCGGCAGCGTATCGATCACCCAGGCGCTGGGGCTCTCGGCGCTTCTGGGCGTGTGCGGCGTGGTGTGTCTGGCACTCGGCACCAACGGCTTGACCGTGGCACTCGCCGTGATCGGCTGGGGCGTGTACGTTGGCATATACAGCCTCTACATGAAGCGTCACTCCGAGTACGGCACTCTGGTGGGCAGCCTCTCCGGGGCGATGCCGCCGGTGGTGGGTTACTGCGCGGTGACCGGTACCTTCGACAGCGGCGCGATTGCACTGCTGGTGATCTTCTGCCTATGGCAGATGCCGCACTCCTACGCCATCGCGATCTTCCGCTACGCGGACTATCAGCGGGCATCGATTCCGGTACTGCCGGTGGTGCGCGGCATCAAGACCGCCAAGCATCACATTCTCGGCTACATCGTGGCGTTCATTCCCGCGTCTCTGGCGCTGGGACTGGCGAGCCAGGCCGGCATCGGCTACCTGTGCGTGGCATTGGTGATGGGCTGCTACTGGCTCTACCTGGCACTGCGCGGCTATCGTCTCAATGATGATGTGCGCTGGGCCAAGCAGGTCTTCGGCGTCTCCATCCTGACCATCACGGCGATGAGCCTGGTGATGGTGCTCGAAGCGGTGGTGCCGCTGGTTTGATACGCAAGTGACCGCCAAAAAAAACGCCCCGAGGCCAAGCCTCGGGGCGTTTTTGGTTGAGCGCAATAAACGCGGTGATCAGCCGTTGCGCTGACCGGCCTGGATCGCCGTCAAGGCGATGGTGTAGACGATGTCGTCGACCAGCGCGCCGCGGGAAAGATCGTTCACCGGCTTGTTGAGGCCCTGAAGCATCGGGCCGACGCTCACCACCTGTGCGCTTCGCTGCACCGCCTTGTAGGTGGTGTTGCCGGTGTTCAGGTCCGGGAAGACGAACACCGTGGCCCGACCCGCCACCGGGGAGTCCGGCGCCTTCTGCTTGCCGACGCTTTCAATGGCCGCCGCGTCGTACTGAAGCGGGCCGTCGATGGCCAAATGCGGGGCCCGCTCGCGGGCGATGCGGGTCGCCTCGCGCACCTTGTCCACGTCCACGCCGCTGCCGGAATCCCCGGTCGAGTAGCTGATCATCGCTACCCTTGGCTCGATGCCGAAGGCCTCGGCGGAGCGCGCGCTCTGAAGGGCGATCTCCGCCAGAGTCTCGGCGTCCGGGTCCGGGTTCACCGCGCAGTCGCCGTAGACCACCACCTGCTCCGGCAACAGCATGAAGAAGATCGACGAGACCTGGTTGTACTCCGGCGCGGTCTTGATCAACTGGAACGCCGGACGCACGGTGTTGGCGGTGGTGTGGATCGCCCCGGACACCAGGCCGTCCACCTCGTCCATGGCGAGCATCATGGTGCCCAGCACCACGTTGTCCTGAAGCTGGGCCTCGGCGGTGAGCTCGTTGAGCTTGCCCCGGCGGCGCTCCACCATCGGGCCGACATAGCTTGCCCGGGTGCTTTCCGGATCGATGATGGCAAGCTCCTCGGGCAGGGTCAGCCCACGATGGCGGGCGACGTTCTCGATCTCCTCGCGCTGACCCAGGAGCACGCAGTCCGCAATGCCCCGGCGCTGACAGATGATGGCCGCTTCCACGGTACGGGGTTCGTTGCCCTCCGGCAGCACGATGCGCTTTTTGGCCTGCTGGGCTTGCTTGACGAGCTGAAAGCGAAACGCCGAGGGCGACAGCCGCCGGGTGTAGCCGCGGGAAAGGTTGGCCTTGAGCCAGTCCAGGTCCATGTGGGCGGCCACGTAGCGGGCCACCTGCTCGGCACGCTCGAAATCGTCCAGCGGGATTTCGCGATTGATCTGGGTCAGGTTCTGGGCGGTGGTGAGGCTATCGGTCTCGACCGCTAGTACCGGCAGGCCCGTGCGCAGCGCAGGCCGGCACATCTCGATCATGTTGTCGTTGGGCATGAAGCCGTTGGTGAGCAGCACCCCGGCAAGCTTGGTGCCGTTCATGGTGGCAAGGGCGGCAGCGAGGATCACGTCGTCGCGGTCCCCAGAGGCCACCACGAGGCTTCCCGGCGTGAAGATGTGCAGCGCATTCGCCGCGCTTCGCGCGCACAGGCTCGTCGACATCACCCGGCGCCCGGCGGCATCGCCCTCGTTGAGCAGCCGAGCGTCCAGCGCTCGAGCCACATCCAGGGTACGCGGGGCGGTCAGGGTCTTGCTCTGAGGCACGATGCCGATCAGATGGAAGCTTTCCGTGGCCAGAAACGGCGAGTAGCGACGAAGCTCCTCGAGCACCGGCTCCTCGAGCTGGGGCTTGACCGTGCCCGGGGCGGCGGAAAGCTCATCCTCGTGGCCGCCGTAGGGCAAATTCTTCATGCGCATCAGGATGCCGCCCAGGGTGCGCTTGGAACTCACGCCGCCGAAGCTTCGCGCATGCATGTCGAGCTCTTCCGCCAGGCGCTGTGGCTCGTGGAGATCCCCGGTGCCGACCAGGATGATGCGCGCGTTCAGGGCGTGGGCCAGCTGGGCATTGGTCTGGGTGGCGTAGGTAGTGTGCTGGGTAGGCACCACGCCCTCGACCACCACCAGGTCGAGCGCCGAGCCGTCGCGGTAGGCCTGACGGGTGACCTGGTCGAACAGCTCGATCACGTCCTCCATCAACTCGTCGGTCTGGTCGTCGCGCAGAAGACGCTCCAGGCGCGCCTGGGAGATCGGCGAGGGCGGGCGCTGGTTGAGGGTGCGCGATACCAGCGCCGTCGAACGGTCGAGCCCCGGCCCGTTGAGCTCGTTCTGCATGAAGGGCTTGAGAAATCCCGCCTTCAGGCCGATGGTATCCAGCGCCTGGATGAGACCCAGGCACGCCGAGGTGAGCCCGGCGCCGGCGCTGGTGGGCACCAGCAGGATGGCCTGCGGTTGATCGCTTGCGATGTTCATAGAAACGTCTCCAGGCACTGGCGGGTTTCCAGGGCGATGCGGCCCTCTTCATCGGTGGGGATCACCCAGGCCTCGGGGCCGGTGTGGCCGGCCTTGCCGATGGCGCCTTCGCCGCCGCGAATCGTCGCCTCGTTGGCGGCGTCATCGAGGGCGAAGCCGAAGTGGGGCAGAAGCTCGAGCACCCGGGCGCGTACGATGGGCGAGTTCTCGCCGATGCCGCCGGTGAAGATCACGCCATCGAGCACCGGCAGCGCACACGAAAGCGCGGCCAGCGACTTTGCGATACGGTAGCAGAAGACCTCCAGCGCAAGCGAAGCGCCGGCGTGGCCCTCGAGCGCTTTTTCCTCGATTTCGCGCATGTCGTTGGTCAGCCCGGAAAGCCCCAGGAGGCCGCTTCGCTTGTTGAGCACATCGTCGATCTCGTCGAGCGACCAACCGAGCTGCCGATGCAGGTGGGCGTGCAGGCCCGGGTCGACGTCGCCGCTACGCGTGCCCATCACTAGTCCCTCGAGCGGCGTCAGGCCCATGCTGGTATCCACGCTTTTGCCCTGCCATACGGCAGCGGTGGAGCAGCCATTGCCCAGGTGCGCGGTCAGCCAGCCGCCTTCACCGCGTTCGCTGAGTTCGGCGGCGCGACGGCTGACGAAGGCGTGGCTGGTGCCGTGGAAGCCGTAGCGGCGGATGCCGTGCTCGGTGTAGAACGCCTCAGGCAGGGCGTAGCGGTACGCCTTGGGCGGTAGCGTCTGATGAAAGGCGGTGTCGAACACCGCCACCTGAGGAAGCTCGGCGAAGACGGTTTGCGTTGCCTCGATGCCTGCCAGGTTGGCCGGATTGTGAAGCGGCGCCAGGGCGGCGGTGGCCTGGATGGCCTCCAGCACGTCGCCGGTGATCAGCGCGGCCTGGGTGAAGCGCTCGCCGCCGTGGACTATACGGTGGCCCACCGCCACGGGCAGGCGTCCCTCGAGCCGATCCAGTATGGCGTTCAGGGCCTTGGCATGGTCGGCGCCGGGCAGCGCCTGAATGAAGCTTTCACCGGCGCTGTTCTTGCCCTTGAGCCGCGCCTGGGGCGTGCCCAGGCGTTCTGCCAGGCCGGCCAAACGCGGTGTCTCGAGAGTGGAATCGATCAGCGCGTACTTGATCGAGGAGGAGCCGCAGTTGATCACCAGCACCGGTGCGTTCATATGAGCCTTCTTTGTGTTATGACGACGTGAAACGTCGTGGCGTCGAGGGAAATCCGCCTCTCTGGCGTCAGCGCATTAGACATTAGTATATCATTTCGATCGTTCGTCGATCAGCGCTCAAGTGCGTGGATCAACCGTGTAAAATGACCGTTCATGACCTCTTGTAAACTCAACGCGAGCCGATCCAACGCATGTCCACATCTGCCCCTTCCGCGCTGCCCCGCCCGCTGGCAATCGCCCTGCTGCTGACCGTGGGCAGCATGTTCGCGGCCAACCACGTTTCGGCGCGTCTGGCCTTCGACAACGGCACGGGGCTTTTGTTGGCCATTCTGACCCGTTCCGGCGTTGCGTGCGTGATCCTGCTCATGCTGGTGGCCCTGCAGCGCAAGCGTCTGTGGCTGCCTCGCGGCACCTGGCCCTGGCAACTAGCGGTGGGGCTATTGATCACCGTTCAGAGCCTGAGCCTCTACTCGGCGGTGGCGCGACTTCCCGTGGTCATCGCGCTGCTGCTGGTCAATACCTTTCCCATCCAGCTGGCGCTCTTGAGCTGGGCGCTGGGCGGGCCGCGACCGACGCTTCGCCAGTGCCTGGTAATGGGTACCATCCTGGTGGGGCTTCTGGTCGTGCTCGACATTCCCGCCTGGCTCTCCCAGCCCGAGGCCATGGGCCCGGAGTGGCTCACCGGGATCGGTTTCGGGTTGATGGCTGCCTTCGTGTTCGCAAGCGCGCTGTGGATCACCGAGCACCGCTTGGCTGGCGTGGGCAGCACGCTTCGCAGCCTGCTCACCATGCAGACGGTGTTCTTCGCCATGATAGCGGGAGCGGTGCTGGGCGCGGTGCCCGGCGGCATGGACCTGCCCGAGAACGCGGCGGGCTGGACGGGGCTCGGGCTTCTGGCGCTATTGTACGGCGCCGGGTTCTCGACGCTGTTCATCTTCGTGCCGCGACTCGACATGGCGCGCAACGCCCCGGTCATGAACATCGAGCCGGTGGCCTCGCTGGTGTTCGGTTATTTCGTGCTGGGGCAGATGCTCGAGCCGGTTCAACTGTTGGGTGGGGCGGTCGTGGTCGGGGGGATCGTGATACTCGGCCTTTCCCGGGTGCGCTGAGGATTTGCGTTTTCGAGCGTCTTGAGCCACACTTGGTCGGCGTAAGGAAACACTGTTTTTTAACTGAGGTTACCCCTATGAAGATGACCGTCTTGTCACTCACCTCCGCTGCCCTGTTGCTCGGCTCGGGTGCTTTCGCGGCATCCGCTCAAGCGCAGCAATCCTTTGGCTATCCGGAAGGCTACATCGGCGGCGATGCCATGTTCTGGAATCTGGACCCGGACCGCGGCTCCTCGCGCGACAGCACGGGCCTGCGCCTTCGCGGCGGCGCCCAGTTCAACGACTACTTCGCGCTGGAAGGCCACCTGGGTACCGGCGGCTCCGACGGCGGTGCCAAGCTTGACTACCTGGCCGGCGTCTATGCCAAGGGTATCGCGCCGATCGCCCCCAACGTTCGCCTCTACGGCCTGGCGGGCATGACCGAGGTCGATTTCGACATCGACCGTGAAAGCGGCTTCTCCTACGGTGCTGGCGCCGAGGTAGACATCGCACCCAACGTCGCCGTGGGCGCCGATTACATGCGCTATCTCGACAAATCCGCCTACGACTTCGACGCCGCAAGCGTTGGCCTGCGCTACCGCTTCTGAGACGCGA
Organism: Vreelandella malpeensis; assembly: GCF_020622355.1. Classification (GTDB taxonomy): domain Bacteria; phylum Pseudomonadota; class Gammaproteobacteria; order Pseudomonadales; family Halomonadaceae; genus Vreelandella; species Vreelandella malpeensis. Next base: position 282,768 of record NZ_WHVL01000001.1, on the reverse strand, counting down.
GCAGTCGTCTATTTAAAGCCCCGCCTAGTGCGGGGCTTTTTTCGTGTAAAGGCTTTCTCATCTAGGGGCTTTCTTGCATAGGGGCTTTTTTGTATAGGGGCTATGGAGTTAGAGGCTATCGAGTTAGAGGTAATGGGGTGCTTTATTGTTAGCTTGCTAATTGTTTGTTAGACTAACGTATTAACCCTGATGAAGCCGGCCCTGCCGGGTTTTGAACGAGTACCCCGTATGACCCCCGATCAGCGCTTTACCCGTTGGGTAAGGGTGGCCCTGGCCGCCTTTGCTCTCTTGTTCGTCTATTTTTTGGTGGCCGACAGCTTCATGCCGATCACGCCGGAGGCACGCATCCTGCGTCCGGTCACGCGCATCGCGCCGGAAGTGAGCGCGCCGGTGAGCGAAGTGGTGGTGCGCGATCACCAGCAGGTAGCCAAAGGGGACGTGCTGTTTCGTCTCAAGGCCGACCCGTTCGAGATCGCCGTAGCGGACGCCGAGCTCAAGGTGGAGCAGGCCGAGCAGGAGAATGCCCGTCTGAATGCCGAACTCGCCGCCGCCCGCGCCGCCTTGGCGGCGTCACAGGCCACCGCTCGGGAGCGCAGCGGCGAGCGCCAGCGCGCAGAGTCCCTGATCGGTCGACAGAGTATTTCCCGCCAGCAGTACGAACAGCAGGTGGCGGCGGCGAACACCGCCGAGGCCGACGTGCGCGCCGCCGAGGCGCAGATCACCAGTCTCGAGGTGCAGCTGGGCGAGGAGGGCGATGCCAACCTGCGCCTTCGTCAGGCGCGCAACGCCCTGGAAAAAGCCCGGCTCGACCTGGCGCGGACCGAGGTTCGCGCTTTTGAGGCAGGTCAGGTGACCAACCTGCAACTGCAGCCCGGCGACTACGTGCAGGCGGGCCAGCCAGTGCTGGCGCTGGTGTCCGATACCCTGGACATCGTCGCGGACTTTCGCGAGAAGAGCCTGCGCCACGTGCGCCTGGGCGACGAGGCCAAGGTGATTCTCGACGCGCTGCCCGGGCATATCTTCGAAGGCCGCGTCACGGCGCTGGACGCCGGGGTGCGCGAAGGGCAGATCGGTGCCGACGGCCAGCTGGCGGACATTCCCACTTCTGATCGTTGGGTGCGCGATGCCCAGCGCCTGCGCCTGCACGTCGCCCTGGACGAACCGCTGGTCGTGATGCCGCCGAGTGGCGCCCGGGCGAGCGTGCAACTGCTGCCCGGCGAACATCCACTGGCGCACCCCTTCGCCTGGCTGCAGGTTCACCTGATCAGCTGGCTGCACTATGTCTACTGAGTCTACTGAGTCTACTGAGTCTACTGAGTCTACTGAGTCTACTGACCGGCGCTCTTGGGGCATGGGCTTGTTCAAGCAGCGGCGTACCGGTGATGCGTCAGCACCTAAGTCGCTGCTCGACGAGAACGGTTTGCGCCAGTGTCTGCGGGTGGCCGGCGGCGCCACACTTGGCTTCGTCATCAGCAAGCTGATGGGCTGGAACTACGGGGTCTTCTTCACCGTCTTCCCGATGTTTTTGCTCGGCATGGTGCCGCTGCTCAATGCCGGCATCATCCGCCAGTTTCTGGGCAATGCTGCCTTCAACGTGGTCGAGGTGAGCCTGATCATCGGCTTTCTGCAGCACATGCCGGTGGTGATGACGCTGGTGGTGCTGGCAATTTTCCTGTTTCGCTTCAACCTGATGGCGAAGGGGCCGTTGTTTCTCTACGCCGCCAACGGCGTGGTGACGCTGAGCATTCTCTTGCACTTCGCAAGCTACCCGGGAGTGGACCTGAGTGAACTTCTCGCCGCGAACCTATTGGCGAGCGTACTGGCGGTGCTGATCGCCATGCTCATGTACACGCTATTTCCCGACGTGGCGCCGCGTCAGCCGCCGCCGCGCGCCGAGAAGAGCGCCGCGCAGGTTCGCCACGAGACGATTCTGGGCGGCGTCACCGCCACGCTCTCCTTCGTGGTGTTCCAGACCTTCGATCTGCGCGACTCGCTCTCCGCCCAGATGGCGACGGTTCTGGTGCTGTTCGCCTTGAGCTATGCCGGTGCCCAAGCTTCTGCGGTCAAGCGCATCGTCGGCACGCTCCTGGGCTGCAACCTGGCGTTGGCGATGCAGCTGCTGCTCTATACTCAGAGCAATCACTTCCTGTTGGCCATCGTGATCTACTGGCTGGGCTTGATGCTGTTCAGCCGTGAGCATGTGCTGGAAGCTGGCGGCTCCGGGGTCGGGTTCGGTGGCATGACCACCCTCGGGATCCTCTTTGGCCAGTCGCTCGGCCCCACCCAGGATATCGTCTACAGCGCGCTCTATCGCTTCTCGTCGATGGTCGTGGCGCTCGCGCTGACACTGATGGTGATTCAGTGTCTGCACCGTGTGCTCGATCATTTCGAAGCCACGCGACTGTCGTAAAAATTACCGTAAAGAGTGTCGTGAAGAGTGTTGCAAAGAAAGTGAGGCAACTTTTTCGCCAACGTCTACTCTAAGGATTAGCTGCACTGTAAACGGACATGACGTTTTGCTTGCAGTCAGCGTGGTTCCTACTAACGGATTAGAGGTAACAAGCCATGTCAGGTTCAAAAGAAGATAAAGCCAAAGGTACTGCCAACAAAGCCGCCGGCAAGGTGAAGGAAGCCGTAGGTAAAGCGACCGGAAGCGAAAAGACCGAAGCGAAAGGCAAGGCGCAGCAGGCCAAGGGCGACGTCCAGAAAGGCAAGGGCGAGCTTAAGGAAGGCCTGAAGAAATAACTCGCATTCACTCAGGAAACAGGGGCCCTTGGGCCCCTGTTTTTAGTTCCGCCCATGGGTCTGCCATGAGCGGTGAACCGATCACTCCTCGGCCATTTCCACTGAAAAGCCGATTTCGAGTCCCGCATCGTCGATCTTGAGCCAATACTCCATCAGCTCGTAGAGGTCGCCATAGCGGCGAAACGTCTCGATATCCGTGTCGGAAAGTTGATCGTCCGGCACCACCGGGGCGATATCGGCAAAGGCGTGGTAGATATCCCCGGAAAGAAAAACGTGGGCCAGCAGGTCCTCGCTCTGCTCGCTCGCCGCAAGTCCTTCCTTCAGGCTCGATGGATTGTCGAGGCCCACGCCCACCGCCAGGGCCGAGTCCGACATCGCCGCGTAGACGTCCGGCGTTTCCGGCGGCAGCAGGAAGCTTTCGACTCGCTTGGCTTCGCCGCCGGGCACCAGCTTCAGTTCGGCGAGTTCCGGCAGGAAGGAGCCGGCGGTCTGCACGAGCGTCATCGGATTGGGGGAGGCCAGCGTCATAAGCCCGGTGGCGGTAGGCATGCCGCGTTCGACGTAGAGACGGTCCAGGCGCAGGTTGATACCCGAAAGCGACGGCGCGATCATCATGGCGACGGGATTGCTCAGCATCGCATTGGCGTCGTCCCAGGTAGTGTTGAGCGCCTGCAGCTCGTCGCAGCCGAAGGGGTTGTCACGCATCTGGCGCGCGTAGAGCTGAACGGTCTCCAGCAGCGCCGGAAGACTCAGGCCCACGCCCATGCTTGCCAGGCCGTTGTGCTCGCCAAGCCCGGGTACTGGCGTGACGAGCCGGCGCAGGTCATTGATGATCTCGTCGTCGGTTTCCAGAATGACGTTGAATTCCGAGCGGCCTTGCAGATCATAGGCGCGCGCGCCCATGGCCACGCCCGGCAGACGCGCCGTGATGCGGTCGATATCTGCCTGGCAGGTAGCAAGATCCAAAGGCTTTTTGTCGACGGCCTCCATCAGCGCACGCGTTCCCGCGTGGCTGGGCGAGCCGAGCTCGTCGAGCACGCGGGCGGTATGGATCTGCCCTGTGCCATACGGCGTGAACCCGTGGCGGCTCTCGATCTCGGCGAGCTCGCCGGAATCCTCCAGGCTGTTCTCGGGAAGCGTCTTGCCCAGCACCAGCGCCATAAGCTCGTCACTCGGCGCGCGCGGTACCAGCGCCAGTACGGCCTGCTCGTCGACGATGCTCAGGATCACCGCGAGATCGCCCTGCGGGTTCAGCACCCAGTAGTCGGTGCCGTCGGTGGTGGCCACCTGCGGCTCCAGCTCGGCACGCGCCAGCACCCGCTCGAGGGTCTCGCGAAACGCCACGCCGTCCTCGAGCTCGAAGCGCAGTACCGGCAGCATGCCCAGGCCATAGAGGGCGGTTTTCGGCGAGATGCTAAGGCCTTTGGCGTGCAGGTCGTCGAGGGTCTCGACACCTTCGAGCTCCTCGCCCATGGCGATTACCAGCGACAGCAACGCACGCTCTTCGTCGGAATCCGAGGCCTCGCGCATCTCACGCACCGTGTCGAGCTCTTCACCTAAGGTGCCGTCGAAGATCATCGAGCGCTGGTAGAAGTCGAACACTTCCTGTTCCGGCAGCGTTTCCCGCGCAGCCATGAAGTAAGGGGAGTCCGCCGGGATATAGTCCAGCATCGAAAGGCTTTCGGGCGTCTCGTCGCTGCTTCCGCAGCCGCTCAAGAGCCCGGCGCTGACCAGCGCTACCGATGCCGCTAAAAAGGTTTTTCTGTTCATCACGAAGTCCCTTTGGGTAACGATCACCAAAGAATATCTATTTTAGTTGCAAGGCTCTAGCAGAAGCGTTGGCGACGCCATGATTTCTGTCCGCGCAGGCCTACACCTTCTGGTAAAGGGCGCTGCCTTCCTGACGAAACTTCTCGGCCTGCGCCTGCATGCCGCGCTCGGCATCATCATGCACCGCCGCATCGCGGTAGGTGTCGCGTACTTCCTGGCTGATCTTCATCGAGCAGAACTTCGGCCCGCACATGGAGCAGAAGTGCGCCACCTTGGCGGAATCCTTCGGCAGGGTCTCGTCGTGGAAGCTGCGCGCGGTATCCGGGTCCAGCCCCAGGTTGAACTGGTCTTCCCAGCGGAACTCGAAGCGCGCTTTCGACAGCGCGTTGTCGCGGCGCTGCGCCGCCGGGTGACCCTTGGCGAGATCCGCCGCGTGGGCCGCGATCTTGTAGGTGATGATGCCGGTCTTGACGTCCTCCTTGTTGGGCAGGCCCAGGTGCTCCTTGGGCGTGACGTAGCAGAGCATCGCGCAGCCGAACCAGCCGATCATCGCCGCCCCGATGCCAGAGGTGATGTGGTCATAACCGGGGGCGATATCCGTCACCAGCGGCCCTAACGTGTAGAAGGGCGCCTCGTCGCAGTACTCCAGCTGCTTGTCCATGTTCTCCTTGACCAAGTGCATGGGCACATGCCCCGGGCCTTCGATCATCACCTGCACATCGTGCTTCCAGGCGATGTGAGTCAGCTCGCCCAAGGTCTTGAGTTCCGCCATCTGCGCTTCGTCGTTGGCATCGGCGATCGAGCCCGGGCGCAGGCCATCGCCGAGGGAAAACGCCACGTCGTACTGCTTGCAGATCTCGCAGATCTCCTCGAAGTGGGTGTACAGGAAGCTCTCCTGGTGGTGATACAGACACCACTTCGCCATGATCGAGCCGCCGCGGCTAACGATGCCGGTGACGCGGTTGGCGGTCAGCGGCACGTAGCGCAGAAGCACGCCCGCGTGAATGGTGAAGTAGTCCACGCCCTGTTCCGCCTGCTCGATCAACGTATCGCGAAACACTTCCCAGGTAAGGTTCTCCGCCACGCCCTTGACCTTCTCCAGCGCCTGGTAGATCGGCACCGTGCCGATGGGCACCGGCGAGTTGCGCAGGATCCACTCGCGGGTTTCGTGAATGTTCTGCCCGGTGGAGAGATCCATGATGGTATCCGCCCCCCAGCGAATCCCCCAGGTCATCTTGTCCACCTCCTCCTCGATGGAGGAGGTCACCGCCGAGTTGCCCAGGTTGCCGTTGATCTTCACCAGGAAGTTGCGCCCGATGATCATCGGTTCGCTTTCCGGGTGGTTGATATTGTTGGGAATAATCGCCCGGCCCCGGGCCACCTCGTCGCGCACGAACTCCGGAGTGATCTCCTCGGGAATGCTGGCCCCGAAGCTCTGGCCGCGATGCTGGTGGCCCAGAATCCGCTCGACTTCGGCATCACCCAACGCCTGGCGGCGCTGGTTCTCGCGGATGGCGATGAACTCCATCTCCGGCGTGACGATACCCTGGCGCGCGTAGTGCAGCTGGGTCACGTTCTTGCCAGCCTTCGCCCGGCGCGGTGTGCGCTTCAAATCGAAACGCAGCTGGGCGAGCGTGGGGTCATTGGCGCGGCGGTGGCCGTACTCCGAGCTCAGTCCATCGAGAAACTCGGTATCGCCGCGCTCCTCGATCCACGCCCGGCGAAGTTCCGGAAGCCCTTGGCGCAGGTCGATCTGCGCGGCGGGGTCGGTGTAGGGGCCGGAGGTGTCGTAGACCAGCAGCGGCGGGTTCTCTTCGGCAGCGCCGCTGGTGGTGGTCGGTGACAGCGTGATTTCGCGAAACGGCACGCGAATGTCCGGCCGCGAGCCTTCGATATAGCGCTTGGTGGAGGCGGGCAGCGGCGCGATGGCGGCGGCGTCGACGGTAGCGGTTTCGGCCAGAAAGTGCTGGGTGCGGCTCATGATGAGGCTCTCTCGTAAGGTTGTCGTTATGGTCGCGCTAGTCGGTCAAATCCAGGCCCATCTGCCAGAAGTCGATCTCCAGGCGGGTGGCATCGCGAAATATCCGGGTGAGTTCTTCGAAGCGCGCCGGGGTGACGTCGGCCAGGCGCTGGTCGAGCCACTCGAGCTCCGAGCGCATCGCGGCCTGGAACTCCTCGCCTTCGTACATGGCGATCCACGCATCGAACGGGTTGTCGCCACCGCGCACCGTGGTGCCCTGGGCGTTGAGCCAGTTGGCGATCTCGCCGTAGCCGACCAGGCACGGCGCCAGCGCCACGTGCAGGTCCAGCAGGTCACCCCGGCTGCCGGTATCCAGCACGTAGCGGGTGTAGGCGAGCGTGGCGCGGGCTTCCGGAAGTGTTGCCAGCTCTTCTTCCGAGATACCCCATTCGCGGCAAAAGCCGATATGCAGCCCAAGCTCCACATCGACGATGGCTTTCAAGCCCTCATGAGCTTGGCGCAAGTCGGTCAGGGTCGGGCTCTTGTAGGCAGCCAGCGCGTAGGCACGGGCGAAGTGGATCAGAAACAGGTAATCCTGCTTCAGGTAGTGGCGAAAGGCGTCATCAGCCAGGGCGACGGTGCCCAGTTGACGCACGAAATCGTGCTCGATGTAGGCGCGCCAGTCGTCCTGGCAGGCGGTGGTCAAGTCAGTAAAGCGGTAGCCCATACATCCTCCGGGAGTCGAGATCCGAAGGGCAGGCGAGAAGATCGAGGAAATGGCGCGGAAGGGTGGCGAATGATCTCGAAAGAGCGTACCGGCGCCATCGCTTGATCCCTACGCCGGTACCCGCGCTCGTTGAATGAGCGCATTAGCCGGATCAGGTTCAGCGGGACCAGCGCTTGGCATCCTCGAAGGACACGCCCTGCGCCATCTCAGCCGGATTCACCGGCACCCCGTCAAGCAGTTGTCTGGCGAGTCTAGGCGGCGGTGGAAAGAGATGCAAGAGGGCGGCTGAGCCTTATACGTGTTAGGCCGGCGGCGTTATTAGCCCAGGGGGCTTTTGACGCCTGCAAAGTCATTACCCAGTACATGCGTGTAAATCTGTGTGGTTTCGACGCTTTTATGCCCCAGTAATGCTTGCAGCGTGCGAATGTCGGTGCCTTGGCTAAGCAGCTGAGTCGCGAAACTATGACGCAAGGAATGGCATGACCCAGGACGCGTTAAAGATGCAGCGCGCATGGCATTTTTCACGGCTTTTTGCACGGCAGAAGTATGAGTATGGTGGAGCACTACCCGGTTCTCGGTATCGAAGCAGGGCCTGGATGAAGGAAAAAGCCACTGCCACGCAAGTGACGTTCCTGCATTGGGGTACTTCCGGTCTAGCGCATGGGGTAACGATACCGGTATCGCGCCGCTTTCAAGGCGTTTGGCCAGTTGCTGCTCTGCCCGGTGAACGTGATATTGCAATGACGCTATACAAGGCGATGGTAAGAGAGTAGTACGATCCTTATTACCTTTGCCAGCACGGACGGTGATCACTTGCCGTGAAAAGTCGAGGTCTTTGACACGCAGACGGCAGGCCTCAGAAACACGTAAACCGGAGCCATACATAAGCGAAGCGATGAGATGCATGGAGCCTGCAAGATGCTCGAAAACACGTATCACTTCTTGATGGGAAAGCACCACCGGTAAACGTTGAGGGCGTTTGGCTCGGCTAAAAGTACCGATCTCACCAAGTGGTTGTTCAAGTACATGCCGATACAAGAATACGATGGCATTAAGCGCCTAGTTTTGGGTGGCAGCTGCCACATGCCGTTCAACGGCAAGGTGCTCCAGGAACTGCCTTACTTCTTGACCCGCCATCGTGGCAGGGTGGCGTATTCCATGAAAGCGAATGAAGAAGCGAATCCAGTAGCGATACGTCTTCTCAGTACGAAGACTATAGCGTTTCACCCGTAAGGTAGCCCGGACCCTATCCATTAGCTTCATGAGGGTATCTCTTTGTATTAATATTTAAATGTATTTATATACAGTATTATTAGAAATGGCAAATCGTGCCAGCACGCGAATTTTGGAAAGGCAGCCAAAATTTGCTTTGCTAGTAATGGAATCAATGAGGTAGATTTGATCAAGGCGGCTACAAAACCTCAATGAACGCGCTGGCGCGTTCATTGAGGTTTTGCAGACGGGTATATAATCACTGTTATGCCTCAGGAGACTAATCACCGATGGATCAAGATTGGATTCTTCAAAAGAAGGAGACCCGTCGTAAATTTTCTAAGTCAACTTGGGTACCTTTGCGAGCTTCTGCAGAGAACGAGAACGGAAACGTTGAAAACATAGGTTATAGCAACGAGTTCTTTGGATGTGGGTCCGTTGCGTTCTCACCAGAAAACCGTGAAATAGCTGAGAAGTTAAGCTGGGGGGACATCGGGCTTAGCAGAACGATTGCCCCTTATGCATACGAGGATGGCTTCTACTCGACTATTTATGAGTATCAATATAACGACAAAGAAGCGATAGGCGTTCACTTAGTCCTGGAGTTACCTTTACCAGTTGTAGGAGGAAGGCAATGGATATTAAACCCGGATCTTGTTGCAGCCCTTCGCCTCATTAAAGAAGAGGATAATTGGGTCCGGCCTGAAGAGAATTTTGTGGTTGTCGCTCGTGAGATTCTCGACGAGAACGGTGAGCAGCGCCTCATAGAAATCAAGAGAGAATACTTACTTGATTACTTGGCCGCTAGGAACTTAGCGTTACGGCTCTCTTACTACCGTCAAAGAGTTGAAAATGTATCTTCTCTTGAAACTAGCGACTACGCAGGCATAGAAGGCCATCAAGAAGAGCGAGATGGCGGTCGATATGAGCTACTGGTTCGCGACATCAACGGCGTTTTTGGCGGAAGTTGGGCAATGTTTCGCACTTGGCGAACTGACGTAGATGAAGAAGATGATGCGCCCGTGATGGGACCAGAAACCAACGAAAATACTGATTATGAAAGCTCCCAAGGACAAAAAGGTGGCTATAAAGGTGTTAGAGTTGAGGGGGAGTTCTGGCGGGACGAATGGATAGATCACCAAGGGACTAGCACTCGTGTGAGAGGGGACGCAGATAACAACCTACCGCAGTTCATAGTGGAAACTGATGGTACTCGTTTGCCGTCTGCCGAATTAAATAGTGAAGACATTGGAAGATGGCTTTGGTTTCGTACCAGTATTATTAATGAGCTTCTTGAGCTACGTGGGTTTTCGCTCGGGTGGTATACAGCAGAAACTGGCGGAATCAAATCAACTTCCGGGTATTCGATTCACTTTGGGATAAACTCTTCAGATTTAATCACCGTCTACGCTTATGACATTGCTCGCCTTCCTGCATGGGAGCAGCATATCTGGGCGGCACATAATGTCGTTCCAGATGGGAAGGTATCAAGTGAGTTGTTGGAATCCCAAGTGAAGGCTCAACCGGCATCTACGCATGCCGTGGAGGATCTTTTCTTTGAGGTAATGGCTATGCTTGAAAACGGATTTCGTGACACCTTCGGCGTGCCGCTCTTCACACATGACATTAACCGCTCAGAAGTTTTGAAGCACATATCTCGTTTTGCCAGCAAGGATCAGGCATCTCTTCTTCGGCTCGCAAAAGAACTTGTTCGTGTATTTTCTGACAGATTAGATGTGGGCGAGCTTCGTAAATTTTCAACACATTCAAATAAAGAAAAATTGGGTTCAAATAAACTACTAGAGGATGTGCTGGCTCAAAAAGTAGGGCCTGAAAAAGCTCGTAAAATATTTGGCCCAATCGCAGGGGCATACGATATGCGAGTAGGTGATGCTCATCCTACCAGTTCGAAGATCGGGGATGCGTTAAAGCTCGCGGGGATTGACGACAGCAGCTCATATTTGCGACAAGGAGAGCAGTTAATATCCAATTTTGGCCAATCAATTTGGTGGATTGGAAAGTTACTATTCGGAAAACCATAAAGTGAAATACGCGGGACATTGGCATAACTAGGCGCTGCTGCCGGACAAATTTTGCGCTGCGCTCCAAATTTGCCGCAGAGCGCGTCGTTATACACAGCCCGAAACCAAATGAATAGAAGGTCGACTACTGACCATGAATCAATAATGATACCGAAGCTGCGCAATTAGCAGCGCATCATCCGCCACCTTATAAACGATCCGATGCTCGTCGTTGATTCGCCGAGACCAGTAGCCCGCAAAACCATGCTTGAGCGGTTCGGGTTTTCCCACTCCCTCGAAGGGCCGCCGTTGAATTTCCTTGATCAGCTTGTTGATGCGGCCAAGAATCTTCTTATCGGTTTTCTGCCAGTACAAGTAGTCTTCCCAAGCATTCTCGGCAAAGGTGAGCCTCACTCAAGCAGCTCCTTCTCTTTGCCGTTACCTTGTTCTAGCTCGGCCATGGCATCCATCAAACGGCGTGCGTTATTGGGTGAACGGAGTAGATAAGCGGTTTCCTGTAGCGCCTCATAATCTTCAAGCGAAAGCATGACCACCGAAGGCGCTTTGGTACGCGTGATGATGACAGGTGAATGATCCTCGCAGACCTGCTCCATGGTCTTGGCCAAGTGGCTTCGGGCGGCGGTATAGCTAATAGCATCCATAGTGATGTTCCTGTACGTAATGTTGTACTGTACGGATTATTGTACGTTTATGAGTGATCGGCAATGACTTTTCACTCATAAAGCTGTTCAATGCCAGCCAGATGTTTTGCTTCAGGCGTTTGAGCAACAAACGCCTGGAGCAGGGTTTATCCTGCGTACTGGCGCTGTCCCAACCGCCCCAGCGCCATCAACACCCCAAACTGAACCACCAGCCCAGCGACCAGCAGCACCCACACCGACTTCACCACCATCGAGGCCACGTACAGCAGCCTGCTGATGTCCGCTGGGTCATTACACGGGTTTACCAGCGCCTGAATCTTTTTTGATCAGCTTGTTGCTGCAGCCCAGCGTTTTCTTACCGGTCTTGCCAGTCCCGTCGTTCTTGCAGGCATTCTGAGGGAAGCTAAGTGCTCTCACATCGTCAGAAAGCGCTATGATGCTCACTCCCCTGGCCCCTCCGTTTTACACGCGCCATGAATGACATGGACGATACGACGCTTCAAGGACGACCGAATTGAACACACCTGCATCAAGGCAGTGGATAGTGTACCTGTTGTTGGCGCTGGTACTCTGCGGGTGCGCCTCTCGCGATATACGCTGGATGCACCCCAAGCCGACGGAAGCGTTGTTACAGCAGGCCTACCGGGACTTGCAGGGGTTTCACGTCTACCCCTTGTCGGGCAGTGAGGCGCAAGATGCGTTGAGTAGCGAAGAAGCGGTACATCTGCTGTCGAATCCGCGCTTGATTCGCCCCAGCACGCCGAACTTCGCGTTCGTGACGTTCAGCGGTCGCGAGATCACCGTCATCGGGTACAACCAGTACTATCGTCTCGAACACGACGCGTTCCGCAGCCCGATGATCTACCGCTACCAAGGGGAACTGAAGCGCGCGGACTATGCGCTTCCCCACATGGCGCCCAACGTGGGTGATCTGGAAGTGACCTCCCGGCCGATCGACGCGCTGGAGCTTTGGCTGCTGAACGAGCAGCGAACGGTGCGCCCGAATTTTCGCGGTACGCTCAAGTTCGAGTCGTGGTCCGGGCGGTACACCAAGGTGGCAGCGTTCGATCCGCGAAGCTGGCAAAGTATTTTCTAAGTCGTTACTGCGGATGTCTGATCCGCCTGCCGATCTATCCAGCAGGTTTAACCGAACACGCGGGTGTGTCGACTCCCTACTTCGAGAAGGTGATGGAATGAACACCGAAGACGATGGCCGGGTGCTGGCTCGAGCGTTCTACGACCTGGTCCACGATGACGCGTCGTCATGGGATGCCCTGCCCGAACGGCTCCGGCAGACGGCGGTGGGCCGACTGGGGGATGAATACCGGGTGTCTCGAAACCCCGAATGCCGCGAACAGGCCGGGCGTCTGCTGGCAGGGCCGAACTGGTATACGGCCTTGGGGCGTTCGTTCTAGCGATCAGTCGATGCGATTGATAGCCCGATTGGGGAAAAGGAGCTTTCGCCTTATCCCAACACCTGCGGATTCAACTGCCACACGCTCCAGGTCAGCGCGCAGGCCAGGCTGACCCAGGCGAGATACGGCACCAATAGCACGCCAGCGAGTGCCTTGAGCCGCCAGAACATCACCAGCGTCACCAGAATCAGCGCCCAAAGCGCCAGCACGGCCACGAACGCGACCGCCCCCAACTGCCATACGAAAAACAGCCAGCTCCACAACGCGTTGAGCGCAAGCTGAATCACGAAAACGACAAGGGCGGATCGCGCGCCACGTTCGCGCCAGGCAAGCCAGGCGGCGATCCCCATCAGCCCGTAGAGCGTTGTCCACATCGGCCCGAACAGCCAGGTCGGCGGCGCCCAGGCGGGCTGCTGGAGCGATTCGTAGAACTCCGCCGCGTTGATCGAGGCAACTGCCCCCACGGCGGCGGCAAGATAAGCCAACACCAGCCAGCCGACCAGCCCTGCGATCTGTTTCTTTCCGGTGAGTGCGCGCATGTAAGTTGCTGCCATGAATCGTTAAATTGCTTGAAGCGTAGCGCAGTGCGCGGTACTCGGCCATGTATCGGGCTGGATAGGCGGCTTTAATCAGGGCGTTGAAGGCACGTCGATCGGTGTGCAGGCCTATGTCTATACTGGCTACGCACTTTCGAAACTCATTCATGGAAGAGAGGAGCCACTCGATGCGATATTCCTTGGTTCGCCACGCCCCCTTCACCCGAACGCTCCTGGCGACTGCCGTGGGCGGTTTGGCGGTGCTCGCCTACAGCTCGAACGCCCTGGCCGAGGATGCCCCCACGTTTGATGGCGAACTCTCCGGCTTCGAGTACGCCTATCCGGTCGAGCGCTTCGAGTTCGAATCCCAGGGTCAGGAGATGCAGATGGCCTACCTGGACGTCGCCCCGCAAGAGGGCAGCGCCAATGGCCGTACCATCGTGCTGATGCACGGCAAGAACTTCTGCGCCGGCACCTGGGAGGCGACCATCGAGGCGCTGGTGGACGAAGGCTATCGCGTCATTGCGCCGGACCAGATCGGCTTCTGCAAGTCGACCAAGCCCGAGCATTACCAGTTCAGCTTCCATCAGCTGGCGGCCAACACGAATGCGCTGCTCGATGAGCTCGAGACGGAGGTCGTCACCGTCATAGGCCACTCCATGGGGGGCATGCTCGCCACGCGCTTTGCGCTGATGTACCCGGAGCGCACCGAGCAGCTGGTGATGGTCAACCCGATTGGCCTCGAGGACTGGAAGGCGCTGGGCGTGCCGTACCAGAGCATCGACGACGGCTACGCAAGCGAGCTCGAAACCAGTGCCGAGGGCATTCGCGACTACCAGCGCTCGACGTACTACGTCGATACCTGGGAGCCCGAGTACGACCGCTGGGTCGAGATGCTGGCAGGCATGTACGCAGGTGAAGACGGCGAGTTGGTCGCCTGGAACCAGGCGCTGACCTCGGACATGGTCTTCACCCAGCCGGTGGTCTACGAGTTCGGCGAGCTCGAGATGCCCACGCTGCTGCTGATCGGCGAGCAGGACAATACCGCCATCGGTAAGGGCCGCGCCTCAGAAGACGTGCAGGCGACCCTGGGCCGTTACGACGAGCTGGGTGAAAAAACCGCGCAGGCCATCCCCGACGCCACGCTGGTCAGCTTCCCCGAACTCGGCCACTCGCCGCAGATCCAGGCCCCGGAGCGTTTTCACGAAGCGCTGCTCGAGGGGCTGAATCGGGATTAGGTATCAATCCGGCGCGAGCGTATCGAGCCCGCGCCGGAGCTATCGTTTTAATGTGATGTTCTCGCGGCTGGTCTCCATCAAGCGTTCGCCGCGTAAGCGTTGGCTCATCCCGCGATGTCGGCCATCATGGTCTTGTCAATGTAGCCAACGCGCCAGGAGAGTTATGGAATACGTTCGTGGACTTCAGCAGGGTGAGGATGGAGTGGAAGGCGAGGTATACAGCACCTTGTTCGACCGCTTCTTTCCGCTTTTAAGCGAAGATGCCGCCCCTGACTTTATAAAACGCTGTGCCGCTTACTTCAACGCGCTGGATGAGTCGATCATCGAGCATCTCTGCCAGGCAACGATCCACTACATCGAGGTGTTTCTGAGCGAGACGGGCGAGCCCATCATCGAGTTCGCCACGCCGCGTGAAGTATTGAAACTGGTTACGCCGAGTGTGTTGATCGTGCCGACCCCGGAAGGTGCGGCCCCGGTGGCCCATCTGGAGCTCGAGTGCCAGTGGGAGCCGGAGCATGGCATGGAGTGGATCGTACGCGGTGATCGCGTGCTTTACGTTGGCCCCTTTAACGGCGAAGACCCTTGGGGAAGCTTCAGCCCCAAAGCCGCGTGGAATTTCGCTTGACTCGCCGCCTGGCTGGATAGAGTTCTGACCAGCGCCGTTGCCTGACCATGAACGTTGGCAACGGAACGGCGGTGACGCTCGTCATTGAACTCCTGATACTCCGCACCGATCTCGTGAAAGGTGTCGACCCCAGGCAGTGGCTCAACGTTTTGATATGAGGCCCCAGGTGGTTCATGTGCTCGCGCACACCGCCCTTGCCGAAGCCGAACTCGCCACGAACAATTTCGCGCCTTTCATCGCGCCCAGCCCATCGCCTCCCAGCGGTCGATTCGTTGCCATTGTCATCTCCTTATGTAGTAGGGTGCTTTGAAAGCTTAGTGGCGAAATAACTGAAATAAATGTTCGTCGTAAACCCGGCCGTGAGCGCTACCGCCCTCTGAACGAAAGGCATCCCATGATCACACCGCTTTATCTATATACCCGCGATTCACGTCATTTTTCATCCGCAGCGCGGGACAATGTGGAGGCCGTAGGCGCCGAGGTTGAGCCCCAAGTGCGCGAGCACCTGCCGTTGCTGGCCGAGCAGCTCGAACTTGCCTGTCAGACAGGCAGTATGGTGATTCCGGAAATCGCCCGCCAGGAGCTTGGCTATACGCTGTTTCACGAACTGCATCACTTGGCTCGAGGCTGGGTGATCCATCGTGACGAGACGCGCACGACCTTTATGGAAGGCGTGGTGAGTGAGGGCTTGGCTACGGTATTCGAGCACGAGGTCGGCGGGCGGCGCACGCCTTGGGGCGAATATCCCGATAACGTGCGTGGCTGGGTTGAGGAGCTTCTGGCACTCTCCATACGCTTGAAAAGGATTCTCACGAGGTTTGAACGATGCAGATAGAACCCGCCTCCAGCGCCGACTACTCGGAGCTGATCACCCTCTGGGAAGCCTCCGTACGGGCCACCCACGACTTTCTCGCCGAGGAGGATCTTCTAATGCTCAAGCCGCTGCTCTTCGAGCAGTTCTTTGATGCGGTAGCGCTGCATGTGGTGCGCTCACCAAGCGGTGGCGCGCTGGGATTTAGCGGCGTGGCGCAGGGCAAGCTGGAAATGCTCTTTATCGCCCCGCAAGCGCGAGGCCTGGGCATCGGCACGGCGCTGCTCGATCACGCCCGCCAAGCGCAAGGAGTGACCAACGTGGATGTGAACGAGCAGAATCCTGCGGCGCTGGCTTTCTATCGACAGCGCGGCTTCGAGGTGGTGGGCCGCTCACCGCTGGACGGGTTGGGCAAGCATTATCCGCTGTTGCACATGGCGCTGACACGCGATTGAAGCGCCGGCGTCAGCCCAGCACCCCCGTGTGCTCGATCAACACCACACAGCCGATGCCGATCAACACCACGCCACCGATCATCTCTGCCCAGTGGCCGGCCCAGCGGCCCAGTCGGTGGCCGAGCACCGTGCCGATCGAGGCCATCAAGGTCGTGGCCAGGCCGATCGCCAGGCTGGTGGCAACGATGTCCACGTCGATGAAGGCCAGACTCGCTCCCACGGCCATGGCATCCAAACTGGTGGCGGTGGCGGTCAATACGAGTAGCCAGAAGGTTTGGCGGCGATGCGCGATCCTCTCTTCCTTCTTGAGGCCGGCGTGCACCATGTGGGCGCCGATGGCGCACAGCAAAGCAAAGGCGATCCAGTGATCCCAGGCCTGGACGAAGCGCTGCGACGCCATGCCCGCCGCCCAACCCAGCACCGGCGTGATCGCCTCGATGACGCCGAACACCAGCCCGATCCCCACCGCGTGGCGAAAGCGAGGCCGAGCGAGTTCGGCGCCTTTGCTGATCGAGGCTGCGAAGGCATCCGCGGACATCGAGAAGGCGAGAAACAGTAGGGCAACGGGCGTCATGATCGAGTCGACTCTGAAAGATGTAGGGCCGCTTGAGCGAAGGCTAAAGGGCAGATGGATCATGCGCGAATGCTAGCATGCAGCCATGCCGGAAAGAGCTAAGTGGTTAAAAAATAAAGTTGATTGTCGATAAGATGAATAGCCAAGGCTAACAATGTAAGCCTGGGAACAGATTGGCTCCTCGCCTTGGGGTTAGCGCTGGAAAATATTTCCTTCCACACCTCGATAAGGCCTCCCTTGAGGAATATTATTTCTCTTATAAGGCCTGGAGGGTAATAAATTGCTTATTGATCGTTTCGATTTAAAAATTCTTGAACAGCTTCAGCGCGATGATAGCGTATCCATTGCGCAGCTGGCCGAGAAAGTGGGGCTTTCTGTCACCCCTTGCTGGCGGCGTATTCAACGCCTGGAAAAGGAAGGAGTGATCGAGAAGCGCATCGCCGTGCTGAATCCCCGCAAGCTCGATCTCGGCCTGACCGTTTTCGTGATGATCAAGACCGACAAGCACAACCAGGCCTGGCTGGACGCCTTTCAGGAGGTCGTCCAATCCTTCCCGGAAATCATGGAGGTGAACCGTCTGGCCGGCGAGTTCGACTACCTGCTGAAGGTCATCACCCGCGACAACGCTGCCTACGACGCCTTTTACAAAAGACTCATCGCGAGAATAGAGCTCAGCAATGTCACATCCTGCTTCTCCATGGAACAAGTCAAGAAAACCAGCGAGCTGCCCCTCGGCGAGCTCTGACGACTGGATGGCGCGCCTGGCCGATGACGTGATCGGTGAAGGCGAGCCGTTTCAGGGCCCCTTCGGCGCGCGGGCGCTGCTCTACGCCGACTATACCGCCTCGGGCCGGGCGCTGGGCATCGTCGAGGAGGCGATGCGTACCCAGGTACTGCCCCATTACGCCAATACCCACACCGAAACCTCCTACACCGGGCGCACCACCACCCGGCTGCGCGAGGACGCCCGCCGCCAGGTCGCCCGCGCGGTGAACGCCAATGACGACTACGCGGTGATCTTTGCAGGCAGTGGGGCCACCGCGGCTATCGACCGCTGCTGGAAGATGCTCGGGCTCACCCAGGGCGAGGCGGACGCAGGTGAAGACGCGCCGGTGATCTTTCTCGGCCCGTTTGAACACCACTCCAACGACCTGGTCTGGCGCGAGTGCGCCGCCGAGATCCGGCGGATTCCCTTGAACGCAGCCGGGCTGATCGATCTCGACGTGCTCGAGGACGAGCTTGCCCGCCACCAGGGGCGGCGGTTGATCGGGGCCTTCTCGGCGGCCTCCAACGTGACCGGGGTGAAGAGTGACGTTCGGGCCATCGCGCGCCTGATGCACCGCTTCGGCGGCATCGCGCTGCTCGACTACGCGGCCAGCGGCCCCTACGTTGCCATCGACATGGCGGGCACCGGTAACGACGATCACCTGGACGCCATCTTCGTCTCGCCTCACAAGTTCGTTGGCGGGCCGGGCAGCTCCGGGGTGCTGGTGATGCGCCGAGCCCTCTGCGTCAATGCGGTGCCCTCGGTGGCCGGCGGCGGCACGGTCTCCTACGTGACGGCGACGAATCATCGCTACGTGACCGACGTGCAGCGCCGGGAGGAGGGTGGAACGCCGGATATCCTGGGCAACATTCGCGCTGGCTTCGCCTTTCGCATCAAGTCGCTGCTCGGCGAAGAGGTGATCGAGACGCGAGAGGCAGAGCTCGCCGCCCGGGCGCTCGAGCGCTGGTCGGCGCTCGACAACCTGACGCTGCTCGGCCCGCGCGACGCCCCGCGGCTTGCGATCTTCTCGTTCAACCTGCGCGCCGGGCGGCGCGAAATCCACCACAACCTGGTGGTGGCGATGCTCAACGACCTGTTCGGCATCCAGGCACGCGGCGGCTGCTCCTGCGCCGGCCCTTACGGCCATGCGCTGCTCGACATCGACGACGACACCGCCGTCGAGCACGAGCGGTTAGTTCAAAATGGCAGAAGCTTATATCGTCCTGGTTGGGTAAGACTAGGATTTCATTTCTTTTTTAGCAATGAAGCGGCTAACTATGTAATATCGGCAGTCGAATTCATTGCACGCCACGCGGCCTCGCTGATGAAGCTTTACAGCGTCGATGACCGCACGGGCACCTGGTCGGTACGTACACCGTTTGATCAGGCACAATCGATTGAGCCCGCACTGGATTCGCTCGATGCGCTGCTGTATTCCCCCGGCCTTCGTGCGGCGCCACGCAAGGAGACCCTCGAGGATCCCTTCGTCGCAGCCGAAGCGCTCGTCGAGCGTGCAAGAGAAGCAAGCCCGCCTGCCGACCCAGGTGGTGCCGATGTACCGTTACGTTGGTTCTGGTGGCCGCACGAAGCCGACGAGGCCGCGCAGTCCCAACGCGAGATGATGCCATGACCCAGACTTCCATTTCCCCCACCCTGGCCGGCGCCGGGCTCGCCGCGCTCGATGAGCGCGTGCGCTTCGACCTGGCCTGCCTGAACCTGCCGCCCGCTTCCTGGGTGCCGAGCCGCACCGCGCAGGGTGATCGCCATGTCCACGATGTGGTGATCATCGGCGGTGGCCAGTGCGGGCTGGTGGCGGCGTTTGCACTCTTGTGCGGCGGCATTCGCGACCTTCGCGTGTTTGATCGCAACCCGGAAGGGCTCGAAGGGCCGTGGATGAACTACGCCCGCATGGAGACGCTGCGCTCGCCGAAGACCCTGCCCGGGCCGAGCTACGGCTTCGCCTCGCTGACCTTTCGCGCCTGGTTCGAATCCCAGTTCGGCACCGCCGAGTGGGAGGCGCTGGACAAGATTCCGCGTCCGATGTGGATGGAGTATCTGAGCTGGTATCGCCAGGTGCTGGCCCTGCCGGTGGAGAACGAGGTCAACGTCGAGCGCGTGACCCCCGCCGGCGAGCTTCTCGAACTGACCCTCTCCGGGCCTGGCGCGATTCAGGAGACCGTGCTGACTCGCAAGCTGGTGATGGCCACCGGGCGCGACGGCACCGGCGGGCCGAAGATTCCCGGTTTCGTTGAGGGCCTGCCCCGCACCGCCTGGGCCCACACCGCCGACGAGATCGATTTCAAGGCACTCGAAGGCAAGCGGGTGATCGTCGTCGGTGTGGGCGCCTCCGCCATCGACAACGCCGCCGAAGCGCTGGAGCACGGCGCCGCGGAGGTTCGCTTTCTGATTCGCCGCGCCCAGATGCCGACCATCAACAAGATGATGGGCATCGGCTCCTTCGGCTTTACCCACGGCTACGCGAGCCTGCCGGATGCCTGGCGCTGGCGGATCATGCACTACTCCTTCATTACCCAGACACCGCCGCCGCGCGGCTCGACCCTGCGGGTGAGCCGCCACGAAAACGCCCACTTCCATTTCGAGTGCGGGGTAGAGGCCACGCGCATGGAGGGCGACGAGGTCGTCGTCACCACCCGCCAGGGCGAGGTGCGCGGCGATTTCCTGATTCTCGGCACCGGCTTCGAGATCGACCCGCTGGCGCGCACGGAGCTTGCCGGCTACGCCGATCAGATCCTGCTGTGGCGCGACCGTTATCAGCCGCCGGCGGAACTCGCCCACGACGAGCTCGGCAAGTTTCCCTACGTGGGCCGCGACTTCGCCTTCCAGGAGCGCGAGGCTGGCACCGCCCCCTGGCTTGCCAACATCCACTGCTTCAATTACGGCGCCTCGGTCAGCCTTGGCAAGGTCAGCGGTGACATCCCCGGCATCAGCGAAGGGGCGAGCTGGCTGGCCGGTGCCATCGCCGCGAGCTTCTATCAGCAAGACGTCGAGTGCCACTGGCAGCAGCTCAACGACTACGATTCACCGGAGCTACAGGGCGACGAGTGGACGGCGTCGCCCCTGCCCGAAGCGACCGACAAGACACGACAAGGAGTGGCGCAATGACCCACGTGATCGAAATCGCGGCCAATGTGGCCGCCGACGGGCCGCTGGCCGAGGCGCTGACCACACGCGGCAAACTCATGGACTTGAGCCAGGCCTCCCATGATGCGGCGTTGATGCCTTCCGACCCGGGCGGGGTGCCTTTGGCGCTGCGCGCGGCACTCGCCTGTCGCATGGCGCGGCTTTGCCGTCAGGCCGGGCTAGAGAAGCACTACGCCGCGCTGCTCGACGGCTACGCCGACCCGGCCGCAGCGTCCTTAGCGGACCCGCAGGTGACGCCCGGCGCCGACGAGACACGGCTGGCCGCCATGGTCGGCTACGTGGACCTGGTCACACGCTCGCCCAAGGAGGCCACCAAGGCCGACATCGAAAGCCTGCGCGCGGCGGGGCTCGAGGAGGCGGACATCGTGCGCCTGGCGGGGCTCGTGGCCTTCGTCAACTATCAGCTGCGCTTGACCGCCGTGCTGAGCGTCATGGGAGAGAGCCAATGAGCCGGGTCATTCACAAGTTCACCTCGCGCATTCCCACCTGGCGCCCCCACGTCACGCCGATCGACTACGACAGCGCAACCGAGGCTCAGCGCGAGGCGCTCAAGGAAACACCGTCGAACACCAGGATCTCCGACTACGTGCTGGTGCTGGCCCACGACCCGGAGTCGTTGCGCATCCGCACGTCGCTGTTCAACGGCATCATGTACGACAAGGGCGGGCTGTCACGCCAGGAGCGTGAGCTCGGTGCCGTGGCGGCGTCAGTGGTCAATCGCTGCATCTACTGCGCTGCGGTTCACGCCCATCGCTACAACAACATCGTCGGTAGTGAGGCGGTGATGAAGGATATCTTCCTGCGCGGCAAGGACGCGGTGCTCGACGAGCGTACCCGCGCCATCCTGCGCTTCGGCATGCGGCTCTCCGAGACGCCGCCGCAGGTCGACCAGGACGATATCCAGCGCCTTCGCGACGTGGGCCTCGACGACCAGGAGATCCTCGATCTCACGCTTTCGACCACGCTGTTCGGCTGGGCCAACCGCCTGATGCACACGCTCGGCGAGCCGGTATCCGGCACCTGACGCGCGGATCGATCCTCCAATACTAATACCAATACCAATACCAATACCAATAGCCAAAGGACACTTCCCCATGACGAAACGCTCCCTTTCCGGCCTGGCCCTGGTCGGCGCCGTCACCCTGATGAGCGCCACTCCGGCGCTTGCCGAAACCCTGCGCCTGGGCACCGTGGTTACCGCCCCCCACCCGTGGATCGACGCGGCCGAGGCCTTCAAGGCCGAGGTCGAGGAGGCCACCGACAACCGCATTACCGTGCAGATCTTCCCGGGTGGCCAGCTCGGCAACGACCAGACCATGGTCGACGAGATCCGCATCGGCACCACGGACATGATCATCGGCGGGGTGATGAACGTCTCGCCTTACGTGCCGCAGTTCGAGATCTTCAGCCTGAACTACCTGTTCGAGGACATGGACGAGTTCCGCGCCGCCACCGCCCCGGACTCGCCGGTGTTCGAGTACTTCGACAACGCCGTGACTGACGCCGGTGTCGGTCTGAAGCTTCTCAGCCTGACCGGCGGCGGCACGCGCAACCTGAGCAGCAACCAGGGCCCGGTCACCGAGCCTTCGGATCTCGAGGGCGTGAAGATGCGCGTGACCGGCTCGCGCCTGGACGCGGACATGTGGCAGGCCTACGGGGCGCTGACCACCTCGCTTCCCTGGACCGAGATCTACACCGGCATGCAGACCGGCGTGGTAGGGGCGTTCGAGAGCACCATCAGCGGCTACTTCTCGAGCCGGCTGTACGAAGTGGCGCCGTATCACGCCAAGACCGAGCATCAGATCATGATGAGCCACATCTCCATGAGCGAGAACCGCTTCAACCGCTTCTCCGGGGAGGATCAGGCGATCATCCTGGCCGCCGCTCAGCACGCCGGTGAGCACGGCACCGAGAAGGGCGAGGAGTACGACGCCGAGTTCATCCAGCAGTTTGAGGAGCTGGGGGTCACGGTCAGCGAAGTGGACAAGCAGGCATTCATCGACCGCGCACTACCGCTTCACGATGCCTTCGCCGAAGAGCACGGCCTGACCGAGCTGCTCCAGACGATTCGCGACCTCTAGGCCGGTAGCTAGGCTGGCCGGCGCCTTGCCCGCAAGGCGCCGGCCGGACGAAAAGGACGAACGCATGCGATTGATCAACGATGTCCTGGAACGGCTGCTGGCGGTGATTGCCGGCAGCCTGTTCGCGATCTTCATCCTGACGGTGCTCTACCAGGTGGTGGCCCGCAGCTTTCTCAAGATATCGGTCTCCTGGACCGACGAGATCGCCATGGCCTGCTTCATCTGGGCGGTGTTTCTAGGCGCGGCGGTAGCGCTGCGCCGGCGCCGTCACTACGTCGTCGACGTGTTTCCCGCCCACTTTCGCCTCACCCAGCGCTCGCTGCGCCTGTTTGGCAGCCTCGCGTGTCTGCCGGTGATCTACGTGCTGATCGTCAATGGCAACGTGCTGGTCGATATGGGCTGGAATCGCCGTTCGGTGGCGCTGGGCACCCCCATGGCCTACGTGTTCGCGGCAATGCCGGTGGCGGGTATCGCCATGCTGGCGTTCTCCATCGAAGTCATCGTCGATGACATCAAGGCCCTGCGTGACAAACGCGCGCCAAGCCCGAGCGAGGCCCTCGACCCATGAACCCCTTGATTACACTGATCGGAAGCTTTCTGCTGCTCATCGCCCTGAGCGTGCCGATCGCCTTCGCCATCGGTCTGGCCTCCATCGTCACCATCTTGCAACTGGGATTGCCGCTCACCTCAGTGGTCAACCAGATGTTCGCCAGCATCAACTCCTTTCCGCTCCTGGCGGTGCCGTTCTTTCTGCTGCTCGGGCGGCTGATGAACGACGGCGGCATCACCGACCGGCTACTGCGTTTTGCCGACAGTACCGTCGGCCACATTCGCGGCGGCCTTGGCCATATCAACGTCATGGTGTCGATGATGTTCGCTAGCCTTTCGGGCTCCGCGGCGGCCGATACCGCAAGCGTGGGGGCGGTGCTGATCCCGGCGATGAAGAAGTCGGGCTACCCGGCGCCTTTCGCCGTGGCGCTTACCGCGGCCTCGTCGGTGCTCGGGGGCATCATTCCGCCCTCGATCCTGATGGTCATCTATGGCGCCTTCGGTAACGTCTCGGTAGGGGCGCTGTTCATGGGCGGGGTGCTACCGGGCATTCTGGTGGGGGTGATGCAGATGGGCTACGTCTATCACGTGGCCAAGCGTCACGGCATCAAGGCCACGGGCACGTTCTCCTTCGGCCAGATGGGACGCACGGCGCTCATCGCCACGCCCCCGATGCTGCTGCCGATCATCATTCTCGGTGGTATCACCCTCGGGGTGTTCACCGCCACCGAGGCGGCGTCGGTGGCGGTGCTCATCGGCGCGGTGCTGGCCTTTATCGTCTACCGCGCCATTCCGCTGACCAAGTTGCCGAGCATTCTCGGCGACTCGGTGGTGGCGTTCTCGCTGCCGATGTTCGCCGTGGCCTCCGCCGGCATCATGGGCTGGCTGATCTCGTATCTGGGCATTGCTCAGGAGGTAGCCAACTTCATCCTGTCGGTCACCCAGTCGCGCATCGGCATCATGCTGCTGGTGATGAGTTTCATGCTGGTCATCGGCACGGTGCTGAGCCCTGTGACCGCGGTGATCATCTTCCTGCCGATCATCCAGGGGCTTTGCCTCGCGGCGGACATCAACCAGGTCCACATGGCATTGGTGGTGATCCTGTCGTTGACGCTTGGGCTGATCACGCCGCCCTACGGTATCTGCCTGCTCATCGCCACCCAGATCGGCGAGGTCTCGATGCCGCGCGCCTTCCTCGCGGTGCTGCCGCTGATCGGGCTGATACTGCTGGTCATCATCGCGCTGATCCTGCTGCCCAGCGTCTTCCTGTTCCTGCCACAGATGATGTTCCCCAAGGCGTTTTGATAGTCGATCGATGCGCTGGGTAGGACAAGGCCGATAGAGCGTCATGCTCTATCGGCTTTTTTTCAGCGCTCGTTTTCTGCGCTTGTGTCGCTCTGGGCTCACTTACCGTGACGTCCGGCGGTGACCCTAATCCCTCCGTACTCCAGCCGCATGTCTTTTCCTCAATGGACGGTGCTGGCAGCGATGACGTTCAGTCGTTGAATCCACCGTTGTGAAGATTCCATGCGTTCGAAGCCGGTGTTGGCTCCTTGCCGGCGAGCCGAAATCTCGCCGGCGCTAATATCCAATTCTCAATATGGTTAGTGATGATGACCATTTAGCCGGCGAAGTAGAGCTTAGTAGGGTAGAGGCCTCATCGAATGCAACGCTTGGTTGCCAAGGGGCCGTCACAATGAAGAAAGCCACTACCTACGACGTCAACACCCGAAGCGTCACCCCGACGCTCGGGGTCAACGACACACGCTTGCATCAGGCGAGTCACGCGATGATGCGAACAGGCAGCCTGTGTCTTGGCCGCTACGGTGCGCTCGTCGTCTTCTTCGGGCTGTGGCAGCTCGCAAGCTCGCTTGGCTGGCTCAACGCGGCAGTCATTCCTCCACTGGACCGGATCGCGGTCGCGCTGTTCAACGCGCTTTGGCACGGCACTCTGCTGGGGGATATCGGCATCAGCCTGCAGCGTTCGGGCATCGCCTTCGGCGCTTCGGTGCTGCTGGCCATACCGCTGGGACTGGCCATGGGCAGCTTCCGTGCCATCGAGCAGGCGCTTGATCCCATCCTGCAACTCTTTCGTCAGACCTCGGCGCTGGCGGTCTATCCGGTCTTCATCCTGCTGATGGGGCTGGGTGAGGCGTCCAAGGTGTTCGTCATCTTCTGGGCGTCGGTGTTTCCGCTGTTGATGAACACCATCGCGGGCGTTCAGCAGACCGACGCCAAGCTGATTGAGATGGCTCGTGTGTTCGGCGCGTCGCGCTTCGAAGTGTTTCGGCGCGTCGTGGTTCCCAGCGCCATCCCGTCGATCTTCGTTGGCCTGAGGCTGAGTGCGACCTCGACCCTGTTGCTGCTGGTGGCCGCCGAGATGATCGGTGCCAACCAAGGGGTCGGTTTTCAGGTGATGAATGCCCAATACAACTTCCAGACGCCGCTGATGTTTGCCGCCATCTTCCTGCTGGCAGGGCTCGGGCTACTGGCCAACTACCTGCTGGTGGCACTTCAAGGACGCCTTTGCCGTTGGGAAAGCGAGAGCGGCGCGTAAGGCGCATCGTCAACGGGCAATGATTTAAAGGCAATGATTCAAGGGCAATGAATTTCGATAACCAGGAGAGAAGGTTGATGCATCAATTCGCGATAGGAAAACGGGGCATGAAAGCGTCGCTGCTACTGGCGGGCACGTGGTGGCTGCTGACGAGCCAGGCGGCGTTGTCCGGCCAGGCCCAGGGCGCCGAGGGCGCGGACAGCGAAACGGTGACCATTCGCTATCTCAGCAGTCGCGGTCAGATCACGGCGCCGGAAATCGCGCAGGCGAAAGGCTGGCTCGACGATCACGGCGTGACGCTGACCTCCGAAGGCTTCAGCCAGGGCGGGCCGGAGAGTCTGTTCGCCATGGCGTCCGGGTCGATCGACATCGCCGGGGCGGCGACCTCCGCGACCATCAATGCCATCACCAATGGCGCAGACATCGTGGGTGTCATGGCGTCCAACGGCGTCGATGAAACGGTCAATAGCCGCTTCTACGTGCTCGAAGATAGCGAGATTCGCGAGCCGTCGGATCTGGTCGGCAAGACCGTCGCGGTCAATACGCTGGGCGCGCATCTGGACTACGTCGTCCGGGAGTATCTGCGCCAGCACGATATTCCCTATAACGCGGTGCGCCTGGTGGCGGTGCCGGGGCCGCAGCTCGGCCAGACGCTGCGCTCCGGGCAGGTCGACATCGCGGCCGTCGGCGCCTGGCAGTCCGTCTTTGCAGGGCAGCTCGAAGAGGGCGGTGGCGTGCGCTCGCTGTTCGATGATCATGAGCTCTTGGGGGATATCACCCTGAGCCCCTACTCCATGCAGCGCGAGTTCGTCGAGCGCCATCCACAGGCGGTGCGCACGCTGGTCACTCAATCCGGACGCGCCGCAAACTGGGCGAAAAACCACCCGGATCAAGCGCGAGAGTTGATCGCCGAGCTGCTGGCACAGCGTCACGAAAATGCGCAGCTGGCGGACTATTGGGCCGGTTTCGGCGTGCGCGACCAGGCGCGGCTCAATGACCACGACGTGCAGTACTGGCTGGGCGTGCTCGAGCGTGAAGGCACGCTGAGAGCCGATCAATTGACGGTCGCCGATGTCATCACCAATGCCTACAACACCAATGCCTACAACACCAATGCCTACAACGGCGATGCCGAGGGCACCGACGCGGGCGACGAGGCCGGTGAAGGAGTAAAACCATGACGGCGATCGCGAAAGGGTTGAGTGTTCGCCATGTCCACAAGTCCTTCGCGCTCAAGGAGAGCCGGCTCGAGGTACTCAAGGGCATCGATCTGGAGATCGCCGCCGGTGAGTTCGTGGCCATCATCGGCGCCAGCGGCTCCGGAAAGACCACCCTGTTGAGAATCCTGGCGGGCCTCGAGGCGTCCGACAGCGGCACGATCCACCTGAACGGCGAGCCGGTTCAGGGCGTGGGGCCGGAGCGCGCCATGGTCTTTCAGGAGCCGCGGCTTCTGCCCTGGCTCACCGTGGAAGCCAATGTCGCCATGGGGCTTGAACTGATCGGCAACAGCAGCACCCAGGCGCTGGAAAAAGCGCGCCACTATCTCGATATCGTCGGCTTGACGGCCTTCTACGGCGCCTATCCGCGCCAACTCTCCGGGGGCATGGCGCAACGGGTCGGCATTGCGCGAGGCCTTGCCATCTCGCCGCAAATGCTGCTGCTCGACGAGCCGCTGGGGGCGCTGGATGCGATGAAGAAGATTCGCATGCAGCAGGAGCTCGAGCGCATCTGGCGCGAACAGGCCATCACCATGGTGATGGTGACCCACGATATCGAGGAAGCCGTCTATCTGGCCGATCGGATCGTGATTCTCTCCAGCGACCAGGCCACCGCCTTGCAAGTCATGGACATCGACCTGCCACGGCCGCGAGCGCGCAGCGATCCTCGCTTCGTCGCTTACCGCGAAGCGCTGCTGAACACCTTCCATCTCAACGACCATCTCAACGACCCGCAACCCTCGACCCTTGAAAAGGAGAACGTCTCATGAGTTCGACCGCGACCATCGCCGCCGAAGCTGGCCCACACGTATCCAGTTTCGCCTCGCAGACCTTGACCATCACGCCTACCGGCGGCGCCCTGGGGGCCGTGGTTCGAGGCATCGACCTGGCCCAGCCGCTGTCGGCATCGCACTATCGAAAGCTCAAGCAAGCGTGGCTCGAGCACCATATCCTGATATTCAAGGGCCAGCGGTTGAGCGACGAGCAGCTGCTCGATTTCACCACCTACTTCGGCGACGTGTTCCATCCGCCCGGCCATATCCCGGTGCTGGCCACCAACGACCAGGGTATCACGCCGGACGTCGTCAAGGTGTCCAACGTCAAGGGCGGCTATACCGGTAACGGCGAGCTCGCTGCCCATGTCGATCACCAGTGGACGCCCAGGCCTTCCAAGGCGTCCGCGCTCTATGCTCGAAAGCTTCCTTCGGCCGGTGGCGATACCCACTGGTACAACCTCAACCTGGCCTGGGAAACGCTCGACGCCGACACCCGGAAGGCGATCGCCGACCTATCGCTGATCACCTACAACCCTTTCCAGAACCGCGATTCATCACGCCCGCGCTACCGTGAGCTGCACAATCCCCCCAAGGGGGAGGCGCATCCGCACCCGCTGGTCACCACGCACCCGGAGTCCGGTAACAAGCTGCTGTTCTTGGGGGAGGCGACCGAGGTCGAAATTCCCGAGCTTGACGATGCCTCGGGCAAGGCGCTGATCGAGGCGCTGCGCGCTCATCTCTACACGCCCGCGCACCGTTACGAGCACCGCTGGCAAGTGGGCGATGTGGTGCTGTGGGACAACCGCGCCACGGCGCACTACCGCTCCGCCTTCGACGAAAAGGAGGTGCGCGACATGCGCCGGGTGAGCCTCGGGGGTGGGCGTCCTCTTTGACCGCAAAGAGGACGCGGCGATTCATGGGCCGCCCGGCGATGCCCCGCGTGCGAGAGGCGGGGCGATCAGGGCGGCTTTCCGGAAAATCCGGCTTATTGAAACGATGATGTATCAACCCAGGGAGACGACCATGAGTATCGTATTGATTGCCGGAAGCCCCGGCAGCGTATCACGCACCTCCGCCCTCATCGCCTTCATCGAGGGCCTGCTCGAGGCACGCGGCTTCCAGACCGACGTGTTCGACGCCAACGAATTCGACGGTAACGCGGTATTCTTCGCCGACGTAGCCGACCCGCAGGTGGTGCGCTACCGCGAGGCGATCGCCAAGGCGGATGCCGTGATCCTGGCAACGCCTGTCTATCAGGCATCGTTCTCCGGCGCGCTCAAGGGATTGCTCGATCTGGTGCCGCAACGGGGACTGAAAGGCAAAGTAGTGCTGCCGCTGGCGACGGGCGGCTCGGATAGTCACCTGCTCGTGATCGACTATGCCATGAAGCCGGTGCTTTCCGCACTGGGCGCGAGCAACGTGCTCAGCGGTGTCTACGTCAGCGCGGGCCAACTGATACGCGAAACGGTCAGTACTTACCGGGTGGAGGAGGAGGCCAGTACGCGCATCCAGCGCGCGCTCGATGAGCTGATCGAGGCCCTGCCAGCGCCGGCTGCGGTCAGTGGCCGAGCGAATCCGCGTATCGCTTATGCCTGACGACCCTTTTCACTCGATTCGGGATGTCGCAGGCGTCAGGCGATGCGATGCTCGCAAGGCGTAAAGCAGCCCAGCAGGCGCATGCCTTCAGGCCACCGGTGGTGGCCTGATTGAGTATTGATATGTCCCGCACCCTGTATGACGTGCAGGGCGCTGGTCCAGGCATTGGCGAACTGCTGGATGCGTTCGAGCGAGGCGGCCGGGTCGTTGGTCGACCCCACCACCAGGCTCGCGAAAGGCAGCGGCGCCAGGGGAATTGGCGCGAAGTCTACCAGGTGTTGACTGACGCTTCCCCGCTCCACGTCCGCGGGCGCAACCAGCAGCGCGCCCTTGATTTTCTGGGTGAGGCTCGGATAACGGCCCGCCCAGTGGGCCACCGTAATGCAGCCAAGGCTATGAGCGACCAGAACCACCGGCGCTGACGCGCCGGCCACGGCTCGATTCAGCGCTTCTATCCAATCGTTGCGTTCAGGGTGGCTCCAGCTTTCGACACGCGTGCGGGAACTGTTGACCAACCGGCTCTGCCAGTGGCTTTGCCAGTGATCGACATTCGAGCCGTGCCAGCCGGGAACGATAAGGTAGTGATCGTCGATCATGAGCATGATTCCTGGCGGTGACAGGGAGAAGCGCTTTCAGCGCGGCGGGGTGCTATTGGCCATGACTTCGCCGCGTTGCGCCGTTCGGGCGGTATCGATGACGGGAGCGGCGTGATCCTTGGGCAGCAGTGGCAGCACCTTCTCGCCGAAGTGGTAGGCCTCTTCCAGGTGCGGATAGCCGGAGAAGATGAACGTGTCGATGCCGATCGCCATGTATTCGCGAATGCGGGCGGCCACCGTTTCCGGACTCCCCACCAGGGCCGTTCCGGCGCCTCCGCGCACCAGGCCCACGCCAGCCCACAGGTTGGGACTGATTTCCAACCGATCGCGCCGGCCCCCATGAAGAGCGGCCATGCGCCGCTGGCCTTCGGAATCCATTCGGGCCAGCGTCGACTGGGCAGCGGCAATGGTCTCGTCATCTAGGTGCTCGATGAGCTTCTCTGCCGCGGCCCAGGCCTCGGCATCGGTGTCGCGAACGATCACGTGCAGGCGGATACCGAACGTGAGCGTTCGCCCGGCGCGGTCGGCGGCCTCCTTGACCGTGGCGAGCTTGTCCGCCACCTGGGCGGGCGGCTCGCCCCAGGTGAGGTATTTCTCCACCGTGTCGGCGGCGACCTCGATGCCCGCCACGGAGGAGCCGCCAAAATAGAGCGGCGGGCGAGGTGTCTGCGCGGGCAGGTAGAGCAGCTCGCTCTCTTCCACGCTGATGTGGCGGCCGGCGTAGGTCACGCGCTTGCCCGCCAGCAAGTCGCGGTAGACGTCGAGAAATTCACGCGTCACCTCATAGCGCTGATCGTGGGCCAAAAAGACACCATCACCGCGATTTTCGACCGGGTCCCCCCCGGTAACGACATTGATCAGCAGACGGCCGTTCGAGAGGCGATCCAGCGTAGCGGTCATGCGAGCGGCAAGCGTGGGGGACTGAAGGCCTGGCCGCACCGCCACTAGAAAGCGCAGGCGCTCGGTGGCCGGCGCCAGCGCCGAGGCGACGACCCAGGCATCCTCGCAGCTGCGCCCTGTCGGCAGCAATACGCCGTAAAAGCCGAGTTGATCCGCGGCCTGGGCCACCTGTCGCAGATAACCCAGGTGGACGTCGCGGCCTCCCTGATGGGTCCCCAGGAAGTGGCCATCGCCGTGGGTGGGCAGGAACCAGAGAAATTTGCCGGCGGTGGCGGGTGCCACGCCCGAGTCGGTCGTCGTTGAGTCGCTCATGAAAGCCTCCTGGGATTGCGTGATAACGTGCGTCATCGATAGTAGCAATCCGCTTGGGCGGGGCTTAAATGGTGAAATCGGGAAAGCTTATTCGCGATGACTTTGCCTGGAGCTGGGTTTGGATACCAAAGGAGTGCTTGGCGGCAAGAGCCGCGGGGTCACTGCAAGGACGTGAAGGCAACGCTTCGAATCAGAGCGGTGATCCTCTGCCCTTCAGCAAGGCCCAACTGATCGAACGCCAGGCGCGTCAGGCGCGCGCGCAGCCGGTGCGCGCCGAGCCGTAGGCGTAGCTCCACCGTATGCGGCGTCTCGGCCGGCATTTCGATGGCCTCGATATGGGCGGGCAACTGGTTGCGATAGCTGGTGCCTGTGGCCGGCGCCAGGGCAATGGCGATGTCTCTGGCGTGAATGCGCAGCCGCAGCGTGCTGCCGAGGGTCGTCTGGGTGCCAGGCAGCAGCAGCTCGAGGCCATCGCCCAGCGCCACGCGCGTCAATTGATAGTGGGCATCGTGGCTGATGACGTGCCCCTCGAGAATCGAGGCCGCGTCGAAACCCGCCAGCGCCTGGGTAAGGTCGAACCGTTGCAGCAAGTGCGACAGCGGGGCACTGGCCTCCATGCGGCCGCTGCGCATCAACACCAGGTGATCGGCGATGGTGGCGATCTCGTCCGGGTCGTGGCTGACGTAGATGATCGGGATGTCCACTTGCCTTGCCAAGCGGGCAATGAAATGCAGAAGCTCCTGCTTGCGCGCGCCGTCGAGGCCAGTGAGTGGTTCGTCCATCAACAGTAAGCGCGGGTCGCTCAACAGGGCGCGGCCGATGGCGACGCGGCGCGATTCACCGCCGGAGAGCGTGCCCGGCAAGCGCTCCAGCAAGTGGGCGATGCCCAAAAGCGCAACGATCTCGTCGAAGCGCGAAGCGGCGTGGTCAGGCATGCCGTAGGTCAGGTTGCCGCGCACCCGGTAGTGGGGAAACAGGCGCGCCTCCTGAAAGACGACGCCGATACGACGCTTGTGTGCAGGTACGACAAGGCGCTGGCGGGTATCCAGCAGGGTGCGTTCGCCTAGCTGCACATGCCCCCGATCGGGCGTCTCGAGGCCGGCGATCACGCGCATCAGGCTGGTCTTGCCGCTACCGGAGGTACCGAATATGCCGGTAACGCCTTGGCCGGGCAGCGCAAGCGACACCTGGAGGTGAAAGTTGCCCAGCCGCTGGTCGATGTCCACGCGCAGGCTGGGCGATGAGTGGGTCGACGGATCAGTAGGCATCACGTTCCTGAAGGCGCTGTCTGGTGCGTCGGGCCAGCCACTCGGAGGCGATCAGCGACAGCAGGGCAATGACGATCGACAGCACGCAGAGCCTCGCGGCGGCGCTTTCGCGTCCCGGCGTCTGGATCAGGGTGTAGAGCGCGAGTGGGAGGGTGCGGGTTTCACCGGGAATATTGGAGGCGAAGGTGATGGTGGCGCCGAACTCGGAGAGCGCCCGGGCAAAGGCCAGCATGGTACCGGTTACAAGCCCGGGCACGGCAAGTGGCAGGGTGATGGTGGCAAATACCCGCCAGCGGCTGGCGCCCAGCGTGCGGGCCGCCGCCTCCAGTTTGGGGTCCACGGCTTCCAGCGACAGCCGCAGCGCCCGCACCAGCAGCGGAAAGGCCATTACCCCGCTGGCCACCGCCGCCCCTTGCCAGGTAAAGGGCAAGGACACGCCGAAAACGCGGTAGAGCCATGCCCCGACCATCCCCTGGCGCCCGAGCGCCACCAGCAGCAGATAGCCCACCACTACCGGCGGCAGCACCAGCGGCAGGTGGATCAACCCATCCACCAGCGCCTTGCCGCGAAACTCGAAACGGGCGAGCCACCAGGCCACCGCGATGCCCGGCGGCAGAATCCAGGCCACCGCCGCCAGGCCGATCAGAAGGCTCAGCCGAATCGCCTCCCATTCGGTGGGGGAGAGCGTCACGGGCGGCTCACGCTCGTATCGAAGCCGTAGGCCTCGAAGATGTCCAGCGCCGCATCGCTTTCGAGCCACTCGCGAAACGTCTGCGCGGCGGCATTATCGTCGGCATCGATCAGCGCCGCCGGGTAGGTGATCGGATCGTGGCTGTCCGCTGGAAAGAGCCCGAGCACGCGCACGGCGGGGCTTGCGAAGGCATCGGTCTGGTAGACCACGCCCGCCGGCGTTTCGCCACGCTCGACCAGCGCCAGCGCCGCGCGCACGTCGTTGCCACGCGCCAGGCGCGCCTCGAGCGCCTTCCATTCGCCGAGCGCCTCTAGCGCCTGCTGCGTGTAGATACCCGCCGGCACGTGATCCGGATCGCCCACCGACAAGCGGTCGTCATCGCCCATCAGGCTTGCGATGGGTTCGCCGTCACCCGGGGTGAAGCGCGCCGGCAGCGAATCGCTGGCGCTGACCAGCGCCAGCCGATTTTGAAGCAGGTCGCGGCGCGCCTGTACGTCGACGCCTTCGTCTTCTAGCCAGTCCATCCAGTCGACGTTGGCGGACACGAACAGCTGTGCGGGGCTGCCGCTGGCGATCTGGCGCGCCAACGTCGAAGAGGAGGCGTAGACGGGAACGATCTCAATATCGTGCTCGGTTTCGAACACCTCGATGACCTCGTTCAAGGCATCGGTCAGCGAGGCCGCGGCGGCCACCTGCACGCGGTCGGCGGCCAGAACTCCAGGGCTGAGCGCGAGACAGAGCGCGGCGGCCAGGGGGCGAAAAGGGAATCGGTTCATCGCTCGAGTCTCGCTATTTCCATTTGGATATAGCGGAGAGTAGCGGCAATGGGCCGGTGGTTCAAGCGCGGTCGTCGAGCAGAGCCAGCAGCGCCCGGGCGTCACTCGAGTGCTCTGGCGCAAGCTGACGCTCCAGGGCGC
Source organism: Vreelandella malpeensis (assembly GCF_020622355.1). Taxonomy (GTDB): domain Bacteria; phylum Pseudomonadota; class Gammaproteobacteria; order Pseudomonadales; family Halomonadaceae; genus Vreelandella; species Vreelandella malpeensis. Next base: position 248,629 of record NZ_WHVL01000001.1, on the reverse strand, counting down.
GGTAGTGCGCCAATACCGTCTGGCCAAGCTCGGTAAGTCGAGCGCCGCCGCGGTCGCTGCCACCGGACTGGGTGATCACCAGCGGCGTGGGAAAGTGGCCGTTCATCGTATCGATGAGCTGCCAGGCTTTCTTGTAGCTCATGTTCAGCGCCCGCCCCGCCGCGGAGATGGAGCCGGTGCCCTCGATGGCTTCCAGAAGGTCGGCCTTGCCCGGGCCGATGACCACATCGCGCGCCATCGCCAGGCGTAGCTGAAAGGTAGGGGCAGTGTGATGGGTACGCGTCACGGCGGGCCTTTCGTGCTGTAGGGGGTGAAACGCCATGGTAGCAGCTTATCGAACCTGGCAGGGACGTCGCGCTTTCCAGCGCCTGGCGTGGCCGAACGTCTGATCGTGCAACCCGTTTTATCGTTTGATCGGGGTTTGGCTCAGAACCCTTTCCTCGTCACACTCTCTAACCTGGGCTTATCGCTTTCATTCGCGCCGAAAGGCGCAACGACCAGGGGAAGACAATGAAACATCGCGGATCGACACTCAAGGCCCTGCTGCTGGTTTCGACCAGCGCCCTGCCGTTGATGGCCTCGGCGGACGATGCCTTGTGCGAGCAGAAAGCGGCCGAGGTACGCGCCCAGCGGGAGCACGCGCAGGCTCAGGGCAATGCGCACCGCGTCGAAGGACTCGAGCGCGCGCTTGCCGCCATCGAGCAAGACTGCAGCAATGAAAGCGTGCTGGAAGACGCCCGGGAAGACGTGAGAGAGCGCCTTGCGGACGTTCAGACCCGCCAGGCCGAGTTCGAGCAGGCGATGCAAAGCGGCGACGAGAGTGACGTGCGAAAGCGCCGCTTGAAACTCGAGGAGGCCACCCTCGAACTCGAGGAGGATACCGAGGCGCTGAACGCGCTGACCCGCCAGGTCGAGCCCTGACCAGGTCGCGCGCCGATCAGCCGGTGGCCTCCTCGGGCAGAAAGACCCGGCCCTGGCGGGGACGAAGCCACGCCTGCCCGCCCTGCTCGAGCCCCAGCGCGTTGAAGCGGTGCTTGGCCATCTCGGCGTGGATCGGGGTATCGCCCTGGTCCGTCACAAGCTCCAGGCGCACCGTCGGCCCCACCACCGAAACCAGCGAGATGCGGGCGGCCAGCGTGTCCGGTTGGTCGGCGGTGGCCAGCACGTCGATGTCGTGGGCGCGCACGAAGGCATGGCCCGAGGCATGGCGATGATGCGGGTACTGGGGGGCGGGCAGGGTCACCTCGCCGATTCGCGCGCTTCCCTCGTGAATGTGAGCGTCGAAGCGGTTGACGTTGCCCAAAAACCGGTAGACGAAGGGGTTGGCCGGCGCGTCGTAGACCTCCTCCGGCGAGCCGTCCTGCTCCACCCGGCCCTGGTTCATGACGATCACCCGGTCGGAGACCTCCAGCGCCTCCTCCTGGTCGTGGGTGACGAAGATGCTGGTCACGTGGATCTCGTCGTGCAGCCGGCGCAGCCAGCGCCTGAGCTCCGCGCGCACCTTGGCATCCAGCGCCCCGAAGGGCTCGTCGAGCAGCAAAACTTTAGGCTCCACCGCCAGCGCTCGGGCCAGGGCGATACGCTGGCGCTGGCCGCCGGAGAGCTGGTGCGGATAGCGATGAGCCGTCCAGTCGAGCTGAACGAGCTCCAGAAGGCGCATGACCTTGTCGCGAATCTCGCGCTTGGTCGGGCGGGTGCTTCGCGGGCGCACGGTCAGCCCAAAAGCGACGTTGTCGAACACGCTCATGTGCTTGAACAGCGCATAGTGTTGGAAGACGAACCCGACCCCGCGCTTACTGACGTGAAGGTCCGTGGTGTCTTCGCCGTGAAAGCGGATGCGCCCGCTATCCGGCTGCTCGAGCCCTGCGATGATGCGCAGCAGCGTCGTCTTGCCCGAGCCGGACGGGCCGAGCAGGGCGGTCAGTTCGCCTTCGCGAAAGGTGAGGCTTGCGTCGTCCACCGCGACGAAGTCGCGAAAGCGCTTGTTGACGCGATCGATCTCGATACTCATGTGACAACCCCTGTCGTCGGTAGTGATGCGATGGAAAACGCTCAGGCGGCGGCGCGGCGCTTTTGCCGCTCGTCCTGCCATTCGATGATGCTCTTGATCGCGATGGTGACCAGCGCCAGGCCCGTCAGCAGCGACGAGACGGCGAAGGCAGCGGTGAACATGTACTCGTTGTAGAGCACCTCGATATGCAACGGCACGGTGTTGGTCTCACCGCGAATGCGCCCGGACACCACCGCCACGGCGCCGAACTCGCCCATGGCCCGGGCGTTGCACAGGATCACCCCGTAGATCAGCCCCCACTTGATGTTGGGCAGGGTGACGTACCAGAAGGTCTTGAGCCCGCCGGCCCCGAGGGTCAGCGACGCCTCTTCCTCCTCCTTGCCCTGCTGCTGCATCAAGGGGATCAGCTCCCGGGCGATGAAGGGCAGGGTGCCGAAGGCGATGACGATGACGATGCCGGGTGCGGCGAAGATGATGCGCAGGTCATGGGCGGCGAGCCAGGGGCCGAGCCAGCCCTGTGAGCCGAACAGGATGACGAAGATGAGCCCCACCACTACCGGCGAAATGGCAAACGGCATGTCGATCAGCGAGATCAGCACGGGTTTGCCGGGAAACTCGAACTTGGCGATGGCCCAGGCGGCGGCCACGCCGAACACGGTGTTGAGCGGGACGACGATGGCCACGATCAGAAGCGTCAGGCGGATAGCGGAAAGCGCATCCGGGTCGCGAACGGCCTCGAACCAGGCCGCCAGACCTCGCTCGAAGGCGCCGTACAGCACCACGGACAGTGGCAGCACCAGAAACAGCCCCACGAAGATCAGCGCCGTCGTGATCAGCACCGCCTTGAGCCAGGCGGGCTCGTCGGTGGCACGCTGCCAGCGCCTGGCCAGGTCACCGTCGTCCACGACCGCCGGTGCCCCGGCGTCTCGTCCATCGCGTGTGGCTTGATTGAATGTGTTCACTCTGGATTCCCTTGCTGATTAACCGTGGCGGCGACTGGTCCACCACTGCAGGCCGTTGATGACCAGGAGCATCGCGAAGGCCACCACGAGCATCACCGTGCCGATGGCGGCGGCGCCGTGGTAGTCGTACTGCTCCGCCTTGGCAACGATCAAAAGCGGGGTGATTTCGGTGCGAAAGGGCAGGTTGCCCGAGATGAACACCACGGAGCCGTACTCCCCGAGCGCGCGGGCGAAGGCCAGCGCGAAACCGGTCAGCAGTGCGGGGAACAGCGCCGGAAAGATCACCCGGCGGATCGTGGTGAAACGGTCGGCGCCGAGGCTGGCCGAGGCCTCCTCCCACTCCGCTTCCAGATCCTCTAGCACCGGCTGTACCGTGCGCACCACGAAGGGCAGCCCGATGTAGGTGAGCGCGACGACCACGCCCAGCTGGGTGTAAGCGACGCGCAGGCCGAAAAGCTCGAAATATCGACCGACCCAGCCGGTGCTCGCGTAGAGAGTGACCAGGGCGATGCCTGCCACTGCCGTGGGCAGGGCGAAGGGCAGATCCACCAGGGCATCCACCAGGCGCTTGCCGGGAAAGCGGTAGCGCACCAGCACCCAGGCGAGCAAGGCGCCGAAGACCAGATTGATCGTGGCGCCGACCAGGGAGGCGCCGAAGGAGAGCTTGTAGGAGGCCACCACCTGACGCTGGGTGATGGCGTGCCAGAAGGTCTCCCAGCTCATGGTGGTGGTATAAAGCAGAAAGGCGCCGACCGGCACCAGGAAGATCAACCCCATGTAGAGCAGGGTGAATCCCATGGTCAGGCCGAAGCCGGGTATCACTCGACGCCGGGCAAGCGTGATCGACATGGCAAGGTTCCTCGGGGCCGGAAGGCATGGCCTTCCGGCAGGCGGTAGGGTCAAGGCGTGTTGATGGCTTCGAGGATCTCGTCGAAGACGCCGCCGTCGTTGAAGAAGCGCGTCTGGGCCTCGCGCCAGCCGCCGAACACCTCGTCGATGGTGAACAGATCCAGCGACGGGAACTCGTCGATGTACTCCGCCAGCACCGCCTCGTCCACCGGGCGGTAGTAGTGCTGGGCCGCGAGCGCCTGTGCCTCGCTCGAGTAGAGATACTCGAGATAGCCCTCGGCCACCTCGCGGGTGCCCTTGCGCTCCACGTTGGCGTCGACCACCGCCACCGGTGGCTCGGCGAGGATGCTCTGAGCTGGCACCACGATCTCGAAGTCGCCGCGACCGAGCTCTTCGACGGACAGGATCGCCTCGTTCTCCCAGGCCAGCAGCACGTCGCCCAGGCGCCGCTGGACGAAGGTGTTGGTGGCACCGCGGGCGCCGGAATCGAGCACCGGCACGTTCTCGAACACTCGACGCACGAAGTCGAAGGTCTGCTCTTCGTCACCGTCGAACTGCTCGAGGCCGTAGCCCCACAGGGCAAGGAAATTCCAGCGTGCGCCGCCGGAGGTCTTGGGGTTCGGGGTGATCACCTCGACATCCTCGCGCACCAGGTCTTCCCAGCCCTGGATGTTTTTGGGATTACCCTCGCGCACCAGCAGCACGATGGTGGACGTGTAGGGAGCGCTGTTGTGCGGCAGCCGGGTCTGCCAGTCCTCGGGCAGCAGGTCCGCACGGTCGTGAAGCGCGTCGATGTCGTAGGCCAGCGCCAGGGTCACCACGTCGGCGTCGATGCCATCGATCACCGAGCGGCCCTGGGAGCCCGAGCCACCGTGGGACTGGCGTACGGTCACTTCCTGGTCGTGGCCTTCGCGCCAGTGTTCGGCGAAGAGCTGGTTGTAAGCGCGGTAGAACTCGCGGGTCGGATCGTAAGAGACGTTGAGCAGCTCCACGCGCTCGGTCTGGGCCTGGGCCTGCGAGCTGACCCCGAGGGTGGCGCCTAGCACGGCGCCGCCGATCAGAATCGAAGCGGTGAGTCTGGATAGCGACCAAAGCGTGGGCGGTGTGGTGAGATTCATGGCGGCTCCCTGGTGTCGTGAGTAAGTCGATGACGTTATGGGAGACAGCCTACGCACTGCCTTTAAAATCAATAACGAATATAAAATGGATTGTTTATTACTTTTTTAGCTTAAGCGCGCCGCCGCTCATAGTGCAACGAAATCACCCTGGCGCCCTGCCAATACCCGCTGAACGGTCTCTTCGTCCAGATTCTCGCGGCAAAGCTTCAAGAACTGATAGGCATAACCGCGCAGGAAGTGGCCGCGGCGCAGGGCCAGGTAGGTGGTGTTACGCGGGAACAACGCGCTGGCATCGAGCAGGGTAAGACCGCGGTCGCGCTGCTCGTGGTAGGCCATCGAAGCGATGACCCCCACGCCCATCTCGAGCTCGACGTAGGTCTTGATCACGTCGGCATCCAGCGCGGTCAGCACGATATCCGGGGTAAGCCTGGCGGCGGCGAAGGCCTGGTCGATACGTGTTCGTCCGGTAAAGCCATCGTGATAGGTAATGAGGGGGTAGTCGGCGATGCGCTCGAGGGTCAACGGCGTGCCGTCGTTCAAGGGGTGATCATCGAAAACGATGATGCCGTGATACCAGTGGTAGAACGGAAAACAGACAAACAGCTGATTTTCTTCATGTAGTGCTTCGGTGGCGATGCCGATGTCCACCTTGCCGGCTTTCAACAGGGAGACGATCTCGTCCGGACCGCACTGGTGTAGCTCCAGATGTACCTTGGGAAAGGCCTGCTTGAATCGCGCGATGATGGGCGGCAGCGCGTAGCGCGCCTGGGTATGGGTGGTAGCGATGGCAAGGCTCCCCTCGTCCTCGTGGGTGAGCTGATGCGCCGAACGCTTGAGGTTCTCCACGTCCAGCAGGATGCGCTCGACGATTTCCAGAAGCGCGCTGCCCGCCAGCGTCAGGCCCAGAATACGCTTGCCGCGGCGCTCGAAGAGCTCGACCCCAAGCTCCTCTTCCAGGTCGCGAATCTGCTTGCTGGCGCCGGACTGGGAGGTATACAGCGCGTTGGACGCCTCAGTGAGGTTGTAGTGCTGGCGCACGGTTTCACGCACGATCCGCAGCTGCTGAAAATTCATGACACGTTGTTTCCTGAAAGCCCTTTATTCTAAAAAAGAATATTCAATTGGCTTGTTATTCAATAATTATATTTTCAGCTAACCATATCGGTTTTAGCGATTTGGCGCATGGAGGGCGTGAAAGGGAACAAGAGCCACCTGAACAGGCGTCATCTGGAAGAGGAGTTACGGGCCTGCCGATAGAGCCAATGGATATCGACCCCGAAAGAGTAGACGGAGGCGACGAGCGCGCTCAGCGCCAGCAGCATCGCCGTCGTATGGCTGGTGAGCGGCGTGAGAGACAGCAGCAGCGCCAGCACCTGCCAGACACATACCGTCTTGCGCCGGAGGCTCGGAAAGAGGGGGGCCGCCAGCCACTCGAGGCGCCACCCCGCCAGCACGAAGGCATAGCGCAGGGCGCCGATCAGCACTACCCAGGCGCCCAGGGATTCAAGACGTACGAGGCCGATGCATAGCAGCAGGATCATCAACGCATCGAGCTCCATGTCGAAGCGGGCGCCAAAGTGCGAGTGGCTGTTCGTCCGGCGGGCGACGAACCCGTCGATGCCATCCAGCATCAGCGAGACGACCGCCATGCAAAGCCATATCCAAATGGCGTCCACGAAGGCGTTGTCGGCCAGCGCCCCGGCGACGAGCGCCACCAGCACCGCGCGCACGAGCGTCACCCGGTTGGCCCAGCCAAGCGGCCCGGCGCGCCAGAGTGTCAACGTCAAAAAGACGATGACGCCGTACACCCCGGCTGCCGTCGCCCAGTTGCTTTTCGAGATCATCAGGCCCGGTATCAGCGTTCCTAGGGCAATCAACAGTAAACCGCCCAGAAACAGTTCCAGGGCGCTGTAGAAACGTTTGGCCGGGGTCACGCTGGGCGCGTTGATGAACAGCGACATGGTGGCTCGCAAAGCGGTACTAGCCGCGTTTCGTTATGCATTGAAAATAGGGTCACGACTTTTCGTACATGCTGGCGCGTATTGTCTATTGCTTTAAGCAGGTTAGCTCTTTTTTACCAAATAATCGTAAGTTTGAGGCGTCGACGGTTTTCTCGGCTAAGCTTTCACGAAGGGAACAGGAAAAGTCCGATCGAATAATAATTGTCTCTTGAGCGTTAAAAAGAGATACCACCAACAGGGAACCGTTTTTATGCCACTGCCGGAAACCGCCCAGGCGTTTTGGGTCACGCGCCCCGGCGAGGGCGAGATTCGAACTGCGTCGCTCGACCCCCTCACCGCAGACCACGTTCACGTGCGCGCACTCTACAGCGGCGTGAGCCGAGGCACCGAGTCGCTGGTATTCAACGCCCGCGTTCCCGAAAGCGAATACGCGCGCATGCGTGCCCCCTTTCAAGACGGCGAGTTTCCTGCCCCGGTCAAGTACGGTTACTGCAGCGTCGGCGTGGTCGAACAGGGGCCAAAGGCGCTCTTGAACGCGCACGTATTCTGCCTCTACCCGCATCAAAGCCGCTACGTCGTGCCGGTCGAGGCCGTACTGCCGCTGCCCGATAACGTGCCTGCCGAGCGCGCGGTGCTCACCGCCAACATGGAAACCGCCGTCAACGGCGTATGGGATGCCAACCCCCGCCTGGGCGAGACGCTCTGCGTGGTGGGGGCCGGCGTGGTCGGCGCACTGGTGGCGTATCTGTGTGCCCGCATTCCCGGCGTCAACGTGCATCTCATCGATATCGACCCTCGGCGCCAGTCGCTCGCCCAAGCGTTGGGCGTGAACTTCGCCACGCCTGACAGCGCGCCACAGGAGCAGGACTGCGTGATTCACGCAAGCGGCCACGGCGAGGGGCTCAAGCTCGGCCTGAGCCTGCTGGGGCGCGAAGGGCGCCTGATCGAGATGAGCTGGTTCGGCGAAGGCGAGACGTCGCTTTCGCTCGGCGGCGCCTTTCACTCCCAGCGCCTCTCCATCAAGGCGAGCCAGGTCGGCCAGCTACCGGCGCCGATGCAGCCCCGCTGGGATTACCGCCGCCGTCTGGCGCTTGCGCTGCGTCTTCTCGACGATCCGGTACTCGATCAATTGATCAGCGGCGAATGCACGCTGGAGAAATTCCCCGCGCTGGCCCCTGCGCTTCTGGGGCCCGGCAGTCGGGCGCTTTGCCACCGCATTGCCTACCCCGACAACGATTAACCCCGACAGGAGTCACCATGTACCGTCTATGCGTTCGCGATCACTTCATGATTGCCCACAGTTTCAATGGCGAGATCTTCGGCCCTGCCCAGCGTACCCACGGCGCGACCTACGTGGTCGACGTAACGTTCATGCGTCCGGAGCTCGACCCGGATGGCCTGGTCATCGACATCGGCCTGGCCAGTGAGACTCTCAAGGAGGCGCTGGCCGACTACAACTTCCAGAACCTGGACGAGGTGGCCGCGTTCAAGGGCAAGAACACCACCACGGAATTCATGGCCGGCGTGATCTTTCAGGCGCTCGCCAAGAGCATCAAGGAGGGGCGTATGGGGACGACTGCCCAAGGCATTACCCACATGGAGGTGAAACTCCACGAGTCCCACGTCGCCTGGGCAAGCTACGAAGGCGCCCTATGAGCAACCGCGTCACCTTGATGGTGGCCGGCTCGCTCGACCAGCGCACCGGCGGCTACGTGTACGACGCTCGAATGGTGGACGCGCTGGCAAGCCACGGCTTCGAAGTGGACGTGGCGGAGCTCGACGGCCGTTTTCCCGACGCCTGTGAGGTGGCCACCAACGCCTTCGATAGAGCGCTGGACGCCCTGGAGGATGCAGAGCGCATTATCGTCGATGGCCTGGTGATGGGCGCCTTGCCGGACAGCGTTGCACGCCATGCGCCAAGGCTGGATATCACGGCCCTGCTGCATCACCCGCTGGGTGACGAGCAGGGGCTTGACGAGGCGACGAGCAAGCGCTTTCACCTGAGCGAGCTTCAAGGGCTTTCGAGCGTTTCGCGCATCATCGTCACCAGCCGTTTCACCGCCGCGCGCCTCGAGGCGCTTGCAAAGGCGTACGGTGTCGAGATCACGGCACCTGTCAGCGTCGTCGAGCCCGGGGTCGAGCGTGCGCCGGTGAGCCCGGCGGCGGTCGAGGGCGAAGAGCTTCGCCTTCTGTGCGTGGCCACGCTCACCCCGCGCAAGGGGCAGGACGTGCTCGTCGAGGCGCTGTCGAGGGTGCAAGCTAAGGCCTGGCGATGCGATCTGTTCGGCGGCCATCGCGATGCGTCTTTTACCCAGCGCGTCGAAGAGCTGATCGCGCGTCACGAGCCAAGCCGTATCACTCTGCATGGCGAGTGCGACGCCGCAACCCTCGAAGCCGCCTACCAAAGCGCCCATGCGCTGTTGCTGCCTTCCTGGTACGAAGGGTATGGCATGGTGATCACCGAGGCGCTGGCCCATGGTTTGCCGGTCATCACCACCACCGGCGGGGCGCTGGCGCAGACGCTGCCGCGCAACGCAGGCTTGAGTGTCCCACCGGGCGACGTCGAGGCGCTGGCAACGAAGCTCGAGCGCTTTCTGAGCGATGGCGAGCTGCGCCACCGCCTGCGCGAAGGAGCCCTCATGGCGCGAGAGGCACTCGTCGACTGGCAGGCGGCGGGTGACGCCTTCGTGAAAGCACTCGAACCCCGTTCCACACTGGCGGCGGGTAGCCAGTTCGCTGCCGACTGGCTGACGCTGCGTGAAAGTGTGGATGGTGCATCGCGCAGCGGCGAGCTTGCCGATCGGGCCGCGCGCTGGCTCGCTGACGAGCCTGGGGCTGCCAGCATCGTCGACCTGGGGTGCGGGCGCGGCAGCAACCTGCAGTTTCTTGCCCCGCGTATTCGAGGCGCGCAGCGCTGGCAGCTTCTCGATCACGATGAAGCCCTGCTGGACGAGGCGCGCGAACGCGCCCATCGCCTCGCCCGGGAAGCCACGCTCTCCCTCACGATCGACACGCATTGCGCATCGCTTGGTGACCTGAGCCATCCGGCGCTCGACGAGGCTCGGTTGGTGAGCGCGTCGGCGCTTCTCGACCTGGCTTCTCGCGAGTGGCTTGAAACGCTGGCCGAGCGCTGCGCGGCGAACCGCCAGGCGCTCTTGATCGCGCTCAGCGTGACGGAGCAGTGGTGCTTTCTGGATCGCGCGGGCCAGCCGCTGGACGACGAAGACGATCGCTGGGCGCTGGCGCTGTTCAACGCCCATCAGCAGCGCGACAAGGGCTTGGGGGACGCCCTGGGCGGGGCGGCACACCCGGTACTGGTAGAGGCCCTCGCGGGGCAGGGCTACCGGATCGAGCAGACGGCCACTCCCTGGCACCTGAGCGCCGATGAGCCAAGCCTTCGCCCGATGATGCACGCCCTGGTGGAAGGGTGGGCCGAGGCGCTCACCGAACAGGCGCCGGAAGAGGCCAAACGTATCGCGGCGTGGCGCGATGCCCGCTGGGCGTCGTTGGCGGTTGGCGAGCTGGGGGTATGGGTAGGGCATCAGGATCTTCTCGCGCTGCCGGCGCAGAAGGGCTGACCATGAACATGCTGGCGTTGTTGAAGACCCCTTGGGTACAGCGCGGAGTGATCAGCGTGGCGCTGCTGGGCGCCGTCGCCCTGTGGGTCGACCCGGGCGAGGTGATGCAGGAAGTGCGCCGACTCTCGCCCTGGTGGGTGGTGCTGGCACTGGGCATCAGTGTGCTGCAGGTCATGCTGAGCGCCTGGCGCTGGCGATTCACCGCTGGACTCCTGGGCGTGCCCTTGCGCTTTCGCTACGCCTTGCGCGAGTACTATCTGGCCCTGCTGATCAATCAGCTAGTGCCCGGTGGCGTGGTGGGGGATGCCGGGCGTGCGCACCGCCACGCCCGGCAGACAGGCTCACGCGGCAGCGCCTGGCGCGCGGTGGTGCTGGAGCGTGCCTCGGGTCAGGTTGCCGTAGCGCTTCTGGTCGTTGTTGCGCTGGCGCTGTCACCGCTTTGGCACCAGGCGTTGGGAGCGACTGGCTTGTTGGTCGCCATCACGATGTTGATGGGGGTGGCCGCCATCGTGGCGCTGCTGGTGGCCTGGCTTGGTCGAGCGGGACGGTCCTGGCTTCCGCGATGGTGTTTCGCCTTCGGACGCGATCTGCGTCGTAGCCTGCTCAGGCGCCGTGTCTGGTACTGGCAGTTATGTTCATCTCTTGCCATTGTTATGAGTTATGGGCTGGTCATGGTGTGTGCGGCGCGCGCTATTGGCGTCGAGCTTGCGACCGTCGATATCCTGGCACTCACTCCGCCGCTGCTGCTGGCCATGCTGGTGCCTCTCTCCATCGCTGGCTGGGGGCTTCGCGAAGGCGCGGCGGCGAGTGTCTGGCTGTTCGTCGGCCTGCCGTCCGCCCAGGGAGTCGCCATTTCGCTTGCCTATGGAGTGCTGGTGATGCTGTCGAGCCTACCGGGGATCTGGGTCGCCTTCGGTCGTCGCCACCGGGCCACGCCCGTCGGTGGTGGTGAAACCCAGATTGACGTCGAAAAGCGTGTCGTTTCCACAGCGAAAGGTACGCACCCGTGGACGCAGTGCGCTCTCCAGCGTCGTGATCGGCGTCATCTGAAGGCCCGGGCGGCCCGAGCCGATCAGAAGCGGCGCCACCAGAAGGTGCAGGCAATCGAGCGCTTTTGCCTCCACGAACTGGGAGACGGTGACGCCACCCCCTTCGACCAGTATGCGCCGGTAACCGCAGCGTCGCAGCAGGGCGATCACCGCCGCCGGGTCGAACTGGCCAGCGTCGTTCAGCGCCAGTTCGTAACGGACAGCATGGTTTTTTGGCAGCGAGAGGCCGGGGCCGGTGAGGTGCAGCGTGGGCGGCGTCGCGCTCTCGAACAGGGCAAGATGGCCGCCCACACGCCCGCGCGGGTCGAGCACGACCCGCGCCGGGTGAGCGCCGCTCACGTGGCGCACTGTGAGCTGCGGGTCATCGGCGCAGGCGGTGCCGGCGCCCACCACGACGGCATCTGCCAGCGCCCGCAAACGATGCAGATGGACCAGCGCCTCGAAACCGTTGATATAGTGGGAGTGGCCGCTTTCGGTGGCGATGCGGCCATCGAGGCTCTGGCCGAGCTGGGCCAGCGTCCAGGTTTCGCGCCTGGCCAGCGGCAGCAAACACTCCAGCAGCGCGGCGGCGTCGTTGCTTACCGGCACCTCGCTCGTCCAGCTGCCTTCATCGCGGGTATCGATGGGCGCCTCGCTTTCTGCGCCGTCGCGAATGGCCAGCAGCCAGCGCCAGGCGGCATCCACCTCGATTCTCTCGCCCTCGGGCGCGAAACTCGTAACACCAACGGAGTCGGGCATGACGTCCTCTCGATAAGACCAACGCTCAATCATGCTAGGGCCGAGTGGCCAACGCAAGCGCATACCGCCCGATACGCTAGGCAATCAGGAGGCCTACATGTACCACATTGAACGTGCCATTTTCGATATTCGCCGCGGCCTGCCCGTCGTGCTCGACACCGGCGAAGAGCGCCTGCTGGTTCAGGCGCTGGAGGGCAGCGACTCCGTCGAGGCCTTGTCACGGCTTTCCGGTTCGCGCCCGACGATGGTACTGACCCGCCATCGCCTGGCAGCGATGGGCATGTCTCTCAAGGCCGAAGCGGCGAGCCTGCCGCTGTCCGAGCAGATGAGCGCAAGCGACCTGCATCGCCTGGCGCTGTCGCAAGGTGAAGGCAAGACGCCGGGCGCACTGCTCAGCGGCCTAAAACCGGCGGGCGTGGGCGAGCGCGGCGCGGTCACCCTGATGCGCCGGGCGCTGCTGGTGCCTGCCGCGCTCTGCGCGGTGGTCAGCGAAGAGCAGGCGAGCGCCATCGACGAACGCCTGGCCAGCGGCGAGCTGCTCGAGGTGGATGCACGCGAGGCCGAAAAATGCCTGGCGGGGGCGCCGGGTATGCTCAACCGGGTGAGCGAGGCGCGCATTCCGCTGGAAGATGCCGCCGAGAGCCGTTTCGTACTGTTTCGCGAGCCGGACGGGCTGCGCGAGCACGTGGCGGTGGTGATCGGTGATCTCGAGCGTATCGAGGGGCCGGTGCCGCTGCGCCTGCACTCGGCCTGCCTTACCGGCGATCTGTTCGGCAGCCTGCGCTGCGATTGCGGCGAGCAGCTTCGCAACGCCGTGGGTGATATCCAGGCCATGGGAGGCGGGGTGCTGCTGTATCTCGCTCAGGAGGGGCGCGGTATTGGCCTCGCCAACAAGTTGCGCGCCTACACGCTGCAGGACGCGGGTCTGGATACGGTGGATGCCGATCAGGTGCTGGGCTTCGGTGACGATGAGCGCCAGTACGCCGTAGCGGTGGACATGCTGCGCGCGCTTGCCATCGACAAGGTGCAGCTTCTGACCAACAACCCGCTGAAAATGAAAGCGCTCGAAGAGGGAGGGGTCGAAGTGGTGTCACGTCAGGCACTCTACGGCAGCGTGACCGACCAGAATCATCGCTACCTGAGCGCCAAGGCGAGTCGTGCCGGACATCTGCTCGACGAAGTGCTCGCCGGTCGCACCCGCTAGGCGAACCGTACCCCGCAAGCGACGCTTGCGGGGGCTTCTCAGCGGCCTTGCAGTGGCGGCAGTGCGGCGGTCTCTGCGATGACCCGGGCAAGCCCGGCCCCGTAGTGCTCCACCAGCCGCCGGCCGAGGTCGGCATCGGCGCCGGTGGCGTCTCCCGCGACGCCGTGAAGGCTTAAATCCTCACCCATCCAGGCGAAGGCCGCCGCGCCTTCGGGCCCCAGCAGGTGCTCCGGCGTCTCGGGGCGGGCTGGTGCAGCGCGAACGTAACCCTCCATGTGCACCTGTGACGGCGCCAAATGCAGCATTATGGCCGTCTCCAGAAGCCCCCCGTGTAGCCCGAAGCGAAGCTCGTCGGCCTCGATCGCTCCAGCCAGGGGGGGCAGGCGCGTATAGGTCGCCTTGACCACGCGCAGCTCGAAGCGCTTGCGCAGCGTCAGTGCCGCCAGATCCATCACCGCCTTGTTGCCGCCATGGGCGTTGAGCAGCACCAGTTTCTTGATGCCGGCGCCCGCCACGCTTTCGCCGTAAGCCTCGAGGGTGGCGATGGCGAGCGCCGGTGGCAGGCTCAAGGTGCCGGCAAAATGAGAGTGCTCGTCGCTGGCGCCGACCGCCAGCGACGGCAGGCAGAGTACCTCCAGGCCGGGATCGAGCATCTCGAGCATCGCTTGCTGCAACCCTTCACCGATGATCAGATCGGTCCCCAGGGGCAGGTGGGTGCCGTGCTGTTCGATAGCGCCCAGAGTAAGGATCGCGATCGGGTCGCGGGCAGCCAGTGCCTGAAGTCGTGGCGCGGTCAGCGCCTGCCAGTGATGAATCATGCCTCTCCTGGGATAAAGTCGGTTCAGGCAGCGAAGGCGAGCTTGGCCGCACTCTGATCGAGCCAATCAACGATCGCGCCGCGCCTGCAGGCTGCCTAATCAGTGGGGTTCCTTGGCCGAATCGATGCTCGGGCGACGGTCGAACTGGCGAAACGACTGGCAGGGCATGTCGCCAAGCAGCTCCAGAGGCAGTGGCGTGGCGCTACCTTCGAGCGGTGCTCGAACCGCTTCCTGCTCGTCACTGCGCGCGCCGAGCGCGGCGAAGTCCTGCAGCAGCGCAGGCTTGAAAGCGATGCTCGGCGTCTTCAATAGGCCCAGGCGGTAGGCGAGCACGCCTCCCCAGGTGCCGCTGCTGGAGTACTTGACGATGGGGGCGGCGGCGACCAGGCCAAACCATGCCGGCGAAAGCCAGGCGAAGGCGGAAGGAGAGAGCAGGTACAGCGCCCCGGCCCAGGCGACCCCGCAAACGGTCATCCAGCCGGTATGCCACCAGGTCTCGTTCCAGGTCAAAGAGCGCTCGCCGCGATGCTGGGTCTGCCACTCGATGGAGCGCCCCAGCAGCACGTTGACGATGAACAGCGTATGCCAGGCCATCATCAAGGGGGCGATCAGGGCAGCGAATACCAGCTCCAGTACCACGCTCACGGTCAGCTTGAAGCGACCGCCAAAGGCTCGTGGGCACTGCCCGAGGGTCAGCAGCAGGCCAAGGAGCTTGGGGGCGACCAGCATGAACAGCGTAACCGACAAGAGCCCGGTGGAAAGCGGCTGAGGCAGCGGCGCGCCGGTGGCGCTGCCCATGGCCTGTACGCCGATCAAGAGGCTTGTGCATACCAGAAGCCCGAGCCATACCACCGATGATAAATAAGCGAAGGCGCCGAACAAGAAGTGCAGTCGGCTGATGGGGTGAAAGCCCGCGCCGCTCAGCAGGCGCAGGTGCTGCAGGTTGCCTTGCAGCCAGCGCCGGTCGCGCTTGGCAAAATCCAGGAGATTGCTCGGCATGGCCTCGAAGCTGTTGTGCGAGGCGCCGGTGAGCGGAGATTCATGGGACACCGCCGTGGTGGCCGACGTATCCAGCAGCACCTTCCAGCCGCCGCGCTTCAGAAGCGCCGCTTCGACGAAATCGTGACTCAGTACCTCGCCGCCCAGCGGAGCCTTGCCTGGCAGGGCGGGCAGCCCTGCATGGGCCATGAAGGCGCGCACGCGAATGATGGCGTTGTGGCCCCAGTAGTTGGCCGCATCACCTTGCCAGAAGCTCTGCCCAGCGGCCAGCATGGGGCTATAAAGTGCGGAAGCGAGCTGGGTGAAACGTCCGAACAGGGTGCGCTGGCCCACCGGAATCGGCACTGTCTGGATCAACCCGACATCGGGCTCGCGCTGCATGCGGTGAACCATGTGCAGAAGGGTCGCGCCGCTCATCAGGCTGTCGGCGTCGAGCACCACCATGTAGTCGTAGCGCCGGCCCCAGCGTCGGCAGAATTCGGCGATGTTGCCCGCCTTGCGCCCCAGGTTCTTCTCGCGGCGGCGATAGTAGACATTGATCTGGCCCGCCAGGCGCTGCTGGAGCGCCGCCACGTGGGCGGCTTCCTCGTCGGCCTGGGCGGCTTCCTGGGTGTCGCTGAGAATGAAGACATCGAAGTGATGGTGAATGTTGATGGCGCCGGCCATGCTGTGGGCGTCGGCCTGCTTGAGCAGCGAACGACAGGTCGCCTCGAGCCCCGCGATGGTGGGCACTGGCGGCTCGGCATAGATGGGCATGACGAGCGCCGTCTTGCTGACTAGCTGGTAGGCGCTGGGCGAAGCAGGGCGCTGGCGGCGCAGGGTCAGTGGGTCCAGACGCAGCGCGCAAAGCACGAAGCCACACACTGCGCCCCAGAAGGCCATGGCGATCCAGCCGAAGGTGAGCACGAACAGCGAGAGCGTGGCCATCTGCCAGCCCAGGGCTAGATCGGCCACCACGCGCAGCATGGCGAAGAAGCCCGCTACGCTCGAGGCCAGGACCACCAAGGCAAATAGCGTGCGTCGTGCGGCGAGACCGGGAATACGCACCTCGGTATTGATCTTTTCAGGCATCGGGGTACCACACATAGTTCCAGGTTTCGCTGATCGGCTGGTCGTCGAGCTCCAGCCGCAGGCGGATATCGGTCATCTTGTCGGCGGGAACGCGAAAGCTGGCGCGCCACTGTCGATCCGGCAGGGCCAGCACGTGGGGTTCGCGCACATCGCCGCTGCTGGTCTCGAGGTAGAGCTGCACGTCCGCTTCGCTTGCCAACGCATCCAGCTCACCGCCGGAGAAGTCGACGATGAACTGGCGCTCGTGCTGCCCGGGAGCCTCGGCGTTGCCAGCGATGCCGGCCTGCCCCTGGCGGGTACGAATCACCCGGGCCAAGTCGTGCTCCTGCGGGGTGCCGTTCAGGGTATGGGTGCTGTAGTGAAAGCGTTGCGACTCACCGGCGTTCAAGCGCGTGTCGCTGACCCAGTAAGCGACGATATTGTCGTGGGTCTCGTCGGGCGTGGCGATCTCGACCAGCTCGACGTGGCCCGCCCCCCAGTCCTCCAATGGTTCGACCCACTGGCTCGGGCGGCGATGGTACTGCGCTTCCATGTCCAGATAGTGACTGAAATCGCGCTCGCGTTGCATCAGGCCGAAGCCGGCCGGGTCCGCGTCGCTGAACAGCGAAAGATGCAACTGCTCGGGGTTGTCGAGGGGGCGCCAGATCCATTCGCCGGCGCCGGTATGCATCAAAAGGCCGTCGGAGTCGTGTACCTGGGGCCGGAAATCCTCCGGCGGGCTGGGCGTGGCCTCGCCAAAGGTGAACATGCTGGTCAAGGGAGCAATGCCGAGCTTGTCGATATCCTCACGGGCAAATAGTGCGACCTCGACGTCCATCCGGGTCTGCTCGCCCGGGGTCAGCGTGAACCGGTAAGCCCCGCTGAGCGACGGGCCGTCGAGCAGCGCCAGGAAGGTGATGGCCGTGGCATCTTCATCTGGCTTGAAGAACCAGAACTCGCGGAACTCCGGAAACTCCTCCTCCTCGGCGAGGGCGGTATGGATGGCAACGCCGCGCGTGGAGAGACCGTAGACCTGGCCCTGGCCGACCAGTCGAAAGTAGTTTGACCCCAGAAACACTGCGACCTCGTCGTGATACTCGTCGCTGTTGAGCGGGTAGTGCAAGCGAAAGCCGGCATGGCCGCTGCCGCTCAGGTCATGGTCGAGCAGCTCTCGGGCCGCGCCTTCGTAGGTGTAATCGTCGGTGTCGAAACGGATCGGCTCGACGTCGCCGCCGTCGATGACGTTGAGCTTGATAGGGTGGGGAAACAAAAAACCGCTGTGAAAGAGCTGCAGCGAAAACGGACTCTCGTTTCGCCAGTAGGCGCGTTCGGGGTCGAAGCGAATCTGGCGGTAGGTGTCATAACTCAGGTTCTGGAGCGGCTCGGGAAGCGTTGCCTCGGGCGCCTCGAAAGGCGCCTCGGCGAGGGCTTCGGCACGAGCGATCACGTCCTCGAACGTGATGCCGCTGGCCTGGGCAAGCGGCGCGCCAAAGATGCCCAACGATACGATCCATTGAATGGTAGTGCGACCCCTCATGGGTGAGTTCCTTTCGATTCACGGTCAGCGTCAGTCGACCTGACGGCGTTATAATTCAGGGTATGGCTATTTCAAGGCCGACGATTCTGACTATAGTTAACCCGCCAAGCGCGGGTTCGAGCACTCCTTGCCTCGCTGCAAAACTACTATAGTGGCATTGCCGCGTCTAATGTTGTGCTGCTCCACGCTGCATCGAACACCCGACATTGCCACCTTGTTCTCAGAAGGTTTCTTCATGCTCCCAGGGTATTCATGTTCCGCCTTCTGATCGCCGCCTTGTCTCTCAACGTGCTGCTCGTCGCTCCGCTCTGGTGGCGCAACGGCGACCTCGGTGTACCGATGATCGCCCTGGAAGCCTGGGTGCTCGCGCCACTGTTGCTGCTCGTTCCCGGCGGGGGGCTGCGCCGTTTGCTGGTCGGGCTGGTGACGCTCCTGGCGGGGCTCGTCAGCGCTGCCAACCTGGGCGATGCCGCCACGCATACCGCGTTCGGTCGCTCGCTCAATCTGTATCTCGATCTACCACTGCTGCGCTCGGTCCATGATCTGCTAGTAGGTAATGTAGGCCAGTTGGCGGGAGTTTTCATAATGGCTCTGGCGGGGTTTTCGATGCTCGCCGCGATGGTACTCATCGCCATGTTGCTGTGCCCACGGCGCGCCTACTCGCCGCGCCGCTTGCCGGGACAGTTCGCTGTGGTGCTGACCACCGGCGCCCTGGCACTTGCCGTGCTCGAGTACAGCGGCCACCGGCTGCTGGCGAAATCGGCACTGCCCATGGTCGCTACCCTGCGCTTTCAGGTCGAGCAGGTGATGGTCACGCACCGGGCGCGGCAGAGCTTCGAGAAGCAACTGGCAGATTCGCCGCTCGAGGCGAGGGCGCTCTCGGGTCTCGAGGGGCGCAACGTCCTGATCACCTTCATCGAATCCTATGGCGTCTCGGCGATCGACGACCCACGCTACCGCGATCTTTTGCTCGAAACGCTGGCCGAGATGGACGAACGTCTGGCGGCGCGCGGCATCGGCGTCGTCTCTGGACTGCTCGAGGCACCGATTCGTGGCGGCCAGTCCTGGCTCGCCCATGCCACCGTTCTGAGCGGGCGCTGGATCGACAACCCGCTCTGGTATCGTCTGATGCTCGACAGCAACCGCGCCACCCTGGTGGACGACTTTCACGCCACGGGCCAGCGCTCGCTCTCGGTGATGCCGGCGATCACTCTGGCCTGGCCCGAAGGCATCGCCTATGGTTTTGACGAGATACGTGCGGCGCGCGACATTCCCTACGCCGGCCCGCGGCTCAACTGGGTGACCATGCCTGACCAGTTCACCCTCGACTACGTGCACAGGCACTACCTCGATGGCCCGCCCCTGTTCGCCCAGATCACGCTGATCTCGAGCCACGCCCCCTGGACGCCGATCCTGCCGGTGCTGGAGAACTGGTCGATGATCGGCAACGGCGCGATCTACGCGCCCTGGGAGAACGCCAGCGACCCGCCGGAGGTACTCTGGCAGGACCTTGAGCGCATTCGTGATCACTACGGCTGGTCGGTGGATTACTCGGTCAAGGTGACCGGACGCTTCGCCGAACGGGCGGTAGGCGACGACACCCTGCTGATCGTGATGGGCGATCATCAGGCCGCCCCGTTGATCACCGGCGAAGGGGCCAGCGCTGCGGTGCCGGTGCATATCATGAGCCGCGACCCGATGCTGCTCGATGCCTTTCGTGCTCGGGGGTTCGTGGATGGCACGCTGCCGCGGCTCGACAGGCTCGACGATGTGCCCAGGATGAGCGAGCTGCGCCACTGGCTGCGCGAGGATTTCGGTGCGACGAATGACTGACCGAGGATGAGGCCGATGTTACCAGTGATACTCAGCGGTGGAAGTGGAACGCGGCTCTGGCCGCTCTCGCGCGAACAGAGCCCCAAGCAGTTCTTGCGACTGACCTCGTCGCTCAGCCTGCTGCAGCGAACCCTCACGCGACTGGACGGGCTCGAGAGCGAGACGCCGCTGTTGATGGGGCATCACGCCCACCGCTTCCTGATGGCCGAGCAGCTGCGCGAGATCGATCGCGCCGGCACCCTGGTGCTCGAGCCCGAGGGCCGCAACACGGCACCGGCGATCGCCTGCGCGGCGCTGCTGGCAGGCCGCGACGAGGCCGATCCCTTGCTGCTGGTACTGCCCGCCGACCACGAAATCGAGGACGAGGCGGCTTTCGTCGAAAGCGTTGCCCGCGCGCAGGCGCTGGCCGAGCAAGGCTACCTGGTCACCTTCGGCGTGGTGCCGACGCGAGCGGAGACCGGCTACGGCTACATCCGCTGCGGCGAGGCTCTCGAGGGGGGCTATCGGCTGGCGAGCTTCATCGAGAAGCCGGACGCCGACCGGGCGGCGGCGCTCGTGGCCCAAGGCGACACGCTCTGGAACAGCGGCATGTTCCTGCTGCGCGCCTCGCACTACCTCGAGGAGCTCGAGCGGCTGCGCCCGGATATCCTGATGGCCTGCCGGGCGGCGATAGAGGGCGCCCATCGCGATCTGGATTTTTTGCGCCTGAGCGAGGCGGCGTTTGCCGAGTGTCCGAGCGAGTCGATCGACTACGCGGTGATGGAGCAGTGTCGCCATGCCGCGGTCGTTCCCCTGGACGCGGGCTGGAGCGATATCGGCAGTTTCGATGCGCTCTGGGCGGCCAAGGCACCGGACGCAGCGGGTAACGTGGTCGACGGCGATGTCGTGCTCAGCGACACCTGCGACTCGCTGGTCATCGCCCGCCACCGGCTGGTCGCGACCCACGGGGTGGAGGATCTGGTGGTGGTGGAAACGCCGGATAGCGTGCTGGTGACCCGGCGTGAACATGCCCAGCAGGTCAAGGGGCTGGTCGCACAGCTTGCCCTGGCCGGGCGGGAGGAGGCGCACAGCGCCGCCCAGGTGCACAGGCCCTGGGGCAGCTTCCAGTCGATGGACAGCGGCGAGCGCTACCAGGTGAAACACATCACCGTGACGCCCGGCGGGCGGCTTTCGCTGCAGCGCCATCATCACCGGGCGGAGCACTGGGTGGTGGTCAGCGGCACCGCCCGGGTCACCATCGAGGAGCGCACCTTTCTGGTCAGCGAGAACCAGTCCACCTACATTCCCATCGGCGCGCAACACCGGCTCGAGAATCCCGGCAAGATACCGCTGGAGCTGATCGAGGTGCAGTCGGGAAGCTATCTGGGCGAGGACGACATCGAGCGCCTGGACGACGTCTACGCCCGTTCCAGCGACGAGAACTAGCGGGCGCGACGCGCGATGTCGAAAGGCGAGGCAGGGGCAGCGAAACAGGGTCAGCGAGACAGGGCCAGCGAAACAGAGTCAATAGAGCCGATAATCGTTTGCGTTGGCCACGCCTTCGGCTTCCTCGACCACCTTGCGATAGCGCTTGTACTCCCACTGGTACTGCGCCGGGTCGAGGGCGATCGACGCCTCGACGCTGACGTTGACGCCGGTGGCGGAAGTCACGTCGTCCTCGCTGTAGACCCGCTCGTCGGCGTCGAGGAAATGGATCACGAACCCCTTGCCCGGCACGCGCAGCGCCACGCCGGTCACCACCCGCGCCTGGGTGCGGGCGACCAGCTTGGGTAGAAGCGTGGCGGTGTAGGCCGGGCGGTCGAAGAACGGCGCGAACACGCCGCTGCCCCAGTCCGGCTCCTGATCCGGCAGGATGCCGATCGCCTCAGAGCGCTTGAGGGCTTTCAGAAGCGCCGCCACGCCGCGCGAGTTGGTGGGCACGAGACTTGCCCCCATGCGCTCGCGGCCGTGGCGGATGATGGGTTCGAGATCGGCGATCTTGGGCGGCTCGTACATGGCGGTGAAGGGAAAATGGCTCGACAGCCAGAAATTGAGCACCTCCCAGTTGCCGAAATGCGGTGCCAGCACGATCACGCCGCGCCCTTGGGCGCGGGCGTCGTCGAGCTTGTCGCGCCCGTAGACCGCCAGGATGTGCGCCTCGACCCTGGCCGGCGAGGCGATCCAGGCGTGGCCGAGTTCGAGCATGGTGGCCGCCGAGTGGCAAAGGCTCTGGCGGGCGAGCGAGCGGCGCTCGTCGGCGGGCATGTCCGGGTAGACCACGGCGAGGTTGGTGTCGGTCACCTCGCGCTCGCGGCGGCTGAGAAGATGGACCAGCGGCCCCAGGCGGCGCGCGACGCACCACAGCGCCTTCAGCGACCAGCCGGAAAGAAACCGCCATAGTGTGCCGATGGCGCGGGCCTGGAAGCTTTGCAGTCGAGAGGAACGAGAACCGGCCATGGCTTACAGCAACCAGCTATCCACGTTGGTCGGCGCGCGCTTCTCCTGAATGCCCTTGAAGCCCTTGACGCAGCGCACGATGAACCACGCCGCCAGCGCCAGCAGCAGCGGGAAACCGATCAGCACGAGCGTGAGCAGCGAGGCGATACTCAAGTAGAGCAGGCCGATCCAGAAGGTGCGGATCTGGTAGCGGTAGTGCTCGTCGAGCCAGCGCGGGCCGTTGCCATGGTAGACGTAAGAGACGATCACGCCGACGATGATGGTAAAACCGGTCACGAAGTTGGCCAGGAAAAGGGCGTAGACCACCAGCGCCACCGTGGTGTCGGGGCCGGCGGCCGGGGCGCGTTCATCGACGCGCTCGTCCACGATTTCACCCTCGATGGGCGCTTCATCAGCGTTGTGGCGCATACACGCTCCTTTGGCAGGTTGACCGCCCGCGGCGGCGTCGAAGGCGGCCATGATAGCGCCGCCCGGGCCATGGCACCACCCGAAGACTCAGCGCGAAAGCGGCCGGCAGATCTCCAGCAGGTTGCCGTCCGGGTCGCGCAGGTAGAGCGATTCGATCGGCCCCGTGGCGCCCTGGCGCTCGACGGGGCCGAGCTCGACGGGCACCGCCAGCGCCTCGAGGTGGGTCAGAAACTCCGCCAGCGGCAGCTGGCAGCGCAGGCAGAGATCGAGACTGCCCGGGGTAGGGGTGGCGGAAACCGGTGCGATGTCGGTATCGGTCTGGTGCAGGCGAAGGGCAGTGTCTCCGAGCAGCAGATCCACTCGCTGGGCGTCACGGTAGCGAACGTCCAGCCCCAGCACGCGGGAGTAGAAATCCACAGCGCGCCCCATGTCGGTCACGGTTACAACGAGATGGTCCAGGCCTGAGAGCATGCGTGATCCTTTGTATCGGCGGTCTTGGTGAAAACCTCGATGATACGCCAAGCCGGTCACCGCGTGTCAGTTAATCGCGCCGCTCGCGCTAGAGGATATTGCTGTCCAGAGGCGCTTTGGATGACGAAAACACCAAGTGCCGGGGCGCTTGGGCGAAAAGCGTTGACTTTGGGGCGCCGGGCGCAATAATTGCGCGCCCGTTTGGTTGCCTCGAAGCTGTGCCGGCATGAAAAACGGTGTGGCGTTCGTTTCAACAATCGGCGGTTAAAGGTGAGGTAGGCATGTCGCGGCAACTCTTGGCTATGGCGCTCGCGCCATTATTGGGGCTTTTCATTCTCGGCATCGGCAACGGCTTTCTGGCCACGCTGATCACCCTGCGCCTGGACGCCGCCGGCGAGTCCGCCACGCTGATCGGGGTCGTCTCCTCGGCCTACTTCATCGGCCTGGCGCTCGGGGCGATGGTCAACGACCGTTTGCTGCTGCGCATCGGCCATATTCGCGCCTACGGAAGCTTCGCCTCGCTGGTGGCGGTCACGGTGCTGCTGCAGGGGCTGTTCTTCGACCCCTGGGCATGGTTCGTGCTGCGCCTGATCGGCGGCTGGGCGACGGTCGGCGTTTACCTGGTCATCGAAAGCTGGCTTCTGACCGCGGGCGACCAGAAGGTGCGCGGCCGGCTGCTGGCGCTCTACATGATCGCGCTCTACGCCGCCGGGGTTCTAGGGCAACTGCTGCTGGGCACGCTCGACGCCATGGGCGCGACCGCGCCGTTCATGGTGGTCGGCCTGCTCGCCTCGCTCTCCGTGCTGCCCATGGCGATGATTCCCCGCGTGTCGCCGCTTCTCGAACACGCCGAGCCCTTGCCGCCGCACCGTTTGATCACCATGACGCCTACCGGGGTGATTGGCAGCCTGGGCTCCGGCATGGTGGTCGCCGCCGCCTACTCGCTGCTGCCGCTCTATCTGCAGCGCATCGGCATGAGCGTCAGCCAGGTGGGGCAGATGATGGCCGTGGTGATCCTCGGCGCGATGCTGCTGCAGTACCCGATCGGACGCTGGTCCGACCGCCACGACCGGCAGATGGTGCTGATCGGCATCAGCGCGTTCTGCATCGTGATCTCCGCTGCCATGCTGACGCTGCCGCTCTCCTTCGGGATGCTGGCGGTGCTGCTGTTCTTGCTCGGCGGCGGGGTCTTCGCCCTCTACCCGGTGGCCGTTAGCCACGCCGCCGACCGGGCGCCGGCGGGGGCGCTGGTGCGCATGAGTCAGGGGCTCTTGTTGATCAACTCCATCGGCGCGACGATCAGCCCGCTGCTGATCTCGCCGGTGATGACTGCGGTTGGCGATGCGGGGCTGTTCTGGTCCTTCGGGGCGCTGAGCCTGTTCTTCTTGCTGTTCTTTGGCTGGCGGCGCAGCGTGCGCCCGGCGCCGATGCCGGTGGCGCCGTTCACGGCGACCATGCCCATGTCCGCCGCCGGTGCCGAACTCGTGGTCACCGAGGAGCTGGTACAGGGGGCGCTGGAGCACGAGCATCTGGAGGATCTCTCCAACGTGGTGCCGGAGGTCGAAGTGGCCGAGCCCGTGGTTGGCCCGCCTGCCGAGGACGAGACTCACATCACCTACTACGACGATGCCGAAGGTGTCGACATTCGCCGCCACTGAGCCCACCGTGATACCTTGGACGAATGGTGTGCAAACGCACGTTTGATTACCATGCCCCGATACCGATGACGCGTTGATCTCGTCACTCAGTTCAGACCAGGGGGATGCCATGAAGGATTATGCCGCGCCGGTACGCGATCTGCGTTTCGTTCTCGAAGAGGTGCTGGGTCACACCTCGCTCTCGCTGCCCGCTTTCGAAGAGACCACGCCGGAACTGGTCGAGGCAGTGCTCGAGGAAGCCGCGAAGCTCGCCGGTGATGTCTGGGGGCCCTTGAACCGCGTCGGCGATCAGCAGGGCGCCAAGCGTCACGCCGATGGCAGCGTCACAACGCCGGAGGGCTTCGCCGCCGCCTACCGCGCCTACGTCGAAGGTGGCTGGAACGGCATCGGCGTGAGTGAAACGCTGGGTGGACAGAACCTGCCGGAAGTGGTGGCGAGCGCCGTTCAGGAGATGCTCCACGGCGCCAACATGGCGCTTGGGCTGTGCCCCATGCTCACCGCCGGCGCCATCGAGGCGCTGGCCCATCACGGCAGCTTCGAGCTAAAGGCCACCTACCTCCCGGCGCTGGTCGAAGGACGCTGGACCGGTACCATGAACCTTACTGAGCCCCAGGCCGGCTCGGATCTCTCCCAGGTGCGTACCCGGGCCGTTCCCGAGGGCGATCACTACCGTATTTCCGGCCAGAAGATCTACATCACCTGGGGCGAGCACGACGCCGCCGAGAACATCGTCCATCTGGTGCTGGCGCGCACGCCCGAGGCTGCTGAGGGCAACAAGGGGATCTCGCTGTTTCTGGTGCCCAAATTCCTGGTCGACGACAGCGGCGCGCTCGGCGAGCGCAACGACGTGGTCTGCGCCTCCCTCGAGCACAAGCTGGGCATTCACGGCTCGCCCACCTGCACGCTGAGCTTCGGCGAGCAGGGCGGGGCGGTCGGCTATCTGGTCGGCGAACAAGGGCGCGGTCTCAACCACATGTTCACCATGATGAACGAGGCGCGCCACAAGGTCGGTATCCAGGGCATCGGCGTTGCCGAGCGCGCCTGCCAGCACGCCGCGGCCTATGCACGCGAGCGCGTGCAGGGGCGCCTCTCCAAGGCCCGGGGCGGGGCACCCGCCACCATCGCCGAGCACCTCGACGTCAAGCGCATGCTGCTGTCCATGCGCGCGCGCACCGACGCGCTGCGCTCGCTGGCGCTCTACTGCGCCGGCCAGCTCGATATTGCCCGCCACGGTGAGCCGCAAGAGCGCGATGCCGCCCAGGCGCTGGTCGATGTGCTGATTCCCGTGGTCAAGGGGTTCTCCACCGATCAGGCCGTCGAGATCGCCTCCCTGGGCATTCAGGTGCACGGCGGGATGGGCTACGTGGAGGAGACCGGGGCGGCCCAGCTTTTGCGCGACGCGCGCATCGCCCCGATCTACGAAGGCACCAACGGCATCCAGGCGCTGGACCTGGCCGGACGCAAGCTGCAGCGCGACCAGGGCGCGGCCCTTACACGCTTGATCGAGCATGCCGAGCAGACCGCCCGAGCGCTTCGCGACGAGCCCGCCCTGGCGGCCCTCGGCGCCGCGCTCGACGCCGGCGCGGCGGATCTGCGCGCGGCCATGGCGCAGGTGCTGGCGCAGGGGGCGGACCCTGCGCGCGGCAATGATGCCATCCAGGCCTATGCCACGCCGTTTCTGAGCCTGGCCGGCCACGTGCTGTGCGCCTGGCAGATGGGCGAGGCGGCGCTCAAGGCCCACCGCGCCGAGGGGCAGGATCCTTTCTACCGCGCCAAGCTCGCCAGCGCCCGCTACGCCCTGACCCAATGGCTGCCCGTGGGACGTTCCCAGCGCGCGGTGATCGAGGCGGGCACCCAGTGCCTTGACGATTTCTTCCTCCAGCCATAACGTCCCGTTACAACGACAACAGGGTTACAACGATAAAGGAGTCCCTCATGAGCGATGCAGTGATCAAGCGAACCGACGACGCCGGCGTGGTGACGCTGACCCTCCAGCGGCCCAAGGCGCTCAACGCCTTGAACAGCGACGTGCTCGCGGCACTGGAGAGTCACCTGGCCGACCTCGAAGGGCAGGCGGATCTTCGCGCGGTGCTCGTCACCGGCGCCGGCGAGAAAGCCTTCGTGGCCGGAGCGGATATCACCGAGATGCGCGACAAGACGCCGGAGCAGGCGCGTGCCTTCGCCGCCCAGGCGCTGCGTACCATCAAGCGCCTGGAGCAGCTTCCGGTGCCGGTAGTGGCGCTGGTCAACGGGTTCTGCCTGGGCGGCGGCTGCGAGCTGGCGCTGGCCTGCGACTGGGCGGTGGCCAGCGACAACGCGGTGTTCGGCCAGCCGGAGGTACTGCTTGGCGTGATTCCCGGTTTCGGCGGTACTCAGCGCCTGCCGCGCCGGGTCGGTCCGGCCATGGCGCTCGATCTCGTCACTACCGGGCGCAAGATCGATGCCCAAGAAGCACTGCGCATCGGGCTGGTCAACCAGGTGATGCCCCAGGCCGAGCTAGCCGCCTACGCCGAGACGCTCAAAGAGCAGCTTCAGGGCAACGGCCGCCAGGCGGTTCGCGCTGCCAAGCAGGCGGTCCATGATGGCCAGGATCAGGATCTCGACAGCGCCTTGGCGCTCGAGACCAGCCTGTTTGCGTTCTGCTTTGCCGGCGACGAGCAGAAAGAGGGCATGAGCGCGTTCGTGGAGAAGCGCAAGCCCGATTTCCGGTAGGTGGTGCTCCTCGGTCACATTTTCTTTAAGGTCAGGGGAAACCTCGATGTTCGATCTCTATATCGCCAACAAGAACTACTCCTCCTGGTCGCTGCGGCCCTGGGTGCTGATGACGGCGCTGGAGATTCCCTTCAACGAGCGCCTCATGCCCTTCGAGGGCGGAAGTGGCGCAAGCCACGATACCTTCCTGCGCTTCTCGCCTTCGGGGCTGGTGCCCTGCCTGGTCGAGGTCGATGGCGATGTACAGGCCGCCGTATGGGACTCGCTGGCGATCATCGAATACCTGGCCGAGTGCTGCGACGATGTATGGCCAAAAGCGCGCTCGGCAAGAGCCTGGGCGCGCTCGGCCTGCGCCGAAATGCACAGTGGCTTCACCGCGCTGCGCCAGGAGTGCCCGATGAACTGCGGCGTGCGGGTTCGCCTCAATTCGCTCTCGAATGCACTCAAGTGCGACCTTTCGCGTCTGGATGCCCTCTGGCAGCAGGGACTCGAGCGTTTCGACGGGCCGTTCTTGGCCGGCCGCGCGTTCGGCGCCGTGGATGCGTTCTTCGCCCCGGTGGCGTTTCGCATCCAGACCTTCGATCTTCCGCTCAGCGACACTTCTCGGGATTACGTCAAACGGCTCTTGCAGGTGCCGGCGCTGCAAGCGTGGTACGAGCAGGCGCTGGCAGAGCCCTGGCGGGAGGAGAGCCACGAGCGCGATACGCTGAAGAGCGCGACGCTGCTGCGCGATCTACGAACGGGTTAGCCCGTGGGCCGGCCAAATCCGTTACACTAGCGAAAAATCAAGCGGATGATGGAAATGGCATTAAGCGCGACCCCCTACAAAGTGGATGTGAACCTGACAGACCTGGATCGCAACGTGTATGAAACGCTGCGCTTTACCGTCGCGCGCCACCCTTCGGAAACCGAGGAGCGGCTCTGCGCGCGGCTGCTGGCCTTCGTGCTCTGGTACAGCGAGGCGCTCGCCTTCGGGCGCGGGCTTTCAGACGTGGACGAACCGGCGTTGTGGGAGAAGAGCCTGGATGGCCGCGTTCTGCACTGGATCGAGGTGGGTCTGCCGGATGCCGACCGGCTGACCTGGTGCTCGCGGCGCGCCGAGCGGGTATCGCTGCTGGCTTACGGGCGCACGGATATCTGGGAGGCGAAGGTGCTGCCGGCGGTGGCCTCGCTCAAGAACTTGCACGTGGCGAGCCTGCCTCAGGCAGCGCTCGAGACCGTGGCGCAGGACCTGCCCCGGGCGATCGAGTGGGCCATCATGATCAGCGATGGTGCGCTGTTCGTCACCGACGAGCGCGGCCAGCACGAGATCACTCCGCACTGGCTGAAGCTCGAGCGCTGAGCGTCGCGCGAGGAAAGTATGCCTGCTAAATATTTGTTGTTTACATACAGCCAAAAACGTTTATAAAGCGGCTATACTGGCTTCGAACGATACCCCCCTCAAGGAAAGAGACATGAACGACTCTTCTGCCGCCCGGTGGAAACCCCTGGCCATCGCCGCCTCGATGATGCTTCTGGCACCGCTGGCCTTCGCCGACGACAGCGCATTTTCGGTCAAGGTCGAGAACGACGGCATGGCCAGTAGCGACGACGGCCACTTCACCAGCGGCTTCGAGCTCAACTACCGCTACGCCCCGGGCGACGAGAGCTGGACTCAAAGGCTTGCGACCTCCTTGCCCGATGCGATCATCGGCCGGGCGAACCAGGCGAGCTTTCGCCTGGTGCACCAGATCTACACGCCGGACAACATCGAGGAGCCCGCGCTGATCAAGGACGATCGCCCCTACGCGGGCCTGGTGTTCGTCGGTCTGTCGCTCTACGAGGACGCGCCAATCACCCAGAATGTGACCCAGGCGACCGATCTGCACCTGGACGTGGGGCTGGTCGGGCCGTCGTCGCTGGCGGACAGCATCCAGCGCGAGGTGCATCGCATCACCGGAAGTGACCGCCCGCGCGGCTGGGACAACCAGCTTGGCGACGAGCCGATCGCCAACCTCAACTGGCGCCGCCAGTGGTGGATCGATACGCCCCTGGCCGGCAAGCAGTTCGCCCACGGGCCGAGTGTAGGTGTAGCGCTGGGCAATCTCTACACCTACGCCAGCACCGGCTACAGCGTGCGCTGGGGCGACGACGCCAGCGGCGTGCCGACGCTGACGCCCAACCCGGGCAGGCGCGGCCAGTTCGACGCCACCCATGGCGTCCAGTGGTACCTGTTCGCCAACGTGGACGGCTACTACATGGCGCACAACCTGACTCTCGATGGCAACGTCTTCTCCTCGAGCCACTCGGTAGATCGCAAGGAGTGGGTCGCGGATGCCTCCGTTGGCCTTGCCCTCGGCTTCGGCGAGTGGCAGGTGACCTACGCTGCGCTCAAGCGCACTCGCGAGTTCGACGGCCAGGACAGCCACGATACCGTGGGCGCGATGACGCTCACCAAGCGCTTCTGATGACAGGCAAGAACCGTTACCCTACCACGCCGGACGGGCGCTACTTCGTGGCCAAGAACCGGCTCTGGCGCTGCACCGATCCGCGCCTCGATGACGACGAGGAGCAGGCGCAGGTCAACGCCTTGATGAAGGCGCGCCGCGCGGTCAAGAGCGCCAAGCAGCAGAACGACGACGCGGCGCTCAAAAAGGCGCGCAGCGAGGTTCAGCGCGCCAAGGAGGCGCTGGGCGAGCGTGGCCCGGTGTGGTGGAACGACGGCGCGCCGGACGAAGGCGGTCGCGCTCCCGAAAACAGCTCCTACGCCGAATGGTGGGAAAAGCATCGTTGACATCCCGGTCAACTGCGCGGGCCGGTGCAAGCGATTGAGCGGTGACATTGACAGACTGACACCTCCCTTTTATATTCCCTTGCGAATAATAATTACTACCATTATCAGTCGATACCTTTGCTCGGGATACTTTCATGCCAGACGGCTTTCAAGGCAAGCATCGGCTTGCCTCGGCGATCATCATCGCCTCTCACGCGCTTGCCACTCCGGCAATCGCCCAGTCAACCGCCCGTGCCGACGATGACGTCGCTCTCGATACCGTTCAGGTGACCGCCGAGGCATCCGGTGTCTACGGCTATATCGACGCCGAACGCGAAGCCGGGGTAGGCAAGCTGGCAGTGCCGATCGCCGAGCAGCCGTTCAGCATGTCGGTCATCGACCAGGAGTTCATTCAGGACACCGGTGCCAAGAGTATCCAGGATACGCTGCTGTATACGCCCGGCGTGCATGCGGGCAACTTCGGCTTCGATACTCGAACGGATAGCGCCAAGGTACGCGGGCTGGATGCCGGGCGCTACCTGGACGGCCTGCGACAGGTCTACGGCTCCTATAACACGGTGCGCACCAATCCCTACGCGCTGGAAAGCGTCGAGGTGCTGCGCGGGCCATCGTCCATGCTGTATGGCCAGGCGGATCTGGGCGGCATCATCAACGGCGTCTCCAAATTGCCCCAGGCTGAGCAGCGTGGCGAGGTCTGGGCCCAGGTCGGCTCCTTCGATCGTCAGCAGCTCGCGGTGGACGTGACCGGTGCCGCCGACGAAGAGGGGCAGTTCCTCTACCGTCTGGTGGCGCTCGCCCGAGACAGCGGCACCCAGGTGGACCACGTCGACGACGATGGCTACCTGCTCGCGCCCTCGTTTACCTGGCGGCCCAGTGACGAGACCCAGCTCACACTGCTGATCAATCGCCAAGAGAACAAGGGTCAGGTATCGGCTCAGTTTCTTCCCCAGATAGGCACCCTGGAACCGGGCTCCCAAGGGTTCATCGGCTCTCAGCGGTTTGTGGGGGAGCCCGGCTGGGATCGCTATGATCGCGAGAAGACCGAAACCACGCTGTTCTTCGACCAGACACTGACTGATGACTGGGCGTTTTCCGCTACCGCGCGCTATACAGAATCCAGCACCGAAACTCGCGAACATTGGGTGGACATCCCGAGTGTGCCCGGCCCGAACGGCGAGGTAAATCGCACGATCTTCACCGCCGACAACCAGACCCGCATTCTCAACCTGGATGCGCGGCTCATGGGGTCGTTCAGCCTGGGCGCTACCGAGCACACCCTGCTGGCGGGTATCGATCGCCAGGATGCCCGCTGGTCCGAAGACAATTACTCCTCCGTGGCCGGCGGAGGCGGACCGATCAATATCTATGATCCACGCTACGGTAATCTTCGCCTCGACGCGCTCGACCCGCGCGACCGGCCCGACAACGATATCGAGCAGGTAGGCGTGTACCTGGCGGATCATGTCGAGTTCGGGCCGGTGGTGCTCTCCGCTGGGCTTCGACGTGACTGGGCCGAAAACCGTACCCTCGCGGTGGATGGCCCCGATACGGTCAGTGACGAGGCGCAGACCACCGGACGTCTTGGGCTGATGTACCGCTTCGAGAACGGGTTCTCGCCCTACGTGAGTTACTCCGAAGCGTTCGCCATGAACCTGGGAAGCGACGGCACGGACGATCCGAGCCCGCTCAAGCCGACCACCGGTGATCAAAACGAGGTGGGCTTCAAGTATGTCTCGCCGGACCAGACGCTGGCGGTGAGTGCGGCCTACTTCGACATCACTCAGGAGAATCGCATCAGCGACGGACTGACGCCGGGTGGGGTGCAGCAGGTAGGTGCCCAAGTGGATGGTTTCGAACTCCAAGTGAACAAGCGCTGGCACTCCTTCGAAACCCAACTGGCTTATACCCACCTCGATGCCACCAACGCGGCCACCGGCCTGCGGCTACCTTTCGTGGCCGAGGAGCAGGTCTCCTGGTGGAACCGACTCTACATGGGAACGAACTGGCGCGTCGGTGCCGGCGTACGCTACGTGGGCGACACCGTGGGGGCCACCGAAGCCCCGGTGGTGCCGTCCAGCACGCTGTATGACGCGATGGTCGGCTACACGCTCGCCGACTGGGACTTCTCGGTGGATATCAAGAACTTTACCGACGAAGAGTACGTGAGCTGGTGCCGCTACGATGGGGGTGATTGTGGCTACGGCGACCGGCGCAGCGTTACCGCGAACGTTCGCTATCAATTCTGACCCCGCTCGAGACGCAAGACGGCCCCCTCGGGGGCCGTCTTGCGTCGTGGGTGATACCCGCTATCGCTGGCTTTAGAGCTTGTCGAAGTCGCTGGCATCGTGGCGCTCGGGAAGCTGCTCGCTCTCGTCGCCCCAGGTCTTGTTGACCATGCGGCCGCGCTTGACCGCGGGGCGCTCGTCGAGCTCCTCGGCCCAGCGGATCACGTTCTCGTAGGTGTGCGCCTGCAGGAACTCCGCCGCCTCGTAGACGCGGTTCTTGACCAGGGCGCCGTACCACGGGTAGATCGCCATGTCGGCGATGGTGTACTCGTCGCCGGCCATGTAGCGGTTGTTCGCCAGGTGCCGGTCAAGCACGTCGAGCTGGCGCTTCACTTCCATGGTGTAGCGGTCGATGGGGTACTGGTACTTTTCCGGCGCGTAGGCGTAGAAGTGGCCGAAGCCGCCACCCAGTATCGGCGCGCTGCCCATCTGCCAGAAGAGCCAGGAGAGGGTTTCGGTGCGTTTGGCCGAATCCGTCGGCAGGAAGGCGTCGAACTTCTCGGCCAGGTACAGAAGGATCGCGCCGGACTCGAACACCCGCTGGGGCGGGGTGACACTGTGATCCATCAACGCTGGAATCTTCGAGTTGGGGTTCACTTCGACGAAGCCGCTGCCGAACTGGTCGCCCTCGCCGATCTGGATCAGGTGGGCGTCGTACTCGGCACCCGTGATGCCCTTTTCCAGGAGCTCCTCGAGCAGAATGGTGACCTTAACGCCGTTGGGGGTAGCCAGCGAATAGAGCTGTAGCGGGTGCTTGCCCACCGGACGCTCCTTCTCGTGGGTCGCGCCCGCCGTCGGCCGGTTGATGCTGGCGAACTTGCCGCCGTTACCCGGCTCCCACTCCCATACTCGCGGCGGTGTATAGGTATCGCTCATCGTGCTCTCTCCTTGTGGTGACAAACATCGATCAAAGGTCTTCTATAACGTAGCGTCAAGCTATCAATGGGGCTAATGAAAACCGCCTGCAAGGGGCGTATGTTGGGTCGATACATGAGTAAAGGTTCAAATGGACAGGAGCGGAGCCAGATGCGAACGATCGGTGTACTAGGCGGTATGAGCTGGGAGTCGACCCAGAGCTACTATCAGGCGTTGAACGAAGGGGTCAACCAGGCGCTTGGAGGGCTGCATTCCGCTTCCGTCGTCTTGATCAGCGTCGATTTTGCCAAGATCGAAGCGCTGCAGCGTGCCGGCGACTGGACGCGGGCCGGAGAGCTGCTCGCCGAGGCGGCTAGGCGGCTCGAGCGCGCCGGCGCTGATTGCCTGCTGCTCGCCACCAACACCATGCACAAGGTCGCGCCCGCCATCGAGGCGGCCATCGGGATTCCGCTTCTGCACATCGCCGATGCCACCGCCGAGCGCTGCCAGGCGCAGGGCATCACCCGGGTGGGGCTCCTTGGCACGCGCTTCACCATGGAGCAGGCGTTCTACAAGGCGCGCCTTCAAGAGCGCTACGGCATTGACGTCGTCGTCCCGGACGAGGCCGCGCGCGAAAGCGTTCATCGGATCATCTTCGAGGAGCTTTGTCGCGGCGAGATCAAGGAGGCGTCCCGAGCCCGCTACCTGGAGATCATCGCAACCCTCGAGGCGCGCGGCGCCCAGGCGGTGATTCTCGGCTGTACCGAGATCGCCCTGCTGGTCGACCAGTCTCACACCACAGTGACACTCTTCGATACCACCGCCCTGCATGCGGCAAAGGCGGTGGCCTGGTCGCTCAAGACCTAGACGACGCTCAGCGTGACGTCGATGTTGCCGCGCGTGGCGTTGGAGTAGGGGCAGACCGTGTGGGCCTTCTCCACCAGTGACTCGGCCTCTTCGCGCGCAAGCCCGGGCAGGCTCACCTTGAGCTCGACCTCGATGCCGAAGCCGATCTCCACCGCACCGATGCCTACGGCGGCGTCGATACTGGCGTCCTTTGGCAGCGTCACCTTCTCCTGGCTCGCCACGTGCTTGAGCGCACCCAGAAAGCAGGCGGCGTAACCCGCGGCGAAGAGCTGTTCCGGGTTGGTACCCTGGCCACCGGCGCCGCCCAGTTTCTTGGGCGTGCTGAGCGTGACATCGAGCGCACCGTCGGAAGATTTGGCCTGGCCTTCGCGGCCGCCGGTGACGTGGGCTTCGGCGCGGTAAGCGATGGTTTCGATGGACATGGAGTTTCCTTGGTTGATCATGAGTACCGCGTAAACTTAGTCCAGCTTTATTTTGCGCGCAATATAAATTCGAAAGTGCGCTAACGATTTTACGAGTCAGGGGTCAGGGCGTCTTGAGAAGCTGCTCGCGTAGCGTCACCAGCTCGTTCTTCAAGGCCATCAGCCGCTCGGACGAAAAAGTACTTGCCTGCATCATGCAGCCGGGAACGTGGGCCGCCCGAGTGCGCAGCTCCCACCCCTTGCGGGTCAGGCAGAGCGTGACTACGCGCTCGTCGTCAGGGCCCCGTCGGCGCTCGAGAAAGCCGTCACGCTCCAGACGCTTGAGCAACGGGGTGAGCGAGCCCGGGTCGGTCAGCAGGCGTTTGCTGAGCGCGCCCACCGTCAGGCCATCGTTCTGCCACAGCGCCAGCATTGCCAGGTACTGCGGGTAGGTCAGCCCCAGCTCCTTGAGCAGCGGCTTGTACGCTTTGGTCATGGCAAGCGAGGTGGAGTAGAGCGCGAAGCAGAGCTGGTGATCCAGCGTGAGCGCGTGCAGAGGGTCTTGCTCGGACATGATAGCTCCCGGGGTGGTCGCGACCAATGTAGCGTGTCCGGCGTCGAGTGGCTATCCCCCGGCGGGTGCCGGGTCGGCTCGTCAAGGTGGCTGGAGCCCGCCTGCCGATTTCGCTAAAGTGGCCCCTGACCCTCGCCTTCGGAGCATTCTCCTTGAACATCCAGCAGCTCACCTTGTACCCGGTAAAATCGCTTCAGGGCATCGACATGGAGGCGGCGCGATTGACGCCGCAGGGGCTTGCCCACGACCGCCACTGGATGTGGGTCGACGAGCATCAGCGCTTCGTCACCCAGCGCCAGCTGCCGTCACTCGCCCGCATCCAAGTGGCGCTCACCGACCGGGCGCTGGTGCTTTCCCATCCGCGTGCGGGCTCGATCGACGTTCCTTTTGAGGCACCTGAGGGCAAGATCCGCCTGGTCACGGTGTGGAGCGATCACTGCAAGGCCCTGGCCGAGCGCCGGGAGGTATCCGGCTGGCTGCTCGAGGCGCTCGGCGAGCAGGCCAGGGGCTTGACACTGGTACGCTTTGCCGAAGGGTTCACGCGCCACGTGGAAGCCGACTTCATGCAAGGCGAGATCGCGGATACCCGCTTCGCCGACGGCTATCCGTTTCTCGTGACGACCACCGCCTCGCTCGGTGCACTCAACCAGGCGCTCGAGGCCGGCGGCCATTCGCCGGTACCCATGGCGCGGTTTCGCCCCAACCTAGTGATCGACGGCGCCTCGGCCTGGGAAGAAAACGCCTGGAAGACGATCGAGCTTCACGGTGGCGAGGCCCGCTGGACGCTGCGCAAGCCCTGCAAGCGGTGCAAGATCATCACCGTCGATCAGTGCGAGGGCGTGATTCCCGTGCCTGCCGAGCCGCTCGCCACGCTGGTGAAGATGGCCACCCAGCCCGGGCTCAAGGGTGCTCACTTCGGTCAGAACGCCACGCTCGATCTCGGTGCGGGCGCGACCATCCGAGTGGGCGACACCGTCACGTGTCGCTCGCGCGATTGAGGTGAACCGCTTGCGTGTGGCGGTCGCGCTGGCGCCGTTCGCGCTGCGAGGAAAATACGCTACGCTGAAGGAGGTGGCGACCGGGACCGCGTCCCGCGCCCTTCGAGTAATCAGGCAAACGAATGCAACAGGAGTGTTCCATGGATAGCAAAGCGAATGCGCATTGGGAAGGTGGCTTGAAGGATGGCAAGGGCAGCATCAAGACCGAAAGCGGCGTGCTGGATGCCGGCTACTCCTTCAAGCAGCGCTTCGAGGGCGAGAAGGGCACCAATCCGGAAGAGCTGATCGGTGCCGCTCACGCTAGCTGCTTCTCGATGGCGCTTTCCATGATTCTGGGTGACAAGGGCTACACCGCCGATGCCATCGATACGCAGGCGACGGTGACGCTGTCTCAAAGCAAGGAAGGGTTCGACATCTCCAAGATCCATCTCGATGTCAAGGCGAGCGTGAGCGGGGCCGACGAGGCTGCCTTCCAGGAAGCCGCCGAAACCGCCAAAGCCAACTGCCCGGTTTCCAAGGTGCTCAAAGCCGAAGTGACCATGACGGCCAAGCTCAAGGGCTGATCCGCCATCACTCGCTTGATTTCGATCGAGCGATTCTACCTGACGACACTCGCGTACTTCTGGCCGCCTTGCGCGGCCAGAAGCGTTTCAGGCGCCTGGCCGACGCTCACGCCCAGAGCGAGATGAGCACCTTGCCCGAGGCCTCGGAGTCCTTGGCGATGGCGAAGGCGTTCTGGGCATCGCTTGCCGGCAGCACGTGGGTGATGACGTCGTCGAACCGGCTGTCCGCCGCCAGTAGTGCGATGGCTTCGTCGATCTCGTTATGAAAGCGGAAGCAGCCGCGCAACTCGACCTCCTTCGAGATCAGCGGTGCCAGGGCCAGCGGCTGCGCCGTGGCGGGCATCATGCCGATCTGGGCGATGACGCCTGCACGGCGAACCGCCACGATGGCCGCGTTGATGGAGGCGGGTACGCCGGTACACTCCAGCACCACGTCGAACGCCTCCTCGGGCAGCGGCGTTTCGCCTACCCGGTAGGTGTGCTGGACCCCCAGCGCCCGGGCGCGCGACAGAGGACCTTCGAGCACGTCTATGATGCTCACCTCTGCCGCGCCCTTGGCAAGCGCTGCCGCGGCTGCCAAGAGTCCAATGGGGCCGGCACCGCAGACCAGCACGCGCTGGCCCTCGACCCCGCCCGCCACGGCGATACCGTGCAGGGATACCGCCAGCGGCTCGGCCAGCGCCGCGCGCTCGAGTGGAAGCGCCTCGGGCAGCACCCGGATCATGCCGGGCTCGACATCCAGGTACTCGCTCATACCGCCTTGGGTGTGCGGCCAGGTCGAGGCGGAGCCGAGATACGCGCCCTGCGGCCACAGGTGCGGTTTGCCTTCGAGTCCGGGCCTGGAGACGCCGAAGGTGGCCGGATGGAGGGTCACCGGCGTGCCTGGAGCCAGCTTGCCGCTCGGGTCGTGCTCGACCACGCCGGCCATCTCGTGGCCGGGCACCAGCGGTTCGCGTACCACGAAGGCGCCAACGGCGCCTTCGTGGTAGTAGTGCAGATCCGACCCGCAGATACCGCCGAAGGCCATGCGCAGGCGAATCTTGCCCGGGGCCAATTCCGCAAGGGGAAGGGTCTCTTCGCGCAGGTCCTGCTTGCCGTGAATGACGAGTGCTTGCATGGGGTGTTTCTCCAGGCGGTGGCTACACGACCGAGGTCATGCCGCCGTCGACGAAAATGTTCTGTCCGGAAACGAAGCTCGATGCGTCGGAGCAAAGGTAGACCAGTGTGCCGATCAGCTCGTCGAAATGGCCCCAGCGCTGGGCAGGGGTGCGTTTCTCGACCCACTGGTTGAAGGCAGGGTCCTGCCACAGGGCGGTGTTCATCTCGGTCTTGAAGTAGCCCGGCGAAATGCAGTTGACCTGGATGTTGAAGCGCGCCAGATCCGCCGCCATGCCCTGGGTGAGCATCGCCACGGCACCCTTGGTGGCCGAGTAGGGCGCGATGGTCTCGCGCGCCAGCTTCGATTGCACCGAACCGATATTGACCACCTTGCCTGAGCCGCGCTCGCCCATGGCGCGCGTCACGCTTTGGGAAACGTAGAACAGACTCGACAAATTGGTGGCGACCAGCGCATCCCAGTCGGCTGGGGCGAACTCGTTGAACGGCGCCCGCCGCTGAAGCCCTGCGTTGTTGACCAGGATGTCCGGCGTACCGTGTCGGGCGATCAGTGCATCGACCGCCGCTCGGGCGGCGTCGGCATCGGTGACGTCGAAGCTTACCGCCTCGACGCTCGCGCCGGTCTCATCCGCCATGGCGCGGGCCTGCGCCTCGACCTGAGCCAGGTCGCGCCCGTGCAGGATGACGCGCGCGCCCTGCTGGGCCAGGCCCCGGGCAAGGGCATTGCCGAGCCCGCGCGAGGAGCCGGTGACAAGAGCTAGCCGCCCCTTTAGATCGAACAGTGATGGCGTCATGGGAATCTCCTTGCAAACGTGAAGGCTAGAACAGCACGAAAATCAGGTAGGCAAAGGCGAAGCCCACCAGCGATTCGAGGGTCTGCTGCACTGTCCAGGTCTTGAGCGTGGTCTTGACGTCCATGCCCAGAAGCCGGCCGACCAGCCAGAAGCCTGAGTCGTTGACGTGACCAGCGAAGACCGAGCCCGCCGCCGTGGCCAGGGTGATCGACACCACCTGCATGGCACTGAAATCGCCGCCGATCACCGCCGGCGCCATGAGTCCGGCGGCGGTGACCAGCGCGACGGTGGCTGAGCCTTGGGCCAGACGCATGATGACCGCCACCAGGTAGGCCGCGACGATCACCGGCAGGCCCAGATCGCCCAGCGAGTCCGACAGTGCGTCACCGATGCCCGAGGCGCGCAGTACGCCACCGAACATGCCGCCGGCGCCAGTGATCAACACCACCGAGCAGATCGGCGCCAGCGCCGAGTCCAGCACCTTCTCCAGCGCGCTGCCATCGACGCCGCGGCGCCGACCCAACACCAGCATGGCGACCAGCGTCGAGATCAGAAGCGCCACCGGAGTGCTGCCGATCGCGCGCATCAGCTGGAACCAGCCCTGGCTTTCGTCCACCGTGCCCAGCGAGCGCAGAAAATCCAGGCCAGTGTTCATGAAGATCAGCAAAAGCGGCAGCAGGAGAATGAAGATGACCGTGCCCACGCTGGGCGGATGAAAGACTTCCTCTTCTTGCAGCTCACCGAAAAGTGCCTTGTTCAGGGTGAACGGGTAGCGCCTGGCGACGAACTTGCCCCACATGTAGCCCGAGATCCACCACATCGGAAAGGCCAGCACGACGCCGGTGAGCATCAGAAGTCCCAGGTTGGCCTCATAGAATTCCGAGGCGGTCACCGGGCCAGGGTGCGGCGGCAGAAACACGTGCATGACCGAAAACGCGGCGGCGGCGGGCATGGCGTAGAGAAGAATTGGCCCCCCCAGGCGGCGGGCCACGGCGAAGATGATCGGCAGCATGACGATCAGGCCGGCGTCGAAGAAGAT
The DNA here is from genome assembly GCF_020622355.1 of Vreelandella malpeensis. Taxonomy (GTDB): domain Bacteria; phylum Pseudomonadota; class Gammaproteobacteria; order Pseudomonadales; family Halomonadaceae; genus Vreelandella; species Vreelandella malpeensis. The sequence continues at coordinate 208,972 of NZ_WHVL01000001.1, read as the reverse complement.
CGGAAAGCCCATCAGCAGCGAGGCAACGCCGAGGGCGAAGGGCGCGCGTTTCTCGCCGAACAGCGCGATCATGCGATCCGCCAATACCCGGGCACCGCCGGAGTACTCGACCAGTTTGCCGAGCATGGCGCCGAGCCCCACCAGCAGCGCCACGGCACCCAGCGTTCCCCCGAAACTCTGCACCAGGGTCGGTACGATGGCATCGAAAGGGATACGGGTGGCGAGGGCGGTCAACAGACTGACCACGATCAAGGCGAGAAAGGCGTGCACCTTGAGTCGGATGATCATTACCAGCAGCAGCAATACGGCTACGGCGGCAATACCCAGCAAGGGGCCTGCCGACATTGTTTGCGTCCATCCGTCCATTTGCAGGCTCCAAAGGCAGTAAGGGGGCGAAAGCGTGATGTTATCGGTAACATCATCGACAGCGCATGGTAGATCAAGGCGCCGCTTCTTAGACACTCGACCTTTGTTTAAGACGATGTAATCGCCTTACCGGGGCCAAGACGATATCTGCTGTGCCGATACCTAAGACGTTAGTCGCATGGCGGGCGGTTTACTTTGACAGCCTAATGATGGCTGGTTAGCCTTTTCAGCATCTTGTTACCGGTAACACTGCTGTTTGTTTAACACTACTGATTGTTCAACACCATAGCGTGTTGCCTATGCTCAACTCTTAATGCTTGTAGACCGCTTGGGAGACCAAACGCATGACGGCCACTTCTTATCGGATCCTGGTCATGGGCGTATCCGGATGTGGGAAGTCCTTGATAGGGCAGCGGGTGGCGACCGAGCTCGGCGCCGACTTCATCGATGGGGACGACTATCACCCGCCGGCCAACGTGGCTAAAATGGCCAGTGGTACGCCGCTTGACGACAGTGATCGCCAAGATTGGCTGACCACGCTCGGCGGCTTTTTCGCCGATTACCGACGCGAGGACAAGAGCGTGGTGATCGCCTGTTCGGGACTCAAGAAACGTTATCGGGATTGCCTGCGCGCAGGCGATCCGGCGCTCAAGATCCTGTTTTTGGAAGGCGACCAGGCGCTGCTGAAGCAGCGCCTGGAAAATCGCGAAGGGCACTTCTTCAAGGGCGAGGCAATGCTGGCAAGCCAACTGGCGGATCTCGAGCCACCGTGTGAGAAGGAAGCCATGAGCGTGTCGATCGCGCTTTCCCCGCAGGCCATTGCGGAGCGCTTCGTCGAGCCAATACTCAAGTTGCAGTGATGCTCCCGCCGTTTCCGGCCGCTTTCCGGATGGCGGGGTGCCTTGATCGAAGGGCCCATGATCCGTGAAGAAAAGACGTCCCACCCTACAGGACATCGCCGAGCGTGTCGGCGCGACGAAAATGACCGTCAGCCGCTGTCTGCGCGATCCACAGACCGTATCGGAAGAGCTTCGCGCGCGTATTTTCAGCGTGGCCGAGCAGGTGGGCTACATTCCCAACCGCGCCCCGGAGCTTCTGTCTAGGGCGAAAAGTCGCTCCATCGGCGTGCTCGTGCCCTCGCTGACCAACCAGGTGTTCGCCGATGTCATTCTCGGCATCGAGACCCTGACCGAGCCGGCGGGCTTCCACCTGATGCTGTCCCACTATGGCTACAGTCCTGAGCTTGAGGAGCGCAGCCTCGCGTCGCTCCTCTCCTACAACATCGATGGCGTGATTCTCGCCGACCACGAACATACGCCCCGCAGCTTGCGCATGCTGGAAACGGCCGGCATCCCCGTCATCGAGATCATGGATACGCACCGACGCCCGCTCCAGCAATCGGTCGGCTACGATAACGTCCAGGCCGCCGACGATATGGTCAGCGCAATGATTCGCGGCGGACGTCGACACATCCTCTATCTGGCCGTGCGTCTGGACGAACGTACCCGCCAGCGGGGAAAAGGGTACGAGCGCGCGATGGTGCGTCACGGGCTCAAACCGACCACGCTACAAAGCCCGCTGCGTTCCTCCTACAGCGTGGGGGCGGCCCTGATGCAGAACGTGATACGCGATCATCCCGAGGCCGATGGTCTCTTCTGTACCAACGACGACGTGGCGATAGGCGCTTACTACGAGTGCCTGCGTCAGGCCATACGCGTTCCCGAGTCAATGGCGCTGGCGGGTTTTCATGGCCACGATGTGGGGCAGGCGATGACGCCGAGACTTGCCAGTGTCATCACGCCGCGCCGGGCGATCGGCGAGACCGCGGCCCGCGCGCTGATCGAGCGTATCCAGAGCGGTGACTCGGCTGCCGCAACGGCGGTAGTCGATCTGGGCTACACGATCACGCTGGGAGAAACACTGGGAAGACTTAAAGACACCTGATCGTGATGCCTTGCTCGAGGTGCGGCAGTAAAGGCAACGCGCAGGCAATAAAAAACCCCGGCGAACCGGGGTTTTTCACGACACTATCACATGGAATTAGCCCATGTTGTTGTCGTTGGTGTCATCCATGCCATCATTTTCCATGGTGGCGTCATTATCCATGGTGGCGTCATCGTTCATGGTGTCACGGTCGCCGTCGCGATCATACTCTTCGGCTTCTTCGAGCGCATCCTGAGAGGCATTGACACGGATGACGTACTCGTCGTCGTCGTTGTCATGGGCCAGTTCGAGGGAATCCCACTCGATGGCAACATTTTTCTCGCCCATGCCGAGGAAGCCGCCTACGCCTACTACCACTGCTTGAATCTGACCGTCTTCGTCGATGATGAGGTCGTTGATGGTGCCGATATCCTCATCGTCTTCAACAGTGCTCTTGACCTGATTGCCGGTCAGGGAGTCGGCATGGAACGTGCCTGCCGGCGGCGTGGTCAGGTAGGTGGCTTCACCTACGGTGCCCGTCTGCGCGTTGGCCGCAGCCGCTGCGAACATCACTGCCGGAACCATCAATGTACCCAGAAAAGCCGGTTTGATCATTTTCATTGCCATTGCTCCTTGCGTTGGTAGTAAGGCAGGGCGTATCGACGCCTTAACCTAAACTTTCAAATAGCCAGCCGACTGGCGTATCGCTTTGTTCGGCAGTGCCTGGCCATTGCTCCTGGTGGTCGAAGACCACATGCTGCGACTTGCTCTCTGCAATTTCTTGGTCTTTGCAATCCGTCCTTGCAACCCTATGAAAAGCGAAATCTTTTCGCTCTCGATAAGTCGCCGCTAGGGCGTCGACCATGTCGTGGGCGTTTTGCGCCGGGACACTTCTCAAGGTAGACGCTGTGAGTAGCTTTGCAACCCGTCGGTGCACGTGTTCTCGTTGCTGGAGCCCATCATGGTGCAAAAACATCATGATAGGTGTTTGGCTTGATCGAGGTTAACGTGCCGGGTCGAGCACGCCTCCCAAGGAGGCGTTACGCCGGAACCAGCCGGCGATGCTGCTGCGTGGATAGCGAGTGGGAAGCACTTCGTGCGGTACGCTCTCGGAGAGAAAGCAGGCGAAGGTGCCGGCGTTTGGCACGACCCGAGCGAGCTCGCGTTCGGCGTCATCGGCTGCGTAGATCACCATCTCGCCGCCGCCATCAAAGGGCCAGTCCGGGGTGAGGTACCCCACCGTCGAGACCACGCGGTTGGACCGGCCGCGAAAGCTGTCCAGATGGCGCTTGTAGAAGGCGCCGGCGGGGTAGTGGGCAAAGTGCGCCTCGTACTCGAAAAGCCCCAGGAAGAGCGTCTGGTTGAGCGACGCCTGCAGGCGTCGCATGGCCTCCAGGTACAGGCGCTGCGCCTCGCTTTCCTGGTTCAGCCAATGGATGGCGTCGCCGCGAATGTCCTTGCGCAGCAGGTGCTCGCGGCCGCGACCGATGCCCGCCTCCTCGAGCGCCTCGACCTCCTTGAGCATGGCGAGCTCTTGGTGAAGGGCGTCGCAGAGCGCTGGGGCGATCACCTTTTCGCCCACGTACCAGCCCTGCTCGACCAGCGCATCGATCAGCTCGATATGGGTTCCAGGCGCCAGGGCGTCTTCCGGTGACATGGGTGAAATGCTCATCGCTCCCTCCGGGCCGCCGGGACCTCGTCGATGGCGCCCTTGCCCCGGCGTACCGAGCGCGCCGGGTGGTGCTTGAGTTTGCCGGTAGGGCGCTCATGCAGGTCGATCGCCATGCCGAACCCCTTGGCCAGAAGTTCCACCAGCATCATGGCGGAAAGCCCCCAGATCACGTGATCGTCGACCTGGTAGCTGGGGACGTAGTGGGCCACGCCATCCACGGTGATGACATCGGTATGCACGCGCCTGTCCTCGAGAAAGTGACTCAAGGGCACCTCGAAGATGCTATCGATCTCGCCGGGGTCCGGCACAAGATCGAGCCCCGGCGCGATGATGCCCACCCAGGGGGTGACGCAGAGCCCGTGCAGCGAGACCACTTCCGACAGCCGGCCGATGCGCTCCACCTTATCCGGCTCAAGGCCGATCTCTTCCTCGGCTTCACGCAGCGCGGTGGCGTAGAGGTCGCGGTCGACGGGTTCGCGCTTGCCGCCGGGGAAAGCCACCTGGCCACTGTGGGTCGACAAATGGCTGGCCCGGCGGGTGAACAGCAGCGTAGGCTCGGGGTGAGCGACGATGGGAAGCAGCACCGCCGCCTGCAGGAGCTTGGCGTGGCTCTGCTCTTTTGGCCGGTGGTGTTGCAGCGCTTTGCGCAGATTCTCTAACATGGCGTGTCCATCGATGTTGCTCTCGTATTGAGCCTCGTGATCGGCATCAAGCGAAACGTCACCTCTTCAGCCGTCGAGATACCCTATGAATTTCTGTAGCCAGTGCGGTGAAAAAGTCCGCCTTGCCGTGCCCGAGGGCGACGATCGTCCGCGCTACCTGTGCGATGCCTGCGGTACCATCCATTACCAGAACCCGCGCATCGTGGCCGGTACGCTCCCGGTGCTGGGTGACAAGGTGCTGCTGTGTCGCCGCGCGATCGCCCCACGCAAGGGTTACTGGACGCTTCCCGCCGGTTACATGGAGAACGCCGAAACCACCCGCGAGGCCGGCCTTCGCGAAACCTGGGAGGAGGCCACGGCGAGCGTCGAACTCAAGGAGCTCTACACCCTGATCGATCTGCCACACATCAATCAAGTCTACATGATCTTTCTCGCCGAGCTGCGCGGCGATTTCGCCCCGGGCGTGGAAAGCCTCGAGGTCGCGTTGTTCGATGAGCGCGACATCCCTTGGGACGCGCTCGCCTTTCCCACCATCGAGCGCACCCTCGCGCACTTCTTCGAGGATCGCCGGACGGGACGTTTCTCGCTGCACATGAGCACCATCACCCCGGAGGATCGCGAGCGCTACTTCGGCAGCGCCTAGTTCGAACCTTCGCGAAGGCAGGTACGGTCAAGGTAACGAGCGAGTTGAGCGATGGATAAATTCGAATTGAAGCTGGATCAGGCCGCCCGCGCGGCCTGGCTCTCCTACGTCGGCGGACTCACTCAGGACGAGATCGCGGGGCAGCTTGGCGTGTCGCGCCCCGGCGTGCAGCGTCTTCTGGCCCTGGCCCGTCAGGAGGGCGTGGTGAAGGTGCACATCGACCACCCGATCGCCACCTGCGTGGCACTCGGTCACGCGCTGGCCGAACGCTTCGAGCTGCGCTACTGCGACGTGGTGCCGGCGAATGCCGATGCGCCGGAAGACGCCGCCCGTTACCTCGCGGTGGCCGGCGCCAAGCGGTTGGCGCAGTATGTCGAGCGCAGCGAACCCTTGACGCTGTCGCTGGGTTCCGGACGCTCGGTACGCGCGGCGGTGGAGGCGCTGGACCGGGTGGAGCGCCCCCAGCACCGCTTCGTCTCGCTGATCGGCAACGTCGCCCGCGACGGCTCCTCCAACCGCTTCGACGCGGTGATGGCACTGGCCGACAAGACCGGCGGCGAGCGCTTTTTGCTGCCGGCGCCGGTGGTCGCCGAATCCGTGGCGGAGCGCCAGGCGATGCTTTCCCAGCGACTGTTCAAGGCGATCGCCGACGTGGCGGCGGCGTCCAGGGCGGCGTTAATCGGCATCGGGCGCATCGACGCCCAGGCCACGCTATACCAGGATCACTTCATCAATGATGCCGAACTCGACGAGCTCCTGCGTCTGGAAGCCGTCGGCGAACTGCTGGGCTGGCCGCTCGACAGCCACGGCGCGCCGATCGAGTGCTCGCTCACCCAGCGGGTGACGAGCCTGCCGCTGTCGCGCTTTGGTGACCAGCTGATGGTGGGCATCGCCGGGGGGCGCGACAAGGCGCCAGCGATCTTGGCGGCGCTTCGTGGCGGCTGGCTCAAGGGGTTGATCACCGATGAGGTTGCCGCCCGTTGGATACTCGCCGCGCGCTAGGGCATGGGCGCCTTTTGCGGCAATACGGTCGCCTTAGCGTAAAGTCTAAGCCTGCGGGCTTTGCTTTTTTTTGCCTCGCATACGATCATTTGCTCGTCCAATGATCAAAATGCTCAACACGATAACAAGACCAACTCTCGAAGGAGTGCCGCATGCGTTTCGCACGTCATCTACCTCTCGGCGCGCTGGCGGGTGCCATCGCCCTGGCGAGTCAGGCTCAGGCCCAGACCACTATTACCGTGGCGACCGTCAACAACAACGACATGGTCATCATGCAGAGTCTGACCGACGAGTTTCAGGCGGCATATCCGGACATCTCGCTCGACTGGGTGGTGCTCGAGGAGAACGTGCTGCGCCAGCGCATGACCACGGATATCGCTACCGGCGGCGGACAGTTCGACGTCATGACCATCGGCGCTTATGAAGCGCCGATCTGGGCCGAGCGCGAGTGGCTGACCCCGCTCGACGACCTGTCCGACGACTACGACGTCGATGATCTGCTGGGCTCGGTGCGCGACGGGCTGAGTCTCGACGGCACGCCCTATGCGCTGCCGTTTTACGCCGAGAGCTCGATGATGTACTACCGGACCGACCTGTTCGAGCAGGCCGGCATCGAGATGTCCGAGCAGCCCACCTGGGATGAGGTGCGCCAATGGGCCGAGACGCTCCACGGCAGCGAAGAGGGCCTGGCGGGGATCTGTCTGCGCGGCAAGCCCGGCTGGGGCGAGAACATGGCTTTCGTGACCACCCTGGTCAACACTTACGGCGGGCGCTGGTTCGACGAACAGTGGAACCCCGAGCTCGACTCGAAGCCCTGGCAGGACGCCATCGCCTTCTACGTGGATCTGCTCGGCAATTACGGCCCGCCCGGGGCCAGCTCCAATGGTTTCAACGAGAACCTGGCGCTGTTCGCCCGCGGCAACTGCGCCATGTGGGTCGATGCCACCTCCGCCGCCGGTAAATTGTTCGATCCGGATGAGTCAAGCGTCGCCGAGAGCCTCGGTTTCGCGCGGGCGCCGATCGCCGAGACGCCCAAGGGCTCGCACTGGCTGTGGACCTGGGCGCTGGCGATTCCTGCCTCCTCGGAGCAGAAGGAGGCCGCCCAGACCTTCATCACCTGGGCCACCTCCAAGGAGTACATCGAGCTTGTGGGCGAAACCCACGGCTGGACCAGCGTCCCCCCCGGCACGCGCGAATCGACCTACGCCAACGAGCAGTACCAGCAGGCTGCGCCCTTCGCAGGCTTCGTGCTCGAGGCCATCGAGAACGCCGACCCCACCGACTCGACCCTCGAGCCCAACCCCTATACCGGCGTGCAGATCGTCAACATTCCGGAGTTCCAGGCCATCGGTACCCAGGTCGGCCAGAGCATCGCCGCTGCGCTCACCGGTGACACCAGCGTGGAGCAGGCCCTCGATAGCGCCCAGCGCGCCACCGAGCGCACCATGCAGCGCGCCGGTTACAACGACTGACGCAACGCTCGCCCGCTACCGGCGGGCGAGTATTCTTCCTGCTATTTTCCAGCACGACTTTTTCCAGCACGACTGCTTTCGTGGACATTGCCATGACTAGAACACGCGCGTCGGGTCGCCAGGTGGGCGGATTGAGGGCTCTGTCGCTGCAGGCCCCCGCCGTGACCCTACTGCTTTTATGGATGCTGATACCGCTGGGGATGACCCTCTGGTTCTCCCTGCAGCGATACAACCTCCTGATGCCGGGCATGACCGGCTTCGCCGGGTTCGAGAACTACGAATACCTGCTCACCGACCCCGCCCTGTGGGTCGCCATGGGTAATACGCTGCTGCTGGTCGGCTGGGTGCTGGCCATCACCGTGGTGGGCGGCACGCTCCTGGCGGTGCTGTTCCAGCAGGAGTTTCCGGGCCGAGGAATTGCCCGGGTGCTGGCGATCTCGCCGTTCTTCGTCATGCCCACGGTAAGCGCCTTGGTGTGGAAGAACATGATGATGCATCCGGGAAGCGGGGTGCTGGCCTGGCTCTTTCAGTCGCTGGGCCTGCCCGCCATCGACTGGTTCTCCAACTTCCCGCTGACCTCGATCGTGATCATCGTCTCCTGGCAATGGCTGCCCTTTGCGCTTCTCATCCTGCTCACCGCGCTACAGTCGCTGGACGAGGACCAGGTGGAGGCGGCGCGCATGGATGGCGCGGGGCCGCTGGCGATCTTCTTTTTCATCACGCTGCCGCACCTCAAGCGAGCGATCAGCGTGGTGATCATGATCGAGATGATCTTCCTGCTGACGATCTTCGCCGAGATTTTCGTCACCACCTCCGGCGGGCCGGGGCTCGCCACCACCAACCTGGCGTATCTGATCTACATTCGCGCGCTGCTCGATTTCGACGTCGGCGTGGCTTCCGCTGGTGGCGTCGTGGCCATCATCCTGGCCAACATCGTGGCGATCTTTCTGGTTCGCATGGTCGCCCGAAATCTGGAAGAGTAGGGCGTTCGAGGAGCACACCCATGTCAATGTCGCGCCAACCCATGGCATCCAGGCACGCCTTGCCGGTCAAGCAGCTGCTGCTGACGCTGCTGGCCTGGTCCGTTGCCTTCGTCATCTTCTTTCCCATCCTGTGGATGGTGCTCACCGGCTTCAAGACCGAGACCGCGGCCATCGCCGACCCGAGCTTCATCTTTTCACCCACGCTCGAAAGCTATCAGGCGGTGCAGGCGCGCTCGGGCTATGCGCGCTTCGCGATCAACAGCGTCGCGGTGGCCTTCGGCTCCACTCTGCTGGCGCTTCTAATCGCCATCCCCTCGGCCTACGCCATGGCGTTTCTGCCCACCAAGCGCACCAAGGGGACGCTCTTGTGGATGCTCTCGACCAAGATGCTGCCGCCGGTTGGCGTGCTGGTACCGATCTACCTGATCTTTCGCGACGTCGGGCTTCTCGATACCCGCACCGGGCTGATCCTCGTCTATACCCTGATGAACCTGCCCATCGTGGTCTGGATGCTTTACACCTTCTTCAAGGACATGCCCAAGGACATCCTCGAAGCGGGGCGGATGGACGGTGCCTCGACGTTTCAGGAAGTGTGGTACCTGCTCCTGCCGCTGACCCTGCCTGGTATCGCCTCCACCGGGCTCTTGTCGGTCATTCTGAGCTGGAACGAGGCGTTCTGGAGCCTCAACCTGACCTCGTCAAAAGCGGCCCCCCTGACCGCCTACATCGCCTCGTTCTCGAGCCCCGAGGGGCTTTTCTGGGCCAAGCTCTCGGCGGCCTCGACCATGGCGATCGCGCCCATCCTGATCCTCGGCTGGATGACCCAAAAACAGATGGTTCGCGGGCTGACCTTCGGCGCCGTCAAGTAAGGAGTTTTCAATGGCAACTTTGCAGCTTCACGACCTTGTCAAGCGCTTTGGCGATACCGAGGTGATCAAGGGAGTCGATCTCGACGTCGAGGATCGCGAGTTCGTGGTGTTCGTCGGGCCTTCCGGCTGCGGCAAGTCCACCTTGATGCGCATGATCGCGGGGCTCGAGAGCGCAAGCGAGGGCGATATCCTGATCGACGGCCAGCGCATGAACGACGTTGGCCCCGCCGACCGGGGGCTTGCGATGGTGTTCCAGAGCTACGCGCTCTATCCGCACATGAGCGTGGCCGACAACATGGGCTTCTCGATGCGCCTGGCAGGCGTGCCCAAGGCCGAGCGCCGCGCCAAGGTGCTGGAGGCGGCCAGGATCCTTCAGCTCGAGCCGCTGCTCGAGCGCAAGCCCAAGGCGCTCTCCGGCGGCCAGCGCCAGCGGGTGGCCATCGGCCGCGCCATCGTCCGCAACCCTGGCATCTTCCTGTTCGATGAGCCGCTCTCCAACCTGGACGCCGCGCTCAGAGTGCAGATGCGCATCGAACTCGCCAGGCTTCACGAGGAGCTCGACGCCACCATGATCTACGTCACCCACGACCAGATCGAGGCGATGACCATGGCGGACAAGATCGTCGTGCTCCACGACGGCGTGGTCGAGCAGGTGGGCTCGCCCATGGCGCTCTACCACCACCCGCGCAACCGCTTCGTGGCGGGCTTCATCGGCTCGCCGACGATGAACTTCTTCGCCGTGGAGGTCGCCGGGCTCGATGCCGAGGGCGTGCGCGTGACGTTACCCGGCGGTGGCCAGTGCGTGGTGCCGGTGGACGGCTCGCGCGTGCAGCAGGCTGCCACCCTCGAACTTGGCATTCGCCCGGAGCACCTGCGCCTGGACGATGCCGGGCCGCTTGGCGGCACCATCCAGGTGCTCGAGCGGCTCGGCGGTCAGACCTCGCTCTATATCGAGACGGACGGCGGGCTCGTCACCCTGATGGCCGACGGCGACGTCGCCTACCGCGTGCATGACCCGGTGCGCTTCGGCTTCGATGCAAGCCGGGCACATCTCTTCGATGCCGAGGGCCTGGCCTGCGAAAGCCTCAAGGCCCACCCACTGGCGAGCCTGACCCGCCAGGACAACCGCGTCTCGCCGCAGGCCGCCCCATGAAGGCGGTGATTTTCGACTGTGATGGCGTGCTGGTGGATAGCGAAGTCCTCGCCGAAGAGACGCTGCATGCGCATCTCCAGGCGTGGCTACCGGACGTGGACGTGGCCACCGAGCTTGGTCAGGCACTGGGCATGACCACCGCCGACATTCTGCGTCATCTCGAGACCAAGAGCCGCCACGCCTTGCCCGACGATGCCTTGGCGCGAGTGGATGCGGCGATCGAGGCGCGCCTGACCCGGGAGCTTCGTGCCATCGACGGGGCAAATGCGGCGGTGAAGGCGATCACGTTTCCCAAGGCGGTGGTCTCCAACAGCAACCGGCGACGGGTGGAGGCGTCGTTGACGGCGACCGGACTCGACGCGGCGCTCGTCGATGTGCCGCGGTTCTGTGCCGATGAGGTGAGCGCCCCCAAGCCGGACCCGGCGCTCTACCGCCTGGCTACACAGGCGCTGGGCGCCGAGCCCCGGGCGTGCCTGGCGGTGGAGGACAGCGTGGCCGGCGTGCGCGCCGCCGTGGGCGCCGGGCTCACCGTGGTGGGCTTCATCGGCGCCGGGCACCATGACGCTCACCAGGCGCGCCGGCTCGAGGAGGCCGGCGCCTGGCGGGTGATCGATCGCATGAGCGAGCTTGGCCTTCTTGTCGAGCAGTGGAGCGCCCGCGTCGTCTTGCCGTCCTGATTCCCGGTGCCTCATCGTCCCTTTTTGCTTTTCCTTATTTCCCCTTCGCCTGGAGAGCCCCATGACCCCGTTGACCCACCAGACGCTCGCGACCCTCAACCCGGCGGTGAAGACGCCCACTTATGATCGCGCCGCCGTGACGGCGGGCATCGTGCATATCGGCGTGGGTGGCTTCCACCGCGCCCACCAGGCGATGTACCTCGACACGCTGATGAACCAGGGCGAGGGGCTGGAGTGGGGCATCGTCGGGGTAGGCGTGATGCCCGGCGACAAGCGCATGCAGGAGGCGCTTTCGTGTCAGGATCATCTCTATACGCTGGTGGTGAAGCACCCCGACGGCACCTTCGAGCCTCGTGTGATCGGTAGTCTGGTGGATTACCTGTTCGCCCCGGAAGACCCGGAGGCAGTGATCGAGGCGATGGCGGCGCCGGCCATCCGGATCGTTTCGCTCACCGTAACGGAAGGCGGCTACAACGTCCATCCGGTCAGCGGCGCCTTCAACCTGGACAATCCGCTCATCCAGCGCGATCTTGCCGATCCACAGCGCCCGGCGAGTACCTTCGGGCTCGTGGTCGAGGCGCTGGCGCGCCGCCGGGCACGTGGCCTTGCGCCCTTCACCGTGATGTCCTGCGACAACATCCAAGGCAACGGCGACGTGGCCCGGCGCATGTTCGCGGCCTTCGCGACCGCGCGGGACGCCGCACTCGGCGAGTGGCTTGCGCGCGAGGTGGCCTTTCCCAATTCGATGGTGGATCGCATCACGCCGGTCACCACGCCCGGCGACATCGACGAGCTGACAAGCCGCTTCGGCGTGAAGGATGCCTGGCCCGTGGTGTGCGAACCCTTCACCCAGTGGGTGCTGGAGGATCACTTTCCGCTCGGCCGCCCCGCCTTCGAGGCGGTCGGCGTGCAGCTGGTCGACGACGTCGAGCCCTTCGAGCTGATGAAGCTGCGCCTTCTGAACGCCAGCCACCAGGCGTTGACCTACTTCGGCTATCTCGCCGGCTACCGCTATGCCCACGAGGTGTGCCAGGACCCGCTGTTCGTCGCTTTCCTCTTGCGCTACATGAAGGAGGAGGGCGCGCCGACACTCGCCCCGGTACCGGGAATCGACCTCGATGCCTACCAGCATACGCTGATCGAGCGCTTCGCCAATCCCGAGATCAAGGACACCCTGGCCAGGCTCTGCGCCGAAAGCTCGGATCGTATTCCCAAGTGGCTGGTGCCGGTGATTCGCCACCAGCTCGAGCGTGATGGGCCCGTAGCCCTGAGCGCGGCGGTCGTGGCCAGCTGGGCACGTTACGCAGAGGGTGTGGACGAGAAGGGCGCGCCCATTGAGGTAGTCGACGCGCTGCGCGAGCCGCTGATGGCGATCGCCCGCGACAATCGCACCCGGCCCGAGGCCTTCGTCGAGAACCGCGAGCTGTTCGGCGATCTGGTCGACGATCCCCGCTTCCTGCAGCGCTATCTCGAGGCGCTGGCATCGCTGCACGCGCGCGGCGCTCGTGCCACACTGGAGGCACTGATGGGGTCACGGGGAGCGGGCTGATGTATATCGGAGTGGATTGCGGTACCCAGAGCACCAAGGTGGTGGTCGTGGATGTCGAGCGGGGGCGGATTTTGGGTGAGGCCAGCCGGGCGCACCGCCTGGACGAAGGCGTCGACGGGCGTCGCGAGCAGGCGCCCGCCGAGTGGCTGGCCGCTTTCAAGGGCGCCTTTCTCGAGGCTATCGAGCGCGCTGACATCGATGCCCGAGCGGTGCGCGCGATCGGCGTCTCCGGCCAGCAGCACGGCATGGTGGCGCTTGACGCAGACGGCGTGCCGGTCTACCCGGCGAAGCTCTGGTGTGACACCGAGACGAGTGCGGAGAACGCCGCGCTGGTCGAGCGCCTCGGCGGCGAGGTGGGGTGTCTCGACAAGCTCGGCCTGGTGCTGCAGACCGGCTACACCGCCTCCAAGATCGCTTGGCTGCGCGCCCACCACCCGGATGCCTATCGGCGCATCGCTACGCTCCTGCTGCCTCACGACTATCTCAATTTCTGGCTCACCGGCGAGCGGGTCACCGAGGCCGGCGACGCCTCGGGCACCGGCTATTTCGATACCCGCGCCCGCGCCTGGCAGCCCGAGGTGTTCGGCCTGATCGCCCCGGAGCTCGACCCGGACCGGGTGCTGCCACGGCTGCTCGAGCCCCGCGAGCCCGCTGGCACCGTACGCGCGCGCATCGCCCGGGAGCTGGGCCTGGGTGATGGCGTGGTCGTCGCCAGTGGCGGCGGTGACAACATGCTCGGCGCCATCGGGACGGGCAATATCACCAATGGGCTCGTCACTCTGAGCCTCGGCACTTCCGGCACCGTATGCGCCTACTCGCCGACCCCGGTCGTGTGCGACAGCGCCATGGTGGCCAACTTCTGCGCCAGCCACGGCGGCTGGCTGCCGCTGATCTGCACCATGAACGTCACTTCCGCGACTACCCGCGTACGCGAGCTGTTCGGGCTCGACATCGCAGGCTTCAGTGAGCGGGTGGCCAGCGCTCCGATCGGCGCCGAGGGCGTCACGTGCCTGCCGTTCTTCAACGGCGAGCGGGTACCGATGCTGCCCGGCGCGAGCGGCGACTTCAGTGGGCTGACCAGCCCCAACATGACCCAGGCCAATCTGTGCCGGGCGGTGATGGAGGGCGCCACCTTCGGTCTGCGCTACGGGCTGGAACTGCTGGGCGATCTCACTGCCGGCGCCCGCCAGGTACGGCTCAGCGGCGGCGGGGCGAAAAGCCCGGTGTGGCGGCAGATGGTCGCCGACATCACCGGCATCGAGGTGATCTGCCCCGAGATCACCGATGCCGCCGCCCTGGGCGCGGCGCTTCAGGCCGCCTGGTGCGAGCAGCGTGACCAGGACACCACGCTCGAGGAGCTCTGCCGCCGTCTCGTGCAGCTCGATGCCGGCTCCCTGGCCGAGCCCGACGCCCGTCGCGTCGATGACTTCGAGGTGGTCTACCAGCGTTACCGGCGACTGCTGCGCGAGCGCCATGGCGTGACCTGAAGGTCCTGTCGAGCTGCATCGGCTCTCACCCTGCATGCACCCGGGGGCGCCTGTGGCTCGCGACGAAATCGAAGCGTGAAAACGTGCACGTCGTCCCGTCTTTCGACTAAAGTAAGTGGCGTTATTCTTGACTTGAAACGAGACACAGATTTCGGCGAAGTTCAAGGCTAGCATACATACATGAATGTAACTATAATGCGACGCTTTCGTGCTCCCCTCGTGAGTGCTGCACCCCACGTTGACACCTAGAGGCAATCCCATGCGACTGGCACACTGGGCAGTCAATGCCCCGCTTCGTCCCTTATTCCTGGCCGTACTGGCAAGTTCCATCGCGCTTCCCGCTCAGGCGGCGGATCTGATCACCATCACCCGCGATGCGCTCAACAACAACGCCGAACTCGCTTCCGCCCGGTCGCAGTTTTCCGGTGTCGAGGCTGCGCGTGACGTAGTGGGTGGCGAGCTTCTGCCCCAGATCAACGCTTCGGGCAACGTGACGCACAACCGCCAGTACGAAAGCCAGTCGGCGGTCGCGACAGGAGCAACGCCGCCTCAGGGCGAGGGAGCGGTCGTGGGCGGCTCTTCACGGGAAGACAGCTTCAATAGCGCTTCGCTGTCGCTGGAGGCCACCCAGGCGCTGTTCAACGCAGCGACCAGCCGTCGGGTCGATCAGGCCGAGCGCCAGATCGACCAGCAGGTCTATATCCTGGCGGCCACCGAGCAGCAGCTATTGATCGACGTGGTATCGGCCTACTTCGACATCCTGCGTGCGTTTGAGGTGCTCGAAGCCCGCCGCGCCCAGGAGCGGGCGATCGGCCGCCAGCTCGAGCAGTCGAGCGAGCAGTTTGAAGTAGGGCTGATCGCGATCACCGAAGTGGAGGAGGCGCGGTCGAGCTTCGATCAGTCTCGCGCCGAGCGCATCACCGCCGAGAGCAACCTTCAGGTGGCCTTCGAGGCGCTGGAGCAACTGACCGGTCGCCGCTACGCCAACATCGAATCGCTCGGCGACATGCCGATCGGCCTGCCGACGCCCAGCGAACGTGATTACTGGGTCGATCAGGCGCTTGAGCGCAATCCGCAGGTGCTGGCCCAGCGCGCGGGCATCGAGGTCTCCCGCGCCGCGGTCGAGATCGCCCGCGCCGGGCGGCTGCCGACGCTATCGGCCTTCGCCAACTACCAGTACGCCGAAACCGATATCGACTATACCAGCGGCCATGACTCCTCGAGTCAGGTCGGGCTTTCCGCCAACGTGCCGCTGTATACCGGCGGCAGCACCAGCGCGACCATTCGCCAGAACACCTTCCAGCTCGAAAGCAGCCAGTACGACTTCGAGTCCCAGCGGCGTACCACCATCCAGCAGGTGCGCTCGCTCTACACTCAGGTCAGCAACAACGTCGAGACCGTCGAGGCGCGCCAGCAGGCGATCGTCTCGACCCGCAGCGCTCTGGAAGCGACCCAAGCCGGCTACGAGGTAGGTACGCGCAACATCGTCGATGTGCTCAACGCCGAGCAGAATCTGTACAACGCCATCGCAAGCTACGCCGAGTCGCGCTACGACTACGTGATCAACCTGCTGTCGCTGCGCCAGCAGTCGGGGCTTCTTGACGTGGCCGCCCTCGAGGAGGTCAACGCCTGGCTCACCGGGGAAGCGGTCAACTTCACCCTGCCCGAGAGCGGCGGTCGCGATGATTACCGGCGGGCGCTGGACATCGGCGCCCCGCCCACCCGCGAGTCGGCACCGGCCAGCAGCTACTCCTCGGACGATTACGCCCCCGCTCGGCGTCAGCCGGACGCCTACGCGCCCGGCGGTGACAGCGCCTACCCCGGCGGCGCGGGTGGCGGCCTGGGCCTTGGCCAGCCAGGCGGTTATTGAGACTTCGGCGCCTTATCGGCGCCGTGTCGCTATCGGTCAAAAAAATAGAGAACGAATGGGAAGTCGACGCATGAAGAAGATGATTCACTCAACGCGAGCGAGTCTGGTGACGCTCATGGCCGCACTGGCGCTGTCGGCGTGCTCGGGGGACGACGAAACCCAGACGCCGCAGGGACAGGCGCAGGGGCAGCAGGAGCAGCCGCCGCACGAGGTTCAGGTTGCCGAAGTACGGCGCCAGGATCTGCCGATCAACAAGGCCTATCCATCGCTTCTGCGCAGCGACAGCGAAGTGGTGATCGTGGCGCGGGTGGATGGCTATCTCGAAGAGCGTCACTTCCAGCCCGGGCAGATGGTCGAGCAGGGCGACGAGCTCTATACCATCGAACCCGACCGCTACCAGGCGACGGTGAGCCAGCGCGAGGCGGACTTGCAAAGCGCCCGCGCCGAGGCGGCCCGTACCCAGCGCGATGCCCAGCGCTTCGAGCAGCTTCTCAGCCAGAATTCGGTCAGTCGCCAGCAGTACGATCAGGCGGTCGCCGAGCAGCGCGTGGCCCAGGCCAGCGTGACCCAGGCAGAAGCGGCGCTGCGCAGCGCCAACCTGGATCTCGACTACTCCAGCGTCGCAGCGCCGGTCGCCGGCATGATCAGTCTGAGCCAGGTCAACCTGGGGAACCTCGTGACCTCCGGCACCGAGCTTGCCACCATCACCCCGCTCGATCCGCTGGAAGTGCGCTTCCAGCTGCCCCAGCGTGACGCCTTCGAACTGCGTCGCCAGCTCAACGACAGCGGCAATGATGCTCCCATCGTCGCGCGACTTAGCGTGCCGGGACTGGCTGGCAGCGAAGGTGCCGAACTCGAAGGCGAACTGCAGTTCCTGGGGTCTCGCGTGGATAGCGGCACCAGCACCGTGCAGGCCTCCGCCACTTTCGACAACCCGGACGCCGCCGTGCTGCCGGGCCAGTTCGTACGTGTACGCCTGGACGGCCTCAAGCGCTTCAACGTGATTGCCGTACCCGAAATCGCCGCTACCCAGGGGCTGATGGGTCCGCGCGTGTACGTTCTCGACGAGGACAACAAGGCACGCGAGCGCACCGTGCAGCTGGGTGACGTGGCTGGCCCCTGGCAGATCATTCTCGATGGCCTCGAAGAGGGCGATCGGGTGATCGTGGGTGACCCTGCCGGTATCGAGCCGGGCATGACCATCGACCCGCAGCCCTTCGACGGGGATGCCGAGAATATAGTCGAGGACGTCGAGCAGGCCGAAGCCGAAGAGCAGCGCGAGCAAGCCGAGGCAGCCTCCGAGGCGGGCGGCGCGGGCGGCGCGGGCGGCGGTATGCCGGCCGGTGAAGGAGACGAGGGCGCGCAATAATGAATTTCTCCAACTTCTTCATCAGCCGTCCGATCTTCGCCACGGTACTGGCGATCATCCTGACGCTGGTCGGGGCGATGGCCATGCGGATACTGCCGATCGAGCAGTATCCAAGCGTGGTGCCGCCGACGGTCTCGGTGCAGGCGCAGTTCCCCGGCGCCGATGCCGAAACCGTGGCCCAGACGGTGGCCGCCCCGCTGGCGGAGGCGATCAACGGCGTCGAGGACATGCTCTACATGACCTCGAACAGCGCCGACAACGGCATCATGAGCCTGAGTGTTGCCTTCAACATCGGCACCGATGGCGATATCAACACCATCAACGTCAACAACCGCGTGCAGGGGGCGCTGTCGCAGCTTCCCGAGCAGGTGCAGTCCCAAGGCGTGCAGGTCGAGCTTCGCTCGGACTCGATCCTGATGCTGGTGGCGTTGACCTCGCCAAGCGGTGACTACAACAACGTCTACATGCAGAACTACGCCACCCTCAATATCCTGGACGAGCTTCGCCAGGTGCCGGGGGTGGGCAACGCCGAGGTGCTCGGTGGCGGCGAGTTCGCCATGCGTATCTGGATGGACCCGGACAAGCTGGCCCAGTACGACCTGACGCCCAGCGAAGTGGCCAATGCCATCCGCACCCAGAACACCGAAGTACCGGCAGGTAACCTCGCTTCGTCGCCCCAGAGCGAGCCGCGCGCCTATACCTATACCATCACGGCGGGTGGGCGATTGTCCGATCCGGACGATTTCCGCAACATCTACCTGCGTACCAACCCGGACGGCTCGTCGCTGCGCCTCGAGGACGTGGCGCGCATCGAGCTCGGCGCCTCCTTCTACGGCGTCGATGCGCGCTTGAACGGCGCCACCATGACGCCGATCATCATCAACCAGCAGCCCGGTGCCAACGCGCTCTCCACCGCCGAAGCGGTACGCACCACCATGGAGGATCTGGCCAGCCGTTTCCCGCCGGGGCTCGAGTACGTCACGCCCTACGATACGACGTTGTTCATCGATGCCTCGGTCGAGACGGTGTTCCACACCTTCATCGAAGCGTTTCTGATCGTCATCGTGATCCTGTTCATCTTCCTGCAGAACTGGCGCTTCACGGTGATCGCCATGTCGGTAGTGCCAGTCTCGGTCATCGGCACCTTCGCCGGGTTCTACCTGTTCGACTTCTCGATCAACCTGTTGACGCTGTTCGCGCTGGTGCTGTCGATCGGGATCGTGGTGGACGACGCGATCCTGGTGGTCGAGAACGTCGAGCGCGTGCTCAGCGAGGACGACGAGATCAGCGTACGCGACGCCACCATCCGCGCCATGCGCGAAGTGGGCGGGCCGGTCATCGCTACCTCACTGATCATGGCGGCGGTGTTCGTGCCCGTGGCGTTTCTGGGCGGCTTCACCGGGCAGATCTACCAGCAGTTCGCCATCACCGTGGCGATCTCGGTAGCGCTCTCGGCGCTGATGGCGTTGACCTTCACGCCGGCGCTCTCGGCGATCTTCATCAAGCACGACCTGCACCACGAGCGTCCGTCGCGCTTCAAGCGCGCGATCACCACGCCCCTGCGTCTGTTTGATCGCATGTTCGCCGGCATCACCGCGGCCTACATGTGGGTGGTCAAGAAACTGGTGCGCTTCTGGCTCCTGGCGCTGGCGCTGACCGTGGCGGTCGGGGTGGGCTCCTACTGGCTGTTCGTCACCACGCCCTCAACGCTGGTGCCGGAAACCGACCAGGGTATCGTGCTGGTCAGCGTATCGTTGCCGGACGCCGCTTCGCTCGACCGTACTCAGACCTACATGGAGAAACTCAGCGCGGCGATCGAGGATATTCCGGGGGTGCAGTACTCTTCGGCAGTGGCGGGGTACGACATCCTGGCAAGCGCGGTGAACACCGCCCGCGGCATCATCTTCGTCAACATGCTGCCCTGGGACGAGCGCGATCTGACCGCCAACGGTCTGGTTGGCCAGATCATGCAACTGGGGGCGAGCATCGACGGCGGTTCGGCCATGGCCTTCAACGTACCGCCGATCATGGGGCTCTCCACTACCGGCGGCTTCACCGGCTACCTGCAGTCCTTCGACGGCGCCTCGCCGCGCGAGCTGTATGAAGCTTCGCTGCAGGTCATGGGGGCGGCGAACCAGCATCCGGCGCTCTCCCAGGTGTTCTCGACGTTCAACGTCAACGTGCCCTCCTACCGCGCCGAGATCGACCAGCAGAAGGCGTTGAGCTACGGCGTAGCGCTGGAAAACATCAACTCGGCGCTCTCCAACACCTTCGGTAATGGCTTCGTCAACTTCTTCAGCTACCAGAACCGCAACTTCCAGGTGTACCTGCAAAACGAGGACGAGTTCCGCAAGACGCCGGACGACATCAACAACGTTTACGTGCGCGGCGGCAGCGGCGAGCGTATCCCGCTCTCCGAGTTTGTCACCCTCGAGCGCCAGGTCGGTCCCTCGGTGGTGTCGCGCTTCGGCGTGTACACCGGCGCCCAGTTCCAGGGCAATCCGGCGGAAGGGGCCAGCTCTGCCCAGGCCATCGCGGCGATGGACGAGGTGGTCATGGACACCCTGGGCCCCAACTGGGGCATGGGCTGGACCGGTACCGCCTACCAGGAGGCCAATCTGGGCAACACGGCCATGCTGGCGATCATCTTCGGTATCCTGATGGTGTTCCTGATCCTGGCGGCGCAGTACGAGAGCTGGGCACTGCCGCTGGCGGTACTCACCGCCACGCCCTTCGCGTTCCTGGGCGGCATCGGCGGTATCGTGTTGCGCGGGCTCGACACCAGTGTCTACGTGCAGATCGGCATGCTGGTGGTGGTGGGCCTGGCGGCGAAGAACGCGATCCTGATCGTCGAGTTCGCCGAGCTGCAGCGCAAGGAGGAGGGCAAGAGCATTCGCGAGGCAGCGATCACCGCCGCGGAGCTTCGCTTCCGGCCGATCGTCATGACCTCGCTCGCCTTCATCTTCGGTACGCTGCCGCTGGCGCTGGCCACCGGCGCAAGCGACGTGAGCAGCCACCACATCGGCACCACGGTGGCCATGGGCATGGCGTCGGTCGCGATTCTGGGCAGTCTCTTCGTGCCGACATTCTACGCCATGATCGCCGCCACGGCCGACTGGATGCGGCGCAAGACGAAGGGCGACCATCGCGACCGGGGTCGGCGTCTGGAGCACGATCCGAGCTGATTTCAAACAGCATGCACTCTCCGATGCACTTTCTGGCGGGCCCTTCGGGGCCCGCTTTTTCGTGGGCGCTTGATCGTGGTTAACACACCTGCGAGCACGAAAGGATAGTTTGGC
This sequence comes from Vreelandella malpeensis, assembly GCF_020622355.1. GTDB lineage: Bacteria > Pseudomonadota > Gammaproteobacteria > Pseudomonadales > Halomonadaceae > Vreelandella > Vreelandella malpeensis. The sequence goes on along the minus strand of NZ_WHVL01000001.1, from coordinate 187,976 downwards.
CTAGACTGGTGAGTAGGAGTTCTGCCCGCATCCAATACCATAACAGCTGGCCAGAACGCACCAGGCAATCCACCTGGAGGAGAACACGCCATGCAACCGATCCTGTCGGCCGCCTTACTGTATCCCACCATCGTCTTCACCTTCGTGCTAGGCCTGCTGGCCCTCTACTGGCTTCTGGTGCTGTTGCGCCTCGCTCCGCTCGAGCTGTTCGAGCACGACAGTCTGCGTGACGATCACCTGGCCAGCACGCTGGTGTCACTCGGCTTCATCGGGGTGCCCGCCAGCCTCGCGCTGACCCTGCTGATGCTGCTGGCCGGGGGGCTGTCCCTGGCACTCGAGCTCTTCGTGCTGCGCTGGCTGGAGCTTGGCATGCTGCGCGTGCCGCTGGGTGTACTGGTTCTATGGGGGTCGCTGGCCATTGCCTCGCCGTTTGCCGCCAGTCTGTGTCAGGCGCTTTCCAGGGGGCTTTATCGCTTCGCGCCCTTCAAGCGGCGCAGCCTTCTGGGCGTGGTCGTCGAGGTGACGACGCCGGAAGGAGCGGAATACGCCAGGGCGCGGCTGATCACGAGCCACGGTTGCGAGGTAATGCTTCACGGCAAGGAGGAAAACGAGTTCACGCCCGGTGAGCGACGGGTGCTTGTGAAGTACCTGAAAGAGGAGGGCGCCTATCGCAGCGTGGAGGAGCGCACCTATCTGGATACCCGGCAGTGGCTTGGCAAGCTGCGCCTTCGCCACAAACACCAGGAAACGGCCCATTTCGGCTGAGCGCTCTAAAGAGAAAAGCCTGCGTGAGTGCAGGCTTTTCGTAAGGGCTAGAGTGATGCGCTCAGCGGCGCATCAGCGTGATCAGGGTGTCGATCAGCGTGGTGCCGCGCTCGCGGACCGAATACGCCTCGGGGGCGCGCAGCCAGTCGTGGAAGAGCCCGCCCATGGCCGACTGCATCAGCCGCGCGGCGACCTCCGGCGACAGATCCTCGCGCAACTGACCTTGCTCCTTGGCCAATTTAAAGACGTTCGCCATCTCCCCGAAGCACTCCTCGCCGATCTCGTTTTGCATCTCGAGCGGATTGATGTCGCTGAAGAACTCACAGCGATGAATGAGAATTGCCAGGATGCGCCGGTGGGAGGGCTGCTCCAAACGTTTCAAGCCGGCAAGACTTGCAAGGCGCATGGCATCCATCGGGGAGACGTCGGGGTCGAGGTTCTTGACCTCGTCGACCAGCGACTGGAAGGGCATCCTCACGCGCTCGACCAGCGCCATGAACAGGTCGCCCTTGTTCTTGAAGTGCCAGTAGATCGCCCCGCGGGTCACGCCGGCGTGCCGGGCGACCTGCTCGAGGGATGTGCGGGCCACGCCTTTGTCGAAAAAGACCTCTTCAGCCGCGTCGAGCAACGCTTCGCGCGTTGCCGCCGCTTCTGCCTTGGTTTTTCTTGCCATAACGCAACCTTGCTCGTTCACCGTAAAGAGGGCATTTTAGCTGAAACACCGTTCTTTTACATTCAAAACTGTATGGTTAATGGACGGATATCATCACTTGGATCAACAAACGTGCGCCTTGCGTCGTTTTTCGTCCGCCGACAGGACTTGCCATGGCCAACATCCCATTTCACATTGCCGGTCACACGTTACAGCCCGGCCAGCGCCAGCAGATCGACGTACCGGTGGCGCGCCTTTATACCCATACCCCGCTGCACATTTCCATCGAAGTGGTACACGGGCGCAAGCCCGGTCCGGTAATGCTGGTATGCGGCGGCATCCACGGCGACGAGATCAACGGTGTGGAGATCGTGCGGCGCCTTCTGCGCTCGCGCTCGATCAACAGCCTGCGCGGTACGCTGATCGCCGTACCCGTGGTCAACGTGTTCGGCTTTCTCCAGCATACCCGCTACCTGCCGGATCGGCGCGATCTCAATCGCTGCTTTCCGGGCAGCGACAACGGGTCGCTCGGTGGACGTATCGCGGCGCTCCTGCGTGAGGAGATCGTCGACCACGCCACCCATATCATCGACCTGCACACCGGTGCCATTCATCGCACCAACCTGCCGCAGATCCGTGCCCAGCTCGAGCCCGGCAGCGAAACCGCGCGCATGGCGGACGCCTTCGGCGCGCCGGTGATCCTCAATGCCGAGCTGCGCGAGGGGAGCCTGCGCCACTACGCGCAGAATCGCGGCATTCCGGTCCTTACCTACGAGGCTGGCGAGGCGCTGCGCTTCGATGAGTGGGCGATCGCGCCGGGGGTGCGCGGCATCCTGCGCGTGATGCGCCGCCTGGGCATGCTGTCCGGCGAGCAGCGCCGCCGCCTGCCGGCCCCGGCGGAGCTGGCCAACGGCTCGAGCTGGGCGCGGGCGCCGATCGACGGCATCCTGCGCCCGATGGTGCGCCTGGGTGCGCGGGTCGCCAAGGGCGAGGTGCTGGGCAAGGTAGCCGACCCCTTCGGCAACGACGAAGGCGACATAAGGGCCATGGCGGACGGCATCGTCATCGGCATGAGCCGCCTGCCGTTGGCCAACGAGGGCGAGGCGCTTTACCACATCGCGCGCTTTGATGAGATCGAGGAGGCCGAGACCGCCATCGAGAGTTTCCAGTCAAGCCTCGACCCGGCGCCGGACCCGATGTTCTGAACCGGGCCTGGCGCAGGCTTGTTTTCATGATCGATAGTCGTGATTGCCTGCAAGACCCTTAATCGATGGCCTTACGCTATGAAACCCATAGCTGAGAAGGGGGCCTCCAGCGTGGCATGATACCCATGCATTGACTATAACTGTTGGGCACGCACGCTAACCAAGTGAATGAATGGCTCGAGATAGAGCCGAAATGAAAGTGGCCCCGAAGAGGCCTCGGATCGTGACATGGAGGAAGGGTATGACGAACGGTAAATCCACTTTTACGACCACGGATGCAGGAATACCGGTAGCCAGCGACGAACATTCGCTCTCCGTCGGCCCCGATGGCCCGATCGTGCTGCACGATCACTACCTGATGGAGCAGATGGCGGCCTTCAACCGGGAAATGATTCCGGATCGTCAGCCCCACGCCAAGGGCGGTGGCGCCTTCGGCCACTTCGAGGTGACTCACGACGTCAGCCGTTACACCAAGGCGAAGTTCCTGCAGCAGGGCAAGAAGACCGAGATGCTCGCTCGTTTCTCCACGGTGGCCGGCGAGTCGGGAAGCCCCGATACCTGGCGCGACCCGCGCGGCTTCGCGCTGAAGTTCTACACCGAGGAAGGCAACTTCGACATGGTGGGTAACAACACCCCCGTGTTCTTCGTGCGCGACCCGCTCAAGTTCCAGCACTTCATCCACTCGCAAAAGCGCCGCGCCGACAACGGCCTGCGCGACCACGACATGCAGTGGGACTTCTGGACGCTGTCGCCGGAGTCTGCCCACCAGGTGACCTGGCTGATGGGCGACCGTGGCGTGCCCGCCTCCTGGCGCCACATGAACGGCTACTCGAGCCACACCTACATGTGGGTCAACGATGCCGGCGAGCGCTTCTGGGTGAAGTACCATTTCAAGACCGATCAGGGCATCAAGTGCATGACCCAGGAACAGGCGGACGAAATGGCGGGGTCTGATGCCGACTATCACCGCCGCGATCTGTTCGATGCCATCAAGCGCGGCGATCATCCGACCTGGACCTTGCACGTTCAGATCATGCCCTTCGAGGACGCCAAGACCTACCGCATCAACCCGTTCGACTTGACCAAGGTGTGGCCGCACGGCGATTACCCGCTGCAGGAAGTGGGCAAGATGACCCTCGATCGCAACCCGACGGATTTCCACACCGAAATCGAGCAGGCGGCGTTCCAGCCGAACAACTCGGTACCGGGCACCGGCTTCTCGCCGGACAAGATGTTGCTGGCGCGTACCATCTCCTACGCCGATGCGCACCGCGCGCGCCTAGGGGTCAATTACCAGCAGATTCCGGTCAACCAGCCCAAGTGCCCGTTCCACAGCTACGCCAAGGGCGGCCGGATGCGCATGACCAACACGTCCGACCCGGTCTACGCGCCCAACAGCAAGGGCGGTGCCCACGCCGACCCGCAGCGCTTCCCGGAAGATGCGGTATGGCAGGCCGACGGTGAGTTCGTGCGCACCGCCTACACGCTGCGCCCGGACGACGGCGACTTCAACCAGGCCAACGATCTGGTCAACAAGGTGATGGACGAGGCCGCCCGCGACCGGCTGGTCAGCAACATCGTCGGTCACGTCTCCGGCGGGGTGGAGGAACCGGTGCTGTCACGAGTGTTCGAGTACTGGAAGAACGTCGATCAGACCATCGGCGAGCGCGTCGAGAAGGGTGTGATGGAAAACCGCCAGAAAGCCGGCAAGTAATCGCTCACCCACTAACGAACCCGCCGCGCACTGCGCGGCGGGTTTTTTCATGCCTCGTGTTCGGGCTCGCGAACGAGGCTTAGTGCCTCGTCATACAAGCGCAGCCCCGCGCCCTCCTTGTGGGCGTGTTCCGAGAGGTGGCGCCGAAAACGTCGCCCGCCCGGGCAGCCTTGGAACAGCCCCAGCAGGTGGCGGGTGATGTGATTGAGCTTGGCACCCTCGTCGAGTCGCGTCTGGATATAGGGTCGAAAGGCCTGAGCGGCTTCCAGCCGGCTGGCCGCCGGACCGGGTTCGCCGAAGATCGTCTGGTCCACTCCGGCGAGCAGCCACGGGTTCTGGTACGCCTCGCGCCCGACCATCACGCTATCCACGTGCGCAAGCTGTGCCTGACACTCCTCGAGGGTCTTGATGCCGCCGTTGATGCCGATGTGCAGTGCCGGGTTGGCCGCCTTCAAGCGATGCACGCGCGGGTAGTTCAGCGGCGGAATGTCCCGGTTCTCCTTCGGGGATAGTCCCTTGAGCCATGCCTTGCGCGCATGCACGGTGAAGGTGGTGCAGCCGGCCTCCGCTACCAGGTCGATGAAGCGGGCCAAATCCTCGTCCTCGTTCTGATCATCGATACCGATCCGACACTTCACCGTCACCGGAATCGACACCACCTCCTGCATCGCCTTCACCGCCGCCGCCACTTTCTCCGGATGGCCCATCAGGCAAGCGCCAATCAGGTTGTTCTGCACCCGGTCGCTGGGGCAACCCACGTTCAGGTTCACCTCGTCATAGCCCCACTCCTGAGCGATCGCCGCGCACTCGGCAAGCTCCCCCGCGTCGCTGCCACCTAGCTGCAAGGCGATGGGATGCTCCACCTCGTTGTAACCCAGAAAGCGCTCACGGGGCGAGCCGTGCAGGATGGCACCGGTGGTGACCATCTCGGTGTAGAGCAGGGTGCGCTTGGTGAGCGTACGGGCGAACGCGCGGTAGTCGCGGGTTGTCCAGTCCATCATGGGCGCCACCGAGAAGCGGCGGCCCCGGTCGGCGGCGTTTTCGTTCGTTAAATCGGTCATGGAAATCGGTTCTTTAGCTGTATAAACATATAGCTATAATGTGAAAATGTTTGAAACGACCGCAACGCATAGCTAGTAGCGACGAGCCTTGGCTCGCCTGAAGGCCGGTTGATGGCGGATCGTTTCATGCACGAACAATGGGATTGGCGGTATTGTACGGAAGAATGGTGAGCGCTCACAGCGCAAGAGACACGAAAGGTGAGAGGAAAGCTCGGGGGTAGCCTCCAGCCACCTACGTTTGTTTGAGCGAGACAATTGAGATCAAAAATGGGCACCATTGCGATAGTGATGATGGCTCTGGTGGGTTAAGCTCACTTAACAGTAGCGAGGCTTCCTAGCGTTAATGTCTTTTTTGCGGCGAGTTGACGAGTATGGGGGGCGTACCGCAACTTGGATAGGTATAGAGGCTTGGCGGCTGGCATCCTGGTTGATGAACCGGGCGAGCCGCGATCCGAAGCAGGAACGGGTGTTCTTACTGTTGGCGAGTGGGGAGCGACGGATCAAGCGGGTGCAGCGGTTAGCCAGAGGGGCGCTGTATTTAATCAGTGATAACGAGCTGTACCAGCCGGAGATGATCAAGCCGCAGGATATGGGGCATCTGAAAATTCTGGGGGGTGTGAGATTCGCATTGGGCGGGTGGTGTAATAAACGATTAAAAGGGGCAGGGAAATGGGGGAACTTGCAGCTTTAGCAGGCGCTTTGATCTGCATAGCGTTTTGGTGGTTACTCACTCGTTCAATGAAGCGGAACGGAAGGTCATGGTGGCTGCGCCACTTGTGCGCCATGCTCTTATCGCCCCTCGCCTTGATTGGCGGCGCCATGTTTTTTGGCTCGCTAATCGGGGCGCCTGATGCGGAAGGTGAGCCTGTCGGTCTGGCTGGCATGATCGCCGGTTTGATTTTCTTCGCACTTCTAGCTGTACCGTTAGTTCTTTCCTGGCGGACTGTGAAACGAAACGCCCCCACTACGGTGTCGGGCACACCTTACATACTGTTAAAGCAGCCGTCTGAGCAGCATCATGCTGTAGAGCCAGAGCCAGAGCCAGAGCCAGAGCCAGAGCCAGAACGCGTTCAAGCTCCGGTGGGCTCATGGCATCGCGTTGCAACGCCCCTCATTGAGATTGAATACCCAGGTGAAGCCGAACCTTTTGGCGTTCATATAGCAAAAGTATGCGATTCGCATCTTGCCGGGACGCTTGAAGACGATCCTTTCGACGCTCCCGAACGTGAATTTGCGCTCCGCAATATGCAAGGACCCGTTCGACTTCCACTTGATGAGATTGAGCTACCTGTTGATCAACTGCGCGATCACTTGCTGACTCACTACCCGGATAACCTCTGGGATGCTGATGAAGAAGTGGACGAGATGGAAGCACCGCCGCCCCGAGAAACGGGCGGATTGCGTTTCATCTACCGCGATGCCAATGGAAAGGAAAGCACCCGTGAGCTGATCAATTTCAAGCTCGCCTCTGGAACCATACGAGGCATCTGCCTTGAGCGAAACGCGATTCGTACTTTCAAGCTGGATCGCGTCGTTACGTTTCTGGAAGGCGAAGGGCTGCTTTATGCCACTGAAGGTAGAAAGACCCAACGTAGCGTAGCGTCGGATTTGATGCGTGAAGGCGATCCCGAGATTACCTTTTCTGGATTCGATGCCAAGACCCGGGCCGAGCTTGAGAAAACCGCAACAGCACATGGTTTCGTCGTTCGTAAGTCAGTGACCAGGAACCTCGATTACTTTGTTGCAGGCCCGCGCCGCAGCGCAGCCAAGTTGAGTGATGCGGAAAACAAGCCGGGGTGCAGTGTGATCGATAAAGAGAAGTTCTTGTGGCTGGTGGCTACTGGAGAGGTCAAGCTTTAACAATGCTTATAATTTCAAGTTCAATCGTGGAGGAGCTGGTATGGGTTTAGAGATAAAAGATCTTACTGGGCTAAGTCAACCTCTTACTAGGCTTATTGAGGTGACTTCCGCAGGTTTAGGAAAATCCACTGAGTCTTTTTTTAGAGTTAAAAAAGCTAAAGCTTTTGCAAAGCAACTTGATATTGTTAGTGAAGCATTAAAAAAGCATGGTAAAGATTTAGGTGGTGTTAAATTTTCAAGCGAAGATATAGAGTTAATAGCTAAAGAGACTGGTTTAGATGCTCATCAGGCAAAAGAGTATACTGAACTAATGCAGAGGGCTAGCTCTACTGAGTTTTCTAGATCTGTTCAAAAGCAAGTAAATACTGAGTCGGTTTTGTCTCATGCAGCAGAAGAACTAAGTGATGACACTTCTATACCTGAGAAAGATATTGATGAGGACTGGCTATCGCTCTACTTCTCTATAATTGAAAATGTTAGCAGTGATTATATGCACAGATTATGGGGTAAAGTCTTGGCTGGAGAAATGAGGTCTCCTGATGGATTTTCGCTGAGAACACTTGAAGTCTTAAAAACTATGACAATTCAAGAGGCTGAGCTTTTTAGTAAGGTTGTCCGTAAGACTGTATTCAACAGTGACAAAGTACTTATTGCTACTAATGATGCTTGGGGAGAAGTTTACGACGGGCTCGGGTTTGCAGATTATAACTTGCTAGAACAGATAGGTTTAGTTCAGAGCCTTGCAATTAATTTTTTAGATCTAAAGAAAGGAGATAGAATTTTTTTCAATAACAAAGGTAGAGTATTAACTGGTATAGAGTTTGATGAAGATGTAGAGAGATTCTCTATATCTTATACCGCTCTTACAAAAATAGGAAATGACATATTCAGTTTGATCCAAAATAAAGAAACAGATTATAAACACTTGTTAGACTTTATGAGAACATTCGAAATTAATAACAAGCATAAAAAAATTAAGGCTAAGCTTATAGAAGAGTTTGGTGTTAGTGACCAAGCCAATATTATTTATATCGAGAATTGGTAAGCTTTCTTATTAGATTGATTTACGCTTTTTAATGGCGTCTTCATCCGTATAAGCCCTCATCAACTCATCCCAATTCGTTGTATAGCGCGGGCTTCGGCTCGCGCAGCGTAGGTGCCACGGCGCATTCTTCTCGGGTAGCCTCAGCCGCACCGTGCCTTTCCCCATCTTCTCGTTCAGCGCGTCCATGGTGGCCATGAGCTGCTGGCTGCGCTGGGGGTCTTCGTCGGTTTGAGGGGTATTCAGCAGGCTGAGCTGTTGGCGGTGCTGGTCGGTGAGGTCGAGCATCATCACGCCGGCTTTCTTGTATTTGTAGTGGGGCCGGTAGATCTTCTGCAGCGCTACGCTTGCCGCGTGGAGGATCTCGCGGGTGTCCTGGGTGGGGCGCTCTAGCTCGACCACCAGGCTGGGGGAGTACTGGGGCTGGTCGGGCCGGAATCTATCCGTCTTGAGGAATACTAGCACAGCGCGGGCTAGGCTTTTCTGGGCGCGCAGCTTCTCGGCGCCGCGCTGGGCGTGGTGGCGGATCGCGCCTTGCAGACCCGAAAGCTGGCCGGTGGAGCTACCGAACGAGCGGCTGGTCATGATCCGCTTTTTCGGCTCGAACAGGTCGTTCATCTCCAGGCAGCTGACTCCGCGAAGCTCGAGCACCGTGCGTTCCATGTTCACGCTGAACTTGCGCCGCAGGCGCTTGGTGCCTGCGGCCGGGGGCCAGGGGTGCTTCATCCGGGCGGAGCAGTTCAAGGGGGTGTTAGTCAGGCAGGCGCGGTGCTGGGCGGTGTAGTCGATTTCCTACGCAATATGGCGCAGATTGACTGCGTCTAAAATGGCTTAAGTTTATCATCTTGAGAGCGTCGCCCTGAAACACGCGTAACCCACAGATTTTGCTAGAAGATTGCGGCCCAACTATAGATGGTAGGGCATTTGCTTAGTATAGAAATATGGCTTAATATAAACGAACATCAATAAATTTTGTTGACTGGCTCCATGCGAACCGTTAAGCTTTCTCTGAAAGCTTAACGGTTCGCATGGAGCCAAGCTAGATTTTCTATAACCGTTTGATTTTAATGGTGAAAATCATGGTTTCTCATATCAGCGCAAATCAATATCAACATAATGGTTTCGTGCTACGTATCCAAGAAAAAGAGCGCAATCGCCTACAGGAATATGCTGAGATGCTTATTTCTCAACAAGCTATTGAACGCGCATCTCAGTTCAAGGGTGCTCGCCAACATGCTCGCATTATCCGTAGTGCATCTGCGCCTGCACCACTTTGACAAATACTAGTCAAGAGTTATATTTATATAGCGAATTTGAATGATTGATAGCCTTGAAATAAAACCTATTCTTAGGCTTATCTCTGAACTTCCGGAAGATCTACAGAAACGCCTGGTTCTCATTGGAGGCCAGGCGATTGCGTTTTGGGGCGACTACTTCTTGCAAGATCAGCTTACCCTAGCACAAGAAGCCGCTTTAACCTCTTCTGATCTAGATATAGCCGCTGGCAGTGTCGAGGGGGTGAGATTATTAGCTGCATCGTGGAAAGGCACGCCCCATTTTCCAAAGCCTGGAGATCTTGTGCCTAATATGGCAGTTATACATTTGAATCGGCCAGGTTTTATAAAGGGTAGCGATTTTGTAATTGATGTGATGAACACGGTTTACGGTCAGTTGGATGCGGATAAAATGCGCACCTCATCCACACAAATTGAGTGGGACATAGATAGAGATGGACGGAATATAATTCATTTTAATGTTCTAAATCCACCTACACTACTTTGGTCTCGTATCGCGAATTTAAAGCATCGTCGCATGAGCCAAGTTAATACAGAACGTGAGTTAATCCGCACAAAAGTACTATGCAAAATAGTTCGTGAGGACTTATGGAACCATGCGATAGAAATCATGAGTGACCCTGACAGCCAACGGAAAGCTCTTAATTACGCAAAATATGTTTATAAAAATATTTCTAGACATAAAGATACGCGTTCCGTTTTAGCAGATCATCCTTCGCTAATTCTACCTTTTCAATCAACTATTCCAGACTCTGATTTTTGGCCAGAAAATTTCATGAGAGGAGTAGGAGTCTGGCAAGGAAGATTATTGAGGCATGTTGATAAGATTATAAGAAATAAGGATCGGCGTGCAGCTATTCGGAAGCTGTAAGAATTAGAAAGTTAAGCATGTACAGTTATTTAAGAGAAGTTTGACTATGCTTAATTTCCATTCTTAAGTGACACGTGTAACCTCCCTCGTTTAAGCTGTGCGATACCTCCGTCACTAACCACGCGGTGGCATCAATCTGCGATTTGTAACCACTAAGCTTGAGCACTGACTCAGGTAGTATGTCAGCTCGTCCCAGTAACAGCGTTAGTTCAAATTCTGCCATCCCCCGCTGAATACGTTGCCACTCGCTACGCGCTGCCACCAGAGCGTCGTCTTCGCTCGCGTAGGTGGGGCGCAGCTGCTTGGCGTTCTTTCCGTGCCGGCCAGCGCCGTTTGCCGCTCGGCGCCGCGCGTGTCGTTCCAGTAGGCTTTTACGCCGCTGTAGGCGTCGCGGTCGGTCACGCTGTAGCGGTGCTGGTCGCCGTCGCGGCGGGTGAGGGTGATGGCGGTCATCGGTTGGCCGCTGGCGGTGAGGCCTTCGCCGGTAGTGGTGAACAGCATGCGGCCGGCTTTGATGGCGTCGAACCGCTCGCCTAGGCGGGTGAGAAAATTCAGGTCCGATTCTTCGGTTTGGTCGATGTGCCCGACGCGGATGCCGTTCAGCACGGTGACCACCACCGGCTTGAGGCTGTTGCGCCCGGCAATGGTGGCCACGATCTCGCCCAGGGTGAGCTCGTGCCAGCTTTGTGTGCGCTTACCCGGGGCAGGTCTGCCGAGCGGGCGCGGATAGTGAGCTGGTCCTGGGCGCAAGTGTGCTGGATCTCATCGACTGTGAAGCGGCCCTTGTCGATCAGGCCTTCTTCCTGCCAGCCGAACGCCAACGAAAGCTCCGCGCCGCGCGGGGGGGGCAAGCTAGCCGTCTTGGTCCGCCTCCAGGCCGCGCTGTTCGCGCAGCGTGAGGCGTACCAGCCGGCCGTTCATGCGCGGTGTGATGTCGGTGCCGTTAAACGTGAGGCGGTAGCTGGGCCACAGGTAGCGGTTCATACGTAGCCCCGGCGAGGCGCGTGGCGGCGGGTAGCACGAAACGGCCGATCAGGTCCGTGCGCTCGTCGTTGACGTGCTCGAGCATGAGGGTGAACTCAATCTTCTCGGCGGCGCTGTGCGGAAGAAGTTGCTGCTGGTCTCTTATACGCGGGTGACGAACCACAGCCCGTACTGGCGGCCGGTGCCTTCCATCAGTGGCCAAGCGTTGCTCTGATTGGCCATGTCTCGGATCTCGTCGAGGCTGAAGCGCCCGCCGGTGAACGATGGCAAAAGGGTACCGAAGAGCGTGATGAATGTCCTGCCCAGGGCCAAAGAACTGGAAGACAGGTCGCTCGCCCACGGGCGACTGGCTGGGATGGCGCCACTCGCTGATGCGTTTGAGTTCCTGGTAGAGCACGCTAAGGGTTTCGAACACAAACATGCCTAGGGGCAATAGCATGAAAAAACTCCTTTCTCGATTTTGTGAAGTATGTGAGGCGAATAAACGGAAATCGCACCCAAAGACAGAGCTGGCTTGTCGATTCATGCTTCAGGTGATCGGATGTGGTTTTACTGTCCAGCTCTGTATTAGTCTCATTTCTCGCCATTTTTCACCAACGGACGCCATGTTCATGGAGGCGATTAAAAGCTTCGACGCTTCAGCCTATGTGGCCATTGCCATGGTGATGATCGGCTACATCAAAATTCGAAAGTCCAGGAGCCAGCACCTTGCATCAGCCGCTCTTTTTTGTTTGCTCATGGCGCTATCGTCGCAGCTCGTTACACTGATTCCGGTCGATATTGTCTTTGGGGCAGACAACAATATGCGCCAAACGACAATTTTTACCCCTATCACGCTCATGTTTATCTCCCTTTGCGGGATTACCTACAATCTGACGGCGATGGTGTTCCAGTCGGTCGATAGCGACCACTGATCCAGATCCCGCAGCGACGAGCGCTGTCGCGCCTGGCCTTCACGCTGGGTGCTATCGAGCGCGCGCTGAAAAATGACGCGCCGGTCTCTATTGCGACAGACGGATACCCTGTGTCTGACACCGGAGCAGACACATAGCTAGGAAAGCGTGGGTCAAGCGCTCTGGGGACGGGCTTCCTGTGACGATATCGAGATCGACCACCGTGACGGTGGGGCGAAGGTGTCGGTGGCCTGCGGTAAAGGTGAAAGTGCCCTGCGTTCCGTCGATACGCTGACGTTCGAGAGCCCCACCGCGTTCGTCAGTGATCTGAAAACCCATTCCCACGGTTACACCGCGCAAACCCTGAGCCAATACCGTTGGCAGGCTCCCGGTTGCTAGTGACGCGCTTGCACATTTAATGGTATAGCCTAGGGTTCGGATTCAGGGTGAGGAGCGGGTATGGTTAAAGCACGCAGGGGTATCGCGCTGGTGGCTGGGCTTCTACTGCTGGTCGGTTGCAATGAACAGCCGGACGAGCCGGCCCCGGCGCCCGAGCCCGCGCGTCACGAAGCTGCAACACAGGCTGGCGACACTGCTCGCGAGCCCGAGCCGCTGGAGGTAGTGGTCACGACGCACGTTGAGCTTGCAAGCGACCGGCGGCTGATGGTGACGGGGGAGACCAACCTGCCGGAGGATACGCGGCTGCAGGTAGTGGTCGAGCGTGAACTGAGCCGGGTGCGCTGGCAGTCACGCACGGCGGTCACGGGCGGGGAGTTTCGCGCCGGCCCCTTCGGTTCGGGCAGCGGCTTACCGGACGGTGGCTATATCGTGCGCGTGCAGTCGAGTGAAGCCAGCGTGCAGCCGCGGGCCGTGCAGGAGGTGATGGGTACGCGTGGGGAGCATCTGGCGGGCGAGCTCGTCACACAAACTCGCCACGGCCTGGGGCAGGTGACCACCTACTCACGACGCTTCTTGGTGGGGAGTGAGCCAAGACGTACGCGTGACCAGGTGGACGTGGTTGAGGACTAGGGGAAAAGGGTGCTTTAGGCAGAACACCAGTGAGCGAGCACGACGGCGTGGATCTCGACGTCGTTCGGAGACTTGGGGAAATGCTCCAGAACGAACCGATCGTCGCGCTTGACCAGGTAATGGCCGGCTTTGTGAAAGACGTGGGTGGGGCCGAGCAGCAGGAGATCACCCGGGGAGGCGGGAGCGAAATCCGAGTCGGGGGCCGGCGTGGTCATCACGCAAGGCGCTTTCCAGTCGATCTTGAGCGGCAGGTGAGGCGGTGGCGTCAAGGTGGTGCCTTGAACCTGTTCCCAGGGCAGGGGGCCTTGATGGGTCAGCGTCAGAAGCGGCGGGGCGCTGTCACCTTCGAGCAGTGTTGCCAGCGAACAGTCCAGTGCGTCGGCCAGCGCCACCAGGCGCTCGTGCCCGATCTGCTTGATCGCCCCGGACTCCCAGTACGAGATAGTCACATCCGACACGCCAACCTTCCGGGCCAGGGCGGCTTTATTAAGCTTCACCCGCTGCCGGAGTTGCTTGATACGTGAGCCTAGCGATTCCATTATGTTTTCCCATTGATGAGCCAAACAAACCCGTTTGATGAACGTTCATCGTTGCCAACGGCGGTACGCCGTACGCGATCACTCGGGGCTTCGCGTACGGCCATGCATCATAGGTACAACGCTCGAAATAGCAAAGCGACTTGAGCGCCCACCGCTATATCCTTAGCAACTTCCATTCGGACGCTTTTCAGCCAAAGATGTTCCCCACGCATACTGATGGATGGTAGATGGGTGCGTATAATGGCGCCACGCTCTGATGCCAAAAGGATATCTTGATGACCGTACGTACGCGTATCGCGCCTTCGCCTACGGGAGACCCCCACGTCGGCACCGCCTACATCGCGCTGTTCAACCTCTGCTTCGCTCGCCAGCATGGCGGCGAATTCATTCTGCGCATCGAGGACACTGACCGGGTACGCTCGACCGCCGAGTCCGAGCAGATGATCCTGGATTCGCTGCGCTGGCTCGGCATCGAGTGGGACGAGGGCCCGGACGTCGGCGGCCCTCACGGCCCCTACCGCCAGAGCGAGCGCGGCGAGATCTACGCGCGCTACGCCCAGGAGCTGATCGACGCCGGCCACGCCTTCAAGTGCTACCGCACCAGCGAAGAGCTCGATGCGCTGCGCGAGTCGCGCAAGGACGCCGGCCTGCACCTGGCGCTCAAGCCGGCGGATCTGGCGCTGTCGCCCGAGGAGCAGGCACGTCGCGAAGCGGAGAACTGGCCGTTCGTGGTGCGCATGAACGTGCCGAGCGAAGGCGTCTGCGTGGTCGAGGATCTGCTGCGCGGTACCATCGAGGTGGAGTGGGCCCAGGTGGATGCCCAGATCCTGATGAAGTCCGACGGCATGCCGACCTACCACCTCGCCAACGTGGTGGACGATCACCTGATGGGCATCACCCACGTACTGCGCGGGGAAGAGTGGATCAACTCCGCTCCGAAGCATCAGCTTCTCTACGAGTACTTCGGCTGGTATATGCCGGTACTCTGCCACATGCCGCTTTTGCGCAATCCGGACAAGTCGAAGCTTTCCAAGCGCAAGAACCCGACCTCCATCAACTACTATCGCCGCATGGGCTTTCTGCCCCAGGCGGTGACCAACTACCTGGGCCGCATGGGCTGGTCGATGCCGGACGAGCGCGAGAAGTTCAGCTTGGCGGAAATGATGGAAGCCTTCGATATCCAGCGCGTTTCGCTCGGCGGGCCGGTGTTCGATCTGGAGAAATTGACCTGGCTCAACGGCCTCTACATTCGTGAGGATCTGGATGACGATGCACTGTTGGCCGCGCTCAGGGAGTGGGCGTTCAACGAGGAGTACGTGCGTCAGATTCTGCCCCAGGTGCGCCCCCGGGTGGAAACACTCTCCCAGGTCGCGCCGCTGGCCGGACACTTCTTCTCGGGGCTGCCTGCCATCACGGAGGCGGATTTCGAAGGCGTGAAGCTCGAGCGCGAAGAGCTCGTGAGGCTTCTGCAGTTTCTGGTGTGGCGCCTCGAGACGCTGCCGGCCTGGAACAAGGAGGCGCTGTTGGCCGAGGTCCAGGTCCTGGCCGGCGTCTTCGATCTCAAGATGAAGGCGTTTCTGGCGCCGGTCTTCATCGCCGTGACCGGATCTAGCACCAGCACCTCGGTCATGGACGCCATGGCGATCCTCGGCTCGGACGTGACCCGAGCACGCCTGCGTCACGCCCTCGAGGTGCTGGGCGGCGTTTCGAAAAAGCAGGCCAAACGCTTCGAGAAGGAGTACCGGGCGCTGTAGCTGGGAAGGGCGCCATCGCCTGACGATTGCTGCGCCAGATCCCATTGCGGGATTTGGCGCTTTTTCGGTTGACGAAGGCGAGCCTAATCAGTACTATACGCATCGTCTTCACGACACGGGGCCTTAGCTCAGCTGGGAGAGCGCAACACTGGCAGTGTTGAGGTCAGCGGTTCGATCCCGCTAGGCTCCACCAAATCAAGCGCCAAGCGCACGATGTAAAACGTCCCATTCGTCTAGTGGTCCAGGACACCGCCCTTTCACGGCGGTAACAAGGGTTCGAACCCCTTATGGGACGCCATACCTCTTCTGCTATACCTCTTATCCTTTGATAATTTATCGTCGCAACCCGTTAGGGCGTGACGAGAATTTTCGTTGTCTTCAATACGGCTTTTAGACCGAATTTTTTGCCTTTTTAAGCTTGACTTGTCCACTTTTGCTGTTCCTGAGATGAGGTTGTGCACAAGGGGCGGCTAACTCTTCATGAAATCAGTCTTTTAGAATTTAACCAACAAAAACAATGTCTTATGTTAGGTCAAAAAGTGATCAATCTAAAGCCAGGCCACTGTTCATGGCGATTGCGGGGTGTTTCTGTGTGGTTGTGAACAGGGTTATCCACAGATAGTGTGGAAAACATTTTTCTTTGCTTTTGGCCAGCCTTGTCAAGCAAAAAATGGTCGCGATACAGGGTCTCTTTGGTCGCATCGAGCGAGCATGGTGCTGTTCAAAAGCGAAAGCGCTGAGTTCAGCGAGAGACTAGGTTGAGGTGCTTGCCTGACCTTCTGAATCCTGGCCTCCTGAACGCACGAAGGCCGCCTTTGGGCGGCCTTCGCGTCGACTTGGCGAGACTTACTTCTTGGTCGGGTAGTCGCGCTTGTCGTGGCCCGTGTAGAGCTGACGCGGACGACCGATCTTGTAGCTCTCGCTGAGCATTTCATGCCAGTGCGAGATCCAGCCGATGGTGCGTGACACGGCGAAGATTACGGTGAACATGTTGGTCGGAATGCCCATCGCCTTCAGAATGATGCCGGAGTAGAAGTCGACGTTCGGGTAGAGCTTACGCTCGATGAAGTACTCGTCTTCCAGCGCAATCTGCTCGAGGCGCTTGGCGATCTTGAGCTGCGGGTCGTCGGCCATGCCGAGTTCCGCCAGTACCTCATCGCAGCTCTCCTTCATCACCTTGGCGCGCGGGTCGAAGTTGCGGTAGACGCGGTGACCGAAGCCCATCAGCTTGAACGGATCGTCCTTGTCCTTCGCCTTGTCGATGAAGCGTTGAATGTTCTCTTCGGAGTCGTCGCCGATCTCGTCGAGCATGTTCAGTACCGCTTCGTTGGCACCGCCGTGCGCCGGGCCCCAGAGGGCCGCGATACCCGCACTGATACAGGCGAACGGGTTGGCACCGGTCGAGCCCGCCAGGCGCACCGTGGAGGTGGAGGCGTTCTGCTCATGATCCGCGTGGAGCATGAAGATACGGTCCATCGCCTTGGCGTAGACCGGGTTGATCTTGTACTCCTCGCAGGGGTTGCTGAACATCATGTAGAGGAAGTTCTCTGCATAGCTCAGGTCGTTGCGCGGGTAGTTGAAAGGCTGGCCGACGTTGTACTTGTGCGACATCGCGGCGAGCGTGGGCATCTTGGCGATCAGGCGGATGGCGCTGATTTCGCGGTCTTCCTGCTGCGTGATGTCCATGTGGTCATGGTAGAAGGCCGCAAGGCCGCCCACTACGCCGCACAGGATCGACATCGGGTGCGCGTCGCGGCGGAAGCCCTTGAAGAAGTTGTTGATCTGGTCGTGAACCATGGTGTGGTTGCGAATGCGCGTCTCGAAGTCCGCGTATTGCTCGTCGGAAGGCAGTTCGCCGAACAGCAGGGTATAGCAGAGCTCGACGAAGTTGGACTCCTTGGCCAACTGATCGATGGGGTAACCACGGTGAAGCAGCATGCCCTGGCCGCCATCGATGTAGGTGATGGCGGACTGGCAGGAAGAGGTGGCCATGAAGCCGGGGTCGTAGGTGAACAGGCCCTCTGCACCGAGGCCTCGTACATCGATAACGTCTGGGCCTAATGTGCCGGAATACATGGGTAGTTCGATCGGCTTGTCCAGACCGTCTACCGTCAATGTCGCTTTCCTGTCAGCCATGAAGGCCTCCTTTCGAATTCGGTTTGGGACGTAAAGTCGTTGTTTCGCATACCGCGCCGGCGAAAAGGCTCGCCTACTATAGAAGCGTGCGACTTTTTGTCAATTAGCCTTAATGTCAACTATATTTGTACAAATTTATTCTGGGTTGGTATTTTTGTCTAATTTTTAGATGAGCCGAACGGGTGCCTTGAAGACGTACTAGACTGTAGCTGTTAACAGGCTTACTAAACCGGTCGGCTCGTTGACACTATAAACATGCTGCAACGCAAAATCGACTCCGCCTATCGGGCATTTTCATTGTCTTAGTGGAGTTAGGCTTGCGTTTGGTTTGTAAGCGGAAGCGAAGGTTCTTATAATCCCCGGCGCGCGACCGGCAGATAGGTGGTCGTGTCCGACTTGGCAACGGCCGAGCCCCTTCCAGCAACCACCGCCCGCTCGGGGTAAGCCTGAACCTTTGCAGAGTGGGCCAAGAGAGTGTGTATAACGCCGTGAATAGCAAACGACCCGTAAACCTAGACCTTTCGACCATTCATTTTCCCCTGCCGGCGCTGACGTCGATCACGCACCGCATCACCGGTGTCATCCTGTTCGTCGGCCTGATCTTCGCCTTCTGGGCACTGGGGAAATCCCTCTCCTCACCGGCCGGTTTCGATGCCGTGCGCGATGCGCTGGCGAACAACCTGCTCGCCAAGTTCGTCGCTTGGGGCCTTCTGTCCGCGCTGGCTTTCCACTTCGTGGCCGGCATCAAGCACCTGCTGATGGATGCCGATATTGGTGTAACGCTGGAAGGTAGCGTGCAAAAGGCGCAGATCACCGTGGTGGTGAGCGCGGTTCTGATCATTCTGGCAGGAGTCTGGGTATGGTAACCAACATCACAAGTTTCGGTCGCAGCGGCCTGTCCGACTGGTTGATGCAGCGCGTCTCGGCCGTGATCCTGGCGCTCTACACGCTGTTCATCGTGGGCTACCTGCTGTTCAATCCCGGGCTCGACTACTATACCTGGAGCGGGCTCTTCAGCCAGATCTGGATGCGCATTTTCTCGCTTCTGGCGTTCATCTCGCTGGCGGCGCACGCCTGGATCGGCCTGTGGACCGTCACCACCGACTACCTCAAGTCCACCCGTCTGCGTGTCGCGGCCCAGGCGCTCATCATTCTGGCCATCTTTGTCTACCTGGTCTGGGGCATCCAAATTCTGTGGGGAGCTTAATCCATGTCTAACCTTCGTAGCCTGACGTTTGACGCCATCATTATCGGTGGCGGTGGCTCTGGCCTGCGTGCCGCTCTGGAACTCGCCAAGTCCGGCAAGAAGACCGCGGTACTGTCCAAGGTGTTCCCGACACGCTCTCACACCGTTTCCGCTCAGGGTGGCATCACCTGCGCGATTGCCTCCGCCGACCCGAACGACGATTGGCGCTGGCACATGTACGACACCGTCAAGGGCGGCGACTACATCGCCGACCAGGACGCCGCCGAGTACATGTGTTCCGAAGGCCCGAAAGCGGTATTCGAACTCGAGCACATGGGGTTGCCGTTCTCGCGTTTCGACAACGGCCGCATCTACCAGCGCCCCTTCGGCGGCCAGTCCAAGAACTTCGGTGAAGGTGGTCAGGCCGCGCGTACCTGCGCCGCCGCCGACCGTACCGGCCATGCGCTCCTGCACACTCTTTACCAGAACAACCTCAAGAACAACACCACGTTCTTGAACGAGTGGTACGCGGTAGACCTGGTCAAGAACGCCGAAGGCGACGTGGTCGGCTGTATCGCCATGTGCATCGAGACTGGCGAAGTGGTTCACGTCAAGTCCAAGGCGACGGTGCTGGCCACCGGCGGTGCGGGTCGTATTTACGCCTCGACCACCAACGCCCTGATCAACACCGGCGACGGCATCGGCATGGCGCTGCGCGCCGGCTTCCCGATGCAGGACATGGAGATGTGGCAGTTCCACCCGACCGGTATCTACGGTGCCGGCACGCTGGTCACCGAAGGTTGCCGCGGCGAGGGTGGCTACCTGGTCAACAAGGATGGCGAGCGCTTCATGGAGCGTTACGCTCCGAATGCGAAGGATCTGGCCGGCCGCGACGTGGTCGCGCGCTCCATGGTCATGGAGATCCTCGAAGGCCGCGGCTGCGGCGACAAGGGCGACCACGTCTTCCTGAAACTCGACCACCTGGGCGAGGAAGTACTGGGCAAGCGTCTGCCGGGTATCGTCGAGCTCTCCAAGACCTTCGCCCACGTCGACCCGGCCAAGGACCCGATTCCGGTCGTGCCGACCTGCCACTACATGATGGGCGGTATCCCGACCAACGTTCACGGCCAGGCCATCATGCAGAACGAGGCCGGTGAAGATCAGATCATCAACGGTCTGTTCGCCTGCGGCGAAGCGGCCTGCGTTTCGGTTCACGGCGCCAACCGCCTGGGTGGCAACTCGCTTCTCGATCTCGTGGTCTTCGGCCGCGCGGCGGGCATGTTCATCGAAGGCGCGCTCAACGAAGGTATCGAGTACCTGGACGCCTCCGAGTCCGATATCGAGGCCGCGATGAAGCGCATCACCCGCTGGAACGAGTCCGAGGGTGGCGAAAGCATCCCCGCGCTCAAGGCGGAGCTTCAGGACATCATGCAGAACTCCTTCGGCGTATTCCGCGAAGAGGAGAACATGCAGGAGGGTGTGAAGAATCTGGCGGCCCTGCGCGAGCGTATCGCCAACGCCCACCTGCCGGACAAGTCCAACGCGTTCAACACCGCGCGTGTCGAAGCGCTCGAGCTCGACAACCTGATGGAAGTGGCGGAAGCAACGGCGATTGCTGCCCTCGAGCGTAAAGAGAGCCGTGGTGCGCACTCGCGCTACGACTACCCCGACCGTGATGACGTCAACTGGTTGAAGCACTCGCTCTACTTCCCGCTCACCAAGGAGCTGAAGCAGCGCGACGTCAACTTCAAGCCGAAAACCGTTGATACGTTCGAGCCGAAGGTTCGTACCTACTAATCTTCGCCGGGGCCGGTAAGCGTCGGCCCCTGCACCGAGAGGGAGTCACAATGTCCAATCTTCAGGTATCCATATACCGCTACAACCCGGAAACCGACTCCGCGCCGTACATGCAGGAGTTTCAGGTCGATACCAAAGGTCGCGATCTGATGGTGCTGGACGTTCTGCACCTGATGAAGGAGCAGGACAGCGGTCTGGCGTTTCGTCGCAGCTGCCGTGAAGGCGTGTGCGGCTCCGACGGCATGAACATGAACGGCAGGAACGGCCTGGCGTGCATCACGCCGCTGTCTGACGTGGTCAAGGGCGGCAAGCTGACTCTGCGCCCGCTGCCGGGTCTTCCGGTCATCCGTGACCTGGTCGTCGACATGGCGATCTTCTACAAGCAGTACGAGCGCATCGAGCCGTACCTGCAAAACGATACGCCGGCGCCGGCCATCGAACGTTTGCAGTCGCCGGAAGACCGCGACAAGCTCGACGGTCTGTACGAGTGCATCCTGTGCGCGTGCTGTTCTACCTCTTGCCCGTCGTTCTGGTGGAACCCGGACAAGTTCGTGGGCCCGGCGGGTCTGCTTCAGTCCTACCGCTTCCTGGCGGACTCACGCGACAACGCTACCCGCGAGCGTCTGACCGACCTCGAGGATCCGTTCTCCGTGTTCCGCTGCCGCGGCATCATGAACTGCGTGGCGGTGTGTCCGAAGGGCCTTAACCCGACCCGCGCGATCGGCAAGATTCGCGAGATGCTGCTCGCCGACGCCACCTGATTCATGAAAGGGTGAGAAAAAAGCAAGCGAAGTGCAGGTTGTCGTACAAAGCTACTTAAATCCCGACGCTTCGCTTGTTATCATAGGGTTTGTCATGTGGTGCGACGTCGCGTCGCAGTATCGACCAGCCACGTTTAAAAGCCGGTGCCCATGTACCGGCTTTTGAGCATGAACTGACAGCGAAGCGCTAGATACGAGCCATATGAAGGTTCCCGGCCCCGGCCGGTGCCGCCGGCTAACGTTTCGCCCCGCCGGCAGGGCACAAGCGATGTCGCCGCACCGTGCAGCGATACCGATACCACCCCATCAGTGTAGGGTGACCGAGAGATGCAACAAGGCATAATGGAATTGATGTGGCGTTCCTCTCACGTGAGTGGCGGCAATGTCCACTACGTGGAAGCGCTTTACGAGCAGTACCTCGACGATCCCGATTCTGTCTCCGACGAATGGCGCCGATATTTCGACGAGCTGCCACGTTCCGACGGCAGTGCCTCCCAGGATGTCCCCTTAAGCCCCGTTCGTGATCAGTTCTACCAGCTAGGACGCGAAAGCCGTCCCGGTCAGGTCGCCGCTGCTTCTGATAGCGGTGAGAACAAGAAGCAGGTCAAGGTTCTGCAGCTGATCAACGCCTATCGCTTCCGGGGACATCAGAAGGCGGACATCGACCCGCTCGGGCTGCGCAATCCCACCCCGGTGCCGGATCTTGATCTGTCCTTTCACCAGCTTTCCAAAGCGGATCTCGATACCGAATTCCAGACCGGCTCCTTCTTTCTGGGCATCGACAAGGCGCCGCTGCGTGACATCGTCGACGCGCTCGAGCAGACCTACTGCCGTTCGATCGGCTGCGAGATCATGCACATCGTCGACACCGAAGAGAAGCGCTGGCTGCAGCGCCGCTTCGAATCGGTAAGAAGTGCGCCCAAGTTCAGCGACGACGTGCGCAAGCACGTGCTGGAGCGTCTGACCGCGGCGGAAGGCCTCGAGAACTATCTGGCGTCCAAGTACCCCGGCACCAAGCGTTTCGGCCTCGAAGGCGGCGAGAGCTTCGTGCCGATGATGGACGAGCTGATCCAGCGCGCCGGCGGCTACGGCACCAAGGAAGTCGTGATCGGCATGGCCCACCGGGGTCGTCTGAACCTGCTGGTCAACATCCTCGGCAAGAACCCGGCGGAGCTGATCGACGAGTTCGACGGCAAGAAGGTCATCGAGCGCGGCTCCGGCGACGTCAAGTATCACCAGGGCTTCAGCTCGAACGTCATGTCACCGGGTGGCGAAGTGCACCTGGCCATGTCCTTCAACCCCTCGCATCTCGAGATCGTGGCACCGGTGGTCGAAGGCTCGGTACGCGCCCGCCAGGATCGTCGCCAGGACGTCGACGGCAGCAAGGTGCTGCCGATCAACGTGCATGGCGATGCGGCCTTTGCAGGCCAGGGCGTGGTCATGGAGACGTTCCAGATGTCCCAGACCCGTGCCTACAAGACCGGCGGCACGGTTCACATCGTGATCAACAACCAGGTGGGTTTCACTACCTCGAACCCGCTGGATGCGCGCTCCACCGAGTACTGTACCGACATCGCCAAGATGGTCCAGGCACCGATCTTCCACGTCAACGGTGACGATCCGGACGCGGTGATCCATGCCACTCAGGTGGCGCTCGACTATCGCCAGCAGTTCAAGAAGGACGTGGTCATCGATCTGGTCTGCTACCGTCGTCGCGGCCACAATGAGGCGGACGAGCCCTCCGGCACCCAGCCGCTGATGTACGCCAAGATCAAGGACCATGCCTCGTCGCGCACCGTCTACGCCAAGCGCCTGGTCGAGCAGGGCGTGCTCTCCGAAGACGACGCCAAGGCGATGATCGAGACCTACCGCGATGATCTCGTGGCGGGCAATCACGTTGCCAATGCGCTGGTTCAGGAACCCAACAAGTCGCTGTTCGTCGACTGGGCACCGTACCTGGGCCACGAGTGGTCCGGCGATGCCGACACCACCGTCGACATGAAGCGCCTGCAGCAGCTCGCCGCCCGGATGTGTGACATCCCGGACGGGGTCGACGTGCAGCGCCAGGTCGCCAAGATCTACGAGGACCGGCGCAAGATGCAGGCCGGGGGCATGGGCCTGAACTGGGGCTTCGCTGAAACCCTGGCCTACGCCACGCTGCTCGATCAGGGCCACCCGGTCCGCATCACCGGCCAGGATGTGGGCCGCGGCACCTTCTCGCACCGTCACGCCGTCATCCACAACCAGAAGGATGGCAGCACCTACGTGCCGCTGCAGAACATGGCCGACGGCCAGCCGTGCTTCACCATCCACGACTCCTTCCTCTCGGAAGAAGCCGTGTTGGCCTTCGAGTACGGCTACTCGACCACTGCACCCAATGACCTGGTCATCTGGGAAGCGCAGTTCGGCGACTTCTTCAACGGTGCCCAGGTGGTGGTGGATCAGTTCATCTCCTCCGGCGAGACCAAGTGGGGTCGGCTGTGCGGCCTGACCATGCTGCTGCCCCACGGCTACGAAGGCCAGGGGCCCGAGCACTCCTCGGCGCGCCTCGAGCGTTTCCTGCAGATGTGCGCCGAGCACAACATGCAGGTGTGCGTGCCCACCACGCCCGCGCAGATCTTCCATCTGCTGCGTCGCCAGGTGATCCGCCCGCTGAGAAAGCCGCTGATCGTGATGTCGCCCAAGTCGCTTCTGCGCCACAAGGACGCCACCTCGAGCCTCGAGGATCTGGCGGAGGGCAAGTTCCACATGGTGCTGCCGGACCAGGCGGATCTGCCGGCGGAACAGGTCACCCGGGTCATCATGTGCGCCGGCAAGGTCTACTACGATCTGGCCAACTGGCGCGTGGAAAACGAGCGTACCGATACGGTCATCGTTCGCCTTGAGCAGCTTTACCCCTTCCCGAAGGAAGAGCTTCTGGAAGTGCTTCAGGCGTATGCCAACGTGGAAGACATCGTATGGTGCCAGGAAGAGCCGCAGAACCAGGGTGCCTGGTACTCCAGCCAGCACCACATGCGGATCGTGGCCGATATGCTCAAGGACGGCCTGGGCCGTGACTTGAAATTCGCCGGACGTCCGGCCTCTGCGGCTCCCGCGGCAGGTTACATGTCCGTCCACACCGAACAGCAGCGCCAGCTGGTGGAAGACGCTTTCAATCTATAAGCGCCCACCGGGTTTAAAGAACCTATAAGGGAAATGACATGGCTACTGAGATCAAAGCGCCGACCTTTCCGGAATCCGTTGCCGAAGGCACGGTAGCCGCGTGGCACAAGAAGCCGGGTGACAGCGTCGAGCGTGACGAGCTGATCGTCGAGATCGAGACCGACAAGGTGGTGCTCGAGGTCCTCGCTCCAGAAGCGGGCACGCTTTCCGACGTGATGGCCGAAGAGGGCGATACCGTCGAATCCGAACAGGTACTGGGCAAGCTCGGCGCCGCTGGCGATGCCAAGTCCGGCGATGGCGAGAAGGCCGAGAAGCGCGAAAAGGAAGAGGGTGCCGCCAAGGCGTCTGCCTCTGAAGGCGGCAAGGCGTCCGGTGGCAAGCAGCACGACGTGAAGGCGCCGAGCTTCCCCGAGTCGATCCAGGAAGGCACCGTGGCCACCTGGCACAAGAAAGTGGGCGAAGCGGTCAAGCGTGACGAAGTGCTGGCCGACATCGAGACCGACAAGGTCGTGCTCGAAGTCGTCGCCCCCGCCGACGGAGCACTGGCCGAGATCAAGGCCGAAGAGGGCAGCCAGGTCGAGTCCGAAGCGGTTCTGGCCGTGTTCACCGAAGGTGCCGGCGGCGACAGCGGCGCGGGCGAAAGCCAGAGCGCGAGCGCCTCTGAAGGCAGCGACGATGACGGCGCCGACGAGAAAGTGGGTGACAAGATCGTCGCCCCGGCGGCGCGCAAGATGATCGCTGAGCACGATCTGGACGTGTCCAGGATCGAAGGCACCGGCAAGGGCGGTCGCGTCCTGAAAGAGGACGTGCAGAAGGCCGTGAAGGATGGCAGCGCCAAGAAAGCCGCCAAATCCTCGGCGCCGGCCAAGAAAGCTGCCGCGCCGGTGGCCGAAGGGGATCGCGCCGAGAAGCGCGTGCCGATGACGCGCCTGCGCAAGACCATCGCCAAGCGTCTGGTCGAAGCCCAGCAGACCGCCGCCATGCTCACCACCTACAACGAGGTGGACATGGGCGCGGTAATGAACCTGCGCGCGCAGTACAAGGAGACCTTCCAGAAGGCCCACGACACCAAGCTCGGCTTCATGGGCTTCTTCGTCAAGGCGGCGTCTGAAGCGCTCAAGCGCTTCCCGGACGTCAACGCCTCCATCGACGGTGACGAGATCGTCTACCACGGCTTCCAGGACATCGGCGTTGCCGTGTCCACCGACCGCGGCCTGGTCGTGCCGGTACTGCGTGACACCGACGCCATGAAGATCGCCGACGTCGAGAAGGGCATCGTCGATTTCGGCAGGCGTGCCCGTGACGGCAAGCTCGGCATCGACGAGATGCAGGGCGGCACCTTCACCATCACCAACGGCGGTATCTTCGGCTCGCTGCTCTCCACGCCGATCATCAACCCGCCGCAAACGGCCATCCTGGGCATGCACAAGATCCAGGAGCGCCCGATGGCGGTCAACGGCAAGGTCGAGATCCGCCCGATGATGTACCTGGCGCTCTCCTATGACCACCGCATGATCGATGGCAAGGACGCGGTCCAGTTCCTGGTCACCATCAAGAACCTGCTGGAAGACCCGGCACGCCTGCTGCTGGACGTGTAACGCCATGTGCGCCGGGCGAGCCCCGGCGCACTCACATGCTCTCCCAGACGTTTCATGTTATCGCCCAAGGCCTCTTGCTCTGTTTCAATCACCGCAAGGGTCACTCAGCGAAAGGAGCCAACATGGCTGACAAGTTTGATGTAATCGTTATCGGCGCCGGCCCCGGCGGCTACGTCGCCGCCATCCGCGCAGCCCAGCTCGGCAAGAAAGTGGCCTGCGTCGAGAAGTGGATCGGCAAGGAAGGCAACGTGGTTCACGGCGGCACCTGCCTGAACGTGGGCTGCATCCCTTCCAAGGCGCTGCTCGAAGCCTCGCACAAGTACATCGAAGCCAAGCACGATTTCGATGACCTGGGCATCCAGGCCGGCGACGTCTCCATGGACGTCACCAAGATGATGGCCCGCAAGGACAAGATCGTCAAAAACCTGACCGGCGGCATCTCTGGCCTGTTCAAGGCCAACGGCGTCACCGCCATCGAAGGTACCGGCAAGGTCGTGGCCAACAACCAGGTGGAAGTGACCGATCTCGACGGCAACGCCACCACCTATGACGCGGACAACATCGTCATCGCCGCCGGCTCCGTGCCGGTCGAGATTCCGCCGACGCCGCTGACCGACGACCTGATCGTCGACTCCACCGGCGCGCTCGAATTCAAGGATGCGCCGAAGCGTCTGGGCGTGATCGGCGCCGGCGTCATCGGTCTCGAGCTCGGCAGCGTCTGGAACCGCCTGGGCTCGGAAGTCACGGTCCTCGAGGCGATGGACAGCTTCCTGCCGATGGTCGATACCACCGTCGCCAAGGAGACCCAGAAACTGCTCAAGAAGCAGGGCCTGGATATCCGCCTGGGCGCCCGTGTGACTGGCTCCGAGGTCAAGGACAACGAAGTCGTCGTCAAGTACACCGACGGTGACGGCGAGCAGGAGATCACCTTCGACAAGCTGATCGTCTGCGTCGGCCGTCGTCCCTACACCAAGGGCGTGATCAGTGACGGCGTGAGCATCGAGCTCGACGAGCGCGGCTTCATCTTCGTCGACGACCAGTGCCGCACCAACGTGCCCGGCATCTACGCCATCGGCGACTGCGTGCGCGGTCAGATGCTGGCGCACAAGGCCTCGGAAGAGGGCATCATGGTCGCGGACATCATCGCCGGCCACAAGGCCGAGATGAACTACGACGCCATTCCGTGTGTCATTTACACCGCGCCGGAAGTGGCCTGGGTCGGCATGACCGAGCAGGACGCCAAGGCGAAGGGCATCGAAGTCAAGACCGGTACCTTTCCGTTCGCGGCGAGCGGCCGCGCGATGGCCAACAACGCCACCGAAGGCAGCGCCAAAATCATCGCCGATGCCGAAACCGATCGTATCCTCGGCGTTCACATCGTCGGCCAGCACGCCGGCGAGCTGATCGCTCAGGGCGTGATCGCCATGGAATTCGGCTCCAGCGCCGAAGACCTGGCCCTGACCTGCTACGCGCACCCGACCATGTCCGAGGCGGTCCACGAAGCGGCGCTCGCCGTGGAAGGCCACGCCATCCACATGGCCAACCGCAAGAAGCGCAAGTAATTCAAGCAACAACCAGGCGCCACCTCGCGGTGGCGCACCACTTTCGGCGCGGCCCACATGATGGCCGCGCCGATCGCACGGGGACGCCGAGTGCCACGCACTCAGTGTCGTTCGAGTCACATGCAACCAATGGCATGAATCGATGAACCTTCACGAGTATCAAGGCAAGCAGCTGTTTGCCGATTATGGTCTGCCGGTGTCCAAGGGCTTTGCCGTGGACACACCGGAAGAAGCGGTAGAAGCGTGCAAGAAGATCGGCGGCGACATGTGGGTAGTCAAAGCCCAGGTGCACGCGGGCGGCCGCGGTAAAGCGGGCGGCGTGAAGCTGATCAAGGACCCGGCAGAAGCGAAAGCCTTCGCCGAGCAGTGGCTGGGCAAGAACCTGGTCACCTACCAGACCGACGAGAAAGGCCAGCCGGTCGCCAAGATCCTGGTCGAGAACTGCACCGATATCGCCGAAGAGCTGTATCTGGGCGCCGTGGTTGATCGTACCACCCGTCGCGTGGTCTTCATGGCCTCCACCGAAGGCGGTGTCGAGATCGAAACCGTCGCCGAAGAGACGCCTGAGAAGATCCTCAAGGCCGAGATCGACCCGCTGGTCGGCGCACAGCCCTACCAAGCGCGTGAGCTTGCCTTCCAGCTGGGCCTGAAGGGCGACCAGATCAAGCAGTTCACCAAGATCTTCCTGGGTCTTTCCAAGCTGTTCCACGACAAGGATCTGGCGCTTCTGGAAATCAACCCGCTGGTCATCACCAACGAAGGCAACCTGCACTGCCTCGACGCCAAGCTGGGTCTCGACAGCAACGCGCTGTACCGTCACCCGGACCTGCAGGCGATGCGCGATCCGAGCCAGGAAGATCAGCGTGAAGCCGACGCCGCCAAGTGGGAACTCAACTACGTGGCGCTCGACGGCAACATCGGTTGCATGGTCAACGGCGCAGGTCTGGCCATGGGCACCATGGACATCGTTAACCTGTCCGGCGGCAAGCCGGCCAACTTCCTCGACGTAGGCGGCGGTGCGACCAAGGAGCGCGTGGCAGAAGCGTTCAAGATCATCCTGTCCGACGACAACGTCAAGGCCGTGCTGGTCAACATCTTCGGCGGCATCGTGCGCTGCGACATGATCGCCGAAGGTATCATCGGTGCCGTCGAGCAGGTCGGTGTCAACGTGCCGGTCGTTGTCCGTCTGGAAGGTAACAACGCCGAGCTGGGCGCCGAGAAACTGGCCTCCAGCGGTCTGAACATCATCGCTGCCACCAGCCTGAGCGACGCCGCTCAGCAGGTCGTCAAAGCAGCGGAGGGCAAGTAATGAGCATCCTGATCGACAAGAACACCAAGGTCATCTGCCAAGGGTTCACCGGTGGCCAGGGCACGTTCCACTCCGAACAGGCGATTGCCTACGGTACGCAAATGGTCGGCGGTGTCACGCCGGGCAAGGGCGGCCAGACGCATCTGGGCCTGCCGGTCTTCAACACCGTGGCTGAAGCGGTCAAGGAAACCGGCGCCGAAGCCAGCGTGATCTACGTTCCGGCTGCTTTCTGCAAGGACTCGATCCTCGAAGCCGCCAACGCCGGCATCAAGCTGATCGTGTGCATCACCGAAGGCATCGCGACGCTGGACATGCTCGACGCGAAAGTGAAGTGCGACGAGCTGGGCGTGCGCCTGATCGGCCCGAACTGCCCCGGCGTGATCACCCCGGGCGAGTGCAAGATCGGCATCATGCCGGGTCATATCCACCAGCCGGGCCGCGTCGGTATCGTGTCCCGTTCCGGTACCCTGACCTACGAAGCCGTCAAGCAGACCACCGACCACGGCTTCGGCCAGTCCACCTGCGTCGGCATCGGCGGCGACCCGATCCCGGGCTCCAACTTCATCGACATCCTCGAGATGTTCGAGAAGGATCCGAAGACCGAAGCGATCGTCATGATCGGCGAGATCGGTGGCACCGCCGAGGAAGAAGCCGCGGCCTACATCAAGGAGCACGTCTCCAAGCCGGTGGTGTCCTACATCGCGGGCGTCACCGCGCCTCCCGGCAAGCGCATGGGCCACGCCGGTGCGATCATCTCCGGTGGTAAAGGCACCGCAGACGAGAAGTTCGCCGCCCTCGAGAGCGCCGGCGTCAAGACCGTGCGTTCACTGGCGGAGATCGGCGACGCGCTGAAAGAAGCGACCGGCTGGTAAGTCACAACTTGTCCCAGCCTGCGTAAAAAAACGCTTTAGAGCGTTATGCCAGTCAGCTCGCGCTGACTGGCTTTTTTGTGTCTATTCGTTTTAGCCAACAGGATCAACGCTCAAGACCACCGAGGATCATACATGAGCCAATACGATGACGTACGCGCGGCACTGGCACCCACCGGCGTACTGCGGGTGACGATCAATGTCGGTAACCCGACGCTGGCGAATTTGCCGGCCGGCGCCACGCGTCCAAAAGGTGTCTCTGTCGATATCGCCACCATGCTGGCCGAGCGCCTGGGGCTCGAGCTCGAGCTGGTCGTGTTCGACGCGGCGGGCAAGGCCGTGACCGCCGTGACGGCGAACGAGGCCGACATGGGCTTTTTCGCCCAGGACCCGACGCGCGGCGAGGGTATCGCGTTCACGGCGCCTTACATGTTGATAGAAGGCGGGTATCTGGTTCGCGATGACTCGCCGATCCAGACCCTCGATGAGGTCGACCGGCCCGAGCATCGTATCGCGGTGGGCAAGGGCAGCGCTTATGATCTGTTCTTGAGCCGTACCATCGAGCGGGCGACGCTTCAGCGCTCGCCGACATCGCCGACGGTAGTGGCCTATTTCATGGAGCACGAGCTCGAGGTCGCCGCCGGCGTCAAGCAGCAGCTCGAAGCCGGGCTCGAGGAATTTCCCGGCCTGCGGATGCTGCCGGGGCACTTCATGACCATCAAGCAGGCGATGGGCGTGCCGCAGGACCGCCCGGCGGCGGCGAGGGCGTTTCTCGACGACTTTATCGTGGAGCTCAAGCAGGCGGGGACGCTCGAGACGCTATTCGACGCCCACGGGATCGAAGGCGTGACGATTGCGCCACTGCGTGAAGACGAGCCATAGCAAGACCGGGGCGCCGGCCAGCAGGTAAAGGTGATAACTCACCAGCCGCCAGATGAGTACTGCCGCGACCACGCGCTCTTGGGTCATGAGCGGCAGTAGCAGCGTACCGACGCCGAGTTCGGCCGCGCCCGCGCCGCCGGGCAGAATGCTCAGCTGGCTCGCTGCCAGCGCCAGCATCTGGACCAGAAAGCTCCAGAACCAATCGATTTGTCCACCCACGCCGAGCACCGCCAGGTAGAGAAGGCTGTAGCGCAAGAGCCAGTGAAGCGCCGTGAGCGCCAAGATGGCGCCGAGCATCGGTCGAGGCAGGCGCAGCGTGACGCCAAGCGCATGACGGCAGCGCAACAGCCGCCGCGCCAGCCAGCGCCGCCGGGCCGGGGCGCGCCTTGTCAGGCCGGGTAAGCGCAAGAGCCTGGGCAGGCAGGCGATGGCGAGCGCCGCCACGGTCAGGGCGAGCCCCAATCCCACCAGGGCCGCCTGGATCACGCCCTGGTAAGGCCAGCCGGGGTCGCCGGCCAGCGAGACGCCGACGGCCACGGCGAGCATGACGAGAAAGAACAGCGAATCGCACCCCTGGTCGATCAGAAACAGTGCCGCTCCCTTGGCGGGCGGTACGCCGCGTCGGTTGAGCAGCGCCAGCAGCGCCACCGGGC
The DNA here is from genome assembly GCF_020622355.1 of Vreelandella malpeensis. Taxonomy (GTDB): domain Bacteria; phylum Pseudomonadota; class Gammaproteobacteria; order Pseudomonadales; family Halomonadaceae; genus Vreelandella; species Vreelandella malpeensis. Next base: position 156,397 of record NZ_WHVL01000001.1, on the reverse strand, counting down.
CGCCGCTGCCGCCGGGGGTGGCGCACAGCGCGAACTTGGCGGCGAGTTCGATGCCCAGGGCGCTCGTCTGGCTGAGGCGAACGCGCTTGCCCAGCATCAGGCGAAGGCGCAGCGCGTTGATGTTCCAGCAAAGCGCCGCCGTGACGAGCATCAGCGCCAGAAGCGTGAAAGGAAACGCCTCGAGGTAGGCAAGCGCCTGTTCACCGCCGGCCAGGGAGGTCAGTGCCAATGGCAGGACCAGTGCCGCGAGCAGAAGGACCAGCTGATAGCGGCGAAGGCGAAACCTAGCGCAAACGGGTTCGGGAGAGGACATCGTGGCGCTCGGTGGCGGTCAAGGTGCAGTAGTGATCGAGCAGCTCGCCGATCACTGTGGGCCAGCCGAACCGTCGCTCGACGAAGTGGCGAGCGAAGCGGCCGCTGGCGGCGATGTCGTTGGCAAACAGCGCCCGGCAGGCCTCGCTCATCGCGTCCGGGTCCTGGGGCGGGCAGAGGATGCCGCCGCCCAGCGGCACGTTCTCGATCAGCGCGCCGGCGCGGGCACCGATCACCGGCAGGCCGCTGGCCATTGCCTCCTGCGCGATCAGCCCGAAGGTCTCGCGGGTGCCGGCGTGAAGTAGGGCATCGCTGCTGGCCAGTGCCGTGGCCACTTCGTGCACGCCGCAGCAGCGGCTCACCGAGGTCACGTTGGCCGGCACCCGGGTCGGCATGCCCGGGCCCATCAACAGCAGGTGGTAGTCGCTGCCCAGTCGCTGCAGGGTGGCGAGCAGCACATCGATGTTCTTCTCGCGAGAGAAACGCCCGACGAAGATCAGCAGGCGCTTCTCCTTGCCGATCCCCAGGCGCGCGCGAAGCTGGGCATCTTGGTGGCGAGGGTGAAAGCGTTCGAGATCCACACCCAGAGGTTGCTCCCGCACGTTGGCCACGCCCCACTCCATCAGGCGCTCGGCCATGGTCTGGCAGGGAGCGAGCACGCTGTCGAAGCGCCGGTACAAATCGACCACGTAGCGAATCAGTCGGTCGCGCACGAGCTCACCGAAACGATCGCCCATCAGGTGCGGCAGGTCGGAGTGGTAGAAGCCTACCACCGGCACCCCCAGGCGCTGGCCCGCCTCGAGAGCGGCCCAGGCGGTGACGTAGGGATCGCCTGCCTCGATGAGATCCGGGGAGAGTTCGATCAGTGCCTCGCGCCAGGCTCTGCGGCGCAGCGGGAAACGGTAGCCCTGGCCCAGCGGCAGGTGCGGGGCGGCCAGGGTATGCAGATCGCCCAGGCTATCGCGCTCGGCGCCGGGCACCAGCAGGCTGGTACGCACGCCGGCCGCGTTCAAGACGCGGTGCTTGGCCTGCAGATAGGTGCGTACGCCGCCGCTGGACGGCGCATGGAACATGGTGATATCGGCCGTATGCAAGGTCATCTCCGTGCCACGCAAGTGTCATCGGATCACCATAGAGCAGAAATACGACAGTTCGACGACAGCGCGGCCAGAACGAAAACGCCACGGCAAAAGCCGTGGCGTGAGGTGCGAGCGAAGGAGGCGTTACGCCGGTCGCGCGACCAGCGAGCGGGTCTCCTCGCGCGCCTCGGTGAGGGCCACGCGCAGCGCGTCGCCGAGCTTGTAGCGCTCCTCACCCTCGATCTGGATACGACCTTCCTTGTCGTCGATCACCACCTTGTCGCGATCGGCGTGCATCAAGGGGGCAGGAACGAAGGCGGTGGCGCCGTTGGCGAGCAGGCGCACGCGCATGCCGCCCCGGTTGATCGCCATGATCTCGGCCTCGAACACTTCCTGGTTCTCTGCCGCCGGGGTCAGGTAGCGCACGTAGAGCCAGTCCTTCACGTCGCGTTCGGCCATGCGGTTGAGGCGGCGACGCTCGGTGAGCTGCTCGGTGAGCGCCTGGCTGGCTTCCGCCGGGGCCTGCTCGCTTTTCAACACGCGCTTGATCAGGCGATGGTTGACCATGTCGCCGTATTTTCTGATCGGCGAGGTCCAGGTGGCGTAGGCGGCAAGCCCCAGGCCGAAGTGCGGTCCCGGCTGGGCGGACATGCTGGTGAACCCCTGGAAGCGGCGCAGGCGGGCGTCGAGCCAGGCGTCGTCACGGGTTTCGAGGGCGCGCTTGAGCTCCTTGTAGTGCTCGAGCTCGGTGAGTGCCTCGAGGCCCACCTCGATCTCCTGGCCGGCGAGGAACTCCTGGGCGGCTTCGGCCTTTTCCGGCTCGAAGGCGCGGTGCACGTTGAAGATGCCGTGGCCGATATGGGCGGCGAGGAAGTCCGCGCAGCAGGCGTTGGCGGCGATCATCGACTCCTCGATCATGCGGTTGGCGATGCGACGCTCTTCGGTATTGATCGCCAGCACGTTGCCCGCTTCGTCCAGCTCGAACACGTAGTCCGGGCGGTCCTTGAACACCAGCGCGTGGGCGTTGCGCCAGGCGGTGCGCGCCTCGGTCAGCTCCCGCAGGGCGGTAAGCTGCTCGCCGATCTCGGCGGCCGGGGCCCAGTCGCCCTGGCCGTCGATCCAGTCCGAGACGTTGTCGTAGACCAGCCGCGCGTGAGAGGTGACGTTGGCGGCGAAGAAGCGGTACTCGCCGAGGCTACCGTCGGCGTGAATCACCAGCCGGCACGCCAGCGCCGGGCGCAGCTCGCCTTCGTGCAGCGAGCAGAGATCGTCCGCCAGCTGCTCGGGCAGCATGGTGACGTTCTGACCCGGCAGGTAGACGGTGAAGGCGCGCACTCGCGCTTCGAGATCCGCCGCGTGGGTCTCGTCGACGTAGGCGGTCGGGTCGGCGATCGCTACCGCGAGCTCCCAGCCGCCGTCGTCGCGCTTGGTGACGCGCAGGGCGTCGTCCATGTCGCGGGTCTTCTCGCCGTCGATGGTGAAGAAAGGTTCCGCCGTCAGGTCTTCGCGCTCCAGGCCCTCCTCGCGCAGCGGCCAGTCGCTGCCAGCTTCGGGGCTCGCCTGCTCGAGGGCGTGGCGGGCCAGCGTCACGCGCCACGGCACTGCCGGGTCGTCGGCCTTGGCCACCAGCTCGTCGATCTGGGTGAAGAAGCCGCGGTCGTCCGCTTTCAGCGGGTGGCGCACCAGGCGCGCCACGACCCAGTCGCCGTCACCGATGCTCGATTCATCCAGGCTGCGCTTGATGCGCGCCTTGATGACGTTGCGAATCGAGGGGTGGTCCGGCACCACGGCGAGACGATCCTCGCGCTTTTGCACGCGAGCGACGAATCGATCCAGGCCGGGCTCGATCAGCTTTTCCGGGTCGACGGACTTCTTGTCACCGTTTTCGTGGATGACCGCCTCGACGCGGTCGCCGTGAATCACCTTCTTCATCGCGGGGGGCGGCACGAAGTAGGAGTCGCCGCCGTCGGTCTCGAGAAAGCCGAAACCCTTCTCGGTGGCCTTGATCACGCCCTCGGCGCGGGGTGTGGTATCACGAATCTGTTGCTTGAGCTGGGCAAGCACGGAGTTATTTTGCAGCATGAGCTCGATCAGTTGGCGAGAGTAGGCTGCCACTATACGGATTCCCGGCCACCGCGCCAATTGCCCCGCCGGCCACATCGGGACCTGCGCCGCCAGGTCAACGACTTACCTGCGCCTGGCGTTATCGGTTAAGCTCGACGCCCCACGTTTACCGCAACGAACGCAACCTAGGAGCGCCCGATGACCCCCCGGCTGATTGTTTCCGACCTGGATGGAACGCTTTTGGGACGCGATCACACCCTGCACGACAGCACCGTCGAGGTGCTGCGCGCGCTGGTGGAGCAGGGCCATCACCTGGCGCTGGCCTCGGGCCGCCACTACCTCGACATGCGCGTGTTTCGCGACCAGCTCGACGTGCCGATGCACCTGATCAGCAGCAACGGCGCCTATACCCACGATCCGAGCGATACGCTGCTCGATGCTCACCACGTCGACCCCGGCAAGGCCCGCGCGCTGATCGAGCTTTCACGCCCGGCCAACGTGCGCCTGAGCCTCTACCTAGACGATGCCTGGTACATCGACTCGGAATCCCCCAGCCATCTGGGCATGCACGCCGCCACCGGGTTCGTCTACCAGGTGGTGCCGCCGCGCGAGATGCCCTCCCAGGGCATCGGCAAGGTGCTCTACGGCGGAAGCCCCGCGGAGCTTGCAAAGATCGAGGCACGGGTGCGCGAGATCGGCGGTCGCGATCTGCACGTGACCTACTCGACGCCGGATTCGCTCGAGATCATGGCTGGCGGCGTCAACAAGGGCGTGGCGCTGGCGGCGCTTCTGGAGCGCATCGATGTGAAGGCCGAGGAGTGCCTCGCCTTCGGCGACAACTTGAACGACGTCGAAATGCTGAGCCTGGCCGGCGAGGCGCACTACATGCACAACGCCCACCCGGAAATGGCCGAGCGCCTGGGGCGCGGGCGCCGGATCGGCCACCACGGCGAGGCCGGGGTGGCGACGCTTCTGCGCGAGCGCTTCGGGCTCTGAGCGGCCTTTGCGTGTGCGCCTCAAGGCGCTCAGGGGCGGGCGCGGTCGGCCCGCACGGGTTCCTTGTCGAGGCGCTTGAGCTGACGCCACAGGTCCTGGCGCAGGTCGGCGAGCTTCGGCTGCTCTTCTGGCGTGAAGGCCAGCGGCCGGCACAGGCGCTGGGCGCGTAGCCCCAGCCGGGCGCTGAGAAGGCCGGTGGCGAGCCCCTGGCCCGCCCGGGCGGAGAGGCGCGCGGTCAAATCCAGCGAAAGCATGTCGACGCTGACATCGGTGGCGAGTTCGCTGGCGCCGGCAAAGGCCATGTTGTGCAAGACGTTGCGAAACAGGCGCAGGCGGCTGGCGTAGCCGAGCTCCAGCCCGTAGAGCCGGCAGAGGCGATCGACCATGGCGAGGCTTCGCCAGGCGACCAGCGCCATGTCGACCAGCGTCAACGGGCTGATCGCCACCATCAGGGCCGTCTCGCCGGACATGCGTGTCACCAGGCGCTTGGCCTTGCGATCGCGCGGGGCGAGCAGGTGGTAGCACAACAGCGTCTGGACCTCGGCGCCGCTGTGGTGCGGCTGACAGGCACGCGTGAACGCCTGCCAGTGCGGATCGTCATCCGTGAGCTTGAGCTGGACCTTCAGCTTTTGAGCCAGTGACGTGGCTTGCTCGAAGGAGCAGTGGGGGAGAGTGGCGAGCTCCTCGCGCAGCCGGTCGTGGCGCTTGAGCCGCTTGAGTCGGCCAAGCTCTTTGACCAGCGACGCGCCGCCGAGCGTGATCAGCCCGAGGCCAAAGGCCTGCCAGGCCACACTCAGCCAGGCCGAGCCTGCAATGGCGTCCGGAATCCCGGTGGCGAACTCGGCCGCCCCCAGGCCGCCTGCACCGATCAGCGCGAACATCAATCCCCAGCGGCGCTTGCGCGGCGCGCTCAAGTTTTCCTCGGGCAGCGCGCGGGCTTCCGGCTCGGTCAGCGGTAAGTCCTCGTGCAGTGGATCGAAACGCTCGCCTGCGCGCAGCGGCTCATCCGGCGGCGGTGTTTCGTCGAGGCTGAACTGACGGCGGGGGTTGGGCGTGGTCATTGCAGCTTGTCTCCAATCAGCCAGTCGAGGGCGGCGTCCATGCGGATGTGATCGAGCGCGTCGCTCTCGCGGTGCATCGGGCGAAAGCTTGGATAGTCGAAGCCCTGGCGCTGCCAGAAGTCGGTCCCCGGCAGCCGGCTCGGAACGTCCCCCGGGTAGAGCAGCACCTCTTCGCCCTCGAGGGTGGTACCACGCAGCGCCGGCGTGCGCTTGCCGTCCTCTTGAACCTCGCGGGCAGTGGTGGCGCGAATGGCGGCGAGCGAGAACGCCTTCACCGGCACGTTGGCGTAGCGCAGATCCTTCAAGGGCTCGGCCAGCAGGGCCTCCAGCAACGCCACCACGTTGGCGTGCTGGTCCGGGGTAACGTGGTCCGCCTTGGTGGCGGCGATGGCGAGCCGGTCGATCTTCGGTGCGAACAGCCGCGTGAGCAGGCTGCGCTTGCCGTAGTCGAAGCTCTTCATCAACTGGCCAAGCGCGTGTGATAAATCCTCGAAGCGCTCGGGCCCGGCGTTGAGCGCGCCGAGCACGTCGACCAGCACGATCTGGCGATCAAAGCGGCGAAAATGATCGCGGTAGAAGGGACGCACCACCTGCTGCTGGTAGTAGCGAAAGCGTGCCTTGAGCGTGGCGTAGAGGCTCTCCTGTGGCAGCGCTTCCAGGATTTCCCGGGGCTTTGTCAGGTCCGGCAGCGGGAAGAACTGCAGCACCGGCGCGTCCTCGAGCTCGCCGGGCAGCAGGAATCGCCCGGGCTGCAGATCGGAAAAGCCCGCCTGCTTGGCGCGCTTCAATCCCTCGGCGTACATCTTCGCGACGCTTGCGAGCGTGGCCTCGTCGACCTCGGCGTCGGGCTCGAGGCGCTCAACCGCCGTAAGCCACTCGGTAAACAGTGCCCGGCGGTGCGGCCCCGTGTGCTGGCGCTGGGCCTGGCACCAGCTATAGAAGTCGTGCTGCAACAGCGGAAGGTCCAGCAGCCATTCGCCGGGGTAGTCGAACAGATCGAGCGTGAGCTGCGCGGTCTCCGGCGTGAACCAGCCGCGTTGGGCGGGCGTGAAGCGAAGCTCCAGACGCAGCTCGCTGATGCCCCGAGTCGGTTCCGGCCAGCGCGGCGGGGTGTCGGAAAGCGCCGCCATGCCGGGATCATAAGGAAAGCGCGGCACGCCAAGATCCGGCTGGTTGAGTCGCTTGGCGCCCAGCAGACGCCCTTCGCGGGCGGCGGGCAGCAGATCGAGCCGGGCCTCGAGCCCGGCGTGGCGCAGCTGGTTGACCAGCGAGGTAAGAAACGCCGTCTTGCCCGCCTGAGAGAGCCCGGTCACGGCAAGCCGAAGCTGCCGGTCGCGGCCGCGTTCGAGAAGGTTGTTGAGCTCGCGACTCAAAGGCTGGCGCATGGGGCGTTTCCTCGCAGGGCGAAGCGCGGTGTCTTGCGTGGCGAAGGGCTCATGCTCACCCCAGACTCAGCGTGGTGCCGAGCAAGTGCTGGGCGCCGGGCACCAGCCAGACCGGATCGAGGTGGGTGTTGGCCGCCTCGATGCACACGAAGCGGTAGGCTGTTTCCGGCGCGATGTCCTCCGGGCGCGCCTCGCCCGGGTGCCAGACCACCGTCGAGTCGCTGGACTGCTTGGCGACCCGCAGGCGGCGCTCGCCGTCGTCGAGCAGCGCCGCCTCGTTGGTGTGGTAGATGCGATCTACCGCGCCCTGGATGGCCAGGGTGCCCTGCTGCTCGGCCTCGGCGAAGTCCTTGAGCTTGTCCAGGTAGCGCGCGCCGGCCAGTCCCGTGATACGACACTGGTGGGTGTGGGCGACGCTCAGATAGGTATGCAGCGCGCCGCTGATCTTCACCGGCGTCTCGCCGACGTTCTCGCTGATCAGCTCGACGTTCAGGCGCTGAGCGTTGGCCTGGATGACCACCCGCGCGGTGAGCAGGCTGTGCAGGCGCTCGGCGGGGGAGAGGTGGACCTCGATGCCCTCGGCGTGCTCGTCGACGGCGTCGAGTCGCCATGTGGCCTGGCGGGCCAGGCCATGGAAGGGACCGTCGCGCTCGGGGGATTCGTCGGCGTAGCGCTCGCCGGCGAACCAGGGCCAGCACAGCGGAATGCCGCCGCGAATGGTGCCGGGCAGCGCCTGGGGCGTGGCGGTGGTCCAGAGCCAGGGCGCGCCGTCACGCGGCTTGAAGTGCAGCACCTGAGCGCCTTGCAGGCCAATGACCATCTCTCCCCACGCCATATTGAAGATCACCACGTCGCGGTCTTGCCAGGTAGCGTGCGCCTGACCGATGACGCCGGTGACGAGCGTATCCAGGGAGTCGGGAATCATGGCATTTCCTCAAATAGGGCATATAGTAACAAGTGTGCCGAGGCGAACCTTGCCCGGCCGAGAGTCAAGCAACAGTAGCGCTGTGTGCTATGTTAGGACAAGCGCGCAAGGTGGTAAAAACCTGCGCATAAGTAAAAACCAAGGAGGCGTTATGGGCTTTTTAGCATGGCTTATCATCGGTGGCCTGGCTGGCTGGATCGCCGGCAACATTATGCGTGGTGGCGGTTTCGGGATCATCGCCAACATCGGCGTGGGCATCGTGGGGGCCGTGATCGGCGGTTTCCTGTTCAGCCTGCTGGGTCTTTCCGCCGGCGGCTTCATCGGCTCGCTGGTGACCGCGACCGTGGGTGCGGTCGTATTGCTGTGGATCATCAGCAAGGTGCGAAGCGCCTGACGCCATGATCCGACGCGGCGCTTTCTCGCGCCGCGCTGAGCGAATCAAGAAACACCGCCGCAGGCCAGCGCCTGCGGCGGTGTTTTTGGTTCGAATGGTCTGTCCGGCTATCGGCCTTGCCGGGAGTTTCCGTTACACTAGGGCGCTTTGTTTCGGCGCGTTGCCGAGTGTCGTTTTCGAGGTGTCTTTTGGCCGATGCATTAACTGCCTGGTGGGCCCAACAGCTCTTGCTGTGCGATTGGCCGTTCACACCGCATCCTTTGGCGATGGAAGGGGCGAAAGCCGAGCAGCGCCTGCAGGCGCTGGGAATCGCTCACCGTGGCGAGCTGGTCGAGGCGTACGTGCAGGGGCTGGGCGCGGCCCAGGGCCAGGCGCAGCACCTTCTTGGCGCGCTCGAGTGGAGCGCGCTGGGCGGCGCCGCCGGCTGGATCACCCCGCAGCAGGCCCGTACCTGGGCGGAGCACGTCATGCACCGCATTGCCGCCGAGCACCGCGACCTGCGCGGCTGGCTGCAGGCGCTGCGCCAGAGCCTTGGCGAGCACATCGATGGCGACGAGCACTTCATGGAGGCGTGCCAGGCCCTGACGCGCCTGGAAAGCGATCCCGAGGGCGTCGACTGGGCTCGGTTTGAAGAGGCGCTTGCCAAGGCCCCGGCGCCTGCGCCGTTATGGTCGGAGTCCGCCGCTGCGCGTCCCTGGCGACTGGGGGCGCTGTTTCACCCGATGATGTTCCATCCCTGTGAGCCCGGCGACTGGCCCGCGGCGCGCCAATGGCTTTCCCGCACCTGGCAGGTCGAGGACCGCGAGCAGCTCGTCGGCGTGATCCTGTGGCTCAGCGCCCAGGGCGATCGGCAGCGCTGGGACATCGAGGCGCGCGAGCTTCTCGGCATGGACACCGCGCAGCGCCTGGAGTGGCAGCGCGGAGGCGGCGACGACTTCGCCTACGCTTCGGTGCTCAACCAGTTCGTCAGTCAGCAGGAACCGCTCGAGTGGGCCAGCTGGGACTGGCTGCGCATGGTCGAGCTGGCCTGGGCCGGCGTCTGCGCGGGCCTTCTCGACCAAGGCGATGCGGACGCCGTTGCCGCGCACGCCGCAGACCTGGTCACCCAGCGCTACGGCGACTGGCCAGCGCTGTTGACGGCCTACCAGCGCGGCCAGAGCCTGTTCGACGGTGTCGACCGGCGCGCCATGACCCCCGATGCCCACCACGTGCTGCTGCTCGAGGCCGACTGCAGCCCCTGGCAGTGCCCGCTCGGCGAGATTCTGGATGCGCCCACCCGCGAAGCCTCTCGGACGCAGATCAAGGCGTGGCGCAGCACCAGCCACCACTGGCTGCTGGCGCTGGCCTGCGTACGCGAGCCCGATGCCCTGCTGCGCCAGCAAGATCCGGCCGCCTTTCTCGGCGAGAAGCGCCGCGCCGACGCCGCGCTCTACCTGCAGGATGCGCTGGCGCTGCACGCCGACGAGGGCGCGGGAGCGCTTGCCCGCTACTGGCTGCCGGCCCAGGCACACCACCTGAACCAGCTCGCCGCCGATGCCATGCACGGTGTCATGCCGCCGTCGAGCACTGTGTTCGGCAAGCTGACCCGCGACGAGATTCGCCAGCGCCAGAGCATCAAGGGGGTGAGCCGTCACGCCGCTACCGTCCACATGGCGGAGAAGTTCGCCTTCTATCTCTACATGGCCTTCGACAGCCGGCTGTTCGAGCGGGGCGCGCTCGTCGCCTACGCCGATGCGCTCAAGAGCTGCCTGTGCCGCTTCTACACCTCGCCCAAGCGCTTGCTGGAAGCGTGGTTCGCCTGGGAGAGCTGCCTGCCGGAGCCCGAGCACGACTCGCTGATCAACGAGATCGCCTGGCACCTCGAGGACCCGGGCAGCCTGTTCTACTGGCTGGACTGGCACCCCGGCAGCTGGAGCGAGCCCGGCGAGCGGCCGAGCATCAGCCACTTCACCGCCATGGCACTGGTCGGCCCGCTCAACAGCGCCGTGTGGAGCGAACCCCAGCTCGAGAGTGAGCGCGAGCGCGCCACCATCCTCGAATGGGTGGAGAGTCACTACCACCTGGCGAGTGCGGCGGACCTGCAGGATTTTCTGAACTTCATGTTCGAGGCTGGGGACCGCCAGGAGTATCAGATCAATTACGCGCCCTACACCCTCAACCCTGAGCGGCTGGAGAGCGAGATCGCCATCCTGGAGTCCGGCGAGTGCGCAGAAGAAGAGCTCAACCACCTGCTGCGCCTGCGCCGGGTGCGCGCCAACGAGGATGGCTGCAACGATCTCGACATGGCGGCCTGGGACATCGCTCAGCTGGTCGATCTCGCCATCGCTGCTCGCCAACTGGGCTGGCTCGACCGCGAGGCGTTCACCGCGACGCTCGACCGCGCCTATCGGCTCGCTGACGAGCACTACGCCGGCTGGCAAGAGTACGCGGCGGGCATGTATGCCGGCTTCTCGTTCTTCATGGGCGACACCCCGGAGCGCGAGGAGTTTCTGACGAGCTTTCGCCAGGCCCTGGTGGCCTGGGTATGCGGCGCGCCGATACTGGCCGGCCCCTGGGCGAGTCTCGACTTTCCCGGCACCAAGCCGCGCCATTTCGCGCCCCTGCACATCGATACGCTGCCGGGCGATCAACGCATCCTGCATTGATGCTCGCCAAAGACGATGGACTTGGCTTATAGTCCGTGACTAGAAAAAAAAGTGCTTGGCTTTGGATCATTTCATAAGGGGTTGTTTACATGGTTTCGTTGCCACACCCTGCTGTGACGGCTCTCCGTGTCGTGGGCGTTTGCGTGGTTGTTTCTCTAATGGCGGGATGTGCGGGATCCTCGCGCCAGGGTGTCGAGCCCACCGAGGATTACTTCGCCATGTCGTTACCGGGACTCGAGAAGGGCTTCAATCCACAGATGTCGCCCATCGACAATACCCTGACCCAGCTTCGAAGCTTCCAGACCCCTCCACCAACGGTGATCAGGCAGGCGCTGCTGGCCCAGCATCAACAGTGGTCGGGGACGCCCTACCGAATAGGCGGCACTACCCATCGCGGGGTCGACTGTTCGGGATTCGTCAGAAACATCTACCGCGATACGTTCAATATGGAGCTTCCTCGCTCCACCGCCGATCAGGTCCACGAGGGACGCTTGATCGACCGCCAAGAGCTCCAGGCGGGCGATCTGGTCTTCTTCCAGCCCCCCGGCCCTTACAACCACGTAGGGATCTACATGGGCGACGGCTACTTCCTGCACGCCTCCTCTTCGCGGGGCGTGATCATTTCGACGATGAATAGCGGCTACTGGCAGCGCCACTACTGGCAGGCGCGCCGAGCGTTGGATGCCACTCACCTGGCGCAGCTGGGTGATTTCTAGTCGCTAGACACTACCTTCATCGCGCGGCGCCGAACGCAAGTGTCGGACGCCGCCCACCAACGGATGCACCATGATCGAGGCTAAAACCCGCGCCTGGTGGCGTGCCACCGCCGCGCTCTGCCTGGGTTCGTTTCTCGTCTTCATCAATCTTTACGTACCGCAACCGTTGCTGCCGGAACTCAAGCAGGCCTACGGCGTTTCCACCCTCGGCGCGAGCCTTCTCATGTCGTTCGCCACGCTGTCGCTGGCCTTCGCGCTTCTGGTGTTCGGCCCACTTTCCGATGCCATCGGGCGCGGGGCGATCATGCGCGTCACGCTGGTCGTGGCTGGGGCGCTTTCGCTGTGCCTGGCCTTCGCGCCGAACTTCGAGACGCTGTTGATCCTGCGCTTGATACAAGGCTTCGCACTCGGCGGACTTCCGGCGGTGGCCATCGCCTGGATGGGCGACGAGTTCGACAAGCCCGCACTGCTCGGCGCGGTGGGACTGTATATCGGCGCCAACTCGCTGGGCGGCATCAGCGGGCGCGTGGTGGGCGGCTGGGCGGCTTCCATCGGCGGGCCCGAGGCCGCCTTTCTGAGCGTCGGTGTCATGACGCTGGTCGGCTGTGTGCTTTTCTGGCGACTGCTGCCCGAGGGGCGTGCCTTCGTCGCCAAGCGCTTCGAGCTGCGCCAGGCAGTGCGCGACCTCGTGGCGCACCTGCGCACGCCGGCGTTGCTCGGGGCTTACTGCATCGGCGGCATCAACTTTCTGGTCTTTATCAACCAGTACAGCTACATCACCTTTCGCCTGGCCGCCGAGCCCTATGCGCTCGCCGCCAGCGCCCTGGGGCTGATCTTTCTGACCTATCTGGGCGGCACCTTCGGCTCCACCGTTTCCGGGCGACTGGCGCGGCGCTTCTCGCCGGCGAGCTGCATGTGTGCCGGCATCGTGATCTTGACGCTGGGCACCGCGGTGACGCTATCAAACGCGCTCGCTCTGGTGATCCTTGGGTTGACCATCAACGCCTTCGGCTTCTTTCTGTGCCACTCGCTCGCTTCGAGCTGGGTAGGGCGCTACGCTCAAGGCGCGCGCGGCAGCGCCTCTGCGCTTTATCTTGTGTTCTACTACCTGGGGGCGAGCATTGGCGGCTTCTGGCTCGAGCCGTTCTGGCGCGTCGCGCAGTGGCCGGGCGTGGCGCTGGGGTCGTGGCTGCTGCTCGGCGTCACGCTGGTTCTTGCCCTGAGGCTTCGCCGTTTCGAGCGGCGCCATGGCTGAATGGCAGGCATGAAAAAGGCGGCCCGCGGGCCGCCTTTTTCATGTTGCGTGCGTCGCTTAGTGCTGAACGCCGCCTTCGCCGTGCACGTGGCCGTGCTCGACTTCTTCCTGGCTCGCTTCACGCACGGTGGCGATTTCCACGTCGAAGTTCAGGTGCTGGCCGGCCAGCGGATGGTTGCCGTCGACCACCACGGTGTCGCCTTCGACCTGCTTGACGGTGACCATCAGCGGCCCGCCCTGGGTCTGCGCCTGAAACTGCATGCCCGGCTCGATGCTCTCGACGCCCTGGAAGGCGTCGCGCGGCACTTCCTGCATCAGCTGCTCCTGGACTTCGCCGTAGCCTTCTTCAGGGGCGACCTTGACGTTGAGCTTGTCGCCTTGGCTGCGACCTTCGAGCTCCTTCTCGAGGCCCGGAATGATGTTGCCCGCGCCGTGCAGGTAGGTGAGCGGCTCGCGGCCTTCGGAGCTATCCAGCACTTCACCTGCGTCGTTGGTCAGAGTGTAGTGGAACGCGACAACCGAGTTTTGCGCAATTTGCATTGAAGAACCTTTCGGTGAGTGCATGTACCTCAATGGTAACGCGTGTGGCCTGGCTTGTCAGGGGGCGGCGCCGGTTTTTCCCCGCTCGGCGCAGCGTGTGGTATTGCGCATGGCCAAGGTGAGCGATACCCTAGCTCGATCCCTTTTCCACTCTCGTTTTCGAGACAATGCTCATTCGGAGTTCTCATGACGATCTTGTTTATCTGGCTCATTGCGTTCGTGCTGATCGCCTATTTCGCCAACCAGCGCTGGCACGACGGCGTCAGCCGGGGGCTCGACAAGTGCCTGCCCGGCGTGATGAGGAGCCACGGTGAAAACCGCTACCTGTGGGTGGGCGCGCTTGCCGTGCTCGGCGCCACTGCCCTGGTCAACCCGGTCGAGATCCTGCTGGTCGCCCTCCTGATCGGCCTGATAGTGCTGGTGGTGATGAAACTCGCCGACTGGGCGAGCGGTCTCTCCCACTGAGTCATTTTCGCCTAGCACGCTGCCCGAAACGCAAACGCCCGGCCAATTGGCCGGGCGTTTGCGTTGGTGCAGTACGGTGCTCAGTAGGGAGCGACGCTCAGGTTGCCACCGCTGCCGATAAGGCGTACCCGCTGGCCGGCCTGGTACTGGCGATCGGCCCGCTGGACGACAACCACGTCGGTGCCATCGTCGCGGCGCACTTCCATTTCCAGGGCGCTGACGCGGTTGGCACGATCCTCGATCGAGCTGCCAGCGACCGAGCCGCCGAGCGCGCCGGCGACGGTAGCGAGCTGACGTCCGGTACCGCCACCCACCTGGCTGCCTAGCAGGCCACCGATCACGGCGCCGCCGCCGGTACCCAGCAGGCCTCCCGCACGGCTGTCGGCCTGGATCTGCACCGGGCGTACCGCCACGATGGTGCCATAGCTCACGCTCTGGCCAGTCTGGGCCTGATTACCGCGATACACGTCGCCCGAGTAGGTCGAGGTGTTGGCACAGCCGGCCAGGGTCAAAAGGCTCAGGGCGGCAATGGGCAAAAGTCGTTTCATGAAAACCTCCAGTTCGATCGGCGCAGGCAGCTGCGTATGCCGTATGGGTCGAGTAGTTATCAAACAGTGTTCATTAATATAAACCACGCTTCAGGCCTTTGACCAGCGTCGGTTCGAAAAGATCATTTTTATAGACGGATCATTGGGTAATGAGAAACAAATGTGCACCCAATGTGCACTCAAGGGGCAGCGTGTTGGAAGGCGGCACCTTGCTACAAACTGTAGTTAACGCGGCGGGGTCGGGCAAGAGGCGTGGCGCGCCGGGCGAGCCCGGCGCGTATTGAACGGGCAACCTTGCTCAGAACTGATTCATGGTGTTGTCCTTGCCGCCAGCCTTGAGCGCGGCCTCGCCGTGGAAGAACTCCTTGTGGTCGTCACCGATGTTGGAGCCAGCCATGTCCTGGTGCTTGACTGTGGCGATGCCCTGACGGATCTCCTGGCGCTGGACGCCGGCAACGTAGGCGAGCATGCCCTCGTCGCCAAAATAGCCCTTGGCCAGGTTGTCCGTCGACAGCGCCGCCGTGTGGTAGGTGGGCAGGGTGATCAGGTGGTGGAAGACGTAGGCATCGCGAGAGGCGTGGCGCTGGAAGTCGCGTGTCCACTCGTCGGCGAGCCGGCCAAGCTCGGTGGCATCGAACTCGGCGTCCATCAGACGCGCGCGGTCGTAGCGGGAGACGTCCTTGCCCTCTTTCTGCCAGGCATCGAACACCTGCTGGCGGAAATTGAGCGTCCAGTTGAACGACGGCGAGTTGTTGTAGACCAGCTTGGCGTCCGGCACCACCTCGCGGATACGCTCGACCATGGCGGCGATCTGGGCGACGTGGGGCTTCTCGGTCTCGATCCACAGAAGATCGGCGCCGTTTTGCAGGCTGGTGATGCAGTCCAGCACCACGCGATCCTCGCCGCTGCCGGGCTTGAACTGGTAGAGCCCCGAGGCGAGGCGCTTGGGTCTCATCAGCTTGCCATCTTGCTTGATCACCACGTCGCCGTTGGCGATCTCGTTGGCGCTCTGGATCTCCTCGCCATCCAGAAAGCCGTTGTACTGGTCGCCCAGATCCCCCGGCCGATGGGTGACGGCGATCTTCTGGG
Source organism: Vreelandella malpeensis (assembly GCF_020622355.1). Classification (GTDB taxonomy): domain Bacteria; phylum Pseudomonadota; class Gammaproteobacteria; order Pseudomonadales; family Halomonadaceae; genus Vreelandella; species Vreelandella malpeensis. The sequence goes on along the minus strand of NZ_WHVL01000001.1, from coordinate 140,923 downwards.
TCAGGCCGGCACCGAGGGAATCGGTGCGCGCCACTATCACGCCGTCGTCGACGCCGAGCTCGAGAAAGGCGTAGCGCACGGCGTTGATCTTGGCGAGGAAGTCCTCGTGGGGCACGGTCACCTTGCCATCCTGGTGGCCGCACTGCTTTTCGTCGGAGACCTGGTTCTCGAGCTGGATGCAGCAGGCGCCGGCGAGGATGAACTGCTTGGCTAGCAGGTAGGTCGCCTCGGCGTTGCCGAAGCCCGCGTCGATGTCGGCGATGATCGGCACCACGTGGGTCTCGAAGCCGTCGATCTCCCGGGTCAGCGCCGCCACTTGGTCGCGATCTCCCGCCGCCTGGGCATCGTCGAGCTTGCGAAACAGGTGGTTGAGTTCCCAGGCGTCGGCCTGCTTGAGGAAGGTGTAGAGCTCCTCGATCAGGTGGGCGACGGCGGTCTTCTCGTGCATCGACTGGTCCGGCAGCGGGCCGAGCTCCGAGCGCAGCGCGGCGACCATCCAGCCGGACAGGTACAGGTAGCGCCGCTTCGTGGAGCCGAAGTGCTTCTTGACGGCGATCATCTTCTGCTGACCGATGAAGCCGTGCCAGCAGCCCAGCGACTGGGTGTAGCGGCTGCGGTCCTGATCGAATGCCGCCATGTCGGCGCGCATGATGGAAGCGGTATAGCGGGCGATGTCGAGTCCCGTGTGAAAACGGTTCTGGGCGCGCATGCGCGCGGCGTACTCCGGCTTGATAGCGTCCCACTTGCCGCCCTGGGCCTCGCGCAGTTGAGTCAGCGCCTTGATGTCGTCGAGCAGTCCTGTCATGTCGATTCTCCGGTCGTGATCGCATTCGTCGAACGCCTGGGGCGTCGGTAGTCGCCCACGCGGCGGGCGTGCTTTCACTATCGGTAAGGTGGTGCAGTGCAGCAATTGACACTTCGGGTCAGGCGTGGTTGTAGCTTGACGACACGGCATTCATCCAACGGCGCGACTGGGTAGTCGTTTTTCGCCAGGACGAACCGGTTTCGCCAGGACGAACACAGGCACAAAAAAGGCGCCGCCCGAGGGCGGCGCCTGCTGAAGACTCGCGAGCGCTATTCGTCCTCGTCTTCCAGAAAGCCGAGGCTTCCGGCGTTGACCAGGTGCGTCAGCATCGCCGCCGCCCCGTCGAGTTCGAGCACGTCCGCGTATATCGGCGCGCTGTCGGCGATGCGCCGGGCGAGCGTCGGGTCGCAGGGCAGCCCATCCCCGTCCACGAACAACGTGGTCGCGCCTTGTTCGGTGCGCCAGGCCACCCGCGAGCCCGGCGTGTGGAACAGCGGCTCGCCGGCGTGTAGTTGCGCGACAAGGTCCTCTTCGCTCATCGGCTCTTCGAGCGGGATGACCTGGTCCATATACTTTGGTTGGGTCATCACCCGGCCGAACCACTGGGCGAGCTCCTTGGGCTGATCCAGCGTCGAGAGGATGAAGTGGCGCATCCGCTCGAGGGCGGCGTCATCGAGCTCGCCGATCGCCTCGGCCGGCGCCATGCCGGCGTCGCCGTAGCGCGTGGAGCCCGGCAACTGCTCGCCCAGGTAATCGGCGAAGGAGGTAATTGCCTCGTCCGCCGAAGGCGCACGAAAGCCGATCGAGTAGGTCATGCAGTCGTCGGTCTGGCTCACGCCGTGGTGCGCCCAGCCCGGCGGTAGATAGAGCATGTCGCCGGGAGCCAGGGTCCAGTCGGAGTCCGGCTCGATCTCGAAGGTCGCGAGAATTTTCAGGTCGATGCCCTGCAGGATCGGCGCGTCGTCCGCCTGCTTGCCGCCGAGCTGCCAGCGGCGATGCCCGCGCCCCTGGAGCAGGAAGACGTCGTACTGGTCGACGTGAGGACCCACGCTTCCGCCGGGCGGGGCGTAGCTCACCATGATGTCGTCGAGCCGCCAGTTGGGCAGGAAGCTGAACGACTTCATCAGCGCGGCGACGTCGGGGACATAGTGATCCACCGCCTGTACCAGCAGGCTCCAGTGACCTTGGGGCAGACGCTCGAAGGTAGCGTCGTCGAAGGGCCCGTGGGAGACCTGCCACGGGCCATTGGGGCCATTCTCCTCGACCAGCCGCGCCTCGACACCGGGCTCGCAGGCAAGCCCGGCCAGCTCGTCCGGGTCCAGGGGGCTGACAAAGTCCGGGATCGCGCCACGGATCAGCAGTGGCTTCTGCTGCCAGTAGCTTTTCAGAAACTCCTCGGGCGTCAGATCGCCCAGCAGGGTCAGCGGCTCGTTGCGGTGGCTCATGGCGATATCCTCGGTGAACGGGTGGTCGAGCGGTGCGCCTTACAGCGCATCCAGGCGCTCGGGCAGCGCTTCGGCCTGGGCGCGGGCATTGCCGATGTAGCTTGCCGGCGACAGCGCCTTGAGTTCCTGCTTGACAGCGTCGGGCAGTTCGAGCGTGTCGATGAAGGCGGCGAAGCCTGCCTGATCAATACGCTTGCCGCGGGTCAGCTCCTTGAGCTTCTCGTAGGGCTTCTCGATCGCGTAGCGGCGCATGACGGTCTGGATCGGCTCGGCGAGCACTTCCCAGCTGTTGTCGAGGTCTTCTTCGAGCCGCGCCGGGTTGGCCTCGAGCTTGCCGATGCCTTTCAGGCTCGCATGGTAGCCGATCAGCGCGTAGGCCAGGCCCACGCCGAGATTTCTGAGTACCGTGGAGTCGGTCAGGTCGCGCTGCCAGCGCGAGATCGGAAGCTTCTGGGCCAGGTGACTCAGCACCGCGTTGGCAAGACCCAGGTTGCCTTCGGAGTTTTCGAAGTCGATCGGGTTGACCTTGTGCGGCATGGTGGAGGAACCGATTTCGCCCTCAACGGTGCGCTGCTTGAAGTAACCCAGCGAAATGTAGCCCCAGACGTCGCGGTCGAAGTCGATCAGGATGGTGTTGAAGCGCGCGAGCGCATCGAACAGTTCGGCAATGTAGTCGTGGGGCTCGATCTGGGTGGTATAGGGGTTGAAGCGCAGGCCCAGCTCCTCGACGAAGGTACGCGCGTTGGCCTCCCAGTCGATTTCCGGGTAGGTCGCCAGGTGCGCGTTGTAGTTGCCCACCGCGCCGTTGATCTTGCCCAGCACCTGGACGCTCTCGATCTGCTTGAGCTGGCGCTTCAGGCGGTACGCCACGTTGGCCATCTCCTTGCCGAGCGTGGTCGGGCTTGCGGTCTGGCCGTGGGTACGCGAGAGCATCGGCTGGCCGGCGTGGGCCACGGCGAGCTTGGCGATCTCGTCTGCCACTTGGTGCAGCGTCGGCAGCATGGCGTTGAGGCCGTCGATCAGCATCACCCCGTAGGAGAGGTTGTTGATGTCCTCGCTGGTGCAGGCGAAATGGATGAACTCGGTGACCGCGTGCAGCTCTGCCTGGCCTTCGATCTTCTCCTTGAGGAAGTACTCCACCGCCTTGACATCGTGGTTGGTGGTGCGCTCGATCTCCTTGATGCGCTCGGCGTCGTCGACCGAGAACTCGCTGATCAGCGTTTCCAGGAAGGCGTTGGCCTCACCGGAGAGCGGGCTGACTTCCGCGATACCGTCGTGGGCCGCCAGGCGCTGCAGCCAGCGTACCTCGACGATGACGCGGGCGCGGATGAGGCCGAATTCGCTGAAGTGCTCGCGCAGCACGGCGGCCTTGGCGGCGTAGCGGCCGTCGACGGGGGAGAGGGCGGTCAGAGCGGAGAGTTGCATGGCAAGATTTCCAAAAATGATCGAGAAGGGTCGATGGGTCGGTTGCGGGTCTAGCCCAGATCGTCGAGGGCGCGGCGAAGCGCCTTGCGCTGGAACACCAGCTTCCAGCGCCGCCCGCCCTGCTGGTGCCACAGCAAAGCGAAGCGGATGCCGCTCATCAGGCACGCCCGCACCCGCTCGGGCATCATGCGGGTCTGCAGGAGCGACGGGTCGCCCTGGACCACGATGCGGGTCTTGAAGGTGGAGAGAGTTTCCTGGTAGGTCTCGCCGAGGCTCGCGATGACGTTTTCGTGCACGGGCCCGAAGTGCTCCGCCTGGTGCTGCACGTGAGCGAGCTTCTCGCCGAGTGCGTCCATCATGGCGGTGTCGCTGCGCAGCTTGTTCATCAGCATCAGAAGCGAGAAGCCGTAGCGCAGCACCACAGGATTGGCCTGCTTGCGCCCGCACAGCGCTTCCAGGGTGTCGAGGCCGCGGCGCAGGTTGTTGGGATGGCCGCCGTAGATCGCCTCGAAGCTCGCCGGGTTGGTGTCGATCGTGGCGTTGATCAACGTCTCCCAGGCGCGTGGGTCGACCTGACCGGTGCGCGCCAGCTCGTCGACCAGGCTCGCCGCCTGAAAGACCCCGGCCAGCGCCAGCGCCTGGCGCGCAGCCGGGGCGTCCGGGGCGCGATGGATCGGCGTGGTCGTCATGCCGCCGCCTCGGCAGCGTTCCAGGCGGCGCGGATCACCCCGCCGCCCAGGCACACATCACCGTCGTAGAGCACCAGCGACTGGCCCGGCGTGACCGCCCACTGCGGGTCGTCGAAGCGAACCTCCACGCCGCCATCAGCAAGCGTGGTCACGTAGCACGGGCAGTCGCTCTGGCGATAGCGGGTCTTAGCCGTGAAGCGGCCCTCGGCGACCGGCGCCTCGCCCGCCACCCAGTCCATCGCCTCGGTCGCCAGCGTGTCGGTATAGAGGTGCGCGTCATTCTTGCCCTGGACGACGATCAGCACGTTGCGCTCGAGGTCCTTGCCGGCCACATACCAGGGCTCCTCGGAGTAGTTGGCCAGGCCGCCGATCCCTAAGCCCTGGCGCTGGCCCAGGGTGTAGTACATCAAGCCGCCGTGCTCGCCGATGACGTCGCCCTCGAGGGTCTCGATCCGGCCCGGCTGGGCGGGCAGGTATTGTTGCAGGAAGTCCTTGAAGCGGCGCTCGCCGATGAAGCAGATGCCGGTGGAATCCTTCTTCTTCGCCGTGACCAGGTCATGCTCCTCGGCGAGGGCACGCACCGCAGGCTTTTCGAGTTCGCCCACGGGGAAGAGCGTCTTGGCGATTGCCGCCTCCGGCACCGCGTGCAGGAAGTAGCTCTGGTCCTTGTTGGCATCCAGGCCTTTCAACAGTCGCGGGCGGCCATCGCGCTCGCCGCGGCGCACGTAGTGGCCGGTGGCGATCAGCTCGGCGCCGAGCATTCTGGCGTAGTCGAGGAACACCTTGAACTTGATTTCCCGGTTGCACAGGATGTCCGGGTTCGGGGTGCGTCCGGCCTTGTACTCCTCGAGGAAGTGCTCGAAGACGTTGTCCCAGTACTCGGCGGCGAAGTTGGCGGTATGCAGCTTGATGCCGAGCTTCTCGCACACGGCCTGAGCGTCGGCCAGATCCTCCTTGGCGGTGCAGTACTCGGTGCCGTCGTCCTCGTCCCAGTTCTTCATGAACAGCCCCTCGACCTCGAAACCCTGCTGCAGAAGCAGCAGGGCCGAGACGGAGGAGTCGACACCGCCGGACATGCCGACGATGACCTTGCCGCTGGCAGGTGCCTCGGCGGCCGGTGTGCTGTGAGTGGATGTCATCGCCATCCTCTTAAAATGAGTGACTATCTAACAAGTGACTATCAACAAGTACTATCGATTGGCGGCGATTATACACGATGCGGCCCCGGCGCTTCGAGTGTTCACTCCCGCACCACCGCCAGCGGGTAGTGGCGCCCGGCCAGGGCATCCTCGATGCGGGTGACGACCAGGGAGCTTCGCAAGCGGCCCTCGGCTTGGAGCGCGCGAATCTCTTCAAGGCTCAGCCAGTGGGTGGCGTGGATGTCCGGGTCCAGAGGCGTGGCCAGAAAGGTGTCCGCCGTGGCCAGAAAGCCGTGGCTGTGAAAGGTCTTGCCCGGGGTGTGGAACACGTAGAGCCCCAGGTAGCGTGTCAGGCGTACCTGCCAGGCGGTCTCCTCGCGCGTTTCGCGCAGCGCGCCAGCAAGGGGGCCCTCGCCGGGCTCGACATGCCCAGCCGGCTGGTTGAAGAGGGTTCGCGCGCCGCCGCGATCCTCCTCGACCATCAGGTAGCGGCCGCCCTGCTCGATCACGCAGGCGACGGTGACGTGGAGAGCGCTCATGACGGGAAGCGCCGGCGCGGCTTGGCGCCCGGTCGCTTGGCCGGGGGTTTCGGGGCGTGCAGGATCTGGCGGCGCCACTGGCCCGGGGCCAGGTCGTCCAGGCGCCAGGCGCCGATGGCGGCGCGCACCAGGCGCAGGGTGGGAAAGCCGACGTGGGCGGTCATGCGGCGTACCTGGCGGTTGCGGCCCTCGGTGATGGTCAGCTCCAGCCAGCTGGTCACCGGATGGCGCTTCGATTCGATGGGCGGAGTGCGTTCTGCGAGGTCTGGCGTCTGGATGCGCCGCGCCTTGGCGGGAAGCGTAAGGCCATCCTTGAGCGTGACGCCCGCGCGCAGGGCCGCCAGGGCGGTGGCGTCGATCTCGCCTTCGACCTGGGCCCAGTAGGTCTTGGGCTGCTTGTGGCGCGGGTGGGCGATGCGGTGGATTAGCGCGCCGTCGTCACTCAAGAGCAGCAGGCCTTCCGAATCGTAGTCGAGCCGGCCGGCGGCGTAGACCCCAGGCACGTCGATGACGTCGGCGAGGGTGGCACGGCCCTCGCGGTCGGTGAACTGGGACAGCATCCGGTAGGGCTTGTGCAGGAGATAGAGCGTGCTCATCGGGCTCTCGTATGGCCGGGTGAATTTGTCGACAATCGCATAAAGGAGTAAAGTGCTGGGTCTGACAGAAACCGATAACAAGCGTCGGCGTCGGTCGCGCCGATAGCGACGGCCACCACCGGCGTGGCAGCGAACGTCGACCCTGGCGCGGCACCGCGCTTCATGCCAGGCCCATTGATGGCCGCCGAAAATTTTAGTCATAGCGACAGAAAACGAGGTTAACGCAAAATGTCCGAAACGCCGAAGATCATTTACACGCTCACCGACGAAGCGCCTGCGCTTGCGACCTACTCGCTGCTCCCCATCATCGATGCGTTCACCGACTCCGCCGGCGTCGAGGTCGAGACACGCGACATTTCGCTTGCCGCGCGCGTGCTGGCGCAGTTCCCGGACCGCTTGAGCAGCGAGCAGCGGGTGAGCGACGATCTCGCCGAACTTGGCCAGCTTGCCACCACCCTGGAAGCCAACATCATCAAGCTGCCCAACATCAGCGCCTCCGGTCCACAGCTCAAGGCCACCATCAAGGAGCTGCAAGGCCAGGGCTACGACCTGCCGGACTATCCGGACGAGCCGAAAAACGACGAAGAAAAGGCGATCAAGGCGGCCTACGACAAGGCCAAGGGCAGCGCGGTGAACCCGGTGCTGCGCGAAGGCAACTCGGACCGCCGTGCGCCGAAGTCGGTCAAGAACTACGCCCGCAAGTACCCGCACCGCATGGGCGAGTGGAGCCAGGACTCCAACTCCCATGTGGCCCACATGTCCGAGGGTGACTTCTACGGCAGCGAGCAGTCCGCGATCATCGAATCCGCCGGCAAGCTCAAGATCGAGCTCAAGCAAAAGGACGGCACCACCTCCGTGCTGAAGGAGGGCCTGGCGGTCCAGCAGGGCGAAGTCGTCGATGCCGCCGCCATGAGCAGCGCCAAGCTGCGCGCCTTCATCGGTCGCGAGATCGAGGACGCCAAGCAGCGCGGCGTACTCTTCTCGCTGCACCTGAAGGCCACCATGATGAAGGTCTCCGACCCGATCATGTTCGGCATCGTGGTCGAGGAGTTCTACAAGGACGTGCTCGACAAGCACTCGGGCGCTCTGGCGGATGCCGGCTTCAACCCGGCCTCGGGCCTGGGCGATCTCTACAGCTCGATCGAGACGCTCTCCGCCGAGCAGCGTGACGCCATCAAGGCCGACATCGACGCGCTGTATAAAGAGCGCCCGTCGATGGCGATGGTCAACTCCCACAAGGGCATCACCAACCTGCACGTGCCGTCGGACGTGATCATCGACGCCTCCATGCCGGCGATGATCCGCGACTCCGGCAAGATGTGGAACGCAAACGACGAGCTTCAGGACGCCAAGGCGGTGATCCCGGATCGCTGCTACGCCACGATCTACCAGAGCGTGATCGAGGACTGCAAGCAGCACGGCGCCTTCGATCCGACCACCATGGGCTCGGTGCCCAACGTCGGCCTGATGGCCCAAAAAGCCGAAGAGTACGGCTCCCACGACAAGACCTTCCACATCTCCACAGACGGCACCGTGGTGGTGAGCGATGAAAGCGGCAAGACGCTGTTCAGTCACGATGTGGCCGCCGGCGATATCTGGCGCATGTGCCAGACCAAGGATGCGCCGATCAAGGATTGGGTCAAGCTCGCCGTCAACCGCGCCCGCGAAAGCGCCACCCCGGCGATCTTCTGGCTCGACGCCAACCGCGCCCATGATGCCAAGCTGATCGATAAGGTCGAAACCTACCTTGCTGATCACGACACCCAAGGACTCGACATTCGCATCCTGGCACCGGTCGATGCGATGCAGGTGTCGCTCGAGCGCATCCGCCGCGGCGAGGACACCATCTCGGTCACCGGCAACGTGCTGCGTGACTACCTGACCGACCTGTTCCCGATCATGGAGCTGGGTACCAGCGCCAAGATGCTCTCGATCGTGCCGCTGATGAACGGCGGTGGCCTGTTCGAGACCGGCGCCGGCGGCTCCGCGCCCAAGCACGTGCAGCAGTTCCTCGAAGAGAACCACCTGCGCTGGGATTCGCTCGGTGAGTTCCTGGCTCTGGCGGCATCGCTCGAGCACCTGGGCAGCACCTTCGGCAACCAGCGTGCCAGCGTGCTGGCCCGCGCCCTGGACGAGGCCAACGGCAAGTTCCTCGACAGCAACAAGTCGCCGTCACGCAAGGTGGGCGAGCTCGACAACCGCGGCAGCCACTTTTACCTGGCGATGTACTGGGCCGAGGCGCTGGCCGCCCAAGACCAGGACGCCGAGCTCAAGACGCTGTTCACTCGCCTGGCGAACACCCTGAAGGAGAAGGAGTCCGTCATCATCGAGGAGCTCAACGGTGCCCAGGGCAAGGCTGTGGACATTCAGGGCTACTTCCACCCCGATGCCAAGCTCGCAAGTCAGGCCATGCGCCCGAGCAAGACCCTCAACGAGGCGCTCGCCATGGTGGCCAAGGGCTGAATCCTGCCCGCCTGAAACGGCCGCATCGACCCTCGTCCGCCTGGCGGGCGGGGGTTTTTTGTCTTTCTCAGTATGATAATTTTGCGTTTTCCATGAACCCTTGCTGAACGCGCGCGTCTTATCACAGACATGTTTGTCACAGACATGCTTGCACGCGCCGCCGGTCAGCGCAGAGACGATAAAGCTCTATGTCCAACTTCGAAAGCCCGAGCGTACGTCGCCCGGTATTGAACATGGCTCGCCCTGATTTGCCCGAGTACGACGACGACCTTGACGTCCAGACGGCAGAACCCGAGCTTGCCAGGCCACCGCTCTACAAGGTGGTGCTGCACAACGACGACTACACCCCGATGGAGTTCGTCATCGAGGTGCTGCAAGGCTTTTTCAACATGAACAACGAAAAGGCCGTCGAGATCATGCTGGCCGTGCATACCCAGGGAAAGGGCACCTGTGGCATCTTCACCCGCGATATCGCCGAAACGAAGAGCCATCAGGTAAACGAGTATGCCCGCGAATGCGAGCATCCTTTGATGAGCGATATCGAAGCCGCCGATTAGCCTTTCGACCCGGCGCTGCCGGTGAATTTCGAGCGGTTGCCGCTTGACATGACGCGTTGAAAAAAAGTAGTGGCGGGCCTTGCAAGCGGGGCATTTGTACCCGATGTTGAAGATACCGGTCGGTCGAACTGATCCGACGCAAGTCCTAGGTGGCGAACCACCCTAGGTAGTAGCGAAAAGGGGACTGCCATGCTGAGCAAAGAACTTGAACTGACCCTGAACACGGCCTTTACCGTGGCTCGCTCGAAGCGCCACGAGTTCATGACCGTGGAGCACCTGCTCCTGGCACTGCTGGACAACGCCTCGGCCATCGACGTGTTGAAGGCGTGCGGCGCCAACCTCGACAAGCTGCGCTCCGATTTGCAGGATTTCATCAATTCCACCACCCCTCTGATTCCCGAAGGGCAGAGCGAGCGCGAGACGCAGCCCACCCTCGGTTTCCAGCGCGTGCTCCAGCGCGCGGTGTTTCACGTACAGTCATCCGGCAAGAGCGAAGTCAACGGCGCCAATGTACTGGTTGCTATCTTCTCCGAGCAGGAGAGCCAGGCCGTCTATTTCCTGAAACAGCAGAACGTGGCCCGGGTCGATGCGGTCAACTATATCGCCCACGGCATTTCCAAGGTGTCCGGCCATGGTTCGACCAATTCTTCCTCCCAGCAGGAAGGCGAGGATGTGGAAGAGACGAGTGCCGAGGGCGGCGCGCATCCGCTGACCGGCTACGCCACCAACCTCAACGAGCAAGCGCGTCTTGGCAAGATCGATCCGCTGATAGGGCGCGATCACGAGCTCGAGCGCGTGGTGCAGATTCTTGCCCGGCGGCGCAAGAACAACCCGCTGCTGGTGGGCGAGGCCGGCGTGGGCAAGACCGCCATTGCCGAGGGCCTGGCCAAGCGTATCGTCGAGGAGGACGTGCCCGAGGTCATCTCCGACGCGGTGGTCTACTCGCTGGACATGGGCGCACTGCTCGCCGGTACCAAGTACCGCGGCGACTTCGAGAAGCGCCTGAAGAGCCTTCTCGGCGAGCTCAAGAAGCAGCCCAACGCGATTCTATTCATTGACGAGATCCACACCGTGATCGGTGCTGGAGCGGCCTCCGGCGGCGTCATGGACGCCTCGAACCTCTTGAAGCCGTTACTCTCCTCCGGTGAGCTGCGTTGCATCGGTTCGACCACGTTCCAGGAGTTTCGTGGCATCTTCGAGAAGGATCGCGCGCTCGCCCGTCGTTTCCAGAAGGTCGATGTGCCAGCGCCCTCGGTCGAGGACACCATCAAGATCCTCAAGGGGCTGCGCTCGCGCTTCGAGGAGCATCACGAACTCAAGTACACCGATGCGGCGCTCGAGAGCGCGGCGCGCCTGGCTGATCGTTACATCAACGACCGCCACCTGCCGGACAAGGCGATCGACGTGATCGACGAGGCCGGTGCTCACCAGCGCATGCTGCCCTCCGAGATGCGCGTTGATACCATCGATGTCGACCAGGTCGAAGCCGTGGTGGCGTCCATCGCACGGATTCCGCCAAAGAGCGTGTCGAGCTCGGATCGCAAGCTGCTTGAAAAGCTCGACCGCGATCTCAAGATGCTGGTGTTCGGTCAGGACGAGGCGATCGACTCGCTCTCTGCCGCCATCAAGCTCTCCCGCGCCGGCCTCAAGGCGCCGGACAAGCCGGTAGGCAGCTTCCTGTTTGCCGGCCCCACCGGGGTGGGCAAGACCGAGGTCGCCAAGCAGCTCGCCCACATCATGGGCATCGATCTGGTGCGCTTCGACATGTCCGAGTACATGGAGCGCCACACGGTGTCACGTCTGATCGGCGCGCCGCCCGGGTACGTGGGGTACGATCAGGGCGGGCTTCTGACCGAGGCGGTCAACAAGCAGCCGCACTGCGTGCTGCTGCTCGACGAGATCGAGAAGGCGCATCCGGAAGTCTTCAACCTGCTCTTGCAGGTCATGGATCACGGCCGCCTGACCGACAACAACGGCCGCGAGGCGGACTTCCGCCACGTGATCCTGATCATGACCTCGAACGCCGGGGCCGAACAGGCGTCGCGCCGCTCGATCGGTTTCCAGAGCCAGGATCATTCGACGGATGCAATGGAAGTGATTCGCCGTACCTTCTCGCCGGAGTTCCGCAACCGGCTTGACGGTATCATCCAGTTCCATTCGCTGCCGATGTCGGTGGTGCGCAATGTCGTCGACAAGTTCCTGATTGAACTCCAGGCTCAGCTCGACGAGAAGCGCGTCCAGCTCGACGTGGACGATACTGCGCGCGACTGGCTGGCGGAGAAGGGCTACGATCCGGATATGGGGGCGCGCCCGATGGCCCGCCTGATCCAGGAGAAGCTGAAGAAGCCGCTGGCCGAAATGATCCTGTTCGGCGAGCTGGCCGAGCACGGCGGTATCGTGCACGTGAGTCTCGAGGAGGGCGAGCTTTCGCTATCCACCGAGTCTGAAATGGCGGATGCGCCGTGAGGCGTTGAGCCAGCATGTGTACAGCGCCCTGTCACTGACGGGGCGTTGTCGTTTTAAGGCGCCGTATAAAGAGTCGCTCGCAGGAAGGAGCCCGCGAGAGGGGAGGGCGATCAGCGCGAACGGTAGACGATGCGTCCCTTGGAGAGATCGTAGGGCGTCAATTCCACCTTGACCTTGTCGCCGGTCAGGATGCGAATGTAGTTCTTGCGCATCTTGCCGGAGATGTGGGCCGTCACGACGTGGCCGTTCTCGAGTTCGACACGAAACATGGTGTTGGGAAGGGTGTCGACGATGACGCCTTCCATTTCAATATGGTCTTCACGTGCCATATAGGCAAATCCTCACTTAGCGAACGTCATTGATTAACCAACTAACAGAGTAGTTAGCCTCCCCTAGTTTACAAGGGGCGACCAAACAGCGCCATATTGTGCCGCAAGCCTGGCGTCAAGGCAAAAAAGCGCGCCGATCTAGCGAATCAAGCGTCGCCAGTGACGTCCGTCCAGCACCTCCAGCGGCGAGAACGCCTGCTTGTAGCGCATCTTCCGACACGCCTCGATCCAGTAGCCCAGGTACAGGTGCGAAAGTCCTCGCTCGCGGCAGAGTTCGACGAGCCTGAGGATGGCAAACGTGCCCAGCGAGCGCCGCTCGAGGGCGTCGTCGACATCGAAGAAGGTATAGATCGCCGAGAGTCCATGCTCCAGCTCGTCGAAGGCGCTGACGCCGACCAGCCGGTCGCCGAGATAGAACTCGAGCAGCTTGGCGTAGGGCTCGTCGAGGGTCAGAAAGGTACGGTACTGCTCCTGGCTCGGCGGGTACATGTCGCCGTCGCTGTGGCGCGCGCGAATGTAGTTCGCGTAGAGGGCGTAGTGCGCCGATTTAAGGCGTGCCGGCACGACTTGCGTGGTAACATCGGCGTTGCGCCGTGCGATCTTGCGCTGGGTGCGCCCGGGGCTGAACTCCGCCACGGGAATGCGCACCGACTGGCACGCCTGGCAGCCGTCGCAGTGCGGTCGATAGAGGTGGCGTCCGCTGCGTCGAAAGCCCAGCAGCGACAGCGCCTCGTAGACACCACTGGCCGGCGCCTCCTTCGGATCCAGGAACAGCGTGGTCGCTTCCTGTTCCTGCAGGTAGCTGCAGCGGTGGGGTACGGTAAGGAAAAAACGTAGATCCCGTACCGGACGGCGGGGGGCGCTGCTGCTCACGATCCACCTCCTTGAATGTAGGCTAGCGGCTATAGGCGTCGGGAATGGCGTCGAGCCAGGGCGATGCAGGCACGTCGGGGACCGTCGCGCCGTGCTTGGTCGGCGCGAACGCTTTTTCCGGCAGCCATTGATCAAGATAGCCGATGAACGTCTCGCGGGCGATGGGGGCAGCCCCCAGGCGCTCCAGGTGGGAGGTATGCATCTGGCAATCGATCAGGCGGCCGCCGTTGTCCGACATGGCGCGGGCCAGGTGCGCCAGCGCGATCTTCGAGGCGTCCGGGGCGCTCGAGAACATCGACTCGCCGAAAAAGACCGGCCCCATGGCAAGGCCGTAGAGCCCACCCACCAGGTGGTCGCCGTGACGAACCTCGATGCTGTGGGCGATGCCGAGTGCGTGCAGCGCCTGGTAGGCGGCGCGCATCTCGGGATTGATCCAGGTGCCCGGTTCGCCTTGGCGCGGCGCGGCGCAGGCGTGAATGATCCGATCGAAGTCTTGATTCAGCGTCACGTGAAAGCCACCATTGCGTAGCCGCTTCGCCAGGCTGCGGCGCAGGCGGAACTCGGCAGGGGCCAGCACCATGCGCGGATTCGGGCTCCACCAGAGAATCGGGTCGTCGTCGCTGTACCAGGGGAAGATACCCTGTCGGTAGGCGTGGACCAGCCAGGTCGGCGACAGCTCGCCGCCGGCGGCCAGCAGCCCGTTGGGCGTATCGAGCGCCATGGCCGTGTTCGGGAAGGCGGGAATGGGCGATGCAAGCCAGGGTAGCATCGAGGCGGCTCCTCTTGTTGGGCGCTGATGGAACGGGGCTTTACGAGCAACATGACAAGAGCACGGCTCTTGACGACAGGCGCTGTGACGGCGCAAGGATGGTCGGTATGATGCAAACTCGCAAGTGGATGAACGACGCCACCAGGTGTAAAGGGAGAATCGCTTGAAAGTGAATAAGACGGTAGACAAGCGAACGCAGCGCGGTTCGCGTCGACCCTCGACGTCGGCCCAATCGACCCGGGTCAAGGCCGCGAAGGACACGGCGCGGCGTTTCGGATTGCGCCTGCAGGGCTCCCTGCGCGAAGGCGTGGTGGTAGTCCTGCTGGCCGTGTGCGTATTTCTGCTGCTGGCCCTGTTCAGCTATCACCCGGCAGACCCCGGCTGGTCCTATCAAGGTCCGGAAACCGACGTGCGTAACTGGATGGGCCCGGTGGGCGCCTGGCTTGCGGACGTGCTCTACTCCCTGCTCGGCGCCAGTGCCCTGTGGTGGCCCGGCATGTTCGGCTTCGCCGCCTGGTGGTTGATGCGCTCGCGCCAGGTACGCTTCGAGCTCGACCCGGTCGCCATCGCGGTGCACGCCGGTGGCCTGGTGCTTCTGATGTTCGGCACCACCACCCTTGGCGCGCTGCACTTCTATCACCCGCAGAGCATTCTTCCCTACGCTTCCGGCGGCATCCTGGGCGAGGGGCTGGTGGCCACGCTCAGGCCGCTGGTCGGCAGCGGTGGGGTGGGGCTGATTGCCGCTGCCCTGATCCTGATCGGCTTTCCGCTGTTCTCCGGCATGTCGTGGCTCAACGTGGCCGACGAGGTGGGCAAGCGGCTTTGCCGCATCGGTGGCTGGTTCGGTGCCCGTCGCGCCCGCGCTCGCCAGAAGCGCGAGGACCGCAAGTCGATCAAGGCTGCGGCCCGCGAGGCGTCGCGCAAGTTCAAGGAGCGTACCCGCGAGGACAACAAAGCTCGCGATATTGAGCAAGAGCAAGAGACGCCGGCACCCGTCGCCGTCGAGCAGAACGCGCCACCCGCCAAGGTGCGCCCGCGCGAACAGGGGCGTCGCGAGCCGAGCATGATGGCCTTCAGCGCGGATGACGACACGGTGACCGACACCTCCATCCCCTGGGAGGCGACCGACAAGGCCTACACGCCGCCGCCCGCGCGGCAGGAAGAAGCCGCGTCCGCCGTCGAGGCGCCCCTGGCCGCACGCCGCGACACGCCGGTACCAGTGGCGCCCGCCAAGGTCGAACGGGTCAAGGCCGAGCCTTCGCTGACGGTCGACCCCGAGGTAGCGTCCGAGGCCCCCGAGCGCGTGGCGCCGAGTGAGCACGCCGAGGCGATCAAGCCCGAAACGCCCGCGCCCGCCGTCGAGCCCGAGACACCTCTCGACCGTGAGCCCGAAGCATCTGCCATCGAGCCGCGCGCCGAGGCCTTCGCGATCTCCGCTCGCGACGAGGCGCCGGTGAGCGCTGCGCGCTTCTATATCGACAATGACGGTATCGACGATGACAGCGACGCCGCAGCCGACGCCCTAAACGCCAGCGAGCCGCCAGAGGCGCCGCGCAAAGAAGCGCCCGCATCGCCCGTGTTCGGCGCACCGCTTGCGACCGACCGCGTCGATGTCGAGCCCCCGCCCCGGCGCGTGCCGGAAGTGGTGCCGGAGCCGGTGTGGGACGAGGACGACGAGCCGGAGCTTGCGCCTGAGCCGCGCGCCGTTCGCCAGGAGCCGACCTTCGCCTCGGAGTCCGTCGAGCCGGAACCGGACAACGGCCCGACGCTCTGGACCGTTGAGCATCTGCAGAGCCAGCGCCCGGCGTTCGAGCCCCTCGAGGAGCCCGAAGGCGAGGTGCCGAGCCTGCAGCTTCTGACCCCGCCGGAGCCGCACCAGCCGAACTACACCGAGGAGCAGCTCGCCGACATGGCCGAACTGC
Organism: Vreelandella malpeensis; assembly: GCF_020622355.1. Taxonomy (GTDB): domain Bacteria; phylum Pseudomonadota; class Gammaproteobacteria; order Pseudomonadales; family Halomonadaceae; genus Vreelandella; species Vreelandella malpeensis. The sequence continues at coordinate 124,906 of NZ_WHVL01000001.1, read as the reverse complement.
TCGAGGTGCGCCTGCGCGAGTACGGTGTCAAGGCGGAAGTCGTCGACACCTGGCCGGGCCCGGTCATCACCCGCTTCGAGATCAAGCCCGCCGCTGGCGTGAAGGTCTCGAAGATCAGCAACCTCGCCAAGGATCTGGCGCGCTCGCTGATGGTCAAGAGCGTGCGCGTGGTCGAGGTGATTCCCGGCCGTCCCACGGTGGGCATCGAGATTCCCAACCCGCACCGGGCGATGATCCGCCTGCGCGAGGTGATCGATTCCGACCGCTACCAGCAGGAGAGCTCGCCTTTGACCATGGCGCTCGGCCAGGACATCGGCGGCGGCCCGGTGGTCGCGAACCTGGGCAAGATGCCCCACCTGCTGGTGGCCGGCACCACCGGTTCGGGCAAGTCCGTCGGCGTCAACGCCATGCTCATCTCGATGCTGCTCAAGGCCAAGCCCGACGAGCTCAAGCTGATCATGGTCGACCCGAAGATGCTTGAGTTGTCGGTCTACGATGGCATCCCGCACCTTCTGGCCCCGGTAGTCACCGACATGAAGGAAGCCGCCAACAGCCTGCGCTGGTGCGTGGCGGAAATGGAGCGGCGCTACAAGCTGATGGCAGCGATGGGCGTGCGCAACATCGCCGGCTTCAACGCGCGCCTGGACGAAGCCGAGCGCGCCGGCGCCCAGGTGGCGGACCCGCTGTGGGAACCGCAGCCCTGGGAGGTTCACCAGACCCCGCCAGTGCTCGAGAAGCTGCCCTATATCGTGGTGGTGATCGACGAGTTCGCCGACATGTTCATGATCGTCGGCAAGAAAGTCGAGGAGCTGATCGCGCGGTTGGCCCAGAAGGCGCGTGCGGCAGGTATCCACTTGATCCTCGCCACCCAGCGCCCGTCGGTGGACGTGGTGACGGGGCTGATCAAGGCCAACATTCCCTCGCGCATGGCGTTCCAGGTCTCCTCGCGCATCGACTCGCGCACGATTCTCGACCAGGGCGGCGCCGAGAGCCTGCTGGGCCACGGCGACATGCTCTACCTGCCGGCGGGGTCCGGGCCGCCCAATCGCGTCCACGGCGCGTTCGTGGATGACGACGAGGTGCACCGGGTGGTGGATGACTGGAAGCGCCGGGGCGAGCCCGAGTACATCGACGAGATTCTCTCCGGCGGCGTCTCGGCGGATGCACTTGCCGGGCTCGAGGCCGACGGGGTCGATGGCGACGATGCCGAGCAGGATGCGCTCTACGATGAGGCGGTGCAGTTCGTCACCGAAACCCGCAAGGCCTCGATCTCCGCGGTCCAGCGGCGCTTCAAGATCGGCTACAACCGCGCCGCGCGCCTGGTAGAGGCGATGGAGGGCGCCGGGGTAGTGTCGTCGATGGGTGGCAACGGCTCGCGGGAAGTGCTCGCGCCGCCGCCGGTGAACCAGTGAGCGCCAATCGTGCAACAAGCGTGAAAATCGCTCGCTGGGTGAAACCCCGGCGGGCGCAAGGCGTCTGAGTGTGGACACAAGGACGTAGCAAGGTCCGACCGATAACGCATCAACGCGGGTAACCCCGCCATTTGGCAATTTGCCTAGGGAGTATGGTAATGAGCGACATCGACACTCGACGTTCCTCTTCGTTGGCGCTGGCCGCCAGCGCGCTGGGCCTGAGCTTCGCCTCGCCGCTGGTGCTCGCCAATGACGCCGCCGAGCGCCTGACCGAGCGTCTGGAGCCGCTGGAAACCTATCAGGCGCGCTTCGAACAGCAGATCACCGGCAGCGGCGGCGAGCGCCTGCAGGACGCGCGCGGCGAAATGTGGCTGTCGCGTCCGGGCATGCTGCGCTGGGAAGTCGAAGCGCCGTATTCCCAGATCGTCGTCTCCGACGGTAGCGACGTCTACCTGTACGACCCGGACCTGGAGCAGGTCACCGTACAGGCGATGGATAACCGCGTCTCCCACACGCCGGCGCTATTGCTGTCGGGAAGCGCCCGTGATCTGACCAACAACTACGATGTCTTCCACGAGCAGCAAAGCGGCGAGGACACCTTCACCCTGATTCCCACCTCCACGGACACCCTGTTCGAGGAGCTCTCCATGGTGTTCGAGGGCGAGACCCTGACCGAGCTTTTGATGACTGACAGTACCGGCCAGCGTACCGCCATCACCTTCAACGGAGTCACCCAGAACGGGCGCATCGACCGTGGCCTGTTCGATTTCGAGATTCCCGAAGGCACCGACGTGATCCGCGAAAGCTTCTGATCCCGCAATACGTCACATCGCTTTACCATGATCGGGCGCCTCAGGGCGCCCGATCCGCGTCTGCATCCTTCGCCTCGCGCCAGGCCATGATCTCGCCAAAGCGCTTCTCCTGCCCGAACGGGCTGGGTTCATAAAAGCGCGCGCGGGGCAGCTCTTCGGGCCAGCAGTCGTGGGCGCTGCCCGCCGGGTAGCCGTCCTTCTCGTTGTGGGCGTAGCGGTACCCTTCGCCGTGGCCGAGCTCTTCCATCAGCTTGGTCGGGGCGTTGCGCAGGTAGGTAGGCACTTCGAGCCGCGGCTGGCTCGCCGCGAACTGCTGGGCGGCCTTCCAGGCCTGGTCGATGCGGTTGCTCTTGGGCGCGACCGCCAGATGGATGGCGGCGTGGGCAATCGCCCGCTGGCCCTCGTAGTCGCCCAGGCGCAGGTAGGCGTCCCAGGCGGCGATCACCAGCGGCAGTGCCCGTGGGTCGGCGTTGCCGACGTCTTCCGAGGCGATGGCGCTGAGCCTGCGGACCACGTCGAGCGGGTCCCCCCCACCCTGGATGAAGCGCGCCATGTAGAGAAGCGCCGCGTCCGGGCGCGAGGAGCGCACTGACTTGTGGATCGCCGAGAGAAGATCGAAATAGGCGTCTCCCTGCTTGTCGAAGGCACTGGATTGATGGCCGATGACGTCCGCCAGCGCATGCTTGGCGAGCACCTCGCCGCCGTTTTCCTGCCGAGTAAAGTCGCAGGCGGTTTCCAGAAGCCCGAGCGCTCGGCGCGCGTCGCCGGCAGCGGCGCGGGCCAGCGCCTCGAGCACGCCCTCTTCCACCGTGATGGCGCGACTGCCCAGGCCGCGCTCGACGTCGTCGAGCGCCTGGCGCATTACCTGGATCAACTCCTCTTCGGTGAGCGACTTGAGTACGTAGACCCGCGTGCGTGACAGAAGCGCCGAATTCACCTCGAAGGAGGGGTTCTCGGTGGTCGCGCCGATCAGCGTTAGAAGCCCGGACTCCACATGGGGCAGAAGCGCATCCTGCTGGCTCTTGTTGAGGCGGTGGATCTCGTCGAGAAACAGCAGGGTAGTGGCCCTCGACGCCTGGGCGCGCTCGACCACCGCGCGAATCTCCTTCACCCCGGCCATCACGGCGCTGAGCTGTTCGAAGCGTGCGTTCGAGGCGCGGGCGAGCAGCTCAGCAAGAGTGGTCTTGCCTACTCCCGGCGGGCCCCACAGAATCATCGAGCGCACGGTATGCGCGGCGGCCATCTGGCGCAGCGGCTTGCCTGGCCCTACCAGCGCTTGCTGGCCTACGTAGTCGTCCAAATCGCGCGGGCGCATGCGGTAGGCAAGCGGTGCGCCTTCTGCAAAGCCCGGGGCGCTTTCGAAAAGATCCATGATCACACTTCCATCGTCTGGCGGCGTTTGGCGCCGGCGAGTCTCGCAAAGCGCGTTGCGCACGACTACCTTAAAACATAATCTTAGGGGTGGCCCATTGCGCGAGACGGGCTTGCGAACGCGCCGGCGCGAGCGCATGGTAAAGCATCGATTGTAGTAGAAATTGTAGTAGAAACTGTCTTGCCCGCGCGCGCGTCTAACGCTTTGACAGGGACTCGAGGCGAGCGGCTCGACCCTCTTTAAGGAGATGGAATCATGTTAACTCAACTGCGTCTGGACCATGCCAACATGGCGCGAATGCTCCATGTTCTACAGCTCAAGCAGAAGACGTTGGCCCAGGGTGAACGGCCCAACTTCAAGCTGATGCGCGAAGTGGTCGACTACATTCTCTCCTACATGGACGATTTCGCTACCCCTCTCGAGCGCATCTGCGTCGAGCGCCTCGAGACTCGCGCCCAGGAGGAACTGCCGCTCATGGAGAAGATGGCCGAGGACTACCGCGCGCTCAAGCCGACGCTTGCCAGGCTTTCTGATGACATCGACACGATCTTGATGGACAACGTGCTGCCGATGGACCGCTTCGCCGAGGACCTGAGTGCCTATCTCGAAGCGCATCGCACCTATTTGCGCCATGAGCGCGAAGGGCTCTTTCCCTTGATCGATAAGCACTTCTCCGCCGAGGACATGGAAGAACTTCGCCAGGCCCTGCCCGAGAAGGCCGAACAGGAGCTTGAGCGGCTGCAGCTTGCCTATCCGGAACTCTACGCGGAGCTTCGCGACGCCGACGTCCCCGAGGTCTAGTCCCGCGCCCGGCCGAGCATGTTAAACTGGCGCCTTCGAAACGAACGCGCGAGGGCGCTGTGGCTGACTCCTCCTATGAGCGGGACGGGGCGCGATGAGCGCCCCGGTCCTCATTTTCGATTCCGGCGTGGGCGGGCTTTCGGTGGCCCGCTCGCTGGCGCTGCGCCATCCGGACATCGCCCAGTGCTACGCCTGTGACAACGCCTGGCTGCCCTACGGGGTGCGTGACGACGTCACTTTGTCCGAGCGCATCCTGGCCGTATGCCGCGCCGCGGTGGCCGCGTGCGGCGCGGGCGCGCTGGTGGTCGCCTGCAACACCGCCAGCACCCTGGCGCTGGATCGGCTTCGTGCGACGCTTCCCATCCCGGTGATCGGCACCGTGCCCGCCATCAAACCGGCGGCGCTTGCCAGTCGCACTCGGCATATCGGGCTGCTGGCCACCACTGCCACGGTCAACCGGCCCTACACCCAGAACCTGATCGAGCGCTTCGCCAGCGACTGCCGTGTGAGCCGGATCGCTGCCGACCCGCTGGTGGTCCAGGCCGAGACCTGGCTTGCTGGCGGTGACATCGACCGCGACCGGGTCAGCCGCGCGCTGGCGCCGCTGTGGCAAGCTACCGCCACGTCCCCGGCGCTGGATACCGTCGTACTGGGTTGCACGCATTTCCCGTTGCTCAAGCCGGTGCTCGAAGCCTTGGCACCGGTGCCGCTTGGCTGGGTCGATTCCGGCGATGCCATCGCCCGCCGGGTGGCCGACGTGGCTGCTCACTGTACCGGGCGCCGGGACGGGCGCTGCTTCACGACCGCCGCGGCCGACCATCTCGTCGCTGGCTTCGCCGAGTTCGGCTTCACGCATCCGCGCCGTCTGGCGCTGCCTTGAGCCCAGGGCTCGGTCCGTTCCATTCCTTCGACTCGTCCATTCACAAGGAGCCGCTTTGGCCATTCCCGCTGTCGACCCCCAACGCTACGCTGAACAGCTCGCCGAGAAACGTGCCTACGTCGAGGGGCTGTTCGCCTCCTTCGCGCCGCCGGCGCTGGAAGTCTTTTCCTCGCCGCCGAGCCACTACCGTCAGCGCTGCGAGTTTCGCCTCTGGCACGAAGGCGACGACCTGTTCTACGCCATGTTCGAGGTCAACCCAGACGACCCCAAGGACAAGAAAGTCGTGCGCCTGGACCAGTACCCGGTGGCGAGCGAGCGCATCAACGACCTGATGCCCAAGCTTCGCGAGGCGCTGCTGGCAAGCGACACGCTGAGGCGGCGCCTTTTCCAGGTGGAGTTCCTGACCACGCTCTCCGGCGAGGCGCTGGTCACGTTGATCTACCACCGCCCGCTGGACGCGGACTGGGAAGCGCAGGCCCGTGCGCTCGAGACCGAGCTCGGCATCATGATCATCGGCCGCTCGCGCAAGCAGCGCCTGGTGCTGACCCGAGATCACGTCTGGGAACGACTCACTGTCGATGGCCGCACCCTCGACTACCAGCAGGTGGAAAACAGCTTCACCCAGCCCAATGCCCACATCTGCCAGGAGATGCTGGGCTGGGCACGCAACGTGACCCAAGGGAGCCAGGCGCGGGATCTGGTCGAGCTCTACTGCGGCAACGGCAACTTCACCCTGGCGCTGGCCGAGAACTTTCGCCGCGTGCTCGCCACCGAGATCTCGCGCACGTCGGTGGCCAGTGCCAACGTCAATATCACCGCCAACGAGGTGGGCAACGTCAGCGTGATGCGCATGTCGGCAGAGGAGTTTTCACTGGCGCTCAAGGGCGAGAAGAGCGGGCGGCGCGTGGCCGAGATGGACCTTTCGAGCTACGACTTCTCGACGGTGCTGGTGGACCCGCCGCGCGCCGGGCTCGACGAGGAAAGCTGCCGGCAGGTCAGCGAATACGAGCAGATCGTCTATATTTCATGCAACCCGGCAACGCTTGCCGACAACCTGACCCAGCTTTCGCAGACCCACGACATTGAGCGCTTCGCCTTGTTTGACCAATTTCCCTTTACCCACCACTGTGAGTGCGGGGTGCTCTTGACGCGGCGCGAGCGTTAATGCCGAAGCGGCATACTCCATGAGAAAGCTGGCAGGTGAATAGAGCGGCGCTGGGCAATCGCGTAAGCTACGCCATGATGGCCTAAGGGCCCATGATCGTTCGTTTTTTTTGGCCTCTGATGGGGCTTGGGCAATCGAGGTGATGGATGCACTACGTTGCGAGTGAAGAGAGTCGGCAGGATCTTTTGAAACAGCTGCAGGAGCGCCTGGAGTCGAGGCTCGGCACCGAGCGGGCGGCGCGTGTCGAAGCCTTCGCCCGCCACTTTTACGCCACCGTACCGGTCGAGGACCTGGTCGATCGCCGGCTCGACGATCTCTACGGCGCCACGCTCTCGATCTGGCAGTTCCTGCAGCATCACGATCCGGACAGCCCCAAGGTACGCATCTTCAACCCGGACTTCGAGGAGCACGGCTGGCAGTCCAACCACACCTTCGTGGCGGTGCTCCACGAAGACATGCCGTTTCTGGTCGACTCGGTGCGCATCGAGCTCAACCGGCGCGGCTTGACCGTTCACGCGATCCAGAACGCGGTGTTTGCCGTCGCCCGGGACGCCCGCGACCAGCTCGAGACGCTGACCTCGCCGCGCGCCGAAAACGCCCCGGAGGCGCGCGAGTCGCTGATCGTGATCGAGGTCGACCGCCACACCGACCGCGAGTCACTCGCTAGCATGGAGGAGAAGCTCAACAACGTGCTGCGCGACGTACGCACCGCCGTGCACGACTTTGAGCCCATGTGCGCCCAGATCACCGCCGCCATCCAGGAGCTCGAGAAGAACTGCCCGCCGCAGATCGACCCGGACGACCACGAGGAGGCGATCGCCTTTCTCGAATGGCTTCTTAAGGACAACTTCACTTTCCTCGGCTACGACGAGTACCGCCTGGAGGAGGGCGAGCTCAAGCGCGACCCGCAGAGCGTGCTCGGCGTGTTCCGCTTGAACCAGTCGCGCTATCGCGAGCGCATCCGCGCAGAGGAGGGCCAGGACGAGAACGGCCTGGTGCTGGTGCCGCAGCTTTTGTCGTTTGCCAAGAGCGCGCACCACAGCCGCGTTCACCGGCCCACCTACCCGGACTACATCACCGTTGACCGCTACGACGACGATGGCAACGTGATCGGCGAGCGGCGCTTCTTCGGTTTGTTTACCTCGACGGTCTACAACGAATCGCCGCGCAACATTCCGCTTCTGCGCCGCAAGCTGAAGGCGGTGATGGACATCGCCGGCTTCAACCCGCAGGGCCACAACGGCAAGCAGCTTCTGCAGGTGCTCGAGGTGTTCCCGCGCGACGACCTGTTCCAGATCGGCACTGAGCCGCTGGCCGAGACGGCGCTGGGCATCCTCAACATTCGCGAGCGTCGCCAGGTGCGCCTGTTCATTCGCACCGACGTCAGCGGCAAGTTCTACTCTTGCCTGGTGTTCGTGCCGCGGGACGTGTTCTCGACGGACCTTCGCCAGCGCATCCAGGCAATGCTCTGCGACGAGCTCGACGCGCGCTTCGGTGACTTCAACACCTATCTCTCGGAGTCGGTGCTGGCGCGCATCCAGCTGATCCTGCGCTTCAAGGGCGACGCCCCGAGCGACTATGACCTGAAGCATCTGGAGAAGAAGGTTGCGCGGCTCTCGCGCAGCTGGCGCGACGAGCTTCAGGAGGCCATGCACGAAGGCTTCGGCGAGGAGCGCGCCAACGCGTTGATGGAGCAGTTCCAGCACGCCTTCTCGGCAAGCTACCGCGAGGACTTCAACGCCCGTACGGCGGTGTTCGACATCCAGCACCTGCTGGCGTTGCAGGGCGAGCAGGAGCTGTCGCTGTCGCTCTACCGGCCGATCGAAGAGCAGAACGGGGGCATGAACCTCAAGCTTTACCACCGCAACGCCCAGATCCCCCTGTCCGACGTGCTGCCGATGATGGAGAACTTGGGCCTGCGCGTGCTCGGCGAGCGTCCCTACGATATCAGCGGCCCCGATGAGCGCTACTGGATCCACGACTTCGAACTCGAGCATGGCCGGGCCGGCGTCGATATGAGCCAGATGCGCGATACCTTCAGCGAGGCATTCAAGCGCATCTGGGCGGGGGAAGCGGACAACGACACCTTCAACCGGCTGGTGCTGGGCGCCGGGCTCGACTGGCGCGAAGTGGCGATGCTGCGCGGCTACGCACGCTACCTGAAGCAGATTCGCTTCGGCATGTCCCAGGACTACATCGCCGCTACCCTCGCCAATTACCCGAAGATCACCCACGCCCTAGTGGAGCTTTTCACCACGCGCTTCGACCCGAGCCTGGAAAACCACGATACTCGCGACTGCGAACAGCGCCTGCAGGAGCAGCTCGAGAGCGTGGCGAGCCTGACCGATGACCAGCTCTTGCGGCGCATGATGGAGCTGATCAAGGCGACGCTGCGCACCAACTACTACCAGCGTACCCCGGAAGGCGGCTTCAAGGACTACATCGCCTACAAGCTCGAACCTTCCAAGGTGACCGGCATTCCCAAGCCGCGCCCGGCCTTCGAGATCTTCATGTGTTCGCCACGCGTGGAAGGCGTGCACCTGCGCGGCGGCAAGGTGGCCCGCGGCGGGCTGCGCTGGTCCGACCGTCAGGAGGACTACCGCACCGAGATCCTGGGGCTGGTCAAGGCGCAGCAGGTCAAGAACGCGGTGATCGTGCCGGTGGGCGCCAAGGGCGGGTTCGTGTGCAAGCGCATGCCGGAGAACGCCGACCGCGAGACCCAGCAGAAAGAGGGCATCGCTTGCTACCAGACCTTCATCCGCGCGCTGCTCGACGTCACCGACAACCTGGTGGGCGGCGAGGTCGTGCCGCCCAAGAACGTGGTGCGCCACGACGATGACGACACCTATCTGGTGGTCGCGGCGGACAAGGGCACGGCGTCGTTCTCCGATATCGCCAACGAGATCTCGCTGGAGTACGGCCACTGGCTGGGCGACGCCTTCGCCTCCGGCGGGGCCAACGGCTACGACCACAAGAAGATGGCGATCACCGCTCGCGGGGCCTGGGAGTCCGTCAAGCGCCACTTCAAGAACCTGGACCTGGACACCCAGCAGGACCCGTTCACCGTGGTCGGCATCGGCGACATGGCTGGCGACGTGTTCGGCAACGGCATGCTGCTCTCGGACAAGATCAAGCTGGTCGGCGCCTTCAACCACCTGCACGTCTTCGTCGATCCGCACCCGGACCCCGAGGCCTCTTTCGCCGAGCGCAAGCGTCTGTTCGAGATGCCGCGCTCGAGCTGGGAAGACTACAGCCAGGAGCTGATCTCCAAGGGCGGCGGTGTGTTCAGCCGCAGCGCAAAGTCGATCACGATCTCCGAGGAGATGGCCGAGGTGTTCGGCATCAAGGCCGATAGGCTCTCGCCCAGCGAGCTGATCAACGCCATGCTCAAGGCCAAGGTCGACCTGATCTGGAACGGCGGCATCGGCACTTACGTCAAGGGCTCCGACGAGACTGACAGCGATGTGGGCGACAAGGCCAACGACAGCCTGCGCATCAACGGGCGCGAGCTCAACTGCCGCGTGGTGGGCGAGGGCGGCAACCTCGGCCTGACCCAGCGTGGGCGCATGGAAGCCGCCGCCAAGGGCGTACGTGTCTACACCGACTTCATCGACAACGCCGGCGGGGTCAACTGCTCCGATCATGAGGTCAACATCAAGATCCTGATCGACGAGGTGGTCACGCGCGGCGACATGACCGAAAAGCAGCGCAACGAGCTGCTGGCGGACATGACCGACGAAGTGGCGGATCTGGTGATTCGCGACAACTACCGTCAGACCCAGGCGATCGATCTCTCGGAGATGCTGTCGCGTCAGGGGGCGGGGCCCTACCGGCGCTTCATCAGCGAGCTGGAGAACGCCGGCCAGATCGACCGCGAACTCGAGTTCCTGCCCTCCGACGAGAGCCTCAAGGAGCGCGCCGGCAATAGCGAAGGCATGCGCCTGCCGGAGCTCTCGGTGCTGATCTCCTACGCCAAGAGCACGCTGAAGGGCGACCTGATCAAGTCCGACGTGCCGGACGACCCCTACATCCATCGTCACCTGGAGAACCTCTTCCCCTCGGTGCTGGTCGAGCGCTACCCGACCGAGATGTACGAGCACCGCCTGAAGCGCGAGATCGTCGCCACCCAAGTGGCCAACGACCTGGTGGATCGCATGGGTATTGTCTTCGTGCGCCGGCTGATGGACTCGACCGGCGCGGGCCGGGCGGACATCGCCCGGGCCTACGTGGTCGCCCGCGATGCGTTCAACCTCAAGGAGCTGTGGGGCCAGATCGAGGCGCTGGACAATCAGGTACCCAATCGCGTGCAGTACGCCATGATGCTCGACCTGATGCGCATGGTGCGTCGCGCCACGCGTTGGTTCGTGCGCCTGCACTTGGGGCTCTCCACCCAGGACACCATCGAGTACTTCGCCCCGCGCCTGGCGCAGCTCCAGGAGGGCATTGGCGATTTGCTGAGCGGTGAGGAGCTCGCGGCGTGGCGGCGGCGTCGCGATGACTTGATCGAGGAGGGCGTGCCCGAGGCGCTGGCCTCGACCGTAGCGGCTTCCAGCAGCCTCTACGCCGGGCTTGGCATTATCCATGCTGCGCGTGCCACCAACGAGAAGCCTCAGCGTGTGGCGGAAGTGTTCTATGAGATCGGCAATCGCCTGGAGCTTCCCTGGATGACCCATCAGGTCACCCAGCTCGAGGTGCGCGATGCCTGGCAGGCCCAGGCGCGCGAAACCTTCCGCGACGACATCGACCGTCAGCAGCTGGCGCTGACCGTGAGCGTCTTGAAGCTCGACGCCGGCAGCCGCGATACCCAGGAGCTGGTCGAGCAGTGGCTCGAGCAGCACGCCGACCTGCACCGTCGCTGGCGCCGCCTGATCGACGAGGTGCGCGGCGGCAGCGAAGGCGGCTTCGCGCTGTTCGCCGTGGCGGTGCGCGAGCTCGTCGACCTCGCCGAGAGCGGCAGCGAAAGCTAGGCGTTCTCGCCGTCATGATCGCGCCCTGCGGGGCGCGATTTTTTTTGCCGGTCACTTGGCCCCGGCCAGCCTGCGGGAGGCGCCGCGTTGCGGTATACTCGGCGCCCACCCCAACCGCCGCCCGCTGGAGCTTCTCGATGTATCAGTTCGCCCGTTCGCTGCTGTTTCGCCTGGACCCGGAAACCTCTCACGGCCTGACGCTTCGCGCGCTGGACAGCCTGCACCGCGCGGGCGGGGTGGAAAGGCTATTTGGTCCGGCGGTGAGCGACCCGGTCACGCTGATGGGGCTGCGTTTTCCCAACAAGGTGGGCCTGGCCGCCGGGCTCGACAAAAGTGCCGATCACCTGGACGCCCTCGGCGCGCTCGGCTTCGGCTTCGTCGAGGTCGGCACGGTCACGCCCAAGGCTCAGCCTGGCAACGACAAGCCGCGCCTTTTCAGGCTTCTGAAACACGGCGCGATCATCAACCGCTTCGGCTTCAACAATCAGGGCGTGGCGCACCTGGTGGCGCGCGTGCGCGCCCGCCACTACGCTGGCATCGTGGGGGTCAACATCGGAAAGAACCTGACCACCCCGGTGGAGAAGGCACTCGATGACTACCTCGTGTGCCTCGACGCGGTACACGGTGTGGCCGACTACGTGGCCGTCAACGTCTCCTCGCCCAATACGCCGGGGCTTCGAACGCTGCAGTTTGGCGAGCAGCTCGACGCGCTGCTCGGGCCGATTCGCGAACGTGCCAACCTGCTCGACGCCGAGTCCGGCCGCCGCGTACCGCTTTTGATCAAGATCGCTCCGGACATGACCCGGGAGGAGATCACGCTGGTGGCACAGAACATCACCAAGAACGGCTTCGATGGGGTGATCGCCACCAACACGACGGTGGCGCGGGACGCGGTGACGGGGCACGCGCACGCCGACGAGGTCGGCGGGCTTTCAGGACGCCCGGTGTTCGAACCCTCCAACGAGGTGATTCGGGCGCTGCGCGAAGCGCTTCCCACCCTGCCGATCATCGGCGTGGGCGGCATCGATAGCCCCGCTAAGGCAAAGGCCAAGCTCGAGGCCGGGGCGGATGTGATCCAGCTCTACTCGGGACTTATCTACGAAGGCCCGGCGCTGGTAGGGCGCTGCGCGAAAGCGCTGGCGCAAGGATAGGGGCATGCAATAAAAACATGAAACAATGGTGTGAAATAAGAGCGTGAAATAAGAGTGTGGAATAAGGACGTAGAACAGAGGTGAGGAGCAAGGGTGTGAAACAGAGCCACGAAAAAGCCCGCGCTGGTTCAGGCGGGCTCAGTCGGTTTCAAGCTTTGAAGGGCGAGGGTCAGGTCATGACCATCGGGTTCTTGTGGATACCAGAGACGCCCGTCATGCCGTCCCACTGGTCGCCGCGACCTTCACGCCAACCGCTCATCCAGTATTCGCGTAAATTGATGTCTTGACTGGGGCAATCGTCCCGGGAGCGACCCGTGACACCCGCTTTGTAGCCGTGAACGTAGGCACGCTGGAAGCGATCACGCTTTTGTCGTTTCATTGGCTGACCTCTCTTATGTAAAGCCTTTGGTATGAAACGGCTGGCCGGGAAAAGTATAGGGACCGGCTGCCATTTCGGAGCTTACTTCAAGAGCGGGTACTGCCTTGAACCACCGCCTGGCACTCACGTGCGAAACGGCCCAGGGCAAACCCGACAAGCCATGGGTCGATCGGTCGTTGCAGGTCGAGCCTGCCGGCCAAAAGACCAACCCTGACATGAGACGCATGCGCCAACAGTAGCTACTCTCTTATTGATAGCCCATCATGGGGTCGGTTGTCGACCCCCTAATTGTCATCGAACGTAAACACATTTGCCATCTATAGGAATCTCGCGCTGCCACGCGCGGCTACATCTATGACCGAGTCAAGCCAATCCGCTTCGCTGGCGTTTCAAGCGACCTGCCCGAAGGGCATCGAAAGTCTTCTGATGGAGGAGCTTGCGAGCCTGGGCGCCACCGATTGCAAGGCCACGGTGGCCGGCGTCTACTTCAAGGGCGACCTGGCCTGCGCTTACCGGGCGTGTCTGTGGTCGCGCCTGGCAAACCGCGTCATTTTGATCATCGCGCGCGAGACGCTGGTGTCGAGTGCCAAGGAGCTGTACGCCGCCGCGATGAAGGTCGACTGGCCCGCCCACGTTAGCGCGAATAAGACGCTGGCGGTGGATTTCCACGGACGCAGCGACGAGATTCGCCACACCCGCTTCGGCGCGCAGACGGTCAAGGACGCGGTGGTCGACGCGCTGGCCCTCGCCGGGGTCGAGCGCCCCAACGTCGATACCAAGGCGCCGGATCTGCGCCTCTACGCTCACCTGCACCGAGCGAATTTGACGCTGGGCGTCGATCTTTCCGGTGACAGCCTGCACCGGCGCGGCTATCGCCGCGAGGTGGGCCACGCCCCGCTCAAGGAGAACCTGGCCGCCGCACTCTTGATCCGCGCCGGCTGGCCAGAGCGGGCCAAGGCCGGCGAAACGCTGATCGACCCGCTGTGCGGCTCCGGCACGCTGCTGATCGAAGCCGCGCTGATCGCCGCCGACCAGGCGCCGAACCTGCACCGCGAGCGCTTCGGCTTCGAAGGCTGGGCGGGGCACGCGCGCACCACGTGGCTCGAGCTCGTGCGCGAGGCCCAGGCGCGCGCCTCCATCGGGCGCAAGCGCTGCAAAAACGTGCTTTACGGGTTCGATCAGAGCCCGGCGGCGCTCTCGGCGGCCAAGGCCAACGCCATGCGCGCCGGCGTGCCGGCGCTGATCACCTTCACCGGTCAGAGCCTCAGCCAGCTGAGCCGCCCGGAAGGGTTGGCCGAGCGCGGCCTCTTGATCACCAACCCGCCCTACGGCGAGCGCCTGGGTGAGCTGCCCGAGCTCGTCGGCCTCTACGCCACTCTGGGCGAGAAGGCCAAGACGCTGTTTCCAGGATGGACGCTGGCGCTGTTCACCGGCAACCCGGACCTCGGCCACCGTCTGGGGCTTCGTGCCCACAAGCAGTACGCGCTGAAAAACGGCGCCCTGGACGCCAAGCTGCTGCTGATGGAGATCGCTGCGCAAGGGCCGGCGGGCGAGGAGCGCGTGAAGCAAGAGGAGCGCGGCCAGGAGCAGGAGAGCGGCGCGCGAGTGGTCTCCGAGAACGCCCGGATGTTCGCCAACCGGCTGGTCAAGAACCAGAAACGGCTGAAAAAGTGGCTCAAGCAGAGCGGGGAGGGCTGCTATCGGCTGTATGATGCCGACATGCCGGAGTTTGCCCTTGCCATCGACCGCTACGGCGACAAGGTGCACGTGCAGGAGTACGCCGCGCCTAAATCGGTCAACGCCGCCCAGGCCCAGAAACGCCTGTTCGATGCGCTGGAAGTACTGCCAGAGACGCTCGGCGTGCGCGCTGGCGATATCTACGTCAAGCGCCGCGAGCGCCAGGCCGGCCATGCCCAGTACCAGAAGCGCGATGCCAGCAACGAACGCTTCGAGGTGCGTGAGAGCAGCGCACGGCTATGGGTGAACCTGCGCGACTACCTGGATACGGGGCTGTTTCTCGATCACCGCCCGGTGCGGCGCATGCTGGGTGAAATGGCCAGCGGCAAGCGCTTTCTGAATCTATTCTGCTACACCGCGACCGCCACGGTGCAGGCGGCCCTGGGCGGGGCGAGCGACAGCGTCAGCGTCGACATGTCCAACACTTACCTCGAGTGGGCCAAGGACAACTTCGCCCTGAACGCGCTGGACATGCGCCGCCACAGGCTCGTACGCGAGGACTGCTTTCGCTGGCTGGAAGGCGCCGACACCGAGTTCGACCTGATCTTCATGGATCCGCCCACCTTCTCCAACTCCAAGAAGATGCGCGACACCCTGGATGTGCAGCGCGACCACCCCAGGCTGATAGAACTCGCCATGGCGCGGCTCGCCCCCGGCGGCACCTTGGTGTTCTCCAACAACCAGCGTCGCTTCACGCTGGACGAATCGCTGCGCGCGCGCTTCGCGGTCGAGGAGATCACCGACAAGACCTTTGACCCGGACTTCCAGCGGCGCACCAACTTGCACCACGTGTTCGTGCTGCGTCACCGCGACTAGCCGGGCGCACGCCTCTAGCGGGGCGCCGGTCGAGCATCACCTCGATCCGGCGACCCGTTTGCTCGATTAGTTCATCACTTCGGCAAGCGGCACCCATACGTGCTCGAAACCGATCGACAGCGCGACCGCGGCCAGCAGCAGGGCCATGATCTGGTTGAATGCCTTGATCAGTCGCGGTCGATGAATGCGCTGGCCGATCAGGCTGCCCATCAGCACATAGCTGCCCGGGGCGCCGGCGGCGAGTAGCGCGAGCCCCGCAGACCAGACCACCAGGCTTGCGCCCTCGATACCCGCCGCTGGAAATTGCAGTGTGACAATGGGCAGCACTGCCACCGGTGTCTTGGGGTTCAGAAGCTGCATCGCCACGCCGTCACGAAAGCCGAGCACGCGCACGGGCGCGTTCGCGGTGTCGAGTCGTGCGCTGGCGCGGGCGATCTTCCAGGCGAGATAAAGAATATAGCCACAGCCCACCGCACTCAGTATGACCAGTGCTTGCCCGCCGATCCACGCCGCACCGGCAAAGCCCAGCACCAGCAGGTAGATCAGCATGGCGCAGCCCACACCCAGGCAGAACCCTATGGCGCGGCGGCCTTGGCCGTTGATGCCCACGTTCAGGCCGAGCAGGTTCACGGGGCCGGGCGTGTACATGATGCCCACCCCGAACAGGATGATTCCCAGCATGATGAAGTCTCGTGGCAGTCGGTGGGTTAGCGTACTGGGCGCGAAAGGTTCAGCGGGCAATGTCGCGCCGGTACTGGCTCGGCGTCACGGCGTAGATGCGCTTGAAGCGGCGGTTGAAATGGCTCGTGTCGGCGAAGCCGAAGCGTAGCGCCACCTCACTGGCGGTCGCCCCCTGGCTCAGTGCTCGGCGGGCGGCGTTGATGCGGCAGTTGATCACGTATTGATGGGGAGTGATGCCATAGTGGCGGCGAAACAGGCGCACGAAGTGGTACTTGGAGAGATGCGCGGCCTGGCTGATCTCGTCCAGGGAGATATCCTGCTCCAGGTGAGCGTGAATGTAGGCTTTCGCCCGCTGCAAGAGGGTATCCGGGCGCCGGATCCCCGGCTCGTCCTGGTAGCGGCCGCCGAGCTGGGCAGTACGTGCCACCACCCGATAGAGCGCGTTCTCCTGGTCGATGCAGCTGCCGGTCTCCAGGCTCACCAGCCGCGCAAGCTCCAGAATGGCGCCGCGAAGCTCGGTGTCTTGAATCAGGGTGCCCGGGGGACGAAAACCCGAGGTGTTTTCCCGACCTAGGGCCTCGGCCAGCAGCGGATCCACCTGAGCGGTGGGCACGTACAGCATCGAATAACCCAGGGTGTGCTCGCCACCGGGCTGACCGTCGTGTACCTCTTCTGGATTGAAGCGAATCACGTGCCCCGGCGGGCTCTTGTGATACTGCCCCCCGCTGAAGAAATCCTGCCGCCCGGCCAGCGTCACGCCAAAGGCGTACTCCTCATGAGCGTGACGGTCGTAGCAGAAGTCGTCGATCGCCGCGTTCAGCACGGTCAGCCCGGGAACGTGCTGACTTTGAATGAATTGAAATCGGGTGGCGTTACGCATACCGCACTCCTGGTTCGTCACATCGAAAGTCTACGCCAGCGCCCCGGGGCAGGCTTGTACATAATTGCTCGATGCGTGTCGCTTGTGCGCGAAGGCCAGGCTAGGCATTATCGACGCCGCGCAATGAACGCCAACACGAAGAGGCTTTGCATGGGTAAGCTTTTGTCACTGATTCTGGTACTGGCGCTGGGCTATGCCGGCGTCTACGTCTATTACGGCCATGCCGTGGAGCAGGAAGCACAGCGGGCGCTCGACGAGCGCGGGCTCTCCGCCGTGAACGTCGAAAGCGTCGATTACGGGCTCTGGGCGCCGGTGAGCTCCTCGACCGAGATCACGCTGAACGTGACCTACCGTGGCGCCCAGGCGGCGCTGGATCTGGGGGTAGAAGGGCATCCACTCTTCTCCGACGAGGTAGCGATCCGCCTCGACGGGCTGCAGGCGCTGCGCCTTGGGCTCGATTTCTGACAGGACGTTCTGATGCACTACCGCCCCATGACGATCAACGACTACGCCGCCGCTGTATCGCTCTGGCAACGAACGCCGGGCGTGCGCTTGCGCGATGCGGACTCGTTCGAGGGCATCATGCGCTACCTTGCGCGCAACCCGGGCTTGAGTATCGTTGCCGAAAAAGGCAGTGACATCATCGGGACGATCATGGCGGGTCACGACGGCCACCGGGGCTTCCTCCAGCACCTGGCGGTGGCCGAGCCCTATCGAAAACAGGGCATCGGCACCGCGCTGGTCAACCGTTGCCTGGACGCCCTGCGCGCGGAAAGCATCGACAAGGCGCACCTGATGCTGTTGGTGGACAACGACGCCGGCAAACGCTTCTGGACGAACCTGGGCTGGGAGTTTCGCACCGATATCGCGCTGCACTCGTTCGTATTGAGCGCGAACCCCTCCGCCTGAATTCTCATTTCAACGGCTTGCAAGGGACACGATGGCAACCAACGACCCGCCTTGGGCACAGCAACTGACGCTTCTGCTCGACCGGGCTTGGCAGTGCCTGGCCGACGGCGCTCACACGCGCGACGCCGCGGCGCGCTACCCGACCCTGGCCACGATAAGCGATGCCGGCCGCCCCCAGGCACGCACCGTGGTGCTGCGTGAGGCCAACCGAGCCCGCGGCCAGCTCGCCGTCTACTCCGACGTTCACGCTGGCAAGGTGAGGGAGCTGCGTGCCCACCCCCGGGCATCGCTGCACGTCTGGGACGCTGCGCAGCGCCTGCAGCTTCGCATCGCCGCCACCGCCACCGTGACGACCGGTGACGACGTCCAGGCACGCTGGCAGCCGTTGCCCGACCACGGCCGCGCCGCCTACGGGCACCAGCCGACCTCCGGCACATCCATCCCCGACGCCCTGGCTTATACGACGACCGCCTCTCGGGAGGCCTTCGCGGTGTTGGCGTTTCGTATCGAGAGCCTCGAGGCGCTGCACCTGGGCGAGCATCACCGTCGCGCGCTGTTCGAGCGCGGCGATGATTGGGCCGGGCAGTGGGTGGTGCCGTGACGACCTCCTTGCCACCGCGCGGTTCATCTCAGGCAGCGCTGCCCCCGGCTGGCTCTGACGCTCCGCGTTTCAGCGCCCCCGCCGGCGAGATCATCGGCTGGCATGATCGCGGCGCCCTTCGCGCCACTGGCCTGTGCTACGCCACCGCCCGGCGCTTCTGCCCGCCGGTGGATACACCGCCTTCACGGGTTCCCGTTCACGCCACCACCTGGTCGCCGGCGGCGCCGCAGAATATCGAGCCCGAGCTCAACGCCGCCCTGGGCGTGGCGGTGGAGGAGTTTCACGTCTGCGAAGAGGCGCTGCATCTGTCGATCACCCTGCCGGAGCATCCGGCGGATACGCCGCGCCCGGTGATGGTGTGGATTCACGGCGGCTCCTACGTGTTCGGCACGGCGGATCTGCCCGTGTTCGATACCCGCCCGCTGGCGCTCGAAGGCGATGTCATCGTGGTGGGCGTGAACTACCGGCTGGGGCTGCTGGGCTTTCTCGGTGGGGAGGGGCGCCCGGCGAATCTCGGGCTGCTCGACTTGATCTCGGCGCTGCGCTGGATTCATACCAACATCGCCGCCTTCGGCGGCGATCCCGGCAACGTGACGCTGTTCGGCCACTCCGCCGGGGGCGACGCGGCGGCGCACCTGATGATCGCCGAGGGCGCCGAAGGGCTTTTCCAGCGCGCCATCATCCAGAGCGCGCCGCTCGGCATTCGCCGGGGCCGGGCGAAGATGAATGCCCGAATGGCGGCCGTGGCCGCCGAGGTGACAGAAGACACCCCGCTCGACGAGGTGCTGCGAATACAGACCCGGGTGATCGAGGCCGCCCAAGGGTTCGGTCTGAAATCCGCCATGCCGTTTGCACCCCAGTACGGCCACTACCCGTTACCCCGGGAGCAACACGCTCCCGCCGCCTGGCGCCGTGCGGCGGCGGCTATCGACGTGCTGATCGGCACCACTTTCGAGGAAACCGCACTGTTTCTGGTGCTGTCGCCAGCGCTTTCGCGCCTGCGCCGAGCGCCTTGGCTGGGCCAGCCATTGACCGGTGCGCTGGTGGCCGCCACCACGCGCAAGATCTACCGGCGTGACGCCGCTGACTTCGCTCGCCGCCACGCCAAATCGGATGGTCGTGCCTTCGTCTATCGGTTCGATTGGAACCAGGGCCGCGGGCCTTATGGTGCCGCCCATACGCTGGAGCTTCCGCTGCTGCTCGGTGAGCCGCAAAGCTGGCGGGACGCGGATATCGTCAAGGGCGTAGAGGAAAGCGAGCTTCACGAATGCGGCCAGCGGCTGCGTAAACTCTGGGCGGATTTCGCGCGCAGCGGACACCTGGCGCAGAAGGGGCGAATTGAAAAGGTCATCCAGTGGTGGCGGGCGAATGAGTGATCGGCAGACAATTCCTCCCGATGAAAAAACGCCGCGTTTCCATCCTTAGGCGGTGAAGGAAAAGCGGCGACTCGAAACTGTCCGGCTCTAGAAGTACTAGGAGAAGTACTAGGAGAAGTACTAGGGCGGCGGACGGGCTCACACCTCGGGCTTGCCGGAATCCGCCCGAGAGGCATCGTAATCCTGGGTGTCATCGGCATCGGAGCCAGGCTCACCAGCGGTTTCTGCCTCGAAACGGCGCGCCGCCTGAATCGCCTCGGGCTCCTGGTCGTGGCGCGAGACTTCCTTTGGCGCGTCCATGTCCGTCACGTCCAGCACCCGCCAGCCCGATACGATGATGGCGTCACCCCGGTCTTCACTGATCGGCTCCACCTTTGCTACACGAGTCATGCTCTTGCCTGCTTGAACGGTGCGTGGGTCTTTCACTATGGCAGAGCATTGGGTGTTTCGCCTGCTCATCATTGCCTCTTCCAAGGCCAAGAAGTTTGGAAGAACGGGACAGGTAGCATTGCCAGCATCCCCTGAAAACGGCCAGCAACAATCACATCGCTGTCACAGCCTCATGCAACATATCAACGAAGCGTGCCAAGGCCGGCGTCCAGCCTGTGGGGGCGTGGGTAACGAAATAAGTGTCGATATGGGCGATGGAGGCGGGCAGGGCCAACGTGTGAATACCGAAGCGATGTTGATGCGCCTCGACCGTGGCGCGGGGCAGGACCGTGTAACCCATACCGGCGGCGACGCAGCCGAGCATCGCATCAAGAGAGCCGAATTCGAAGATCCTGGCCGCATTCACTCCATGAGAAGCCAGCAGTAGCTCGATGCGTTGGCGGTAGCTACAGCCTTGGCGAAACGCCATGAAGGCGGATGTCATCAGCGTTTGCGAAGTGGGCATTGTCGTCATGGGCGTCGCCCCCACCAGTACCAGCTGCTCGCTGAATGCGTTGAGCGCCTGATAACGGCCATGCTCGACCCCACCGGCAACGAAGACGCCGTCGACCTGCCCATCCATCATCAGCTCCATCAGCTCGGCGGTGGGCCCGGTCTTGAGCTGGATATCGACCTCGGGATGCGCTGCGTGATACGCCGCCAGCAGGGGTGGCAGGCGCAGGGCGGTGGTGGTTTCCATCGCGCCTATCCGCAGCCGCCCGGCGGCGTTGTCGCGGCCCTGAAACTGCGCGAGCGCTTCATCGTGAACGCTCAGCATGCGCTGTGCGTAATCGACCAGCGCCACTCCGGCGCTGGTGGGGCGAACCCTCCCAATACGATGAAAAAGCGCCACTCCGAGCTCGTCTTCCAGCTTCTTGATGTGGGTGGTTACGTTGGACTGTACCGTGTGGCACCGCTGTGCCGCTGCCACGAAGCTGCCGGTCTCGATCACGGCCATGAACAGGTTCAATGACTTCAACTGCATTGTCGATTCCCCCAAGGCGTTCCGCCGGTATCGGTCATATCTCTAAATGAGATATTAACTATCAGAAAGAATCGTTTCTATAGAACCAGCGTTGACGTTTAGTCTTTTGGTCAGTGGGCATCTTAAGGCCACGTACGTACAGGAAAAGGATACGACTTCATGGCACGCCAACACATGGAAGGAGAGCTTCCCATCTTGCTGACCGGCATCATGGCGACGCTGGCGGGCATCGGGATTGCGCGCTTTGCTTATACGCCACTGCTGCCTGCGATTATCGAGCATGAATGGTTCACCGTAAATCAAGGTGCTTATCTCGGCGCTGCCAATCTGCTTGGTTACTTCCTGGGCGCACTGGCGGCGCACTGGCTGAGCGAACGCTTTGCGCCACGCCGTGTGGTCGGCGCAAGCTTCCTGTGTATCGCCTTGAGCTTTTTGCTGTGTGCGTGGCCGGGCACCTTTGCGTGGTTTTTCGTCTGGCGGCTGGTGTCCGGTATCGCTGGTGCCGTCTTGATGGTGGTTGGGCCGTCGTTGGCACTGGCGGCCACGCCCACCGAGCGCCGCGCCCACGTGGGGGCCATGGTGTTCACCGGCATTGGTCTGGGCGCGCTGCTTTCGTCGTTCATCGTGCCCTGGTTGCTAGCGTTCAGCTTGACGGTCACTTGGGTAGCGCTGGGGCTGCTCTGCGCGGCGGCGGGCATGCTGTGTATTGCCGGAGTGAGGCGCCTATCCAGTGCGCCCGCTGCGAGGTCCGCAAGTCGCGAAGATCACTCGGCGCCCGGTATTGGCCTGGCGGTGTGGCTGATCATGGGCGCCTACGCGCTGGATGCCGTGGGGTTCGTGCCTCATACCCTGTTCTGGGTGGATTACCTGGCGCGTGAAAATGCTCTGGGTAGCGAGGCAGCCGCGCTGCAGTGGGGCATCTTCGGCTTCGGCGCGTTGTGTGGGCCGTTCATGATCAAGGAGCTGGCGCATCGCGTTGGCTGGCATTCCGGGTTGATCGTGGCCTTCGTCGCCAAGGCCGGCGCCGTTGCGCTGCCGGTCTTCTCGCTGGCACTCGTGAGCCAGTCGGCTTCCTCTTTTCTGGTGGGGGCAATGATTCCCGGCATCGTCGCGCTCACATCAGGCCGTCTGGCAACACTCGTCGGGCCCGCCGCCCACAAGAAGTACTGGGGGCAGGCTACGGCTGCATTCGCCGCTGCTCAGGCTCTGGCGGGCTACGCCATGTCGGCGCTTTACGCGCCGCTGGGCACTTATGGGCCGCTGTTCACCATCAGCAGTGCCATGCTCATCGCAGGCGTGGTGCTGGTGCTTCTCAGCCGCGGTGCCGAGCGGCGTTCATCCTTTCATGCGGCCCAGTCAAGGAGATCATGATGGAGCTTTACCTGAACACCACCTCACCCTATGCGCGCGTTGCATGCATCCTGCTCATGGAAAAGGGCTTGATAAGCAAGGTGACGCTCAAGTGGTGCGACCCCTGGGCAGACGATGCCGAGCTCTTGAAGGTCAACCCCGCTGGGCGTGTACCGGCGTTGGTGACGAACGAGGGCATCACGCTCAGCGAATCGACGTTGCTGGCCGTTTACCTTGATGGTGCCTTCCCGAAAACCCCGATGCTGCCTGACAACCAGCGGGCGCAGGTGCTGCACTTGGCGGGGCTGGGGCAGAATTTGATGGAGGCCGCGTTCAATATCGTGATCGCCAGAAAACACGACGGCCACAAAGCCAATGAGAGCATGCTGGGCCAGCGGCGCTGGCGAGCCCTTCATCGGTTATTGCCGCAGCTCGAAAGCGAACTTGGCGACACGTCGCCTGCCGTATCCCTCCATCTTGGCGAGATCACGACCGCCGTGGCGCTGGCGTATCTCGACTTCAGGCTTCCAGAAGCGGTTTGGCAACGTGCCTGTCCTAAGCTCGGGGCTTGGCATGCAGGCATCGAGGCACGCGCAAGCTTTCAGCAGACGGCCTTCGTCTAGCGATTAGGCGGCGCGCAACCTCCTCGGTCGCCAAGGCCGCCCGCACTGAGTATCATCATTCGCTCATTTACTACAGAAGCCCTGAATCATGTCTTGCCCGCCATGCCCCCGCTGTCAGTCGGAATTCGTCTATCAGGACCAGCGCCTGTTCATCTGTCCCGAGTGCGCCCACGAGTGGGACCCCGATGAGCTCGCCGCCGAAGAAGCCGTGAACGTGCTGGATGCCCACGGCACACCGCTGGCCGAAGGCGACAAGGTCACGCTGATCAAGGACCTCAAGGTCAAAGGCAGTTCTCTGGTGCTCAAGATCGGCACCCGGGCCGTCATCAAGCGGCTCAAGGAGGGGAAGGATCACCAGCTGGACTGCAAGGTAGACGGCGCCGGCGACATGATGGTGACGGCCCAGTTCGTGAAGAAAGCCTGACGCGGCCTGTCCGTGCCCGTTCTCGTACGATGCCGGGTCAGTCGCTATCGGGTTCCTTCTCTTCCGCCTCGATCTGCCCGCGCCCCTGAAGCCAGTGCATCACGCCCCAGCAGAGCGCCGCCCAGCTGGCGCCGGCGGTCCAACCGGCCAGCATGTCGGTGGGCCAGTGAACGCCGAGATAAACGCGGCTGATACCCACGAGCAGGGTCAGCAGTATCGCCAGGATCAGCAAATAGGCTTTCAGACGCAGTGCGGGCTGGATGCGGATGAGCAGTGCGGCGAGCGTGAGATAAGTGACGGCGGACATCATGGAGTGGCCGCTGGGAAAGCTCGCGGTGTAGACCATGGCTTCGTGGGGCACGAGATCCGGCCGGGGGCGATCGAAGCCCAGCTTCATCACGGTGCTGAGCAGGATGCCGCCGGGCACCGCCACCAGGGCAAACAGGGCCGCGCGAAAATGCCTGGCGAGCAACAGATACCCCAGCGCTCCCAGCGTGATGAGTACCAGCACGCCGACTCCGCCCAGCGCCGTGAAGTCCCGGCCCATCTCCTCGACCCAGCCCGGGCCGATGGGGTCGTTGAGATCGGCGGGGTTGCGAAGGGCGAGCAGCAGGCGCTCGTCGAAACTCTGGGTATCGCCTTCGATGACCTCTCCGGCGAGCGCGACGAAGCCCCAGATGCCGCCGGAAATGATCGCCAGGCACAGCAGCAGGGCGAGCTCGTGGCGGCCCAGGCGCGTCAGCTGGGCAAAGGCCTTGCTTCCCATGCGGCCCACTTTCTTGTAGTGCTTCATTGGCAAGTCCCTCGCGTTGATTGAAACGATTCTAGTAGGGCATGCCTCAGCCTCAAGGAAATCCACCCTTCGTATTTCAACGAGCCATGTGACTCAAGCCCTCATTACTTCCCTGATTACCGCCTCGTTCAGAATTCCGCGCTTGGCTTCCACCACGGTCAGCCACTCCCGCGCGCGGGTGATGCCGGTGTAGACCAGCTCCCGCGTCAGAATCGGGTTGATAGTGGCGGGTAGCAGCAGAGCGGTGTGCACGAACTCGGAGCCCTGGGATTTGTGCACGGTCATGGCGAATACGGTTTCCACTGCGTGCAGGCGTGAAGGCAGCACCCAGCGGATAGGCTTTTGCGGGTCGCTGGTGGGAAAGGCGACGCGCAGAAGCGTCTGGTTTGGGACTCGCGGGTCGGGTACGGCGAGCGTGATGCCGATATCGCCGTTCATCAGCTTCAGCGCGTAGTCGTTCTGGGTGACCAGCACCGGGCGGCCCTCATACCAGCCTTTTTCCAGCGTGACGTCGTTGGCCACAAGCCACCCTTCACGGCGAAGCGTATGGGCGATGCGCGGGTTGAGGCCCTCCACGCCCAAGGGGCCCTTGCGCAGTGCGCAGAGTAGCTGAAAGCGGCTGTAGGCGGCGAGCACCTCGCCCGCCCAGGCATCGAACGCCTGGGGGTGGGTCTCGAACGCTTCGCCCTGGGGGCGCCGGGTTTGCAGCACGCTCAAGTAGTGGCGGTAGCCGGCGGGTGGGGCGATGGGGGCGCCTTTGTGGTCGGTGCGGCCTTCGCCGCCGTCGACGAAGCCGTCAGGGCTGCCGTCGATCACCAGGGCATCCAGCGCGGCATCCTCCTGGCCGCCGAGTACGCGGTGCTGCACGTCCGGGTAGCCGTGACGCAGTACCTGGTTCACCGCCTGCTGTTTATCCCGTTCGCTCAAGGCGTGGCCGGGCTGGTTGATCGCCCGGGCGAGCTGGCCGATACCGCTTTGCTCGTCGAAGCGGTGGCTCACCCGCAGCATGGTGATCGCCTGATCCAGCGGCTCGCCGTGCTCGTCGATGAATTCGTCCGGTATCGGCTGGCCGGTGGCGGTTTCGAGCCAGGCGGCGGTGGTCTTGGTGTAGTGGGCGGCCTCGGCGCGGCGGCATAAATCGCCGAGCACCGCGCCGGCCTCGACCGAGGCGAGCTGGTCCTTATCGCCCAGTAGCACCAGCTGCGCGTGGGCGGGCAAGGCGCCGAGCACGGCGGTCATCATCTCGATATCCACCATCGAGGCTTCGTCGATCACCAGCACGTCGAGTGCGAGCAAGTGGTGCGGGCCGTGGCGGAAGTGGCGGGTATCCGGGCGGGCGCCGAGCAAGCGGTGCAGCGTGGTCACTTCTACGGGAATGGCGCCGTCGAGCGTACTGCCTCCGGGCAATAGCGCCTCGAGCGCGGCGCTGGGCAGGCCGTTGACCTGCCCGGCAATGGATTCGTTGAGCCGGGCGGCGGCCTTGCCGGTAGGGGCGGCCAGACGAATGCGCAGCGGCGCCTCGGGGGCGCCTGCCAGCCTTAGCGTTTGCAGAAGCGCCAGCAGGCGCACCACCGTGGTGGTCTTGCCGGTGCCGGGGCCGCCGGTGATCACGGCGAAGCGGCTGCGGGCGGCGAGGGCGCAGGCGGTCTTCTGCCAGTCGAGTGCGGCTGCGGCGGGAAAGAGCACGTCGAGCGCCGGGGCGAGAAGCGCCTGCGCCGTGGGCGCCTCGCCGTCTTCGAGCCGCGCGGCGATCTCTTGCTGCAGGGTGCGCTCGAACTGCCAGTAGCGGCGCAGGTAGAGGCGGGTGGCGTTGGCCACCAGCGGCGTGGTGCCTGGGCCGTTGCTTACCAGCAGCGGGTGATCGAGAGCGGCCTGCCACTCGGCAAGCGTGAGGGTTTCGAGCAGGGCGCTTGGCAGCAAAGGCGGCTCGATCAGGTCGTCGCCTTCCGGCGGCAGCGACAGCGCGAAATCCGGCGCGGCCAGGGTGGCCGCAAGCTCCAGGCACACGTGCCCTCGGCCGAGCTGGTGGCTGGCAAGGGCGGCTGCCAGCAGCAGAAGCGCCGGGGCATCTGGCGCCTCGGTCAGTAGAAAGCGCGCCAGCGCGCGGTCCAGGTCGCGCAGCCAGCCGCGCGCCACCCAGCGCTCAAGCAGATCGAGCAGGGCCTGGGACTCAAAAAGCGCCGGGTGGGGCGCAGCGGGCTCGTCAACCGGCATCGCCTCAAAAAGATCGAGGGTTTGACTATCCTCGCGCTTGCGGCTCATGCGGTGGCCTCCAGGCGTTGGCCGGTGAACAGCGCGTCCAGCGCCTCGATCAGCGCGACCGGGGCGGGCTCGACGTGAACGCCGCGGCCTTCGCTCCGACTGCCGCGCAGGAACACGGTGAGCGAGCCGCCCAGGTGGCGGTGCGGATCGTAGTCCGCCAGCCGCGCTTTCAGAAGGCGGTGCAGGGCGAGCAGGTAAAGTGCTGCCTGCAGGTCGTAGCGCTTTTCGAGCAGCGCCTGGCGCAATGCTTCTGGCTCGTAGGCCGCGTCCGTCGGGCCCAGATAGTTGGATTTCCAGTCGAGCACGTAAAAGCGCTGATCGAATTCGAAGGCCAGGTCGATGAACCCCTTGAGCATGCCGTTGAGCGTGTCGCGGTCCAGCGCCGGGCGGGCGTGACCGGATAGAAGATGACGGCTGACCAGCGCGTCGATCTGACGGGTGTCGACTGCTTTCGCGGCGAGCCAGAATTCGAGCTCTACCTGGTAGTCGGCCAGCGCATTCAGCGCCACGCTGCGCCCCGCGCCGAGCGGCAGGGGCGTGACCAGCAGCGCCTTCAGCCAGCCGGAGAGCGGCGATTGCCACACCTGCCAGCCGCGAAGCTGCACCCGGCGCCACAGCATGTCCTCGAAAGCCTCGTCATCGTCCAGCGCGGCCTGGAAGCCGGTGCGGCCCGCCCACTCGAGCAGCCCGTGCAGAAAGGTGCCCGGCCCCGGCCCGCGGGGGAACTTGTGCAGGTGAAATGCCAGGGGCTCGGCCAGGTCGCGGGGCTCGTCGAGCACCTCAAACGCGGTCGCTTCCTGGGCGGTGGCGGGCTCCAGCGGCGTGCTCGAAGGGGCGGTGAGCGTGCCGGAAAGCCGCAGCGCCGAGTAGCTGGCGATCCACCAGTGCTCCCGGGCCGGGCGTGCGGGGGCGCGGGCGTGGCCCAGCGTCTCGCACCCCTGGGTCGAGGCGAGGCGCTGAGCGGTGGGTTCTGGCGGCGGCGTCACGAGGATCTCGCTGCCTCGGGCGAGCTTCTCCAGCGCGGATTCAAGTGCTGCCGGGGCGATGGCCTTGCCCGCGTTCAGCAGATAGCCCACGGCGCTCTGCTCGCCCTCCTTGAGCGGGGCCAGGCCCAGCCAGGTGGCGTGGCGGGCGCGGGTGAGCGCCACGTAGAGCTTGCGCAGGTCTTCGCCCAGGCGCTCGCGCTCGGCGATGGCCAGCGTCTGCTCGTCCGCATCCAGGCTCAGCTGCAGGCGCCCCTCGTCGTCGTGCCAGCGCAGCGGAACGTCGGTGGCCTTCATCGGGCGGTGATTGTGGATGAAGGGCAGAAACACCAGCGGGTACTCGAGTCCCTTGGACTTGTGGATGGTGACTACCTTGACCAGATCCGCATCGCTCTCCAGGCGCAGCTTGTGGCTGTCGTTCTGACTCTCCGGGTCCGCCATCGCCTCGAGCAGAAAGCGAATCAGGGCGTGCTCGCCGTCGAGCTCCTGGCTTGCCTGCTGGAGAAGCTCGCCCAAGTGGAGAAGATCGGTCAGCAAGCGCTCACCCTCTTCGAACTCGGCCAGCAGCCGCGCGGGAATCGCGAAGTCGACCATCAGCCGGCGCACTAGCGGCAGCACCCCCTGGCGCTGCCACAGCCGGTGGTAGTGGCCGAACTGCACCACCCGCGCCTCCCAGGCCAGCTCGTCTTGCTGCAAGTGGTCGAGCTCGGCAAGGGTCAGGCCCAGCGCCGGGGTGGCAAGCGCCGCGCGCAGGTGCGCCTCCGCCTGGCGGGAGCTTGCCAGGGGCTCGGCGCAGGCCTGCAGCCAACGGGCGATCTGGGCGGCCATGGGCGAGGCGAACACCTTGTCGTTGTCCGAGAGATAGACGCTCTTCACCCCGCGCATCGCCAGCGCCTGGCGGATCGCTCGCGCCTCGGTCATGCCGTTGACCAGCACCGCCATGTCGGAAGGCTTCAGCGGGGCGAGTCCTTGCTCGCTTTCGAAGCCGGTCTTGCCCTGGCGGCCCGCTGCCAGCAGCTCGGTCATGTAGGAGGCGCAGCGCTCGGCCATCTCGGTTTGATAGGCGGTCTTGGAAAGCGGCTCGTCGCTGGCGAGCGGCCAGAGCGTCATCGCGGCAAGCGGCGCGCCTTCATGCACCAGGCGCTCCTTGCGCCCGCGCGCCTCTACCGGCAGAAACGGCAGCGGGTTGTCGCCGTGCTCGTCGCGAAACAGAAAGGCGCCGCGCGGGTGCGCATCGGCGTGGCAAAAACAGTGGTTGACCGCCTCGACCATGGCGCGACTCGAGCGAAAGTTGGTCGAGAGCGTGACGTGGCGCCCGGCGGTATCGGTGCGGGCCTGCAGGTAGGTGAAGATGTCCGCGCCGCGAAAGGCGTAGATCGCCTGCTTGGGGTCGCCGATCAGGAACACGGCGCTGTCACGGCTGGGCGCGGCCACCTGATAGACCGCATCGAAAATGCGGTACTGCACCGGGTCGGTGTCCTGGAACTCGTCGATCAGCGCCACCGGGAACTGGCGACGGATCTGGGCGGCCAGCGTCTCGCGGTTGGGGCCACGAAGCGCACGGTCCAGGTACGTGAGAAGCTCCGTGGGACCCATTTCGGCGCGGCGCTGCTGCTCGCGCTCCAGGCGCACCTTGCTCCACTGCACGGCGTGAACGAGCAGGTCGTTGCGCGGATCAGGCAGCGCCTCGAGGGCGGGCCTGAGCGCTTCGAGTGCCTGCCACGCCTCGGGGCAAGGCGGCGCGCCCTCCTTCCAGATCTCGGCCATGCCGTCTGGCGTCATGCGCTTCCAGGCGGCCTCGGTGAGGAGCGGGCGCTCCTGGTCGGTCGTGGCCCACTCGCCCAGAGCACCCAGCCAGTTGGCGCGGCTCTTGGCGTTGAAGCTCTGGGCCTTGAACGCCTTGGCCTTTGCCGCCGTCTCGAGCGCCTCTTCGAGCGTGGCCAACCACGCGGGCCAGGGAGCTTTCAGCGCCATCAGCGCCTGACCTTTTCGGGCCTCGGCAGCGGTCAGGATCTCCTCCGGCGCCGGGCGCGGCTCGCCCAGCGCCTCGGCGTCCGCCAGCAGCCGGACCAGTTCGTCGTGCAGCGCCTGGGGCGAGGTCCAGCAGCGGGTGATGTGGCCCAGCACGTCCACGCCCAGCGGGTAGTAGAAGGTGCGCCAGTAGTCGCGCACCACTTCCTGGGTCAGCTCGCGCTGGTCGTTCTCCAGGTTCAGCGAGAAGAGACTGCCGCTGTCGAAGGCGTGCTCGCGCAGCATGCGGTAGCACCAGCTGTGAATGGTCGACACCGCCGCTTCGTCCATCCACTCGGCGGCCAGCGCCAGGCGCCGGGCGCAGGCGGGCCAGGCGGCGGCGTCGTACTGGGCGCGAAGCGCGCACAGCAGGTCGTCATCGAGAGCGCCGCGAAACACTGCCGCCGCTTCCACCAGCCGCGCGCGAATGCGCTCGCGAAGCTCCTGGGTCGCGGCATTGGTGAAGGTGACCACCAGGATCTCCGGCGGGGTCAGCGGGCGCGGGTGAGCAGTGTCGTCGTCCGGGCTTCGCGCGCCCAGCACCAGGCGCACGTACAAAAGCGCGATGGTGAAGGTCTTGCCGGTGCCCGCGCTCGCTTCGATCAACCGACTGCCGTGAAGCGGCAGATGCAGGGGGTCGAGCGGGGCGGGTAAGCTCATGAGTGCTCCGAAAACGGTGAAAAAGGGTAGAAAGGGCGGGCACTTGGCACTATATCGCGATGGTCTGGCAGGCGCAAAACGGGCGCGGCCAGGCGGCGGGCTGTGAGCGGCGCCCTTCACCTGCTAATCTTGTCGGCCAGCCCACGCCAGGATGGCCTGGAAACGCTGCTGCGGCACCCAGTATTTGCTGACGATGAGACACCATGCTGACATCGCTTCTCGATAACGATTTTTACAAGATCACCATGCAGAACGCCGTGATCAAGCGCTTTCCCTACGCCCACGCCCACTACGCGTTCATTAATCGCGGCGAGCACCGTTTTCCCGAAGGATTCGGCGTGGCGCTGCGCCAGGAAGTCGACAAGATGGCCTCGCTGACGCTCAGCGAGGAAGAGAAGCGCTATCTGGAAACCACCTGCCCGTATCTGGATCCTACCTACCTCGATTTCCTGGCCGGGTTTCGCTACGACCCCTCGGAAGTGATCATCGAGCAGCAGGGCAGCGAGGTCTCCGTGATCATCGAGGGCCCTTGGTATCGCACCATCTTGTGGGAAGTGCCGCTGATGTCGCTGATCAGCGAGCTGTGGTATCGCCTGCGCGGCGAACGCGTGGCCAGCGAGACCGATGCTCTGATCGAGCAGCGCACCAAGGAGAAGATCGAGCACTACCGCCAGTTGGGGCTCAAGATCGCCGAGTTCGGCACCCGGCGCCGCTTCTCCTTCGCGGTACACGACCGTGTGGTAGGGGCGCTGCGCCACTACGGCGGCGAAGCCTTCACCGGCACCAGCAACGTCTATCTCGCCATGCGCCACGGCGTGAAACCGATCGGCACCCACGCCCACGAGTGGTTCATGTTCCACGGCGCCCGCTTCGGCTTCAAGATGGCCAACAGCCTGGCACTCGAACATTGGGTGGACGTCTATCGCGGCGATCTTGGCATCGCGCTGACCGATACCTTCACCTCGCGAGCGTTCTTCGAGAGCTTCGACAAGAAGTTCGCCAAGCTCTTCGACGGCGTGCGCCACGACAGCGGTGACCCGGTGGAGTTCGCCAAGGCGACCATCGAGCACTACAAGCGCCTGGGGGTGAACCCGCAGACCAAGTCGATCATCTTTTCCGATGCGCTCACCCCGGAGAAGGTCGAGCGCATCCAGGCGTTCTGCGAGGGGCGCATCGGCACTGCCTTCGGCATCGGCACCAACTTCACCAACGACGTTGGCCTCGAGCCGATGAACATGGTGATCAAGATGGTCAAGGCGCGCCCGGAAGGCCAGGGGTGGCTGCCGGTCATCAAGCTCTCGGACGTACCGGACAAGCACACCGGCGACCCGGAGATGATCGCGCTCGCCCAGCGGATTCTGGCGCTGACTCATTGGCCGGCGGAGTAGACGCCGCCGTGCTGCATCAAGTGGCTCGTACTATACCCGATCAGAGCTTCTTCACGGCCTTGAACAGCGGCGCATAGAGACTCTCCACCAGTTCCGCGAAACCTTCGCCCTGGGGCGTGCGGGCGTGGAAGAGGTTCGCAAAGCGTGGCCACTGGTGGGCGAGGTAGGCGCTCTTGGTGACGTCGCCGGCGATGAAACGGCCGCCTTCGTAGGCGGCTTCGGCGGCGGCGTAGGCGCTGCCGGTCTCATCGCTTTGGGGCGTGCCTTGCTTGTTGAGCCACTCGAATCCGGCACCGGGGGAGAGCGGCAGCGGCGCTTGCTGGCCGCGCTGCCAGGCTTCCAGCTGGTTGATCAGGTGCGCCTGGGCCACGTCTGCCGCCAGCGGGGCGAGGCTTACGTGGCCCGCCTTGGAGATCAGCTGGGTGGTCAAAGGGGCGTGCAGGTTGCCCGCCAGGTGTGCCACCCAGTGGCGCAGCAGGTGGTACCACTGGTACTTGCTCTGGCGGATCAGGCTGGTGCTGAGCAGCAGCACCCGGCAGCGCTCGCCCGCCTCGTTCTCGCGAAGCTCGCCCAGCCAATCCTCGAGCATCGGCCCGTGGGGGGCGGCGAGGGTCACGGGCTGGGGGGCGTCAACGTTCACCGGCCACTGTGCGAGCGCGTCTGCATACTTTTCGAACAGGGCGTCCATCGGCTCGGCGAGGGCGTTTTTCATGCGCTCGCCGAAAGCGCCGATGGCGAGCACGCCCTGGCCTTGGAAGCGCGATAGCGCGGCATCGAGGGCGTCGATGCGGGGCTCGCCGCTATCGACCGCACGCCGCTGGGCGGCAATCAACTGATCCTGAAGCTGCCAGTTCTGAAGGCCATCCAGGGCGAAGGGTTCGGCGTCGAGCTCGGCGATGGCCTCCTGCTCGAAATACACTCCCAGCCGGGTATTGAAGAAGCTCTTGACCGGCTCGCGCAGGAAGTTGCCAAGCTGCGCGAGGCCCAGCGTGGCCGGTTCGTCCTCGGCAAGCGGGGGGAGCGAGGCCGTATCACGCGCGTTTGGTGCGGCATGTACCTCGCGCCATTCGTGGGCGTAGGTGAAGAGCTTGCCGGTCTGGCCGAAATAGCGCTGGCTGAAGGGTTGCAGCGGGTGCTCCGTGGTCAGCCGTGCGAGAAGGTCGCCGCCTTCGCGCTGCCAGCCGGCTTCCAGGTGTTCGCGCAGCTGGCCGACCAGCACTGAAGGTGGCAGCGGGGCGTTGTCGATCTGGCTTCTGCCCACCCAGCTGACGTACAGCTGGTCGCGGGCGGAGAGCAGCGCCTCCAGGTACAGGTAGCGGTCGTCCTCGCGGCGCGAGCGGTCGCCGGGCCGGTAGTCGCCGCCCATCAGGTCGAAGTCAAGCGGTGGCTGGGAGCGCGGGTAGTCGCCATCGTTCATGCCCAGCAGGCAGACGCGCTTGAAGGGAATCGCACGCATCGGCATGAGGGTGGCGAAGTTGACCGCACCGGCCAGAAAGCGCTGGGAGAGCGAGTGCTCGTCGATCTGGGACAGCCAGTGCTCGCGCACCAGCGACAGCGGCAGCGCGTCGGCAAGAGCGGCTTCCTGGGCGCTCTCGAGCATCTGCTGCAGGGCGCTTTCGAGCTTGGTGAGCATGACGCTCTCGGCGGCGTCATCGGTGAGAAAGAAGGTTTCCAAAAGCTCGCGCAGCCGCGCCACCCAGGTGGCGGCATCCGTTGGCTGGCAGAAGCACTCCCAAGTGGCTTCGAGCTTCTCCAACAGCGTGGCCAGGGGGCCAGCCAGGCGCGCCTCCAGCCCGCCGATGTCATCGAAAGGCTCGATCTCCTGCCAGGCACCGGCCTCGCCCACGCTATAGCCCAGCAGCAGCCGGCGCAGGCCGAAGGCCCAAGTGTTCTGGGCCAGGCCCCCGGGCAGTTCCAGGTTCTGCCGGGCGCGGGCGTTGAGACCCCAGCGAATGCCGGCGCCTTCCATCCAGCGGGCGAGAGTGGGCAGGTCGCGCTCTTCGAGATTGAAGCGTTGGCGCAGCGCCGGCACGTCGAGCAGATCCAGCACGTCGCTGGTGTAAAGCCGCAGCTCCGGCAGGCGCAACAGCTTTTCCAGCGCGATCATCAAGGGCAGCCGATGGCGGCTCGCCTGATCTGACAGCGTGTACGGAATGAAGCGCGGGTCATCCTGATTGAGCTGGCCGAACACCGCCTCGATGTGCGGCGCGTAGCGGTCGATGTCCGGCACCATGACGATGATGTCGCGCGGGCGAAGGCTCGGATCACTGCTGAAGGCGGCCAGAAGCTGATCGTGAAGGATCTCGACTTCGCGCTGGGGGCCATGGGCGATGTGGAAGACGATCGAATCGTCGTCATCGCTCGGCGTTGGCCAGTGCTCGCGGGTTTCATTTACCGGGCGCAGTTCGCGGATGTCGTCCTGGAGCTGGCTCAAGAGCGTGCCGCTACCTTGGGAGAAGGGCTCGAACATGTCGATGCGCAAGGCGCGCTGCTCGAACAGGGATTGGTAGTCGCCGGTGTCGTCGTGCTCGTCGATCAGGCGCAAGTAGTCGCGGCCCTGTTTGCCCCAGGCGGCGAGCAGCGGCTGGGCGTGCAGGTGCAGCGCACCGTCCGCGTCACCGGTACCCAGCACGTCAAGCGCCTCCGGCATGCCTGCCTTGCGGCGCTGACGGTAGCGGCTGGCGCGCAATAGGTCCTTGTGCTCGATGATGTCCGCCCAGAAGTACTGGCAGGGGTTGTGCACGCACAGCACGATCTGGCAGCAGCGCGAAAGTGCGGCCAGTGCTTCGAGCGTCTGCTGCGGCAGCGACGAGATACCGAAGATGATCAGGCGCCGGGGCACCTTGGGGGGGCAGGCTTGGCCTTCGAGATGCTCGGTGGCCTCCAGAAAACGCTGGTGGACGCTCGCCCGGCTACTCATCAGCCCGCCGGGGCCTTGGGTGCTGGCCACGTCGTCGCGCAGGCGGCGCCACAGGGCGGGCTGCCAGCGCTGGTGCTCTTCAAGCGCGCGCTGCTCGCCCCGCGCGCCGATCAAAACGTCGTTGCCGCTTGCCCAGGCCTCGAGCCAGTCCGCCCGGTAGACCTGGTACTGATCGAACAGATCCGCCAGCCGCTCGGCGAGCTGGTAGTGCTTGCGCTGGTCGCGATCGAGCGCCAGAAAGCGTGCCAGCGGCGCGAAGACCGGGTCCTTCACCAGCGTGGGCAGAAGGCGCAGCAGGCGCCACACCAGGCGCGACTTGTCGAAGGGCGAGGTTTCCGGCACCGGGTCCTGGCCTTGGCTCACATGGGAAAGCACGGTGCGGTAGGCCTGCCAGAGAAAGCGCGCGGGCAGCGTGACGTCGAGCGCTGCCGCGATGCCCGCGCCGCCGTTGTCCGGGTTCTCGGCCAGGGCAAGCTTCAGCCACTGGCCGATGCCGTTGCTCTGCACCAGGATCGTCTCGTTCTCGAGCGGGCCCAGCGGATGCAGGCGCATCCACTCCACCGCCACGGCGCGCAGATCCTCCAGCCGGTTGGCGTGGATCACCATGAAACCCGGGGTGAGCGGCGGTGCTGAAAGGCTCATGAGAACGATTCCGTGAGTGGCAAGTGCAGCAAAGGCCTCGCCGTAGAGGCCTTCGAGATAGAGGCGCCGGGCGCTGCGCCCTTAGTAGGAGAGTGTGACGTTGCCAATGCCCAGCAGGCCGAGAAAGGCCATGCCCACAAACAGCGCAAGATAGAGAAGCAGCAGCACGCCGACGATGGTGAAGTGGGTCTTGACCTTGGTGAGGGCAAAGCGCAGCTCGCGCTCGTCGCCGCTCTGGTAGGCGCGGTTGAAGCCGCCGGCGGCCTGCATCAACACCACCCCTGCCCAGATGGGCACCCAGGCCACCAGCAGGCCGATGATGGTAAGCGCCGTCAGCACGCCGGTGAGAATCAGCATCACGCCGATCAACTGCATCCAGAGCTTGGCGCGGTACAGGGGCTCGGCCACGCTGCGTAGAAGTTCGTGTTTCTCCTGGGGGTCCATTGCTCCTCCTTGACATCGACCGCTGGGTTCAAGGGCTCGATCTTAATCACTTTTAGCGCTTTTGTCTCGTCGCGCCCTTGCAGCCGGGCCGGCGCACCGCCAAGCTGGTGTTCATCGATCAAAACCCAGGAGAACGCCATGAAGGAACCGACCGATCACACCCGCCGCCACTCCGCCCCGGTGGTCGACGGCCCGGGCAAGGCCGCCAGCCGCGCGATGCTGCGCGCGGTAGGATTCAACGACGAGGATTTTAAGAAGCCCCAGGTGGGCGTGGCCTCGACCTGGAGCATGGTGACGCCCTGCAACAGCCATATCGGCGAGCTGGCCGAGCTTGCTCGCGAAGGAGCCGACGCCGCGGGTGGCAAGGGCGTGGTGTTCAACACGATCACCATTTCTGACGGCATCGCCAACGGCACCGAAGGCATGAAGTACTCGCTGGTCTCCCGCGAGGTGATTGCGGACTCTATAGAAACGGTTGCCGGCTGCGAAGGCTTCGACGGGCTAATCGCGATTGGCGGCTGCGACAAGAACATGCCCGGCTGCGTGATGGGGCTGGCGCGCCTCGACCGACCCAGCGTGTTCGTCTACGGCGGTACCATCATGCCGGGCAAGGGCCACACCGATATCGTTTCGGTGTTCGAAGCGATGGGCGCACATTCGCGCGGCGACATGGACCTGATCGAGCTCAAGCAGATCGAGGAGACCGCAATCCCCGGCCCCGGCTCCTGTGGCGGCATGTACACCGCCAACACCATGGCCTCGGCCATCGAAGCGCTCGGCATGAGCCTGCCGGGAAGTTCGGCGCAGAACGCGATCTCCCAGGAGAAGCGCGACGACTGCAAGGCCGCAGGCGAAGCGGTGCTCGAGCTCTTGAAAGCCGACATCAAACCCTCGGATATCATGACGCGCAAGGCCTTCGAGAACGCCATCACCATCGTGATCGCCCTTGGCGGTTCAACCAACGCGGTGCTGCACCTGATCGGCATGGCGCGCACCATTGGTGTTGAGCTTACGCTTTCGGATTTCACCGAAATCGGCAAGCGCGTGCCGGTGGTGGCGGACCTGCGCCCGAGCGGCCACTACATGATGAGCGAGCTGGTGGCGATCGGCGGAATCCAGCCCTTGATGAAGATCCTGCTCGATGCAGGCCTTCTACACGGCGAGTGTCTTACGGTGACCGGAAAGACTTTGGCCGAGAACCTGGCGGGGGTCGCACCCTACCCGATGGATCAGTCGATCATCGCGCCGCTCGATCAGCCAGTCAAAGCTGAAAGCCACCTGCGCATTCTCTACGGCAACCTGGCCCCTGAAGGGGCAGTGGCCAAGATCACAGGCAAGGAAGGCACGCGCTTTTCAGGCCCGGCGCGGGTGTTTGGCTCGGAAGAGGAGGCCCAGGCGCGCATCAACGACGGCACCGTGGTCGCGGGTGATGTAGTGGTGATTCGCTACGAAGGCCCGAAGGGCGGGCCGGGCATGCGCGAGATGCTCACCCCGACCTCCGCGATCATGGGGCGAGGCCTGGGCAGTGACGTAGCGCTGATCACCGACGGGCGTTTCTCCGGCGGCAGCCACGGCTTCGTGGTGGGCCACGTTTCCCCGGAAGCCTTCGAGGGCGGACCGCTCGGATTGGTGGAAAACGGCGATGTGATCACAATCGACGCCAATGCTGACACCATCGATATCGCCGTCAGTATTGAGGAGATGGCCCGGCGACAGAGCGAGTGGCAAAAGCCCGCGCCGCGCTACACTCGAGGAGTGCTCGCCAAGTACGCCCGCCAGGTGAGTTCCGCCAGCACCGGCGCCGTCACCGACTACGACGACTGACCCGGAAAACGCCCGGGCTCGATGGCCTGCCTGTCATCAGCGCGTCAACCCGGCGCGCTAGGCTGAGGGTTTTCTTTCGCAAGAGGCAGGGAACATGGCGGTCGAGACGCGTGGGCGGGCAGGCGAGGTCTTTCGGGTATTTCTGTGGCTGGGTTTGACCTCTTTCGGCGGGCCGGTCGCGCATCTGGGCTACTTTCGCCACGCGTTCGTCGTCCGACGGCAGTGGCTGAGCGAGTCCGCCTACGCGGAGCTGGTGGCGCTTTGCCAGTTTCTGCCGGGCCCGGCGAGCAGCCAGGTCGGGTTCGCGCTGGGGCTTCTGCGCGCAGGCCCCTTGGGGGCGGCGGCGGCGTGGTTCGCCTTCACGCTGCCCTCGGCCATCGTGCTCTTGCTGTTCGCCTTCGGCGCCGCCGTGCTGGAGGGACCGCTTGCCGAGCGGCTGATCGACAGCCTTAAGCTCGTCGCCGTGGCGATCGTGGCCCACGCGGTGTGGGGCATGGCGAAAAGCCTCTGCCCGGACCGCACTCGCGCGGGCATCGCCCTGGCGGCGGTGTTCGTCGCTGCGCTGATGAGCGGGCCATCGGGGCAAGTGGCCGCCATTGCCCTGGGCGGGGTAGTGGGACTCAGATGGTGCCGCGAAAGCGGCGCTTCTGCGCCGGGAGAGCATCTGGCCTTCGGGGTTTCTCGGCGAGCGGGTGGCCTGGCGCTCGTGAGCTTCGCCGCTTTGCTGGTGGCACTGCCGTTGCTGGCCTCCGAAGGCGCCGGGTTCACCCTGATTGACGCTTTCTATCGCGCTGGCGCCTTGGTATTCGGCGGTGGCCACGTGGTGCTACCGCTGTTAAGTGCCGAGACGGTGCAGGCGGGCGTGATCAATGACGACGCCTTCATGGCGGGCTACGGCGCCGCCCAGGCCGTCCCCGGGCCGCTGTTCACCTTTGCGGCTTACCTGGGCGCGCTGTGGCCTGGCCTTCACGCGGGTGTGGGCGCGGCGCTGGCGCTGGTGGCGCTCTTCGCGCCAGGGTTGTTGTTGCTGGTCGGCGTGCTGCCATTCTGGAGTCGCTTTCGGCGCTGGACGCATGCCCGGGCGTTTCTGCGTGGAGTCAATGCGGCGGTGGTGGGGATTCTGGCGCTGGCGCTGTTCGATCCGGTCTGGCAAAGCGCCGTGTTCACGCCGCTCGACTTTACGCTGGCGCTGGCGGGATTTTTGCTGCTGTATGTATGGCAGCTTCCGGCCTGGGCGGTAGTGATCCTGATAGTGCTGGGGAATCTCTTGCTGGGCGGTGCTTTCTGAATATAAGCGCCACGAAAAACGCCTCGCGATGGCGAGGCGTTGGTATCTGATGGCTATAGACGCTTTGACTATGGCGCCTCCAGCTCTAGTGTTCGGCGCAGGACGTTGAGCTCGTCCATGTCCAGATGCTCGAGCCTTCCGGCGAGCAGGTCGCTGATCTTCTGGACAGGAAGGCCAGCCCGGCGGGCGATTTCGCGGCTTCCCAGATCCGATACGGCGATCAACCGTGTGATGATGCGCATCAGGCGCGTACGTTTTTCAAGTTCCCTGACATCGAGGTCAGGGCTGCTTCGCGGAGGGTCCAGCGTTTCTGCGCGAGCAGTCGAGTATGCCGTACTCATGTGACTCCATGGGTCTGAAATGACAGCTACACAATGCCGCTAACGAGGGCGCTTTTCAATGCCTGGGCGAAGGAAAATTTCGTCCCGGCGAGCCGGCCCCTAACCGGGCGCGCTCTGGTAGACTATGCGCCTTCAAATTCAGCTAAGCCTTGCGGCTTTTTTCGTCAGGAAACGGTTTGAGGCCTCTGGCCGAGGAGCGAATAGATGTCCGGTAGCGCACCCAAGGTGGGCGTGATCATGGGGTCGAAATCCGATTGGCCCGTCATGGAACACGCCGTCAATATGCTCGAGCGATTAGGCGTCGCCTACGAAACCCGCGTGGTCTCCGCCCACCGCACACCGGATCTGCTGTTCGAGTACGCCAAGGGCGCGGCGGAGCGCGGGCTTCAGGTGATCGTGGCCGGCGCGGGCGGGGCAGCGCATCTGCCGGGTATGGTAGCGTCTCAGACGCCGCTTCCGGTGCTGGGCGTGCCGGTGGAGTCCAAGGCGCTCAAGGGGCTCGACTCGCTGCTGTCGATCGCCCAGATGCCCGGCGGCATCGCTGTGGGGACGCTGGCCATCGGCAAGGCCGGCGCCACCAACGCAGGCCTTCTGGCCGCTCAGATCGTCGGGCTTCAGGACAGCGCGGTGCGCGAGGCGGTCGAGGCGTTTCGCCTCGAGCAGACCCAACTGGTGCTGGACAACCCGGACCCGCGGCCTGACAGCGACAAGGCCTGAGGAGGCGACGATGAACATTGGCGTACTGGGGGCCGGCCAGCTCGGCCGGATGCTGGCCCTGGCGGGCTATCCGCTAGGCAATCGCTTCACCTTTCTGGATACCACGGGCAGCCCGAGCGTGGGGCTGGGCGAGGTCATCGTTGACCCGGACAACCAGCACCTGGCAGCGTTTCTCGACAAGGTCGATGTGGTCACCTACGAGTTCGAGCACCTGCCCGTCGCGCTGGTGGAGGAGATCGAGCGAGTGAAGCCGGTTTACCCTTCTAGCCGGGCGATCGCGGTGTGCCAGAACCGGGTGGAGGAAAAGGCGCTGTTCGATCGCCTCGGTATTCCCACCCCGGCCTACCGCGTTGTCGAAAGCGCCGAGGCGCTGGCCGATGCGGCCCGCGAGCTCGGCTGTCCGGTGGTCGCCAAGTCGGTCACCGAGGGGTACGACGGCAAGGGCCAGGTGGTGCTTTCCTCTCCGGAGCAGGCCTCTGAGGCCTGGGCGTCGATCGGCCATTCCCGCCTGATCGTCGAGGCCTTCGTCGACTTCGTGCGCGAGGTATCGATCATCGCGGTGCGCGGGCGCGATGGCGAGGTGGTGTTCTACCCGATGGCGGAGAACCAGCACGAGGGCGGCATCCTGCGCTACTCCGTGGCGCCGCTGCCGGACCTGGACGAGAGCGTCCAGCAAACAGCGGATGGCTACATTCGCGCGCTGCTCAACGAGCTCGACTACGTGGGCGTATTGGCGCTGGAGCTTTTCCAGACGCGCGACGGGGGGCTTCTGGCCAACGAGATGGCACCGCGGGTCCACAACTCCGGCCACTGGACGATGGACGGCGCCGTCACCAGCCAGTTCGAGAACCACCTGCGCGCGGTGCAGGGGCTGCCGCTCGGCGCCACCGATGCCATCGCGCCGACCTGCATGGTGAACGTGATCGGCCGCGAAGGCGACAGCGCGGCGCTGCTGTCGATTCCGCATACCCACTTGCACCGCTACGACAAGCAGGGGCGGGCCGGACGCAAGCTTGCCCACCTCAACGTGCTGGCCGACTCTCACGAAGAGCTTCTGGACAAGGTGCGCCGCTGCCAGGCTTTGCTTCCCGAGGCGCCGCCGGTCTCCTGGAGTTTTGTCTCGAGGCGTTAATTTCCCGCCCCATGACCGCCTGCTTGCAGGCGGTTTTTTTAGGCTAATGATAAATCGCTTTGTGTCGACAAATACTATAAAACTGATACATCGAAACGAGCCCTACCCAACTCGCACCTCGAACTTCACTCAA
The DNA here is from genome assembly GCF_020622355.1 of Vreelandella malpeensis. Classification (GTDB taxonomy): domain Bacteria; phylum Pseudomonadota; class Gammaproteobacteria; order Pseudomonadales; family Halomonadaceae; genus Vreelandella; species Vreelandella malpeensis. The sequence goes on along the minus strand of NZ_WHVL01000001.1, from coordinate 83,619 downwards.
TTGCATGTGTGTTCATAAAACCAACTCATAAACGCACAGGGGCAGACTATGCCTTGGAAGTGGAAACCTGAAGCCATTGCGGCCTATCACCTGGCGAGCGTATCCGGCAAAGCCTTGACGCTTGGCGATCTCGAAATGGCGAAGGTAGGCCTGCTTTACAACAAGCTCTGGATTCCGGTCGTCAGTGGCCTGGTGGTGGCGAGCTTGATGCTGGTGGCGATCTGGGAGGCCAATGATCCGGGACTGATGCTGAGGTGGCTGGCGATACTGGGCATCATTTCTCTGCTGCGGTTATGGCTGGCCTACCGATTCCATTACGCCAATCCCGCCCCTCGTCACAAAGCATGGCTCTACACCTTCGCCCTATGTGCCTTGGTGGCAGGCGCCGTCTGGGGCGCGGCGGGGGTGCTGTTCTTCACACCCAACCATCCGGAGCAACTCGCCGCCGTCGCGTTTGCCATGGCCGGGGTCACCGGGGGCGGTACCAGTACGCTATCCTCCAATCGCTGGATCGCCATGGGCTTCGTGATTCAGGCGCTTGTGCCGCTGTCCGTGCTTTTCTGGATCGAAGGCACTTTGGTCTCCCGAACCTTTGGCGCCATGGTGGTGATCTACCTGGGGCTGATGATGACCACCAGCGCCCAATTGAACCGTATCATTCACGACAACTTCACCTTGAGGATCGGTATCCTCACCCGAGAGGCGCAGCTTCTGGAAAGCGAACGCCGCTATCGCTCCATTTTCGATCACTCCCCGTTCGGGGTGCTTCATTTCGACAAGACCGGCACGATCACCGAGTGCAACGACGAGCTCGTGAAGATCCTGGGCATCGAGGCGGACCTGTTGATCGATTACCCCATGCTGGCGGCGTCAGCGGATCCACGGGTCGCCGAGGCGGTTCGCGATGCCCTGCGCGATGGCACAGGCTATTTCGAAGGCGTACTGGACCTCAAGGAGAACCTGCCGGGGACACCGCTTCGGGCGATCTTCAATAGCGTCAAGGACATCGATAACCAGGCGATCGGCGGCGTCGCTATCATCGAGGATTCCACCGAGCGCATGCGTCACGAGGCGATCATTCATCGCCAGGCGAACTACGACGCGCTGACGGATCTCCCCAATCGGCGCCTGTTCATGACGCGGTTGATGGCACTATGCGACGACGCCGCCAGCCACGAGCGCACCGGGGTACTGCTGTTTCTCGACATGGACCGATTCAAGCTGATCAACGATACCTTCGGCCACGCCGCCGGCGATGCCCTGCTGGTACAAGTGGCCGAGCGCCTGAGCAGTCATCTGAAGGATGACGACATGGCCGCTCGGCTCAGCGGAGACGAGTTCGTGATGCTGGTGTTGATCAACCAGCCCCTGACCGAGGCGGCCGAAGCGCGGGCCCACCAACGGATGACCGAGCTGAAGGCCGCGCTGACCGGGCAGTATTCCCTGAACGACCAATGGGTAGAGGTGACGCCGAGCATGGGGTATACCTGCTTCAACGCTGTCGAATGCGATCATGCCGAGGTGCTCAGGCAGGCGGACCTGGCGATGTACCAGGCCAAGGCAGCGGGCCGCGCCCGGCTTCGCCGCTATCAGTCAGAGATGGAGAGGGTGGCGGGAGAGGGTGGCCACCCGACTTCCTGACCTACATCGCCCACCGACCGCTGATCACGACCCAGAGCGCAATGACGGCGAAGTGCGCTGGGTACCAGGCAAGCCACATCTTGCGTGGCATGGCCTTGAATACCGGTGGAATCCTCTGAGAGGCGCCGGCTGCCAGAAGCAGTACCACCAGACAAGTGGCGACAGTAAAGGACTTGGCCATGTCCGAGGCGTTCATCTGACCCGCGATCCAAAGAAGCGGAAACGCGGCCAGGCCTGCCCAGAGCCTTGAGATCAGTGCGTCACGGGTTTCGCTGAGCGCGTGCATGGCAAACATGAACAGCGGAATCAATAACAGCCCATTATGGCCATACTCCACCCAGAACCCGAGCAGATACCAGACAGTCACCAGTCCTGCGGTGCCGAGCAGCAGCCAGCCAAAGTTCAGGGTCTGGCGCAGGTAGTGTTGCCAGCCCAGGCGTACCAGCGCTCCCAGGGCCAGGCCACTTGCCAGGGTAAAGCAGACATTGAGCACGAACGCATCGCTCGCCCGCGGCATCATCATGTAAGGCACCTGGGCGGCGATACCGATGACCATCACCCGACGGGCGTAGCGCAGGGGATTTCGCGTATTGAAGAGCCCGTGCCAGGCCACCATGGCGGCGAACAGGGGAAAGGCGATACGCCCGATCGAAGAGCCTGCCCAACTCAGGTCCCAGCCGTTTGGCAGCACGTAGCGCACCAGATGATCGATGGTCATCGTGACCAGTGCAAGCCACTGCCCCCAGGCGGTCCAGTGGGACGAGGGGCGCTCGTCGGTGCGCGGCGCCGATACCGGCGCGGCGGTCGATCGTGCGGGGGCGTCCGATGGATGCGTCATAAAACCTCCTTGTCTTTCATGACCTGAGCGTTGGATCAGACTGGCACCGGGCACGTGAGTTCATCCCGGCGCCCCCACTATACCGCAACCCAAACGAAAACCCCCGGCGAAGGCCGGGGGTTCGTGACATTGTTACTAAAAGCATTGTCGTTACTAAAAGCATTGTCGCTCGAGGCTTACTCGTCGCCGAAGTAGCGCGCATGGATCTCGTCGTAGGTACCGTTCTCCTTGAGCGTGGCCAGGGCCTCGTTGAAGCGCTCGGCGAGCGCCTCGTCACGCTGGCGGAAGGCGATGCCGAAACCGTCGCCGAAGTACTCCTTGGGCTCACTGATCCGCTCGCCCACTTCCTTGTACTCGCCATCGTTGTCTTCGATCAGCGTGTAGTGGCCGATCGGGAAGTCGAGGAAGACGATGTCCAGGCGCTGGGCGTCCATGTCGAGCACCATGTCGTCGGCGGTGGCGTAGCGGCTGATGTCGGCGACGCTGCCGAAGTTGTCGGTCACGTAGTTGTCCTGTAGCGTGCCGCGCTGGACACCGATGGTCATGCCGTCGAGGGTCTCTTCGTTGGCTTCGTCGATATCAAGGCTTTGCGGCGCGAACCAGGCCGACGGCATGGTGATGTAGGGCTCGGAGAACAGTACCTGGCGGCGACGCTCATCGTTGATGGTCATCGAGGACATGATGGCGTCGTAGTTGCGCGACATCAGCCCCGGGATGATGCCGTCCCACTCCTGCTCGACCCACTCGCAGCTCACGCCGATCTCCTCGCACAGCGCATTGCCCAGGTCGATGTCGAAACCAGTCAGCTCGCCGTCGGCGGTGCGGTACTCCATGGGTTCATAAGGAACGTCCACACCAATGCGAACGTTGTCGTAGTCCCGCGCCTGAGCGGAGGTGGCGGCGGCCACGGCCAGGCCCAGAACGGAAAGCGTCAGAATTCTTTTCATTGGAAGTTCTCCTTGAGTATGCGGGGACACGTACGTGATCCTCTTTAAACTAACCTACCCAAGCGTTGACGAAAAGAGCAGGGCGCGTCAAAACCAACGTTCGTTTGATCGCCCTGCTGCTTGTTCCTGTCTAGGCTAGTGGGAAAGCGGCTTCAAGTGCGCCAGCAAGCGCTTTTCGAGCTGGCGGAACACGAACAGGATGGCAAAGGTAAGGCAAAGGTAGATCGCCGCCACGAACAGGAACGCATCGAACGGGGCGTAGAAGCGCGCATAGACGAAGCGCGCGGCACCGGTCAGGTCGGTGAGCGTCACGACACTCGCGATGGCGCTGGCATGCAGCATGAAGATCACCTCGTTGCCGTAGGAGGGCAGCGCGCGGCGAAAGGCACTGGGCAGGATGATGCGACGCATCATCAAGGAGGACGACATGCCGTAGGCCTTGGCCGCCTCGATCTCGCCTTGCGACGTTGCCTTGATCGCCCCCCGGAAGATCTCCGTGGTATAGGCGGCGGTGTTGAGAGTGAAGGCGATCAGCGCAGGATAGAATGCCTCGCGCAGGATCGGCCACAGAAACGTCTCCTGAATACCATCAAAGAACACCACGCCGTAGTAGATGATGTAGAGCTGGATCAGAAGCGGCGTGCCGCGAAACACGTAGGTGTAGACGTAGACCGGCAGGCTGATCCACTTATGGCGAGAGCTTCGTAGAATGGCCAGCGGCACTGCCAGCAAGAGCCCCGCCAGCAGGGATAGAAACACCAGCTGCGTGGTGGTGACGAACCCGTCCCAGTAGTAGCCGAGCGTATTGGGCGTGAAGATGGCATTGCCTTCGAGCCACTCGAACATCCAGGTGGTGATATCCATGGTCACTGTCCCCCGAAGCCGACGTTATAGCGTTTTTGCAGCTGCGCGAAGATCCACTCCGAGACGCTCGCGATCAACAGGTACACCGCCGCTACCGGCAGCAGGAAAACGAAGGGTTCGTGGGTGGCGCGCGACGCCTCGGCGGCCACGCGTACCATGTCGGTCAGCCCGATCACCGAGACCAGCGCCGTGGTCTTCAAGAGCACCATCCAATTGTTGGAGAGCCCGGGCAGGGCGTGGCGCATCATCTGCGGAAAGCGTACGCGGCGAAACAGCAGGGCGTTGCCCATGCCGTAGGCCTTGCCCGCCTCGATCTGGCCTTCGTCGACGGCCATGAAGGCGCCGCGAAAGGTCTCGCCCATGTAGGCCCCGAAGATGAATCCGATGGTCAACACCCCGGCGGCGAAGGCGTTGAAGTTGATGTAGAGGTCGATGTCGAAGTGGTCGTAGAGCATGTCACTGATCATATTGACGCCGATCTGGCCGCCGAAGAACAGCAGCATCATCAGCACCAGATCCGGCACGCCGCGAATGACCGTGGTATAGAGCGTGGCGACTTTATGAAGAAGCCAGCTACGCGACATCTTGGCGGTGGCGGTGAGCAAGCCCAGCACTATCGCCAGCAGCAGCGACAGAATCGCCAGCTGCACCGTGACGCCGGCGCCCTCGATCAGCCGTGGGCCGTAGCCCTGCAAATCCAGCATGGTGTGCCTCGTGAAATCAGTATTTGGGAGCCAGGAACTGCTTGAGCCGGGGCGAGGTGGGGTTTCTCAGCACCTCGTCGGGCGTGCCGGACTCCTCGATCAGGCCCTGGTGCAGGTAGATCACCTTGCTCGATACGTCCCGCGCAAAGCCCATCTCGTGGGTCACCACCACCATGGTGCGTCCTTCATTGGCGAGATCGCGCATCACCTTGAGCACATCGCCGACCAGCTCCGGGTCGAGCGCCGAGGTAGGCTCGTCGAACAGCATCACCTCCGGGTCCATGGCCAAGGCGCGCGCGATGGCGCCGCGCTGCTGCTGTCCGCCGGACATCTGCGCCGGATAGGCGTTGGCCCGGGCGGTCAGACCCACCCGCTCGAGCAGCGCGTAGGCGTGCTCGGTGGCCTCCTTCTTCGACTGACCCAGCACGTGCACCGGCGCTTCGATGATATTCTCCAGAAGCGTCATGTGAGCCCACAGGTTGAAGCCCTGGAACACCATCGAGAGCTTGGCGCGCATCTTGACCACCTGGCGACGGTCCGCCGGCTCGCGGCCGTGGCGGGTCACCTTGAAGCGCACCGGCTCGCCGTGGACGATCAGGTCACCGTCGTCGGGCTGCTCGAGCAGGTTCATGCAGCGCAGGAAGGTACTCTTGCCCGAGCCGGACGCACCGATCAGGGTAATCACGTCCCCCTTGTGCGCTTTTAGTGAAAGACCCTTGAGAACTTCTGTATCCCCGAAGCGCTTTTTGATGTTGCGCACTTCAAGAGGCGTAGGCGTTGCGGCCATAACTAGGCTCCAGAGCGAGGTTGCCGCACTGGCAACCGATGAAAACACGGACGTCACAGGCGGCTGGCGCGAAAAAAAGGGGCGATTCTATCAGGCCTTATGCCCGACGTGCTCGTTCTTATGCAAATGCGCTGGCTTATCGACGCTCAAACCGATACGCCATGCGCTGCCCCTAGCTTGTTTTTGTTGGTGAAACGCCATTGTAGACCGCTCGACGCTCATTTCTCTACCGGGCTCACCAGCAGCGCGGCCCGTGCGCCTATTTCCACCCGCGCGTTGGGAAATACCACGCGCAGCGGCGTCTCGCCCACCACGAAGTCGCCCGCTTGGGCGTCTCTGGCAAGCCGAGTGCCTGGCGCGAAGGGGGTGAAGTTCGCCACGTCCTCGGCAAAGCACAGCGTGAAATCCTCGCAGGAGCGCAAGAGCTCGTGCTCGACGCGAAAGAAGGCAAGGGGGGCCGTCGAGCTCGACGCGGGAAGCTCCCCGGCACCGAGGGTCGTGATCAGCGAAAGCATGGGTGCCAGCGCGGCCAGATCGTTGTGACCGAAGGGGGCGACGCGCCCCAGCTCGAAGGTGAAGGCCTGGGCGCCATGGTAGTGGCGGCTGTAGTGAGAGAAGGTATGGCTGTGCTGATGCTGGTGCAGCACCGCCTGCATGTCGGCACCGGCCAGCCACGCCCACTGGCGCGCCTCGGTGGGCGTATCGCTGAAGGGCTCCACCACGAAACGCGGGTAGAGGCTTTGGCGAATCGCCGTGTGCAAGTCGTAGTGCAGTCGTGGGAGCGGTGCATGGCGCTCGAAGAAAGCGTCCACCTCGGCCATCAGCGCGCGTGCCCGGTCCGGCTCGTCGCCGGCACGGTCCAGCTCACGAAAAAACAACCGGTTGAGGTTGGTCGTGACGAAACGGGTCTGCGCCTTCAAGGCGGGGATATTGCCCAGAATCACCAGTACCGGCGCACCCAGGCGCTGTGTGCCCGCTTCCAGCGCACACAGCCACTGCCCGAGAAGTTCCACCGGCGCGGTTTCGTTGCCGTGAAGGGCGGCGGAAAAGATGCAAGCGTGGGCATTTTCACCGATCTGGTCGGGAACGAGCTCCAGCACGCCCGGCGCCCGCAGGTGATAGCGCCCACCCTCGAGGCGGCCTTCGCGCAGGCTGGGCGTTTGATCGTCGAGGGTCCAGTCGAGCCACTGACCGAGCATGAAAAAAGTCCCTGTTGTCGTTAATTTTTGGATCATACAGGTGTATCACGCGGCTCGATTTAGCTCAAAAGCGGCGTCGTCTGGCTATAAATAAAACGGGCGGCGGTATAAATGCACACATGAAAACGCCCCTTCCCGAAGAAAGAGGCGTCATCACGAGACTCGAGAGCATCATTCGCCGCGCTGGCGCTGCATCTCGTCCTGGTACTCGTGGGCCAGCGACTGCTTCTGTTTCTCGGCTAGGCCTCGGCCGGCGAGCTGGAAGACTTCCTGCTCTTCCTCGTCGAGATGGTGGGTCACCAGGTGTTGAAGCTTCTTGGCATGTACCAGCCAGTTGCTGGCGCTGTAGTCGGTGTCGTCGAGAAGCTCGATGAGCTCGTCGATCTCGTGGTGCTCGGCCACGCTGTGGCGCGCCTTCTCCTGCGTCAGGTCGATGTCCATCATCGGAATATACAGCGCGCGCTCTTCGGCGTTGGCGTGATACTTGAGCTCCGCGCGCACCTGCTGATAGAGCGCATCGCGCTCGCTGCTGTCGCCGTGGGTCTCCAGCAGCCTGGCGAGAAGATCCCGCTGAATGTCATGGTCCTTGCGCAGCGCTTCGAAAATCGTCATTACCCGCTCCTTGGTTATATGCACGATCGGTCGTCTAGAAAATTAGTGCGCAACACGGGAAAGTGCAAGGCGCCGCATCGCGCATCGCGTTAAACGAAAACGGTGCCAACGCGCGTCGATAGGCTAGGCTGGGAATGTACCTGTTTTTAACTCAGATCAACCGAGGAGAGAGCAATGACGAAGGTACTGGTGCTGTACTACTCCATGTACGGTCACGTGGATACGCTGGCCGCCGCCGTGGCGGAAGGGGTCGGTGAGGTCGAGGGCGTTGAGGTGAGCGTCAAGCGTGTGCCGGAAACCATGCCGGAAGACGCCTACAAGAACGCCGGCGGCAAGCAGGACTTCACGACCCCGGAAGCGAGTCCCGGGGAGCTTGCCGATTTCGATGCCATCATCGTCGGCACGCCCACCCGCTTTGGCAACATGGCAGGCCAAATGCGTACCTTCTTCGACCAGACCGGCGGGCTGTGGGCGAAAGGCGCGCTGCGCGGCAAGGTGGCCAGCGTGTTCACCTCCACCGGTACCGGCGGCGGCGAGGAGATGACGATCACCTCCACTTGGACGACGCTTGCCCACCACGGCATGGTCATCGTGCCCGTCGGCTATGGCATCGAAGAGCAGTTCGACATTTCCGAGGTGAGCGGCGGCAACCCCTACGGCGCCGCGACCATCGCCGGTGGCGACGGCTCCCGCCAGCCAAGCGAGCGCGAGCTTAAGCTGGCGCGCTTCCAGGGCAAGCTGGTGGCACAGACCACGGTGAAACTGAAAAGTTGATGCTGTCGAATATTCTGTGAGTGCTTCAAGGAGCGCCCATCGTGGCGCTCTTTTAGCGCCGATTAAAACGCGCCAAACTGAGGTAGCGCTCCTTCGAGGGCTGCAGGTGCTGCCGGCAAAGAGTACAAAGCTGCTCTCGGTTTTGTTTTTGCAAGGCATCGATCATCGCGAAATGCTCGTCGCAGGCGCGCTGAAGGCTGGCCGGGTCGGACATGGCAACGAAACGAATCGAATGCGCCTTCTGAGCGAACTCGTTGATGCACTCGGAGAGATAGTTGTTACCAGTAGCGGAAAAGAGCGTGCGATGAAAAGCGATATTCATCAGAAATACGCGATGCAGGTCTTGTTGTTCAACTGCCTTGGCATACTGCTCTTGAATCTCAATGAGGTCCTGCAGAATCGTTTCCTGGAGCGGTAGCGCAATCGACTGCGCGCCGGCGGTTTCGAGTAACTCGCGCATGGCGTAGAGCTGCTCTACCTCCTCGGGAGTGTAGGTCTTGACGAACGCACCACGATTTTTAATGCGCTCCACCAAACCAATGGTTTCCAAGTGAAACAGAGCCTGGCGGACGATATGGCGCTTACAGTTGAAGCGTTCGATAAGGTCTTCCTCGACCAAACGCTCTTTAGGGCTCAATCTACCCAGCACGATGTCCTCTTCGATAGCTTCGACAATATGGTCGGTACCTACCGTTATAGACGGTGCAGTGGCGTTTTTGTCTTTCATAGATAGTCGTTTATATCCCTGCCATGAAATCTTGGTCGGTATGGTCGATACCTTCCATAAAGAAAGTATCGACCATGGTAGCAAGAACTCTTGAGCAGGCGTAGTTACTGACCGCGAGGGACGCTGGCCGTGGTCTCGGGGCGACAGAATGCGAAATCGCAGCCCTGTTCGGCTTGAAGTATCTGCTCGAGAAACAGACGCCGATAACCCCGCTCTTTACTCGGTTCGATTCCTGGGGTAAGCGCTTCGCGCCGAGTCGCGAGTTCTTTCTCGTCGACTTGCAGGTTCAAGCGGCGCTCGGTCACGTTCAGTTCTATGAGATCTCCATCTCTTATCAGGGCCAAGGGACCCATTTCGGCGGCTTCGGGTGAGATATGCAGCACAATGGTGCCAGCGGCGGTTCCGCTCATGCGCCCATCGGAAATACGCACCATATCTTTCACTCCTTGGGCAGCCAACTTTTTTGGGATGGGAATATATCCGGCTTCCGGCATACCTGGTGCGCCCTTGGGACCGATGTTCTGCAGTACCAGCACATCGTCTGCATTGACGTCCAGGTCCGGATCGTCGATGCGTTTGGCCAGGTCTTCCAACCCTGTAAAGACGACCGCGCGCCCGGTGTGAGTCATCAACTCGGATGAGGCGGCCGATTGCTTGATAATCGCGCCGTTTGGCGCGAGGTTGCCCTTTACAACGGCCATTCCTCCCTGAGCGTAAATGGGATTCTCGGCGCTACGAACTACCTGTTGATTGAGAATATGGGGGCTCGTCTCGAGATTCTCACCTAGCGTCTTGCCATTGATCGTCATCGCATCGAGGTGAAGTAGCGACTTGATCTCTCGAAGCAGTGCAGCCAGCCCGCCGGCTTGGTGCAAGTGCTCCATATAATGTTCCCCCGAGGGCTTGAGGTTCACTAGCACGGGCGTTTCTCGGCTCATGCGATCAAACTCATCCAGGTTGACGTCCAGTCCCAAGCGCCCGGCGATGGCCGTCAGATGAATGAGCCCATTGGTCGAGCCGCCCAATGCCAGTAGAACGCGCAGCGCATTTTCAAAGGAGGCCTCGGTCATGATGCTTTGTGGAGTGATCTGCTCGATAGCCAGTCGCACGGCCTCGGTGCCGGTTTGTTCTGCAATGCGATGGCGATCAGCGAATACCGCCGGTGCGGTCGCGCTTCCCGGCAACATCATGCCCATGGCTTCGGCCACACAGGCCATGGTGCTCGCCGTCCCCATCACTGAACAGGTGCCCACGGTAGGTACCAGCTTGTCATTGACCTCACTGATCTCCTGCTCGTCGATTTCCTGGCCCCGATAAGCAGCCCAATAGCGGCGACAGTCCGTACAGGCGCCGACGCGCGTTCCTCGATGTGAACCGCTGAGCATGGGGCCTGTTACCAATTGAATGGCCGGTACGTTGGCACTAGCGGCGGCCATTATCTGCGCAGGTACGGTCTTGTCGCAGCCACCAATCAGCACGACCGCATCCATTGGCTGGGCGCGGATCATCTCTTCGGTGTCCAGCGCCATCAGATTACGTAAGTACATACTGGTGGGGTGGGAAAACGATTCATGCAAGGAGATGGTCGGAAAATCCACTGGCAGTCCACCAGCCAGCATGACACCGCGCTTGACGCTGTCGACCAGGCCCTCGACGTTGCCGTGACAGGCATTGTAACCGCTGTAAGTATTGGCGATTCCAATGACCGGGCGGGAGAGGGCATCGTCGGTATATCCCATCCCTTTGATAAACGCCTTACGCAAGAATAGCGAAAAACCTTCATCGCCGTAATTCGTCAATCCCTTGCGCATTCCCTGGGAGTTGTCGTGGTTATTTTTGGTCATGGCAAAACCCTCTTCATGCCGTATTAGTCAATGAATGGTTATTTAATTAATAATATTATTGACAATATTGTCAATGAAGAACTAGATTTTTCTAGGCATGCCAAGCAGAACGTACAACGCATACCGCATGAGCGACCTCACAAATACGACAAACAAGGTGGTTACCATGAAGTACAAACTACTCCCCGCATCCCTGCTTGCCGCAGTGACGGTTATCCCATTAAGTGCCAACGCTGAGTATTCGGTGTCTGATGAAATTCGAGTGTTACAGGGCTTTCAGGCGGGCGGCGGGAGCGACGCACTGGCACAGCTGGTGCACCCCCATCTCAGAGAGAGTCTCGGGGTCAATTTCATCAACGAATATATCCCTGGTGCGACCGGCGCTATTGCATGGACTCGCCTAACGCATCAGTCACCCAAGGATGGCACCGTCGTAAGTATCACCAATACGCCAATGTTGATGACCAACTACATCATCAACGATGCGATCTCCTACAGCATTGAAGAGCTTACGCCCATCGCCAACGTCGTGACCGACCCGGGGATCATCGTGGTTCACCCGGACAGCCCTTATGAAACCGTGGAAGATCTATTCGCCGCGGCAGAGGAGAACCCGGGACGCATCACTATCGGTAACTCTGGAGTCGGCGGCGACGACTACTTTTCTACCATCATGGTGGAGCGAGCTACGGGTCTTGATTTCGAACTCGTCCCTTTTGCCGGTGACGGTCCTTCAGCCACCGCAGCCATGGGCGGTCAGATCGATGCGTCCTTTAATAATGTCGGCATCGTATATGGTCACCTACAAGCCAATAGCTTGCGTCCTCTCGCGGTATTTACCGAAGAGCGCCTGCCGATGCTGCCGGATGTTCCCACATTGAAAGAGGTCGGCTACGACGTAATCAACGGCTCATCACGCGGTTATAGCGCGCCAGCAGGCATCCCTGATGAAGCACGCGACCAGCTCATTGCTGCTTTCGAGGAGTTGGCCAACAACGAGCAGTTTCTACAGCAGGCCGAAGATCGAGCGTTCTACATCGATATCGTGACCGGTGACGACTACATGGAAATGATGCAGAACATGGAAAGAACCTTCGGTGATATTTGGGCCGAGGTCGAAGACGACGTTTGATCCGTACGGACACCATGACAACAACAGGAGTGTTGAAATGAACTGGAGTCGTCTGTCGCTGGGCGTGTTCGGTGTGGGGCTTGCGCTGTTCTTTTTTATCAACAACCTGGCGTACCCTGCGCGGGCGGCTCAGATGCCGCTGATCTTCTCGACGGCGGTAGGCCTATTGGCGGTCGCCTTGATCGTTCAAGAAATATGGGTCGCTCGAAAAAGAGCTCAATTGGTCAATGCAAAAGGTAGAGGCGTCGACTCAGGTACTTTTACTCCAGCGCAGGGCTACATGAAGGCGTTCGGTATCTTTCTTCTGGCACTGGTATACGCCTACAGCATCGGCATCGTGGGTTATTTCATTGCATCAGTCGCGTTCATGGCAGCCGCGCTAATGGTCGTGCGGGAAGTCAGCATCAAGTACGCCTTGATAGGTACGCTAACGCTGCTGGGAACGATCGGCGCGGTATTTTTTTATTTTCTTGGCCTGAACATGCCTGCGCTTCCCTCCTTTTTATAACAACCGTTCTATAACAACGTTGAAACCACGGGGTGAGTCATGGACCCAAGTTTGCTGTTAGTCGGCATCACGAACGTTCTATCCTGGTCGAATCTGCTTTTGATCCTGGGTGGTACGCTCATGGGAATGTTCGTGGGTGCCATGCCGGGGCTGTCCGCCACCATGGCGCTGGCGCTGCTATTGCCCATCACGTTTAGCCTCGACCCCGCTTCGGGATTGAGCATGTTGGCATCCCTCTACGTAGGCGCCTCTTATGGGGGCTCCATCGCGGCTATCTTACTTAATACACCAGGCACGCCCTCGGCGGCGGCCACCGTGCTGGACGGGTATCCTCTTTCGCAGCAGGGAAAAGCGGGCAAGGCGTTAGGCATATCGCTTTTTTCATCTTTCTGTGGCGGCTTGATGAGCGGGATCGCTCTGCTGGTGGCGGCACCGTTACTTGGCATCATTGTGCTCAAGTTCGGACCGGTGGAGCTTTTTGCGATCGCCGTGCTGGGTATCACGATCATCGGCTCGCTTTCCCAAGGTTCCGTCATATCCGGGCTTTTATCAGGAGGGCTGGGGCTTCTGGTGAGTACGGTGGGTATGGATTTGATCACCGGCACCCCCAGGATGACGTTTGGTGAGATCAATCTGTTTTCTGGCATCAGCTTTACGGTAGCCCTGATCGGACTTTTCTCGATTCCTCAGGCGCTGCTGCTTATCGAGAAAGCCGGGTTGGGTGAGAAAAAAGTCGCCAGTAAGGTGACCGATCGCATCATACCGCATTGGGTGGATATTAAAGCCTTGATGCCCAATATCGGCCGTTCCGGCGCCATCGGGATTCTCACCGGCCTCATTCCCGGTACCGGAGGCGATACCGCCAGCTGGTTTGCCTACAACGAAGCCAAGCGCTTTGCCAAGGATAAAAGTCGCTTCGGTAAAGGGGATCTCGCGGGATTGTCGGCACCGGAAACGGCCAATAATGCCGTTGTCGGTGGGGCCTTGATACCCACCATTGCCTTGGGGATTCCAGGGAGTTCATCTACCGCGATTCTGCTCGGGGCGCTCATGGTTCACGGAATCCTGCCCGGACCGAACCTTCTTACCGAACACGGTGATGTGACCTACACGCTGATCTGGGCGGTGATTCTGGCGAACTTTGCGCTGCTGGCCGTAGGGCTTCTGTTTACCCGCATGTGTGTCGGGGTGACCAAGGTACCTGATGGCTTCGTCGCCACGGCCATCATCATTTTATGCGTGGTGGGCTCGTTTGCCATCAACAACAGTTTTTTCGATGTGGCACTGATGTTCGGCTTTGGTCTTTTTGGTTACTGGATGATCAAGGCTGGCATGGCCCCTGCACCCATGGTGGTCGGACTTATCCTGGGCCCGGTCATGGAAACCAGTTATCAGCAATCCATGCTGATCGGTGGCAATAATCCCATGGTGTTCGTCAATAGTCCCATTGCTCTTACGTTGTTGTTGTTAGCGCTGTTCTCGGTACTTCAAGCCACGCCCTTGTTCGGCACGTTGCGCAAGCGCCTCAAAAAACAATCCCATCAGCAGGCACGATAATGCTGCAAAAGACCGCGAAAATCGGTCGTCACTCTTCGGTTAATAACAAGAGAGGACTCAATGAGTATCATTAAAGACATAAAGGCCATTACCGTTAGTGTACCGCTGGACAATCCAACGAGTTTCTCCAGTCGTCAGGTGTTAAAACGCGAGTACGCTCTGGTGGAAATCACCTCGGACTCTGGCCATAAAGGCATCGGGTTTTGCTATGGTGGCAGCAATGCTGGTGCTCTTGTCACCCAGGCGGTGCGAGAGCTTCTGCGTCCAGTACTGCTGGGCGAGGATACTTATCGGGTAGAAGGCTTGTGGCAGGCGATGTATCAGGAAGCATTGTTGCACGGCCGTACTGGCTCAGTGATGCGCGCGATCAGCATCATCGATACGGCACTTTGGGACCATAACGCTCGCGCCGTGAATCTGCCGCTTTACAAGCTCCTGGGCGCGCATGAAACCGAAAGTGTTCCCGCTTATGCCAGCGGCGGTTATTACCTGGAGGGCAAGACGCCAAAGGACCTGGGCAACGAAATGCGCTCTCACGTCGACAATGGTTTCAGAGCAGTCAAGCTCAAGGTGGGCCGAGAGTCCTTGGCCAAGGAAGAGGCACGTTTGGCTGCGGTGCGCGAGGCGGTAGGTCCCGATGTGCGGGTGATGATGGATGCCAACAATGCTTGGCGAGACTTGCCGTCTGCCTGCGAATTCATGCGCATGGCAGAATCTTACGACCCTTACTGGATCGAAGAGCCTTTCAGTCCGGACGATATCGACAATCACCAGCGACTGGCTGAGCGCACCTTCGTACCCGTTGCCACCGGCGAAATAGAAGCAGGGCGTTGGCGCTTTAAGGAGCTTCTCGACAAGCAGGCAGCGATGATTTTGCAAACCGACGCCGCAGTGTGCGGGGGGGTTACGGAATTTCGCCGTATCACCGCTACGGCAGCGAGCTATGGTGTTGATGTATGCCCGCACTGGTTCCACGACCTGCACGTTCATCTGGTGGCCTCCTCGCCCAATGCCCCCTACGTCGAGCACTTCGGGGATGATCAGGTACTCAACTTTCGCCGCTTGATCGACACGCAGCTCAAGACTGAAAACGGCCGGCTACTGCTGCCCAAGACGCCAGGGCTAGGGTTCGATTTCGATGCAAAGAACATCGCGAACTATGCCGTTGACGAGTGGCACTGATAATAAGGAGGCATTATGGATGCTGGTACACGAACCGGCCAAGTCTGGTCACCGGTGATCACACCTTTCAACGAGCGCCTCGAACCGGATGCTCGGCGCTTCGCCGCCCACTGCCAGTGGTTGATCGATCAGGATGTTGGGCTTGCGATATTCGGTACGAACTCCGAGGCAAACTCTCTGACGGTGCAGGAGAAGTGTCGGCTGTTGGACGCACTGGTCGAGAAGGGCGTGAGTGGCGAACGCCTTATGCCCGGCGTGGGAAGTTGCAGTATCGGCGATACGGTTGCACTGACCCAGCACGTTGTGAAAAGCGGGGGAACGAACGTGTTGATGCTTCCGCCTTTCTACTATAAAGGAGTTTCCGAAGAGGGGCTCTTTCGCTACTTCAGCGAAGTGATAGAGCGTGCGGGGGCTTCTAACCTACGTGTATACCTCTACCACATTCCGCCGGTCTCTCAAGTACCCATCACGTTGGCGCTGGTCGAGCGGCTGAAAAAGCGCTATTCGACTACGATTGCCGGTCTCAAGGATAGCTCTGGAGAGTGGGAAAACACCGCCTCGCTGATTGATGCGTTCGGCGATGATATGGACATCTACGCGGGTAGCGAGAACTTTCTTCTCCAAACCCTGCGCGCCGGTGGGGCCGGCTGCATCAGCGCCACGGCGAACGTCAATCCAGCGCCGATCGCGGCACTCGCCCGACACTTCCAGAAGGAAGATGCCGGCTCGCGCCAGCAGGTACTTTCGCAAGTGCGACGCGTATTCGAAGGCTTTCCCATGATCCCGGCCTTGAAGGCTGCGACGGCTCACTATGGTAGTGACGACACCTGGAGTCGCCTGCGCCCACCGTTGGTGGAGCTTTCCGAGCAGCAACGTAACGAGCTTTATCAGGCATTGGACGAGCTGAACTTCTCAATGCCCGACTACGCTACCTCAGTCTAGGTGACTGGCCCGACAAGCCCCGCTTGTTGGGCCAGTGCTTTGGAGAGTAACGATGAAAAAGCGTGTCGTGGCGGTTCGCCGTCTACATGCCGAGCAGTTGGCTCGATTGGAGCGAGAGCATCATGTTGACTACTTCGGCGAGCTCGATCAGCACACCATGCCGGCGTTTCTGGAAAAGATGCAAAAGGCTCATGCCTTGATCGGGGGTAAGCTTGACGTCGATGAGGAACTGCTTGCCAGGGCCGAGTATTTGGAGATGATCGCGACTATCTCGGTCGGGTACGACAACTTCCCGGTCGAGGCGCTAACACGCCGGGGAATCGCGATGTGCAATACGCCGGATGTGCTCACCGAAACTACTGCAGATACGGGATTCGCGCTGATCATGACGGCTTGTCGACGAATGGCCGAATTGGACCGATGGGTACGTGAGGGAAAGTGGCAAAGCCACGTAGTAGAGGCGCAATTTGGCTTCGATGTACATGGCAAGACCTTGGGGATTATCGGCTTGGGGCGTATCGGGGCGGCCGTGGCGCGGCGAGGAGCACTGGGTTTTAATATGCCGGTGCTTTACAGCGGTTCATCACCCAAACCGCATGTGGAGGAAGAACTCGGAGCCACGCACTGCTCGCTCGAAGCGTTGTTGACCCAGTCGGATATCGTTTGTGTGACGGTGCCGTTATCGTCAGAGACCCACCATCTACTCGGTGCTCAGGCTTTCAAGATGATGAAGTCTTCAGCCGTCTTCATCAACATTTCCCGGGGCGCGGTGGTGGACGAGCCTGCGCTGATTCACGCCCTCGAAACCGGTGAGATTCGGTCGGCGGGGCTCGACGTTTTCGAACAAGAGCCCTTGTCTTTGGACTCGCCCTTGCTGAACATGCCTCAGATAGTGCTGGCGCCGCATATCGGCTCGGCCACTCATGAAACGCGAAGATCGATGGTAAATTTGGCGATCGATAACCTGCTGGCAGGGCTCGCTGGACAACGTCCCCCCAATATCGTGAACCCATCCGCATGGGCGTCTACACAATAGGAAGTGGTGTGAATCAACTGGCAAAAATACACAACTTGCAGGACTTCGAGCACGCAGCAAGAAAGCATCTCCCTCGCCCCCTGTTTGGCTACATCGTCAACAGCGCGGAAGAAGGTCACACTCATGCCGCCAACCGTAGCGCCTTCGACGCCTACGGGCTGATGCCCCGGGCGATGGTGGACGTGTCCAGTATTGCGCTCGAGACCGAACTTCTGGGCACGCACTACCAGGCGCCGTTCGGCATCGCGCCGATGGGCATCAGTGCGCTGTCCGCGTACCGGGGCGATATCGTTCAGGCGCGGGCGGCGGCGGCGGAAGGGCTTCCCATGATCCTGAGCGGAAGCTCGCTGATATCGCTCGAGGAAGTGCACCGGGTGGGGGAGACCGACTGGTTTCAGGCGTATCTGCCGGGCACGCTCGAGGAGATCGAGGCGCTGCTGGCGCGGGTCGAGAAGGCCGGTTATCGCCATCTCGTCATTACCGTGGACTACGCGGTGCCGCCCAACAGCGACAACAACCGCAAGAGCGGCTTCTCCTCGCCGCTGCGCCCGAGTCTGCGTCTGGCCTTTGATGGCATCATGCGCCCGCGCTGGCTGTTTGGCACCTTCCTGCGCACGCTATATCGCCACGGCATGCCGCACTTCGAGAACAACTACGCCACCCGCGGCATCGCCGTACTGTCGAAGAACGTCTCACGCGATTTTTCCGGGCGGCGCCACCTGCAGTGGGAGTATCTGGAGCGGGTGCGCGCGCTGTGGCCGGGCAAGCTGATCGTCAAGGGGATTCTTAACCCGGCGGATGCGAAGCGGGTCGAGGCGCTCGGCGGTGACGCGGTGATCGTCTCCAACCATGGCGGGCGCCAGCTCGACTACAGCCCGGCTGCGCTTGAAGCGCTGCCGGCGGTAGTCGAGGCGGTCGAACACATTCCGGTGATGATCGATAGTGGTTTTCGCCGCGGTACCGACGTGATCAAGGCGCTCGCCCTGGGAGCCCGCTTCGTGTTCATCGGGCGGCCCATGAACTACGCCGCCGCCGTCGCCGGTGAGGCGGGGGTACGCCACGCGCTGAGATTGTTGCGCGAAGAGGTCGAGCGCGATATGGCGCTGCTCGGCGTGACCGACATTCATCACCTGGGGCGCGAGCACTTGATCGAGCGTCGCGCCCCGGCGCCGCGCTAGCTTTTGATCTTCGCGGCGATCGCCCGGCCCAGGCTTTCGGTCGTGCCCTGGCCGCCGACGTCGCGGGTCAGCACTTTCATGTCGCCTTCGGCCAGTACCGCCTCGATGGCGTCGACGATCGCCTGAGCGGCGTCAGCGTGACCCAAGTGTTCGAGCATCATCGCACCGGACCAGATCTGGCCGATCGGGTTGGCGATACCTTTACCCGCGATGTCCGGGGCGCTGCCGTGAACCGGCTCGAACAGGCTCGGGAAGTTGCCTTCCGGGTTGATGTTGGCCGAAGGCGCCACGCCGATGGTGCCGGTACACGCCGGGCCCAGATCCGAGAGGATGTCGCCGAACAGGTTGCTGCCTACCACCACGTCGAACCAGTCCGGGTGGAGCACGAAGTTGGCGGTCAGGATATCAATGTGGAACTTGTCCACCGCGACGTCCGGGTAGGCCTTGGCCATTTCCGCCACGCGTTCGTCCCAGTAGGGCATGGTGATCGAGATGCCGTTGGACTTGGTGGCCGAGGTGAGCTTCTGGCGCGGGCGGCTCTGGGCCAGATCGAAGGCGTACTTGAGCACCCGGTCGACGCCGGTGCGGCTCATCACCGTCTCCTGGATCACCACCTCGCGCTCGGTGCCTTCGAACATCTTGCCACCGATACTCGAGTACTCGCCCTCGGTGTTCTCGCGGACCACGTAGAAGTCGATGTCGCCGGGCTTGCGGCCGGCCAGCGGGCTCTCGATGCCGGGCATCAGCTTGCAGGGTCGCAGGTTCACGTACTGATCGAAGCGGCGGCGAAACTGGATCAGCGAGCCCCATAGCGAAATGTGGTCCGGCACCTTTTCCGGCCAGCCCACGGCGCCGTAGAAGAGCGCGTCGAAATCCTTCAACTGCTCGAACCAGTCGTCCGGCATCATCTGGCCGTGCTCAAGGTAGTAGTCGCAGCTGCCGAATTCGAAGATGGTGAACTCCAGATCGAGCGCGAAGCGCTTGGCGGCGGCTTCAAGGGCGCGGATGCCTTCCGGCATGACTTCGGTGCCGATGCCGTCGCCGGCAATCACTGCAATGGTATGGGCCATGTAAGGCTCCTGAGTGGCGGGATTGATGGATCGAGTGTAGCGCCTTTGGTGAAGGAAATAATCGGGCTATACTGCAACCTATTGTTGCCTGAAAGTGGAGAATGGGTGGCGTCTCTCGACGATCTCGTTTTTTTCCAGCAGCTCGCCCGTGCCCGTAGCCTCACCGAAACAGCGCGTGCGCTCGGGCTTTCGCTGTCTGCCGTCAGCAAGCGCTTGAAGCAGCTCGAGGCGCGCCTGGGCGTGACGCTGGTCGCGCGCACCACGCGCAAGATGACGCTGACCCCGGAGGGTGAGCGCTATCTGGCCCGAGGCACGCTGATCCTCGAGGAACTGGGTGAGCTCGAGAGTACGCTGGCCGATACCCAAGGCGAAGCCCTTGGTGGCCCGCTGCGGGTCAACGCCACCTTCGGCTTCGGCCGTGCTCATGTCGCACCGCTGCTGTCGCGCTTCTGTCATGCCAACCCGGGGCTTCAGGGGTGGCTCGAGCTGACCAACTTTCCCGTGAACCTGGCCGACCAGGGCTTCGATATCGGCATTCGCGTCGGTGAGCCGCCGGATTCGCGGCTGATCGCCCGGCCGCTGCTGGAAAGCCGGCGCATTCTGTGCGCTGCCCCCGAGTACGTGGCGCGCATGCCGAGGCTCGAAAGCCCCCAGGCGCTGGCACGACACGATTGCCTCGTGGTGCAGGAGAACGGCACCGACTTTCCACTCTGGCGCTTCGAACCCCGAGAGGGCGGGCCGGTGCAGGCGGTGAAGGTGAGCGGGAGGCTGGCCAGCAACGATGCCGAAGTGATCACCCGGCTGGCGCTCGATGGTCACGGCGTGATGCTGCGCTCCTGGTGGGATGTCAACGCGCACCTCGAAAGCGGGGCGCTCGTCACGCTGCTGCCCGAATGGCAGGGTGTGCGGGCGGATTTCTACGCAGTATTCGAGGCCCGGCGCCACGTGCCCGCCCGGGTGCGCGCCTTCATCGACTATCTGGCGCGGGAGGTGGCCGGGCGCGTGCCGCCGCTGCCGTGATGGGCGAGGCTGGCGTCAGGCCGGGTCAAGGCGCACCAGCGGCGCCTGGTCGAAGTAGCCGACCAGCAGCGCGTACAGTGCCGGGTAGGCCTCATCGAGCTGGTCCGGTGCGGTGAAGAAGTATTCGCAGCACACCGCAAAGCACTCGCCCGGGTGGCTGGCGGCATAGTCGTCGATGGGCGGCGCGATGCCTTGCTCGAGGCAGCGCTGAAGATCCTCCCATACCTCGCTGAACACCGCGTGCCAGCGCTTGGCCGAAAGCGTTCGGGGCAGTGGCGGGAAGCCGTCGATGTCCATGGAGTTGCCCATGTCGATCTTGTGGGCGAGCTCGTGGATCAGCACGTTGAAGCCGATGAAGTCGCCGCTCTCCATGAAGTCGGTATAGGCGATCACCACCGGCCCCTGGTAGGAGGTTTCGCCCGCGCGCTCGTCGGTGACCTCGTGCACTACGCCGAATTCGTCCACCTCCTCGAACTCGCGGGTGAAGCTGTCCGGCAGAATCACGATTTCATGAACGTTGGCGAAGGCCTCGCGATGCTCTGCCTCGCGCCAGCCAAGCGTCAGAAGACACGCCTGGCCGGCAAGCGCCAGCCGGTCCACCTCGTTGAAGGGCACATCGGCAAGCTCGGCGTGAAGCGTCAGGCGTTTGCTGGTCAGGAAGTGCCAGGCGCGCTCGCCAAGTCGCTCGGATTCGACCGGCGTCAGCGCGGCCAGAATCGGCGTGCGTCGGCACGCCTGTTGCCAGGCTCTAAAAGGGGGCGAGGAAGGCGTGCGGGTCAACCAGCGTTTGAACATGAGCGTCTTTCATGGCATTGAACCTGCGTATAGTGGCGCAATTGCCCAGCCTTCATCAACTCGATGCTCATGCACCCAAGCGCAGGCCCACCTGGTGGCGACACGGCGTGGACGTCGGTGTTTGATAATGAGCCGGCAAGGGAAGGTCAGGGCTTGCGGGCGCTGCGGGTGCTGGCGTAGCGCTTGAGCCCCCACAGCAGTACCAGGGCGACGGCCACGCCGGCCAGCGCCAGCACCATTTCCTGATGATCGCCGGCGTTGAACAGCGCGCCGAGCTGACTGCCCAGGAAGATGACCGAGACGAGCCACGGAATGATCCCCAGCGTCGAGCCCAGCATGTAGTCGCGAAAGCGTAGATGAAAGGCGCCGGCGAGCATGTTGGTCATGATGAACGGTGCGATCGGTAGCAGGTTGAAGAGGATCATGGTGCGCACGCCCCGTTTGGAGAGATAGCCCGACAGCCCCCGCAAATGACGGCCGCCGTAGCGTATCAGCGCCTCGCGTCCGAGCCAGTGGCCCACCCAGTAGGAGAGTACCGAAAAGCTCAGCGTACCCAGCAGGGCATAACCAAAGCCCCAGGTGGTGCCGAACAGCATGGCCGTCGCCACCACCAGGACCGTCAGGGGAAACATCAGTAAAAGCAGCGCGTTGTAGAGCAGGATCACCGCGGCGAACATCCAGGGCTCACGCTGCCACTGACCAAGATAGGCAATGGCCGCGTTGAGACGCTGCGTCGACATCCAGTCCGATTGCTCCAGCCAGTGCCAGCCGACCCCGAGCGCAACGAGAAGCAGTAGCAGGGCAAAGCCCTTTACGAGCGTGCGTGACATTCCCTTTCACCACCGACCGTCGAAAAAGAGCGCCAGCATACGCCAGCCGGCGAGCGGGTTGAAGGGGCAGGCGCGCCACGCGTCAAAAGCGTCCGCTGATCCAGCGCAACGTGACGAGAGGGCGATAAAGTTGATCAATTCTCTTGCCATTCTGGTGCAACCGTGAAAAATGACTCGGTTTATTCGATATAAAAAGGTGCATATTCATGGATTTTTCCCTTCCATCGCTGCTTACCGCGGTCGTCGATCGCGGTAACGGCCTTCTATGGGGCAGCGTGCTGATCTATCTGCTGATCGGCGCCGGGCTCTACTTCACCGTACGTACCGGTGCCATCCAGCTGCGCTATTTCGGTCACATGTTCAAGCTGCTCAAGGGCTCGCGCAGCACCAACGGCGGCATCTCATCGTTTCAGGCGCTGTCGACGAGCCTTGCCGCCCGGGTAGGCACCGGCAACCTCGCCGGGGTGGCATTGGCCATCTACTACGGCGGTCCCGGTGCGATCTTCTGGATGTGGATGACGGCCATGGTAGGCATGGCGACGAGCTTCATCGAATCGACCCTGGCTCAGGCCTACAAGACCGATCACGGCGACAACACCTTTCGCGGCGGCCCGGCGCGCTACATCGAGCGTGGCCTCGGCCTTCGCTGGATGGCGGTGCTGTTCTCAATCTGCCTGATCATCGCGTTCGGCCTGGCCTTCAACAGCGTCCAGGCCAACTCAATCGCCCAGGCCATGGAGCAGGCATTCAGCGTGCCGACCTGGATGATGGGTGTAGTATTGATGGTGATCGTCGCACCGATCATCTTCGGGGGGCTCAAGTCCATTGCCAAGGTGGCGGAACTGGTCGTGCCACTGATGGCGCTTTTGTACCTGATCCTGGCGCTGGTGGTGGTGGCCCTGAACGCGGCGGAACTGCCTGCTGCGTTCATGACCATCATCAAGAGCGCCTTCGGGGTGGAGCAGGCCGCCGGTGGCGTTGCCGGCTACGCCATTTCCCAGGCGATCATGAACGGTATCCAGCGCGGCCTGTTCTCCAACGAGGCGGGCATGGGCTCGGCCCCGAACGCCGCCGCCACCGCCAGCACCCGCCCGGACCATCCGGCGGCTCAGGGCTTCATCCAGATGCTCGGGGTGTTCCTGGATACGCTGGTGATCTGCACCGCGACGGCGGCGATCATCATCATGTCCGGCCCGGAGATTCTCGCCGGCGAAGAGACTAACGGCATCCAGCTGACCCAGCTGGCGCTGTCGACCCAGGTCGGTGACTGGGGCGGCATGTTCGTCGCGGTGGGCATCTTCCTGTTCGCCTTCACCTCGGTGATCGCCAACTACTCCTACGGCGAGTCGAATATCGAATACCTGGCCGGGCGCCGCGCGCCGATGGCGATTCTGCTCTACCGCCTGGCGGTGCTGGGCATGATCATGGTCGGGTCGGTGGCGAGCCTGGGCGCGATCTGGAATTTCGCCGATCTCTCCATGGGCGCCATGGCGATCATCAACCTGGTCGCGATCCTGATGCTCTCGCCGATCGCCCTGGCGCTGTTCCGCGACTACGAGAAGCAGCTCAAGGCGGGTGTCGAGCCGGTCTTCCGCCCGAGCCTGTTCCCGAAACTGGCCAACAAGGTGGACCCCAAGGCCTGGCCGGACCGTGACTGAATCGACTTCAACCGACGTTGACGCAGTGCTTGCCGTAGAATTTGACATGGGCGAGTCCTGACGATGAGACACCGATAGGGAGGCTGTCGCATGCGCTCGGCGCTTCTGGAACAGATCTACACCATCGTTGCCCAGATTCCCGAAGGACGAGTGAGTACCTACGGACGCATCGCGGCGATGACCGAAGGCGCCACGGCGCGCTCGGTAGGTTCCGCCATGCGCCACCTCCCCGAGGGCCACGAACTGCCCTGGCACCGGGTGATCTCAGCGAGTCTCGCGCTTGCTGACCACGAGGGTGCTGCCCGCCAGCACGAAAAGCTGCGCGCCGAAGGCGTGGCCTTCGATGCCAAGGGCCGCGTGCCGGCCCACCTGGTGTGGCCATGAGCAGTGAATGATGAGTCATCACCTGCCAATAAAAACGCCGCCCGGTTGGGCGGCGTTTTCCATTCACCATTCACCCGCACTCAATCGTCCAGCTTGGCACCGGACTTCCACGACCAGTCGCGCCAGCGCAGGTCGAACAGGTCCTTGCGCCGGTCCTTGAGGTTGGTCACCGAGCCTTCGGCACGCACCACGGTCAGCCGGGTCAGGTCCAGGTCCGAGAAGAAGATCATCTCGGTGTTGGGGGTGGTCTCCGCCAGCACCGCGTCGTGGGGGAAGGCAAAGTCCGAGGGCGTGAACACCGCCGACTGGGCGTACTGGATGTCCAGGTTCTCGATCGAGGGCAGGTTGCCGACACTGCCGCACAGCACCACGTAGCACTCGTTCTCGATGGCCCGCGCCTGGCCGCAGTGGCGCACCCGCAGGTAGCCGTTCTTGGTGTCGGTCCAGAAAGGCACGAAAAGGATGTCCATGTCCTGGTCGGCGAGCAGCCGGCCAAGCTCCGGGAATTCGACGTCGTAGCAGATCAGGATGCCCACCCGCCCGGCGTCGGTGTCGAACACCTGCAGGTCATCGCCGCCTTCGATCACCCAGTCGCGGCGCTCTTGCGGGGTGATGTGAAGCTTCGCCTGGCGATCGATCTCGCCGTCGCGGTGGAACAGGTAGGCGATGTTGTAGAGCTTGCCATCCTCGCCTTCCTCGATCATCGAACCGCCGACGATGTTGATGTTGTAGGACACCGCCATGCGCGAGAGCTCGCTCTTGAAGCGCTCGGTGAAGCTGGCCAGAAAACGGATGGCGGCCATCTGGTCCTGCTGGGCGGCGCGGTCCTGCAGGCCCATCAGGGGCGTGGTGAAGAGCTCAGGGAAGACGGCGAAGTCGCTCTGGTAGTCCGAGAGCGCATCGACGAAGTACTCGATCTGCTTGAGTGCGGCCTCGACCGAGGCGAACTCGCGCATCTGCCACTGCACCGCACCTACACGCACCTGAGTGGGGCGGGTGTCGAGCACGCTTTCCGCGGGCTCGAAGAGGATGTTGTTCCACTCGAGAAGCGTGGCGTAGCCGCGAGACTGCTCGTCCTCCGGCAGGTACTTGCGCAGAAGCCGCTTGACCTGGAAGTCGTTGGCGAGCTGGAACGACAGGATCGGGTCGTAGATCTCCTTGCGCGACACCTTGTCGATATACTGAGCCGGGCTCAGCTCATCGGCGTGCTGGTGATACTCGGGGATACGCCCACCGGCGAGAATGGCGCGCAGATTGTGCGAACGGCACAGCTCCTTGCGCGCTTCGTACAGGCGCCGGCCGAGCCGGTAGCCTCGGTAGTCCGGGTGGATGAGGACGTCGAGCCCGTACATGGCATCGCCGTTCTCGTCGTTCAGGATGACTTCCCGGTGGCCGATCAGGTCGTCGTAGCGGTGGGGGTTGGAGAACTCGTCGTAATCCACTTGCACGGTGAGCGCCACGCCCACCAGCACGCCATCGTCCTCGATGGCGATCTGCCCGTCGGGGAAGGCCTGGATCAGCTTGTCGATCGTGTGCTTGGGCCAGGCGCCACCGATATCGTGATAGACCGCGTCCATCAGCGTCTTCAACTGGTCGTAGTCGTCGCTCGTCAGGTTGCGAAGATTGAGGTGCAGCTCTTCCAGGGACATAGTTTTGGGTACCCACCATATAAGATCGTGAAACTAGTGTATCACTGCTGCGTGCTGCGGGTTTCTCGGCTCGACACGGTCACGAGCGGGCGCGTGAGCGTCTGGGCCATGACCACCCCGGCCAGGATCAAGGCACCGCCGAACAGATGGAAGGCGGCGATGCGCTCGCCCAGAAACGCCATGGCGATCAGCGCGCTGAAAAGCGGCATCAGGTTGATGAAGATGCTCGCCTGGTTGGCACCGATCTGGCGCACCGCGCGCATCCACAGAAACGTGGTGATGACCGAGGCGGGAATGCCGGCATACAAGATCAGCCAGACATTCTGGCCATCGAGGGGCGTCATCGGCCCGAGAAGATAGGGCGGCAGCAGAAACAGCACCGCAAAGCATACCTGGGCATAGAGCATCACCCAGGGGGGCAGGTTCAACTGCCAGCGCTTGAGCATCACCCCGTAGAGCGCGTAGCAGATCGCGGCGATCACCATCAGAGCGTCGCCGAAAGCGACCTGGAGCTTCAGCAGCGACAGCGGATTGCCCTGGCCGAGCAGCAAGCTCACACCGACGAACGCCAAAAGCCCGCCGACCACGCCGCCCACGGTGGGCGGTTCGCGCAGGATCAGCGCGCTCAACAGCACCGTGAGAAGAGGCACCATGGCGGCGAGAATGCCCATGTTGGTGGCAGTGGTGGTTTCGGCGGCGATATAGCCAAGCCCCTGCCAGAGCCCCATGCCGAGAAGCCCGAGCACGGCGAACTTCGGCCAGTGGCGCTTGATCTCCGGCAGGTGCTTGAGCGTGGCCGGAAGCACGAAGGGCGTCATGACCAGAAGCGCCAGCAGCCAGCGCAGAAAGGCGATGCTGCTGGGGGCGATGGTGCCCACGGTGAGCTGGTTGATGGTCATGTTGCCGGACCAGATGATCACCGTGGCCAGCGGCGGCAGGAAGTAAATCAAAGGCATGGCGTGTTCCCCGATAGCAAGCCGGTTAATGTGACGCGCTTTGCGGCGTTCGGCAAGGGGCGCTCGACGAAAGGGCGAGGGCAAAGCGCTGTACGCCGCGCGGTCGATGTCATACGCTTGTTTGAATACTCTGATCGAACAAGACGCGAGACACCGTGATGACCCAGCCGCCCGCCTATCCGCACCTTTTTCGTCCAATCACGCTTGGCCATGTCACCCTGCCCAATCGGGTGCTCATGGGGTCGATGCACACCAACCTTGAAGAGGCGCCGAACGGCTTCGAGCGCCTGGCCGCCTTCTACGCCGAGCGGGCGCGTGCCGGCGTGAGCCTGATCGTCACTGGCGGCATCGCGCCCAACCCCGAGGGCGCGGTGTTCGAGGGCGCCAATGCCCTGACCGACGAGTCGCAACTTCCCGAGCACCGCCAGGTGGTGGAGGCCGTGCACGCCGAGGGCGGGCATCTTTGCCTGCAGATTCTCCACGCCGGTCGCTACGCCTACTCGCCGAATCTCGTCGCCCCTTCGGCGCTGCAGGCGCCGATCAACCCGTTCACCCCACAGGCGCTTGCGACCCACGAGGTGGCGGGCCAGATCGACGACTACGTGCGCTGCGCAAGGCTTGCCCAGAAGGCAGGCTACGACGGCGTCGAGGTGATGGGCTCGGAAGGCTACCTGATCAACCAGTTCCTCTGCCGGCGGACCAACCAGCGTGACGACGAGTGGGGCGGCGACTTCACTGCGCGCGCTCGCTTTGCGGTGGAGGTCGTACGTCGCATCCGCCAGGCGGCGGGCAGCCGTTTTCTGATCATCTTCCGGCTTTCCATGATCGACCTGGTCGAGGAGGGCAGCAGTTGGGAGGAGGTGGTCGCACTGGCCGGCATGATCGAGGCGGCCGGGGCCGACGTCATCAATACCGGCATCGGCTGGCACGAGGCGCGCGTACCCACCATCGTCACCAGCGTGCCGCGAGCGGCCTTCACCGAGGTGACCCGGCGCCTGCGCGAGCATGTCTCGATTCCCCTGATCACCACCAACCGCATCAACATGCCGGCGGTGGCCGAGCGGGTGCTCGCCGAGGGCCACGCGGACATGGTGTCGATGGCGCGGCCGTTTCTCGCCGACCCGGCCTGGGTGCAAAAGGCGCAAGCGGGGCAAAGCGACGAGATCAATACCTGCATCGCCTGCAACCAGGCGTGCCTGGATCACACCTTCGCCGGCAAGCTGACGTCGTGTCTGGTCAACCCGCGCGCCTGTCACGAGACCGAGTTCGAGCTGGCCCCGACCGCCGCGCCCCGGCGGGTGGCGGTGGTCGGCGGCGGTCCCGCGGGGCTTGCCACGGCGGTGGCCGCGGCGAGCCGTGGTCATGCGGTGACGCTTTTTGAGCGCCACAATGAGCTGGGCGGGCAGTTCAACTACGCGCGCAAGATTCCCGGCAAGGAGGAGTTCGACGAGACCCTGCGCTACTTCCACGTGATGCTCGCAAGGCACGGCGTGGACGTGCGCTTGAACGTGGAGGCCACCACCGAGGCGCTGGCCGGGTTCGACGTGGTGGTGATCGCCACCGGGGTGACGCCGCGCGCGCTCGACCTGCCCGGCGCCGATCATCCGAGCGTGCTGAGCTACGCCGAGGCGATCGAGCATCCCGACCGGGTCGGGCGCGAGGTGGCGGTGATCGGCGCCGGCGGCATCGGCTTCGACGTCTCGGAGCTTCTCTCCCACGTCGAACACCCGGCGCTCGACCTGGACGCCTGGTGCCGGGAGTGGGGCGTGGATCTCTCGGTCACCGAGCGCGGCGGGCTCGTCGCCCCCAACCCGCCTGCGCCTGCAAGGCGCATCACCCTGCTGCAGCGCAAGCGCTCCAAGCCCGGCAAGGGGCTCGGCAAGACCACCGGCTGGGTACATCGCGCCGCCCTCAAGGCGCGCAACGTTACGATGCTCGGCGGTTGCGAGTATCTGCTCATCGATGACGATGGTCTGCATCTTACCCTGGACGGCGAGGAGCGGGTGCTGGCGGCGGACAGCATCGTGGTGTGCGTGGGCCAGGAGTCGGTACGCGATCTCGTCGAGCCTCTTGAGCATGCCGGGCGCGAGGTGCACGTGATCGGCGGGGCGTTCGAGGCCGCCGAGCTCGACGCCAAGCGGGCGATCGACCAGGGCATGCGGCTGGCGGCCGCGCTCTAGGCGTTGGGTGCCGCGGATGACGGCCGGGTTCGATTGGCGCTAGACTATCGTCTTGCTTTGCGACCCCATGACCGGACGCGGGCACTTCTCAATGCGAATGCCTGGTTGCCAGGCGCGTGGCACCCTGCGCGCCGGGCGACCGTCAGCCATAAGGACAAGACCGCCATGCCATCGGAGTGCACCCCCCGATTTCTCGCCAGTGACAATACCTCCGGTATCTGCCCGGAGGCGATGCAGTACCTGATGAAAGCCAACCAGAGCGATGATCTGGCCTACGGCAACGATACCTGGACCGCCCGCGCGGCGGACCGCTTTCGCGAGATGTTCGATTACGATTGCGACGTGTTCTTCGTCTTCAACGGTACCGCCGCCAACTCCCTGGCGCTTTCCGCCATGGGGCGCAGTTACCACAGCGTGATCTGCCACGAGCTCGCCCATATCGAGACCGACGAGTGCGGCGGGCCGGAATTCTTCTCCAACGGGGCCAAGCTTCTGACCTCGCCGGGCGCCAACGGCAAGCTCACCCCGCAAGGCATCGAGGCGCTGGTCACCAAACGCTCCGACATCCACTATCCCAAGCCCAAGGTGGTCTCGCTCACCCAGGCGACCGAAGTGGGCACGATCTATTCCCGCGAGGAGCTTCTGGCCATTCGCGCGGTGGCGGACAAGTTTGATCTTCGCCTGCACATGGATGGCGCGCGTTTCGCCAATGCCTGCGCGAGCCTGGACGCAAGCCCGGCGGAGTTGACTTGGCAGGTGGGGGTGGACGCGCTGTGCTTTTCCGGCACCAAGAACGGGCTGGCCTTCGGCGAGGCGATCCTGTTCTTCAACCGCGAGCTCGCCGAGGACTTCTCCTATCGCTGCAAGCAGGCCGGCCAGCTCGCCTCCAAGATGCGCTACGTCTCAGCCCCCTGGCTCGGGCTTCTTGAAAGTGGCGCCTGGCTCACCAACGCCCAGCACGCCAACGACATGGCGCGCTATCTAAGCGAAGGCCTGAAGCGGCTCCCCGGTGTGTCGTTGATGTTTCCCACCCAGGCCAACAGCGTCTTCGTCGAGCTTCCACCCCACGTGGTCGCGATGCTCAGGCAGAAGGGCTGGACGTTCTATACCTTCATCGGCGCCGGCGGGGCGCGTTTCGTCTGCGCCTGGAACACTACCGTCGAGCTTCTCGATCAACTGCTGGCGGATATCGAGGAGGCGCTGGCCTAGGCGGTATGCCGCCTGGGCCAGGCCGGGAGGGTCAGGTCAGGGAACGACCTGTTGACTTGCGCTGGTGAAACCCATCAGCGAGACGTTGAGATCGAGGCGCTGGCCGTCCGGGGCGATGGCGCTGACGGTGGCGCGATTGCCGCTGCGCAGCTGCTGCAAAAGGCTCGCCTCGAGGGGCAGATCCGCCCGGCACCCTTGCTCGAAGCAGAACTGGTAGGGGAAGCCGACCGGTTCGTTGTCGTCCACCTGCAACTGCATGCCCGGGGCCAGGACCACGCCCAACGGCAGCATGAAGGCCATGACTGCACTCTGGGCTTCGGGCGAGTAGCCGACCATGGCGCTCATCAGCGGGTCGTTGCTGTCGGGGTTGTTGACTACCTGACTCATGGTGCAGCCTTGCTGTCCCCCTTCGCTTTGGCAGCGTACTTCCCAATCCTGGAAGCGCTGAGTATCGGCGTT
Organism: Vreelandella malpeensis; assembly: GCF_020622355.1. Lineage (GTDB taxonomy): Bacteria > Pseudomonadota > Gammaproteobacteria > Pseudomonadales > Halomonadaceae > Vreelandella > Vreelandella malpeensis. Next base: position 52,937 of record NZ_WHVL01000001.1, on the reverse strand, counting down.
CTGAGCGCCTTGCTGCGCCTGAGCGGTCGCGGCGGTAGAGGCGGCGAGCAGTGGAAGCACGGCAGTGATCAGCGCGCGGCGAATTGGCATGGGGTCGTTTCTCCTGAAGATGGAAGGTGAGCCAATGCTCGCCCTCGGTGTGTCGACTTGCTGCATTCGAACATAACCTGTGCCTTGGGTTCCAGCGCCACGTTCAAGTAGATGAGTCTTCTCGGCGTCGAGCGTTGAAGGTTTCACCTTTCTTTTTTCCATTGCTGACTAAGCTTGTAGAGCGACACCTCGTTTGGCACACCGTTTGGGAGGTTCGGCTTGGCGGTGGCTGCCTGAGGCTTTGCCACAGGAGAGTTCTATGAGCATCTTTGATCACGTTCAAGACCGATTTGCCCGCATCCAGCAAGAAGAGATGACCCTCGAGGAGTATCTCGTCCTTTGCAAGCGCGACCCCAAGGTGTATGCCAGTGCCGCCGAACGCATGCTCGAGGCGATCGGTGAGCCCGAGGTGATCGACACTGCCAAGGACCCACGCCTGTCCCGCATCTTTTCCAACAAGGTCATCCGCCGTTACCCGGCCTTTGCCGAGTTCCACGGCATGGAAGAGGCGATCGAGCAGATCGTCGCCTACTTCCGCCATGCGGCCCAGGGGCTTGAAGAGCGTAAGCAGATCCTCTACCTGCTGGGGCCGGTAGGTGGCGGCAAGTCGTCGCTGGCCGAGCGTCTGAAGCTTCTCATGGAGCGCATCCCGTTCTACGCCATCAAGGATTCGCCGGTACACGAATCTCCCCTGGGGCTCTTCTCGCCTGAAGAGGATGGCGAGCTTCTCGAGCAGGAGTACGGCATTCCCCGGCGCTATCTCAAGAGCGTGATGTCGCCCTGGGCGGCCAAGCGGCTCAAGGAGAACGGTGGCGATATCTCGGCGTTTCGCGTGGTGCGCCTCTATCCTTCACGCCTCAACCAGATCGCCATCTCCAAGACCGAACCGGGCGACGAGAACAACCAGGACATCTCCTCGCTGGTGGGCAAGGTCGATATCCGAAAGCTCGAGCTCTTCTCCCAGGATGATCCGGACGCCTACAGCTTCTCCGGCGGGCTTTGCCGCGCCAACCAGGGGTTGATGGAGTTCGTCGAGATGTTCAAGGCGCCTATCAAGGTGCTCCACCCGCTTCTGACCGCGACCCAGGAGGGTAACTACAACCCCACCGAGGGCATGGGGGCGATTCCCTTCGACGGCGTGATTCTCGCGCACTCCAACGAGTCCGAATGGAAGGCGTTTCGCAACAACCGCAACAATGAAGCGTTTCTCGACCGGGTCTACATCGTCAAGGTGCCGTACTGCCTGCGCACCTCCGAGGAGGTGATGATCTACCAGAAGCTTCTGGAAGAATCTTCGCTCAATCATGCGCCCTGCGCGCCGGATACCCTGCGCATGCTGGCGCAGTTCTCTACGCTTTCACGCCTCAAGGTGCCGGAAAACTCCAGCGTCTACTCCAAGATGCGCGTCTATGACGGCGAGAACCTGAAGGATACCGACCCGCGGGCCAAGTCGATCCAGGAGTACCGCGACGCCGCCGGGGTCGACGAGGGCATGCAGGGGCTTTCGACCCGCTTCGCCTTCAAGATCCTCTCCAAGGTGTTCAACTTCGACAGTAGTGAGGTAGCCGCCAACCCGGTACATCTTCTTTACGTGCTGGAGCAGGCGCTCGAGCGCGAGCAACTGCCCGCCGAGGTGTTCGAGCGCTACCTGAGCTACATCAAGGAGTTTCTGGCGCCACGCTACGTCGAGTTCATCGGCAAGGAGATCCAGACCGCGTATCTCGAGTCCTACAGCGAGTATGGTCAGAACATCTTCGATCGTTACGTCATGTACGCGGATTTCTGGATTCAGGACCAGGAGTACCGCGACCCGGAAACCGGCGAGCTTCTGAACCGCCAGTCGCTCAACGAGGAGCTCGAGAAGATCGAGAAGCCGGCGGGTATTTCCAATCCGAAGGATTTCCGTCACGAGGTGGTCAACTTCGTGCTCCGGGCTCGTGCCCAGAACAACGGCATGAACCCGAGCTGGCAGTCCTACGAAAAGCTCAGGGGCGTGATCGAGCACAAGATGTTCGCCAACACCGAAGAGCTTTTGCCGGTGATCTCCTTCAACGCCAAGGCGTCCAAATCAGACCAGAAGAAGCACGAGGATTTCGTCGCGCGCATGGTGGAGCGCGGCTATACCGAAAAGCAGGTGCGCCTGCTGTCGGAGTGGTACCTGCGCGTGCGCAAGTCCCAGTAGCGCGGGTTTCGCAAGTCCTGGCTCAAGGAGGTCTCATGACCTACTTCATCGATCGCCGGCCCAACGCCAAGCACAAGAGCGCGGTCAACCGGCAGCGCTTTCTGGAGCGCTATCGCCACCACATCAAGCGGTCGGTTGAGGAGGCGGTCAACCGCCGCTCGATCACCGACATGCAGCGCGGCGAAAGCGTCTCCATTCCCGCCAAGGATATTTCCGAGCCGGTGTTCCAGCACGGGCCGGGCGGGCGGCGCACCGTGGTGTCGCCGGGCAACAAGGAGTTCGTCGAGGGGGACAAGATCCGTCGTCCGCCCGGCGGTGGCGGGGGAGGAGGCGGCACGGGCGAGGGCAGCGCCTCCAACCAGGGGCAGGGCAACGACGAATTCGCCTTCTCCTTGAGTCGCGAGGAGTTTCTCGAGTTCGTCTTCGAAGGGCTCGAGCTTCCCCATCTCGAGCGCAAGTCGCTCAAGTCCCTCGAGGAGATCAAGATGGTGCGCGCCGGGCTCTCCCGGGACGGCGTGCCGTCGCGCATGAGCGTGACCCGCTCGATGCGTGAGGCCTACGCCCGGCGCATTGCCATGCGCGCACCGATCAAGCGTGCGCTCAAGGAGGCTCAGGAGGCGCTGGCCGAGGAGATCAACAAGGACCCCATTCTCAAGAACCCGGCGCGTATCGCGGCACTCGAGGCCGAGATCGAACGGCTCGAGAAGCGCATCGAGGCGGTACCGTTCATTGATACCTTCGATCTGCGCTACCACCAGCTCGCCCCGGAGCCCCAACCGTCGAGCCAGGCGGTGATGTTCTGCGTCATGGACGTCTCGGGCTCGATGACCCAGAACCACAAGGACATCGCCAAGCGCTTCTTCCTGCTGCTCTACCTGTTTCTGGAAAAGCATTACGAGAAGGTGGAGCTGGTGTTCGTGCGCCACCACACCGCCGCCCGGGAGGTAGGCGAGGAGGAGTTCTTCTATTCGCGCGAAACCGGCGGCACTATCGTCTCGAGTGCTCTGACACTGCTCGACGGCATCATCGACAAGCGCTACCCGCCGGCGCAGTGGAATCTCTACGTGGCCCAGGCCTCGGACGGCGACAACTGGGACGACGACTCCTCGATCTGCCGGGATCTGTTGATCAAGGAGCTGATGCCCAAACTTCAATACTACGCCTACGTCGAGATCACCCCGCACGAGCACCAATCGCTGTGGCACGAGTACGAAAACGTGGCGAAGCGCTTTGCCGAGCGCTTCGCCATGCGCCAACTCGTCGAGGCCGGTGATATCTACCCGGTCTTTCGCGAACTGTTCAAGCGCCGTTTGAGCACCCCATGACCTGGCCGTTTCGCCAGCAGGAGTTAGCGATGCGAGTCTCCCGCGATGCCCAGCCGATCGCCACCGGATCGGACTGGAACTTCGATATCCTTGAGCGCTTCGACGAGGTGCTGGCCGCGCTTGCCGACGAGTACCAGCTCGATACCTATCCCAACCAGATCGAGGTGATCACCACCGAGCAGATGATGGACGCCTACGCAAGCGTCGGCATGCCGGTGGGCTACCACCACTGGTCCTTCGGCAAGCAGTTCCTCGCCGTGCAGCAGGCCTACAAGCGCGGTCAGATGGGGCTGGCCTACGAGCTCGTGATCAACTCGGACCCCTGCATCGCCTATCTCATGGAGGAGAATACGCTGATGATGCAGGTGCTGGTGATGGCCCACGCCTGCTACGGCCACAACTCGTTCTTCAAGGGCAACTACCTGTTTCGCACCTGGACCGAGGCGGATTCCATCGTCGACTACCTGGTATTTGCCCGCACCTATATCGCCAAGTGCGAGGAGCGCCACGGCAGCCATGCCGTCGAGCAACTGCTCGATGCCTGCCACGCGCTTCAGAACTACGGAGTCGACCGCTACAAGCGGCCCTCGAAAATCTCCGCCGCCGCCGAGGCCAAGCGCCAGGAAGAGCGCGAGGCCTACCTGCAGACCCAGGTCAACATGCTGTGGCGCACCATTCCGAGACCCCTGGAGAAAAGCGAGCGCTTGCCAGGCCAGCTGCACGACGAGGACGACCCGCTGGGGCTTCACGAGGGAGGGCGTTACCCAGCCGAGCCCCAGGAGAACCTGCTCTACTTCATCGAGAAGAACGCGCCGCTGCTCGCCCCCTGGCAGCGCGAGATCGTGCGTATCGTGCGCAAGCTCGCGCAGTACTTCTACCCGCAGCGCCAGACCCAGGTGATGAACGAGGGGTGGGCCTGCTTCTGGCATTACACGCTGATGAACCGGCTTTTTGACGATGGCCATATCGACGAGGGCATCATGCTGGAGTTTCTCCAGTCCCACGCCGCGGTCATCCATCAGCCGGACTTCGACAGTCCCTACTACAGCGGCATCAATCCCTACGCGCTGGGCTTCGCGATCTTTCGCGACATCCAACGCATCTGCCAGCACCCCACCGACGAGGACCGGGCGTGGTTTCCTGACATCGCCGGCACGCCGTGGCGCGCAACGCTCGAGTTCGCCATGCGCAACTTCAAGGACGAGTCATTCATTCAGCAGTTTTTGTCACCCAAGGTGATGCGTGATCTGAAGCTGTTCGTGATGATCGACGACGACCAGAGCGAGACGCTCGCTATCGGCGCCATCCACGACGAGCAGGGCTATCGCCGCCTGCGAAACGCGCTGTGTGCCCAGTACGCGCTGTCACTGCGCGAGCCCAACATCCAGGTATTCGAGGCGGCGATTCGTGGCGACCGCTCCTTGACCTTGCATCACGTTCAGGAGAGCCGTCGGCCGCTCGAGCGAAGCGTCTATCCAGTCATGCGCCACTTGCAGCAGCTGTGGGGCTTTCCCGTTCATCTGCTCTCGCTGGAGGAGGGGCGCGTCACGCACCGCTACCGCTGGCCGGTCGAGGAGACCAAGGTGGAGGGCACGCACTGAGCGTCGATACGACTACCCCGCCGGACGGCGGGGTAAGGCATCACCCTTGCGAGGTCCAGGACTGGCACCACCCTTCCGGGGCGACGCTGTTCTCGGGAAAGAGCTGGCAGCCCTCGTTGGCAGCGGTGAAGAACATGCAGTTGGAGCAGAGCTCGCCTTCCGAGAAGGCGGGATGATCCGAGGCGTCCGGGGCGCGCTCGACATAGTTGAGCGCTTGCGCTGCAGGGGCGCCGGGATCGAGGCGGGGCAGCGACTGGGCGTAGGCGGCCCGCGAAAGAATGCCCGCCCCCAGCGGTAGGGCGGCCAGGCCCAGCATGCTGTCACGCATGAACTTACGTCGGCTCTGATCGGCCATGGTGTCTCCTTGATATCACGGTCTGACAGCGCCTTTTGGCGGGCGGTGTCTCTGGACGAGTGTAGCGCTTCGCCGCACGCTCTACTTTAACCCAAGCTCTCATCCACACAAGACGATGCGTGGCAATCGGCCACACCGTTTGGCGCGGCGGGTGCGGCTGGTATACTCGCTCGCGGATTAGACGCTATTTTTGCGGTTTAGTTGAAAAGCGAGGGCGCCATGCAAAACGCTGTGATTTTGATCAATACCGAAAAAGGCCAGGTGAAGGCGGTGGCCGAGCGTCTAGCGGACGTGGAGGGCATCAGCGAGGTGTACTCCACCTGTGGGCGCTACGACCTGGTGGCCATCGCGCGCACCCGGGATTTCGAAAGCCTGGCGGAGCTGGTCACCGAGCGCCTCAACGCCGTGGAAGGGATCAGCGACACGGAAACCCTCAATGCCCTGCAGGTGCACTCGCGCCATGACCTGGAAACCATGTTCTCGCTGGGATTCTAGGCGACGCCGCGCTTGAGCCCGGGGTGGGGGCTCACGGGCCGGTCGGTAGAGCGAGATCGACGACAAGAAGACGAAGATGTGGGGAGAGGGTGTTGGGGAAATCGCTTGTGCGTTGGCGCCGGCAGGGGCGGCGCTTCGGGGTCGCGCTGCTGTTCGTGGTGGTCGGGGGTGGGCTGTGGGAGTTCCAGGAGCGTCAGGAGGTTGCCTCGGCGGTATGGATGGGGGCGCCCACCTGGGACGATTTCCACCTCACGACCTTTCACCGCGTCCTGCGCAACGATGGCTTCATCGTCGGCTGGTCGGACGTGCGCATCAACCCGCTATGGGTGAGCTATCGGCTCCAGGCGGTGGCCGAGGATACCCGAATCGGCCCGCGGCCCAATTTCCAGGCCGACTGGCGCACGCTCTGGCCGGTCGGCACCGACAGCTACGCCGGCAGCGGCTATGATCGCGGCCACATGGCGCCCAACTACGCCATCGCCGCGGTGCATGGGCGAAACGCCCAGCTCGACACCTTCCTGATGAGCAACATGAGCCCGCAAAGGCCCAACCTCAACCGCCAGCTCTGGCAACGCCTGGAGCAGTCGGTAATGGATCACTTCGCGCCGCGCTTCGACTACCTGCAGGTGATCACTGGGCCGATCTTTCCCGAACGCTTTATGGACAACGTGATGAACCGGGTAGGTCTTGTCGAGGTGCCCGAGGCGTTCTACAAGATCATCGTCGCCCCGCACGAGAGTGCGCCGCTGGCGATCGCCTTCATCATGCCCCAGGACGTGCGCGGCAACGAGCCCCTCGAAGATTACCTGGTCACCATCGACGAGATTGAGGCCCGCACCGGGCTCAACTTCTTTCCCCGTTTGAGCCCGGAGCTCGAGGCGGTGCTCGAGGGCGAACTCGACACCCGGGGCTGGGCACTCGAAGAGGTATCTCGTCGGCCCGGCCGGTTTCAGTGATCCTGCGGCGGGGTCTCGCCGCTCAATACCCACTTCTGGAACGCCTTCATCGGCTCGGTCAGATGGCGATGTCGGGGCGTGAACAGTGAAAGCTTGCCGCGGCTTTGCAGACGGTGCGCCATCGCCGGCACCAGGTTGCCCTGGCGTATCTCGGCCTCGAGCAGGCGCATCCAGCCAAGCGTCACGCCCTGGCCCGCGAGGGTGGCATTCATGAGCAGCTGAAAGCTGTTGGCGCGCAGGGTGTGCTCCGGGGGGCGCCAGGCAAGGCCCAACTCACCGAACCAGATCTCCCAGGTCAGCCAGTCATGGTAGTGATCCTCCACCACCATCAGCGTGTGGTCGGTCAGGAGCGCCTCGGGCGTGATGTGCTTGCCGTGACGCTCCAGGTAGATGGGGCTGCAGACGGCCGCCACCTCTTCGTCGGCGAAGATGGCGTGGGCGGTCAGCCCCGGCGGGTCGACTTCGAAGGGCACGTGGTAGTAGATGCCGAGATCGAACTCGCCCAGGTCGAGCCGGTGGGGATCCTCGACGGTGAGAATGCGAATCTCGATGTGCGGGTGCGCGCGCTGAAAGGCGGGCAGCTGGCGCGCCAGCCAGATCGAGGCGATGGTGGGGCTCGAAGCCAGCGTCAGCTGGCGACTGTCGCCGCGTCGACGAAGCCTGGCGGTCTCGTCACTCAAGTCGCGCAGAAAACGCTGCACGACGCGAAAGTAGCGCTCGCCGGAGGGTGTCAGGCGAAGCCCCTCGATGTGACGCTCGAACAGAGGGCGGCCCAGGTCCGTCTCCAGTCGCTTGATCTGGCGGCTCACGGCGCTTTGCGACAGGTTCAGCTCGCCGCCCGCCTGGGTGAAGCTCATGTGGCGGGCGGCGGCTTCGAAGGCGCGCAGGCAGGAGAGGGGCGGCAGGGCATCACGCATGGTCGAACTCATCGGCGGATTCAAGGTGAAGTGCCTAGCATACCACCCCTGCCTGGCGGCGGCGCCCGGCGCTAGAGTGCCGTCCTCGGGATGTCGCGCTGCCAGGTGCGCTCGCTGACAAGCTTCTCACCCTCGTGGGCCGTCTGCTGGGCGGTGAGGTAGAAGGTCTCCTCGTCGCAGGTGAGCCGGTAGCGGCTCACCACCGAGACCGCGAAACGCCCTTCACCCTGGTCACGGCTGGCACGGTAGACCCACTCGATCTCCGCCCGGGTGCGGGTGGCATCGACGGGGTGGCTGGTGTAGACCTCCTTGGCGTACTGCTCGACCCGCAGGCCGTGGTCGTCGAAGGAGATATCGCCCATGTCGTCCTCGACAATCACCGTGACCTCGCCGCTGCCCACGTCCTCGCTGATGGTGCGCCGCGGTTTGCCCTGGCGGTGGGTGGTCACCGCACATGGTCGAGCGCTTTCCGGTGTCTCGAACGGCATGGGAACGTAATCGCCCTTGGAAACCGGGAGCTCCAGCAGCGGGCTGCCGGCGAGCAGGGTGAGATCGGCGCGTCTTTTCGGCGACCACACCAGCGGGAAGCTGGCGCTGGAGAGCGCCACGCGCAGCCGGTGCCCCTCGGGCAGGCGGTAGCCGATCAGATCCAGCGCCAGGCGAATCGGCATCGGCTCGCCGGGAACCGGTGGATCGACGCGGCCCTTGTCATCGCGCAGGTTCAGGTTCAGCGTGGCGTAGGTGATCAGCGCACTCTCGCCGGCCGGTGACACGTCGCAAAGCCGCACGTGCAGCTGTCCGCAGGCTTCGCTGCTGGCAAGTCGCACGTCCAGCGTGGGCTGGCCGAGGATGTCCAGCCCCTGGGGGTAGGGGGCGGAATCGAAGGTGAGCGACAGGCCATCGTCGCGGCGCTGATCCGGCGGGAAATCCGCGCCGAACCAGAGCGGTATGTACTCGCCCTGCCAGGCGCCGGCGGTGAGCGGCGAGGCGATCGCGCGATCGCTCTCGAGCGCGCCTTGTGGGCAAAGCCCCTGCTCGGACAGAAACAGTCTGCGTGTCTCGATGCACTGCTCGCCGGCCGGCCAGCCGTCGGTCTGAACCCAGCGACCCGGGCGCTCGGCGTACTTGGGCGCCGGCGGCAGGCCATCCTGCAGGTAGAAGGTGGCAGCGGGTTCGGCCATGATTCCGGTGTCGATACCCTTGAGCCAGTAGTCCCACCAGCGCAGCGCCTCCTGTAAAAAGCCGATCGCAGGCTCCGGCAGCGCGAAGTGCGGGTACTTGTGCATCCAAGGGCCCAGCAGCGCCTTCTTCGGGCACCTAAGATGTTCCATCATCCGCGGAATGGTGTTGATGTAGGAGTCACCCCAACCGCTGATCATGTAGACCGCCGCTTCGATATCCGTGTAATTCTCGCAGATCGAGCCGTGCTTCCAGTAGTCGTCGCGGTGCTGGTGCGAAAGCCAGGTCTCGGCGAGCAGCGGCATGTCGCGAAGACGCGAAAGCCACATCTCGCGCCATTTCTCACCCACCAGCAGCGGGTCCGGGACAGCGGCGGAGAAATTGAGCATGGTCGCCGCCCAGCCCAGGTTCTCCAGCAGCATATTGCCGCCCTTGTAATGAATGTCGTCAGCGTAGCGGTCGTCGGTGGAACAGAGCGTGATGATCGCCTTGAGCGGGGCGGGGCGCAGAGCGGCCACCTGCAGGCCGTTGAAGCCGCCCCAAGAGATGCCCATCATGCCGAGCGTGCCATCGCACCAAGGCTGACGGGCGATCCAGTCGATCACCTCCAGTGCATCGGCCTGCTCCTGGGGGGCGTACTCGTCTTCCATCAGGCCGTCGGATTCGCCGTTGCCGCGCATGTCCACGCGCACACAGGCGTAGCCGTGACCGGCGAAGTAGGGGTGGGTCAGCTCGTCGCGAATCGCCGTGCCGTCACGCTTTCTGTAAGGCAGGTACTCGAGGATGGCCGGTACCGGCGCCACGTCGGCGTCGTCGGGCATCCAGATGCGCGCCGCCAGGCGAGTGCCGTCGGCAAGCGGTATCCAGACGTTTTCCAGTTCGCGGACGCGATGAGGGAACTCCTGCTTGATATTCATGAGGCACGCTTTTGGCTGGTGGATGAGGTAGGAATGTCCAGGCGCTCGGGATGCTTGAGCCAGACCCAGAGCGATCCGGTGGCGATCAGAACGATGACCAGCGCCGGCAGGCCGCCGAGATTCGAGAGCATCTTCACCCCGTCGATGCCGATGAAGCTCACCATGACCCAGGCCACGATGCCGACGATCACGCCCCAGATCACCTTCATGACCACCCCGGCGTTGAGATCCGACTCTGCGGTCAGGCCGCGAGTGCACAGGTTACCGATGGCATCGGTCTGGGAATCGGCGGCGGTGACGTAGGAGATGAAGGCGATGAACAGCAGCACCGGGATCAGCAGTGTCGATAGCGGCAACTGTCCGAACAGGGTGTACAGCACGTTCTCGACGCCCTGGTCGCTCAGCACGGCGTAGAGATCAACCTCGGTGTGCGTCTGAAAATGGAGCGCGGTACCGGAGAAGATCACGATCCATACGCTGGCGAACAGCGCCGGATAGAGCAGGTTGACGCGCAGGAACTGGCGTACGGTGTAGCCTCGCGAGATCTTGCCCAGAAAGAGCGCGGCCACCGGTGCCCAGGCGAACCAGACCGCCCAGTAGAAGATCGACCACCATTGGGGCCACTCATCTTCTCCCGCCGCGCCGGTGAAGAGGCTCTTGGAAAAGAAGTTGTCGACGAACACCCCGAAAGACTCGACGCCCAGTGCCAGGCTGAAGATGGTCGGCCCGACCACGAAGGCGAACAGGCCCAGCGCCAAGAGCAGCACGGCATTGAGCGCGGAGAGGCGTGCGATGCCTTTCTGCAGGCCACTGGCGGCGGAAAGCACGAACGTGGTGACGATGATGGCGACGACGATTCCCAGACGCAGCGGCGTGGTTTCACCGCCCAGGTACTGGTTCATTCCGCCGGTGAGCGTCAATGCCCCGGTGCCCAGCGAAGAGGCCATGCCGGCGACCAGCGCATAAAGCGATACCGCATCGATCAGACCGGAGAAGCGCTTGATGCGCGGGCCGAACAGTGGCTCGAGCATGCTCGAGATCGAAAAGCGCAGGCGCAGGTTGTAGAAGGCCAGGGCGAAGATCAGTGCGGGCACCGCGTAGATCGCGTAAGGGGTGAAGCTCCAGTGCAGGAACATGGTCGACATCGAGAAGATCATCGCATCGCTCGACCCGGCATCGAGCCCGCTCGAGGCGGGTGGGCTCATGAAGTGATAGAGCGGCTCTGCGGTGGTCCAGAAAAGAACGCCGACGGCGAGCGTGGTGCACAGGGTGATCGAGAACCAGCGCAGCGGCGAAAGCAGCGGCTCGGCCGAAGGCCCGCCGATACGTATCCGCCCCAGGGGAGAGGCGTAGACGATGACCGCCATGATCAGAAGGTAGAGACTGCCCAGGCTGAACAGCCATGAGAAATTTTCCAGGATGCCGGCATTGAGGCGATTGGCGATCGCCAGAAAGCCTTCCAGGTCGAAGTAGCTTGCCACGACCGCCCCGAGTAGGATCAAGAAAGTTGGCCAGAAGACCAGAGGACGCAATGTCTGATGCGGCATATCGTTCTCCCGTTATTATGTAATGCATGCAGCGAGTGCATGGCAATAACAGGCTAACGCCAATAGCGAGTGAGCTTGAAACGAAACATGCGAATGGGGGCATGCGCTGTGTGCATGAGAGCTAGGAAGAGAAGAAGTCTGATGATCGGATACGCGAAAAGCCAAGCAACAAGGCTCGGTGCGACTGCTACGATGATTTCATGGGAAGATGGACATGATGCGCGATGGTGCCCAGGAGAGGACTTGAACCTCCACGACCATACGGTCACTAGCACCTGAAGCTAGCGCGTCTACCAATTCCGCCACCTGGGCGCATCATGTGTCGTCTGTATTCGATTGGTGCCCGGGAGAGGACTTGAACCTCCACGACCATACGGTCACTAGCACCTGAAGCTAGCGCGTCTACCAATTCCGCCACCCGGGCGAATACAAACACTTGCCTGGTTGCACCATGCACCGTGAAAAGGGATGACACGATGATGGTGCCCAGAAGAGGACTTGAACCTCCACGACCATACGGTCACTAGCACCTGAAGCTAGCGCGTCTACCAATTCCGCCATCTGGGCAAGTGGCGCGTATGATACCCTGGCTTGGTTTAAATGCAAGTCCCCAAGACGTTTTTTGGCTTAAAAAAAGTGCGATGAAGGGCCTGGGCGGTTGGGTGATCGAGTCGGCGGCGCTATACTGCGCTCATGATCAAAAAAACCATGAAACACGAAAGAACCCTGAAACACGGTGGCGCGCCCGCTTCTTGTGCGACGCCCGAGCGCTTCTTGAAAAAAGCGCGCGCCCGCGCGACCTTTCTTCGCCTCCCGCAAACGCCATCAAGGATGACGACCGCATGAAGTACTGGACCTTGAGTGATGATCCACACGCCGAGCGTGAGGCGCAGAAGTACGACAATCCCGCCCCCAGCCGCGAATACCTGCTGGCGGCGCTCGAAAGTTACGGCAAGCCGATCACCCACGAGAACATGAGCCGCATGCTCGGCATCGAGGATGAGGATCACCTCGAGGCCGTGCGCCGGCGTCTCGCCGCCATGGAGCGCGACGGCCAGGTGCTGCGCGACCGGCGCGGCGCCTATGCGCTGATCGATAAGCTCGATCTGATCAAGGGCAAGGTGCAAGGCCACCGCGACGGCTTTGGCTTCGTTATTCGCGACGATGGCAAGAAGCCCGATCTCCTGCTGCCGCCGCGTCAGATGCGCCGTGTGTTCCACGACGACCACGTGCTGGTGCGCGTGAGCGGTCGCGATCGGCGCGGTCGTGACGAGGCGACCATCGCCGAAGTGATCTCGCGCAATACCCAGACCCTGGTCGGCGTCTACCGCAGCAATACGCCGGAGTTCGGTATCCTGATTCCGGAAAACCCGCGCATCACCCAGGAAGTGCTGATCCCGCATTCCGCCAGTGAAGGCGCGAAGGATGGCCAGGTGGTGTCGGCGCGCATCACCCAGCAGCCTGCCACCCGGGTGCAGCCAGTGGGCGAGGTGATCGAGGTGCTCGGCGAGCGTATGGACCCGGGCATGGAAATCGACATCGCCATCCGCAGCTACGATATTCCTGCCGAGTTTCCGCCGGAGGTGCTCGATCAGACCAGCACTATCTCCGCTGAGGTGCTCGAAGAGGACAAGCAGCACCGGGTCGATCTGCGAAAGCTACCGCTGGTCACCATCGACGACGAATCCGCCAAGGACTTCGATGACGCGGTCTACGCCTGGAAGACCAAGTCCGGCAGCTGGAAGCTGATCGTCGCCATAGCCGACGTGTCGCACTATGTACGCCTTGGCACGGCCCTGGATGATGAGGCGCGCACCCGCGGCACCTCCGTCTACTTCCCCGGGCAGGTCGTGCCGATGCTTCCGGAGCTGCTTTCTAACGGCCTTTGTTCGCTGAACCCGCATGTTGACCGTCTGGTAATGGTCTGCGAGATGAACATCTCCAAGAGCGGGGCGATCAGCCGCTACTCTTTCTATGAAGCGGTGATGAATTCCCACGCGCGGCTGACCTACAACAAGGTTGCGGCGATGCTAGAGCCCGAGAGCGAGCAGGGCAAGGCGCTGCGGGAGGAGCACAAGGAGCTGGTCAAGCCGATCGAGAACCTGCACGAGCTCTATACGCTTCTGCGCGAGGCTCGCGATGCGCGCGGGGCGATCGACTTCGATACCACCGAGACGGCGATCATCTTCAACGAGGAGCGCAAGATCCAGGAGATCGTGCCGAGATCGCGCAACGACGCCCACAAGATGATCGAGGAGTGCATGCTCGCGGCCAACGTGGCCACCGCGCGCTTTCTTGACAAGCACGACCTGCCAGCACTCTATCGTGTCCACGAACGCCCGACACCGGAACGCCTCGACAAGCTGCGCCTGTTCCTCGGCGAGCTAGGCCTTTCCGTCGGCGGGGGCGACGAGCCCACGCCGCAGGATTACCAGGCGCTGCGTGAGGCGATCATTGATCGGCCGGACGCGGACATCATCCAGACGGTGATGCTGCGCTCGATGAACCAGGCCGTCTACTCGCCCCAGAACGAAGGTCACTTCGGTCTTGCCTACCAGGCCTACGCCCACTTCACCTCGCCGATTCGCCGCTACCCGGATCTGCTGGTCCACCGCGCGATCCGCTCGGTGATTCGCGGTCCGCGCAAGACCAGTACCGTGGTGCGCGTCGAGGGTGCGCCGGTCGAGCCGCCGAGCAAGTGGTGCCCTTACACCTTCGAGCAGATGCTCGAGCTCGGCGAGCACTGCTCGATGACCGAGCGCCGCGCCGACGAGGCGACCCGCGACGTCGAGAGCTGGCTCAAGTGCGAGTTCATGTCCGACAAGCTGGGCGAGACCTTCGAGGGCACCATCGCCTCCGTCACCCAGTTCGGGTTGTTCGTGCGCCTGGATACCTTCTTCGTCGAAGGCCTTGTCCACGTCACGTCGCTGCCCTCGGACTACTACCATTACGAGGCCGAGAAGCATCGCCTGAAAGGCGAGCGCACCGGCACCACCTATCGTCTGGGCGATGGTCTGACCGTTCAGGTAGCACGGGTGGACATGGACGATCGCAAGATCGACTTCGCGCTGGGCGACGAGAAACCGCGCCCGCGTCGTCAGCCGCGCAAGCGGGCGGGGGCAAGCGAACCTGTCGCGGACAAGCGCGAGCCGGCCGCCGACAAGCCCAGGCCGAAGCGTCAGTCCAGTGAACGCCAGGCGGGTGAGCGTACCCGTTCGCCCAACAAGCCCGACACCAAGGCCGACGACACCGGTACGCGTCGCGGACCGCGTCGCAGCCGCCGCGCACCCAAGAAACCGCCGTTGAACAGGGGATGAGCATGAAGTCAGTCTCCAGGCGCGGTGGTTCGCGCACCAGCGTTCGCGCGCCGGAAGGCCTCGAGGAGGTCTACGGCGTTCACGCCCTCGAAAGCCTGCTCGAGCGGGGCGAGGCGCCCCGCGAGCTGTGGGTCCAGCAGGGGGCGGGCAGACGCCTGAACCTTCTGATCGAGCGGGCGCGGGCAAAAGGCGCCCGGCTCAAGGAGCAGCCGCGCGAGGTGCTCGATCAACTGACGGGGGGCGCCGCCCATCAGGGCGTGGTAGCGTTCTGTTCGCCGCTTACCCCGGAAGGAGAGGAGTCCCTGTGGCTCAAGCTGCGTGCCTGGCAGGCGGTGACGCCGCCGCTTTATCTTGTGCTCGACGGCGTGACCGACGTCCACAACTTCGGCGCCTGCCTGCGTAGCGCCGATGCCGCCGGCGCCCACGGCGTGATCGTCGCCAAGGACAACGCCGCGCCGCTTAACGCCACGGTGCGCAAGGTCGCCTGTGGCGCGGCGGAAGTGGTGCCGGTGTATCAGGTGACGAACCTGTCGCGAACGCTTGCCAAGCTCAAGGAGTTCGGCGTCTGGATCACCGGCACCGCCGGCGAGGCCGAAGCGTCGCTTTTCGAGCTCGATTTCAAGGGGCCGACGGCTCTGGTGATGGGCGCCGAGGGCAAGGGCATGCGCCGGCTCACCCGCGAAGGGTGTGATCATCTGGCAAAGCTTCCCATGGCGGGGCAGGTGTCGAGCCTCAACGTTTCGGTCGCCGCCGGTATCTGTCTGTTCGAGGCGGTTCGCCAGCGCCAGCTTGCAAGTTGACCGCGTCCCTTCTAGAATGCGCACGCCCGTCGATTCGTCACGGGCGGCGTGGGTTCGTCCCACGCGATGAAAGTTCTGAACGAAGTTCTGCTTGATGCCTGACGTTCGATGAGCCGGAATCCGGAGATCGAACCGGCAGGCATTTCAGTCAACTCCTTGCTTCCCTGCCATGCCGGCCACGGCCAGCACGCACCGGAAGCTGTCAAACCGCAAGGAGATTCCATGCGTCATTACGAAATCGTGTTCATGGTCCACCCGGATCAGAGCGAGCAAGTGCCGGCTATGGTCGAGCGCTACACCAGCATCGTGACCGAGAACGCCGGCACCGTGCATCGCCTTGAAGATTGGGGCCGCCGTCACCTGGCCTACCCGATCAACAAGATCCACAAAGCTCACTACGTGCTGATGAACGTCGAGTGCAGCGGTGAAACCCTGGAAGAGATCGAGAACATCTTCCGTTTCAACGATGCCATCATCCGTAGCCTCGTGGTTCGCTGCAAGGAAGCGATCACCGAAGCGTCTCCGATGATGAAGCCGGCAGAAGAGAAGCGTCCGCGTCGCGAAGACAAGCCGCGCGACGTCGAAACCGAAGAAACTGCCTAAGTTTATCCACCGCACGTATTGAAGGAGCTACTCCATGGCACGTTTTTTCCGTCGCCGCAAGTTTTGCCGCTTCACCGCTGAAGGCGTCAAGCAGATCGACTACAAGGATCTGGATACGCTGAAGGCTTACATCACCGAAACCGGCAAGATCGTTCCGAGCCGTATCACCGGCACTAAAGCACGCTACCAGCGCCAGCTGGCGACCGCGATCAAGCGTTCGCGCTACCTGGCACTGCTGCCCTACTCCGATAGCCACCAGTAAGCGCTTGACGTGATGCTGGCACTGGCGCGATGGCTGATGCAGAAGACGCCCTACGCCATTGGCGTGGCGGCGCTGGCAACGCTCGTGCCCTGGCTATTCTGGCTGGGCGCGGCCATTGCGGCTCTGGTGACCCTGCGCCGCGGCTTTGCACCGGCCTTGCCGGTGATTCTCGCGGCTGCCTTGCCCGCCGGTTTCTGGTGGATGCAGGGCGATGTGATACCGCTGGCAAGCGTTCTGCTGGTCACGCTGATGGCCGTCGTCCTGCGCGAGCGCATGCGCTGGAGCGAGGCGCTGATCATCGGGACCCTGGCCTGCGCCTTCATGGTGCAACTGGGAGTGTTCAGCCCGCCCGGGGGCTCGGAGCTAATGCTCGAGCAGCTTCGCCAGAGTTCGGCGGAAGTGGACGGCATGCTCGACGAGTTCGCGCGGCAAGGCTACGACACCCAGGCGCTCGCCGCGATGGTGGTGGGCGGGGTGACCGGCCTGATCGTGCTGCTCGCCGCCATTGCGTGTCTGGCACTGGGGCGCAGCTGGCAGGCGGGGCTTTATAACCCCGGCGGCTTTCGTGAAGAGTTTCACGCGCTGCGCCTGAGCCCCAAGGAGCTTGCTCTGCTCATGATTCTGAGCGTGGCGGGCGTCTTGCTCGGCGGTGAGGCACTGCTGGTCGTCGGCTGGGTGCCGCTTTTGATAGCGGGTATCGCGCTGGTGCACGGGTTTATTGGATTAAAGGGGATGAACGGGCTGTGGCTGGCGGTCTTCTACGTACTGCTGATCACAACCTTGCCCACGATTCTCATTGTGCTGCTGTTGGGGCTGATTGATACATTCGCGAACGTTCGCGCACGCCTTGCCCGCAGCAATTGACTAGAGGTTTACGAGATGGAAGTCATTCTGCTCGACAACATTGGTAAGCTGGGCGGCCTGGGTGACAAGGTCACCGTCAAGCCCGGTTACGGTCGTAACTACCTGGTACCGTACGGCCTGGCCGTACCGGCGACCAAAGAGAACGTGGAAGCGTTCGAAGCACAGCGCGCCGAGCTCGAAGCTCAGGCCGCCGAGCGCAAGGCAGAAGCCGAAGCGCGCGCAGAGCAGCTCAACGACATCGAACTGTCGCTGGTCTCCAAAGCGGGTGACGAAGGCAAGCTGTTCGGCTCGATCGGTCCGCGTGACCTGGCCGATGCGATCTCTTCCGCCGGTATCGACGTCGCCAAGAGCGAAGTCCGCATGCCGCAGGGCCCGATTCGCCAGACCGGCGAATACGACATCGCCCTGCACCTGCATGCCGAAGTGGATGCCGTGGTACGCGTGGTGGTAGTGGCCGAGTAAGACGGTCGCTTCCAGTTGTGCCGAAGGGCGCGGGTCTTCCCGCGCCCTTTGTTTTGTGGGGTGGTTCCATGGATTCGCTGTGTGGATCGGTTTTCGAAAGCGGCGCGTTTTCGAAAACCGAGCCGGAGCGCCTTCGACGCTGGCAGGCGAGGGCGCCTATTGATTAAGATGTCGATCCCGTGGTCATCGCAGGTCTACGCTTTTTGAAAGGAGCCCGCCATGGAGGAGCCCTCCGCGGACAAGGAAACCGCCGCGCTGAAGCTGCCGCCGCACTCGCTCGAGGCGGAGCAGTCGGTGCTGGGCGGTCTGATGCTGGACAACCAGGCCTGGGACAGTGTATCCGAGCGCCTGGTGGCGGACGATTTCTACCGCTACGAGCATCGCCTGGTGTTCAACGTGATGATTCACCTGGCGGAGTCGAGCCAGCCTCTGGACGTGGTGACGCTCTCGGAAGCCCTTGAAGCCCGCGATCAGCTCGACAGCGTCGGCGGGCTCGGCTTTCTCGCCGAGCTTGCCCGCAACACGCCGTCGGCGAGCAACATTCGCGCCTACGCGGATATCGTGCGCGAGCGGGCCACCCTTCGCAAGCTGATCCGCGCGGCCAACCAGATCGCCGACGGCGCCTTCTCGCCCCAGGGGCGGCCGGCGGATGAGCTTCTGAACGAAGCCGAACGGCTGGTATTCCAGATCGCCGAGGAGCGCCCCAAGACCGGCGGGCCGATCGGCATGAGCGAGCTTCTCACCAAGGCCGTCGATCGCATCGACGAGCTGTTCAACATGAAAGGCGAGATGACCGGACTCTCCTCCGGGTTTCGCGATCTCGACGAGATGACCTCGGGTTGGCAGCCCTCGGATCTGGTGATCATTGCCGGGCGCCCGTCGATGGGTAAGACCACCTTCGCCATGAACCTGGTGGAGCACGCGGTGATCTCGAGCGACAAGCCGGTGATGGTGTTCTCCATGGAGATGCCTGCGGAATCCTTGATGCTCAGGATGCTCTCGTCGCTTGGGCGCATCGACCAGACCCGAGTGCGCTCGGGCCAGCTCGAGGACGAGGATTGGCCGCGCCTGACCTCGGCGGTCAATCTCTTGAAGGACAAGCAGCTGTTCATCGACGATACCGCCGCGCTCTCGCCCAACGAGATGCGCTCGCGCATCCGGCGTATCGTTCGCGAGCACGGCAACATGGCCCTGATCATGATCGACTATCTTCAGCTGATGCAGATTCCCGGCTTCTCCGAGAACCGCACCGGCGAGATATCGGAAATCTCGCGCTCGCTCAAGGGCCTGGCCAAGGAGTTCGGCTGCCCGGTGGTGGCGCTCTCCCAGCTCAACCGCTCGCTGGAGCAGCGCCCCAACAAGCGCCCGGTCATGTCGGATCTGCGTGAATCCGGTGCCATCGAGCAGGATGCCGACGTCATCGCCTTCGTCTACCGCGACGAGGTCTACAACCCGGACAACCCGGACAACCAGGGCCTGGCCGAGCTGATCATCGGCAAGCAGCGTAACGGCCCGATCGGCACCGTGCACATGGCGTTCATCGGCAAGTACACGCGCTTCGAAGACCTGGCGCCGGACAGCTACGGCGGGACGTTCGGCGAATAGCGTCGGCATCGAGCACGTATCATTCAACGTATGACACGAAGGAGCAGTACATGGCAGGTGGTGGTTTCAGGCGGGGCAACCGCAAGCGGCTTCCTAAGCTCGAGGGGCGCGGCGAGCTCGAATCGCTCGAGCGCGAAGGGCCGTTCAAGGAGTGGCTGGGCATGCCGGATCTCTACCGTTATTTTCTGGTGGTCAACGGTGAAACCTTCAGCTACCAGACCGAGGATGCCGAGCTCCCCGTGGTCGTGGGCGACAAGGTGGTGTTTCGCTACAAGGAGACCAAGGGCGGCAACTGGATCGACCGTAACTCGCTGGGCAAGGCGATCGATCCTTCGCAGTACCAGTGACCCAGTATCAATGACCCAGTGCCAGCGATCCTGTACGAGCGCATCCTGAGGATGCGCTCTTTTTTAACCGAGCGGTCAGGAACTCTTCGGCTTGTGAGCCGTCCTAACGCGTTGGCGCGACGTTGATGCTTTGCGCTACTGTTATGAAACGGGTAACACGAGTGTCACATCGAGCGGTCACTCTGTGACTCATGACGACCAATAACTTGGAGGGATCCATGGAACTGAACCAATTGAAAGCCTTCGTCGAAGGCTCCGGCAACTTTGAAATTCGCGTCATCACTCATTCGGGTAGCCGCTTCTACCAGGTAGAACTTGAAGATATGGAAGGCGCTCGCCACATGCTCACCCAGCGCGGCAAGCCGATGCTGTTTCGTGCGTTGGACGACGTCTACCTGGAACTGGCCCGCGCCGGTATCCACCGCGCCTATCTGGTACAGCACGTACCCCACGACGAAATGATCGGCCGCGATGCACATTACAGCGAGCCACTCACCTCGCGCATGCCGCTGGTGTTCTAGTCTCCGGCACGCGTCGCCCTCTCGTACCAGCGTCCCAGCCCTACGCGGTAACGGGAAACACGCCGTCGCCTGCATTCAATACGCCGCGCAGGCCCGGTAAACACGATAACCTGACCCATCGCCGGTAGCCCAGCGTCACATGGAGGGCCCGGCTTGCATCTATCGCCACGTACCAGCTCCTTGTGCGTTCTCGACGTGCAGCTTGCCCATCAGCGCCTCAACGCTCACACCGGCGCGCGCGCCTTGAACGGGTCGAGCGATGTCATGAGCGTTGATATCCTCGGGTATGACAGGGCAAACCATAGCCTTTTTCTGGAGTGAGCCGGCGTAGAAAGGACTCGGCTTGCTGGCGAATCGCATCACGTTTTTCATCGCTCATTCGGTTCAGCGAACCATAGATCAGCTTCATGCGCGGGTTGTCCTGCAACCGCTCGGCGTTGCGTTCGAGAAAGTGCCAATAAAGGCTGTTGAAGGGGCAGGCGTGGGTGCCGGTCAGTTGCTTGGGAGAGTAGCGGCACTGGGCGCAGTGATCCGACATCCTGTCGATGTACTTGCCCGAGGCGCAGTAGGGCTTGGAGCCCATCAGCCCGCCGTCGGCGTGCAGCACCATGCCCAGCGTATTGGGAAGCTCGACCCACTCGCTGGCATCGGCGTAGACCGCCAGATACCAGTCGCATAGCGCTTCGGGCTTGACGCCGCACAAGAGGGCGAAATTCCCGGTGATCATCAGTCGCTGAATATGGTGGGCGTAAGCGTTGTCGATGGTCATCTGCAGGGCTCGGTTCATGCAGCGCAGGTCGGTCTTCGCATCCCAGTAGAACGACGGCAGTTCGCGGCGGGCGTTCAGCCGGTTTTCACGCTTGTAGCCGGGCATCTGCGTCCAGTAGAGCCCGCGAACGTACTCCCGCCAGCCCAGTATCTGGCGAATGAAGCCTTCGACGGCGTTGATCGGCGCGCCTTTTTCGTAATAGCTGCGCTCGGCGGCTTCGCACACCTCCCGAGGCGAGAGCAGGCCGATGTTCATCGCCGCCGACAGCCGCGAGTGATAAAGATAGGGCTCGCGGTCGCTGATCGCATCCTGATAGCGGCCGAAGTCCGCCAGCGCTTCGGCAATGAAGTGCCTGAGATCCGACAGGGCCTGGCGTCGCGTCACCGGCAGGTTGAAATTCGTGATATCGCCCATGTGTTCGGGGAAGTGGCGCGCGGCATCCGCCAGGGCCTGGCGGGTGGTCGCATCCTGATGGTGATGGGGCAGGGTGGGGAAGTGCGTGCGGCCCTTCAAGGGCTCGCGATTGTCATGGTCGAAGTTCCACTGCCCGCCCGCCGGCTCGTCTCCCTCCATCAAAAGTCCGGTTCTTTTTCTCTGCTCACGGTAGAAGTACTCCATGCGCGGCTGAGTGCGCCCCCGCATCCAGTCGGCGAAATCAGCGGGCGTGGTGAAAAAGCGTGTATCCTCGAGCAAGCGCCAGGGCAGGACAGCCTCTTGGCGCTGGCGCATCGCTTCCCAGAGGCGCCACTCGCCCGGACGGGTAACGCGGATCTCGTCACAGCCGTGGTGCTTGGCCAGTCGTTCGGCTTCCTCGACGAGCGAGTGGGTGTTATGGGGATCGTCGAGGCGACTATAGGCCAGGGTGAATCCCTTGCGTTCGAGTTCGCGGGCGAAGTGGCGCATGGCGGCCAGAAACAGGCCGATCTTGTGGACGTGGTGAGGGACGTAGCGCGCTTCTTCCTTCACTTCGCACAGCGCCACGACCGCATCGGTCGGAGCGTCTTCGAGCGTCGGCAGTGACAGCGTCAGCTGATCGCCCAGTACCAGCAGTAGCGGCTTGGACATGAGTTGATCCGCAGTTATACAGATGATGTCGATAGTATAACTTCATACTGCCGAAACACCGAAAGATGGTAAGCTTTTCGCCCTCGACCCACTCGGCTTGATTGATTTCGAAGGAGCGACTGCCATGAGCGAGAGCATGTCAACGGACCGGCCCTGCGAAGGGCGCCTGGCCCACGCGCCGGAATCCCATCCACCGGTGGCCCGCAAGAAGGTGGGCGTGGTGCTGGCCAATCTGGGAACGCCGGATGCGACCGACTACTGGTCGATGCGTCGCTACCTCAACGAGTTCCTGTCCGATCAGCGGGTGGTGGATTACGCGCGCTGGAAATGGCAGCCGCTGTTGCAGACGATCATCCTGACCAAGCGGCCGTTCTCGTCGGGCAAGGCGTACAAGAGCATCTGGAACACCGAGGCCGACGAGAGCCCGCTTTTGACCATCACCCGCGCGCAGACCGCCAAGGTCGCCGCCCAACTGAAAGCGCTGCATGGCGATGCGGTCGAGGTGGACTTCTGCATGCGCTACGGCAATCCCTCCACGCCCAGCGTGCTCGAGCGTCTGCAGGCCGAGGGCTGCGAGCGCATCGTGTTCTTCCCGCTCTATCCGCAGTACGGCTCGCCGACCACCGCCACTGCCAATGACCAGGCGTTTCGCAGCCTGATGAAGATGAAGTGGCAGCCGGCACTTCGTACCGTACCCGCCTACTTCGATCACCCGAGCTACCTGCGGGCGCTGGCCAACTCTGTCGAGGAGGCCTACGCCGGCTTCGATACTCGCCCGAGCAAGCTGGTGGCCAGCTATCACGGCGTGCCGGAGCGCTACTTGCTGGAGGGTGACCCCTACCACTGCCACTGCCAGAAGACCACGCGGCTTCTGCGCGAGACGCTGGGCTTCGAGCGCGAAGAGATCGATACCGCCTTCCAGTCCCAGTTCGGCCCGGAGAAGTGGGTGGGCCCGCAGACCGTCGAGCACGTCGCCGAGCTCGCCCGCCAGGGGCACAAGCACATCGCGGTGATCTCGCCGGCTTTCTCATCGGACTGTGTCGAAACCCTCGAGGAGATTCAAGAGGAGATTCGCGAAAGTTTCCTGCACGCCGGCGGCGAGACCTTCAGCTACATTCCCTGCCTGAACGATCGCGACGATCATGTAGAGGCGCTCGTCGACATCCTCGAATCGGAGCTCGCGGGCTGGCTTTCAACGCCGCAATGACATAATTTCCCAAGGCTTATCAAGTATTAATATAGCTTGCTAAGCATTTGTTCGAGGTTTTGAAGCCTGGAAACCCGGGGCCGGCTGGTATAAAGTCTACGACTTTAGAATCACCTTTATTCAACGCTTCGGTGATGGATGCACCGAGCAGCGCCGGCGTACGGCGGTCACTACCCAGGAGAATTCGTCAGATGCAGCTCGCCGTCCTGTTAGGCTTCGTTCTGGCCGCCTCCGCGCCGCTCTTGAATCGCTGGTTCGGTCAGCAGGCAAGTTTCGTGTTGGCGCTGTTTCCGGCGTCGATCGCGGCGTGGCTTCTGACCCAGGCAGACGTCGTGATCGGCGAAGGGCCGCTGCTGCTCGAGTGGCAGTGGGTCCCGTCGCTGGGCATCAGCCTGACGTTCATGCTCGATGGTCTGTCGCTGCTGTTCGGGCTTTTGATCTGCGTGATCGGGACGTGTGTGCTGATCTATGCCGGGGGCTACCTGCGCGGCAGTCCCGATATGGCGCGCTTTCACCTGGCGATACTCGGCTTCATGATGTCGATGCTGGGCTTGGTGATGGCGGACGGGCTTTTGACCCTGTTCGTTTTCTGGGAGTTGACCAGCGTCACGTCCTACCTTCTGATCGGCTTCAACCATACCGACCTTGCCTCGCGCAAGTCCGCACGCCAAGGGCTGTTCGTCACCGTGGCCGGGGGCTTGGCGCTGATGGGGGGGTTGACGCTTCTGGGCATCGCCGGCGGCGCCTGGTCGTTCTCCGAGATCCTGGCCGGCGGCGAGGACCTTCGCCAGCACGCGCTCTACACACCGATGGTGATCTGCCTGCTGCTGGGCGCGTTCACCAAGTCGGCGCAGTTCCCGTTCCATTTCTGGCTACCCAATGCCATGGCCGCTCCCACGCCGGTCTCGGCCTACCTGCACTCGGCCACCATGGTCAAGGCGGGCATCTACCTGATGGCGCGGCTTTCGCCGGAGCTCGGCGGTACGGGACTCTGGATCACCACGCTGTCCCTGGTCGGCGCTGTCACCATGCTGACCGGGGCGTTCCTGGCCATTCACCACACCAACATCAAGAAGCTTCTGGCCTACTCCACGATCATGGCGCTGGGTACGCTCACCATGCTGCTGGGCATCGGTACTGACTACGCCATGACTGCCTTCGTCACCTTCTTGCTGGCGCACTCGCTGTACAAGGGGGCGCTGTTCATGGTGGCGGGCATCCTGGATCACGAGACCGGCACCAAGGACGTGAGCGCCATGGGCGGGTTGCGCTCCAGCATGCCGGTGACGGCGACGATCGCCTGCGTGGCGGCGCTGTCGCTCTCCGGGGTGCCGCCACTGTTCGGTTTCATCGGCAAGGAGCTCATGCTCGAGGCAGTGCTGGGAGCCGAAGGGTTTGCGGCGCTGCTGATCGTGATGGCCTTCGCCTCGGCGGTGCTGACCATCGCGGTGGCAGCGATCATCGCGCTTCGACCTTTCTTCGGCGAGCGTCGCCAGACCCCGAAAGAGCCCCACGAGGCCCCCTTCAGCATGCTGCTGGGGCCGGGCCTGCTGGCGGCCATTTCACTGGCGCTCGGGCTTGCGCCCGCGCTGTTAGGCGGGGATGCGCTGCTGACCGCGGCGGCAAGCTCGGTGGTGGGCACGCGCCTCGATGTATCGCTGTCGCTCTGGTACGGGGTGAACACGGCGCTGATCCTGTCGATCGTGAGCCTGGCGCTCGGCTTTCTGCTCTTCAAGCGCTGGGATGGCGTGCGCGGGCGGCTGTCCATCCTGGCGCCTATCCAGCGTCGCGGGCCGGAGGCCGGGTTCGATGCCAGCCTTCGCGGCATCGAGCGCTTCGCCGAGTGGCAGACGCGGATCCTGCAAAACGGCTACATGCGCAACTACATCCTGGTGATGCTGGTGGTGCTGATCGCCCTGATCGGGCAGTCGATCCTGGTGCGTCACTCCCCGCTGCTCGACTTTTCCCTGGACGTGCGCTTTCACGAGATCATCGTGGTCGGCACCATGGCCATGGGGGCGCTGTTCGCCACCGTCTCGCGCTCGCGGCTGGGCGCGGTGGTCTCGGTCGGCATCATGGGCTTTTCCATCGCGCTGATCTTCATCCTGTTCAGCGCGCCGGATCTGGGCATCACGCAGCTGCTGGTCGAGACGCTGACGGTCATTCTGCTGGTACTGGTGCTGTTCCGGCTGCCGCGCTTCTCCAACCTGTCGACCAGCCTGGAGCGCATTCGCGATGGTGCCACCGCCGCCGCGATGGGCGTGCTGATCTTTCTGCTGATCATCACCGCCTGGAGCATCGATCAGTTCGAGCCCATCTCGACCTACATGGTAGAGAACAGCGCGCCGCTCGCTTATGGGCGCAACATCGTCAACGTCATCCTGGTGGACTACCGGGCGCTGGATACGCTGGGCGAGATGTTCGTGCTGGCGCTGGCCGCCATCGGGGTCATCGCCATGCTGAAACTGCGCCACGTCACGCCCGGGGAAGGGAAGGCGAGCGGTACCGGCAAGCCGGCGGTCAAGGAGGAGCCCTACGATGGTTAAGTCAGGCACGATCATTCTCAACACGGCGGCGCGCTTTCTGATGCCGCTGCAGCTGATGTTCTCGGTGTTCCTGCTGCTGCGCGGTCATGACGAGCCCGGTGGAGGCTTCATCGCGGGGCTGGTCGCGGCCGGGGCATTCACGCTCTACCTGTTCGCCTTCGGGGTCAGCGCCACTCGAGAGGTGCTGCGCATGCTCGACCCGCGCGATCTGATCGGCGCGGGGCTATTGCTCGGCATGATCTCCATCGTGCCCGCCTGGTTCATGGATCAGCCGTTTCTCACCGCCCAGTGGTGGACCATTCCGGTGATCGACTTCAAGGCCTCGACGCCACTGATCTTCGACGTGGGGGTGTATCTGGCCGTGCTGGGCTCGGTGATCGGCATGGTGATGGCGCTGATGGAGGTCGACAAGGATGAACCGTGACCTGCAAGGAGGGTACCTATGGAACCGTTGATGGCCCTGGCGATCGGGCTTCTCTACGCCACCGCCATTTTCATGATGCTGCGGCGCTCGATCGTGAAGCTGGTGATCGGGCTGCTGCTCTTGTCCAATGCCGCCAACCTTCTGATCTTTACCACGGCGGGCATGACCCGCGGCGCGCCGCCCTTGATTCCCGAAGGCATGTCGCAGCCGCTGGGCCAGGTGGCGGACCCGCTGCCCCAGGCGGTGGTGCTCACCGCCATCGTCATCGCCTTCGGGGTGCTGGCCTTCGCCGTGGTACTGATTCGCCGCGCCTACGAAATCGTCAAGGCGGATGATCTGGACAAGATGAAGGATACCGATACGTGAGGCCCGAAGTCGCACTTCCCGTTCTGCTGCCGCTGTTGTCCGGGGCGCTGTCGCTGATGTTCTGGCGCTCGCGTCCCATGCAGCGCTTTCTCGCCGTGGCGGGCAATGTCGCGCTGCTCGGCGTCAGCCTCTGGCTGTTCGTCGAGGTGCTCGGCGATGGCTACATCACCATGCAGATGGGCAGCTGGCCGGCGCCTTTCGGCATCACGCTGATCGCCGACATGCTCAGCGCCGTGATGATCCTGCTGACCGGGATCATCGGCCTCGCCATGGGCATCTATTCGCTCGCCGCCACCGGTCGCGGTCACGAGAAATTCGGCTACTACCCGTTGATGCACCTGCTGCTGGCGGGCGTGGCCGGGGCCTTTCTGACCGGCGACATCTTCAACCTCTACGTGTGGTTCGAGGTGATGCTGGTGGCCTCCTTCGCGCTTCTGATCCTGGGGGGGGAGCGGGCGCAGATGGAAGGGGCGATCAAGTACGTGACCTTGAACCTGCTCGCCTCGGTGATCTTTCTCACCGCCATCGGACTTCTGTACGGTACCGTGGGAACGCTCAACATGGCGGACATCGCCCTGCGCATGGACCAGGTGGAGCACGCGGGCATGGTCGAGGTGCTGGCGGTGATGTTCATGGTCGCCTTCGGCATCAAGGCCGCCGCCTTTCCGCTGTTCTTCTGGCTGCCGGCGTCCTACCACACGCCGCCAGTGGCGGTATCGGCGCTGTTCGCCGGGCTCTTGACCAAGGTGGGGGTCTATTCGCTTTTTCGCGTGTTCACGCTCATCTTCGATCAGACCATGGACTACCTGCAGGAAATCATGCTGTGGGGGGCGGTATTCACCATGGTGACCGGCGTGCTCGGTGCGGCGACCCAGTATGAGTTTCGCCGCATCCTGTCGTTTCATATCGTCAGTCAGATCGGCTACATGATCCTCGGGCTTGCGATCTACACGCCGCTGGCCATCGCCGGCGGGGTGTTCGCGATCATGCACAACATCGTGGTGAAGACGAATCTCTTCTTGATCAGCGGCATCACCCACCGCCTGCAGGGCACCTACCAGCTCAAGAAGATGGGCGGGCTCTATCGCCAGCGGCCCTGGCTCGCGGTGGCGTTTTTCGTCTCGGCGTTCTCGCTGGCCGGGGTTCCGCCGCTTTCCGGCTTCTTCGCCAAGTTCGTCCTGATTCGCGCCGGCCTCGAAGCCGAGGCCTACGTCGCCACCGGCTTTGCCCTGGCGGTGGGGCTGATGACCCTCTACTCGATGGTGAAGATCTGGAACGAGGTGTTCTGGAAGGCGCTTCCCGAGGACAACCTGGTGCCTGCCGCGCAGACGCCGGTCGGTGACGATGGGCGGCTTCTGAAGCCGAGCCTGTGGCTGATGTATTTACCGGTGGTGGTGTTGGCCTTCATATCGCTTCTGATCGGCGTGTTCGCCGAGCCGATCATGCAGGTCATGAACATCATCGGCGATCAGCTGTTCGCGCCCGACGGGTATATCGAAGCGGTGCTGGGCGCGCCCGGCGATACCGAAGCCACCGTCGTCGAGCCGCTCGAGCTCGACGCCGAAGCCGTCAGGGAACCCGGGGAGGAGCTACCATGACCGGTGCGATCTGGAACCTTCTGCTCGGGCTTGCCTGGGTACTGCTCAGCGGTGACTTCACCGGCCTCAACCTGCTGGTGGGCATGGTGTTCGGCTATATCGCCCTGGTGCTGATCGAGCATCAGGTGGAAGCGCTCAAGGGGTATCCGGCCCGCATCCCGCGTATCGTTCGCTTCATCGGCTTTTTCATCAAGGAGCTGGTGCAGGCGAACCTTCGTGTGGGCTTCGATATCCTGACCCCGCCCTGGCACATGAAGCCGGGGGTGATCGCACTGCCGCTGTCGGCGCGTACCGAAATGGAGATCACCCTGGTGGCGAACCTGATCTCGCTGACGCCGGGGACGCTGAGCCTGGACGTCTCCGACGACCGGCGAGTGCTCTACATTCACGCCATGTTCCTCGACGACGAGGATGAGCTGCGTCGCAATCTCAAGGAAATGGAGCACCGCGCACTGGAGCTGTTTCGCTGATGAGTACCGTGATTTTGATCTGTCAGGTGATCATGGGGCTGGCCCTCGTGCTCACCTTCGTTCGTGTGGTGCGGGGGCCGAGCCTGCCAGACCGCGTGGTGGCCCTCGAGCTTTTCTCCACCACCGTGGTGGGGCTCGTCGGGGTGTATGCGGTTCAGTCGGAGGTGGCGAGCTTTCTCGACGCTGCCATCGTGATCGCGCTGATGGGCTTTCTGGCCGCCATCGGTTTTGCACGCTTTCTGGAAAGAGGAGGCCCCAGGGATGATTGAGGTCGTCAAGGGTACGCTTTTACTCAGCGGGTCACTGTTCATTCTGCTGGCCGCCATCGGTCTTGTGCGTTTGCCGGATCTTTTGACCCGCATGCACGCGACGACCAAGGCGGCGGCGCTCGGGGTCATTCTGATCATGCTCGCCTCGGCGATGCATTTCGCCGAAGTGGGCGTGGTGGCACGCTCCTTCGCTATCATCCTGTTCATTCTGATGACGGCGCCGGTCGCCGCGCATGTGATCGGGCGAGCGGGCTACTTTGTCGGCTCTAAGCTCTGGAGCGGCACCGTCAAGGATGAGCTCAAGCCCAATTACGACCCGCTGACACACGAGTTGAAAAGCGGACTTGAAACACAGGAAAACGCTCGCCGCGTACCGCGTGAAAGCGATCCCGAGTAAGCGTTGACGGCTTTTACCCTTGATTGTCATAACATGAGTTAATATTTAAACCGCCTCTCCAAGGCGGTTTTTTTTCGTGTTGCCGCTTGATAATGTAAAAAATTAGTCCATTATTTATGTACAATAATTGTATTGTATAAGACAATGTGTTCAGGTATCACATGTCGAAACGCTTGAAGAAAAGCTCTGACGTACTCAAGACCCAGTATTTAATATCAAGGTATCAAAAGCCTACGATGATCGCGTTCTATGCCTGCGCCCATAGTTCTAGCGACGATGGATGCACGGCTGACGTGGTGGATTCACGCGGTTGCAACGCTTGGATTCGCGACGTTGGCAAAGCACGCTTGGGAGGCTCCTAGCATGAACATCACTACCGATATTGTCTGGCTGCACGACAACTTGCGCGTGGCGGACAACCCCTTGCTGCAGTTCGATTCAAGGCCCGATCAATTGATCTGCCTGTATGTCCTCGATCAGCGTCTACTCGATGCGAGTCTGCTCGGCGAATCGACGCCGCGCCTCGGGCCTGCTCGGTTGCGGTTTCTGTGGCAAAGCCTGATGGCACTGCGCGGGGAGCTTCTACAGCTCGGTAGTGATCTTTCGGTACGCATCGGCGATCCCTCATCAATAGTTGTACAGCTGGCCGAGCGTTATCAGGCGCGAAGCGTTCGCGTGGCGTCCCATTCAGGATTTGAAGAGAGCCAACGAATCGATCGCGTGGCCGAGGGACTGCCCCCCTGTGCCACCCTCGAGCGACTCGAGAGCGGTTATCTGTTCGATACTGACGAACTCCCCTTCGAGCTCGACGACATGCCGGCGAGTTTCAGCGCGTTTCGCCAGCGTGTCGAGAAACAGTGGGCCTTCAAGGAGGCGGTCAACGCACCCTTTACGCTCCCGGGCTGGCCTGAAGATGCTTCCCGCGGTTTTCCGCCGCTAAAGGCGGTAAGCGAGGAGAGCGCCTTCTGGCTTCCGGACGATCGTCAGGGATTCGTTTTCATGGGGGGGGAGGCCGCTGCCCACCAGCGCCTGCATCATTATCTCTGGCAGCAAAATGGCGCCGAATCCTACAAGAAGACTCGTAACGGCCTGCTCGGCGCCAACTTCTCGACGCGCTTTTCGCCCTGGCTGGCCCATGGCTGTCTGTCGGCGCGTCAGGTTTACAAGGAAGTCAAAGCCTGGGAAGCGGTCAACGGCGCCAACGAATCCAGCCAATGGATCGTCTTCGAGCTTCTATGGCGCGATTACTTCCATCGCAATGCCCAGGTCGAAGGGGCGGCGCTGTTCGGAGATACCACCATTCCGGTGCCTTGCGAGAGGTTCGACCTGTGGCGCGAGGGCAAAACCGGGGTGCCGTTCATCGATGCCGCCATGCTCGAGTTGCGATACACCGGCTGGATCTCCAGCCGGTCACGCCAGAACGTGGCGAGCTTTCTGGTCAACGACCTCGAAGTGGATTGGCGCTTGGGTGCCTGGTGGTTCGAGCACTGTCTCATCGACTACGACCCGGCCAACAACTGGGGCAATTGGGGACACATCGCCGGGCTCGGGCGTGATGGACGCAAGGACCGCTACTTCAATGTGCTCAAGCAGGCCAGGCACTATGACCCCAAGGGACTCTACGTGGCCCACTGGCTGCCGGAGCTCGGTGCGTTCGATGTCGGTATCGCGCGCCACCAGCCCTGGCGCAGCGCCCCGGCAAGCTTCAATGCGCCTTGTGTACTGCCAAGGCAGTGGAATCGTTGGCTGCTCGATAAGCCCGAAGGCGCCCCCGCATCGATGGCCGAGCCTATCAATAGTGATGTTGCCATGGCGCACGAACGCCTTCCTGCGCAAGAAGCGCGGTTGAACAAGTCCGTGAGTACGTCCATCGAGGAAACCGAAGAGGCCGAAGAATAACGGGTGGTGAGTGTCTCGAGCGGGACTGGTAACTCGCACGTTTCTACGCCATTATCGATCTTCGCCAGGGATTGCCGAGAGATCGATACTATGTCATTGAAAAGCAATACATTAGCAAGCTATCGTTGTGCCGGTTTCACGGGCGCGCTGCTGCTGGGCACACTCGTCTCACTGCCTGGTCACGCCAGCCTGCAGTTGATGAGCGAAGTAGATGCGCGAGCCGCCGAGCAGGTTCAGTACGCCAGTTTCAACCAGTGGCTCGGTGATTTTCGCCGCCATGCACGAGAGCAGGGGATCAGTGAAGCCACGCTTGCCAGCGCTTTCGATTCGTTACGCTATCGCGAGCGCGTGATCGAGCTCGACCGCTATCAGCCGGAATTCGTGCGTCCCATTTGGCAGTACCTGGATTCCGCAGTGTCCGATACCCGCGTCACGACCGGTCGTGAAAAGCTTCAAGCGCACCGCCAGACCGCCGAGCAAATGCAGAGCCGCTACGGCGTGCCAGCGGAGATCGTTGTGGCGATCTGGGGGATCGAGAGCAATTATGGCAGCAATTTTGGTGATTTCTCTACCCTCGAGGCCCTGGCGACGCTGGCCTACGATGGCCGTCGGCGCGACTTCGCGCGCAACGAGTTATTGTCGGCGCTGCGCATCATCGACGAAGGCGATATCTCCGCCGAGCAGATGAAAGGCTCCTGGGCCGGCGCGATGGGGCACACCCAGTTCATTCCCTCGAGCTTCGAAGCCTACGCCGTGGATGGCGACAACGACGGCCGGCGCGATATCTGGGGCAGCATTCCCGATGTCATGGCTTCGACGGCCAACTATCTGGCCAAAGCCAACTGGCAACAGGGTCAGCCTTGGGGGCGCGAGGTGATCCTGCCCGACGGCTTCGACTACGCCCAGACCGAGCGGCGCAGCACTGGTGAATGGGCAGGCCAAGGCGTTCGCGCCGTCAGCGGCGAGCTTCCCGAATTCGACAGCGCGGCGATCATCGTGCCCGCCGGCGCGCGCGGGCCGGCCTTTTTGGTAGGCCCCAACTTCCGCGCTATCCTGCGCTACAACAACGCCACCAGCTACGCGCTGGCCGTGGCGACACTGGGCGATGCGATTGCCGGACGCCCCGGAATTTCACAGTCTTGGCCGCGCGACGAGGCACCTTTGACTCGCGACGATGTCAAAGCGCTCCAGCAGCGACTCAATGCCTCCGGCTACTCGGTCGGCACGCCCGACGGCATCATGGGGCCGAATACCCAAGGTGGGCTCCGGGCGTTCCAGCGCGATCAGGGGCTGACGCCGGATGGTTTCGCCACGCAGTCGTTGCTCGAGCGTCTTCGTTAGCGCTTCACGAACGAGTCGTTACGACCAATATCTTTCAATCAAGGATGAACAGTGATGAGCAAGGTATTTTCAACGGTAGTGGGAAAGACGTTGGGCGTCGCGGCGCTTTCCGGTGCGCTGCTGGCCGCTGCCGGCGCGCAGGCGGACGACGAGCGTAAAGTGTACGGTTGGGTCGAGAATGCGGTGATCGCTCACTGGGACATCAAGGTGAAGGCAAAACTCGACAGCGGAGCGTTGACCTCGTCGCTCGATGCCCGTGATATCGAGCTGTTCGATAAAGAGGGTGAGGAGTGGGTGCGCTTTCGACTGCAGCTCGAAGACCAGGCCAGCGGCGAAACCTTCAGTGACGAGATCGAGCGGCCGCTTCATCGGGAGCAGACCGTTCGCGGTGCCGGGGGTACAGACGACCGCCCGGTCGTGCTGCTGGATATCTGCATGGGCGACACGATCTACGAAGAGCAGTTCAGCCTGCGCGATCGTGAAGACATGATCTATCCCATGCTGCTGGGGCGGCGTACCATCAGCCACCTGGGGCTTCTGGACGTCGAGAACACCTTCCTGCAAAGCCCGGAGTGCGCGAACGATGCCGAGTACGTCGCCCACGACCCCGACGACGATCAGGACTGAGCCGAATTCGCCGGCGTGTTTCGGGCACGCTGGCTAGAACAGCTTCGACAAGAGCGCCGTCACGGCGGTTTCCACCCGCAAGATCCGGGCACCGAGATGGATGCCTTCGCAGCCCGCTTCCAACAGCTGTTCCACTTCCCAATCGATAAAGCCTCCTTCCGGGCCGACCAGCAGCAGAGTCTGTTCGCTCACCTGGCGTGGGCAGGCGTTGGGCATGCCCGGGTGTGCCACCAGGCCACGGTGGTCCTTCATCAGCGCCGGCAATCGTTGCTCGATGAATGGCCGAAAACCCTTGATCAGCTCGATCTCCGGCCACACCGTGTCGCGTGCCTGCTCTAGCCCGAGCAGAAAATGCTGGTGGATCTTGTCGATATTAAGCTCCGGCGACTGCCAGTAGCTCTTCTCCACCCGCTTGGTATGCAAAAGCGTCAGGCGCTTCACGCCCAGTGCGGTGACGTGCTCAAGCGTGCGGGCCAGCATGCGTGGGCGGGGTAGGGCGAGCACCAGGTGAACCGGCAGCGCCGGCGGCGGCGCTGCCGCGAGCGTGCCCAGCTCGAACACCGCACGATGGGCATCGAGCTCGACCAGCGTCGCCCGGCCTACGCGGTCGTTCATTACGCCCACGGTCAGCTCGTCGCCGGGGCGGGCGCGATGCACGTCGTGGAGGTGCTTCAAGCGGCGGGCGTCGGCCAGAACGGCGCGCTGGCCGTCGAGCTCATCGGGAGCAAGCAGTATCAGGTTCATGAGGCTCACAAGGTCGTGACGGCAAGGTGCATGCGGGTCATACGTTCGCCCGGCTTGCATGCGTGCGCGTTGCAGGCACAATACCTGCAGTGGCGACGAAAGCCTTTACCGCGTTTTAAGGAGATGCGCTGTGCGCGTGATTCGCAAATATGCCAACCGGCGATTGTACGATACTCAGCAGAGCCGGTATGTAACCCTCGAGGATCTGCGCCGACTGATCATCGATGAAGAGCCGTTTCGCGTCGAGGACGCCAAGAGCGGCGAGGATCTGACGCGCACCATCCTGCTGTCGATCATCATCGAGCAGGAGCAGGCCGACAGCGACGCCGAGGTGTTCTCCAACGACCTGCTCGCGCAGCTCATCCGGGTCTACGACATGTCCTCGCCCTTGCCGCTGGCCCGCTATCTCGAACAGGGCACCCAACTGATGCTCCAGCAGCAACAGCGCATGCAGAACCAGTGGCAGCAGGCGTTCAAGAACTCACCCATGGAGCTGATGCGTGAAATGGCCGAGGAGAACATGCGCTTCTGGCAGAGCGCGCTGCAAAAACCCTCGCAGGGAGACGACGACGATAAACCCTCGTGAGCCGCGAACGCTCGGGTATGGCATAATGCGTCATCGCAACGCATCTGTTTGAGAAGGAAATACATGAACGTTCTGACGATTGGTGGTGGCGGGCGCGAGCACGCCCTGGCGTGGAAGCTTGCGCAGTCTCCTCAGGTGAGCAAGGTGTTCGTCGCGCCGGGCAACGCCGGCACCGCCGGTGAAGGCGGGCTCGAGAACGTGGCGATCGACGCCACCGATATCGAGGCGCTGATCGCGTTCGCCAAGCGCGAGCAGGTGGGGTTGACCGTGGTAGGGCCGGAAGCACCGCTGGTCGAGGGTGTGGTGGATCGCTTCGAGGAGGAGGGGCTCGTGATCTTCGGCCCGCGCCAGGCCGCCGCCCAGCTCGAAGGCTCCAAGTCCTTCACCAAGGATTTCCTCGCCCGCCACGCCATTCCGTCTGCGGCCTATTGCACCTTCACCAAGGTCGAGCCGGCGCTAGCCTACCTTGAAGAGATGGGCGCGCCGATCGTCATCAAGGCCGACGGCCTGGCCGCCGGCAAGGGCGTGATCGTGGCGATGAGCGAGGCGGAAGCGCAAGCGGCGATTCGCGACATGCTCGAGGCCAATGCCTTCGGCGATGCCGGGGCGCGGGTGGTCATCGAGGAGTTCCTCGAAGGCGAGGAGGCGAGCTTCATCGTCATGGTCGATGGTGAAAGCGTCGTCCCCATGGCCACGAGCCAGGACCATAAGCGTGCCTACGATGGCGATACCGGCCCCAATACCGGCGGCATGGGCGCCTATTCGCCGGCGCCGGTGGTCACCCCCGAGATCGATGCGCGCATCATGGAGCGGGTGATCCTGCCCACCGTGCGCGGCATGCGCGATGAAGGCCACGCCTACCGCGGTTTTCTGTACGCGGGACTGATGATCGACGCCGCCGGCGACCCGAAGGTAATCGAGTACAACTGTCGTTTCGGCGACCCGGAAACCCAGCCGATCATGATGCGCCTGCAGTCGGATCTCGCCGAGCTTTGCCTGGCCGGTGCCAGGGGCGAGCTGGCCGGGCGGCACTGTGAGTGGGACAGCCGCGCCGCGGTGGGCGTGGTGATGGCCGCTGGCGGCTACCCGAGGAGCTATCGCAAGGGCGACGTGATCGACGGACTCGACGCTGCCGAAGCGACCGGCTGCAAGGTCTTCCACGCCGGAACGGCCTCGAGCGACAAGGGCGAGGTGGTGAGCGCTGGCGGGCGTGTGCTGTGCGTCACAGCGCTCGGCGACAGCGTTCAAGAGGCGCAGCGCAAGGCCTATCAGGGCGTCGAGGCGATTCGCTGGCAAGGCGCCGAGTACCGTCGCGATATCGCCTATCGCGCCATCGCCCGCGAAACGTCGCGGTAACCCTCTCGACAAGGAGTCAGGCATGGCACGCATGACGCTGGACTTTCCCGAGGCCATGGTGATCCATCGCCACTCCTTGTCGGTGCGCATCACCGACATGAACTACGGCCGGCACCTGGGCCACGACGCCCTGGTGTCGCTGCTGGCCGAGGCGCGCGCCTGTGCGCTGGCATCGCTCGCGTTTCCCGAGTGGGACCTGGCAGGCTACCCAAGCGTGGTGGCGGACCTGGCGGTCACCTACCAGCAGGAGGCGCGCTTTCCCGATCAGCTTACCGTCGAGACCGCCATTCCCGATCCTGACGGTAAGGCGCTGGTGGTTCACCACCGCCTGCGCAATGCCCAAGGTGCCACCGTGGCCACGGCGCGGGTGACGCTTCTGCTGGTCGACCTCGATACCCGCAGGCCGGTCGCCGTTCCTTCAGATTTCACGCGCGCCCTGGCCCGCGCCAGAGGTGAGTGATGTCGCGTGAATATCCCATCATCGCGGTGACCGGTTCCTCCGGAGCGGGTACCACCACGGTTCGGCGCAGTTTCGAGCGCATGTTCCAGCGCGAGGACGTGCACGCCGCCGTCGTCGACGGCGACGCCTTTCATCGCTACACCCGTGACGATCTGCAGCGCATCCTGCGTGACGAACCCGAGCGTAAGGACGAGCTGTCCCACTTCGCCGTCGAGGCCAACCTGCTTGATCGCCTTGAGGGGCTGTTCATCGAATACGGCGAGCATGGTTCCGGCACCTTTCGCCACTACATTCATGCCGAGGACAAGCAGCGGATCGAGGCCGGCTACCGGGTGGGCACCTTCACCGAGTGGCAGTCGCTGCCTTGCGGCACGGACCTGCTGTTCTACGAGGGGCTGCACGGCGGGCTCGTCACCCCGGAATACGACATCGCCCGCCACGCAGACCTGCTCATCGGCGTGGCGCCGACCATGAATCTCGAGTGGATCCAGAAGATCGATCGTGACACCAAGCTGCGCGGCTACTCCCAGGAGGCGGTGATCGACACGATCCTCGGGCGCATGAACGACTACGTGCGCTACATTCAGCCGCAGTTCTCGCGCACCCATATCAACTTTCAGCGCGTGCCGACGGTCGATACCTCCAACCCCTTCGAGGTGCAGGACATTCCCACCGACGCCGAGTCCTTCGTGGTGATCCGTTTTCGCGACCCCTCGACGGTGGATTTTCCCTGGCTTCTGGCCATGATCAAGGACGCCTTCATGACGCGCCCGCACACGCTGGTAGTGCCGGGTGCTCGGCTGTCGCTGGCCATGGAGCTGATTCTTGCGCCACTGGTGCGCCACCTGCTGGCCCAGCGGCGGTTTCGCTGATCGCCGCGCGGCGATCGATCCCATTGTCGATCCGGCCTATTTTCGATCCCGTCGAAGGCCGGCCCTATCCTTTCGGAGGACGCCATGGAGTGTCTTTTCTGCAAGATCGTCAACCGCGAGATTCCCGCCGACATCGTCTACGAAG
The DNA here is from genome assembly GCF_020622355.1 of Vreelandella malpeensis. Classification (GTDB taxonomy): domain Bacteria; phylum Pseudomonadota; class Gammaproteobacteria; order Pseudomonadales; family Halomonadaceae; genus Vreelandella; species Vreelandella malpeensis. The sequence goes on along the minus strand of NZ_WHVL01000001.1, from coordinate 15,451 downwards.
ACGACCACGTGCTGGCGTTCAACGATATCGACCCCCAGGCGCCGGTGCATCAGCTGATCATTCCCAAGCAGCATATCGCCACGCTCAACGATATCGCGCCGGATGACCTGAGCGTCGTGGGGCGGCTTCAATACACGGCGGCCACGCTCGCCAAGCAGCAGGGCTTTGCCGAAGACGGCTATCGCGTGGTGATGAACTGCAACGCCATGGGTGGGCAGACGGTCTATCATATCCACATGCATCTGCTCGGCGGTCGCCAGTTCACCTGGCCCGCCGGCTAACCCTCCACGATCCAGGGCAGGAGAGTGACCATGCGTGAACGACATCTGAGCCGTTCGGATCGCCTGATCTCGCACATCGACAGCGCGCTGCGCACGCTGATTCCCAACACACGCGGTGCCCAGCGCACCAACCCGGCAAGCGGCGCTCCTGAGGCGGCGCTTGACGAGCTTGAGCGGCGACACGCGGCGAGCACGCTGCGGGTACTGCACTTGGCGACGGCCGGCGTGCAAGGGCTTTGCCAAGGGCAGGTGGGACTCGTGATGCTGCCCAAGGCGCGCCTGCAGATCGATCAGGCCCAGCGCGAGGCGACTGATCACCTGGCCTGGTGCCAACAGCGCCTGTCGCAGCTGGAAAGCCGCACCAGCTACTTCACGCCGGTCTACTACGGTGCCGGCGTCGGGCTCGGCCTCGTGAGCGGATGGGTCGGCGATCGTTTCGGGCTGGGCATGGTGGCCGCCAGCAAGGAAGTACTCGGTTGTCGTACCAACGACCAGATGAGCTACCTGTCGAGCGATGATCAGCGCTCGCGAACGCTGCTGCGCCAGGTCGTCGCCGACAATACCCATCATGCCCAGCTGGCGTTGGAAGCCGGCGGCCTGCGCTTTCCGGCGCCCGTCAAGTGGAGCATGGGGGTGCTCGGGGCGGCGTCGCTCAAGAAGGCGCGCTACACCTGACTTGACGAATGGGGTGGCGTGTCCAATTCTGGTTGATGCAAACGAAGCTTGTGGCCCGAAAGCCTAGAGCGTTGATAACGAACGCCACTCGAGGAGGGCAGTGGCGTTCGAACATGAACCGGCCGGCAGAAGCCGAGGCTTCCAGGACGCAAGCCCGCCGGAAGCGACACCATGGACAAGGAGATCGATCATGCTAGGCAACGCAATGCTGTTTCTTATCATCGCCATCATTGCCGGGGTACTGGGATTCTCGGGCATCGCCGGAGTCGCCTCGACCATCGCGCAGGTGCTCTTCGTGCTGTTTCTGATTCTCTTCATCGTTTCGCTGTTCACCGGCCGGCGCCGCTGACCCGGAGGCGCACGCGCGATCCCGATGGCCATCCGGCCATGAAAAAAGCCCCTCACGAGGGGCTTTTTCGATGCCAGTATCGACTCAGGCGTCGATGCGCTTGTACTTCAGGCGCTTGGGCGTGTCGTTGCCGACGCGTTTCTTGTGATCTTCCTCGTAGTCGGTGTAGTTGCCGTCGAAGAACACCACTTCCGAGTCGCCTTCGAAGGCGAGGATATGCGTGGCGATGCGGTCCAGGAACCAGCGGTCGTGGGAGATCACGATCGCACAGCCCGGGAAGGCCAGCAGCGCCTCTTCGAGCGCGCGCAGCGTCTCGATATCCAGATCGTTCGAGGGTTCGTCGAGCAGAAGCACGTTGGCACCCTGCTTGAGGGTCTGGGCCAGCTGCAGGCGACCACGCTCGCCGCCGGAGAGCTCGTCGAGGCGTTTCTGCTGGTCGTTGCCCTTGAAGTTGAAGCGTCCCACGTAGGCGCGCGACGATACCTCGTAGCCGTTGATGTTGAGGACGTCCTGACCATCGGACACCGCCTCCCACACGGTCTGCCGGTCGTCGAGCGCGTCGCGCAGCTGCTCGACGTAGGCGATGTCCACCGTTTCGCCGATGACCACCTCGCCCTCGTCGGGCTGCTCCTGGCCTGCGATCAGCTTGAACAGCGTGGATTTACCCGCGCCGTTGCCGCCGACGATGCCGATGATCGCGCCGGGCGGCACGGTGAAGGAGAGGTCCTGGTACAAAAGCTTGTCATCGAAGCGCTTGGTGACGTTGTGGAACTCGATGACCTTGTCGCCCAGGCGCGGGCCGGGCGGAATGTAGATCTCGTTAGTCTCGTTGCGTTTCTGGAAATCGCCGGACTGCATCTCCTCGAAGCGGTTGAGGCGCGCCTTGCTCTTGGCCTGACGGCCCTTGGCGTTGCTGCGCACCCACTCGAGCTCCTGCTTGATCGCCTTCTGGCGCGAAGCCTCCTGCTTGGCTTCCTGGGTCAGGCGCTGCTCCTTCTGCTCGAGCCACTGCGAGTAATTGCCCTCGAAAGGAATGCCCTGGCCGCGGTCGAGCTCGAGAATCCAGCCGGCCACGTTGTCGAGGAAGTAGCGGTCGTGGGTGATTGCCACCACGGTGCCGTTGTAGTCGTGCAGAAAGCGCTCGAGCCAGGCGACGGATTCGGCGTCCAGGTGGTTGGTCGGTTCGTCGAGCAGCAGCATGTCGGGGTTCGACAGCAGCAGGCGGCATAGCGCCACGCGGCGGCGCTCACCGCCGGACAGGTGACCGACCTTGGCGTCCCAGGGCGGAAGGCGCAGTGCTTCGGCGGCGACCTCGAGCTTGCGCTCGATGTTATGCGCGTCCGCCGCCTCGATGATGTTCTCAAGGCGTGCCTGTTCGCTGGCCAAGGCGTCGAAGTCCGCGTCGGGCTCGGCGTAGGCGGCGTAGACCGCGTCGAGCTTCTCCTGGGCCGCCTTTAGTTCGCCCAGCGCCTCTTCGACGGTTTCACGAACGTTTTTCTCATCGTCCAGCTGCGGCTCTTGGGGAAGATACCCCACGTTGATGCCGGGCATCGGGCGGGCTTCACCTTCAAACTCCGTATCGACGCCCGCCATGATGCGCAGCAGCGTGGATTTACCCGCGCCGTTGAGGCCGAGCACACCGATCTTGGCGCCCGGGAAGAACGACAGCGAGATATCCTTGAGAATTTGTTTCTTAGGCGGCACGACTTTGCCGACCCGGTTCATGGTGAATACGTATTGCGCCATGGAAATCCGTTAGGTTGGTGAGAAGAAGGAGGCCGTGAGGCTTGCCTGGGGCTAGATGATAGTGCTCAGCGCGGCCAAAGGCCAGACGCCACGCCTGGGGCAGCGATGAGCACCAAGGCGTGAAGTCGACAATGCAGGAAGAGAAAGGCGGAGAGGGCGAAGCGTTACTCTTCCTCGTCCCAGTCATCCTCGATGGCGCGCTTGAGCCTGCGCTCTTCGAGCCAAGCCTCTACCTGACGGCGAGCGCGCAACGTATCGGCCTTGCTGGGTTTGTGCTTGGAGTATTGCTCGTCGTTGACGGCATCCAGGTTGTCGAAGTCGTCGCCTTCGAGGTTCGAGGCGGAGAAGGCATCACGATTAAGGGGGTCACGGCTCATGGTAGGCCCTCCAACCCAAGCCGGCTTGCCGGCATTGAAACGACTCAGCCTCGACGGTACGGTCGATGATCGAGCTGAGCGCCCAGCGCGGTGTCCGCGCTTAGGCGCTATATAGCGTCGGTTGGAGGGAATTTCAAGCGTTAAATGCGCCTGGCGCCCGTTCAGGCAATTTCGTGCTTTTTCTGCAGTGCCGACAGCGCGTTCTGCGCTTCTACGCGTTCGGTCACGTCCTTCTGCACGCCCACGCAGTACATCAGGTTGTCGCTTTCATCGAACACCGGGGTGATCGAGAGCTCGTTCCAGAACATGGTGCCGTCCTTGCGATAGTTGCGCAGCACTTCGCGACAGGGGCGACCGCTCTTGAGCGCATCGCGAATCGCGTCGAGTGCCTCCTGGTCGCGGTCGTCGTTCTGCAGAAAACGGCAGTCCCGATAGAGTATCTCATCGGCGGTGTAACCGGTCAGGCGCTCGAACCCTTTGTTGACATAAATGAGGATGTTTTCGTCTCCCTCCTGCTCTGATACGACGATGCCGTCATCCGATGCATCAACGATACGCTCGAGCAGCTCGGGATTGATTAGAGGAGATCGTTTCATAAAAGGGTCCTATTGCTTATCGCTCATCCGCTGCCATGGCGCTGTGCATCAGCGCGGGGTCAACGGTACTTAAACTGACCAACCCCCCTAACATAGGTAGACATGCGCGCACTGGCAAGTAATCTCGCCCTGGGGCAGGGGAGACGACAGGAAGTATGGGGTCATTCGACTTCGGGAAGTCGATAGGCGCTTGCAAGGGCGCCTACGGCAGTCATGGCCAATACCCCCAGTAGCGTAGCGGTTCCCAGCCATTGTGCAAGCGCGCCTACCGCGCCGCCGACGGCAAGCATCAAGATGCCGGTCAAGGTGTTGGAAAGCGCGACGTAGAGCGCGCGATCGTCCTGGGTGGCGATATCGACCAGGTAGGTCTTGCGTCCCAGACGCACGCCATGGTGAACGATGACCAGCAGGGCATAGATCAGCGCGTAGGGAACCGCGCTGTTCGTCCAGTCCCCCGGCAGCCAGAAGAGGCTCGCCCCCAGTGCGCAGCCCAGCGCCGTGCCGGTCGCGGCGTAGCACATCACCCGGCGGCTGGACTGGTCGGCCAGCTTGCCCCAGACCGGGCTCGCCACCAGGGCGGCCAGCCCCGATACCACCACCAGCAGGCCCAGGTTGCCAAGGTCGGTGCCGCTTTGCTGCTGGCCGAGAAGAGCGAGGTACGGCAGCGCCAGAGCGCTCGACAGCAGTAGCGCACGCGATACGTTGAAGTGCAGAAACGCCCGGTCGTGCTTCAAGAGCGACAGGCCGTACTTGATGCTCGTCCAGGCATTCTGGCCGCCATCGACGGCGCCGGCCTCTTCTTGGATGCGGGCGACGCAGAGCGCGTTGAGGAGCCACCCCAGGGCAGCGATGATGAGAAGGACCGCCAGCGCCCAGTTGCCGGGACGGTCGCCGAACAGCATCAGCACACCCCCGGCGGCGAGCGTTACCGCCCCGGCGACGCTGCCGCTGTAGCCCATCAGCGTGCCGCGACGGCGCTTGGCGATGGTCTTGCCCATGACGTCCTTGGTGGCGATCGACGATACGCCGCGTGCAAGCGACAGCAGGACCAGGGCGGCGAGCACCAGCGCGCCTCCCGTGGTGCCGGTGCCGAAGAGCGCCAGAAGCGCCAGAACGAAGGCGCCCCCGGCCTGCAGCACCGCCCCCGCCACCCACACCCACTTGCGCCGGGGCAGCGGACGAATGAAGCCGGCCACGAAGATCTGGGGAAGCAGGGCGCCCGCTTCGCGAATGGGAACCAGAAGACCCACCATCCAGACCGGCGCGCCGATGATGCCCATCAGCCAGGGCAGCACCAGGCGAGCGCTCGAGAGCTCGTCGGCGAGCTTGTTGCCGAGCGCGGCGAACAGGTGAAGAAAGAAGTTGCGCGGCTGCTCCTGACACGCCGCGTCGGGTATGTCCTTGCACATTCGGCTATCGTCGTCGCCGGTCATCCATTCGAACAGGCGGGTCTGGGAAGGGGGGTGCTCGGCCATCACGATTCCTTGGCAGTGACTCATTGGCAGTAAACAAGACGAAGTGACAGAATGCCGATTCGCCAGCTCATATTAGAACATTTGGGATGAAGGCAATGCCGCGTATATCGATCCGCTACTGCACCCAGTGCAATTGGCTTCTGCGAAGCGCCTGGTACGCCCAGGAGCTTCTCTCCACCTTCGGCGACCAGCTCGAAGAGGTCGCCCTCGCACCTGCCCATGGCGGAACCTTCGAAATTCGCTGCGACGACGAGCTGATCTGGGAACGCAAGCGTGATGGTGGCTTTCCCGACGTCAAGACCCTCAAGCAGCGCGTGCGTGACCGGATCGACCCCAAGAGAGATCTGGGGCACATCGACCGATGAGCGGGGATCGACGCGCCATCGCCTTTGGTCTAGGAGCGGTCGCGCTCTGGTCCACCGTCGCCACTGCCTTCAAGTTCGCGCTGGCCTTCATGAGTCCGCTGGAGCTGATGTGGATGGCGGCCCTCGTGTCTTGGGCATTGATGGGAGCGCTCGTCGTGCATCGCGGGTTGGGCCGGGTCGCGCTCGCATCCGGTTGGAAAACCGCCGCCTGGGCGGGCTTGATGAATCCGGTAGCCTATTACCTGGTGCTGTTCGCCGCCTATGACCGGCTGCCGGGGCAAGAAGCCATGGCGCTCAACTACACCTGGGCGCTGGCGATGGCCTTTCTGGCCGTTCCGCTGCTGGGCCAGCGCCTGTCGCGGCTCGACGTGCTGGCCGGTGTGATGGCCTATGCCGGCGTCTGGGTGATCGCCACGCGTGGGCGCGTGTTCGACATGGCTTTCGAGGATCCGCTGGGAGTGGTCTTCGCGCTCTGTTCGACGCTGATCTGGGCGCTCTACTGGCTGCTCAACGCTCGTGATGCGCGCGAGCCGTTGGTGGGGCAGTGGCAAAATTTCACCATCGGCTTGCCGGTACTCACTTTTTTGCTACTTTTAGGGCCAGGTGTTACCTGGCATGGCTGGCCGGCGCTGGGCGCCGGTGTCTACGTGGGCCTGTTCGAGATGGGCATTGCGTTTCTTCTCTGGCAGTTGGCGGTGAATGGCATCTCACGCACCGCCAAGGTATCCAATCTGATCTTCCTGTCGCCTCCGGTGTCGCTCATGCTTCTCCACTTCGTGATGGGCGAGCCTCTTCTGATCTCGACATTCACAGGGCTTGGCCTGATCCTGGCAGGCCTGGCTCTTCAGCAATTACCAGCTAATCAAAAGGGATGAATCAGAGTAAGGCGTTTTTTTGAGATATTTATTGTAAATTTTTGTGACATTTGTTTTTATAACTTGCCTTTCAATTGCACTTAATTAATTTAAGTGAAGCTCGAGGGGGCTAGCGCGGTCCGTGAATGATCTCCATGTATTTTAGGCGAATGGCGTTCCAGAAGAATGGTATGCCAGGAGAATGCAGGGGCGTTTGTTCGGGCCAAGCGACAAGGCGGGTCGCGATTTCATCGGTAGGTCGAAGCGTTCACTAGGAATCCAGGCACATGAAAGACAATGTCACAATGAAACTGAAGCATCTCTTCTCGGCACGCGCGTTTCGTCCGCTCACGGTGGCCACGCTGACCTGCCTTCCGCTGTCTGCCCTGGCGCAGTCGCTGCCGGCGAGCCTCTACGCGCCTGGATCCACCGACTTGCCCAGCGCCATCCAGCAGACCATCGTCACCAACCCGCAGGTCAACGCTGCCTGGTCGAGCTTCAACGCATCCGGCAGCGACGTGCGCGCTGCCCGTGGCGGCTATCTGCCGACCGTCGACGTGCGTGCGGGAGTGGGGCGTCAGGACCAGGAGAACGACGGGCGTGGCAGCTACAGCAGTGACTTCGCCGAGCTGACGCTTTCGCAGATGGTGTTCGACGGCTTTGCCACGCGCAGCGAGGTCGAGCGGCTCGATCGCACGCGGCTGATCGCCTACTTCGAGCTCCTCGGTGCCAGCGAAGAAGTGGCCCTGGAAGCCTTTCGCAGTTACCTCGATGTTATGCGCTATCGCGAGCTGGTCCGCCTGGCCCAGGACAACTACCGTCAGCACCAGCGTGTCTTCGGCCAGATCGAGGAGCGTACACTTTCTGGCGCCGGCCGTGGGGTGGATCTCGAGCAGATCAACGGCCGCCTGGCGCTGGCCGAGTCCAACCTGATGTCGGAGGCGTCCAACCTGCACGATGTGACGGCGCGCTACCAGCGCATCGTCGGCCAGCTGCCCGCCCAGAACATGCTGCCGGCGCCGTCGCTCGAGACGAACCTGCCGGCCAACGTCACCGAGGCCGTGCGCATGGCCTTCGAGGGCAACCCCGACTTCCAGGCGGCGATCGAGAATATTGCCGTGGCGCGCGCCCAGCAAGACGCTGCGCGGGCAGGCTACCTGCCGCGTCTGGATATCCAGGGGCGTACCGGTACCAACAATCAGGATAGCGTCGCCGCTGGGCGCAGCGACGAGCACAGCATTCAGCTGGTGGCCAGCATGAACCTGTATCGCGGCGGGGCGGACCGCGCCTCCTTCGAGGCCGCCGCATCGCGCATCGAGCAGGCTCAGAGCCAGCGTGAAGTGGCCTGCACCAACGTGCGCCAGACTACCCAGATCGCCTACAACGATACCCAGCGTCTGCGCGAACAGCTGAGCTACCTCAACGAGCATCGCCAGTCCATCGACCGCGTGCGCGGCGCCTATCAGCAGCAGTTCGACATCGGCCAGCGGACGCTGCTCGATGTGCTCGACAGCGAGAACGAGTACTTCGAAGCCAGTCGTGCCTTCGCCAACGCCGAGTTCGATCTGACCCTCGCCCAGGCGCGCACGCTGGCGTCTATGGGGCAGCTCATGCCCACGCTCGGCGTCACCCGCGACGATATCCCGAGCCTATCCGAGCTCGGCTACGACGGCATGACGCTGAGCTCCGCCGATACCTGCGCGCTCGACGGGCCCAGCGGTTTCACGCTGGAAGACTTCACTCGGGGCATTTCCGCTTCTTCCGGGAACTGAAGCGTTTCGGCCTGGTTGGCAAGCACCCGTCTCGGTCACGGGTGCCTGTCGATGTGTCCCTGTGGACCGCCCGGCGCGGCAAGGAGTGAAGCCTTGCTTGATTTCGACATCATGGCGTGAATATAGGCGTGTAAGTATGACGTTATCGGGTCATTGCGGAGGGTGTATCTGGCGTTAAATGCGCTTGACTTCGCTGGAAACCAACGCGCGGCGATCCCCCCATTTCTGGCGCCGGGGTAAGGGGCGCGGTGACGCGCATCGACGCATCTTTCTTATCACGGCACTCCCGTGCACAGGAGACGAGGCTTTAGTGGCGCAGGGCAAACAGGTAGTTTCTACTCGGGCTCCGTCCCCCGAACGTTCGAGCGATGAACTGCTCGAATGTCTCAAGGCGATCGCGAGCTATCATCAGCACGAGGTCTCCTCCGAGGCGCTCAAGGCCGGTCTTCCGCTCGAGAAGGGCAATCTCACGCCCTCCGTGTTCGGGCGTGCCGCAAAGCGTGCCGGACTGACCGCGCGCATCGTCAAGAGCGCACTGGCCAACCTCAACCCGGCGCTATTTCCGGTCGTCCTGCTGCTGGAGCCGGGGCGGGCCTGCGTTCTGCTGGGCATCGATGCCCAGCAGGGCAAGGCCAGCGTTATCTTCCCGGAGCTTTCGGAGGCCGCCGTCGACGTGGCACTCGACGAGCTCAACGCCGGCTACAGCGGCGAGGCGATCTACGTGCGGCCTCGCTTCCAGGCGGACAACACCAGCGAGCCCGGTGTCGACAAGACGCGCCGCCAGCACTGGTTCTGGAGCGTCATCAAGGAGAACCGGCGACTCTACCGCGACATCGTGTGCGGATCGGTAGCCATCAACATCTTCGCGCTCGCCATGCCGCTGTTCATCCTCAACGTCTACGATCGGGTGGTGCCGAACCAGGCGACTGAAACGCTCTGGGTGATGGCGCTCGGCGTATTCATCGTGCTGTGCTTCGACCTGGCGCTTCGTCTGATGCGCAGCGCCTTCGTGGACCTGGCCGCCAGCCGGGCGGACGTCAAGCTCTCCTCGGCGATCATGGCCAAGGTGCTGGGCATGCGCATGGAGGAGCGGCCGGCCTCGACCGGTTCGTTCACCTCGACGTTGCAATCCTTCGAGTCGGTGCGTGCCTTCATCGGCTCGGCGACCATCGTGGGCATCGTCGATCTTCCCTTCGTGTTGATGTTTCTGGCGATCATCGCGCTGATCAACCCGTGGCTGGCGCTGCCGGTGATCGTCGGCATTGTGTTCGTGCTGCTCTACGCGTTGGCAGCGCAGGGCAAGCTCCACGAGCTTTCCCAGACCACCTGGGAGGTGGGCGCCCAGCGCAACGCTCTGCTGGTGGAGTCGGTCTCCCAGCTCGAGAACGTCAAGGCGCTGCGCGCGGAGAGCCGCATCCAGCGTCACTGGGAGAAAGCGACCGCCTTTCTCTCGCGCACCGGCGCCCAGCTCAAGCACGTCAGCTCCTCGGTCTCGAGCGTGGCGCTTTGGGCGCAGAACAGCGTGGCGATCTGCGTCATCATCGTCGGCGTCTACCAGATCATCGAAGGCAATCTTTCCCAGGGCGGGCTGATCGCAAGCTACATGCTGTCGTCGCGCGCCATGGCGCCCATCAGTCAGGCGGCGGCGCTGCTCGCCCAGTACCACCAGTCTTCCACGGCACTCGAGTCGCTCAACCAGGTGATGGCCAAGAAGGAGGAGCGCCACGAAGGCAAGGCCTACGTCGAAAAGCCTAGCGTCAGCGGTCATCTGCAGCTCGAGAAAGTGTCGCTGCGCTACCCGGACGAGGAGCGCGACGCGCTGCGCGACATCTCGCTAACCATCAAGGAGGGCGAGAAGGTCGCGCTGCTGGGGCGTGTAGGGTGCGGTAAGTCCTCGCTCAACAAGCTGCTGCTCGGCTTCTATCGGCCCAGCGCCGGCGCGGTGATGCTCGACGGGGTCGACATTCGCCAGCTCGATCCGTTGCAACTGCGCCGCCACATCGGCTATGTGCCTCAGGACGTGAGCCTGTTCTCCGGTTCGCTCAGGGACAACATCGTCGCCGGCGGCGGCAGCGACCGCGTGGACGACCACGCCCTGCTGCGCGCGATCAAGATCGCCGGGCTGGAGCCGCTGGTGAACGGCCATCCCAAGGGGGTGGACCTGCAGGTAGGCGAGCGCGGTCAGGCGTTGTCCGGCGGTCAGAAGCAGGCCGTGGCCATTGCCCGGGCGCTCGTGCAGGATCCGCCGGTGCTGCTGCTCGACGAGCCGACCAGCGCCATGGACAACGCCAGCGAAGAGGCCTTCAAGGCCAACCTCACGGCGATTGCCGAGGGCAAGACCGTGCTGGTGGTCACGCACCGCACATCGCTGCTGTCGCTGGTGGATCGCATTATCGTCATGGATGCCGGCAAGGTTGTGGCGGACGGCCCGCGTGATAGCGTGGTCGAAGCGCTGCGCAACGGCCAGATCGGGAGGGCCTCCTGATGGAGAAGACATCCTCCACCACCGAGCAGAAAGGCTTCGAGGCCATCGGGCGCTTTTCCGAACAGGGCCAGAAACCGTTTCGGCCGTTCATGGATCGGCTGTTCGCCCGCCGGGTGAGCGCGGCCCACTTAAGCCGCGACTGGGCAAGCGACACCGATTGGGCGCGCATGCAGCAGGAGCCGATTCGCGCGCGGCTGTTCCTTTATACCACCTTGCTGGCGTTTCTCGCCGTGCTGGTATGGGCCTACTTCGCTCCAATCGACGAGGTAACGCGCGGCACGGGGCGAGTGATTCCGGCCAGCCATCTGCAGCGCATCCAGTCCTTCGATGGCGGCGTGGTCGAGCAGATCAACGTGCGTGAAGGCCAGGTGGTCAGCGCCGGCGAGGTGTTGATGCAAATCGACCCAACCCGGTTCGTGTCCGACTTCGGCGAGAACCGTGCCCAGCGCTATGCCTTGGAGGCGCGCGCCGAGCGCCTGCGGGCGCTGGCGACCGGCACGGCGTTCGAGCCCTCGGAGGAGCTTCGCCAGGAGGTGCCGGGTATCGTCATGCAGGAGCGCGAGGCGTACGAGAGCAGCACCGAGGAGCTTCGCGAGCAGGAAAACGTGCTCGAAGACCGCGTACGCCAGCGTCGCGAAGAGCTTCGGGAAGCCCAGGCGCGGCGCGATACTGCCGCCCGTGAAGCGGGCATGGCTAGCCAGGAGCTCAACCTGACGCGTCCGCTGCTCGCCTCCGGGGCGGTGTCGGAAGTCGAGGTGCTGCGCCTGGAGCGCGAAGTGTCCCGCGCCTCCGGCGAGCGTAGCCAGGCGGACGCCTCGGTCTCGCGTCTGCAGGCCGCGGTCGAGGAGGCCCAGACCCAGTTGCGCGAACTCAGCGCCGAGCGTCGTAGCGAATGGCGCACCAACCTGGCTCAGGCCGTGGGCGATCTGAACGCGCTGCAGCAGTCCGGCACCGGGCTGCAGGATCGCGTGCGCCTGGCCGAGATCCGCTCGCCGGTCGACGGGGTCATCCAGCGTATCCACATCAACACCATCGGCGGCGTGGCCCAGCCCGGCCAGGAAGTGATCGAGATCATCCCCAGCGACGACCAGCTACTGGTCGAGGCGCGTATCGCTCCCAAGGACATCGCCTTCCTGCATCCCGGCCAGGCCTCGACTATCAAACTCACCGCCTACGACTACTCCATTTACGGTGGCCTTCAGGCGGAGCTCGAGCATATCAGCGCCGATACCATCACCGATGACGACGGCAATACCTTCTATCTAGTGCGTGTGCGCAGTATCGACAACGAGAATCCGGCCGAAAGGCTCCAGGTCATTCCCGGGATGACAGCGCAGGTGGATATCGTGACAGGAAAACGAACGGTCATGCAGTTTCTGCTGAAGCCCGTGCTAAGAGCGTGGCGTGACTCAATGGGAGAGCGCTGATGAAACACCATTTCATAACCACCGACGGGAACATGAAAGCGCGCTGGATGGAGGCGTTTCCCGAGGCCTCGTCCATCTTGGCCGAGCAGGGCAGCGATGCGATCGGCACAGGCGACGTGGCCTGGCTGGTCACGATGATCGATGACTGGCCGCTGCGGGTCGGTGAGCTCGCCCAACGTGGCGCCACGGTCGTCGTGCTCAGCTACAGCGCCGACGACCAGGAAGCGCTGCTGGCCTTCGAGCAAGGTGCGCGCGGCTACGTCCATACGCTAGCGGCGCCGGAGGTGCTCGAGCAGGTAGCGCTGGTAGTCACGAACCAGGGCATCTGGGCTGGCCAGGCACTGCTTTCCAAGGTTCTGAGCGGCTCGTTCCAGGCTCTACGGCAGCGCCACGCCGGTGAGCCATCGCTTTCCGCGCCGCTTCTGGGTCAGTTGACCGAGCGCGAACGCGCGGTCGCCCTGGCGGTTGCCCGTGGAGCAAGCAACAAGGAGATTGCCCGGCAACTCGATATCGGCGAGCGTACGGTCAAGGCGCACCTCAGCGCGATCTTCAAGAAACTGGCGGTGCGTGACCGACTCCAGCTCATTCTCAAGCTCTCGGACAACGCCAGCTCCCGCACGGCGTGATGCTTGCGCACCGGTCCTCGCGACCGGTGCGTATCTCTCTTCAAAGACCGTCGTTCTGCCCATCGGTACAATAGGTTCCGCTCGCCAAACGTCCTACCATTGCGCTATAAGCCGCGTTCTCTTTTTCGTGCCCTCACGAAACGGCGGCTACTAACGTCTACCGGGGATCTTTTTCATGGCGACAGCAACGGTCATCTCTATCTCGGGCGAAGCCTGGGTCATCGACGCGTCAGGCAACGTTCGCGAGGCGCGAATCGGCGACACCTTGAACGAAGGGGAAACCTTGGTGACCGCCGACGGTGGCCGCGTCGAGCTGGACTTCGGGGATGGTGCCGGCCCCAGCGTGGTCGAAGGTGGTCAGGAAGTCGCCATCACGCCGGAGCTCGAGAACGATGCCCTCGTCGCCACCGACGAAGCCAGCGTGCTGGATGACGACCTCGAGGCGCTGCTGGCCGCCCTCGAAGACGGCGACACGGATCTTCTCGACGTGCTGGATGCCACCGCTGCAGGGGGCATCGCCGGTGGCGGTGGTGGCGGCAACACCTTCGTGCGCGTGGCGCGTATCGCCGAAGACGTCGACCCGCTGAGCTTCTCCTCCGCAGGCTCCGCCGCCGGCACCTCCCCTGAATTCTTCGACTTCTCCGGCGGCGACGAAAACGCACTGGCCGCCGGCGCCACGCCTCCCATCGCCCCGGCTGATCCCCTGGATCCTGCAGCCCCGATCGATCTCACGGATCCGACCGATCCAGGTGATGGGGATGCAGATGCTGATTCCGATGCGGATGCGGATGCGGATGCCGATTCTGACTCAGACGCCGATGCAGATGCAGATGCAGATTCCGACGCTGATGCCGATTCGGACGCCGATGCAGATGCAGATGCCGATTCTGACGCGGATGCGGATGCGGATGCGGATGCGGATGCGGATGCGGATGCCGACGCAGATGCCGATTCGGACGCAGATGCCGATGCTGACGCGGACGCTGATGCCGATTCGGACGCAGATGCAGATGCCGATGCCGATGCCGATTCGGACGCTGATGCCGATGCGGACGCTGATGCCGATGCCGATGCCGATGCCGATGCAGATTCCGACGCTGATGCAGACGCCGACGCAGATGCTGATGCTGATTCAGATGCAGATGCCGATTCGGACGCTGATGCCGATGCCGATGCCGATGCCGATGCGATGCGGACGCTGATGCCGATGCCGATGCAGATTCCGACGCTGATGCAGATGCCGATTCGGACGCTGATGCCGATGCCGACGCAGATGCAGATGCAGATTCCGACGCAGACGCAGACGCAGACGCAGACGCAGACGCAGACGCAGATGCTGATTCGGACGCTGACGCTGATTCAGATGCTGATGCTGATGCAGATGCAGATGCCGATTCGGACGCTGATGCCGATGCCGATGCCGATGCCGATGCCGATGCCGATGCCGATGCAGATGCAGATGCAGATGCAGATTCCGATGCGGATGCGGACAGTGATTCAGATATTGAGTCTTCGATTGATGTGCATGCACAGGTCAATAATCAAAACTCAACTTTGAATATTGTTGGTTCTACTACCGGTGTCGCGCCGAACAGCACCGTCACGCTCACCATCACCGACCAGAACGGCAACACCGTGACCGCCGATGCCACCGTCAACGATGACGGCAGCTACCGCGTGGACGGCGTGGACGTTAGTGGCCTGGTCGACGGCGACCTCACGGTTGAGGCGGTCGCCACCGACCGTAACGGCAACGAGATCAACGCCAACACCGGCGTGGAGCTCGACGCGGTGGCGTCCGCCATCACCGTCGAGGCGACCGTCGACAACGGCGACGCGACCCTGGATATCCGCGGTACCACCACCGACGTGGCCCCGGGCAGCGTGGTGACGATCACCATTACTGACCAGAACGGCAACACCGTGACGGCCGATGCCACCGTCAACGACGATGGCAGCTACGCCGTGGACGGCGTGGACGTCAGCGGTCTGGTGGATGGCGAGCTGACCGTCGAAGCCATCGCCACCGACCGCAACGGCAACGAGATCAACGCCAACACCGGCGTGGAGCTCGACGCGGTGGCGTCTGCCATCACCGTCGAAGCCACGGTCGACAACGGCGATGCCACCCTGGACATCCGCGGCACTACCACCGACGTGGCCCCGGGCAGCGTGGTGACGATCACCATCACCGACCAGAACGGCAACACCGTGACGGCCGATGCCACCGTCAACGACGATGGCAGCTACGCCGTGGACGGCGTGGACGTCAGCGGTCTGGTGGATGGCGAGCTGACCGTCGAAGCCATCGCCACCGACCGCAACGGCAACGAGATCAACGCCAACACCGGCGTGGAGCTCGACGCGGTGGCGTCTGCCATCACCGTCGAAGCCACGGTCGACAACGGCGATGCCACCCTGGA
>NZ_WHVL01000017.1 GCF_020622355.1 Vreelandella malpeensis | reverse complement strand
ACAGGTCGTTTGCCACCTCACCGAACCTTATCGCAGGCTTCCACGTCTTTCATCGCCTCTGGCTGCCTAGGCATCCACCGTGTGCGCTTCATTGCTTGACCCTATAACCCGAAGGAGTCTGGATCGCACAATGACAACGATTGCCGGATACGCTTGAGACGTATCACAAAACAATTGCATGTTGAGTTGGCTTATCTAACGAATCAGACAAGCAAAACAACATTGTCAGCATGATATACATTGTTAAAGAGCGACTGCCATAAGCAGTGATAAAGGCACGTTGCCGTTCACTTTTAAAAGAAAAAGAAAGATCTTTTCTCTTTTTTTAACGTGAAGGTGCTTTTATCACTGTTCATCACAGCTCATGATCAGGTAATTCATTGTGAGCGCTTGCCGCGAGCGCGACGCATCGTTTAAGGAGGTGATCCAGCCGCAGGTTCCCCTACGGCTACCTTGTTACGACTTCACCCCAGTCATGAACCACACCGTGGTGATCGCTCCCCCGAAGGTTAAGCTAACCACTTCTGGTG
>NZ_WHVL01000016.1 GCF_020622355.1 Vreelandella malpeensis | reverse complement strand
CACCAGAAGTGGTTAGCTTAACCTTCGGGGGAGCGATCACCACGGTGTGGTTCATGACTGGGGTGAAGTCGTAACAAGGTAGCCGTAGGGGAACCTGCGGCTGGATCACCTCCTTAAACGATGCGTCACGCTCGCGGCAAGCGCTCACAATGAATTACCTGATCATGTGCTGTGATGAGTCGTGATAAGCGAATGTCTTTTCACTTTGAAAGAAAAAGAAACGATCTTGAAGACCTTTCTCTTTTTTTAACGTGAACAAGATCGTGCGTTTATCACTGCTTATGGCAGTCGCTCTTTAACAATGTATATCATGCTGACAATGTTGTTTTGCTTGTCTGATTCGTTAGATAAGCCAAATCAACATGCAATTGTTTTGTGATACGTCTCAAGCGTATCCGGCAATCGTTGTCATTGCGCGATCCAGACTCCTTCGGGTTATAGGGTCAAGCAATGAAGCGCACACGGTGGATGCCTAGGCAGCCAGAGGCGATGAAAGACGTGGAAGCCTGCGATAAGGTTCGGTGAGGTGGCAAACGACCTGT
>NZ_WHVL01000015.1 GCF_020622355.1 Vreelandella malpeensis | reverse complement strand
ACAGGTCGTTTGCCACCTCACCGAACCTTATCGCAGGCTTCCACGTCTTTCATCGCCTCTGGCTGCCTAGGCATCCACCGTGTGCGCTTCATTGCTTGACCCTATAACCCGAAGGAGTCTGGATCGCACAATGACAACGATTGCCGGATACGCTTGAGACGTATCACAAAACAATTGCATATCGAGATGAGGAGATAAAAACAGTAAACTGTCTTCATATCGTCATTCGATATTGTCAGCATGATATACATTGTTAAAGAGCGACTGTTTAGTGAACAGTGATAAGACAGCCAACAGCAGGCTTATCAATGGTCACGAAACACGACAAACGATGTCCAGCAAGGCGATACGGCTGGAAAATGGTGGAGCCAAGCGGGATCGAACCGCTGACCTCCTGCGTGCAAGGCAGGCGCTCTCCCAGCTGAGCTATGGCCCCATTGTTCAGAGCGTCACCTCTTGTCATAAATTTCTGTGAGACAAGGCAAAATGCGACGACGTATAGCCTTCTATACGAGGAGCATTTTAACGCAGTATCACAGGAATTTGGTGGGTCTGGGCAGATTTGAACTGCCGACCTCACCCTTATCAGGGGTGCGCTCTAACCAACTGAGCTACAGACCCAAGAGGGGATCGTGCTTAAACCGTTTGCTCTAACACATGATCAGGTAATTCATTGTGAGCGCTTGCCGCGAGCGCGACGCATCGTTTAAGGAGGTGATCCAGCCGCAGGTTCCCCTACGGCTACCTTGTTACGACTTCACCCCAGTCATGAACCACACCGTGGTGATCGCTCCCCCGAAGGTTAAGCTAACCACTTCTGGTG
>NZ_WHVL01000014.1 GCF_020622355.1 Vreelandella malpeensis | reverse complement strand
GACGCATCGTTTAAGGAGGTGATCCAGCCGCAGGTTCCCCTACGGCTACCTTGTTACGACTTCACCCCAGTCATGAACCACACCGTGGTGATCGCTCCCCCGAAGGTTAAGCTAACCACTTCTGGTGCAGTCCACTCCCATGGTGTGACGGGCGGTGTGTACAAGGCCCGGGAACGTATTCACCGTGGCATTCTGATCCACGATTACTAGCGATTCCGACTTCACGGAGTCGAGTTGCAGACTCCGATCCGGACTGAGATCGGCTTTTCGGGATTGGCGCACTCTCGCGAGTTGGCAACCCTTTGTACCGACCATTGTAGCACGTGTGTAGCCCTACCCGTAAGGGCCATGATGACTTGACGTCGTCCCCACCTTCCTCCGGTTTGTCACCGGCAGTCTCCTTAGAGTTCCCGGCATGACCCGCTGGCAAATAAGGACAAGGGTTGCGCTCGTTACGGGACTTAACCCAACATTTCACAACACGAGCTGACGACAGCCATGCAGCACCTGTCTCTGCGTTCCCGAAGGCACCAAGGTATCTCTACCAAGTTCGCAGGATGTCAAGGGTAGGTAAGGTTCTTCGCGTTGCATCGAATTAAACCACATGCTCCACCGCTTGTGCGGGCCCCCGTCAATTCATTTGAGTTTTAACCTTGCGGCCGTACTCCCCAGGCGGTCGACTTATCGCGTTAACTTCGCCACAAAGTGCACAAGGCACCCAACGGCTGGTCGACATCGTTTACGGCGTGGACTACCAGGGTATCTAATCCTGTTTGCTACCCACGCTTTCGCACCTCAGTGTCAGTGTCAGTCCAGAAGGCCGCCTTCGCCACTGGTATTCCTCCCGATCTCTACGCATTTCACCGCTACACCGGGAATTCCACCTTCCTCTCCTGCACTCTAGCCAAACAGTTCCGGATGCCGTTCCCAGGTTGAGCCCGGGGCTTTCACAACCGGCTTATTTAGCCACCTACGCGCGCTTTACGCCCAGTAATTCCGATTAACGCTTGCACCCTCCGTATTACCGCGGCTGCTGGCACGGAGTTAGCCGGTGCTTCTTCTGCGAGTGATGTCTTTCCTGGCGGGTATTAACCGCCAGGCGTTCTTCCTCGCTGAAAGTGCTTTACAACCCGAAGGCCTTCTTCACACACGCGGCATGGCTGGATCAGGGTTGCCCCCATTGTCCAATATTCCCCACTGCTGCCTCCCGTAGGAGTTCGGGCCGTGTCTCAGTCCCGATGTGGCTGATCATCCTCTCAGACCAGCTACGGATCGTCGCCTTGGTGGGCCGTTACCCCACCAAC
>NZ_WHVL01000013.1 GCF_020622355.1 Vreelandella malpeensis | reverse complement strand
TGAACCGCCCCGGCTTTACCGGAGACTCCATATCTTGAGAGGATGGAGTTATGAACTCACCAAAACGATATTCCCCAGAAGTCCGGGAGCGAGCTGTTCGATTAGTCCTTGAACAGCAAGACGAATACCCGTCCAAGTGGGCGGCGATCTGCTCCATTGCCAGCAAGTTCGGTTGTACACCAGAGACTTTGAGAGCCTGGTGCAAACGCACAGAACTCACGCAGGAAAACAGCTCGGTTAACCTGTCTGAACATGAACGACTCAAGCAGCTAGAGCGTGAAAACACCGAATTGAAGCGTGCCAATGAAATTCTCCGTAAGGCGGCTGCTTTTTTCGCCCAGGCGGAGCTCGACCGCAAACCCAATTGATGGTGTCATTTATCGACGAGCATCGTGCTCAGTTCGGGGTCGAGTCGATTTGTAGTCAACTGCCAATCGCCCCATCGACGTATTACCACCACAAGGCACTTGAAGCTGATCCTGAACGGCGGGCAGACCGGTATCGACAGGATGCGTTTCTTACCGCTGAGATTCAGCGCGTGTGGGAAGAAAACTTCTGCGTCTACGGTGCCCGTAAGGTCTGGCGGCAACTCCGCCGTGAAGGCGTTAATGTTGCTCGTTGCACTGTAGAACGGCTCATGCGCCGCCTAGGAATTCGCGGCGTGGTGCGAGGCCAACGCCCCTTCACGACCATCAGTGATCCCGGCCAGAAACGGGCACCTGATTTAGTGAAACGTGACTTTACGGCCATGCGTCCTAATCAGCTTTGGGTGGCCGATTTTACCTATGTCGCTACCTGGTCTGGCTTCGTTTACGTTGCGTTCGTTATCGATGTTTATGCACGCTGTATCGTGGGTTGGCGTGTAGCGACGTCGATGAGAACGGCACTGGTGCTGGACGCCCTGGAGCAAGCTCTGTGGGCACGCAAACACAGACAAGGGTTGATCCATCATAGTGATAGGGGAAGCCAATATCTCTCGATCCGCTACACCGAGCGTATGGCTGACGAGGGTATCAATGCCTCAGTCGGCACCACCGGCGACTCCTACGACAATGCGCTGGCTGAAACCACCATCGGCTTGTTCAAAACGGAGGTGATCCATCATCGTGGCCCATGGAGGGGACTGGATGCCGTTGAGTATGCCACGCTGGAGTGGGTTGACTGGTTCAACAACCGCCGACTGCTGGAACCCATCGGAAACGTTCCACCAGCAGAACGAGAAAGGACGTATTATCATCAACTGGAAGAGTCGGGTGAAGCTGCCTGACTCAAACAAACCGGTCTCCGGAATAACCGGGGCGGTTCAAG
>NZ_WHVL01000012.1 GCF_020622355.1 Vreelandella malpeensis | reverse complement strand
GGGATCGGGTGGTTCACGCAGGCTATGGTCGTCAGGCGTAACTATCAATGTACATCATGCTGGGCGTGTTTCGTGGCGTCTCTGCCGAGCGTTCTCGGCACGTATCCGGTTCTTTCATTCGTTGTCACTGCGCGACCAGACCCCTTGGGTGTTATAGGGTCAAGCCTCACGGGCCATTAGTACACGTTAGCTCAACGCCTTGCAGCGCGTCCACACCGTGCCTATCAACCAGCTGGTCTCGCTGGGCCCTTCAGGAGGCTCAAGGCCTCGGGGATGTCTCATCTTGAAGGGGGCTTCCCGCTTAGATGCTTTCAGCGGTTATCCCGTCCGCACATAGCTACCCGGCAATGCCACTGGCGTGACAACCGGAACACCAGAGGTGCGTCCACTCCGGTCCTCTCGTACTAGGAGCAGCCCTTCTCAAACATCCAACGCCCACGGCAGATAGGGACCGAACTGTCTCACGACGTTCTAAACCCAGCTCGCGTACCACTTTAAATGGCGAACAGCCATACCCTTGGGACCGACTTCAGCCCCAGGATGTGATGAGCCGACATCGAGGTGCCAAACACCGCCGTCGATGTGAACTCTTGGGCGGTATCAGCCTGTTATCCCCGGAGTACCTTTTATCCGTTGAGCGATGGCCCTTCCATACAGAACCACCGGATCACTAGAACCTGCTTTCGCACCTGCTCGACGTGTCTGTCTCGCAGTCAAGCACCCTTATGCTCTTGCACTCATTGCACGATGTCCGACCGTGCTGAGGGTACCTTCGTGCTCCTCCGTTACTCTTTGGGAGGAGACCGCCCCAGTCAAACTACCCACCACACACTGTCCTCGATCCGGATGACGGACCTGAGTGAGAACACCAATGATGCCAGGCTGGTATTTCAAGGTTGGCTCCACCCGAACTGGCGTCCGGGTTTCCAAGCCTCCCAGCTATCCTACACAGGCAACATCAGTGTCCAGTGTGAAGCTATAGTAAAGGTTCACGGGGTCTTTCCGTCTAGCCGCGGGTACACCGCATCTTCACGGCGATTTCAATTTCACTGAGTCTCGGGTGGAGACAGCGTGGCCATCATTACGCCATTCGTGCAGGTCGGAACTTACCCGACAAGGAATTTCGCTACCTTAGGACCGTTATAGTTACGGCCGCCGTTTACCGGGGCTTCGATCAAGAGCTTCGGCCGAGGCCTAACACCATCACTTAACCTTCCGGCACCGGGCAGGCGTCACACCCTATACGTCCGCTTGCGCGTTAGCAGAGTGCTGTGTTTTTACTAAACAGTTGCAGCCACCTGGTATCTTCGACCGGTTCGGGCTCGGGGAGCAAGTCCCTCTACCCTACGCCGGCGTGCCTTCTCCCGAAGTTACGGCACCATTTTGCCTAGTTCCTTCACCCGAGTTCTCTCAAGCGCCTTGGGATTCTCACCCTGACCACCTGTGTCGGTTTGGGGTACGGTCGCACATGATCTGAAGCTTAGAGGCTTTTCCTGGAAGCGTGGCATCAATGACTTCCGGTCCAAAGACCGTTCGTCTCGTGTCTCGGCCTTGAAGGGTCCCGGATTTACCTAAGACCCCAGCCTACTCACTTTCACCAGGACAACCAACGCCTGGCTCACCTAGCCTTCTCCGTCCCCCCATCGCAATCATGTCCGGTACGGGAATATTAGCCCGTTTCCCATCGACTACGCGTTTCCGCCTCGCCTTAGGGGCCGACTCACTCTGCTCTGATTAGCATCGAACAGAAAACCTTGGTCTTCCGGCGGGGGAGTTTTTCACTCCCCTTATCGTTACTCATGTCAGCATTCGCACTCGTGATACCTCCAGCAAGCTTCTCAACTCACCTTCATTGGCTTACACGACGCTCCTCTACCGCTCATCCTAGTGGATGAACCCGTAGCTTCGGTACCTGGTTTAGCCCCGTTACATCTTCCGCGCAGGCCGACTCGACTAGTGAGCTATTACGCTTTCTTTAAAGGATGGCTGCTTCTAAGCCAACCTCCTAGCTGTCTGAGCCTTCCCACATCGTTTCCCACTTAACCAGGATTTGGGGACCTTAGCTGACGGTCTGGGTTGTTTCCCTTTTCACGACGGACGTTAGCACCCGCCGTGTGTCTCCCACGCTGCACTCACCGGTATTCGGAGTTTGCCTCGGGTTGGTAAGTCGGGATGACCCCCTAGCCGAAACAGTGCTCTACCCCCGGTGGTGATACGTGAGGCGCTACCTAAATAGCTTTCGAGGAGAACCAGCTATCTCCGGGCTTGATTAGCCTTTCACTCCGATCCACAAGTCATCCAAATCTTTTTCAACAGATCCTGGTTCGGGCCTCCAGTTGATGTTACTCAACCTTCACCCTGCTCATGGATAGATCGCCCGGTTTCGGGTCTATATCCAGCGACTGGTCGCCCAGTTAAGACTCGATTTCTCTACGCCTCCCCTATACGGTTAAGCTCGCCACTGAATATAAGTCGCTGACCCATTATACAAAAGGTACGCAGTCACAGGACTTGCCTGCTCCTACTGCTTGTACGCACACGGTTTCAGGATCTATTTCACTCCCCTCGCCGGGGTTCTTTTCGCCTTTCCCTCACGGTACTGGTTCACTATCGGTCAGCCAGGAGTATTTAGCCTTGGAGGATGGTCCCCCCGTCTTCAGTCAAGGTTTCTCGTGCCCCGACCTACTCGATTTCACGTGATCAGATTTTCGACTACGGGGCTATCACCCGCTCTGGCCGGACTTCCCAATCCGTTCGTCTAACCTTTCACACGCTTAAGGGCTGGTCCCCGTTCGCTCGCCGCTACTGGGGGAATCTCGGTTGATTTCTTTTCCTCGGGGTACTTAGATGTTTCAGTTCCCCCGGTTCGCCTCGTACCTCTATATATTCAAGGTACGATACTGACCTTGTGGTCAGTGGGTTTCCCCATTCAGAGATGTCCGGGTCACAGGTCGTTTGCCACCTCACCGAACCTTATCGCAGGCTTCCACGTCTTTCATCGCCTCTGGCTGCCTAGGCATCCACCGTGTGCGCTTCATTGCTTGACCCTATAACCCGAAGGAGTCTGGATCGC
>NZ_WHVL01000011.1 GCF_020622355.1 Vreelandella malpeensis | reverse complement strand
CACCTAGGTCAATTCTCAATATGGCATTCAGGCATGCCTAAGGCATCTCAGGGCGTGAAAGTAGGCAGTTTGTTGACCTGTATCAATTTTGGTAATTCGGCAACCTGCCTGCTGCACTTGGGTTGCGTGTGTCTGTGAAGCCATGAAATACTCTTAATATCCTCCACTCGATAGTGATTACTTCTTTGTCATGAATTGCTCCACTTTTAAATGGCTGCTTTGTTTGCTGATAAGCCTTGCCTTGGCGCAGCCATTGATAGTCGTGGCGATGGATCATCATGAAGATGAACCTTGTCTGTTCACTGACATTGATCTAGCCAGTGGAGCGATCGAAGTTGTTGGGTCGGTCAGCATTGGCGACCACGATGCCTCCCATATGGCAGAGTGCTGTATGCCCTGTGCTCAGTGTGCGGTAAATCTTGCGTTGCTTATCGAAGACGCAACCTCCGCCACGTCGACCTTGCCTCGTTATCTGGTCAACTGGTCGCCAGCTCCGCGCGCGCTCTTTGATCGCCCTCCTCGCGTTTAAACCTTCATCGCTGAACGTTCAGCTCGCCTATGGCGGGCCAAGATGATGATTTTAATCACGAGGAATAGCCATGAAACGTCGCGAATTTCTTCGCTACACCACCCTGGGTGGTATTGCCCTATCTGGGTCTGGCCTATTGGTTCACGCTTTGGCCGGACGGCATACACAGGCGTCACCAACAGCTCTGCTAGATAACGCTAGCATCCCTGCAGGACAACCCCTTCAACCATTGCCTCGGATTGCAAACTTGAGTGATCAGGTTGGGCGCTTTCAAAGTGTGTTAACCCCCGCTGCCCATGCGCTGCCAGTGAGCGATGGGCTGGAGGCAAAGTTGTGGCTCTACAACGGTAAAGTGTTGCCATTGATTGAGGTGCGCGAGGGGGATGAGTTAGACATTACGCTGATAAATGAGCTTGAGCAGGAAACGACGCTGCACTGGCATGGGGTACCGGTGCCCCAGTCGCAAGATGGGGCACCCTGGGAAGCCGTATTACCAGGAGAGTCACGACATTATCGTTATGTTTTTCATAGGGGGAGTGCAGGGTTACACTGGTTTCACCCCCACCCACATGAAGGTACTGCGCGTCAGGTAGCTCATGGTTTAGCGGGTGCATTGTTGGTCAGGCCCCGATTAGGCGTGTTGCCCGCGGAGGTGGAAGAGCATTTGCTAGTGGTCAGCGACCTGCGCCTGAATATGAATGGCGAAGTGGCGCCCCATACCAGCGAAGATTGGATGAATGGACGCGAGGGGGAGCTTCTGTTGGTCAACGGCCAACGCGAGCCACGTCTTGATGTGGCGCCGGGCACTACTCTGCGGCTGCGGCTGGTCAACGCCTGTGCTGGCCGGTACTTGCGTTTACGCTTGGAAGATCACGAGTTGACCCTGATCGGTACCGATGGCGGGCTGATCGAGCGACCACAACCACTCGAAGAGTTGCTGCTCACCCCGGGTGAGCGGGTCGATCTGCTAGTACGCATCAGCGAGAAATCTGAAAGGAGTTTTGAGCTGGCGAGTCATCCCTATACACGTGGTTGGATGGGGGCTAAGCCGGCACATCTGGACGAGATTGCTTCGCTATTATCGATTCATACCCTAAATACTGGCGTATACCCCGCCGTCGCGTTACCTGACCCCTTGTCCCATATCGAACCCCTGGGCGAACCAGTGGTGAGACGTCAAGTGGAACTGACCGAGGTGATGCCAGACCATGACAATCACGGTGCGGTGAATGGCGATCCGCATGCCGGCCACGGCGGCAGTGACAGCCATCACGGAACCCATGGGCCGGGGCATGGGGCGAGTCACGCTAGCGACGATGATAGAGCGGTTCGACCCAAGGTGGATTTTCTGATCAACGGCCGTGCCTTTGCCATGAACGACGTCCTGTTTGAGGGGCAGGTTGGCGAGGTAGAGGAGTGGGAAGTCTTCAATAACTCCCATATGGATCACCCCTTCCATGTGCATGGCACCCACTTTCAGGTGATCGCTACCCGCGATGCTGACAGGGAATGGCGAGACGCGCCCTGGCTGGCCTGGAAGGACACCGTCAACCTGGCTCCTTATCAGCGTCTCAGGCTGCGCATGGTGTTCCTCAAGCCCGGCGATTGGCTGTTCCACTGCCACATCATCGAACACGAAGAGCTAGGCATGATGGCAACGATCCGTGTGAGTTGAGCTTGCCTTGCCTTGCCTTGTTTTGCTTTGGCGTTGCGCGTTGGCTTTGCGTGGTGCTTGTCCACCTGACGACTGATAAGGACGTGATGTCATGACCTATTATCGCTGGCCACTCGCCGTGGCCTTCCTGCTTACCTTGCTTTCAGGTTGCTCCCGAGAACCGAGTAGTATCAGTCTTGAGCAACTGCGAGAGCAGACCCATATTCACGGCCTGGCCGTCGATCGAGCGGATAGCGAACGACTATGGTTGGCCACCCATCATGGCTTCTATGCCGTTGGTAGTGATGGAATGGCCCGCCGGGTCTCGGAGGAGACCCATGACTTCATGGGTTTTGCTCCTCACCCGGAAGAAGCCGAGACCTTCTTTGCCAGCGGCCACCCGGCCAGGGGAGGCAACCTCGGCGTGGTTAAGTCCCGGGATTCAGGCCGCAGCTGGTCACAATTAGCTATCGGCGTTGATGGCCCGGTGGACTTTCATCAGATGACCATCAGTGAGGCCAGTCCCGACGTGCTCTATGGGGCTAATGGTGGCCAGCTCCAAGTCAGCCAGGATGGTGGAGCCAATTGGCAGATTCGCGCCCAGGCGCCGGCCGGGCTGATTTCACTGGCTGCCTCGAGCCGTGATCCCGAACAACTCTATGCCGCCACCCAAACCGGGCTATTGATGAGTCCTGACGGAGGCGAACGATGGCGACAAGTATACCCTGAGCGTCGCCCTACGAGCCTGGTGGTGGCCAGCCAAGGAGAGCTTTACGCCTTCATGATAGGGGTAGGCTTGCTGAGAGTTGGGGAGGGCAGCCGGGATTGGGAGGTAGTCAAGCGTGGCTGGGAAGAGCGCTATCTGATGCATCTGGCGCTGGATCCGCACGACTCCCAGCGTTTGGTGGCGGTTGATGACCTCAATCAACTGCTGATCAGTAATAACGGTGGGCGCGATTGGTCGCACCTCTAATGAATTGGGAGATACCACATGTTGCAATATCCCCAGATTGATCCAGTGGCCATCAGCCTCGGCCCGTTCGCGATTCACTGGTATGGCCTGATGTATGTGGTGGGCTTCGGCGCCGCCTGGTGGCTTGGGCGCCTTAGAGCTAATCGGCTTAAGCTAACCCACGATGACATTAGCGACCTGATCTTTTACTCCGCGGTAGGCGTAGTGGTTGGTGGCCGGTTGGGCTATGTCCTGTTCTATGGAATAGAACAGTTTATGGCCAACCCCTTATGGCTGTTCAAAGTTTGGGAAGGCGGTATGAGCTTTCATGGTGGACTGCTCGGGGTGCTGGCGGCGACGCTATGGTTTGCGCGAAAGCATCGGCTCGGCTTCTTTGCCCTAACCGACTTCATCGCACCACTGGTGCCGATCGGTCTTGGTGCAGGGCGAATCGGCAATTTCATCAATCACGAGCTGCCGGGGCGCGTCAGCAACCTGCCCTGGGCGATGCCGTTTCCCCACATGGGCCCAGAGCCACGACACCCCTCTGCGCTTTATGAATTCGCCCTGGAAGGGGTGGTGCTGTTCGTGCTGCTGTGGTGGCTTTCCGCTGAACCGAGGCGGCGAGGTCTGATCTCTGGTCTTTTTTTGCTGCTGTACGGCGTGTTTCGCTTCACAGTTGAATTCGTGAGGTTGCCGGATGAACACATCGGCTTCCTCGCGTTTGGCTGGGTCACCATGGGAATGCTGCTGACTGCCCCTATGATACTGGTCGGCATGGCGCTGATCACCTGGTCGCGCCAACAACCGGTGGATAATCATAGCCAACCCGGTTTATATCTGCGCCGCCGAGAGAGGAGGACACAATGATACTATCGCTTGGGCACTCCAACACCATTACTGCCATTATTATTAAAACGGGGCTAGGGGCGTTGCTTATCGCTACGCTGCTGAGCACTTCGCCTGTGCTTGCTGAAGACGTGGGGGAGTGGCCGCAGGGCCACTACAGGTTGCCTGAGTACGGTGACCTGATTGGTGAGGCCTATAAGGTAGTGGTAGACAACGAGGCGGATACGCTCCTCGATATCGCCCGTACCCATAACCTGGGCTACGAGGAAATCCGTCGGGCTAATCCGAACGTCAGTCTTTGGGTGCCGGGCGTCGGAACAGAAGTGCTCGTGCCAGCCCAGTATATCCTGCCCGATGCCGAGAGGACTGGCATTGTAATTAACATCGCCGAGTTACGTCTCTACTATTTTCCGGAGATAGGCGAAGGTGAGGTGCCGCGAGTCGAGACCTATCCGATCGGTATCGGTCGAGATGGCTATAACACCCCACTGGGAATTACCACCACTACCATGCGGCTTGAGGATCCTGCCTGGTATCCGCCACGTTCCATGCGTGAAGAAGCGGCGGCGCGAGGCGAACCGGCACCCTCAGTGGTGCCGCCGGGTCCCGATAACCCGCTCGGCAAGCATGCCATCCTGCTCGATATTCCTGGTTATCTAATTCACGGTACCAATGATCCGGACGGCATTGGCATGCGCGCCAGCCGTGGCTGCATACGCATGTTTCCGGAAGATGTTAAAGCAATATTCGGTGCTGTGCCTTTAGGCACTCAGGTTAATATCGTCGATCAGCCCGTCAAGATCGGCTGGGACGATGGCACTGCGTTCGTGCAGGTATATCAGTTTCTTGAAAATCAGAACCACGGCAGACAAGCACTGCTTGAGATGCAGCCGAAGCTCAATCAGTACATCTTGGATCAATCGGTAAATTATGCACAACTCCAAGAACTGCTGGAGAGATCCGACGGTCAAGTAGTGCCCATCGATACGCCAACTCAGGATGAGCTTCTAGAAGAACAAGCACAACCCTTGATATTGCTTTATGAGGTGGGTCTTTAACGCTTTCATAAGGGTGTTTGGGATGCTGAGAAAAGTCAGCCAAGCTTCCCAGGCACCCGAATAAAGTCGATATTAATCATATGTGAAATAGGGTTAGCCTTGCGATGAAGTGGTGTCTAGGTATGAAAAAATATGAACCATCACGTTATAGCTAAAAAAGTCAGTATGTCGACTAGGCGTCATAGAATTGGAAGACATTTCGTTGTTGTACTGATTGGTGCCATGACAGCTTATCTTTTTTGGTTGAGCCGAATGGAGTGGGACGCTGAGATGCGCACTTGGCGCGCTTTAGGGAAACACTGCATAAATACGACCGTTGCTGCCTAAGTGCCACCGGCAGGGCAAAATACAGTTTTCCACTACCCGCCAGAGTTCTCGATGAAACAGATCTCGTTTGCTCAGGCTGAGCACCAGAACAATAAGAAGGTCACCCGCCGGGAACGGTTCCTGGCCCAGATGTTGCGGATCTACTTCCTTCAGCAATGGTATGCACTGGTCGACGAAGCGCTTGAAGATGCCATCTATGACAGCCAGGCCATGCGCGACTTCATCTGTATCGATTTGGTCATCAAAAGTGTTCCCGACGCGACTGATCTTTCTTATTCAGTTTAGTGACAGTGGTATTGTGGGTCGCCTGTTCGATCAGGCCCCACATGAAGTGACGAAGAACCATAAAAAAGCTTGGGCATACGCCCAAGCAATCGATCAAAACAGCTTCTCTGCTATGCTACTAACTCACCCTAGAAACTATACTGGGCAGCCACCATCACACGGCTCGCATCTTCTTCACGGCCATCGGCCAACTCCGTTTCGAAATAGCCGTACTCAATTCCGTACATCAAGCGTTCGTTGGGAGTCCACATCAGATTAAGAAATGTATTCTTGTTCTTTCTACCTGCATTCCCACCTACGGTAGGGTCGCCCAATTCGACATCGGTATAGCCATGGGACGCGTTCAGTGAATACTGTGGTGATATTTGATAAGAAAGACCAAGGGCTCCGCCATAGCCAGATAGCGTTTGCAGCTTACCGTTGGTATCGACGTAGGCATCGGCACCGTTGAAGTAATCGCCAGACAGATAGAGGTAACTGTTCGCCCCCTCGCTGGCGTTCACGATCGCTCTCAAGGTCACCGGTCCGGCATGGTAGGCACCTGCGGCGAAGGCCCCATAGCCCATTTCCGTATCCTTCTCGCTGCCGGTATCGTACTTCAGCTGCCGGGCGATGCCGGCGATTGAGTAGGAAAAGTCACCCATACTATCTTCATAGCGCAGGCTCAACGCGGGCATCGATGATACGGCATCGTCATTATCCGGTAGCAAATCCTCTTCTGGCACGGAGCCATCGATGTTCTCCGCCAGCTGTGCCTTTGGATCCTCCGCAGCTATCGAGAATCCTCCCATGGTGTAGCGCAACTGGGCTAGGCGCGACCCATAGCCATTGCTTCCCGCCGTGCCGAAGAAATCCAGTGTGGGTGTGGCGGCGACGAAGGTGTTATAATTCGACCAGGTCTGTCCGGCAAGGATGCCATTCCAGGACCCATAGGCATGCCGTAGTCTGAAGCCCGTATTATCATCGTTGTAGGACCATAAATCCCCTTCGATAACGGTGTCTAGCGTGCTCCCCTCGACAGGCGTACTGGTCCGAAAGCCGATGCGGCTTTGTGTCGCGGTGACTTGAAACTGATCCCCGACATCCCTCTCATCTTCCGATCCTGCGACTTCAGCAAAGTAACCTTCGTTAGCTGATCCGGCATCCCGATCGAAGTTGTAAGCCATGTTCAGCCTGGCGTAGCCATAAAGCCCCACGGTGGTCTCTCCCACTTGGGTTTCCAGGGCCGAAACATACGTCGAGCCGATTGCCAAGGCCATAACCGTCATGCTGACCAAGGGAATCTTCTTGTTATTCCACATGATGACACCTCTTTATGAATTGTCTTGTTTTTACGCCGATTGCGGCACTATAAAGTTAGCGAAAATTCCTGAACTAAAGCTGAATTTGTTTGCCGAGATACTAGTTTTTCAATAAAAAAGGTCAGCTCATGGCTGACCTTCTTAATTCATGTCAAGACTAAAGGATATCAATAGGCGACATGTAGTTCATAATAAGGGTTATCATCACTGCCTCCCCTTGATCTTCCTGTTACCTCAAGCTGATAATTACCCGGTTGCAGCTGACGAACAAGTTCGAAGTGCCCCCGTGGGCTGGAAGCTTCTGCTACCTGCTGTCCCGCCTCATTATAAAGAACAGCTGAAATGCGGTTGCCAGTGCTGGTAAATCCTGGAAAGTGCTCACTCACTACTTTCAGTGTAGTCGCTTGTTCAATGTTAATATTGAAACGCTTAGGTTGCCCCTGGGCAAGCATCTGTGTAGAAGATACGCCTCTTTCTAGTAAGGGAAGATTCTGTGTTGTATTGCCTAAGCTCGCTAATACAGGTGTAGAGAGGATACTTGCTACTACTGCACTAAAAACAATTGCTTTAATTTTCATGGTGGTTTACTCCGCTGGTTATTTACAATTTAATAATAACCTTAGAGTATGAATTGAAGCTGAATTTAGTGGTTTATTAGCAAAAAAAAACGCCACCTTTCGGTGGCGCAAGTTATAGAGTGCTTAACGATTTAAAGCATTAACCTGACACCTGCCACCACGCCGGTATCTTCGGTATTATTCCCGCCAGCACGAGAAAGGTCAGCGGTATCGCCATACTCTTTTACCCAGTAAGCGCCCACGTAAGGCGCAAAGCGTCTGGTCACTTCGTAGCCCAGGCGCATGCCGACACGCACTGAGTTAAGGCCCTCACCCACACCAAACTCCTCAACTTTACTGGCAGCTACGGCAATTTCGGTGCGCGGCTGTAGGTAGAGCCGCTGAGTCAGACGCAGATCGTATTCGCCTTCAAAACTGGCGGCCACGTCGCCATCTTCACTCACTTGTAATGCCACGTCGGTTTCAATGCCGTAGGGCATTACGCCTTGCAGGCCGACAACCCCATAGGTGCGTTCAGCGTGATCATCGGAGAAAACACCGCCTTGATAACCGATCCCCCCCTGTAACTCCCAAAAATCAGCCACTAAACGACTATAGAGTAGTTCCAAAGACTCAAACTCAGCATCTTCGCCGTCGCCCTGGACATTTTCGCCTTCTGACTTTAGGTAAATGCGGTTGATATCGCCGCCGTACCAGCCTTGAAAGTCCCATACCACGGCTTCTGGGCCTTTATCAGGCACGCTATATTCGAGCCGATCAAACAGTGCCATACCCATATTATGTTCCTCAGTGGGCGCTGGCCAACTGTCTGGTGCCGCATAGCCATCTTCGGCTTGAGCGGTCGTGGCGGCGGCCATGCCAAGGGCGGCGCTGGCGAGGGTTAAGTAGCGCTTAATTTTCATACTGCCTCCTTAAGAAACTTGAACAACGCGGAACATGCCAGCATCCATGTGATAGAGAAGGTGGCAGTGGAACGCCCAACTGCCCTCTGCATCTGCGGTGATCAACGCAGATACGCGCTCACCGGGCTTCACATTTAGGGTGTGTTTGCGTGGTATCAATTCCCCTTGGCCGTTTTCCAGCTCCATCCACATGCCGTGGAGGTGGATAGGATGCTCCATCATGGTGTCGTTAATCAGAATTAGGCGCAGCCGCTCGTCTTTCACAAAATGAATAGGGCCCGTCACTTCGCTAAACTTCTTACCGTCGAACGACCATATATAACGCTCCATATTGCCGGTCAGGTGCAGCTCAAGCTCACGGCCTGGCTCACGGCGATCAGGCCATGGTGTGATCGCTTTGAGATCCCGGTAGACTAATATGCGTCGTTCGTCGGGGTCGATGCCGATGCCCGCCTGGTCGTAGCGAGAGCCGGGCTGGGCTTCACCAGCGAGAAGCAAACCGTTTGCGCCTATTTTGGCCTGCTCGGCTGCCATGCCTCCCATAGTAGAGTGATCCATGCCTTGCATGTTGGACATACCGGAGTGATCCATCCCAGCCATGCTGGAATGATCCATCCCCGACATGTTGGACATGCCAGAGTGATCCATCCCCGCCATGTTGGAGTGATCCATACCGCCCATACCGTGGGCACCCATGGCTTCCATGCCGCGGTCGGCAATTTGGCGGCGCTTGGGAATCTCCGCCTGCATGCCTTCACGCGGGGCTAGCGTGGCGCGAGCATAGCCGCTCCGATCCATGGCTTCGGCGAAGATGGTATAAGCTCGATCATCTTCTGGTGAAACAAGCACATCGTACGTTTCCGCCACGCCAATACGGAACTCATCAACAGGAACGGGTTGCACTGGCTGGCCATCGGCAGCAACGACGGTCATCTTCAAACCAGGTATACGTACATCAAAGTATGACATCGCCGACCCGTTAATCACGCGTAGTCGTACCCGCTCACCAGCCTTGAACAGCGCATTCCAGTTTTCTTGGGGGGAGTGACCGTTAAGCAGGTAGGTATAAGTACTGCCGGTGACATCGGCGATATCCCGCGAACTCATGCGCATTTGAGCCCACATGCCGCGCATTTCAGCGGTCTGAGCAAAACCGTTGTTACGAACATCGGCAAAGAAGTCAGCAATCGTGCGCTCTTGGAAGTTGTAATAGCCTTCCATGGTTTTCAGATTACGGAACACCGACATCGGGTCTTCAAAAGTCCAGTCGGTGAGCAGTAACACATGCTCACGGTCGTAACGGATAGGCTCACGCTCGGCAGCGTCGATAATCAATGGCCCTGCATGGCCAAGCTGCTCCTGCATACCGGAATGACTGTGGTACCAGTAGGTACCGTTCTGACAGACGGGAAAACGGTAGGTAAAGGTTTCACCAGGGGCGATACCTGCAAAGCTAACGCCAGGCACACCATCCATTTCCGGCGGTAGAATGAGACCATGCCAGTGGATGGAGGTGGGCTCGTCCAGCAGGTTGGTGACACGCAGTACTGCGTCTTGACCTTCTTTCAAACGAATCAGCGGGCCAGGACTGGTACCGTTAATGGTAATTGGTTGGGCTTCTTGTCCGTCAATAGGCAACGATTCACGGCGGATCGCCAGCGATACCTCGGGCCCTTCTTCAACGCCCTGAGCATAGACGTTGGTACGGCCCCAGGGGTTTGCCCAGGCGGGAGTTAACCCCATTGCCGCAGCAGAACCTAAGCCTAAGGCAGCGCCTCCTTTTAACACTTGCCGACGAGAAAGAGGGTGAGAAATGATACTTGAGCGCGCCATGTGTAACTCCCATCAATGATGAATGACACCATCTTAATGGAAGAACCTGAAACAAAGCTGAATAATGATTAATTAGCTACTTCACCCGCTAGAGGCAGGATAATCGTAACGCGCAGTCCACCCAGTGGACTGCGCTCAAAATACGAGTGCCCTGAGTAGCGGGCAATTAGCTGCGCAAGAATCGACAGGCCTAAGCCGTAGCCGGGACGGCGTTCATCCAGTCGTGTGCCACGCTCTCCCAAGCGCGAAAGATCCTCTTCTGCAACGCCGAGGCCGTCATCATCAATGGTGAGCGTGAGTGTGGTTGCGGAGACGGCAATATCGCAATTAACGCACCTATTCGACCATTTGCCAGCGTTATCGAGCACGATGCCTAATATTTCAGAAAAGTCGTGAGCCTCAATAGGCACTTGGTCTTTCTCGCCTGCCGAGTGGGCGAGGTTGAACATACGCTCAGGATAGAGGCTACGTAACATCTCAATCAGCCGTAAGCTATCACGAGTAACGTTGGCCATTCGTCCCGCTTTAGGGCCTGCAATACGTGAACGACGCAGCTCCGCATCCAACTGGGCGTTAATGTCTTCAATACGGCTGAGTAGTTTATGGCGCCGGTTGTCATCAATAGGCCGGTTGCCACGCAGTACTTGAGTAACGGCTGCCAGCGGTGTTTTTAATGCGTGTGATAGGTTGGCGACCGATTCTCGCGAGCGCTTCAGACGAAGATCAATGTCGTCCATGAACCAGTTCAACTGGTCGACTAATTCATCTAGCTCCGAAGGGGCTACTAATGACAAGCGATCACGTTTGCCTGATCGCAATGCTTCAAGTTGTTGGCGCAGTTGCCAGAGTGGTATGAGTCCACGGTTAACCGCTAGCATGTTGAGTATGATGAGCATCCCTAAAAGCACGGCGGCGATCCCACCGACCCACCAGTGTAAAGTTGCAAGCCCTGCTTCTACTTGGGAAAAATCCTCGCCCACCAATAGCACACCCTGCGTGCCCTGCCACTCAAAATGGCGGCGATAGACGAGCATGTGCTGTGTTCCGCGATTCACATCTATTAGGGCATCGCCGCTCTCATCTAGCAACGGAGCCAGCTGTTGCTGCCATTGCGGGTCAGAAGCGTTGACCGAGCCATTGAAACGGAGTACGTAGAGATGATGAAAGACTTGATAGCCTTGGCTAACCGAGTCGAGCGCAGTCGGTACAGCCGTTTGGTCTTGCTCTAGCTGCGCGACCGCGTGGTTTGCTTCACGTTGTAAGCGTTCACCTAAAAAATCCCTTGCCAGGCTCTGTAAAAAGATCCCGTGCAATAGCCACGTGGTGACCACCACCAGTAGCGCGACGCCGCCTAACCATGCGAGTAGCCGAATGCGTAAACTGCGTCTATCAATGTGAAGCAAAGAAATACCCCTGACCACGTCGCGTTTGAATGACTGATTTACCGAGATAACGGCGCAGACGAGCGATGTAGACTTCCACCAAGTTAGATGCGGCAGCGTCCTGATCCAAGGCGTAGAGCTGCTCTAGTAGCTGATCTTTCGAGTGAATACGGTCTGGATGAAGCATTAAGTAGCGCAGTAATCGAAACTCCGTTGCTGTTAGCGAACGCCACGTTTCTCCTTCTAAGCACACGCGTTGACCCGCCTCATCCAACGAGACACCGTTAAGCGTAATCACATGAGATAACTGACCAGACTGCCTACGCAACAAGGCCTTCAGGCGAGCCATAAGTTCGGCTTCGTGGAAAGGCTTGGTGAGATAATCATCGGCTCCGGTTTCAAGTCCGATAACTTTATCTTCCCAGGTATCGCGCGCCGTCAAAATCAAAATAGGCGTACTGCGCTTCTGCTTGCGCCAATGAGCGAGAAGATCTAACCCCGACCCATCGGGCAAACCGACATCTAAAATAGCCAGCTCATAATCCTCGGTTGCCATGAGCGACTTGGCCGCTTTCAATGAAGCGGCCAAATCAACCAGGTAACCGTTCTCCTTGAGACTCTCTGCCAAGCTTTCTGCTAACAAATCATCATCTTCGAGTAGCAACAGTTTCATGGGTCTGCGTCAGATTAGAGAGAAAAATTACCGTACATGCCGGATTCATAATGACCAGGAATGTTACAGGCATACTCTAGCTCGTTAACATTGTCAGGGACACTCCATAATAAAGTCCCGGTTTCACCAGGCGCAATGGTGACACCTGCCATGTCCATGCTGGCCATATCGTGACCGCCGCCGTGTGACATATTCGACATATCGTGGCCTCCGCCATTTGCCATGTCTAGCATCATTTGACGATGCTCTTCCTGGGCTTCTTTACTGCCAATCACAAATTCATGCTCTAAATTGCCGGTGTTGGTGATTTCAAATTTAACCACCTCCCCAGCCGCCAGTTCTAGCTCTTCAGGGTCGAACCACATATCGCCAGCCTCAAGGCTGATCGTGCGGTCAACGTCAGCCTCGGTTAGGTTATTGCCACCACCGCCGTGGCCGGGTGCAGCCAGCGCCGCGCCCGTGATCAGACTTAATGAAAGGGCAAACAAAGACGTTGTTAAAAGAGTGTAGCGCATGGTCATTTACCTCAGAGGTTATTGTCACTTGTTCTTTATACGGCGTAAACCTGAAACGAGCCTGAACCTAACGTAAAAATATGGCCTGCTACCCAAAAGCATTTCTAACATGATGATGGATCCTGCCCCCCCTGATTAGAGTCAACGCTGCAGCAATGACTTTTCGTCTTGTTGGTGCAATTGCCTATGGCAGCCTCCGCCTAAACCTCAGCGTAAGGCCCATAAGAAGGAGACCGTTAATTTCGAGCTCTGGAACGGCTCAACAAGGTGGTTGACCTGTTAGTCACCCATTCGGTGATGACACTCTTGTCAGCACTGCCGTGATCAACAAGATAACCGCGACCAGCACCATCTCCAGTGCAATACTTCTCTGTAACCGTCCTGGGGCTGTTGCGTCGCCGCTCTCAAAGGCCGGCACAAGCCGCCACTTGTTCGCGGCAGCAAATAACAGTAGCGCCGCCACAATCAATACCTTGCCGATCAAGAACTGTCCATATGCCGTGGTGAGCAGGGGTGTGAGACCGCCTGTTAGCAGCGTGGCCAAAGTGACGCCCGCCAGTACCAACACGCCAACTCCGCCCATGGCGATTTTCCCGAAACGGGTCAGAATGTGGGCGGTATTGTCCTGGTTGTGACCCCGTCCTACTAAATGGAACAGCGGCCAAAGCGAGGCCACCCAAAATGCTGCCGCCATCAGGTGAACGATCAGCAAGCCAGCCAGAACGAGGCGTGGGGTGTTTACTGTATGCCCCACCTGCACGAATGCCAGCATCACCAATAAAACGCCTACTAGGCTCACGCTGTTGGCTGTTTTCGAGAGCGCTAAGTTATTAAGCTGAATCGCCTGAACCAGCAGCAAGCCAGCTACCGCCAGCATTAGCCGGCCCCCGGACGCACCCTCAAACACGATTCCGAGCAGCATTGGGTTGGTTGCAGCAGCGATATTGCCGCCCCCAAGGTAACCAGCTTCTAAAGGCCACTGGAACAGAATCAGAATGACCCCCGCCCAGGCAGCAAAGACGCCCATGCGGGCGACGCGCCTCCGGTCGTGATCAGGGAGTCGGGGAAACGCTAGACGAAACAATACGGCCCCCGTCGCGACTAGGGCACTAAGGTAAACCCCAGCCGCCACGAGAATCATCGCGACGGTCCAGACGTCGAGGCTATTTACGGAGAACCACCAGGCCACGGGTCAGGGCTCGACCGAGAAGTTAAAACCGTCAGACATCATGTGCCCGTCATCCGATAGGCCACGCCAGCGCACCTGGTAATCCCCAGCCGAAAGAGTGTCACTGGGCTTTACGAAGTAGCGATCGACCTGTTCACTGCCTGGCTGACCATCAAGAGGAACGGGGCCGTTTGGGCCTGCCACTTCAAACTGGGTGATGCGCATCATGCCACCAAACTCGATGCCAATCTCTGCTGGGGAATCCTGAATGGTGACGCCATCCTTAGGCGAAGTGCTTGCGGCCCCTTCATGGGCCAGCACTGGGATTGCTAGCGACAGCAACAGCGTTGCTAAGGAAGCGTGAATGATAGGGAGCGAACACGTCTTCTTTTGCATACCGTATCCTTATGTTTTTCAGGGTTGAATGGATATTGTTACTTCATCGCGGAGGCGCTAAAACTGATTCGGTTGAGCCTTCTTACATCGTTCATTTTCCCTGTTTGGCGAACAAGGCGCATGACGTCGTATGAATCTTCAAAGAAATGTGTAGGTGTTATAGCGTGCCAACCTGAAGCAGGGCTGAAAATGGCGGAAAAAATGATCTGTGACAACACTTAGGTATTGGGATCGGTTTCTCCTTTACCTTTGGGCCACCTATAGGTTGTAGGCTTATAACGAAAGCTAACTCCGCCTTCTTCCATTTTTAATGGATAAGGCGATGTCTCGACCAGCAACATGATAAGAGGAAATATCATGGTTAAGCACAAGATGATCTTTGCCATTGGTCTGGCTGCAAGCCTCAGTGTCCCCAGCAGCGCCATCTTCGCTCAAGGTATGAGCCAAGGCGCCCAAGGTCAGGGCAATATGATGGACGGCCAAGTCGGTATGGGTTCGGGCATGATGATGGGCAGTCAAGAAGGCATGTACCCAGGAATGATGATGGGAGGGCAAAGCGGGATGATGCCTTGTCCAATGATGGAAGGCATGGGGAGTATGTTCGGCATTGGCGGTATGCTCGACGAGCAGCAGATGAGTACCATGCGTGAGATGCGCCAAGAACACCGCGCGGCCCAGCTTGAGCGGATGGGCGAATTGATGAACCTGCGCGACGACATGATGCAAACCATGCAGACTGAACGCCCTGAACCAGAGGAAATAAAGGCGCTGCATGCTCAAATGGCCAACCTTCATGGCGATATGATGGCTGATAACGTGCGCATGCATAATCAGATGCAGGACTTACTGACCGATGAGCAGCGTGAACAGATGAGAGGAAGCATGCCCAGCCACCATGGCCCGCAATAAGCCTTGGCGATTGCCTCTTTTTTTAGGAGTGATGGCATGATGAACGCGGAATGTTTTGCTTTTATGGGGTCAATGGGGTGGCTAGGCTGGTTGATGCCCCTGGCCATGCTGTTATTAATTGGCTTGGCGATCGCTTCGCTGGCCAAATACCTCTTCAGTCGTTCACGCTAAGGAGTTGAAAATAATGCAACATATGAGCACCAAGCTTTTACTCTCTGGTTCCATGCTGCTTGGGGCGGTCTCCGCCCAGGCGGCGTTACCGCCAGAGGCAACATTGTATAAAAACCCCCAGTGCGGCTGCTGTGACGCTTATGCACGCCATCTTGAAGAGCTCGGCGTAGAAGTGACGATTATTGACGATGTAGAGCTGGGTGATATTAAGCAGCAGGCAGGCGTGCCCTATGGCCTGGGTTCATGCCATACCATTGAGATGGGCGAGTATTGGATCGAAGGCCACGTTCCAATGGAAGCCGTGCAGGCGCTGTTTGAGGAACAACCCGATATTGACGGTATCGGTTTGGCGGGTATGCCCATTGGCACACCGGGTATGCCGGGGCCACAAGAAAGCCCTTACAATGTGTACACGTTTACAGGCCAGGAAGATGAGCCATTTATGACCCTTTAGTAGGGTGATAAAAGCTCGCCTGCTGTCTGCACGCCGTTCTAACGGACTCTTGTAGTACAGCAGGCGCATTCAAGTCATACATTACTAAAACGAAAGCGCTGTATTAAACTTAGGATTTACTTTGCTAGTGCGTTACGGGTCGATTCGTTACGGTAAGCTAAAAATAAGATTGCGTCGTTTTCTTTACACCTACACATTGCCACACTAGCAAGCCTGTTAAAGCTTACTTTGCGCAAAAACCTCCTATTAATATTACGCCTTAATAAAAGGTGAGCATGTTGTATACCCGCGTTAGTAAGATTGGCAGTTCGCATCCCACGTTTATTTCCCAAGCCCGCGTCCTTACTCGTTTTACGATGGCCAATGGGAATGGTGGTCATCGATAACAAAGACGTGCCCGTGTGAGCCTGGGGAATGATGGTGGGAATGGCGATGAGGTTCCGGCCCCTCCCATCCCTCATGTTCGTGCTGATGATGTTCATCGTGGTAGTGCAGGTGGGTGTGACTTTGGGCAGCGTGCTCGTGCTCAAGAGCCATCGGGTCATGTGCGTGCCAGATAAGGGCCGCGAGCCCCGTTGCCGCCAGGGCCACCGTTCCCAGCAAAGCGAACGTACCCGTCAGTCCCAGGTTCACTCCCAGCCAGCCTGCCAACGGATAGGTGACTAGCCAACAGCTGTGTGACAACGAGAACTGGGCAGCAAACAGCGCTGGACGCTCCTCCGGCTGGCATGAACGTTTGAGCAGGCGCCCGGTGGGGGTCATGACCAACGAGGCCCCAGCGCCCAGCAGTAACCATAGCCCGACAAGCCCCGCAAACGATGGGCTCAGCCAGCCCAGGTAGAGGCTGAGTGCCATCATAACGCCACCCAGCAGCATGACTGGCCGCTCGGACACCCGTTCCAGCACCTTGGGCAGCAGTAAGGCTATTAGCATGGAGCCCCCGCCTGCGGCGGCAAAGGCCAGTGCGACTTCTTTCTCGCCCAAATTCAACACCGAGCGTACGAGTACCACCGTGTTGACGATCTGCATGGTCCCGGCGGCTGAAACAGCCAGGTTCAACGCCAGTAGCCCGCGCAACCGGGGCGTCTTCAGGTAAATCCGCATACCATGAGTAACGCGACGCCAGACGCCGGGGGCTTCCTCTAGGGGGTGAGACGCAGGCAGGATCACCGATATAACCAGGGCGGCAGAGAT
>NZ_WHVL01000010.1 GCF_020622355.1 Vreelandella malpeensis | reverse complement strand
CCCTCATCGGCAAACGCCCACATGAATTACCTGATCATATTTTTAAAGAGCGATTCGCTGAAGCTCGACATTGGCTCGATGACCGGAGCCGCTTGCCTCAGCGAGGAAGGCGTATTCTACGCATTCCATGGTGTTTGTCAACCGCTGATTTCGCGATGGACGTCAGCCTCGAACATCTCGCTAACCTCCTGACAAACCGAAGGTTTTCACCTTCTTCACCGCTGGCGACGCTGGGCGTCCCCGGCAGCGGATGCGTACTTTACGGATTCGCCGGGGCGAGTGCAAGGGCTTTTTCGAATTCGTTACAGCATTCGGCTAAAAGACTCATCATACTTCGAAACAGTACTTCCTCGTAGTTGAGCGCAAAGAATAAACTCCCTACCATCGATCACTTCCACCATGCAGGTACGCCATGATCGACTCGCCACGTTTTCACCGAGGCTCGCCGGATGCGCCTTGAGCGCCATGCCACTTCTACAGGGCGCCTTTCGCCCTCCCCCGCACTGTCTCGCTGCTGGCGGCTGGCGTGGCTGATACTGCTCACGTTCGGGCTTCTGGCCAGCATGTGGCAAGCCTCCGACATCGCGCGCGAACGCGCGCTTGCAGAGCTCAAGGAAGATGCCGAGAACGAGCTGCGCCTGTCGGCGGCGAACCTGAACGGCTACCTGCTGCGCTTCGACTACCTGCCCCAGATGCTGGCCACTCGCGAGGGGGTGCGCCGCTTTCTCTCCTCACCGCATAGCCAGGATCCGATGGCGCTCAACCTGCTGCTGGATCGCTTTCGCTTCACCTCCGGCGTGTCCGATGTCTACCTGCTGGACAAGGAGGGCACCACGATCGCCGCCAGCAACTGGCATCGGCCCAACACGTTCATTGGCCACAACTACGCCTTTCGAAGCTACTACACCCAAGCGATCAGCGGCCGCCAAGGGCGCTTTTATGGCCTGGGCACCCAGTCGCTGGAGCGCGGCTACTTCTTCTCCGCCCCGGTATGGCTCGACGATACCTCGCCGGATGCCACGCCCGATGGCGTGATAGTGGTCAAGGTGTTGCTGGACGAGGTCGAGCAGAGCTGGGCCGAACAGGATGCCGAACTCTTCGTCACCGACCGCGACGCCATCATCTTCATGGCCAGTCGCCCCGAGCTTCGCATGAGCGCGCTGAACGCCTTGAGCGCCACCGAGCGCGAAGCGCTGCGCCGCACGCAGCGCTACGCCATGGAGCCGCTGGCGTACTCCGGCATCGTCGTCGAGGCCGATCAGGGGCCGAGCGGCCAGATGGTCCGCTTCGAACACGGGCCGCTGAGTGGCGAACGCTACTTTCGCCAGACGCGCTCGCTGGTCGAGTTCGGCTGGCAGATGCACATTCTCAAATCTCTGGCACCGGTGATCAGCGCCCAGTGGATGGCCGCGTTGATGGCCGGCGGGCTCTACGGCATCGTAGCCCTGGGCGGCGGTATCGGCTGGCAGCGGCGAAGGCTTCGCCGCGAGCGCGAAGCCTTCGCCGAACGCGAGCGTCAGACCCTTGCCCGGGTGCGCGACGAGCTCGAGATCAGCGTCGAGCGGCGTACCCACGATTTGACGGCCAGTAACCAGTTGCTCTCCGCCGAGATCGACGAGCGCCGCCGCGCCGAGACGAACCTGCGCCAGACGCAGGACGAGTTGATCCAGGCCGCCAAGCTCGCCGTGCTGGGCCAGTTGGCCGCCGGCATCAATCACGAGCTCAACCAGCCGCTGGCGGCGATTCGCGCCTACGCCGAGAACGCCCGGCGCTTCATCGAGCTTGCACGTGTCGACCAGGCCGACGCCAACCTCGCCCAGATCGTCGAGCTGACCGAGCGCATGGCCGACATCAGCGCGCAGCTTCGCCAGTTCTCACGCAAGAGCAGCGAGCGCCACGAAAGCATCGCCGTGCAGGCATGCATCCACTACGCGCTACGCCTGTTTCACAGCCGCCTGCGCGACGAGCGCATCGAGGTCATCGAGCGGCTGCCTAACGAGCCCCTGTGGGCTATCGGCGACCTGGTCCGCCTGGAGCAGGTGCTGGTGAACCTGATCGGCAATGCCCTGGCCGCCATGAAGGAACGCCCCGCCCCGACGCTGACCTTGAGTGCTGCGCGCGATGCCGGCGGCGTTGTCATCCACGTGCAGGACACCGGCCCGGGCATCGTCGAGGAGCACCTGACGCGCATCTTCGAGCCCTTCTTCACCACCAAGGCTCCCGGCAAGGGTCTGGGGCTTGGGCTTTCGATCTCGTCGCGCATCATGGACGATCTTGGCGGCACCCTCACGGCGACCAATGCCCCCGAAGGCGGCGCGCGCTTTACCCTGACCCTGCCTGCGGCCGTGCCGCCGGGCACCGACTCCTTGGAGAGCCGCCATGCATGAATCGCCACTCCTGCCGGTGATGATCGTCGACGACGAGACTCACCTGCGCATCACCGCCGCCCAGACGCTGACGCTTGCCGGCTACGCGCCGCAGGTCTTCGAATCCGCCGAGCAGGCGCTCGACGCGCTGCCCCATCACTTCCCTGGCGTGGTGGTCAGTGATATCCGCATGCCCGGCATGGACGGCATGGCGCTGCTGCACGAGATCAAGCGTCGCGACCCCACGCTTCCGGTGATCCTGATCACCGGCCATGGCGACATCTCCACCGCCGTCGAGGCCATGCGCGCCGGTGCCTGGGACTTCCTGGAAAAACCCTTCGCCGGGGAGCAACTGCTGGATGTGGTACGTCGCGGCATCGAAAAGCGTCAACTGAGCCTCGAGAACACTCGCCTCAAGGCGGAGCTCGAGGCACAGCAGGCGGCGCTCGGACCGCGCCTGGTGGGGCGCACGCCGGTGATCTCGCACCTGGCGGCGATGATCCAGCGCATCAGCCAGGTGGAAACCGACGTGCTGCTGTTCGGCGAGACCGGCACCGGCAAGGACCTGGTCGCCCGGGCGATCCACGAGCGCAGCGCCCGGCGCAACCATCCGTTCATGGCGATCAACTGCGGCGCGGTGCCGGAGCACACCATCGAGTCGGAGCTGTTCGGCCACGAGCGCGGCGCCTTTACCGGCGCGGTGGAACGGCGTATCGGCAAGTTCGAGCACGCCAACGGCGGCACCGTGTTTCTCGACGAGATCGAGTCGATGCCGCCGGCGCTGCAGGTGAAACTTTTGCGCGTGCTGCAGGAGCGAAGCGTAGAGCGTCTGGGCGCCAACGAGACGATCGCGCTGGACATTCGCGTCATCGCCGCTACCAAGGTGGACCTCAAGGTCGCCGCCGACGAGGGCCGCTTTCGCGAGGACCTCTACTACCGCCTCGACGTCGTCACCCTGCCGCTACCCGCCCTGCGCGAGCGCCGCGAGGACATTCCGCTGCTGTTCCAGCACTTCGCCGTGGTCGCCGCCAACCGCAGCGGCCTGGAGGCGCCGACGCTGGACAACCACGCCGTGGCCACACTCCTGGCCCACGACTGGCCCGGCAACGTGCGCGAGCTTCGAAACCTCGCCGAGCGCTACGTGCTGCTCGGCGCGGCCTTCGACTATCGCCTCGACGTGCTGCTCGCCGGCGAGACCGCTAGCATCGAGGAACCCACCCTGCCCCGCCAGGTAGAGCTGTTCGAGAAGAGCCTGATTAGCCAGTCACTGGCGCGCCACCAAGGCCGGGTGATCGACGTCTGCCGCCACCTGGGTCTGCCGCGCAAGACCTTCTATGACAAGCTCAAGAAGCACGGGCTCAGCGCCGAGGACTACCGCCACAGCAGCGATCCTTGATGCAAGAGTTCGCCCAGCACTCCCCAAGGCGGCACCCAGGGAATCACCGTCAAAAGCGCGATCAGCATCAACAGGTTCGACACCGGCCGGCGGCTGTCGCCAAGCTTCATCGCCGTGCCGAAGGAGCGCTTCAGGCGCGCGCCCTCGAGATCGACGCTGAACAGCTCGTCAAGTCCCAGGTGAATCAGAAAGCCCAGCAGCACCGCCGCCCCGTGGGACCAGGCAAGCCAGGGTGGCTGGACCAGCAGGTGAAAGCTGACCGCGGCCGTGGCGAAGGCACACAGCGCCCCGGCCAACAGCGAAT
Organism: Vreelandella malpeensis; assembly: GCF_020622355.1. Lineage (GTDB taxonomy): Bacteria > Pseudomonadota > Gammaproteobacteria > Pseudomonadales > Halomonadaceae > Vreelandella > Vreelandella malpeensis. The sequence goes on along the minus strand of NZ_WHVL01000010.1, from coordinate 24,614 downwards.
GCCAGATGCCGCGGTGCACCGTCAACTTGGAGAACAGAAGCCCCGCCAGGTAGCGCACCCCGAAATAGATGCCCCCGCAGGCGACGAGCAGCGCCCCCGGCGTGAGCCAGGGCTGGAGCAGCAATACGCCCAGCACCAGGGAGGGCACGGAGAGCAGATTGAAGATCAAGCGGATGGATTTGGAGCGGTCGGCATCGATATCCGGAAGGATCCCGCCGAAGGCTACCAGGGCAATGACCAGCAGCGCCTGGGATGGCGACCACCACTGATGGTGATAACCCGCATAGGCCAGGAGCGTGCCGCCCGCCGCTGCCACGCTGATGTGCGTGCGAAAGTTCGCCATGTCGCGGCACCCTGCAAACTGTATAAATTAACAGATTATAGTCGTCCGCGACATGGCTTGAATAGAAAAAAGAGCGCTCGGCCAACCGTTTAGGGCGTACTGGCAGCCGCCTCGGCCAGGTACTCGTCCTTGAGCTTCACGTAGTTGCCTGCGGTGTAGCTGAAAAACGCCCGCTCCTTCTCCTTCAAGGGGCGCAGCGCTTTCGCCGGGTTGCCTGCGTAGACGAAGCCGCTCTCGAGCCGCTTGCCCGGTGTCACCACGGCGCCAGCGGCGATGATCACCTCGTCTTCCACCACCGCGCCGTCCATCACGATCGCCCCCATGCCCACCAGGATGCGGCTGCCGAGCGTGGCGCCATGCAAGAGTGCCTTGTGGCCGATGGTCACGTCGTCGCCGACGGTGAGCGCGAAGCCCTGCGGGTTGAAGTCACTGGCGTGGGTGATGTGCAGCACGCACCCATCCTGCACGCTGACCCGGGCACCGAGCCGAATGCGATGCATGTCGCCGCGAATCACCGCCATCGGCCATACCGAGCAGTCGTCGCCAAGCGTCACATCCCCGATCACCACGCTCGACGGGTCGACGAACACCCGCTCGCCGAGCCGGGGAAAATGGTCCTTGAATGCTCTCAACGCCTTGCTCATGCGCTCTCCTCTTGCGCCTTCGGCCTCACAGGGCCAGCACGCCGCCGATCAGTACCACGACGGTCAACGGAATCGATACAAATCGCAGCGTAGCACGCCACAGTCGAAAGCCTCGAGTGCCGGCGCCGAGCGCCTTCGCGGCGTGCGCCTCGGGTAGTACCCAGGCGGCGAAGATGGCGATCAAGAGCCCGCCCAGCGGCAGGAAGACGTCCGGTGGAATCGAGCTCAGAAGCTCGAACACGTTGCGCCCGAGCAGCGGGCGGAACTCCGCCAGCGTCGAGAACGACAGCGCCGCCAGTACCCCCACCAGCCAGACCCCGAGGGCGACTGCAGCGGTGCTCAGACTGCGCCGCCAGCCAAGCCCGGTGAGCGTGGCCACCATGGGTTCGGCCAGGTTGATCGCCGAGGTCCAGGTGGCCAGCAGCAGGAGCAGGAAAAAGCCGCAGAGCCAGAGGCTGCCATAGGGCAGCTCGGCGAAGGCGATGGGCAGCGTGACGAACATCAGCCCTGGGCCTTCGCTCGGGTCGAGCCCCTGAGCGAAGACGATCGAGAAGATCGCGATGCCTGCCAGCAGCGCCACGAGGATGTCGAGCACCGCCACCGCGAAGGCCGCTCGGGTCAGGCTCTGCTCCTCGGGCATGTAGGCGCCGTAGGCCATCAACGCGCAGGCGCCCACCGCCAGGGTGAAGAACGCATGGCCCATGGCGTGGAAGACCACCGTGGCATCGAGCGCTGCGAAGGAGGGCAGAAACAGCCAGCGCAGCGTCTCCTCGAAACCCGCCGTGGTGGCGCCGTAGCCCGCCAGCACCAGCAGCAGCAGATAGAGCAGCGGCATCAAGACGTTGTTGAGCCGCTCGAGGCCCTTGGACACCCCGGCGGCCACCACGGTCATGGTGATGAACAGAAACAGCGAGTGGTTGAACACCAGAAGCCCGGGATTGGCCAGAAAGGCGTTGAAGCTTGCGCCAATCGCCTCGGGGCTCTGGCCGTCGAAGTTGCCGTTGACCGAGGCGACCAGGAACTCGATCGACCAACCCGACACCACCGAGTAGAACGACAGGATGCAGAACACCGTCAGCGCCCCGAAGAGCCCCAGATAGCGCCAGCGCGGGCTCGCCCCATTCGCCCTGGCAAGGCTTGCCAGCGAGCGCATGGGGCTTTGCCGTCCGGCGCGACCGATGAGAATCTCCGCCATCATCACCGGAATGCCGAGCAGCAGCACGAAACCGACGTAGAGCAGCAAGAACGCCGCGCCGCCGTTCTCCCCGGCGATATAGGGAAAGCGCCAGATATTGCCAAGCCCCACTGCCGCCCCGGTCATCGCGAGGATAAAGGCGCGCTTCGATCCCCAGCGCTCCAGCGTTTCGTTCATCGTCTGCCTCACCCATGGCATCATAAAGGTCGGCAAGCCTAGCAGGCGCCCGCGCAAAGGCCAATCATCCCGCCTGTCGGCGCCGATCCCGGCGGCGCCATTGAAAGCGGGGCCGAGTGCCCGCATTTTCCGGTAAAGCGCAGCGCGCTTCCCATTTCTGTCGACGAGGTGCCCCATGTCCCGCAACCCCCTGCTCGAGTCGCATACGCTTCCCCCGTTCGCCGAGATTCGCGCCGAGCACGTGGTGCCAGCTATCGAAGCGCTGCTCGCCGAAAGCCGCGAAGCCATCGAGCGGCTCGCCGAGCGGGCGACGGCCCAAGCCCCCACCTGGGAGAACTTCGCCGCGCCGCTCGAGGCGGTCAACGATCGTCTCTCCCAGGCGTGGTCGCCGGTGGCACACCTCAACGCCACCATGAACTCGCCGGAACTGCGCAAGGCCTATGAAGCGTGCATCGAGCAGCTCTCCGCCTTCGGTACCTGGGTCGGCCAGCACGAAGGGCACTTTCACGCCTGGCAGGCGCTGAAGCAGGAGCCGACATGGTCGACGCTTGATCGCGGGCAGCAGCGCACCGTGGAGAACGCCCTGCGCGACTTCCGCCTCGCCGGGGTCGATCTTCCCGCCGACAAGAAAGTCCGCTACGGCGAGATCCAGGCGCGGCTTTCCAGCCTTTCCAACCAGTTCTCCAACCACGTGCTCGACGCCACCCAGGCCTGGTATAAGGACCTCGACAGCGACGAGCGCCTGGCCGGCGTGCCGCAGAGCGCCCGCGAGACGCTCAAGGCGCTCGCCGAGGCGAAGGGCATCGAAGGCTATCGCATCACGCTGGACTTCCCTAGCTTCTTCCCGATCGTCAGCTACGCCGACGACCGGGCACTGCGCGAGGAGGTCTACACCGCCTTCGTCACCCGCGCCTCCGATCAGGGTCCGAATGCCGGCACCTTCGACAACGCCGCCATCATCGAGGAGCTTCTGGCGCTGCGCCAGGAGCTTGCCCACCTGCTGGGCTTCGAGACCTACGCCGACCTGTCGCTGGCCACCAAGATGGCCGAGTCCCCGACCCAGGTGCTCGCATTTCTCGACGACCTGGCACGCCGCGCCAAGCCCCAGGCCGAGGAGGAGTTCGATGAGCTTGCGCGCTTCGCCCGCGACGAGCTAGGCATCGACACCCTCGCACCCTGGGACGTCGCCTACGCCAGCGAGAAGCTGCGCGAGGCGCGCTACGCGATCAACCAGGAGCAGCTTCGCCCCTATTTCCCCGCCCCGCGCGTGGTCGACGGACTCTTCCAGGTGCTCGAGCGCCTCTACGGCCTGAAGGTCGAAGAGGACACCACCGTTCCGCGCTACCATTCGGACGTGCGCTATTTCGAGATTCTCGACGACGGCGTGCCGATCGCCGGCTTCTACCTCGACCTCTACGCCCGCGAAGGCAAGCGCGGCGGCGCCTGGATGGCGGACTGCCGCGTGCGCCGTGAAGGCGAACACGGCTTGCAGCGGCCGGTGGCGTTTCTGACCTGCAACTTCACGGCTCCCGTAGGCGGCAAGCCCGCGCTTCTGACCCACGACGAAGTGACAACGCTGTTCCATGAGTTCGGCCACGGCCTGCATCACATGCTCACCAAGCAGACGATCGCCGATATTTCCGGGATCAACGGGGTGGCCTGGGACGCCGTCGAGCTGCCCAGCCAGTTCATGGAGAACTACTGCTGGGAACGCGAAGGGCTCGACCTGCTGGCCCGCCACGTGGACACCGACGAACCGCTGCCCGAGGCGCTGTTCGAGCGCCTGATGGCAGCCAAGAATTTCCAGTCCGCCATGGGCATGATGCGCCAGCTAGAGTTCTCGATCTTCGACCTGCGCCTGCACCACGAGCTCGAGACACCGACGGCGGCGGATGTCCAGGCGCTGCTCGACGAGGTGCGCCGCCAGACCTCGGTGGTGCCGGCCGCCGCCTTCAACCGCTTCCAGAACGGCTTCAGCCATATCTTCGCCGGCGGCTACGCGGCGGGCTACTACAGCTACAAGTGGGCGGAAGTGCTCTCGGCGGATGCCTGGAGCGCCTTCGAGGAGGCCGGCATCTTCGACCCGGCCACCGGTGCGCGCTTTCGCCAGCAGATTCTCGAAAAGGGCGGCAGCGAAGACGCGGCCGCGCTGTTCGAGGCGTTTCGCGGGCGCGAGCCGAGCGTCGAGCCGCTCTTGCGCCACAGCGGCATCCGCGCCGCCTGACCGGATTCAACGGCCGGATTCAACGACCAAGGGGCGCGGCCCGCTGCGCCCGGGAGAAACCATGTCGAGTGTCAAACGCTTTATCGCCGGGGTGACCTGCCCGCGCTGCGCGCAGATGGATCGCATCCGCGCCTGGGAACAGAACGGCATTCGCTACCGTGAATGCGTGAGTTGCGATTTCTTCGAGCAATTGCCCATCGAGGAGGAGAACTCCGCGGAGCTGACCACCCGCGTGAACCAGCTCCGCGACGACCAGAAACGCCAGGACGTGCAGCCGGTTCGTATCCTCGATCCCAAGCGCTGAGCGACGCCCGCCAAATATGATCGATGAAAGCCCCGCCGGTGTGCGTAAAACCGCACATCGGCGGGGCTTTCGTGTGCGGCAAGCCAGCCACTCACCGCTTCGGCGTTTTCTACCAAAGTTGCAGGATAAAATTTCAACCATCTGTTTTAAAAAGCTTTAAAACCCCGTGGCACGTTAATCGCTATACACAGGCTGCTTGGACGACGGGTACGCTACAAACGCCGCCCGCTTCTCTATTAATAACAGCCCAGGATATATCGCCATGCGCCACACCATGCCCAAGACCGCCCTGCTGCTGGCCGGCAGCGCCCTCTTCGCCGCCACCGGCGCCCAGGCCGACCGCGCCGACTGGCCACAGAATTTCACCGTAGGTACCGCAAGCCAGGGCGGCACCTACTTCGTCTACGGTTCCGGTTGGGCCAACTTCATCGCCGACGAGCTGGGGCTTTCCGGCGGCGGCGAAGTCACCGGCGGCCCGACCCAGAACCTGGCGCTGGTGCATTCGGGCGACATGGCCTTCGGCCTGACCACCATGGGCCCCGCCGCCGACGCCATGAACGGCGAGAGCCCGCTGGCCCCGGGCCTGGTGATGGACAACGTCTGCGCCTTGTTCCCGATGTACGAGACGCCGTTCTCGATCACCGCCCTTTCAAGCTCCGGCATCGAGTCGATCTCCGACATTCCCGACGGCGCGCGTATCGGCTTCGGTCCCGCCGCTTCCACCTCGGACACGTACTTCCCGGCGATGCTGGAGACCTTGGGCGTGAACTTCGAGCGCAGAAACGGCGGCTGGTCGGATCTCGGCGGCCAGCTTCAGGACGGCCTGCTCGACGTCATCGCCTTCGCTGCGGGTATTCCGCTACCGGCGGTCAGCCAGCTCGAGGTTCAGACCGACGTCAACATCATTCCCTTCAGCGATGAAGAGCTCGCCACTGTACTCGAGGCCTACCCGGTCGCGGAGTTCGCCATTCCGGCCAGCACCTACACTACCCTGACCGAGGACTCCCAGGTCGTCTCCATGTGGAACTTCGCCATGGCCGGGTGCGACCTGCCCGAAGACTTCGTTTATGAAGTCACCAAGGCCACCATGGAGAACAACGACCGCATGCGCTCGATCCACAGAAGCGCCGAGACCACCATTCCCGAGAACGTCGTTCACAACACCGTGCTGCCCTTCCACCCGGGCGCGGCGCGCTGGTACGCAGAGAACGGCTACGAGATCGACGACAGCTTGATCAAGTAAGTCGACCACACCTTCGAGCTGCCCCGACCGGTACGCCGGCGGGGCAGTTTTGCTCCTCCCCCATTACCGCACTGTTGTGAGGGTGACCTCTGATGAGTCACAAAACCGACCCCATCCCGCACGCTGTTCAGGATGAAGATCACCCGGTCGCCACGTCCACCGCCGCCATCGCCGATGGCGTGGACGAGGAGGTCGTCGAACCCAACCGCCGGGTGTTCGCCGGCTGGCAGTTTCTGCTCTTCGCGGGACTGGCGATCGCCTACTCAGGTTTTCACCTGTTCTCGCTGAACATCTATCCGATCGAGACCTGGTCGTTTCGCATCGTGCACATCGCCGGTGCCCTGATTCTCGGCTACGGCCTCTTTGCCGGCGCCCGCTTCGCCGAAAGCGAGGCCGTGGCCTCGCCCGCCTGGCTCAAGGGCGTGGCGCTGGCGCTCTTGATCCCCGCCGCGTACACGCTGTTCCAGGTCTTCATGATGCACCAGACCCTGAGCGGCGGGGCGATGCGCATCGACCCGGCCATCGAGAGCCTGCACTTCGGCTACCCCTTGATGGCGACCACTGCGGCGGCCATCGTGCTCTCCTGGTTCCTGCGCCAGGCGCGCCACCGCTTCAACCCGGCGGATCTGGTGCTGATGGTGTGCGCGCTGGCAACGGCGGGCTATCTGCTTTTGATCTACAACACGCCGCTGCGCGCTTCGACCGGCACCTCGTTTGCGCCGATCGGCATCTCCTGGGCGGCGATCGCCGGCTCGCTGCTGATTCTCGAACTGACCCGGCGCGTGGCAGGCCTTGCCCTGGTGGTGATCTCGGCGGTGTTTCTGGTCTACGTCTTCGCCGGGCCTTATCTACCGGGCTTTCTGGGCTACCCGGGGCTGTCGCTGCAGCGCTTCTTCAGCCAGGTCTACACCGACGCCGGCATCCTCGGGCCGACCACGGCGGTCTCCTCGACCTATATCATCCTGTTCATCATCTTCGCCGCGTTCCTGCAGGCCTCGAAAGTGGGCGACTACTTCGTCAACTTCGCCTTCGCCGCCGCCGGGCGCGCCCGTGGGGGGCCTGCCAAGGTGTCGATCTTCGCCTCGGGCCTGATGGGCATGATCAACGGCACCTCCGCCGGTAACGTGGTGTCGACGGGCTCCTTGACCATTCCGCTGATGAAGAAAGTGGGCTATCCCGCGCGCAGCGCTGGCGCCATCGAGGCGGCGGCCTCCACCGGCGGGCAGATCATGCCGCCGATCATGGGCGCGGGCGCGTTCATCATGGCGGAAGTCACCGGCATTCCCTACACCGAGATCGCCATCGCCGCGCTGATTCCGGCGATCCTCTACTTCGCCTCGATCTACTTCATGGTGGACTTCGAGGCCGCTCGCAAGGGCATGCGCGGCATGCGCCGCGACGAGATTCCGCGCTTTTCCCACTTGGTGAAGCAGGCCTATCTATTCGCGCCGATCATCATTCTGGTTGCGGCGCTGTTCATGGGCTACTCGGTGATTCGCGCGGGCACCTTGGCAACCGCCTCGGCGGCGGTGGTGAGCTGGATCTCGCCGCACAAGATGGGCATTCGGTCGATCCTCAAGGCGCTGCAGCTTGCCGGCACCATGTCGATCCAGATCATCGCCGTGTGCGCCTGCGCGGGCCTGATCGTCGGCGTCATCTCGCTGACCGGGGTCGGCGCGCGCTTTTCGTCGCTGCTGCTCGGACTTGCCGGCGTGAGCCAGCTGCTGGCGCTGGTGTTCGCCATGCTGATCAGTATTTTGCTCGGCATGGGCATGCCGACCACCGCCGCCTACGCGGTAGCGGCGTCGGTAGTCGCACCGGGTTTGATCAACATCGGCATCCAGCCTTTGGTGGCGCACTTCTTCGTGTTCTACTTCGCGGTGGTGTCGGCGATCACCCCGCCGGTGGCGCTGGCTTCCTACGCGGCGGCGGGCATCTCCGGCGACAACCCGATGGGCACCTCGGTGGCGTCGTTCAAGATCGGTCTTGCAGCCTTCATCGTGCCGTTCATGTTCTTCTATAGCCCGGCCATGCTGATGGAAGGCTCGGCGCTGCAGATCCTGCGCGTGGGCGTGACCGCCACGCTCGGCATCGTGCTGCTTTCCGGCGTGGTGCAGAAGTGGTTCTTCGGACCGGTCAACGGTATCGCCCGCCTGGTGATGCTGGTCGGGGCGATGTTCTTGATCTATGGCGGTATCTATACCGATATAGCGGGACTCGCCATCGCTGCGGCACTGTTCGTCCTGCAGCGGCGCCAGTTCGCCTCCTCGCCCCACCCCACCTGATCATCCCGTGAACGAAAAACGCCCGCAAGGCTCTGCCTTGCGGGCGTTTTCGATGGGCAGGCCGCGATCAGCCCGCCAGGTTCTTGACCACTTTCAGCACCGGCGCGGACTGGTTCAGGGTGTAGAAGTGCAGCCCCGGGGCGCCGCCATCGAGCAGGCGCTGGCAGAGTCGGCTGATCACCTCGGTACCGAAATCACCGATCGCTTCGCGGTCATCACCGAGCGCCTCGAGCTGCTTGCGAAGCCAGCGCGGGATCTCGGCGCCGCAGGCGTCCGAGAAGCGTGCAAGCTTGGTGTAGTTGGTGATCGGCATGATGCCGGGGATGATCGGCTGGGTGATGCCCTGGGCACGCGCCTTGTCGACGAAATGGAAGTAGGCGTCGGCTGTGAAGAAGTACTGGGTGATGGCCATGTCGGCGCCGGCCTTCATCTTGCGCGCGAAGTTGTCCACATCCCGGTCCAGGTTGACCGCCTGTGGATGACACTCCGGGTAGGCCGCCACGGCGATCTCGAAATGATCGCCGGTTTCGGCACGGACGAACTCGACCAACTCGTTGGCATAGCGCAGTTCGCCGATGCTGCCCATGCCCGAGGGCAGGTCGCCGCGCAGCGCTACCAGGCTCGATACGCCCTCTTCACGGTACTGGGCGAGCAGGTCGCGCAGCTGGGCCTTCTCGCTGCCGATGCAGGAGAGATGCGGGGCGGTAGTGACGCCGCTTTCACTGACCCGGCGCACGATATCGCGAGTCCGCGCCTGAGTGGAGCCACCGGCGCCGTAGGTGACCGAGAAAAAACGCGGGTTGATGGCGGCCAACTCATCGCGCACATGAATCAGCTTCTCCCGGCCGGCATCGGTGCTGGGCGGAAAGAATTCGAAGCTGATGCCTAACGGATGTTCTTGGCTGTTCATGATGGCCTCGTGCGGGCGTTGAGAAGTGGTATCGTGCCCATTCTGGCGTTTGGCGAGCGCCAGGGCCAATGAAAGATTTCACGCCACCACTTCAATCTGGCTCATAGTGGCCAGCACGATTCACCGACGACCGGGAAACCACGATGGACCTATCGCCGACCACCTTGCTGGGGCCACTGCTGACACTGTTGAGTTTTGTCGCGCTCGGCTTCATCGCCGCGCGCCGCCTGGCGGTCGACCCCCGCCCCATCGCGACCCTGCTGGTCTACGTGATCGCGCCGCTCACCGTGTTTCGTTCGCTGATGAACGGTGAGCCCACGGCGAACTACCTGGTGCTGACGCTTTTGCTGTTCCTGCTGACCAGCGCCGTGGCGCTGACGGTCAACCACCTCGCGCGGCGCGTGTTCGGCCCCCACGAGGCGGCGCTTCTGGCGTTCTCCTCGGGCACCGGCAACACCGGCTACTTCGGTTTGCCCATCGCGCTGATACTGCTGCCGCCGGAGGGCGTCACGCTCTATCTGTTCTGCATGCTGGGCATCAACCTCTACGAGTTCACCGTCGGCTTCTACCTGAGCGCTCGCGGCCAGTTCTCGGTGCGCCAGAGCCTTGTAAAGATCAGCCGTCTGCCGCTGCTCTACGCCTTCGCTCTGGCGCTTTTGCTTGGCGCGCTGTCGATCCGCCTGCCGGCACCGGTGATGACGTCGCTCGAGGTGTTTCCGGCAAGCTACACGCTGCTGGGCATGATGATCATCGGCATGACCCTGAGCCAGGTGAGGCTCAATGCCTGGGACACACGCTTCGTGGCCGCCTGCGTGGGGCTTCGCTACCTGCTTTGGCCGGTGATGATGCTCGGCGTGGTGCTGATACTCGACGCCGTCGCTCCGCTTTCCGCCGAGCTCGGCATGGCGCTCTTGCTGCTGAGCGTGGTGCCCATGGCGTCCAACGTGGTGGTGATCGCCATGGAGCTCGGCATCCAGCCGCAGAAAGGGGCACTGGCGGTGCTTGTGAGCACGCTGCTGGCGCCCCTCTTGATCCCGCTTTATCTCGGGCTGATGCTCTCACTGACCGGCCTGGGCTAGAACCCCGCCACGCCGTAGGCGCGAAGCTGGGTGGCGAAGGCGTCGATCTGCGGGTCGCCGAAGAAGGCGGCCAGGGCGTCGGCGCGCACCTCGCCGACGCCGGGGCGGGCCCGCCACTCATCGACGCTCATGTTACTCAGCGCCTCCCAGTCGCCCAGGCGCGCATCGCCGCCCGGCGGCGTGCCGAGCGCCTCGAGCCACGCCGCGAAAGAGGCGTGCCTGGCCTCGCCAAAGGCCTGCGCCAGCGCCTCTGCCCGGGCTTGCCCGATGCCGGGCACCTGACGCAGGTCGGCGCGGCCCAGGCGCTGCCAGGCCAGCAGGTCGTCGACCAGCCCGGCGTCGATCAGTGCCCGCCAGGTGCCCTCTCCCACACCGGCCATGCCCAGCCGCTCGCCCAGATGAACCAGCCGCGCCAGCAGCTGAGCGTGACACGCCGGCGCAAGCGAAAGGCAGCTCAATAGATGGTAGCGCTCGGGCACCGGCGGAGTCAGCTCGGCGCGCTCGCGGGTGTGCCAGACCACGCTGCTCGCCCGGGGAATGGTCTGCCCGGCGAGCTCGACGGCGAGCTGGTCACCGGGGCGAACGTCCCAATCCTGCCAACGCTCGAGCGAGCCCAGCGACACCCGGCTGATGCGCCGGCCATCGAGTTCGACCGGATAGAGCCAGACCAGTGGCGTGATCCGCCCGGTGCGGCCGATGCGAAACTCCACGCCACGCACTTCGGCCAGCGCCTTCGCCGGCGGGTACTTCCAGGCGACCGCCCAGGCCGGCGGCGAGCTCGACCAGCGCCGAATACCCGGGCGCTCGGCCTGCTTGATCACCACGCCGTCGGTGGCGAAGGGCAGCGGCGCGTCGAACCAGTGCCGGCGCCAGTAGGCGGCGTCGCGAGTGTCGTCCAGCGGGTAGGTGTAGTCGGCGGTATCAAACCCCAGTGCCGCGAGGCCCGAGAGACGCGAGGCCATGTCCGTGGGGCCGTCCGGCCAGTCCCAGACGAACAGGCCAACCTGCGCGAGCACGGCGTCATCCGGCGACTGCTGTGCCATGGCGCCGGCGACCAGCCCGCGAGCGCCGCTTTCCGGCGAGCGGGACTGCACGTGCTCCTCCAGGCGCCAGTAGAGCTCGCCCTGGAGGATCGCATCGCGCGCCTCGGGCAGCCGCTCGGGTACCGCGGGCAGCGCGCGGGCCCGGGCGGTCCAGTCCTGGCCGCGCTCGCCGTCGCCCCGGCTGACGGCCTCGACGAGCTCTCCCGCGACATAGCGTAGCGTTACCGCCACGCCGTCCACCTTGGGCTGGATCCACAGGTTCTCGCGCCGGGTGGTGAAGCGGCGCACGCCGGCCTCGTCGGTCTTCTCGAGCCCGGTCTGGGCGGCAGGGTGAGCGCGGCTGGTAGAGGTGGTGACCACGTTCTGCAGTGGCCGGTAGGTGGGCGACTGGCCCAGGCACGCCTGCCACTGGTTCAAGCGCGCGACCGCCTGGTCGTAGAGGGTGTCCTCCACCAGCGCGACGCCTTCGCCGTGATAGCTCAGATCCCATAAGGCGATCTGCTCGGCGAGCGCCTGGACCTCGCGCTCCAGGCGCGTCTCGGGCCAGTCAGGACAGGTATTGGCGCCCGCAGGTGATATCAGCGCCAGCCACAGAGCGATGGCGAGCAGCGGCAAGCGGAAAGAGTGCGTCGTTGTCATGGCAGCGGCCCGAGCCTAAGTATGCATAGCAAAGCCTAGGGCAAGAAACCGCTGCTCGCCCAAAAAAAACGCCCCCGTTATCAACGGGGGCGTCGTCGGAAGAAGCGAGCGGCTTACAGGCCAGCGGCGGCTCTCAAGGCGTCGGCCTTGTCGATCTTCTCCCAAGGGAAGGCGGTGAAAGTTTCGGTCTGCGTCTCGCCCTTGTCGTCGACCCAGGTGTAGCTGTGCTCGAAAGGCTCGCGGCCGAAGTGGCCGTAGGCGGCGGTGAGCTGGTACATCGGGTGCAGGAGATCGAGCATCTTGGTGATCGCGTAGGGACGCAGGTCGAAGTGCTCGCGCACCAGTTTGACGATAGTCGCATCGTCGATCTTGCCGGTGCCGAAGGTGTCAATCGAGACGGACGTCGGCTCGGCCACGCCAATGGCGTAGGACACCTGGATCTCGCACTTGTCGGCAAGGCCTGCGGCGACCACGTTCTTGGCCACGTAGCGTCCGGCGTAGGCGGCACTGCGATCGACCTTGGAGGGGTCCTTGCCCGAGAAGGCACCGCCGCCGTGGCGAGCCATGCCACCGTAGGTGTCGACGATGATCTTGCGCCCGGTCAGGCCGCAGTCGCCCACCGGCCCGCCGATCACGAACTTGCCCGTCGGGTTGATGTGGTACTGGGTGTTCTCGTCGAGCCACTCGGCGGGCAGCACTTCCTCGATGATCTCGCGCTGGACCATGTGACGCAGATCTTCCTGAGCGATCTCCGGGTCGTGCTGGGTGGAGAGCACCACCGCGTCAACGCCGCAGGGCTGGCCGTTTACGTCGTAGCGGAAGGTGACCTGGCTCTTGGCGTCCGGGCGCAACCACGGCAGCAGGCCGTTCTTGCGCAGCTCCGCCTGACGCTCCACCAGTCGGTGGGAGTAGTGGATCGGCGCCGGCATGTAGGAGTCGGTTTCGTTGGTGGCGTAGCCAAACATCAGGCCCTGATCGCCCGCGCCTTGATCCTCGGGCTTGGAGCGATCCACGCCCTGGGCGATCTCCACGCTCTGCTTGCCGATCAGGTTCACCACGCCACAGGTGGCGCCGTCGAAACCGACCTGAGAGGAGGTATAGCCGATATCGGTGATGACGTCGCGCACCAGCGTTTCCAGATCGACCCAGGCGGAGGTGGTGATCTCGCCGGCGATGATCGCCACACCGGTCTTCACCAAGGTCTCGCAGGCCACGCGCGCCTGCTTGTCCCGGGCGATGATCGCATCCAGTACCGCATCGGAAATCTGGTCGGCGATCTTGTCAGGGTGCCCTTCGGAAACGGACTCGGAGGTAAACAGGGAATATTCGCTCATTGCGCGCTCGGCCCTCGTACGATGGCTGTCAGGTGACAGCCTCAAGAAAATCATGACAGGAGGCACCCTGCCAGAGTGGTAAAGCGGCCAGGCCGCATCAGAAGCCGAAGTTTACACATATGGCGCGCTTCTTCCCACAACGTGTCCGCATAATTTGCCGAGGCCGGGGAAGTCAGCGACAATGGCGCCTTTCCTGTTGTCGATACCTGTTTTCCGTTTGCAAGCGAGGAGCACTCCATGCCGTCCCGTTTCGAGTTGGCCAACGCCATTCGCGCCCTTTCCATGGATGCCGTGCAGAAGGCCAAATCCGGTCACCCCGGTGCCCCCATGGGCATGGCGGACATCGCCGAGGTGCTGTGGAACGACTACCTCAAGCACAACCCGGAAGACCCCAAGTGGGCCGACCGAGACCGCTTCGTGCTCTCCAACGGCCACGGCTCGATGCTGCTCTACTCGCTTTTGCACCTCACCGGCTACGATGTGAGCCTGGAACACCTGCAGGCGTTTCGCCAGCTCCACTCGCCCACCGCCGGCCACCCGGAATTCGGCTACGCACCAGGGATCGAGACCACGACCGGGCCGCTGGGCCAGGGCTTTGCCAACGCCGTGGGCTTCGCCATCGCCGAGAAGACGCTGGCGGCGCAGTTCAATCGCCCCGGCCACACCGTGGTTGACCACCACACCTGGTGCTTTTTGGGTGATGGCTGCCTGATGGAGGGTATTTCCCACGAGGCGGCGTCGCTCGCCGGTACCCAGCAGCTCGGCAAGCTGATCGCGCTGTACGACGACAACGGTATCTCCATCGACGGCGAGGTCGAGGGCTGGTTCACCGACGATACCGCCAAGCGCTTCGAGGCCTACGGCTGGCACGTGGTGCCCAACGTCGACGGCCACAAGCCCGACGAGATCAAGGCGGCCATCGAGCTCGCCAAGCAGAGCGACAAGCCGAGCCTGATCATCTGCAAGACCATCATCGGCTTCGGCGCCCCCAACAAGCAGGGCAAGGAGGACGCCCACGGCGCCCCGCTGGGTGACGACGAAGTCGCCGCCGCGCGCCGCGAGCTTGGCTGGGAGCACGCCCCTTTCCATATTCCGGAGCCGATCTACTCCGCCTGGGATGCCCGCGAAGAGGGCAAGAAGCAGCAGCAAGCCTGGAAAGAGCGCTTCGCGCGCTACGCCGAGGCGCACCCGGAACTCGCCCGCGAATTCCAGCGCCGCATGAAGGGCGAACTGCCGGCAGAGCTTGGCACCGAGGCGCTGATCGAGAAGGCCCAGGAGAAAGGCGAGAGCATCGCCTCACGTAAGGCGTCCCTTCTGGCGCTCAACGCCCTCGGCCCGCAGATGCCCGAGCTTCTCGGCGGCAGCGCCGATCTCGCGCCGTCGAATTTGACCTTCTGGGAAGGCACCCAGGCGATCACCGCCGAGAACCCCGGCGGCAGCTACCTGCACTACGGCGTGCGCGAGTTCGGCATGGGCGCGGTGATGAACGGCATTGCCCTTCACGGCGGCTTCGTACCCTACGGCGCCACGTTCCTGATCTTCATGGAGTACATGCGCAACGCCGTGCGCATGGCCGCGCTGATCGGCCGCCAGGCGATCTACGTGTTCACCCATGACTCCATCGGCCTTGGCGAGGACGGCCCGACCCACCAGCCGATCGAGCAGCTCACCAGCCTTCGCACCACGCCGAACCTTTCGACCTGGCGCCCCTGCGACGCCGTCGAGACCATGGCGGCCTGGGACGCGGCGCTCAAGCGCCATGCCGGCCCCACGGCGCTGATCCTGTCGCGTCAGAACCTGCCGCATCAGGCGCGCAGCAAGGCGCAGCTGGCCCACATCCAGCGCGGTGGCTACGTGCTGAAGGATGCAGAAGGCACCCCGGCGCTGATCCTGATCGCCACCGGCTCGGAAGTGGGGCTCGCCATGGACGCCGCTGCCGAGCTCGAACAGGCAGGCCACGCGGTGCGCGTGGTATCGATGCCTTCGACCGACCGCTTCGACGAGCAGGACCTTGATTACCGTGAAAGCGTGCTGCCGCGCGCGGTGACCCGGCGCATCGCTATCGAAGCGGCCCACGGCGACTACTGGTACAAGTACGTCGGCCTCGACGGGCGAATCGTCGGCATGACCACCTTTGGTGAGTCCGCACCGGCGGGGGACCTGTTCAAGCACTTCGGCTTCACCGTGGAGAACATCGTCACCCAGGCCAATGAGCTTCTGGGCTGATCCTCTCGCGCTTTTGAAGGACGCCAGGCCACAATGCCCGCGCTGACCGGTTTTCTGTGGCTGATCGGCTACTACCTGATCGGGGAGGGGGTGATCCACCTCTCCGGTCTGCCCGTTTCCGCCGGCGTGGTGGGAATGCTCGCGCTGACCGCCACGTTGATCGTTCTGGGCCGCGTCCCCGCCTCTCTTGGTGCGGCAGCACAGCCTTTGATCGCGATGCTGGCCATGCTGATCATGCCCGGCGTGGTGGGCGTATTCTTCATCCTCGATGAGCTGGCCGGCCAGTGGTGGATCATTCTCGGCGCGCTGATTCTCGGCACGCTGGCAAGCGTTGCCACCACGCTTTGGCTGCTCAAGCGCCTGATGGAAAACCGCCATGCCCGCTGACGGTCTCATCGCCACGCTGAGCGCGACGCCCCTGTTTGCCATCGCTCTGACGCTTGCAGCATTTCTGGCGGGCAACGCCCTGTTCACGCGCTTGAAACGTCCGGCCTGGCTTCCGGCGGTGCTGATCGCCGCCGTTCTGCTGGCGGCGCTGTTGGCGCTGCTCAAACTGCCCTACGCGCGCTACCAGCAGGGAGCCGAGTGGCTGACGCTGCTGCTCGGCCCGGCCACGGTGGCGCTGGGGCTGCCGCTCTACCAGCAGCGCCCGCACATTCGCGCACTGTGGCGCGAGCTCGCCGTCTGTCTGCCTATCGCGGCGAGCCTGGCGGCCTGCTACGCGCTGGGGCTGGCCTGGCTTCTGGGCGCGCCGCCAACGCTTCTGGCTTCACTGGCGGCCAAGTCGGTCACCGCGCCCATCGCCATCGGTATCACCGAGCAGATCGGCGGCTCGGTGGCGCTGATGCTGGGAGCGCTGCTGGTGACCGGGGTGGCGACCGCCGCGTTCACCGGCCCCGCCGCGCGGTGGTTGAAGATCGAGGACGAGCGCATCATCGGCTTCGCCCTCGGGCTCAACGGCCACGCGATCGGCACCGTGCGAGCCTTCGAGCTGAGCCCCGCCGCTGGCGCCTTCGCCTCGCTCGGCATGAGCCTGACAGGCATCTTCACCGCGCTTTTTCTGCCGCTCGCCTGGCACCTGGTAGGAGTCGGCCCTTGAAATACGCTATGATCACGCGAGCTTACGGCCGCCGCGCCATCACCCTTTCCTGAAGAGCCGTCCTCCATGGCCGACCCCAACGCTGCCTATCGCATCGCCATCAACGGTTACGGCCGCATCGGCCAGTGCGTGCTGCGCGCGCTAATCGAGCGCGGCCACCCGGAGCTCGAGATCGTGGCGATCAACGAGCTGTCGGATCTGGCCACGATCACCTATCTCACGCGCTTCGACACCACCCACGGGCGCTTTCCCGGGGTCGTGGACAGCGATGGCGAGGCGCTGATCGTCGACGGTCGGCGGATTCAAGTGCTCAACGAGCCGGACCCGGCGCGGCTCCCCTGGAAAGCGCTCGATATCGACCTGGTGCTCGAGTGCTCCGGCAGCTTCAAGGACCGCGCCACCGCCGAGCGGCACATCGAGGCCGGCGCCAAGCGGCTCCTGTTCTCCCAGCCGGCGGAGAGCGATGTCGACGCCACCATCGTCTGGGGCATCAACCAGGATGCGCTGTCGCTCGATCAGCGCATCCTCTCGGCGGCGTCGTGCACCACCAACTGCCTGGTGCCGCTTCTGACCGTGCTCGACGAGGCGCTGGGCCTCGAGCACGGGGTGACCACCACCATTCACTCGGCGATGAATGACCAGCCGGTGATCGATGCCTACCACCAGACCGATCTACGCTTAACCCGCTCGGCGATGCACTCGATCGTGCCGGTGGACACGGGCCTGGCCGTCGGCATCAGCCGCCTGATGCCCGCCCTCACCGGACGCTTCGAGTGCCTGCACGTACGCGTGCCGACCATCAACGTCTCGGCGATGGACGCCGCGCTCACCGTGCGTCGCGATACCGACGTCCAAGAGGTCAACGCGCTGCTCAAGGGCGTGGCCGAGACGCGCCTGGCCGGCGTTCTGGGCTACACCGAGGCGCCGATGGCCTCGATCGACTTCAATCATGACCCGCACTCGGGCATTCTGGACGCCACGCAGACGCGCGTCGCCGGCAAGCGCCTGGTGAAACTGCTCTGCTGGTTCGACAACGAGTGGGGCTTTGCCAATCGCATGCTGGATATCGCTCGACACCTGGCCGACCTCGAGGCCGGCCGAGACGCTTGAAGGCTCGCCGCTTCACCGTTCAACCACAAGGAAGCCGCTTAGATGAACGTGCAAAAGATGTCCGAACTGTCGCTGAAAGGGCAGCGTGTGCTGATCCGCGAGGATCTCAACGTGCCGATCAAGCAGGGCCGCGTATCGAGTGACGCGCGCCTGCGCGCCGCGCTGCCGACCATCCAGGCGGCAGTGAAGGCCGGTGCCAAGGTGATGCTGATGAGCCATCTGGGCCGGCCCACCGAAGGCGAGAGCGCCGAGGAGTTTTCGCTTGCGCCGGTCGCCCGTCACCTGGCCGAGCTGCTCGGCCAGCCCGTCGCGCTCTCGACCGACTACCTCGAGACCGCGCCCGCCCTCGAGGAGGGCGACGTGGTGCTGCTCGAGAACGTGCGCTTCAATAGCGGCGAGAAGAAAGACGACGAGGACCTCGCCAAGCGCTATGCCGCGCTGTGCGACGTCTTCGTGATGGACGCCTTCGGCACCGCCCACCGCGCCCAGGCCTCGACCCATGGCGTTGCGCGCTTCGCGCCCACCGCCTGCGCCGGCCCGCTGCTCGCCGGCGAGCTTGAAGCGCTGGAAAAGGCCTTGGCCACGCCCAAGCGGCCGATGGTCGCCATCGTCGGCGGCTCGAAGGTGTCGACCAAGCTCGAGGTGCTCAACGCGCTGTCCGAGAAGTGCGACCAGCTGATCGTCGGCGGCGGCATTGCCAACACCTTCATCGCCGCGGCGGGCTATAATGTCGGCAAGTCGCTTTACGAGGCGGAGCTACTCGATCAGGCCAAGGCGCTGATGGCCAACGTCGATATCCCGATTCCCACCGACGTGGTGGTGGCGACCGAGTTCTCCGAGTCCGCCGAGGCGACGGTCAAGCCGGTCGATCAGGTCGCCGACGACGAGATGATCCTGGACATCGGCCCGGACACCGCCGGTCGCCTGGCGGGGCTCTTGAAGGACGCGGGCACGATCCTGTGGAACGGGCCGGTCGGCGTGTTCGAGATCGACCAGTTCGGCAAGGGCACCGAAGCGCTCTCGAAAGCCATCGCAGATAGCCCGGCGTTCTCGATCGCCGGCGGCGGCGATACGCTGGCGGCGATCGACAAGTACGCCATCGGTGATCGCGTCTCCTATATCTCCACGGGCGGCGGCGCCTTCCTCGAGTACGTCGAGGGCAAAGAGCTGCCCGCCGTGACGGCGCTGGAAGCGGCCGCGCGCGGCGCCTGACCCTACATCCACCGATCCCAACCCCCGACAACCCAAGGTGATTTCATGGCTTTGATCAGCATGCGTCAGATGCTCGACCACGCCGCCGAACGCGGCTATGGCATTCCGGCGTTCAACGTCAACAACCTCGAACAGATGCGCGCCATCATGGAAGCGGCGGACAAGACCGACTCGCCGGTGATCGTCCAGGCCTCGGCAGGCGCGCGAAAGTACGCCGGCGCCCCGTTTCTTCGCCACCTGATCCTGGCGGCCGTCGAGGAGTTCCCACACATTCCGGTGGTCATGCACCAGGACCACGGCACGAGCCCCGCGGTCTGTCAGCGCTCGATCCAGCTCGGTTTCTCCTCGGTGATGATGGACGGCTCGCTGGGTGAAGACGGCAAGACGCCGATGGACTACGACTACAACGTCGACGTCACGCGTCGCACGGTCGAGATGGCTCACGCCTGTGGCGTTTCCGTCGAAGGCGAGCTTGGCTGCCTGGGTAGCCTCGAAACCGGCATGGCCGGTGAAGAGGACGGCATCGGCGCCGAGGGCAAGCTCGACATGGAGCAGCTTCTCACCGATCCGGAAGAGGCCGCCGAGTTCGTCAAGGCGACCCACGTTGATGCCTTGGCCATCGCCATCGGCACCAGCCACGGCGCCTACAAGTTCACCAAGCCGCCGACCGGCGATACGCTGTCGATCCAGCGCATCAAGGAGATCCACGCGCGCATTCCGGACACCCATCTGGTCATGCACGGCTCCTCCTCGGTGCCCCAGGAGTGGCTCGAGGTGATCAACCAGTACGGCGGCGAGATTCCGGAAACCTACGGCGTACCGGTCGAGGAGATCGTCGAGGGTATCAAGTACGGTGTGCGCAAGGTCAATATCGACACCGATCTGCGTCTGGCCTCCACCGGCGCGGTGCGCCGCTTCATGGCTCAGAACCCGTCCGAGTTCGATCCGCGCAAGTTCCTGAAAGAGACCGTGACGGCCATGCGCGACCTGTGCATCGCCCGCTACGAGGCCTTCGGCACCGCTGGCAACGCAAGCCGGATCAAGCCGATCAGTCTGGACGCGATGTACGAGCGCTACGCGCGCGGCGAGCTGGACCCGAAGGTCAAGTAAGCCTTCTACCCTGCTGAACGATGAAAGGCGGCCTCAACCGCCTTTTTTTATTTGCTCTAGCGTACCGGCATCTTGCTGCATCGCAGCATCGGTGTAGTATGGCTTCATGCCTATTCCCTTCACGCAAGCCAGCCGCAGGTAGCCACCATGAAGCCTTCAGCCTCGCCGTTCACAGCCCCCTTCCTGCCCATGATGGGCATCTACAGTGCCGGCATGATGGCGCTGGAGCTGTGGAGCACATCGCTTTCGACGATCGCCCAGCGTCAGCATCTATGGCAGACGCAGCCGTTCTTCAGCCCCTCGATGATGCTCGAGAACCAGCGCATGGTGACCGAGAAGATCGAGGCGAGCGTGGAAGCGAGCCTGGCGATGCAGAAGGCGTTCTTCGGCGCGCTCAACGGTCGCTATGCGCCTTGGTGGGTCACCAGCCAGCAGGCGCTCTCGCCTTACCACCGTCGCAGCCGCGCCAACTCGCGGCGACTTTCACGCTGACGCGGCATGCCATGCCGGGTATGAACGCATGTGGCGATTTTGACACTCTTTTTTCGAACATGACGACGTAACGACGGTATTCGCACGCGGCAGTATCAGACATTAGTTGCAAAAAAATTATAAAACAGTGTTCACAAAGGCCCGAAAATCTCGTTCAATAGGACGTTAGTCGGCTTTTCTCAACACAGGCAGCCTGCCGCTGCAAGGATCACCGATGCCGCTCCCACTCTTGTTGTTCGATTGTGATGGCACTTTGGTTGACAGCGAACCCCTTCTAGCCGAAGAGATGGCGACGGCCTTGAACGCCGTGGGTCTTCCCTTCGAACCTCGCGACTACATGGGCGAATTTCGTGGCGCCCGCTTTCGCAACATCGTCGCCGAGCTTCAGGCGCGCTTCGGTCCGGTGGATAGCGAGGCCCTGGCGCGCGCAGAGCGCACCATGCGCGAAACCCTCGCCACGCGCCTGACCCAGGAACTCACCACGCTGCCCGGCGCGCGCGACGCGCTCGACACGCTACGCCATTTCCCCAGCGCCGTGGTTTCCAACGGTCCCGAGAGCAAGATCCAGGCGGCGTTGAAGGCGACCCGACTGACGGGCTATTTCGGCAAGCGCTTCTTCAGCGGCTATACCGCCAACTGCTGGAAGCCCGAACCCTGTCTTCACCTGCACGCAGCCAGTATCATGGGCTATAGCGCCGACGAGTGCATCGCCATCGACGATGCGTTGGTCGGCGTGCGCGCGGCGCTCAAGGCCGGGATGACGGTGATTCATCTCAACCGCTTTCCCGAGCGGGAGACGACCCCGGCCGGCGCCATCGAGATTCGCAGCATGCGCCAGGTCGCCGACGTGATCGAGCAGTTGGCCTGCGAACACGAAGGCGCGGCGATGCCGGCCTATTCGTTTGGCAAGTAAACCAGTAGAGAAATCCCATGGCTTCATTACGTGACCAGCTGGGTGGTCTTGTATACTCCACCGACCAAGGCAAGATCTGCCCCGAATGCCGCGAGCCTATCGACCAGTGCCGCTGCGAGGACGACAGCGAGCAGGCGCGCCTGGCCGCCCTCGACGGCATCGTGCGCATTCGACGCGAGACCAGCGGGCGCAAGGGCAAGGGCGTGACCACTCTCAGCGGTATTGCACTTCCCGTGAAGGAACTCACGGCGCTGGCCAAGGAGCTCAAGAAACGCTGTGGTACCGGCGGCGCGGTGAAGGACGCTGTCATCGAGATTCAGGGGGATCATCGTGATACGCTGAAGGCGGCGCTTGAGGCGATGGGCTACAAGGTCAAGCTGGCGGGAGGCTGAACGCGCGCCGGACAACAACCGCAGAGCGACTCTGCTTACCAGTAAGGCACTGCAATGGTTTGGCTGGAATACTTGCTACCGCTGATTTTCCTGTTTCCGATGGCGGCAATGGCCGGTATCGTTCTGGCGCTTCGCAGCCTTCATGACGCGCGCGTCAAGTCCCCCTTCGACGCGCCGCTGCGCGAGCCCGGCCAAGCGCTTCGCCAACGACTCGATCAGGCCTTTTCCAATCTGTTTCTCAACGGCGCGCTGGGGCCGATCATAAGCCTCGCCCCACTGGTCTACGGTATGGGCCGCATGCTCTTCGTGGTACACCAGGAGTGGATGGAGTGGGCATTGTATGGCCTTCTCAGCACGCTGCTGGTGGTGACGTTCTCGCTGCTGCTGATTCGCGACTACCAGCGCATCCGCCGGCTCAAGCTGGGCCTTGCCTGCGAGCTGGCTGTGGGCCAGGAGCTCGAGCGGCTGATTCGCCCCGAAGCGCACCCCTATTACGTGTTTCACGACGTGCCGACCGACAGTTTCACCATCGACCATGTGGTGGTCACGCCCCACGGCGTCTTCGTGGTGGAAACCCGCGCTCGAACGCTTGCCATCAACACCGAAGGCAAGGAGCTCAACCGCGTGATGGTCGAGCGTGAGCGGCTGCGCTTTCCTCACTGGCAGGAGCGCCGCCCTCTGCACAAGACCCGCCAGGGCGTGAGCTGGCTGAGCCAGTGGCTGGAGCGGCGCTGCGGCGTGCCTGTCAAGGTAAAGGGCGTGCTGGTGCTGCCCGGCTGGGAAGTGGATACCTCCGAGGCTTCACCGGACGTACTGGTGGTCAGCGGCGAACAGCTGTCGCGCCAGTTGAGCGAGCTGACGCCAGGGCCACTCAGCGACGCCATCCACGGCAAGGTGATCCACGTGCTGCTGGAGCGTTCACGGCAGATGGAGCTTGCTCACCTGAGCAAGCCCTCGGTGTGAGCTAGTCGCCGCGCAGTCGCCCGCCCATCTCCTGGGCCAGATCCACCGCGTAGTGGTCGGTCATCCCGCCGATGAAATCGAGCATGCGCCGGTAGCTGTCGTAGAGCGTCCAGGAAGGTAGCGGCGTGTTCTCGCCGATCAATGCCAGCACCCGCTGGTGCTTGAAGGAGCTCTGCCCGGTATGGTGCAGCTCGTGAGCGGCACCGATGAACGCCTCGAGCAGAATGCCGAGCGTGGTGTAGGCGCCGATCTCGAGCTTCGCCTTGCGCTCGTTCTGGAAGATGCGTTCGCGGGCGAGCTGCTTGGCTGCCTGCACTCCCCAACCGAGATCCGGATGGCAAAGCTCCAGCAGGTCGTCGGAAAGCGTGCCGCTCAACAGCGCCTGCTCGTTCTGCACGAAGACGCTGCCCACCTCGTTGACCGCCCGCTCCATAGCCGCACCGCGCAATAGTGCAATACGTCGGCGTTGGGAGACGTTGCGCTCGAGCATTGCCTGGTACTCAGGCGGGAACTCACCGGCAATCTGGCGCAGGATTTCCA
Organism: Vreelandella malpeensis; assembly: GCF_020622355.1. Classification (GTDB taxonomy): domain Bacteria; phylum Pseudomonadota; class Gammaproteobacteria; order Pseudomonadales; family Halomonadaceae; genus Vreelandella; species Vreelandella malpeensis. Next base: position 1,137 of record NZ_WHVL01000010.1, on the reverse strand, counting down.
CCACCTCTTCATAGCGCAGGATGCCCATTTCCAGCCCGTCTTCCAGGTCGAGCAACGCGTAGCAAATATCGTCGGCGGCTTCGACCAGCCAGGCCAGCGGGTGACGACACCAGCGCTGCTCGCCCTGGGGCAGCAGCCCCACTGCCTCGGCCACTTCTTCGAGCAGGGGCTGTTCGGACTGGTAGCAGCCGAACTTGCCCATGCGCCCGCCATAGCGCACCGTCCACGGGTATTTCAAAAGCGTACCGAGCGCGGCCGCGGAAAGGCGCATGCCGCCGTTGAACTGGTTGTACTCGATCTGGGTAATGACACGAAAGCCTTGGGCGTTGCCCTCGAACGTGAGCAGGTCTTCGCGCTCGGCATCGGTCATCCCGTCGAGCAGCCCGCTGCCCTGGGCGCGGCGAAACCAGTCGCGAATGGCGTACTCGCCAGCGTGGCCGAAAGGCGGGTTGCCGATATCGTGACCCAGGCAGGCGGTCTGCACGATCACGCCCAGATCCGCCGGGGTGATCCACTCGGGCAGGTGATCGCTCAGCAGCTCTCCCACGATCATGCCCAGCGACCGTCCCACACAGCCGACTTCCAGCGAATGGGTCAGGCGAGTGTGGATATGGTCGTTCTCGGTCAGCGGGTGCACCTGGGTCTTGCGCCCCAGGCGGCGAAACGAGCCCGAGAAGACGATGCGGTCGTGGTCCTTGTGAAACGGGGTGCGGCCGATCTCGCGATTGCTCGACGAGCGTTTGTCGTGCAGCCGGCGGGGCGAGAGCAGCTGCTCCCAGCGCATTTGGGTCATGGCAATCCTCCTTGAGAAACGCATTCTGGCATAAAAGTCGCCAAGGCCGCACGCCGGGCACTGCATCGCTCGACGCAATTTCGCATGCACGAAAAAAATCCCCCGCCTCGAGGAGACGGGGGATTTTTCGGATAGGTGCCTGACGATGACCTACTCTCGCATGGGGAGACCCCACACTACCATCGGCGCGTTGCGGTTTCACTTCCGAGTTCGGCAAGGGATCGGGTGGTTCACGCAGGCTATGGTCGTCAGGCGTAACTGTCAATGTACATCATGCTGGGCGTGTTCTGTGGCGTCTCTGCCGAGCGTTCTCGGCGCGTATCCGGTTCTTTCATTCGTTGTCA